>PYIZ01000020.1 GCA_003635265.1 Candidatus Poribacteria bacterium
CGCAGCATACCCTAGCATCTTTATTAAACTTTCCGGAATGCTCGATCCGCAAAACGTGCTCCCTCGCATGGATTGGACTAAACGCAAATATCCAAACGAAGACCAAAATGCCCAGCGTAACTCCTGCTATTAACAATCTCATCGAAATTTCCCCCCTTATTAGCAAGACACCCTAACAGACACTTCGCCTCTTGGGCGAAGTGACATCTCCTGTGAGTCTCGATATATTACACCCTAAAAAAAGAGAAACGACAATTAATTTTAGCATGGATCGTTTTTCAAGTCATTGACATACTCCGCAAACCTAAAGGATTGGGATTCTTATCCCGATAAATCGGGACTCCGAAAATCGGAGCGCGCCCTTCCCGATAGGAGAGCTAATTGTGCGGTCAAACACGGCTGCGAACCGAAGTCCGTCTTACATACCGCTAACGCAATGGACAATGCCCTGCCCACTGCCCACAAGGGCAACTTTGGTGAGGTTTATTGAGGGACCCAATACCCGTCGGTATATCCTAACTGTTGCGGATTTTACCCCTGCTAACAGTTAGCGGAACCCCCAACCTCTAAGAACAAGTATATCATGTTTCGACTGTAAATACAAGGCAAAAGGCTGAAGCCATCTGTATTCCAAACATAAATGTTTGGGTTTTAGACCTAAAGGAGTTTTTGATAATTTTTGCAAGTTTCCAATTTGAAGCTAACGCGTAAATTACACCTGCCGCTACAATCCCTTCAACGCTTCAACCAACTTAGCTGGATCTAAGCGCCCTCGCAGCCGGACATCAAGAAACTTCCATCGGATTATCCCATTTTCGTCAACGATATAGTACAGTGGCCTCGCGATTTTGTGATTTAAGGGATCCGTCGCATTATACGCATCAATAACCGTTGTCTCCGGGTCTAATAGCTTTGGAAAGTCTGTCCGAAAGTCCGCAGCGAGCTGATCGGAGGTTATAAAGAGAAGTTCAGCACCTTCAGCTGCGATCGCTTTATAAGACTTTTGCAACTCTACAAGTTGCCTGAGACAGAATATTCACCAACGCCCACGATCAAAAGCCAGCACAACCTTTTGCCCTGCATAATCAGTGAGCGCCCGACGCTTTCCGTCCTGATCGGGCAGTTCAAAAGCTGGGGCAGTCACCCCAACGTGTAAACCATCGCCGATGGGGAGTGCATCAATGTGAATAGGGTCGAGCACAACCTGCAGCTTCGCAATTTCACCTGCTGAAATCGGATCAACGGTAACTTCCTGTTTCTCGTACTTTTCAATATCAATAATGAGAACGAATCCTTGATCTGCAGGGACGTTTTCAAATTCAAACCCGCCTGTCTGCTTTGTCAGTGCCTCACGGACACCGCCTGCCTCATCAATCAGTTGAACGCGGATTCCATCGAGAGGGGCATTCGTTTGTTGGTCTAATACCAACCCGCGAATGTGGGTAGGAGGAGGTGCCAGTGCTTCGAGTACTATGTTATCCAGCACTGAAACTTCACCCGCGCGGACCTGCACGGTTCGTTCAACCACTTTATAATCTTCCGCTGTGATTTGAACAATGTAGGTTCCGGGCTTAATGTCATCGATCTGGTAACTACCATCAAGGTTAGCTTGGGCGGAGGCAACCGCGGCACCATTTTGCAGGACATGGACGTGAATATGAGCATCTTCAATTTGTGCCACCTGTCCTTGAAGACTACCAACCACAACTTCAACGATTACATCGTCAGCCGGCGTATCTTTTTCCACCGGGGGAGGATCGATGCCGGCATCGTCAACTGGTGAATCTTCTACGGCTGGTGGGGTATCGACGTTGGTATTATTCGTTGGAACATCCGCGACTGCTGGGGGAGTATCAACATTGGCGTTATCGGTTGGAGCCTCCACTATCGTTCGAGGGTTATCAACCCTGACATTATCAGTTGGAGCATCCGCGACTACCGGGGGAGTATTGACGTTG
The DNA here is from genome assembly GCA_003635265.1 of Candidatus Poribacteria bacterium. Classification (GTDB taxonomy): domain Bacteria; phylum Poribacteria; class WGA-4E; order WGA-4E; family PCPOR2b; genus PCPOR2b. The sequence goes on from PYIZ01000020.1 coordinate 1,959, forward strand.
GTATTATCAGTTGGAGCATCCGCTACCGTTGGAGGTTTATCAACGCTAGAATCGTCAGTTGATGCCTCTTCTGTCACTGTGGGTTTATCAACGCTGGGATCTTCACTGTCGCCACAACCGAACCATACAATGAACACAGTCCCTAAGAAAATCCATATGGCTGATTGAGAGATAATCCTATTTGTCATGGCGACTCCTTCCTAAAATTTTTTCAAGGCGTCGATGAACTTGGCAGGACTTAAGCGATCTATCGTTGTTTATTAAGACAATTTTCCACAGATTACACGCTGCTTCAAGATGAGTGGGTTGATTAATATGTGGAAATTATAGCGCAGGTCTCCAGTTGTGTCAAGATTAGTCTGTTTTTCGAGTACAATCCAACCCCAGTGATGCCTAACTCTTGGACACTTCCTTCTATATACTCCCACACAAAACTGTAGGAGGGATCTCCGAATCCCGACTGCCGCACAACAAATGTAGTAGGAATCCCCGAATCCCGACACCTAACTTCAACCCTTGCAATTTCGATACATTCCTGCTACAATGAGAATAGTAGTCATGGCACAAAGATGCTACTCACAACGGAATAGAACACACTTGGTCATATACAATGGAGGTCACAACCCATGGGACAGTGGATTCAAAAAGCATCTATGCCGACTCCCCGTCACGATTTGCAGGCAATCACCGTTGGCAATCAGATTTACGCAATTTCGGGAGGCGGAGATCTTACTTCAGACGTGGTCGAAATCTACGATGTGGAAACAGATACATGGAGCCAAGGACCTCCAATTCCGACGAAAAGAGGGTGGTTTGGCGCTGTCCTGCTGGAGAAAAAAATCTATACGATTGCAGGCAAAACCATCCGTTCAGAGGACGAAAAAGCGCGAACGGGGGATCCCGCTAACTATGACATCCGGGATTCCGTAGAGGTACTTGACCTGACCAGCCAAACGTGGATGTCTCTTCAGCCAATCACCGCGCCGCGCGCCGGGCTAGCTGCGACGCTCTGTAAGGGGAAAATATACGCGATTGGAGGTAACGCCATGAATAACGAAATAAGAACCGGCGGACCCCATCTCGACACAGTGGAAATCTACGACCCACAACGGGATCAGTGGTCACCGGGAGTCCCCATACCCACGCCACTCCAAGGACCCGCCCTTGCTACGATAGACGACAGGATTTACATCACAGCTGGAATCGGGGGAACTGAACGCAAACCCAATAGCGACACTTATGTCTTTGACCCAGATGTGGGAAAATGGGAGCAGCTTGCTCCAATTCCAACGCCCAGATGTGATCCCGGCTCCCTCGTTGTTGATCGCAAAATCTACACCTTCGGCGGCTGGGGAAACGGAGGATACTACGATAACGTCGAAATCTATGACATAGATGCAGATCGCTGGACCTCCGATGCGTCCCTGCCGGAGAAAAAAGCGTGGATGGCAACGGCTTTAGTGCAAAAGCGTATCTTTGTGATGGGTGGCGCATATAGGTTGGCAGACGACTCAGGCTACAAGTGGATCGACGACCTACACGAGCTTGTCACCTAATGCACGTCTAAGAAAGCAGATTGCTATGGCAGATCAATTCAGAGATCTTATAGCAGTGCAAAACAATCCAACCATTCCAGTCAGGAATGATTTTAATTGGAAAGCCAATCATATGCCGGTCTATAAATATAAAACTTTTGAAGAAGCTGAAAGTGCCTTATGGAATTTCCGTCCTGATGAAGCATATTTCGGTCGAGTAGCTGAACTTTGGAACTTTGCAAATAAACTCTGTCCAATTACTTACCCAAAAGGAATTTTTAAATATCGAAGCATAGAGGAAGCAAATAAACAGAGAAACGAATGAGAGTTAGATCACGCAAAACAGATACAGACGAGCCGAAATACAACTTGACATAAGCGTGGTATAATGTTAATTTGACATACTCCCCGCCCTGAAGGACGGGGATTCTTTTGATTCCCTGTCCTAACAGTTATGGGAATTGCGCTATCAACAAGGATTGGACACCGAAGTGTCTCTTACATCCTCTCCGTCGAGGGTTGATGCCCCAACCCTAAAGATGTTAATCGCAGCGTTGCGGTCTCTATCGTGTATAGTGCCACAATCACTGCATTGCCACTGTCTATCACGCAGATTTAACGTTTCATTGACTACACCGCAAGTTGAGCAGGTTTTACTTGTTGGATACCACTTATCAATGCCTGTGATTTTGACACTTTTTTTCTTAGCAATATAGACCAATTTCTTGACGAAATCGGCAAAGCTCAGGTCACTGACCTTACGCCCCCACAAGGCTTTCATGCCTTGCATATTGAGAGTTTCAAGTCGTATTTCGTCGTATTGGTTAGTAAGCAGGTGTGCAAGTTTCCAGTGGAAATTCTCTCGTTGTCGTTCAATCTTGCGATGCTTTCGTGCCAAGTCTAAACGAGCTCTTTCACGATTCTTTGATCTCTTCTTAGTTCGTGAATGTGCTCTGTTAGCACGTTTGATAGCATTGATACTGCGTTTGAAAAACTGTGGCGAGTCTATATCGTGTCCGTTATGTCCTGTGAGATACCGTTTGAGACCGAAATCAAACCCCGCGCTGTTACCCGTCGTGGGTCGATTGAGGTCAGGTTCCTCATAGTCTGTTAGTACACAGATATATATATCGCCAATAGCGTCCCGTTTGATTGTGCAGCGTTTCGGATTACCAAACACTGAACGGGACTTGAAATAGGAATAGACAACCTTTCCTATCTTGATGCGATTACCGGGTAGGAGTTGCCAGCCCGCTTGTTTGAGTGTGAATGACTTGTATCGCACTCGCTTCTTGAATCGGGGACGACCACTACGACGGGGATTAGCAAACTGCTTCTGATACGCTTTATCGAGTCGGTCGATTACGTCCTGTAGTGCTTGACTCGGTAGCTGAGTCCAGTGGGCGAACTTGGCAAGCCTCTTTAATTTGGTCAAGTGTCGCATTAAGGCTTTCTTGCCCGGATACTTGCCATAGATAGCATAATACCGGCGACACAAAGCGACAAAGTGATTCCACACATCAGCATGGCTATCAATTGTCTTGTGCAACTCTCGATTCCCGTGATTGGAATACAACTTGAACTTGTAGGTTTTCATCGTGGATTGTCTTTCTGTCTTTCATATCCCGACTAATAGGATGTGGGAGACACCACCAAGCGGTGGCGTTAGTCTCTCCCACGAAAGACAAGACAACTATACCATATTTTGCCAAGAAAATCAACCTTTTTTTCACTGACAACCGTGTTAGCCGTGCTGTATCCACGCCCTAAAGGACGTGGCTTTAGCACGGAAGATTTTGGTAATCGGAGACGAAGTTTCCAGACCCTGAGAATCTCAAGTTACGCAGTCAACTGCAAATTCTGGATCAAAATAAGGAGCATAGCATGGAAAACGCATTTTTAAGATGGTGGGGGTGTGGTGCTTTTGAGGTCATCTTTGGGGATGTCAATATTGCGTTTGATCCCTATCTATTCAACGAGAACCTAGAGGGTGCGGAGCCGATTTACGATTACATCTTTATCTCCCACGAACACTTCGATCACTGTCACCCACCGACGTTGCAGAAGCTCTGTCATGGGGATCGTTTCAAGAAGATCTTTGTCAGTCCCGGTTGCATTACCCCTGCACAACCGATTGATAAAACGTATGGGGACGCCGCCTTTGAACGGGATCTGCCAATCACCAAATATCTGCCGGAGGAAAAAGTCCAAGTCCTGTACCCCAAACATCTCAACGATACCCAAGAGGACGATCGGAGTTTCCCCGGTCCGTTCGAGGCGGATCTCGGTGCAATTCAGGTGGAAACCATCGAAAGCGGTGAGAATGCACGCCCACATATCCCAACCTGCGGATATCTAGTGACGCACAAAGAGAAGAACATTTCAGTCCTCCACACCGGTGACCTGCATGCGCCGTATCCTGCATTAAAGAACATACAGGGACGAGTGGATTTTCTCATTCATATGAAACTAGGGTTGACAGAGTGGGGCGGAAACCACACGTCACACCTTGCGGATCTTGTAGATCTGGTACAGCCACGTTTTCTGATCCCGACGCACTACAGAACCGATAGTGTCTCCGATCCAATTCCCCACGGCACCTGGCCCCCCAATGTCACTGATGTCTTAGGCTTCATCGAATGGATCCGTGAAACTGTAGACAATAGAACCAAGCTGCTGCCTTTTACTGCTGGTATAGAGTACGAATTGGAAATGCCGGCAAAGAAAGTGCTGTGGAAATGGAATTGGTTCAATACGTGGACAGTACCGCCGTGGCGTGAGGGATAGCTAACAATTGAAACCAACTCACAATTAAGGAAATAAACCGATGAAACGATTGAACAAAACTGTTGTTTGGGCTATTGTGTTTTTCCTGCACTCGCAATTACTCGTTCAGGTATTTGCCGCTCAACCGGAGCGCCTTACCCTAGAAGATCTCAAACGCCTATTAGACGCCAAAGAGAAGGTGACTCTAGTTGATGTGCGGGGTCAGATTCATCACAACTTAGGACACATCCCCGGAGCCGTTTCGATGCCATTTCCGGATGGGATTGAAACGAGACATCAAACACTTCCCGCCGAAGGATTAATTGTTTTATACTGAAGCTGAAAGGCGGAAGCCACAAGTGTCCGTGCGGCACAAATGTTAATTGAGGAGTTTGGTTTTCCCCCGGAGCGGGTGAGAGTGCTTGAAGGAGGTTTTCCCGCATGGCTAGAGGCTGGCTACCCAGTTGAAATCGCGGCAGCAGTCCAATCGAAAGGGAAACGCTTCGCCCTGTGGGGGCGGATTAAATCTATACGTCAAAGGTAAACCTCAATCGCCATCCGGGTGTGGTTGATAACCCCTCCATCAGATAAAAATTTTATAGGTCTGAATACCGAAGGTCATCCCGATGATTGTCCAGAGGCTGCCAATCACATAGTCTCCGAGGATCAACCCTAAAAACAGCGGAGCCACCCGTCGGTGCATCCGGAGACCGCCGTACCGGAGAATAATAGACTTGAGCACCCATGTCACAAGGCACACAGACCAGAAATAATCCATCGCATAGCTCGTCGCCAGTGCGTACCCAGCAGGATGGAAGGGCCACCACAAGAATCGCATCCGCATAAACATGATAAAGAAACTGACTGCAGCACCGCCTATCGCGTAATAAGTCCCAGCGGTATCTGCATCCGATGGATTGAGTAACCAACCTCGCAGCAGTCCAAAAGACCGCCAGCTACTTGCATACTGTGCCCCCCTCGCCTGAGTGACGACACCATCTCGAAAAGTCATATCTAAGTTTGCCCAAAAACTGGCTACAATCCCCACAACGGCAGCAATCAGCATAGCACCCAAGAAACCACGATAGCGCATTCCGGTTGTGTTTGCTATTTTGAACGCTTCAATCTGGTTTGGCATCGGGTGACTCCGATAGCCTCGATTGAACCAAGCGAACAATGCAATAATCGTCAAACTGGCTGAATTAATCCGCCGCGTCCCAAACACTGTTGTCATGATAAGTTGCGGACTGACGAAAAGGAGCTCATGGGGTGTTCCGACCTCCGCTCGGACACGAGTAATCGCAACCGCAAGTATAAAATAGAATCCGAAGAAGAACGCCGCGACCCAGACCGCCATCCCGGCGGCAGATGTGAATATCCCAATAAAGATTATCGACCCAATAATGCCAAACACCGCCCATCGATAGGGCATCGGTTCGTCAGAATCGTCTAGCGTTGAATCAATTCTAACTACCTTCTTGCTCACCTCGATTAGATGGCGACGTGTCACCCATATCGCCGTGCAGAAAATTGCAATCCACGCACCATAAGACTGCTCGTTAAGCTGAGGGAAATGCCACGCGCCCGTTGCTGCGCCGATGACCCGCTCGATCATACGAATAGCAAAGAAGAACCAGCATGAGAGCAACAGTTCAATCGGGAGAAAGAATGCCAATCCGATCCCAAATGGGTACAAATAAACCCGTATCCACGCTATCACAGTCCACGGGTGATCTGAGAAAATGCCGGGCCAAATCGGCGTTGCTTTGATGTATGGAATGCCGGGGATGAGTGGATAGAGGAAGTGAATCCCATTAATCACACCGATAGCTGCAGCGATGCCGAATCCGATCCACATCATTCGATTCTTCAGGAGTCTGACTCCGCCATTTTCAGATAACCCAAGCGGTAACTGAATCACCGGGTAGGCAAGTTTTTCTTCCTCTGCCCATCGTTTCCGGATGATTGTGTTGATACAGAGCATCATGAACATCAACACGAGGAAGAACAATCCCCAGAACGCGAGGGGTCTTGCCCAAGTGTAGAAGTGGTATAGGGTATAAAAGGTCGATTCCCCTTTGTAGAAATCTTGGAGGCTCTTTTTATCGGACACCATCAACCAATCTGGAAGGTAGCGGAAGAACAGATCTTCCCACTCATTCTCTATCGTCGCGAACCAGAAAGGGTGGCCGATGCTACCGAACAGATTTTGGAACGAGTCCCACCCACCCGTGGTAGAGGAAACCGCTACCATCATGTATATAATCAGCAGTTCTACCTGCGTTAAAGCGATATTTGGGCGGAGGCGTTTCAGGACATGGTTGATCAGGACAAGCGCAAACAGGAGGAAGACGGGTTGGACGAAGAGGGGAAGGGAGGAACCATCAAGGGAGTTATATTTGATCTCGACAATTGTCAGCCAGTAAATATTGACAGGAATCAACAAAGTTCCAAGCAGGACAGCTCTCCATGTGATTTGAGTTGGAGAATGTTGACCTTCAGATAGCTGCGCCAATTCGACACCCCCAATCACCACATAATCCGATGCCCCGGCTTGCCCACCACAAAGTCAGCTATCAGCCACAGCCCCCCGGTGAGAAATTCACCCAACACCAATCCGAGAAAAAACGGTCTACATCGCCGGTATAGCCCAATCCCACCGAATCGCAAAACAACCCATTTGCAAAGCCACCCAATTAGCACCGAACACCACATCAGGATCATGGGCCAACTGGGACCCATCACAAACCCGATTGGATGCAAGGGCCACCAGAGGAAACGGGTGCGTAAAGCCGCCAGTGAAACGGTGATAACTGCGCCGATGCTCATCATCAAAATATTGTATTGACTAGGGTCTTGAGGATCGAGGAGCATCGACATTAGGCGACGGAACGCTCGGAACGGCGCGCCGAAGAAAAACCAGCCGCCGAGATTGGTGCCACCATAGCGATAAACGATGTAGAGCACCGTGATCGACGACAACACCATTGCAATTACAACGCACACCCCAACGGGAATTAAGAAATATCGCTGATTCAGCCGTTTACTGTCCACTAGTTTGAACGCATCCATTACGCTCGGCATCATCGATGAACGCACGTCGAACATAAGGATCATCTCCTGATACGCTAATATCGTCAGGCTTGCGGCACCTAGCGGGCGTGTCCCGGTAAAGGGCCTGATTAGATCGGTGGGACGGAACGTTGACTGAATGAATAGCATACCACCTTCAGACACCAATCGCGTCATCACAATCATGATAATCAGAAACAGGCAGTTTACCGCGAGGCTGACGATAAAGGACACACCAGCAATCACACTCCACATGGTCATGGTTCCGATCCCAATCAATAGACCAAGCCATGCCGCTCGTGGGGACATCGGTTCAACTACTCGCTCGGTTGATGATCTATCAGTAGGATCCAATCGGTTCGACACTTGCCGCCCAGTTGGACGCAACGCGAGGCGGACTGTGTCCGCCAGATGACGTCTTGCTCGCCAAAGGATGACGAGGGTAAAGAACAGAAATCCACCAGCCATCTGATACGCTGCAAACTCGTGGGTGACATAGATTAGTTGCCCCAATGGTAAACCGAATTGTGTCATTACAACAGCTAATAGAAGATACCACAGATAGAAAAACCAGAGGCTAAAAGCGAGATCTGTCGGTAGGAGATAGACAAAGCCAATTGCGCTAAAGTAGATGATCGCCACGAGCATACGAATCCCGTTCCACGGCTTGTCTGTGAGATATTGTGAGAAACTGTAGGACAGCGGAATCCTAGGAAGGGTAGGGAAATGGAATTGAAGCCCATTCCACGTGTGAATAATGGCGGGCAAAGCGATTCCAATCCATACCGCGGGCGATCGAAAAAATGCCGGGATTGCACGGTTCTGATTTTCCGCGCCGAGCATTTCGATCGGTAACTGCACAAGCGGGAAGCCGAGCCGCTCACGTTCGATCCATTGGCGACGGAGCAAAACACAGACACAAGTCATGGCGAGAAACAACCCCAGCGCAAAAACACTCCACGCTGCTATTGGTTTAATCCAATACTCCCAAGGCACCGAGAAGGTTTGGGATGGTGTCCCCTCAAAAAAGAGTCGTGCAGTTTTTGTGTCTAGTGGTGCGAACCAGTCCGGGACATGATGAAAAAAGGTGATATTCCACTCATTTTCAGGGGATTGATAGTAGGTAGGCGCGATAATAATGGGAATAAAATAGGCGGCAAAACCCAACGATGAAATGCCCGCACTCACTAGTGTCATCGCATAGACGGTCACCAATTCAGAATGGGCGAGGGGTGTCCCGATGCGGTGCAGGAAGGGGTTGACTACCAGTTGGAGAAACACAAAGACCATCAGGACACCAACAGGTAGGTGGCAGGAAGCGAGCCATGTACCTCGAATCCAGAAATCCCCGATTGGCGTGGCAATAGCAAGGATTATCGTTGCGAAGATCCCTATTAATACGCTACGTGTGGTCATAATCGACTGATACGGAAAAAATTCGTGCGTCGCCTAAGCTGTAAAACGCTTTAATAAGAATGACCTATTACGAATCTGACAACATGTTGAGGCACATATTTTTGCATCACTATGGCTGTATTTTTCTTTGAGATTATACCCATTTCTCCCATCATGTCAACAGAAAAGCGTATCCATACGTTGTCGGTAGATTGGATGGGCTAATGATGCGTAGATTACGCTTTCTAAAGCATATTCTCTACTTGTCAAAGTCCCCTCTTGGTAGTATACTCATGATAAAAATGAAAAGGGAGTCGCAGATGAACGAATATGATCTAACCATCATCGGTGGAGGGAGCGCAGGCTTGGTTCTGGCGGTGGCGGGCGCAAAGCTGGGGGTCAAAACAGCCCTCGTCGAGAAGCACCGACTGGGAGGCGATTGCCTCTGGACAGGGTGTGTCCCGTCAAAAGCCATCCTAAAGTCAGCGAAGATTGCCCATTACATCAAAGAAGCTGAAAAATACGGCATCCTTGTGAAAGACAGTCAGGTGGATTTTGGGCGTGTCATGGCGTATGTCCGTAGCACCCAACACATCATTGAGGAAGAGCATGATAACCCGGAACGATTCCGCGAAATGGGCGTAGATGTTATCTTCGGGGAAGGGCATTTCGAGTCGCCGGGGACCTTTGTGGTTCAAGATACGGAGAACGACCAAACCCTCACGCTCAAGAGCAAAAAATTTGTCGTCACAACCGGTTCCCGACCAACCCCGCCTCAGATCCCCGGAATAGATTCGATCGATTATCTGGACAGTGAAAATGTCTGGGAATTAGACCAACTGCCCGAAAGGCTACTGGTGATAGGCGCGGGTCCCATTGGGATTGAACTCGGACAGGCATTTCATCGTCTAGGTGCGAAAGTGACAATTGCTCAACGTAGCGATCGGATTTTAACGAAAGAGGACATCGAAGTCTCCGAGAAAATGCTGAGTTACCTGCGAGAAGATGGAGTTGAAATCCTCTTAAATACCAATCCTGTTCAGGTCGACCGGATCGATGCCCCACTTAGCGAAGAACTCAATCCGGATATAGCGGTTTGGGAACCGCAAAGTACCGAGGCATCGGAAGAGTATCGCGTCCAACTCAAGGCAACAGATACAGGAGATGAACGCGAAATCGTCGTTGATCGGATTCTGATTGCGGCGGGACGGAAGCCGAACATCGAAGGGTTGGGACTGGAGAAGATCGGTGTCAAGGTCGGAAAACAGGGGGTTGAGGTCAACAATAAGTTGCAAACAACTGTCAAAAATATCTACGCTGCCGGCGATGTGGTCGGGCATTACCTTTTCACGCATGTTGCAGCGTTTCAGGCGACACAGATTGTTCGGAATATCTTCTTCCCCGGCTCTAGCGCAATAAATTATTCCGTCGTCCCTTGGACCACTTTCTGCGATCCAGAGGTCGCCCGGTGCGGCTTGACCGAAGCAGAGGCGCGTGAAGAACATGGGAAGGTCGATGTTTTCAGAGTCGATCTACACGATGTTGATCGGGCGGTCGCCGAAGGAGAAACGAAAGGGTTTATCAAGGTCGTTGCGACCCGCTGGAAAGGCAAAATCTTAGGTGTCCACCTAGTCGGATCAAGTGCGGGAGAGGTTATCCACGAGTTCGTTTTGGCAATGAGTGCGGGCATTCCGTTACGGAAGTTGGCAGGGATCATCCATGTCTATCCGACGTTTTCGAGCATCGTTTGGCGCGTTTCCGGAAAGTGGCTTGCCGAAGGCACCCTGATCCAAACGCTACGCGGCGTGTTCAAGAAAGGGAAATAACTGGAGCCATCGGGTTTTTCGGTTGTTACTTTTCAGAAATCGTGATATAATTTGTCCAAAACAATGAGGAGGATCTATAGATGAGATTCAATATATGGACATCAAGCGCAATCATGCTGATTATCCTAGCACTGATTAGCGGCATCGGCTGTGAATCATCTGACCATGATGAAGATGGAGAACATGACGCAAACCGCGAACTGACAGGGCACCTACCAAGTCACGAAGAAGGAGGCGGCGAAGGAGAAGAATCGGCACAGCAGTTTGCTAAAAATGAAACTTACGACAAAGTGCGACACGGCGCACGGTTAATACTCTCCTATGATGCGAACACGAATACTTTTACTGGAACGGTAGAAAATACAACGAACCAAACCTTGTCCAAAGTGCGCGTTGAAGTTCACCTATCTAACGGGATAGAACTGGGCCCTACAACACCAAATGACCTTGCCCCCGGTCAAAAGGTAAACGTTGAACTCAATGCAGCAGGACAGGACTTTAGTAAATGGTCTGCCCATCCAGAGGTCGGCTCAAGTGAACACGGCGGCGGGGAGGGACACGACGAAGGCGGTGAACATGACTGAAATGTCCTGTTCAGAGATAACAAAAATCTACGCGATGAAACGAGGAAATTAAGAAATATGGATGCAACCATTCAACCGATTTTGGAGAAGGTATTAGCCGGTGAACGCCTAGATTTTGATGATGGGCTAACCCTTTTCAAGAGTCATGACCTTCTATCAATCGGGGCGGCTGCCGATACAATTCGACAACGGAAGCACCCAGAAGGACAGATCACCTATATCGTTGATCGCAATATTAACTACACAAACTGGTGCTATGTCGATTGCGATTTTTGCGCCTTCTATCGTCACAAAACCGACCCCGATGCCTATGTGATGTCCAAGGAGGAGTTGGGAAATAAAATCCAAGAGACGATAGATCTCGGTGGCGTACTCATCCTCATGCAAGGTGGTTTACACCCCAAACTGAAACTCGACTGGTACGAAGACCTCCTCCAGTGGATCAAGGCAAATTATAAAATTCATATCCACGGTTTCTCTCCACCAGAACTTGATTGGTTCGCTAAAATCAACCGACTCTCCCTCAAAGAGACCTTAACCCGTTTACGCGATGCTGGCTTAGATTCCATTCCCGGCGGCGGCGCAGAGATCCTGACCGATCATGCCCGCGACGAAATCAGTCCGAAAAAATGCACATCGGATGAGTGGTTAGAGGTAATGCGGCAAGGTCACTACGTGGGCTTGCGTTCGAGCGCAACGATGATGTATGGGCACGTCGAAAGTTATGGTGAACGCGTGGAACATCTCCTCCGCCTGCGTGAATTGCAAGACGAAACAGGCGGTTTCACAGCTTTCATCTGTTGGTCACTCCAACCCAAGAACACCCGCCTTGAACATATCCCACCCGCAGGCAGCTTTGAATATCTCAAGACCCTTGCAATCTCTCGACTGATGCTCGATAACTTTGATAACTTCCAATCATCATGGGTCACCCAAGGACCGAAGATCGGTCAAATGTCGCTCAAGTTTGGAGCAAACGATATGGGTGGTACGATGATCGAGGAGAACGTTGTTAGCAAGGCGGGAACGGTCTACTGCATGCCCATCGAAGAAATCGAGCGTACTATCTCTGAGCTAGGGTTCGTTCCGAAGCAGCGGAATTTCTTCTACGAGGCGATCAACTAATGCCTCTGATTCCCGCCGCTCGCCTCAGAACCATCAGCATCAATATCTTTACCGCCATAGGTCTCAAACCGGACAAAGCCCAAACAATCACGAACCTGCTCATCGAGTCCAATCTCGCCGGACACGATTCACACGGCGTCTTGCGTCTACCGCAATATGTCCTGAGCATCCAGAGTAAGGCGATCGATCCAGATGTGGAAATTGAGATTGTCAGCGAAACCCCTTCCAGCGCGATAATTGATGGGCATAGCGGATTGGGGCAATTCATCGCCACACAAGCAATGGAAGTTGCCATTGCAAAAGCGAGAGAACATACCATCAGTACAGTAAATGTCTACAACTGTAACCACATTGGGCGTCTTGCCGACTATGTGATGATGGCAGCCGAAGCGAAGATGATCGGCTTGTTGTTTCTTAATGGACATGGCGGGGACCACGGCGTTGCACCGTGGGGCGGTACAGATCGGCGACTCAGCACCAATCCCTTTGCGTGCGCTCTCCCGACAGGGAAGGACAACCCAATGGTCATCGATCTCACCACGAGCATCGTTGCCGGCGGGAAAATTCGGGCGTATCGCAGTCGCAGCGAGCCGTTGCCGGAAGGCTGGATCCTCGACGCCGATGGTAATCCAAGCACCGATCCCAACGCATACCTCGAACAGCCGCAAGGTCCCTTACTCCCATTCGGTGACATCGCAGGCCACAAAGGTTACGGACTAAGCATGTTGACGGATATTCTCGCCGGCGCGATGTGTGAAGCCGGTTGCAGTCGGTCATCAGCGCCCGGTGCCGGTAACGCCTTCCTTATCATCGTCATCGACATTGAGAAATTCACAGAGATTGCGGATTTTGAAGCGCACGTTTCACAGATGATAGATTTCGTTAAAGCCTCTCCAACCGCCCCCGGTTTCGATGAAGTTTCGATCCCCGGTGAACGCTCTGCGCGCACCCGTCAGCAACGTTTGGCGGAGGGCATCCCACTCGATGATACAACATGGGAACGTCTCGTTGAAACCGCTCAAAGCGTTGGAGTTTCCGTTTAGCGGGATTAGGCGAATCGACGCATATCCTCATTGGCATAAGCCGCAACCGCTGCATTCGCTTCGCGCCTAGCTTTCAACTTTTCGACAACTTCCTCCAACCGTTCCGCCGGAATTGTGCATGTCATTTCATCCGGCGACATCCCTGTCCGCACCCGACTCAACATACAACCCGTACTAATAGCAAGTTTTCCCTGCTCTTTTGAGATCGGGATGATGTGGCATTGCGGTTTGCCAACGAAAACCGTATCGCTAAATCCGTCATGGATAACCATCGCTTGGAAGCCATTTACTTTCAAAAGTATCACATCAGGGTCAACGGGAGTATCCGCCAACGGTCCATAGGTAATATAGTTCGGACGGTCATTCACAAATGGTAGCTGCATCGCTTCTTCGGGAGACACCCATCCCACCTCCACAATGGCACCAACATCTCCGTTATTCATGACCTCTTCCAATGTTTTCAAGCCGTGTGTGACACTTCCAACGCTACAGTTGTAGTGGTCTTCCGGCACCGTCGTAAATGTCTGATCAATCGCATCCTTCCAAAAGACACAACCCGCCGGAACCCTGCCGCTGCGACCATCGGGCGTGGGGGCTGGTATCTCACCCTCATGTGCCGACACACCCTGAGGAGCTTCGTCAGAAAATGTGATGGCGATGGCGGGATTTTTCAAGCCGAGTTCTCTATCTAACTGTTCGGCTAAAAATTTCCAATCTTTTGTCGTCATAAATGCTTATCCTTTCGTTTGATATACTATTTGAGGCAATTATCATTCGTTCTCAGCTTTGAAGTGCTATACGGAACCTGTCCAACTCACTAGACCGTTTCTAGCGAATTGAGCCAAGAACGGTTGGACAACGGACTAGGTTCGGCAATATAGTGGTTTCGTTTCATGTTGCCAATTGACAACCTTTCGACAACGATAGCGTCATAATATAAAAAAGTCTGTAGGCAGGTCTGAAATAACGGTGCGCTACCCTCTCACAAAGGATAAACAATTATACCACACAATAGGGTGCAAATATAAGCAGTTTCCTCCCCGCGGCTACCAATATGCCGAGTATTTACGGGGGCTCCACTGCGAAGATTTGATGAACGACATCACACCAAGAAAAGGAAATCCCATGACAACGATACAAAACAGCGACCAAATGCACGCCAACGATGTTGCAGCGATCGATGAACTCCGCAGCGTTTACAACCAGTTGAAAGGTGAACTTGCCAAGATTATCATTGGTCAGGAACAGGTGATTGAACACTTGGCAATCTGTCTGTTTGCTCGAGGCCATGCCCTGCTGATGGGTGTGCCCGGACTCGCCAAGACCCTATTAATCAGCCGGTTTGCTGAAACGATGGAGCTACAGTTCAGCCGAATCCAGTTCACACCCGATCTCATGCCGATGGACATTACCGGGACCGACATCCTCCAAGAAACGCCGGGCGGCAAGCGAGAGTTTGAGTTTGTGAAAGGACCACTGTTTGCCAACATTATCCTAGCAGACGAGATTAACCGAGCACCTTCAAAAACGCAGGCAGCTATGCTTGAAGCGATGCAGGAATACAAAGTCACAGTCATCGGCAGAACCTACCAACTGACACTACCATTCTTTGTGTTAGCAACGCAAAATCCAATCGAGCAGGAAGGAACATACCCGCTACCGGAGGCACAGTTGGACCGGTTTATGTTCAGAATCGAGGTCGACTATCCAGAACGGTTAGAGGAGATCGAGATTGCTCGGACAACCACCGGTGTCTCGCTGCCATCGCTTGAACATGTTTTGACTGGCGATCGGGTGATTGCGTTTCAAGATTTGGTCCGTCGTGTTCCTGTGGCAGATCATATTTACGAATTCGCTGTCGATCTGGCGCGAGCCACCCGTCCAAAAGGCGACGCCGCACCTGATTGGCTGAAGCCACTGGTTGCGTGGGGCGCGGGACCACGGGCAGTGCAGTATCTAATTCTCGGAGGCAAGGCGCGTGCGGCTCTTAGCGGTAGCTATATGGTTCGCCTAGAAGACGTGGTCGCTGTGGCAGAGCCGGTGCTGATGCACCGTGTCATTACATCGTTCACCGCCGAATCTGAGAACGTTACGAGCCGGGATATTGTCAGCCGGCTCGTCGAAGAGTTGTCCGAAGGGGGTTAGCCGGTGCAATTCAATCGCGATTATCTCGATCAGCAGGTCCTCGACCGTCTATCAACCCTTAAACTGCACGCCCGGTTGCCGATGCTCGGAAGCGTATCGGGAGCGCATCGGAGTCCGATACGGGGTTCCAGTCTAGAGTTTGCGGAGTACCGGAAGTATGTGCCCGGCGACGACACGAGACGGCTCGATTGGCGGGCTTATGCCCGGAACGATCGTTACTACATCAAAGAGTTCGAGGCGGATACCAACCTCCGTATGTGCCTAGTTCTCGACACCAGTGGTTCAATGGATTTCGCGAACAACGGGATCAGTAAACTCAACTATGCCCGTCGTCTCGCTGGCAGCCTTGCCTATATCGCCGCTCGACAAGGCGACGCTGTGGGGCTTTACTGTGCTGGTTCCGATACATCGCCGGACAACGGATTTCACAAGGAAGTGCCGCCAAAGCGCGGTGCGGTTCATCTTGGCACTGTATTGGATGAATTGGGGGCGGTAGGAGCGTCGGGTGAGACAGGGTTAGCAGACAGTCTTCATGAGATGGCTGAACGCGTGCCACAGAGAGCACTGATTATTGTGTTTTCCGATCTGTTTATTGATCCCGAAGTGCTGCGGAGCTGTTTCCAACACCTGCGATTCTGTAAACATGATGTTGCGGTATTTCATCTGCTAGAACGGAGCGAACTGGAATTCCAGTTTGACCGTCCGATGCGGTTTGTCGATATGGAAGGCGGCGAACCTGTGTTGGCAGATTCAACGATCATCGCTACGCAGTACCAGCGCGCCCTTGAAATGTACCTCGAAAGCATAAACGAGGTAATTCGTGATACCGAGATTGACTATCACCGTATTCGCATAGACGAGGACTACGGCGACGTATTGGCGCGGTTTCTGCTAGGACGGACGCCTAAGCAGAGGAAGCCATGAGGACATGATGCGTGAAACGTAATGCGTAAAAAAAACATTGGTCTATTCAATGAACTAATGAACGAGTGAACTAAATCGGTTTCTGTTGCACGATTTATTGATATGAGCGTTTTTGTTTTTTATCAGCGAAAATCTGTGGAATCTGCGTCCCATTTAATCGACGTAAGTGAGGGCTTGACCTGTGAATTTCCTACAACCCTTGGCGTTGTTTGCACTGCCCTTGATAGCTTTGCCAATCCTGATTCACCTCATCAATCAGCAACGGCACCACACTCTCCCTTGGGGAGCGATGATGTTTCTGATGAGCGCAAAACGCATGAGCAAGGGCATGGCACGACTTCGCCATTTACTGATTATGCTGATGCGCATGTTAGCTGTTGGGGCTTTGGTTTTTGTCGTCAGCCGTCCATTGGCTGGTGGCTGGTTGGGCGGCGTGGGATTGGGGAAACCTGATGCCACCTTGATTCTCCTTGATCGTTCGGCAAGCATGGAGATGACTGATCTACAAACTGGCGATTCAAAACGGTCTACCGCCCTCAAGCGGGTGGCTCAACTGTTGGAGCAAAGTAGCTACGGCACACGCCTAATTCTGATTGATAGCACCAATGAGCAAGTGTATGAGGTTGATTCGCCAAAGGCACTGTTGAACCTACCGATGACCGAAGCGACTGCTACCAGTACAGACATTCCGGGCATGTTTGAGTCAGCCCTAGCGTACCTCAAGGCAAATAATTCAGGACGCGCTGACATCTGGATCTGCTCGGATTTGAATGAACACGACTGGCAGCCTGATAGCGGGCGTTGGGTCGCCATACGAGAAGAATTTTCTCGGTTAGAGGGGACGCATCATTTTTTGTTGTCCTACGCGGATCGTTCATCAAGCAACTTGTCAGTGCGGGTGGAAAACGTGCGGCGGCGGAAAAGCGGCAACAGTGCGGAACTCGTTCTCGATGTTGCAGTACAAGCTGAAGGCGGTAGGGGTGTAGAGCAACGAGTACCAATTGAGTTTGAGGTCAACAATATTCGATCCGTGGTCGAGTTAGAAATGGATACTTGGGGTGCCTCGTTGCAGGGACACCGCATTCCTATTGATGTGAGACTTTCTTCCGGTTGGGGGGCGGTTCAATTGCCCGGCGACGTGAACCCATTGGACAATCGTTTTTTCTTTGTATTTTCAGAACCGCCCACGCGACGGGCAATTATCGTCAGCGATGACGCGAGGACAGGCGAAACCTTTCGTCGGGCATTGGCGATTCCAACGGAAACAGGGCTGCAGCACCTTATCGACGCAATTCCCGTTGCCCGTACAGGTGAGATCGACTGGGAAAGTACGGGATTGCTAATCTGGCAAGCACATTTACCTCAAGGCGATGTCGCAGAACAGATCGAGAATTTCGTCAACACAGGCCGAGTGGTTTTGTTCTTTCCACCGGTACAAAGTAGCGGCAGTTCCCGACTTGTCGAGGATTCCGATTCATCGGAACATTTATTTGGTTCACGCTGGACTCGCTGGCAGACTCCCGAACAGGAGCAAGCCGAGATCGTATGGTGGCGCAGTGATGCCGATCTGTTTGCCAATGTGAACAGTGGGGACGCCCTGCCTCTGAACGAACTACGAACTTATAGATATTGCAATCTTGAAACATCCGGCACAACCCTCGCACGGTATGGAGACGACAACCCTATGCTGACTCGTCTGCCTACAGATCGGGGTGGGCTGTATTTCTGCAGCACCCTGCCCACAGCCCAATTTTCTTCTCTTGAACGTGATGGCGTCGTGTTTTATGTGATGCTGCAGCGGGCATTGGCAGAAGGTTCTCGCTCGTTGGCAGTAGCTTCCCAACGCGATGCAGGTCCTGGTGCACTCACCGACCGCAACCAATGGGAGACGGTGGTACTAGAAACGGATGCCCAAACCCTTTCACAACGTGGATTACATGCGGGTGTATACCGAGACGGGGAGTATTGGGCAGCTGTGAACCGCAGCCGGGCTGAAGATAGTACCAAGGTAACACCCGTTGCGACGGTGGATGAGCTGTTCGACGGATTGTCGTACCGGCGAATCGATGTTGCTGTCGGGGACACTTCTGCCTTGGCGAGTGAAATCTGGCGCGCTTTTCTCGTTGCGGTGGGACTGGCACTTATTGTAGAGGCGGTGCTAAGTTTGCCTAGTAAAAGAACTGAACAGAGATCTTTAGGCGACCTCACGGTCATCGGTGGAAACGGAAACTAAACAGGGGCGTATTATGCAAGACCGAGGAAGTATCGCGTTTTTCTCAAGCGGACCCCTCACGGCTCTAGGATTCGTTTTGGTAGTTGTGGCTGGCGTATTGTGCTGGTTAGCATGGCATCGTAGCGGCTATCGCAAGTGGATTGGGGTGCTTGAACTACTCCGCTTTGTGCTGATCTGTTTGGTAGTTGTGACGCTGAGTCAACCCGAATGGTTGCAGACACGAATCCCAGACCAGCGATCTACCCTCGCAGTGCTCTGGGACCAATCCAACAGCATGGAAACACGGGATGTGATCGATGAAGCAAATATCTCCGCCAAGCCCAAGAGCCGCGCTGAAACGATCGAACCACTGATGTCGGAAGCGGTATGGAATCCGTCTAATAGCGATCTCAATGTTGTATTCGAGCCGTTCTCTTCACTATTGGACCCGGCAGAAGAAGCCACGGATCTCAACGCTGGGCTATCGCACGTTTTGGACGCCCACTCGGATCTACGCGGTGTGGTAGTCCTGTCCGATGGCGATTGGAATGTTGGCAAATCCCCTGTTGAAGCGGCGACCCGTTTTCGGATGAAAGGTATACCCGTTTTCACAGTGGGAGTAGGGAGCAAAGTGCCCCTGCCCGACCTTGAATTAGCCAGCATAGATGCACCAACGTTTGGCGTGATACGGAAACCGCTTCGCATTCCGTATGCCGTCCGCAGCACCTTGGGTCAGGACAGAGATGTAACTGTAACGCTAAAGGTCAATGGAAAACCAACAGTCACGGAGATGGTCCGCGTACCTGCCATGGGGCAAGCACAACAGAACATGGTCTGGACCTCGCAAACAACAGGCGACTACACCTTAACCCTGAGTATCCCACAAGATACGCAGGAGATAATGACCGAAAACAATGAAATATCCGCGCCTATCTCAGTACGCGAGGAACAACTGAAGATACTCGTTATTGAGTCCTATCCCCGTTGGGAGTATCGATACCTACGCAATGCCCTAGAACGCGATCCGGGGGTCGAGGTCACCTGCTTGCTTTTTCATCCGGGGCTACCTAAACTTGGCGGCGGTCGCGGTTATATCAAGCGTTTTCCGTCCGCCAATGAATTGAGCCGCTACGATGTGGTGTTTCTTGGTGATGTCGGAGTGGGTCCTAAACAGTTAACGGTCGAACAAGCGCAGCAACTGCGGCAGTTGGTCAACGCCCAAGCTGCGGGGTTGGTCTTTATACCGGGGCGTTCTGGGTTCCAAAATTCGTTGATTTCCAGTCCACTTGCAGACCTTTATCCGGTGGTTTTGGACGCGACAGCCCCCTATGGTATCGGTTCCGGTGCCCCCGGGCACTTCGCACTGACCCAATTGGGACAGCAAAGCCTATTGACCCGTCTCGCAGGATCTGGGCAAAACAATCTCGGCGTGTGGCGTACACTGCCGGGCTTCTACTGGTACGCAGGCACCAAGCGAGCCAAAGCAGGGGCAGAGGTTTTAGCAGTCCATGACCGAATAGCAACAACTTCAGGGCGCGTACCGCTGATTGTGACCAAAACCTATGGCACCGGTAAAGTCCTTTTCATGGGGACAGATGGCGCTTGGCGGTGGCGGGAAGGCGTTGAAGATAAGTATCACTACCGATTCTGGGGGCAGGTCGCCCGGTGGATGGCATACCGACGCCAGATGGCAAAGGGCGAAACGATGCGACTGTTTTACTCGCCAGATCGACCGCGCGTCGATGATGTGGTAACCTTAAATGCCAATGTGATGGACAGCTTGGGCGGGCCTCTGGTTGAAGATTCGGTTATTGTGCAAGCAATCTTCCCATCGGGGGTGACACAAGCCATCCGGCTCCAACCGAGCAAAGAGGAGGCTTGGGGACTATTCACGGGGTCGTTCACTCCAAAGGAATCAGGCAACTACCGCCTAGTTGCGACTAGTGTGGAAACTGGGGCTTCGATTCAAACAGATCTTTCAGTCCAAGGCTTGAATCGGGAGCGTCAGGGACGCTTGGCGCGTTTCGATGTGTTAGACGAAATCGCCAAAATTACCGAAGGCAGATTGGTTCCCGTTTCTGATGTGCAAAGTCTACTGGACTCTCTGGCAACTTTACCGGAGCCGGAGCCGATCGTGCATCGCATAAGAATCTGGTCTCACCCACTTTGGGCGGCGTTTCTGATTCTGCTCCTTGGGTTATTCTGGATCGGGCGCAAAATGGCTGGGACGGTATAATTCAAGGGAACAAACTACTGAAAACTTGGAGATTTGTGATGAGCCAAACACAACCAAACCAACAATCAGGACAAGATCAGGTGAGCCTGCCATCGCGCATGACGGACGCACTGAAACAGTACCGGAAACGGGTATGGACAATTAAGCTCGCTGAAGGTGCTTTGGCTGCAATCTTTGGACTCGTAATCTCGTATTTCGGCGTGTTCGGTCTAGATCGCTTGGTCGATACTCCAGCACTTTTGCGGGGCGGCATACTGGCGGTTGGTATGGTGGGGATGGTGATTCTTTTTCCTATAAAGTACCACAACTGGGTCTGGCGGCATCGGCGGTTGGATGGGGTAGCTAAGTTGTTGCGGCACAAATTCCCCCGTTTGAGCGACCATGTCCTCGCCATTGTGGAGCTAGCGCGCAGCGACTCAGATCAATCGTCAAGTCGTACTTTAATTGAGGCAGCGATGCGCCAAGTCGATGCTGAAGTGGCAAAACATAATCTGAAGGACGCCGTTCCGCATCCCCGTCACCTTCGCTGGGCATGGGCAGCAGGTATACCTCTGATTCTATTCATGGTGGGAATGCTCCTTGTTCCTGATGCTAGCAGAAACGCTCTCGCTCGATGGCTGATCCCATGGCGTAACGTAGAACGTTACACCTTTGCCCAATTGGAAGGCGAGACGGGGCTTCAAGTAGTAGCCTACGCAGAACCTTTCTCTGTTGAGGCACATCTGAAAGACAAATCACCTTGGAAACCCGTCTCAGGAGAAGCCCGATATACAGATCAAGCCCCAATCGTTGCCGCGCTGGAAGGAGCAACTTACCGATTTCAAATACCGCCCCAGACAAAAGACGGACACCT
Source organism: Candidatus Poribacteria bacterium (assembly GCA_003635265.1). Taxonomy (GTDB): domain Bacteria; phylum Poribacteria; class WGA-4E; order WGA-4E; family PCPOR2b; genus PCPOR2b. The sequence continues at coordinate 23,675 of PYIZ01000020.1, forward strand.
CACACTTCGGGTGGGAGACGCACGACGTTCCATTCTCGTCGAACCCAAGCTGCGACCGGAGTTGACGGAGTTTGTAGCGCAGGTCCAACTGCCCACCTATCTTGAGCGTCCTGATATGGAGATGAAGGATGTGCGTGGAGGTGTCTTGGCTTTGGTCAAGGGAAGCACGGCAATCTTGGAAGCAATCGCAACACGCGAACTCGCACAAGCCGTGCTAGACGATCGATCACAGCGTGTAGATGGACAACGGATTACTACCGAACCTATCAGCGCGGATACCAAGACCCAAGTCCGACTGATGTGGTGGGATCGTTTTGGGCTCGCCACACGCGAGCCACAAGTGTTGTGGATCGAAGCCATTGATGATGAAGCACCGACGGTTGGTTTTAACAAACTGAAGAATAATCAGGTCATCCTTTCCAATGAGGTCATCGCCTTCGAGATTCACGCTAGGGACGATTTTGGTGTGAAGCGGATCGGCTTGGAGTGGGAGGGGCTTCAGCACTCAATTTCAAATCCTAACCCCTCCAGCGGTGAGAAAACGGTGTCAGCCGGTGCGCCGACTGCGGAGGCGATGACCGTCGCAGCTACATTCTCTGCCGAGCGTGAAAATGTGCGTCCACAGAGTCTACGTCTGCGTTCTTTTGCCGAGGATTATCTGCCGGGACGCGAGCGAGCATATTCGCCCTATCTTGTGCTCCACATCCTCACGCCATTAGAACACCTCAAGTGGCTGACGGATCAGTTGAGCCTCTGGGTGAACGCTGCACAGGAAGTTCATGATAAGGAATTGCAACTGAACCAAGTCAACCGTGAACTACGCAATCTCCCGCCCGAAGCCCTCGACGATCCGGCGCAACGAAAGCGACTCCAAAGCCAAGCCGCTGCAGAACGTGCCAATGCCGCAAGACTCGACAGCTTGGTCGGAATCGGTAAGCAGTTGGTAGAAGAAGCGACAAAGAACCAAGAATTTGAGCCAGACCAACTCAAATTGTGGGTAGAAATCCTCAAGAAGTTAGAGGAGATCGCTGGTGAACGAATGCCTTCAATCGCGGCGCTGCTCGCTCAAGCGGCGGACGCTCCGGGGCAAACCGAGGCTATCCCTCCAACCGAGCCGAGTAAACCATCGAAAGACTTACCGGCAGAAGGTCCGCCCTCACCACCGGGTGGTAAACCGACAGATCTGGAAAAAGCAGACAAGTATGGACCCGATAGGGTGAATCCGTTGGAAGGATTGGACAAAATTCCAGAAGATCCGAATATACCTGCCGGCGGGGTTAACGTAGATCGAAGCGAGCAACCCGACGGCAAGCCCGCTTATGTACCTGTCAATCCCACGCCGTCTGTTCTGGATTTTGAATCTGGCTTCAACAAAAGCGAAAAGGCGGGCCAAGCACCGCAGGTGGTTGGTGGGCTGGGAATTCCGGTGACAACTCTTAAAGGCAGCGGCAGAGACGACGAAGAGGAAGACACATCAGCGACAACAACAGCAGAATTGGTCATTCTAGCAGTCCGAGAGCAGCAGGAATTGCTAGATGCTTTTGCTGAACTAGCAGCCGATATGAACAAGCTGCTGATGGGATTTGAAAATAGTACGTTTGTGAAGCGTTTGAAAGCCGCATCCCGACGGCAGATTGACATCGCTGTAGACCTGAACAATCTTGATGGTTTTGGTCTCCAAGACATTGCGTCGGATGAGAAATCCAGTCGGACGCGCTTGGCGAAACGCGAGGTCGCTGAATCCGAAACCGTGTACACCATATTTCAAGACATGGTAGCCTATGCCGAACGGCGTCCCTCTCAAAACTATTCGCGCGTTATGGACGAGATGCAGAACATAGGCGTGTCCTACCAGATTCAAGACATGGCAACAGCAATCAACCAAAACTTTATTGGTCAATCAACCATCGAGGCGGAATTCTGGGCGGATACACTGGATCGTTGGGCAGAGCAGCTAGTAGATCCCTTGCCGCCACCGCCTCCAGCCGGAGAACTACAACTGGTTATCTTACCAAACCTGCCACCAGCAATTATTCTGGAAGTGTTGCGTATCATCAATGGCGAAATTCAGTTACGCGAGGAGACGCGGGAGGTCGAGCAAGCCAAGAAAGCACTCACCGCTGAAGAGTACAGCAAACGCAGCAAATCATTGAGCGAAACACAGAAGAAACTCGCTTCCGATACCCGCGAAGTAGCGGCGAAAATTAGGGCACTGCCAAACGCTGGAGAAAGGCTCATCCAAGCACAACTCCAGAAGGTAACCAAGGCTGCGGTTGTCATGGACGAGGTACAGGAAATTCTTTCACAACCGGATACGGGTCCCAAGGCGATCGCGGCGATAACAGAAGTAATCGAAATACTCCTTGAAACAAGGCGGATACCAAATGCACCAACGGTTATGAAAGCACCGCCAACTTCGTCGCCTGCGCTGCGGTTATTGGGGCTCGGAGACGACAGTAGCAAGGCTTTTATAGAAAACCGCGTCCCTCGGCAAGCCACGGGCAAGGCTGGTCGCATCCTGCCAGAGGAGTTTCGTCAGGGCTTAGATGCTTACTTCGACGCTTTGGAAGGAAAGAAGATTGAGTAATACGCTAGCATATAACAAATTCAAGGAGATGCACCATGTGTAAAGGGAAAGGGTTATGGCTATGTATTATAGTAACGTTGATGCTCGCCACCGTTGCTATAGCCCAAGATACGGATCGAAATCCTGACGAGCAACAACTTGACAGAAACCGGAGGACATGGGCTGTCCAAAGTAGCGCGATGATTTTCGTCAGGCAGACAATACCCTTACTCCAGCAAGCTAGCAAAAGCGTTGGTGAGCGTTATAACCTAGATGAGATGACCATCAATGAACTCCGCCAGTCAACTAACGAATTGGTTGAAACCCTACTGGAGCAGCCTGAAGCTATGCGCACCCTTGCAACCGCTGCGCGGAGATACCGAGATCGGGGGGCAGTCGCTCGTCACTTGGCGGCATGGCTCGACCAGCAACTCAGCTTAACAGTCGACCAGCGCGAGAAAATTGAGCAACGACTCATTGTTAACGCGGATAAGGGCTCGCTAGTTGACCCGCGGGATATATTATGGAACCGGCTACTCCCAGCGGCTGTTATCCGCAGGCGGTTCAAACACCCTCCGGATGATGTGCTGTCCCAGCCACAGTTAGTGATTTGGAAGCAACTGGTTGTTCCGCCGAAATTTAAATTTAGAGGGCAAATACCGGAACACGCTAGGGCAATAGTCGCCCAAATCAAAGCTGACATCATGGAAGACCTTAAGGCTGGCAATATAGCTCACGAAGCGCTCGAATTGAGGTTAGAATTCCGGGACGGACGTAGAGTCGAAGTTATGGAGATAGAACTCTGGGATGAGGGTAAAGCCAATACCTCAGAATCCCAAGAAGAAATGAGGCGGATTGCTGAGGCAAAGCTAGCGGTTCATACCGAACAGTTGGGACCACTTGAGGAAAGCGCATCGCAACGTTTGACGTTGGCAACCAGGGGCGTTGTGGAAGAATACCTCGAAACACAAGGCAAAGATTGGAACTCAAAGTATGAGGAAGTTGCGAAAGAGATTCACGAGGAAGTTGCGGCTGGCAAGATAACTAATCAGGAGGCAGCCCAAAAACTTGAGGGGCTCAAGAAGCGGGTCCATGCCGAGGAACGCGCCACAAACTCCTATACCGACATTACGCATCATCCACTGTATCAACAGACAATCAAAGATGTGCTTTCGGAGGAAGGGTTCGCCCAATACAAGGCGCGTCAAGCAGAAAGACAGGATTTTCGCCAGCAGGCTTTGCGAGATGTGCTTGTAGCATCAATGGACACAGAACTGTTTTTGAGCGACGAGCAACGGAAGCATTTTGAGATAGCTGCTGAAGAATTGTTGGCTCTGTCTACGCCCGATGAAGTTCTGGCGCCGGTTTATATAGCCTATCAACTCTGCCAACGAACAGACCATGAACTCTTGAGTCCTTGGCAACAGGAAGAGTTTGAAAAAATCCATAGGGAATTAGAAAAGAGAGTCAAATTCAGCGAAGAAAGATAATGCATTGTGCTACTACGAACCGGTGCGGGCAATTATATGCTGCGAAGTAATCACAGGTTAGCCTACCCCGGTTATATTGGTGGCAGGTATGCGCCGATCACAGATTAGGAAATCTGTGGCTACGAGAGCGATGGTTAAGACATAGGGAACCTCAGATTGGGATTCAAAGCAATATGCCTACTACTAGCAACTTACGTTATAATAAGCATTTATTAGTGGATCTTAGAATTAATGAGACACTCCAAACCGGTGCGGTTGGAAACCGCACCTACCGGGGAGCGAAAGTGTCTATTTATTTTTAGAATTCACCATATAATCCAAGTTTAAGGAGAGAAATCGTGTATAAAGGAAAATGGCTATGTATCGTAGTAATGTTGATGCTCACGACTGTTGGAATCGCTCAGGATAAGGATCGAAATCCTAGCGAGAGACAGCTTCGTAGAGATCGGATACAACGAGCCGCCCAAAACAGGATGGCTGAATTCGTTAGGCAGGTAACCGACCCCTTAGTTCAACGAGTTAGCAAAAGCGTTGTTCAGCTTTATAACCTAGACCAGACAGCCGTCAGTGAACTCCGCCAGTCAATTCAAGAATCCGCTGAAGTTCTGCTAACGCAGCCCGAAGATCTGTTTGCCCTCATAACCGCTGCGCGTAAAGGAAACTACACCAAAATGTTAGAAACTCTGTTGTCGCATCCCAACTGCAAGACGGCATTTGCAAAATATCTGAATGAGGAACAACTTCAGGAGTACATGGATTATACTCTGGCGCAGGAACAGCGAGGCCGGCAGGCAGTCGTTCATCATCTGACCGCGTGGCTAGACCAACACCTCAGCTTGACAGTCGGCCAGCGTGAGAAAATTGAGCAACGATTGATTGCCAATGCAGGAAAGGGCAGGCCATTCTCCCCGGGGGATATGGTATTGAATCGACGGCACCCAGTGGACGTGGTCCGCCAGAGGTTGAAACCTCCTCCGGCTGATGTGCTGTCCCAGACACAGTTAGCAATCTGGAGAGAGCTGATGGCTCGCCCGAGCCCCAGAAACGAATGGCGAGTAGAGGATGAGGAAGACGACGACCGCAAAGAAATGTTTGACAAAGCCCAAGCTGAAATCATAGCAGCCCACAGGGCGGGCAGGATCGGCCGTGAAGAGATTGGTCCTCGACTCAAAGCTTTGAAATTAGAATTCTGGGGCGAAGGTGAAGACGATGCTTCGGAATTCCAAGAAAAAATGAGGCAATTCGTTGAGGCAAAGCTAACCGCTCATACCCAACAGTTGGGACCACTTGACGAAAGCGCAGCGCAACGCTTAGTATTGGTCACCAAGGGCGTTGTGGAAGAATACCTCGAAACGCAAGGCGAAAATCTGAGAGCAAAGTATGAAGAAACCGACATTACGTATCATCCACTGTATCAACAGACAATCGAAGATGTCCTTTCGGAAGAGGCATTTGCCCAATACAAGGCACGTCAAGCGGAAAGACAGGGGTTTCGCCAGCAGGCTTTGCGGGATGTGCTTGTAGTATCAATAGATGCACACCTGTTTTTAAGCGACGAGCAACGAAAGCATTTTGAGATGGTTGCTGAAGAATTGCCCGCTCTGTCTGCGCCCGATGAAACTCCAGCACCGGTTTATATGGTCCATCAGCTTTTCCAACGCACAGACCACGGACTTCTAAGCTCTTGGCAGCGGAAAGAATTTGAAAGAATAGCCACAGAAAATTAGAAACCGGGGTCAAATTTATCGAAAATAGATGAGGACATTGAAATTTAGTTCTCGGAACTGACAGTTGACAACCAAAACAACCGATAACCTAATTATGGACTTACGAAACAGATACGCACTCAACCTCGGATTGGCAACCCTGATATATCTGGCAGCGTTTTCAATCGAATCGGCTTATGGACAGAGCACCGCCATTCGTTACGGCAGGGGCGTGCCTCTAACGGTTCGAGCGATTAATGACCGGAGCTTGACCTATCTTGCCAAGACACAGATGGACGACGGTAGCTGGTCGGGCGGCGAGATCGGTTCAGGGATAACGGGAATCTGTGTCATGGCGTTCATGGCAAGTGGCGAAGACCCCGACTTCGGTCCTTACGCCACCCATATCCGCAAAGCGTTGTGCAACATTATCGCCAATCAGGATGCGAAAACCGGTTATCTCAGTGGTATCGGACATGGGCCCATGTATCACCACGGATTTGCTATGTTGGCACTGTCGGAGGCGTATGGAGCGGTGAACGAACAGCAACTCTGGCAAGGAAGTCAGTATCCTACTGAACAGAGGCGCACCATCGGTCAGGCTTTGGAATTGGCGGTTCGGTGCGCGTTGACCGCACAGCAGAAGAATTCGTGGGGCGCTTGGCGATATTCACCGGATTCTGTGGATGCCGATACAACCGTGTCTGGAACCGTGTTGATGGGCTTGTTCGGCGCACGAAATGCGGGCATCGAAGTTCCCAATCAGGCAATCGACAAAGCCCTAAGTTTTTTTCAAGCCAACACGATGCGAGATGGAGTGGTCTCTTATGTACCCGCCGGCAGCCATGGTAATGGAATCACTCGGACAGCAATCGGAACGCTGGTTTATGCAATTGCAAAAAGAAAGGACTCGCCAGAGTACAAAGCCACCTCGGAATTCATCAAGCGGCGAATTGATCAAACCGTCAACAATTATCCGTTTTACTACCGATACTACATGGCACAAGCTCTTTTCCACAGTGACCTTGAGGCATGGCAGACTTGGAATCAACGAACTATCGAGCACCTACAAAAAATGCAGAATGAGGACGGTAGCTTTCCCAGTGCTCACGGTCTTGCTTACGGAACAGGGATGTCTGTGCTGGCGTTGGCTTTGAACTATCGCCTATTGCCGGTTTACGAGAGATAGATTGGAGGGATACGATGCGATGGGAGTCAAAGCGAATAGTGGTCACGCTCATGGCTGCGTTGTGGGTTACCACACTACAGGCTCAAGAAGTAACGGAGCGTTTGCAATGGAAGAACGGCGATAGTCTTCCGGGGAAGCTGTTGGAAAGCAGTCCCGGGACAGTTCGTTGGGCATCGGAGTGCTTTTCGGATAACATAGTTATCAACATGGGCGTGTTAGCTTCAATTCTTTTCCCAAAACAGCCTGCTCCGTCGACGGAGACTTTTCAGATTAATACCGCATCGGAGGATGTTTGGACAGCTGACCTGATCGGTGCGGACGACAATACATTTCTCTTTTTCAGTAAGCGTCATGGTCAGGTGCGGGTAAATCGTGATGCGATTTATGCGTTCAATCGCCGGGAATCCCCCAACCTTGTCTTCGATGGTTCCCAACTGACGGCTTGGGAATCGCGCAAGGCAGACGAAAGCAAGGTCCCCTTTCTGCTTGATGTTGATGCTCGCTCCAGCTGGATCCCGAATGCTGTGGGCTATCTGCAAACAAACCGTGCCAAAGCAAGCATCTTCTGCGCGTTCAACTTCCCGAAGCGTTTTGAGATTGACCTAGAGTTTACAGCCGCTGACAAACCACCCAGTTTTGTTCTGGCAATCGGTGAAAGCCTTCGTAAGGCACTGCGACTAGAGACTTGGGCGGATGAAGTGGTGGTTATTCAAGGCGTACGCTTTATGCGGGTGTTGACATTTGGGAGAGATCGACGAAGCATCCGCTTGCGACTCATGGTCGATGGCGTTAATCGTACATTGAATGTGTTTGATGCGACCGGTCGTTTACTGGTAAATGTACAAGATCTTGAGCCGATAACCGCTAAATCAGGACTGTTCATCCGTAATCGAGGTAAGAATCTGACAATACGACGGTTAAACGTCTATCAACAGCCAAGCCTGCTGACTGATGGAGCAAGACAATCTATCGACCCGTCAAAACCACAGGTACACCTGACCGAGGGGCAGGTCGTTTATGGTCGTTTGTTTGTATCCGAAAATACCGCATACGTTCTGGACGCACAAGGAACTCAGCGTAATATCAGTATAGCAGACATTGATCGCATCATCCAACCAAGAGTTGAATCCATAGCAATGGGCGAACCTACTGAGTTGACCTATGCCGATGGCGCTGTTTTGCGTGGTAAGATTGAGCAACTAAAGGCAGACAGTGTGATACTGCGAACCATGTTCGCGGACGAGCCGGTGACCTGTATGCTCGTGGGCGCTTCACAACTTCAGCTAGGACAAACAGCCGAAATCAGTGATCCGAGTAAAGATGATGATCGCCTATTTTATGCGTCGGGTAGTTTGCGCGGCAGTGTATCATTCGAGGCTAAAAACGCATCGCCGATTCTATGGCAGTCCGAGGGCGCAACAGCACCTGTGCGATTGGCAAACACCAGGGAATATGGCATAGAGCGGAGCAGCAAGCGCGTGTCACGAGGGGCATCCTTTGATACGGAAAGGTTTCCGAATATGTTGCACCTGAAAAACGGAGAAGTCATTCCGTGTCAAGTCTCATCCTATGATGAAAAGGTATTCGATTTCCAATCGCCGTTTATTACTGAAAAACAGATTGATTCATCGTTTGTAAAAGCGATCGAATTTAAGCCATCAGAGCGCCGAGATCCAAACGAAGAGCAGCCAAGCGAGCTAGATAGGTGGCTGAACGAAATTCGTGAGGTAGAACAAAAGTCTGCCCTAGGTATTGACTCAGTTAAACTAGAACGCGCCTTAACTGTTCCACGCTTCAACCGCGACAATCCGCCAAGCCACCTTCTAGTGGCGAATACCGGCGATTTCAAGCGAGGAAAGCTACTGACCATAAACGAGCAAATGATTCAGTTTGACTCAAAGCTGCGGAAGCTAACCATCCCCGTAGACCGTGTGGCACGGGTGGTGGACGTCAGCAAGTCCCAATCTAATCGGGACCATCGCTACGCGGGATCAGAGAACAAGTCCGTCGCGGTCAATGACACCTCAAAGCTTGTTCAAATCACGTTGGCAGACCGTTCAGTTCTCATTTTTGAACCACTCAAATCCGAAGACGGTATGTTGGGGGGACACTCTCCGATCTACGGGGCGGTGGCAGTGCCGGTGAACAATATTCACTATTTGCACTTTGGGGACTACGAGGTGGAATCGTTCAGGTCCGTCTTTGAAGAATGGGTCGTTCGCCCAAGCAAGGAACCGGAGTTCGGCAGCAGGCAGTAACACACGAATAGCAGTCAGTTCTATTCTTCCGTGTATTATTCGGAACTTTTGCCACCAATGACGATAAGGAATGCACTATCTTCGCTGGCATAGACAGCGTGCAGGCTGTCCGCCGTGAAGGTAACCGCCTCACCCTGTTCCAACGTGATTTTCTCACTACTTGTTGTAAATATGATGTCTCCACTAAGCGTGATAACGGTGGCGGCGGCAGGTGCCTGATGTTCTTCAAGTGTAGTCCCCGCTTTGAGGGCAACCAGCACGAGGGTCATTTCATCCCCGTGAGCCAGCGTTAATGAGGCACGTCGCGACGTGGCGGATGTCGCTTCTTCCATCAGTTTTTCAGACATTGACATAAGTGGAAACGACTTAGTCATCGGTCTGTTCAGATCTACAGGTCTGTAGGGTCGTTCAAATGATGTATTCATGATAATACCTCTGCGGATCGAATGTTACCTTAAAAATAGACGCTCTTCTGCCTATTCGTTGTTTATGTTTTAGGTTTGGGGCGCTTCTCCAAAAAGAGTTGCGTCCGATCCTCTCGGACTAGCATATCAAAAAGACGTTTCGCCGCGGGATAATCTTCGGGTCGGATAATTGACTGCTTGATAATGAAGTTAATTTCGTAATGAATTTGATTCCCCTCTAGTTTGTATTGCCGCTCTACGCTAGCAAAGCGATTGTCCAGACGAACATCTTGCGGGAAGGTCGTCGTCCACCCCTCTGGCAGCGCAATCCGGATTGTTTTCTTCATCTGCATCGGGTAACTCAAGTCAAGTGGATGCTGGCGTTCAACCGCTGCAAAAATCTCTGCATAGTCTGAAAACTCGTCGCTCGGCAATGGACACATCAGACGATTATCAATCAATTCAGCGTAATTTTTAACGGTAAAAGCAACATTAATTCGCACCGGGACGTTGAGATCCGCCAAATCGGAAATCTGCACCGCATCAACTCGGACACCGGGAAATTGTTTGTTTAGTCCAACGGCGAGGGTATCCTTCCACACACTCGGCGACACCTGCTTGTACTCCAACCGCGCTTCGATATTGTACTGCCCAAGGGTATCAACCCGCATGGTACCCTGAACCGTCCCATCTTCTGTTAGTGCGATTGCTGTGTCAACGATTAACTGATTGGATTCCGGCGTAGAGATGGGAATATCAACAAACTCGCCCCGCTCGCTTCGGATGATAAACCCTGTGCGCCCTCTATTCCGCGCAGGGAGATCGCCGTAGCCGCAGGTGTCGGCAGTTGGATCGAGCCAAATATAGTTGCCGTCGTCACGTGGAACCGTACCAATCAGGTGGCTAAACTGTCCAAGTGATGGGAGTTCAAGATCGACACGCTGATATGGCGCGGGATTTAGCATCACCGGAAACGCCTCAATACCGACAAGATCGAGCATCGCAATCATCAGAGTAGTTTTATCTTTGCAATCGCCGTATCGGACACTGAGCACCTGATCAGCGGGAGTGGGTTGATACGCACCTTGACCCAGTTCAATCCCCACGTAGCGAATCTGCGATGCCACAAAGTGGTATATCGCTCGAATTTTGTCTTCCTCCGTGAGAAGATCTGCGGTGAGTTCCTCCACCACTTCCTCAATCGCTTGATCAACTGTGTATCGGTCTTTTGCGATGTCTTTGTACCAATTGTAAACGGCCTCCCAAGATTCCACAGACGAATAACTCAAGCGTGGCACAATATCGTTGGTCGCCGGCATATTGTATTCCGTCTTGAGCGCGGGTGTCTCCCCGTAGGTCCAGAGGTATGTGCTAGTTTCTTCTTCGTGTAGTATCTGAGGATTAAGTTGGCAATGGATTGCTTTCCACTTGAAGTCCGTCTCTTTGGGCACACGCAAGGCATAGGCGGATTGTAGGGTCGGATCCGTAGATTGAAAACTGTAGCCACCCCAAAACCACGAGGTGCTTCCAACCGACTCCGCTCCTGCATCTTCAAGCGTAACCTGATACTCAATGCACACCCCCGGTTTGAGGGCAGGCATTGAAATAACATGCCACATCGAATCGGAATAGAGGTTGTAGGAGAGCAGCCCCGGCGGTGTAACATCGTTGAACGCCTCGTCCGGCGGCTCAACAACAGAACCATCGGGGGCGATAGTTCGCGCGATGTTGACAGTGATATATTGTGCCTTGGGGGTGTGCGGGATAGCGATGTCATCATAGTTCTGTACCCCTCTCTCCGTCAGAATCTTAACCACCTGATGGGTAGTGTAGCGGGATTTTCCCGACGGGGTGACTTCGTGACTAAACTGGTTGAGCAGGATGAGTGCATCAGCATCAGGATAATCTGCCGCATCAGGCGCGGCAGCAATGACCGCTTCAATGTCGATGTCGATGAGATTCACAGGCGGAATTTCAATAGATACTGAAACAGCCCGGTCTAACTGTGCAAGTACTTGGAGACGCGTCGGAGCGAGGAGATTCTGTGGATCTATCTCCAAAATTTTATGGTATTGGAGCTGGGCTTCGTAGTAACGGCCATGCGCTTCGTAGAGCGAAGCAAGATTTTGGCGGGACCAAGTATCTTTCGGGAACAGCCGGATCGACTCCCTAAATTCAGCGATAGCCTCACCGGTGTCTCCCTTTTCCAAGTAAATCAAGGCGAGATAGTTACGCAGATTTTTGCTGTCAGGTCGTGAAGATTTTGGATCAATTTCCACCGCTTGTCGTAAGACTCGTTCAGCGTCGTCGAGCCTACCCATTTGCTTGTATGCCAAACCGAGATGGTTGAGGGCGTACAGGTTATGCGGTTCAACCTTCAAAGTATTCTCGTAAACCTGTGCTGCCGCTTCATAGTTGTTCAGTTGTTCATAGATGTACCCTAAAGAATTGCGCGCATCCATATTCTTGGGGTCAAGTGTTACTGTGGCAGCAAAGGCGTCCCTCGCTTTTTCGTATTCCTCCTGTTGGAAGTAGAGCTTGGCGACCTGGAATTGCACCTGACTCGCATTTGGCTTAATTGCCAGTGCGGCTTGATAGGCTTCGAGGGCATCCGTCAAGTCCCCATCTTGGATCGCCAAATTCCCCGCCTCGACCTGTTCGCGCCACGCCTTATTTCGTTCAATCAGTGGATCGACAATCCCCTTTTCACTGGGTTGACTTCGATTGAAGATCGAACAACCGCTCAACAACAACAGGATCGCAATTAAGGGAATACTTGTTTTGAAGTGTTGGATTGTCACAATTACTCTCCTTGTATAATCAGCACATCAACCTTGCCCGTAATATCCTTTTCACGTTTTACGCATCACGTTTCATTCCGACGACGCATACCAGTTAGCACAACCAACGGTTCCTCGCTCGTCACCGTAATCGAGTGATAAGTATTCGCCGGCACATCCAGACGATCCCCGGCCCCAATCTGTCCACCCTCATCCCCTACCGACACATCCGCTGTGCCCGACAATACACAGACTACCTCCTCCTGTGTGTGGATATAGTCCAGATAGGCAGCACCGGGCGTTCCTCTCCACTGATACGCCCCAAAACCTTCCGAATGTAACTGACCTTCCAACGCCTCAATATCAGTATCTTCGTCGGGTTTGAGCCAGCGAGAAATCCATTGCATTGTCAACCTCCATATTAAGCTGATTTAGAAATTAACACTTTGTCCTATATGAGTCCACCCATAAGTCTACCAAAAAGTTGCCCTAACATCAATAATTTTCATGCAGTTCCTCCTTGTTCCCCGACGCAGTCATCACTAATGAGAGATGGCACCTTGAGGTGAAAGAGACAAAAGGATTGGCAAAACAATACAACAGAGCAAAGGAAAAGAACGGAAGGAGCAACGAAGGAGAACTTTGCGTCACGGAGGGACATATGAACGAATCGCGCTATGCTACTGATTGGATTGAGGCTGATAGCGTTGAAGTTTACGTCTTAAGAGGTAACACCACGTGCTTTGAATCGCGATTCCATAATCTATTTTTTTACAAACTGCTTTCCCGGCAGCTGCTGCACAATCCCCTTCAACTCAAGCATGACCAACAGTGAAGAAACCTTCCCAATCGGCAGCTGCGTCACCCGCGTAATCTCATCAATATGGACGCTATCGGTATCCATTGCCGACAGCACAACCTGTTCGTCGGGAGTTAAATTGAGATTTGTCTTCGGTTGAGGAGCGGGTGCCGATCTTTTTGCGCCTGATTGAGGGCTAGCAACCCTGTCGGGTCGCTTTGAGGGCGGGGACTGGACAGTTAATTTGGACGATTCCCCTCCCAAGACCTTCGTGTAGTCTTGGGGCAACGCATCAAGGAGGTCATCAACGCTATTGATCAACGTCGCCCCTTGATTGATAAGGGAATGAGTGCCTCGTGATCTACCGGAAAAGATCTGCCCCGGCACGGCAAACACCTCACGTCCCTGTTCAGCGGCGTGATGTGCTGTAATGAGCGAACCACTCCGCTCAGACGCCTCAACAACAAGCGTGCCAAGCGTTAAACCACTAATCACACGATTACGGCGGGGAAAGTTTTTTCCGCGGGGTGGCATCGTCATCGGAAATTCAGAAATCAACGCACCGGATTCAATGATTTCCGCTGCGAGCGCCCGATTCGTTTCAGGATAGATAATACTCAGGCCACAGCCGAACACAGCGACCGTGCGCCCGCCCGCTTCAAGGGCACCACGATGCACACAGGTATCAATGCCGCGGGCGAACCCGCTCACGACAGTTATACCGCGTTCTGCGAGTTGGTAGCTTAACTGCTGGCTGGTTGTTTTGCCGTATTCGGTCGGGCTACGCGATCCAACGATTGCAACGCTCGGTGTGTCCTGTAGGGGAAATTTGCCGATGATATAGAGCAGTACGGGTGGGTCGTGAATCTGTTTGAGGAGGGGTGGGTAGGATTCGTCGCTGATAGTGACGATGTGGCATTGATGCTGCTCGATCAGTTGAAGTTCCTGCGCGAGAGGAGCGCGCGATCTACCATCGATCAGCTGTTGCCGGACATCGGGAGTCAACCCATCGATCTGGGCTAACTCCTCCGATGTCGCAGCAATCGATTTCTCCGCAGATCCAAAAGCCGCTAACAGGCGTCGGATGGTATAATTTCCGATACCCGGAATCAGGTTGAGATGAATAAGACTTTTCGTATCAGCGGATAGCATAATTTGCTAATTTTACTGTCCTGTTGCCGGCTGTGCTGCCGCTTCTTCGGGCGGCAAGGCATAGAACACCTGAATATCGCGAATCGGCTTAAAAATATCAACCTCTGCGCCGCCTTCGCCCCTCGTTCTGCGCTTTTGCCCGCCTACGCGCCGGGATTCCCATTTTTTCGGGACCTTTAGGCGCAATCTTTGGGTCTGAATCGGCTCCGGCAGCTGTAACTTGAACTGGTCTTGATAGTGATTCTTAACACTTCTAATCGTCTTCCAAGCCCCGGATTCATCCACAACTTGGACTTCAAAGAATTCAAGTTTCCCTTTATCGGCTATCACAACAATGCGCTGAACGGGCTGCGGTTTTGCCCATGTAAGCGTTGCCTGCGTAAAGTTCTCCTCTTCTTCTTGGTCCTCTTTGGTGAGTACCGTCTGTTTCTCAATAATGAGCCTTGAGGTTTCCCCAACTGAGAATGCATTATCATCATTCAGTTTTGGATCCTGACAATCCGCAAACGGAGCGATGTTCTGACTCCACTGAATCGGAGGACCACTTGGACCCAAACACCCCAGTGTGGAAACCAATCCCAGTATCAACAAAGTTATTCCTATAAAACGCATATCTTGCCTCCTTGATTTTTAGTTAATTGACGTACTCCCAAAGCTAAAGCATTGGGATTGTTATCCGCTATGTTAGCCAGATTTACATAAGTGCCAATCAAATCTGACACCTATGGGGGACGCCATCGCCCCAACTACGGGACTCAAAATCAATCCCGATACTTTGTTCCACAGGTTGATTGCCCCAACACCGTCTCGGTGATACTGAAAGCCACAATGGTTGCAGTGATAGTTACGGTTAGTGGGCTTCTTTCGGTTGCCACACCGTGGACAAGTCTGAGAGGTGTATGCCTCTGACACAAACTTGACTTTCAAACCTGCCAGTTCTGCCTTGTAGCATATCATGGACTGGAGACGGGCAAACGCCCATTGGTGAACCTTCTGGTTAGACTTCTTTGAAAACTTCGCTCGCTTACGGATGCCTTTGAGTTTTCCTATCACTATCGTATCTGCCTTCG
>PYIZ01000021.1:0-29470 GCA_003635265.1 Candidatus Poribacteria bacterium
CTAATCACCCAACGGCTACCCCGCTCTATTCATGCCGTGACTGCCGCTGGATTTGAGATAAAGGTCCTTTTGTTTCTCATTGCTACTATGATTACACTTATCATCAAATAAACACTAGCAACTTGCGTTATAATAACGGAAGTTGCTAGTGACGCACTATGCAATAAAATTGACCTTTACGACCGTAGATCGGGCATCTTGCCCGATTTACAAAGCCCCAGAGGGGCGACATGTTTATAGTACACCGACAAACAAATATCCTAAAGCCCCAGCGGGGCGACATGTGTATCCGAAGGGTGAATTTAAGAAGAATGAATGGACTAATGAATCAATGAACTAATGAACTCAATCCCCACCCATCGGACGATACGGGTCAATAAAGCGATTGTCCATATCCTTACGTCGTGGCGGAGGCAAGGCATCCACTTTACCACGCAACCCCGCAAGTGCTTCAGCATAAGCGGGATCGTCAACCAAGTTATCGCATTCATTGGGATCGCTCGACAAATCAAACAACTGCTCGGGCCAACCAGCACCGTTATCAAAACGGAAATATTTTAGGTTATCCTGCTTGACCATCACAGACGGACCATTATGGACGCGCCAGAGTTCACTATAGACCGTATTGCGCCAGTCATCAGTGGGTCCTTCAATGAGTGGGGCCAGCGAACGTCCGTCGATTTCATCAGGAGCGGGGATGTCAACTAAATCGCACAGTGTCGGAAACAGGTCCACCAACGATACATTTTGATCAATCACCTGCGGCTCACGTCCAAACCGTTTTGGATACCAAATGGAGAACGGTACACGCACCGATGCATCAAAAAAGCTCTGTTTCTCCCATAACCCCTTCGTGCCGAGCATCTCACCGTGATCCGATAGGAAAACAATGATGAAATCATCAAGAACGTTGAGATGTTCCAGTTTTTCAATCACGCGACCAAACTGCTGATCCATCCAATCAATCATGCCGTAATAAGCGGCAGTGGCACGGTGCGCCTGACGGTGGGTCACGTCCTCACCAAACCGAACCTTGAAGAAATCGTTGCACTCAAATTTATCGTTCGGCTCCTCAATTATCGGCTCGACACGCTGCATGTAATAGGTAAACAGATCGAGCGGACACTGATACGGGTAGTGCGGACACCAAAGACTTACCGCCATACACAACGGATTCGGCTTGTATCGGTCGTATGACGCGTCCACGAAATATTCCTCAAGGAACAGCAACGCACCATCCACAGCGTACTGGTCGTGGAGCATCCAATACCCCATTCCGGGTTGGGCGTCGCGAATCTCTTGGATGACCTTGTTCTGCTTTGAACCCGTGCCCGGCTCTCGCTGAAATTGGGCGGTGTTTTCGTCATCAACCGCTGGGTAAGGGTAGCCGTTATCACCCACGATGTCTCGACCAACCCGCTCCCGCCAACCGTGCATTACATCTTTGCCGACGAAGTGCATCTTTCCCGCCGCGCACGAGTAGTAGCCATAATTGCCCAGATGCCCCGGAATGGTTCGGACCTCAGTCGGCATCGGATCGCCAAAGTTGAGGCTCCCACAGTTGCGGGGATAGAGCCCAGAGATAAAACTCTGCCGCGCCGGCACACAGATCGGAGAAGGCGTATACGCATTGCGAAAGTAAATCCCTTCGTTGATAAATCGATCCAACGTGGGCGTGCGGACCTGCTGATCGCCTTCAACCGGCAAAACGTCAGGACGATGTTCGTCATTGATTAGCAGCAAGACATGGGGTTTTTGCTGAGACATACTATCTCTTATGTAATCTAGGGGCGTCCCGATGTATCGGGAGGATCGCCTCAACGCTTAATAACACGTAGGTTGGGTTGAACGGAACCGATGAAAAACACCAAGCATTACACTTGAAATGTTGGTGTTCGATCCTGTTTGAAATCTCGCAAATATAGTGAAACCCAACGCTTGATAATCAGCGCATCAGTTGGATCGAAGTGTTGGGTTTCACTGCATCCATCTACAAGACGGTGCTGCTAAAAGGCGGAAGTTCTATTGTCGTTGATAAAGATTCGCTTTTAACCGTTCAACCCAACCTACACTGAACTACACGCAAATATCAAGAACATCTACGCCGCCAAAATTCGCTCGTACACGCGCATCCGCTCGCCTTCCGTCTCCTCTGGATCGACCAGTTTGAGCCACACCGCCTGATCCGGACGCTCACCGCTGAGTTGATGGACAGCACCCGCCTGATCCGGGTGGGAACCGCTCCAGATGACTTCCCCATCCTGCAGATAGATAAATGAACCAGCGTGACGATCGATTAACTTTTCTTGATTGTCCTGATAAAACAACGCTTGGTGACACGCAGTTTGACGCAGGCTTGCAATTTTTTCGCTGGGATCCATCTCCTGTGAGTCAAACTCAGCGAGGGGCGGCTGCAATTCTCCCATGTCAAAGTCGATCTCCTCCAGATTCACAGTCCCAAATCCGTGCTCTGCAGCCACCGCAATCGGGCTTCGATCGCGACGATAGGGTGGATGGGGCCAATCGAGACGCGGGTCGGTGCCCATAAGGTAAGTACCGCAGGCATCCGTGGCAATCACATGATCCCCGGCAATAAGCGCATCGCAGATACGCCCATCGCCACCCCACTCCCGTCTCGCTTGCCCCGTCAAGCCATCAATAATGTTGAGGCAGGGTTGAGTAATTAGACCGAGATCAGGCAGGACGTATGAAAGCCGGATGACATGATGAAAGTAAGTTCTCACCCGACCGTGGGGCTGTATGGGAGGCAGACCAAACAGGTTTTTCAGACACAGCGTGATACCCATAAAGGCGTGGTTTTTCATCTTAGCGATTGAGACAAAGGCATCCGCTTCGCCAATCGAGGCGGAAAGCTGATATTCGGAGAACATCGTGCCCCCACCGGGCACCTTGTACTGCGTAAAGGGCGGATCACCCGCTTCAATATAAGGAATATCGAACTCCTCGAAGATTGAGCGCATATTAAAATCGTCGCCGGGACGCTGTCCCACCGGTGCCATGCTCGTATCAAGCACGAAGATATGTGTGTCGCTGCGCTCTCGCAACAAACGGAGCGATGCACGGAGAACATCGTCGTCAACCAACTCCTGCCGCCGTCCCTCAATGCGACGGATATTATCCGGCGGCATCTGCATATTCACCTTGATACCGATCTTGCGGGCTTTTTCGATCTTCTCCCATGAGCGCGTCAGCGGAGCAGTAATCGCCTTGAGCCTTTCGTAAATCTCCTCCGGGGAGGCTTTGTGACTACATTGAATAGCGCGAACTTTGTACGCTTTCTCGTCGGACATATTGAAATCTCCTATTTGATTCAGGACTTACGCACCTCATGTTGGGGCATGGTCAGAATCCCAACCATCGTAGGCGGGGCATCTTGCCCCGCATTGGCACTGAAGCATTGAACTACAAAACCTCAGCGCTCAACTGCGTAAGTCCTATGATTGTAAATCGTGGACGTTAAATACAGAGCTACGAAATTATCCTTTCTTCCTTCATGCTGATATAACACCCATCCCCGATAATAACGTGATCAGTCACCCGGATATCGAGCAACTTCCCCGCCTCGACCAATTGCTTCGTCGCATTAATATCCTCCGGGCTTGGTGCAGGATCACCGGATGGATGGTTATGTACAAGGATGATTGATGCCGCCGCTTCCTCTATTGCAAATCGAAAAACTTCACGAGAGTGAACGATGCTCGCATTTAAACTACCCTCAAAGATACGACGCTGTTTGGTCACATAGTTTTTCGTATCAAGGCAAAAGACGTGGAGCTCCTCCTTTCGCAAATCTCGCATCGAGGGCATCGCCATTCGTGCAACATGTACAACATCGCTGGGGGAACTAATCTGTGGCTTCTCTTCAAGAAAAGCCGCCATCCGTCGTCCCAATTCAAAAGCTGCCCTGATTTGACCCACCTTCACCGTGCCCAGTCCTTTGACACCTTCTGCAATCTGTATCTCGCTGTTATCTGCCAACCGCTTCAGGTTACCATCGTACTTCTGAAGCAGCTGCTCTGCGACCTGAACGGCTGTTGTAGTGCGTGTTCCTGTACGAATAATAATTGCAATCAGTTCTGATGTTTTAAGTGCCTGCGGACCATATTTATCAAGCCTTTCAAGCGGCCGTTCATCTTCGGGTAGATCTTTTATTCGAAGTCGGTATTCCGTTGTTTCCATCATCATGTCCTTAATAACGATCTTCTGTAGAATCCCATCCTTATTAGATGGAAAACACAACAAGTCGTTGTTGGTTTATTTAACGCGGAGAACTTAAAGAAAAGACTTTTTTATCACTTTTCTCCGTGTACTTCGTGTCTCTGCGGTAGGTTTGAGCTAGTAACGACCTATTCATGATGATGGAAAACTGTAAGCCAGATTATACCAAAATCAGAAAAGGAAGGCAATAATTATGAACAGTTGATTCAGCTTTTCTGTTAGAAATTTCCCATGTTTGAGCAATACTCTTATGAGGATTTTCTACTTTTTGTGTTGATGTTTGCCTACTGATGTGATAGAATACAAATGCACTTATACGATGAGCTATTTGATAGATCCATACTTTTGCCAGCTAACACTTTCTCATGTCTCGCCCATTTCTCGATTTGCCTTGGGTGTCTAGGCGCTAGCCGGTCTGCCGTGACTCTCTTTCCAATGACCGTTACAATCTCACGAAGCCTGTTAATTCAAGAAAATGTTAGCGACCGAATACTCCAACTATTGGGGACGTTCTTTTAGGGAAAATTTCCCGCGCTGCTCCTACGGCAAAAGAAATTAATTCTGAACTACCATCCAATACGACTGACTATCCTGTTTGAGGAGGGTTCAATGCGCAACCAGAACGATAGAAAGCGACCCGAAGCGATACCAGAAGACGATTTCCGGCTATTTGACGACCTCGAAGAAGAAATTGAGGACGATGATGATCAGGTGGGCACCCCGCGTTCCTTGATGTTAGTAGATCGACTCATTTATGCGACCCACGAGAATGATCGTCGGCGACCACTGCTGTTTCAACTTCGGCGGGCGATTGTTGAAGACGAAATGACCTTCCAAGAGGCGAGAGAAGCGATCGTTGAAATGCAGGAAACAATCGAAAAATTGACTTCTCCTGCGAATCGGATTGGGACGCTGCTCGGAATGCCTAAAAAGGAGGTTGCTCACGTCATTATCGGTGGGTCAGAATACTACGCGAATATTGATCCACAACTAGATCCCGCAGCCCTGAAAATCGGGTTTAGTGTCCTCCTCAATGATGCTTACGTTATTGTCGGTGAGTTGGGATACAATACCTCTGGATCAATTGCGAAAATCGTTGATTTAATGCCAGATGGACGGTTGCGCGTTGGCGGTGAACCCGCCGGATTACAATCAATCATTTTACAACGCTCCACCGATCTAGCCAATGCAAAGCTTAAAGTTGGCGACGAAATCCGCATGGACCCCAACTCCAAAGTAGCACTAGAACGATTAGAGGTACAAGAAGCACAGGATTACTACCTCGAAGCCGTGCCAGACCTCCCTTGGTCGAAAGTAGGCGGACTGGACGATACCATTCAACTCATCAAAGATACCATCGAACTCCCAATCTTACACCCGGAACTCTTCGATAAGTTCCAATACGCGCCCCCGAAAGGCTTTCTCCTACACGGTCCTCCGGGCTGTGGGAAAACACTCATCGGAAAAGCGACAGCGCACAACCTGACGCAACGACTGAGCGAAGAGGAGGGAGTCGAGGTAGAAGGTAGTTTCCTGCACATCAAGGGACCTGAAATCTTGAATATGTGGCTTGGTGAGTCGGAACGTAAAGTCCGCGAAATCTTCCAGATAGCGCGTGAGAAGAGTAAAGAAGGTTTTCTACCCTTCGTATTCATTGATGAAGCGGAATCGATCCTAGGGACGCGCCGTTCATTCCGTTCCCATAACATTTCCAACACCGTCGTCCCAATGTTCTGCGCCGAAATGGATGGGATTGAATCCTTGCAAGATGTTGTAATTATCCTTGCAACGAACCGCCCTGATCTCATTGATCCCGCGATTTTACGTCCCGGACGAATCGATCGAAAGATTAAAGTCACCCGTCCCGATAAAGAAGCATCAAAAGCGATTTTCCGCATTTATCTCACGCCAGATCTACCACTCCATCCAGAAATTCTTGATACCCACAACGGTGATACAGAAACAGCAGTTTCTCACCTCATTGATCAGGTCTGCGATGAACTGTTCCAGCGAGATGAAGGTAATAAGTTTTTAGAGGTTGCCCTGCGAAGTGGTCGCCGCGATATTATGTACCGTGGTGATCTGTGTAGTGGTGCTATTGTCGATTCCATTGTTCAACGCGCAAAAGAGTCCGCAATCAAGCGTGCGATAGAAGGCACTGAGGATGCGGTTGGAATTCGGGTTGAAGACCTGTTGGAAGGCGCATTGGCAGAATATCGCGAGAATGACATCTTCCCCCCGACAGACAGCGTCGAGGATTGGCTTAAGTTGCTCGATTACGATCCGGAAAACGTCGTCAAAGTGACCCCAATCCGTCCAGAGAAATCAACTCGTAGAAAAGCTGCGAGTAGCGTGATTTAGGATGAAGCGCTTATGCAAAGACTTTTTGGAATCGAAACTGAATACGGAATCACGTTAGAGTCAGAGGAACACGTTGATCCCGTCAACCAATCTGTCGAATTAATTAAGAGCTATCGGCAGGATGATTTTCGACCACTGTGGGATTATAGTGGTGAAGATCCATTCCAAGACGAGCGCGGCTTCCGTGCAAAAACCTTGCAGGAGCACCCCGACGAGCGGGAACATCAGGAAGCCGACCGTCAGCGAAATCTGTCCTTCGTCGAAATCAAAAGCGACCTGATTTTGACCAATGGCGCTCGTTTATACAACGACCACGCTCACCCCGAATACTCCACTCCAGAATGCCGCAGCCTCTTTCAATTGGTCGCCCACGATAAAGCAGGAGAGCGGATACTCCAGCAGTGCGCGATCAGGCGAAGCGAAAAATTGGGCAAACGTGTCCTACTGTACAAAAACAATACCGACTTTCACGGACATAGTTACGGCTGTCACGACAATTACTTAATGGCGCGGGATATTCCCTTTGATGACCTCAAAACGAATATCCTGCCATTTTTTGTGACACGACAGATTTTTGCCGGGGCGGGGAAGGTAGGAATCGAAACCGAATCAGGATTGACCTCCGCCGGTTTTTTTCAAGTCGCACAACGATCCGATTTCTTCCATGTCGAAGTCAGCGTTGACACGATGCACAACCGCCCAATTGTGAATACGCGCGACGAACCCCACGCAGATCCAGCAAAATACCGTCGCCTACACGGTATCGTCGGTGATGCCAATATGTCAGAGTATGCGACAGCACTCAAGATCGGTACAACCGCACTCGTTATTGACCTTATCGAACAGAAACGCGTCCCCGGTTGGTTTACCTTGCAAGACCCACTCCACGCGATTAAAGAAATCTCTCGTGACCAGACCTATCAATGGCGATTCAAATTAGCCAACGGTAAAAGCATCTCCGCAATCGATTTGCAGCGCGAATATCTCGCGTTAGCTCAAAAGCACCTCGACCCGCAAAGTGGTGATACCGATTGGGTCCTCGCCGAATGGGAATCGACTCTCAATGCACTTGAAAAGGATCCGATGGATCTCACTAACCGATTGGATTGGGTCGCCAAGAAGTGGCTGCTGGAAACGTTCATTGACGAAGAGAAACTCACGTGGGATGACCCGTGGCTACAGAGCCTCGACCTTGAGTATCACAACATCGATCAAGAAGCGGGGTTATACTATGAATTGGAAACAAGTGGATTGATGCAACGCCTCGTCACCGATCAGCAGATTGAAAAAGCTATTCATGATCCGCCTGCTGATACCCGTGCATATTTTCGAGGCAAATCATTGGACAAATTCCGTCCACAAATAAAATCAATCCAATGGGATAACGTCACGTTTAATACAAAGGGCAAAAAAACCGTCTCAGTAAGCATGAACCAACTCGCGGATGCAGCGATGGCAGAAAAATACAATCGCATCCTCGATCAGGCACAGTCGGTTGAAGCCTTAGTTAAAAATTTAGAACTTAGTAACTGAAACCCCTAAATCTATTTCCTTACAGGAGGTTACTACCATGACAGCACAGCATTTGATTTATCTACGCGATCGGATTCAACGACCGGTGAAACCGGCGGGACCCGGCGATGGCGGGGACGATGATGGTCCCAAACGTCCAGATGTTACGAGACCGGATACGAGAAATCTGGTTAGGCGGATGCGGCGCGTCGATAAAGACCAATCTAGGCGTTATCGCCAACGAACAGGTGAATAAACTCATGACAAATCACAAGGGGAATTTCCTCGACCTCTTGAAGGCGCACGATTGCCAGACTCAACTGGATCTGCCCGCAACAGCCTCAAATGGGACTTCACCTCCCATTCAGGAAACAGAAGGCACCACTGTCCTTGCAGTACGCTATAAAGATGGTGTCCTCATCGGCGGAGACCGACGGGCAACAGCAGGCAATGTTGTCATGTACGATCGCGCGGAAAAGCTGTTGCAGATTGACGAACACTCCGTTCTTGCGATCGCAGGATCGCCTGCAATGGCTTATGAAATGGCACGAGTCCTCGAACATTCGTTCCAATATTTCCGCCGAAGCCAACTTCAAGAGTTGAGCATCGAAGGCAAACTGCGTACACTCTCCCGCCTAATCCGTGAAAATTTGCCCATGACGTTGCAAGGCATTGGGGGCGTTATACCAATCTATGCCATCTATGATTTGCAAAACGACGATAAAAACGGCGGCAAAATCTTCTTTTACGACGCGCTCGGTGCCCATTTCGAAAGTGCCGATTTTGCGACATCTGGCTCTGGCTCTGTGTGGATTCGTGGGGTTTTGTTCTATCAGAACCGTTGGGGCGATAAACCACTTGCCGACATGGATGAACAGGAGGCTACCGTTACAGTTTTGCGCCTACTCGATGCAGCTGCAGAATATGACTCGGCGACAAGTGGCTATAACCCAAAATCAAATATCTATCCAACCGTAAAGACCATTACAAAGGACGGAATTCAAGATCTCTCTGTCGACAGACTCCAAGAGATTTATGCTGAATCTGTAGAAACAACTTATGCTAGATGAACCATATCGGTGGCTTGAAGCCGTTAATAACCGACGCGACTATATCGAAGACCAACTTCGCGGCGGGAGTCCCGTCGTCGGACTAAGATATGATGATGGGCTTTTACTTGTGACCATTGGACGCGGGCAACGTAAAATCTTTGAGGTGCATGACCGGATTGCACTCTCAGCTATAGGGCATAGCGCCGATATTGAGCGGCTACGCATGATGGCAACTGACACCGCATCTGTACAAGGTTTTCAGAGTTCAGTTGATGATGTAACCCTCCATCGTCTGACAAATTTCGTGCTTGGACCCACTATCAAACAATCCTTTGAAGCCATCTTTGGCTCCGCTTATATCATCAAAATGCTGTTGGCGGAACTTGGTGCGCGTGGTGAAGGGGATGGATTTATCGCCCTAAACTACGATGGCACCGTGCAATCAAATCAAGACAGAGAAGTTATCGGTGGCACCCACGAGGCCGAAACAGCGATGCAGAATTACCTATCCGCCGCTGACGCCTCCGAGTCTTCGCTTACCACCGCTTTACAGTTAGCTCTGGAAACTTGGGTGGTCGGCTGGGAGCTGGGAGTGCAAGAAACAGATGCCGATTCAGATGAAGAAGCAAACGAAGGTGCAGAACTGACGATGGACAAAGAGCGACTGCACGGAGTCCTTCGAGATGAATTGCAAGCAGGAGAGATTGAAGGGGCGGTATTGGAAACTTCGCGCCGAAGCAATAATAAGTTCCGCCTTCTGACCTTGGCTGAGATTGATGCAGCAATCGCAGACTGGCTTTAATACGACACTCATGTTAAGAAATCGTGTAACAGAAACCGAGTTTTTTTGCCGACTCAGCTTGCCCCGATGCAATCGGGGTGCATCCCGAGAATCGGGACTTCAAAACTCGGTTTCTCTTTGTGCTTTGCACTATTTCCCCCAGGCCTGGTAGGTGCGGCTTCAAACCGCACCGGACATCGCTCGGAAATTACCAAATTAAAATTTTGATCTTCATCCAGTTTGTCTCTGAGGCAAAACCGTGAGCAGACGCATTTTTGGTATCGAAACTGAATTTGGATGTATGGCAGAATCGGATGGCTCCCTAGGTTCGTCGGAAGGGACCGCCGCGCTTGTGAGGGACTACATCTTCCACGAGTTGAAACTCGGTATGTCGGATATGCACTACCGAGATTGGGGAGAACCCCCCGGCAACGGTGGTTTTCTGTTCAACGGCGGACGGCTCTACATCGATATGGGTCATCTTGAGTATGCTACGCCGGAGTGCGTCAGCCTTTTCGATCTCATCGCTTACGACCGAGCCATCGAGCAGCTGATCATCACGATCCTCGACGATGTTGGCCTGAAAGACGATATCTCCTTCTTCAAAAACAACATCGATCATTTCACAGGCGCAACTTTCGGCTGTCACGAAAACTATCAACTCCGGCGCGATGTCCCCTTCTACAAGGTCGTTATTCCCACATTGCTCCCCTTCTTTGTCACACGTCAGATCTATGCGGGTGCCGGTCGCGTCGGCGGACACGAAGAAATTCTCGAATTCGGCGATTCCCACCATCGGCGTGACGATTTTGTGGGCTACCAAATCTCTCAACGCGCCGATCACATTGTCACAGAGATTTACGAATGGATACAGTTCAGCCGAGCAATTATCAACACACGAGATGAACCCCTCGGCGACTACACCAAATATCGACGTCTCCATCTCCTCGTCGGCGATTCAAACATGTCCGAATTTGCGGCGGCTTTGAAGGTCGGAACAACCTCTCTGATACTTGATCTCCTTGAGGCAGGGCATCGTCCCCGCGATATGAGCTTAGTTAACCCAGTGCACGCTATCAAAGAAGTCTCACGCGATCAGACTTTTCAGTGGATCGTCGAACTGGAATCCGGCGGCACCATCTCAGCAGTAGACCTGCAACGTGAATATCTCGATCTCGCACAGAAAGTCCTGAAGGGCAGGGATGAAGATACGGATTGGGTATTGACCGAATGGGAATCGGTTCTAGACGACTTGGAAGCGGATCCGGAACTTTTAATCGATCGCGTCGATTGGGTAACGAAGAAATGGCTACTTGAGGCTTTTATGGAGGAGGAGGGACTAGAGTGGACCGACCCGTGGATCGAGAGCCTTGATCTTGAATACCACCACCTCAATCGAGATAAGGGATTGTTTTACGAACTTGAGCGCGAAGGACATGTGAGACGAGTTACGACGGACGAACAGATTGAAGCAGCGATCCGGAATGCCCCCGAAAACACAAGAGCAAAAGCCCGCTCCCATGTAATGCGTTATCTCTCTCAACACCGTCTGCCCTGCATCATCGATTGGAATCAGATCTATTTTTCGCACGAAGAACCCTTTGAGATGAAAGATCCTTTCGATACCTACGATGCAGAAGTCGAAGACCTATTGAAGCGGTTAAGCCAACAACCCCGCCCAGTTTCAAGACCGCAGCGCATCCGGTTAAGACGAGAGTGAGACGCAGAAACGCAAGCAATTTCAGGATAAGAAAGGAACTTAAATCAGCCAAAAGGCGATGTCAAAAACATCGCTTTTTTTATGCCATCAAACAAGCGACGGAATCCCCAAATGGAAGCACAAAACTCATTCAAATCCGGATACGTTAGCATTATCGGTGAACCGAATGTCGGCAAATCAACCCTGCTAAATGCGATGATGGGGGAGAAACTCGCAATCGTCACACCGAAACCGCAAACAACGCGCAACCGAATCACAGGAATCCTCACAACCGATTCTCACCAAATCATCTTTCTAGACACGCCCGGCGTACTTACCCCCAAATATCGCTTGCACGACCAGATGGTCAAAGCCGCATATACCGCAATCACAGACGCAGATCTTGTGCTTTATATGATTGATGTGAACCGGCTAAACTCTGGCATTGAGGCAAAAATCCTTGATCAACTTAAAAAAGCAGCGCAGCAAGTCATACTTGTAATTAACAAGATCGATTTGATTCCCAATCCCGCACTTTTGCCAATCATTGCTAGCTATCAGGAAAAGTTTCCCTTCCTCGAAATTATTCCCACCTCAGCAACAACAAGCGATGGAGTGCTTCAACTTCGCGAATCCATCCTCCAATACCTTCCCAAAGGTCCGCCCTACTTCCCGCCCGACCAACTCAGTGACCTGCCGGAACGCTTCTTCGTCTCCGAAACAATACGGGAAAAGGTTTTCCTCCGAACCAGTCAGGAGATTCCCTACGCCTCCGGCGTCGTGGTTGAAGAGTTCAAAGAACGTCCAAACGGAAAAGTCTATATCAGTGCGATGCTTTATGTCGAACGACAATCACAAAAAGGGATCCTCGTGGGGAAAGGTGGGAGAACAATCAAAAGGATCGGTCAGCTCGCCCGCGCAGAGATTGAACAGTTTTTGGAGGCGGCTGTATTTCTAGATTTGCGCGTGTCCGTCAAAGCAGATTGGCGACGCGATGAACGAAAATTGAAAGATATGGGCTACCTCTAAAAAGGCAAAAAAATCTTGTAAAAAGCTGAAAAAACACTTGATATCACTTTGATTTTTTGGTAGACTATAATCCTACTTAAATTGTTTCCCCAACCCGTGTATGGCAGAGGGCAACAATCCCCACACAAATCTTCAGTTATGATATTGCAAATTACAGCGAAATAGCAATTTGAGTCGTCCCTACCTAGGCACATTCGTAACATTTGGACGTGGCTGTAGTATCAGCAAAAATATTCAACCTCCAATCGCAGGACAATAGTAATGAACCACTCGAATGGCGGCAGCGATGATCGGCCTTCCCAGCCATTAGTATCACCTCCATCCGAATTACCAACTAGCATACCAACCTCAACGCAGCGTTCACCTGCCAACTCAGGACTGAATCCAACGCTAACTTTTGATCGGTTCGTTGTTGGGCAAAGTAATCAAGAGGCATTTGATGCAGCAAACAATATGACCAATGGGGTTGGGGAGATGGAGGGGATATTAATTATACATGGCGGTGTCGGACTCGGTAAAACCCACCTGTTACATGCAATTGGGAACCAATTCCGTCAAGGGCATCTGAATCGCACAGTCTACTGCTCTTCAGCAGAGAGTTTTATGCGCGAATGGCTGCGGTCCATTGCCACACCGCAGAAGGCTGCCGCGTTGCGACAACAGTATAGGCACGTAGACCTGTTGCTCATTGACGACATTCAATTTTTATCGCCAGAACAAAAAATTCAGGAAGAGTTTTTCCACCTACTTAACTGCTTAAATGAACGAGGCCAACGGCTTGTCTGCACCTGCGATCGCTTGCCACAATTCTTGAAGGAGTTTTGGGACTCGCCCAATAGCCTCACACAGGGGCACACTGTTGAAATTTGTGTACCGGAGTTTGATTTGCGGGTTTCAATTCTGAAGCAAAAATTGAAAGAACGTGACTCTAGACCCGTGCCTTTGAAAGTGCTCCGGTATTTGGCAAAGCATTTGACACAGCACATTCGTCAGCTTGAAGGCGCGCTCAACCGATTAATGGCAGAAGTACGTTTGGGATCACCGCTGACCCTTCAGGCGGTTCACCACGTGCTAGAGAACAAAACCCCGGATCGACCGCCACCCGAAACAGTCACGCTGGAACATATCCAAGAAACTGTTGCTCGGTATTTCCATCTCACCTTATCAGATCTATGTTCTCGAAAGCGTGGAAGACGGTATGTACTCCCTCGACAAGTCGGAATGTATCTTGCGCGTCAGTTGACACCGCTTTCGCTGAAAGAGATTAATCAAGGGTTTGGGCAAAGTCGAGCAACAGTCGTGCGAAGCTGTCAACGAATCGAAACACTACTCAAGGAAGACCTTGTGCTGAGTCAGTCTATTGAAGCATTGACAGCCGAGTTGACACGTCCTCAACATCTACGTGAGGACTAAGCAATTAATAGACGAAAGACAATACCCACCGCGCCGCGCCAATAGTAACAACACAGCAACTTCCCTTCATTCCCGCTTAATCACAGGTAGCACAATATGAGATGGTCTCATTTCATCGTGCATTACTGTGTTAATAGCGACTTGACCGGCAGCTTCGTTATGAATAGAACCACCGGTATTGAGATTTCGGTCAAATCGAGGGAAGCAACTACTTGTGACCGAAACGCGAACCCGATGTCCCGGTAGGAAAACGTTGCTCGTTGCCCACAGATCGATCTCATATCTGTATACCTTACCGACCTCCAACAACTCAGGATGCGCGAAAGAATCCCTATATCGTGCTCGGAGGATGCCGTCACATAGTAGTCGTGAGTAACCGTCCGGGTGTACATCGGTGAGTCGCACAACCCAATCAGTATCCGGCGCAGAGGACAGTCCATATATAATAGCTTTCACAGGCCCCGTGACATCAAGTTCTTCCGTTAATGGCTCGGTTGTGAAGGTAAGACACAATTCCTCTACCTCGCGCTGATCATAAACACCACCGGGTATATTTAATGTGTTGCCGCCTTGAGTGGGAACCGGCTGGAGTGGATCGTAGACAAAATTGTCCGGATTTTCACTCCCTTCGGGGGGCGTTAGCGACAGCGTTCCATCGTTCAACGATTTGATAGAGTTGTTCTGCCTACCGTGTAAATAATAGTTTGTGTACTGCGTGTCGGGCAGGGGCCAATCGGCTTCATAACGCCACTCATTGCGCCCCATCACGAAAATGCGTACCGGCGGTGTATCCATAATCCCCGTGTCAATACCCTTGAGCCAGTAATCGAACCAAGGGAGACGCAATTCGTTGAAATCCTTAGCCGCATCAGCACCAAAATCAAACTCGCCGGCAAATTGGGTGTTGATAGCCCCAGGACCGTGCACCCAAGGTCCAACAATCAGTTTCTGGCTCTGGCGCGCTTTCTCCGTGCGACCACGTTGCTTGATGCCCATATAGTGTTTGAAGGTCCCCGCCAAAAAGATGTCAAACCAGCCTCCTAGGTGGTACATAGGCGTTTCTACCTGATTGTGGATTTTATCCATGTTGAACGCATCCCAATAGCCATCATCCGTTGGGTGTTGAAGCCAATCGTTGAACCAATCGCTCAAACCCTCAAAGAACGGGCACGGATATATTGGAAGTCGCGCGTACCAGCTATCCATCTCTTCCTGAACCTTTTCGAGCCTACCTTTTTGTCGATCAAACTCCTCTCCCTCCGCGAGGTGCGAGAGGTTGTTCAACGTTACTCCATGCGCCCAAGCCATGTTGAAAGCTAATTCAAATGCACCACTGCGATACACCCATTCCTGATAGTAGTCTGCCGACGATTCACGGACAAACATCGCCCGCAAGTGCGGCGGACGACTGAGTGCGTTTCTGTACTGAGTGGCTCCGGAATAGGAACCGCCAATCGTCCCTACATTCCCGTCAGACCACGGTTGCGCCGCCGCCCACTCAACAGTGTCATAGCCATCGCGGTTTATGCCCGCACCATCGTCCCGAAACGGATAAAATTCACCGTCAGAAGCGAACCTGCCGCGCACATCTTGGATTACGACAGCATACCCCCTCTGGGCGAAGAATTGCGGAGATCCCACCCCATTTTCAGATCCAGCCTCCTTGTTGTATGGCGTGCGTTCTATCAGTACGGGGAACTTGCCCTCCACATTAGGACGGGTGATATTAGCGCGGAGAACCGTGCCGTCCCGCATGGTAACTTCCTGATTCTTTTCATGAGTCGTCTGATACTGAGGTTTTGATAATACTGATTCTTTGATCATGGTCTCTCCTTTAGATAATCACCGTGTTACCAACCCACCGGAAACAACAACCGTCTCACCTGTCATCTCGGAAGCATCAGGGCCTGCCAGAAAAGCCACAACATTAGCAATGTTTTGCGGCTGCTGAAGCCGACCGAGTGGAATAGAGTCACGACGTCGCTCCATGAACTCACCCGGAGCCAACCCCATCTGCTGAACTCCTATCAGGTCATCAAGCGTCCAGTTAAACGCGGTCTCCACAATGCCGGGGGCAACAGCGTTGACCGTAACCCCGTGCTCCGCGAGGTTGGCGGCAGCCACCTTGGTGAGGTTAATGATCGCTGCCTTGCTCGCTGCATAAGGTGGTGAGTAGGTCATCCCTCCAGCGATCCCAGCCACCGAAGCAATATTGATAATTGTGCCGCTTTTCTGCGCTATCATCGGTTTCGCCGCTTCCTGCATGTAGAAATACGGACCCTTGAGGTTCAAGTTGATTGTCCAATCCCACGTCTCTTCCGTAACATCTGGAAATGGCTGCGTCCGTATGCCCCCCGCATTGTTCACCATGATATCAATGCGTCCGTATCGCCCGACGACTGCCTCAACAAAGGATGGGGCGTCCGCTGCTTTGGCGGCATCGAAGATTCCTGTGGCGATGGTAGTACCGGTCGCTGCGAGGTCATCTTCCAATTTTTCTAGCAGATCTTCTCTTATGTCGCTAGCAAAGATCGACGCTCCCTCCCGTGCCAATCGTAGGACAGTTTTCCTACCGATTCCTTGACCTGTACCGGTGATAGCTGCTACCTTGCCGGCGAGTCGGCGTGA
This sequence comes from Candidatus Poribacteria bacterium, assembly GCA_003635265.1. GTDB lineage: Bacteria > Poribacteria > WGA-4E > WGA-4E > PCPOR2b > PCPOR2b. Next base: position 16,715 of record PYIZ01000021.1, read on the forward strand.
AGATTCTAGGGTAGACTGAGACGATTGATCCTGTCCTTGCATCTTTTTCTCTCCTCTGTCGCTGTTATTCGGGATTTTCGCTGATATGCTGCCGAATCTTTTCCTGCGTCTTTTTGTTCATGAGTCTAAGTCCTTCGAGCTTACCCTCATCCAGTGCTTGGCTAAGAGACGCACGACTATCAATACCAAGTTCATCGTACAGCGCCTTTGCAGTCTTGATGCCCAGCCCGGGAAGCGCTGTCAACTCTAACACAGTTTTCGGAGTATACTCAGAAAAATCCTCCAACTTGGTGCATGTGCCCGTCTCGATAAACTCACCGATAATCTCGGCAATCGTTTCACCGACACCGGAGATTGTCGACAAACGTCCTTCCTTATGTAGTTCGACTACCGATTCGGGGTAGCGTGAAATAGTGTAGGCTAACCTTGAATACCGTGTAGCATGAGATTCCTCGTAGCCGCCGATGACCAAGATCTCGTGGAGCTGCTGGAGTTTCTTCGCAATTTCGTCATTGCGGTGCCAGCGGGTGCGACCTTTCGCATCGGTATATGATTCATCTTTTGAATTCATGATAGATATACCCCAATTTATAGAAACTCCGAGAAAATGCTATAGATCGGATCTGATCTCCCAGATTTGAACTGTCGAATCGAAAAGCCCAACTGCCATATATTTCCCATCATGAGAAAACGCAAGAGACTCAATTCCAGTATCAACTCTCAGTGCAAATACCTCTCTATCTTCCTTAATATCAGAGAGTATTAATACTCCCGATTCATCGCCCAGCGCGATGTATTTACCATTTAATGCAAACGTGAGGGCGCGCGCCCAATACGCTTCCAAGTTGTCTATAATACATAGTTGTTCTTTTGTACTTCTATCCCAGACGCGAATCCCAGCCTGCGCCTCTATTTGACTATCGACAGCTAGCATGGAAGCATCAGGAGAAAAATGCACGTTCCAAACCCCCAAGATGATACCCATATCAATCAGATCCGCCGGGGTATCTTGCTTGATGTCCCACATCTCAATATTCGTGCGATGTCCTTCTCCATCTCGGTACGTGCCCTCCGCCGCTGCAACGTACTGACCATCGTGGGAAATCGCTAAACCGTTCCTTACCGGCTCAACCGTGTGCAGGTGTTTTAGTAGCCGCTTCTGATCTATTTCCCAGATTTCTATCTGCTTATCCCCATGCGATAGCGCAGCAAATTGCCCATTTGTGGACAGGCTCCCATTTTCAAATGCGCCATTGGTCAGAATTGTCTCCTGATCGGTATCTAGAGCAATAAGCACAACGTCATCATTCTCTTTTTTGACCAAGAGCAAGTTGCGAGTCGGTGAGTACGCAAATAGGTCTTTGGTCGTAGTAATATATTTTTCTTTGCGGGTTGTTAAATCCCACTGCACTACGCTCCCAGCCTCCAACTTGGAGATGATTTTGGTGTCATCTAAACTGAAAACAATGTGCCGAGAAACACGAGGCAGCATACGATCGCCCGGCGGCGGCTGACTCACACCAAAGTGAAACGACAACTGGGGAATTATCATTTCGTCCTGTTGCCCACCTACAGTAGAAACTAGAAAACCAATAGCAAAAAATAGAAACAGTAACCTAAATCCCTTCACAACGAACCTCCGGCTGCCGAGTCATAAATATCCTATCGAAGCAGTTGGAGAATCTCCTCCGGTCTCTGGTGTTGTTCCGCTTGGTCGAGAGGCGTTTCTCCTTTCGCGGTTTTAATCGTTTTATCCGCTCCCCCAGCAAGCAGAGTCTCAATCATCTCCTTATCGCCCCGTACCGCGGCGACATGCAGCGGTGTCTCTCCCCAAAACGTCCCGAAATTCAATTCAGAGGGACCATCGTGTTTAGTCCGGTGATTGACACCGGCGCCGCGTTGGATGAGTAACCTAACAGCATCAGTTTGTTCGTTATCCGCCGCATGATGCAACGCCGTTTCACCACCGCGCGGCATGGCGTGATCAATTTCCGCACCTGCGTCAAGCAGATAGGGGAGGAACGCAACATCTCCGGTGAAGGCGGCAAGCGTTAAAAGTGTACCCTCACTAAAGTCATCGTGATTCACGTTCCCACCTTTGCTTAGTAGGTACTTCACAACATCTATGTGACCACTGAAGTATGCCCACAAAAACGGTGTGATGTGATGCCCATCCACCGCATTGACATCGGCACCGCTTTCGACAAGCTGCCGTACCTGATCAAGATCGCCACTTTTAGCTGCCTCAAATAGCGCATCTTTGAGGTCCTGTGTCTGATTCATGATTATCTCCCTTTATTTAATGGAAGCCACGCAACGGAAGCCGATATTACTACTTTTGATATGAACCAAGCATCCGCCACGACGGGTCACACGGCAATGAAAGATTGGACCGAGAAAATCGCCACCGCGAACGGTTCGCGCTTTCCCAGTCGTCGATCCTTTTGGGTCACGATACTGTGATTTCGCGTAGTTAATTCGGTCATCCACACACCATTCAAACACATTGCCTGCCATATCGTAGAGCCCAAAGCCGTTAGGTGGATAACTCCCGACAGGTGCAGTGTATTGATAGCCATCATTTACATTTGGATGGTACAATGTGTTCGTGTCAATATCACGGTCTTTGAAGTTGCACTGCGTACCGTTCGGCGATTTATCGCCCCACGGGTATCGCTTGTTGACAAGACTGCCACGTGCCGCTTTCTCCCATTCGGCTTCAGTAGGCAGTCGCTTTTCCGTCCACTCAGCATAAGCGGCAGCATCATGCCAATTTACACCGACAACAGGCTGATTGGGTGCATTGAAATCAGGATTATCCCACTCCCTTGGTGGCGACTGCCCTGTGGCTTCCATGAACTTTTCGTATTTGGCGTTAGTAACTTGGTACACATCAATGTAAAAGGCGTCTAAATAGACAACGTGCTGCGGCTTTTCCTTCCGAAATTCGGTTCTGTAATCCATATCGTCGTCATCGGTTGTCCCCATGAGGAATTCTCCGGCGGGAATCCGCACCATCAATGCGCCATCTTTACCATTGATACGCTCTGCGGCTTCAACCTGTGTCATTTTTGTTCGTCCTCTACACACCTAATATGTTACATTTATGCACAACTCCATAAAATAACTCAAGCTGTTACATAAAGACCCAATGGGGCACTAGGTGCATAGTAATTCCGAATTTTCATTTACGCATTATGTATTACGTTTTATACACCATGTTAGACAAAATTCGACAAACTGCAAGCCAATACTATCGCCGCCCAAGTGATTGTTTTGATCTCGTTATCTACGTTGGCTTTCTTCTTTTTGTATTTATCCTTCCGTTCGGCTACGCAACGGCAATCTTGAACGCGAGTCTGCTGCTCGTGCTATTTGGGTGGATTGGGCGTATCTGCCACGAACGTCGATTTGAATGGAAAAGAACACCGCTAGACATCCCAATTGCTGTCTTTCTGCTCCTTGCCCTTGTCGCTTCACTCTTTGCACCGCATCCAGCGACAAGCAGTCTGGGGTATTTCTGGAAATTGTTCCGAGCTGTGCTGCTATTTTATGCGGTGGTTCACAGTCGACTGGGTGGTCGTTGGCGTCACGTTATCATCACCTTTGTGTTTGCCGGAGGTTTCTCCGCTATCCTCGGTCTATATTTCTACGCAACCGGCACACACATGGGAACCGCCTATATGTTCGACATAGAAGCAAAATTAGAAAGTCATTTCAGCGATGCAGCCTATCATAATGAGGGCGTTAAGGTCTCGGAGGATTTGCGGCAAGTTTACGAGAAAAACGGCAGACGACTCTCCCAAAACGCGATTATTTTCCCAACGAAAAAATATGGTGACTGGCTGATAGTAGATAAGAACCAAAACCGAAAGTACGCTATCAGGAAAAGCGAGGGACAACTCAAAGTTTACATGATTGAGCCTCGACTCGCCGGCACCTTCAAGATGCCTAATGACTTGGGGGCTTACCTTGTAATCGTCCTACCGATGGCGATAGGCTACTTTGTTGCAAGTCTCAGATCCTCAAAACAGAGCGGACGCGTCCCCCAAAATTGGAAGTTCATCGCTGTTTTAGGGGTTCTTTTATGCGCAATGGGAGCTAATCTCACTCTTACACTCACGCGGGCTGCATGGATTGGAGTGTTTGCTGCAACGCTTTACATCGCAATCTATTTTCAGCGGAAACTGCTCTGGGGATTGCTAGCCATCGCGCTCCTATCCCCCTTCCTGATGCCCCAAGCCGTCAAAGATCGCTTTGAGATTATGCGCCAACGTCCATCAGGCTTTATGAGCGAACGTCCCCAATGGTGGAAAACGTCCGCCCAATTGATAGCAAAGCATCCTATCACCGGCATCGGTTTAGGAAGGTTTCGTCACGAATACCAACTACATGCACCGGCAGGATTCCATCACAAACCGTATCACGCCCATAACATCTACTTGCACATCGCCGTTGAACAGGGAATTCCATCGCTCATCCTGTTTTTGGGGATACTCTTTCTCATCTTCCGTCAGCTTTTTGCCCTGCGCAAAAGAGACGATTTCTGGTGCTCCGGTCTGTTCATCGGAGGCAGCGGTTTCCTGATTTCCGCCCTTGTCTACGGGCTCGCTGATCAGATTCTCCACCAACGACCGTTGCTGATTTTCTGGTTTCTTGTTGGAGTGGTCTTTTATGTCTCGAACCTCGACAATAGTTCAGCGGAACGGGTCTCTTAATTTGAAACACAGATAATTTTCTGCTTCGTTTCCGCTTCGGTTATGTTACCACACCTCCGGGTGGATGTATAGAAAAATTTGGTTGACATAGCACCCCAAAGGTATATAATGGAGATGTATGATATGAGGCTATTGTGAAGATAGAAAACACAGGAGTAGTCTATGGAAAAAACTGCCGAGATAACAACCCTACTAAATCAACCGGTGCAGCCGCTCGGTCTAGCTGGCAATCCAAATATGGAGGAAGGCTGTGTTACCGCAGCGTATAATGCAGGTATCAATTATTTCTTCTTCTACAACCAGTCATATCCCATACTCATCGACGAATTGAAATCCGTACTACGCGACGATCGGGAGTCGATAATCGTAGCAACAGGGAGCGAATCCCGTAACCTCAAAACGTTGAATTCCTACCTCGATCAGGTGTGTCGCCAACTGGAAGTAGAGGTAGTAGATGTCTTCTACGCAGAGTATGTCGCTCCTGGGGATGACATGGAGATGCTGCTGGGCGCAGGAGGCGTGTTTGATGAACTCCACCGGTGGAAAGCGGAGGGACGTATCCGTTACGTCGGTGCGACATCGCATAACCGACCAATGGCAGTAGAACTCATTGAGAGTGGTCGCATTGATGTGCTCATGCACCGCTATAACATGGCGCATCGAGGCGCAGAAGAACAGGTACTTCCTGCAGCGCTCAACGCTGGGATTCCGGTAGTTGCATTCACATGCACACGGTGGGGGTCATTGCTGGCGGGTCATCAAGATTGGGACGGTCCCGTACCAACCGCCGCAGATTGCTATCAATATGTTCTGCATCATCCCGCCATCCATATCGCATTAACTGCACCAACAACACCGGCACAATTGCAGGAAAACCTACCTGCCTTGAAAGGTACAGAGCAACCATCACAAAGCCTACCACTTTGGGAAGCATACGGTAAACTAGTATATGGCGACGGAACTGATGCTTTTGAAACACAGTGGCCCTAAGCGTTCAGAATAAAAAGTAAAACAACCTGTCAACTCGAAACCAATTTCCAAACAGAATCCGCAATAACCAAGGAGGCAGAAACAGTGACTGAAGAACAAAAATATCTATTTGACCTGCAAGGCTACATAGTTTTGGAAGATGTGGTGCCTCAACCTGTAGTGAAAGCGTGTAACAAGGCATTAGACCCTTTGGAAGATATGCCGCCAGAGGACTATCCACCACCGCTCTGTCTCGGCACACCCAAGACAGAAAAAGAACTCTATATCTCCAATATCCTCGAAGCCGATCCTGTCTTCAATCCGTTGATCGATCTCCCTGAAGTGTTGGATGTTATTGAAGGTGTGACCGGCGGTCCATACCGACTCAACCACACCTACACAATCTACCGGTGGGGTGGTGGTTATACAGGGATGCACATGAACGGCACCCCTATCATCCCCAAATGTCAGTACCATTGCCGCAACGGTCAAATGGTTTCGACGCTGACCAAAGCCGTGTTTCCGCTGCTGGATTGCGATGTTGAGGACGGCTGTTTCGCCGTCATTCCGGGGGCTCACAAGAGCAACTTTGTCAGGCCCTGGGGCAATCACCCCGAAGAAAATCCGGTATTGACACCCATCCCCGCCAAAGCAGGCGACGCCATTATCTTCACCGAAGCCTTAACACACGGTTCGTTCGTGAACACCTCAAAACGTCCGCGCCGGACCCTGTATTACTGTTACAGTATTGGATACATGCCCGATTGGGGTGGTCAGAGCTTGGTCTTTAGCGATCACGTCATGGACACTCTGTCGGAGGCACAACGTGAAGTCCTCCGATTGAAGTAGGGGAGCAGAGAGGGCGATTTTCGTGGGAGGGGATGAATGGCTCGTATCGTTCCAAACGACATCCGACCGGCGTTCCCGGTGCATGTTCCGAAAGACGAAGTGCGTTCAAAACTACTAGAGCTGTTGGGCTTGGACGAGATCCCCAGAGAGGTTGACTTCACGGAGAGAACGATACGAGAAGAAGAAGGTATCCGTGTCACGCAGCTGACATACACGAACTCGCTCGGCGAAACGGTTCCGGGGATTCTCATGACCCCGCTTAATGCGTCGAGTCAAAAACTACCCGGCATCGTCTGCGTACCCGGAACAGGCGGCTCCGCCCAAAAGATTGCCCACGAACGGTTTTATCTAGAGGAGAATCCACCCGGTATGTTGATCGGTTGGGCGCGTGAACTGGCACGACGTGGCTTCGCGACACTAGCGATTTCGCCCAAAGGGAGCGTCACCCGACGCCCTAGCATAGAATACTGGAATCTTGAAGGTAAACTCCTCACGCCTTATGGCCGTCCGCAGATGGGCATCCTCGTCGAAGAAACGCTGCGGGCAGCCCGTATCCTTGCAGCAAGCGACGGCGTTGATTCTGATAACATTGGGATTACAGGCATGTCGCTCGGTGGGAATGCGGCGTGGTATGCGATGGCAGCTGCGCCCTGGATTCGGACGGGTGCGCCAATTTGTGGCGGTGTGGGACGCATGGTAAGTGTTATCCGCGAAGGAGACATCGAACGCCATAGCGCCTACTTTTTCATCCCTCACATGCTCCGTTATTTTGACCATCCGGAGGTTGTCGCTGCGTGTATAACACCGCGTCCGTTCATGATGGTGGCACCCACTCAGGACGAGGACATGCCCCGTGAAGGAGTAGACGATCTGATTCAGGTAGTGAGGGAGGTCTACGCATCACTGGGACACCCGGAGCGATTCAAGGTCTATCAGCCGGAGGGCAACCATCGCTTTCTCGTTGAATATTTCGAGTGGATGGTCGAATGGTTCAACCAATTTCTGAGGGACAAGACCGCTTGATCCGGATAGAGCTGACACACCTTAGTCTTCACAATCACAGCATGAGGCTTTACCTTGTGCCTTTTCAAATGCCTCTTTTCCTTCCTTTGCTGAAAAATAACCAATTCCCAAAGCAGCTATACTATCTAAGTAACCTACGTGTGTCAGTTCGTAGATGAAACTTGATGCTAATAGGACAAACGACATGTAAAGACATACCTTCGTGCATTTCGCATCAGCGATGATGGGTTGGGAATCTAACTGTTTTCCAACTTTCATCTTCAAAACAATTAGAATCCACATCGTAATAATTGAAGTTACTGCGATGACAATCCCCCAGAAGGTGGTTTCAGGTTGATGGCCCTGAACGATATTGAGAACTGCGGTAACAACAAGCCCCATCGCTAGAACATAAAAACAGCTTCCCGTAATACGCAGCGCGGTGATTTCAAATCTATCCCTCGATACATCTGGAAAACGGCGGATTCGAGAAATCATATGGGCGATACCGATGGCGGAAATTACCTCAATAAAGCTGTCTACCCCAAAACCAAAAAGTGCGAGCGTTTCGTCTTGAAATCCTAGCAAGGTTGAAACTGTCCCTTCGAGGAAATTATAACCGATCGTAAATGCGGTCAACTGTAACGCCCACCTAAATGCTCGCATTTCTATATTTTCACTCGCTGCCCTCTGTGTTAGTAACATTTGGACATTTCTCCTATTAACTCGCTCGCTCCAGTTCACTTTGCCAATTCCCTGTCATCAACAATCCGATCTTGGACAGATCATCTCTAAACTCCGTTGCCTCAGTCAAGCCACCTCTATACATCACAAAAATTCGGTCACTCAATGCCAAGACCTCATCAAGCTCCGTTGAGATCAGCAAGACAGCGTGCTGCTTCCGACGTTGCTCAAGAAACTGCTGATGCGTATAGTCAGCGGCACTGATATCCAACCCACGGGTCGGATTGACAGCCAGCAACAGTTCCGGCTCCTGCGAGAGTTCCCGCGCGATAACGACCTTCTGCTGATTTCCACCAGACAACGCCCCCGCCGGTGCATGGGTGTGGGTCGTCCGCACATCATAGCTTTGGACGAGCTCTTCACTATCAGCATCAATCCGTTTAAGATCTAAAAATGCCTGCCAACCCTTCAGAAGTTTTGACCGATACCCCTTGAGCCGATGAACATTGAGAATCAGATTCTCCGCGATTGTGAAACTTAGGATGAGTCCGGCGGTCTGTCGATCTTCGGGGATATAGCCATATCCCAACTGACGGCTTTTGCTCGTCGGAAGATTGGTGATTGATTGCCCCTTAAAACGGAGAGCACCACGTTGAGCCCTTCGGAGACCTACAATCGCTTCGGCAAGCGCGATCTGTCCATTACCATCAATGCCAGCAATCCCCACAATTTCGCCGGCACAAACATCAAACGAAGAACCATCAACAACCCGACGGCCATCATGGTCTGTAACGGTTAAATCGCGGATTTCAAGAATTGGGGGACCATGGGCTTGGTCACTTCGCTGAATTTCTGGCAACTCATGTCCGACCATCTGTTTTGCCAAATGGGCAGGAGAGGTGTCAGCGACCTTCGTCGTCGCAACACGCTTGCCATTTCGTAACACAGTAATCCGATCACTGATTTCCATTACCTCCTTCAGTTTATGACTAATGAAGATAATGGAATGTCCATCCGATTTGAGGCGACGGAGGATGGCAAACAACTCTGTGATTTCTTGTGGAGATAGGACCGCGGTCGGCTCGTCAAGGATAAGGATCCGCGCATCTGCTGAAAGCGCTTTGAGGATCTCAACCCGTTGCTGAAGCCCAACCGAAAGCTCCCAGACCTTCATCTGTGGTGAGATGGACAGACCGTAACGGGTGGAAAGCTGCTGGACGTTTTCCTCCGCTTCGTTCCGTTGAAACCGGACTTTGCCACGTTCCGCAGTGAGGGCAATATTTTCAGCCACGCTCAACGACGACACTAGCATAAAGTGCTGATGCACCATGCCAATTCCCAAAGCAATTGCTTTCTTGGGGGAATCGACAAGGCTCCGTTTCCCGTCTATCAGAATCGCCCCATCATCGGGTTGATGCAAACCGTAGATCAGGTTCATCAACGTGGACTTGCCTGCTCCGTTCTCACCGAGTAAAGCATGAATCTCCCCCTGTTCCAACACGAAGTCCACGCCATCTACGGCAAGGTTGTTCCCAAATGCTTTGGTGATTCCGTACAGTTCAAGTGCAAGTGATACCAATGGATGAATTTCCCTTTATTCAGCGCCCGAGTGTTGCTCGGCGCAAATATCGCTTCTGTCACGATGTGCTAGTTCACACGATACGCATCTACAACCTGCGCATCTAATTCGACACCTAGTCCCGGAGCATCTGTTAGATGCAGCTCCCCGTCTCGGAAACTCATGCTGTGATGAACTAGGTCTTGCGCTAGCGGAGAGGGAGCGCGAGTAAATTCCGTCATCGGCTTTTCGGAAGAGGCAGCCCATTGGGCAGACGCGGCAAGCAGGACACCAGTCCCAAAGGCATGAGGGACGACCCACGCACCGGTCTCTTGTGCCAAAGCAGCAATCTGTTTTCCCCCGGTAACGCCTCCAACTCGCCCTAGATCGGGCTGAACCACCTGTATTCGACCATCTCTGAGCAAGGTCTCGTACTCCTCAATTAACGTCACCGCCTCACCGGCAGCAATTGGTATCGACGATGATTCGGAGAGCGTCCTATACCCTACCGTGTCGTAGGGGTTCAACGGCTCTTCAAGCCAGAAAACATTGTATTTCTGGAACCGTTCGATACGCTCCAGTGCTGCCCCCGCATCCCAAGCGCGACCAGCATCTACCATCAGGTCTATTTCAGGTCCCAGTGCGTCGCGTGCGGCGGCAACCAACGCCTCGTCTAGGTCCGGGTCGGGTCCCATCGGTGCCCAACCATATTTCACTGCCCGGTACCCTTGCTCCAAGAACCCCTGTGCAGAGACTGCCATCAACTCCGGACGTTCGGGCCAGAGGACACTAGCATAACACGGTATGGCATCAACCGGAGTCTCGCTGAGCAACGCCCGGACGGGCACCCCCATCACCTTACCGCGGAGATCCCACAGTGCCATGTCGATCCCGCTCATCGCTTGTCGGGTAACGCCACCGGGACCGTACCAAGCTGTACCTTCGATCATTGCCCGCAACACGGCGTCTATATCCTCTGCATCCATGCCTTCGACAATGGAAGCCAAGCCGTGCCGAAAAGGTGCGGAACGCGGAGCCTCAATAACCGACCGGGCGACATACGAGCAGGAAACCACCTCCCCTAACCCAGTGAGTCCGATATCGGTGTGCACTCGCACAATGAGACAGTCTTGCGTGCCATCGGCAACTTCTTGAACAACAGGCAAGCGCAGATGCAACGCTTCAATCTCGGTAATTTTCATAGTTCAGTTCATTGCAGAATCGGCTTCTAAAATTTTACGCGAGGTGCCTTAAACTTACCGGCGAGAATATCCTGACGAATTTTCTCAACTTTGGCGCGGAGATCTTCAGGAACTCGGTCCTTCAGTTTCGGGTTGTAAACCAACTTCACAGTCTCATTCAGCGACATCCCCATCCACATCACTTGGGGTTCAAATTTACCGGTCTGAACCAAGTCAGCAGCGTATACAAAGGCTTTGGTATCAATGACAGCACTGGCAAGTATCGCATCGGGAGCGATGTCGTTCTGATCCAGATTTGAACCGAAAGCGTAAACGTCCTTCCCCGCTTTGCGACTCTCCTCGACAGCATGAAAAACCCCACGTCCGGCAGCATCCGCATTGTGGAAGATAAAATCAACTCCCTCCGTAATTTGGGACAATGCCAATTCCTTTGCTTTCCCGATGTTTTCCCAATCTCCGACGTAGGAAGTCGATATTTTGATATCTGGATTGACAGATTTCGCCCCTTCTTCGAGGGCGTGAAAAGTGCTGTTGATCGGTGGGATGTTCATGCCGCCGATAAGTCCAATCTTACCCGTCTGGCTCATCGTACCGGCAATGACACCGAGCAGATACGTTACCTCCTCAAGTTCAAACACAATCGATGCCACATTATCCAAAACTGTGTTGCCGGAGGTTGTGATAAACACCGTATCCGGGAAATCGGGCGCGACCGATTTTGCCGCCTCTTGATACTCAAATCCATGTCCGAAGACTAAACCAAATCCCTTGCTCGCATAGTATCGAAAATGTTCTTCCCACTGCGATGGGGCTTTGCTTTCCACATGGCTGACCTCAGCTCCCAATTCCTTTTCAATACGCTTGAGTCCTTCATAAGCTAGAGCGTTCCACCCTGCATCGCTAATTGAACCGGGCGTCAACAAGGCAACTTTGAACTTTGCTGCATCTGCCGTGCCGATAGTAAATCCAAACAACAAAACAAGTAAACTACAAATAATCCAACTTCCTTTATTCATAAAGACACCTCAATATAGAAGTTACGAAAACTGTCTGTATACTGGACAACACCTATTGTCCACCACTCAATCTAAATCGGTGCAAATTATATGGAAGCACCAATGAACTGTCAACCCCATTCTAACCCAAGTTGCTCGGGTATTTATCACTTTCTCCTATCGTCTTGGTGAGCCAAATGCTTCAAGCCCCTGAATATATCCTTCACCATCATATCCCCAATAGCTGCTAGCTACAGTCATAGATTTCGGACGAACTCGAATAGCGTCTCCTCTCATAGCAATATTGATGCGAGTCGCAGCGTCTATCGGTTTCTTGAACTGCTTCACCAGTTCCCAGTTCTCCGGTTCCACCCGGACATAGATATCTATGTTTTTGACGGGACGCTTCGTATTTATCACGATTCGTTGAATAAAGCACGATTCATTAAGCACAAGAAAATACACCGGCATAGTTCCAAACTCCCCCATGCTGTCCTCATAGAACCTTCCTGACAACTTCATTTCTGGTTCGGCTGCCATCCGAGCACAACTAGCAATTCCAGCAATGGTGATCGCAATGAGTATAGTAACCTGTATATTGTCTTTTAGTTGTATCATACGATCTCACCTATACTTATAGTGAGGGGTGTGCATAAATATATTTGACATAATCAGTCAACTAGGGTTTCCTATTGTTATGACAGCAAAAGGAGCCCCAATATGGCACAAAGTCCAATGTTGACCGATTATGTCAGTCTTATTATGCAGCTATTTGATCA
>PYIZ01000021.1:29490-118818 GCA_003635265.1 Candidatus Poribacteria bacterium
TACGATGTTGTTTGGCTATTGGGGTGTTATCGGTGCAAATCGCTATGATTGCCAATGCCATATGGAAGTTACCAACTCGCAATGTCTCTCATATGACTGCTGTGTTCCAATAAACTTATATGCACACCCCTCACTTATAGTGAATCTTAGAATTAATGAGATACTCCAAATCCCGACATGTCGAGGATGCCGATGAATCGGCACCGGTACGGTTAGGAAACCGCATCTACCGGGGGGCGAAAGTGTCTATTTATTTTTAGAATTTACCATAAATGAACCTCTGAACTAATGAACTGCCCATTTACGCATTACGTTTCACGCTTCTTCCCTTAACCGTGTCAAGTCTTCTATCCGACCTATCATCAATTCTGCGTATCCAAGTCCTCCTCTGCAAGTTGCACGAGCTGCTTATAATCGACAACTTTTATCTCTCCATTGTTTTGCTCAACTAGATTAACGAGAAGATCAGCACCGGGCGAATGCTTCAAATCTATCTCAAGCGCTACAAGATAAATGCTTGCATTATTCACATTTTTCGCCTTGACGGTTTCCAAAATTTTTGTCGAATCTATTTCGCCTACTGTGGGTAAACCGTCGGTGACCAACACGATCATTGATGGATTGACTTCCAATGCTGTTTCAATCGGTTGGAGAAGGTTCGTTTCACGATAATTTGCAATTTCTTCAGGCGTGAACCGATCCAGATACTTTGACACCGTTTCGATATTTTTTTCCGTTACTGGTGCTAATTTACGCTTCCCCAGCCTGGCATTCGCGTGAAAGGTGATGATATTGAAAGAGTCATCCTCATCAAGCGAAGACAACGCTTCCTTGATCGCTTCAATTGCCAATTCCAGTTTCCTTAGCCCAGCCGCCTGCATACTTGCAGAAATATCAAGGCAGAAGACAACCCGTTGGGGGCCCTCCGCTTCCTCTATGAATTCGATGATACCCAATTTGTCCTTGATGTTCGGCAATTTCTTTAATTTTTTCGCATTGCCCGGAGATCCGCCCCCACCAATCAACCCATCTCTTGATTTCCCCATCGAATCAACCATATCAAGACCGCTGCGCTGACCACGCACCCGCACCCGTCCCGTCACTTCGCCCTGACCGTCCGTCCGAAGCGAAACGGGTCGTGAAATATCTGACCTTTCAGATTCCTTCAGCTCCGCATCTGTCATCGTATCTGGCAACTTCTCAGTGAGTGGTGCTGTCGTCACGTCGAGATTCTCACGTACAACCCGTTGGCTGAGACGAGCAACCTCTGTCAGTTTGTGACGTGAGGATTCAAGGAGTTTTTCTTTCGATCTGAGAGCCAAATTCTCGTCAGGCTTACGCATCTCCATCTTCAGCGGTGGCTTGGTTTTGATTGTTTTCACCTCAGGTCTCGGTGGCTCTTTTACCCACTCCACCCAGATAGGGTCCTTATTTCTGACCACTTCATCACGAGGAGTCAAGACGTAAATAATTCCGATAATCAGATGCAAAATTAACGCAACCATTATTGCTGATCGCCGCCGAATTTTGTTTAATTCCGTATATTGTTGTAACATTTGTTCCTCCCTCCTACCAATTGCGCCACATGCTGGGTATTCAGGGAATATAGATTTCCTTCGTTTTTCTATTTTTATCTGCGAAATCTGCGTCCATATCTATTTTTAGATCTGAAGTACACAGGTCCTATCAACGCTTAGATCCGAATCCTTTCCCACCGGTCACTGCGAAAACGGAGGAAATAGGTTATACCCGCCAAAATGATATAGATTGTCGCACCGCACCACGCACCGGGCACCCCATATCCCAACCAAAATCCTAAAGCGTATGCGAGCGGAAGAAAGAGCAGCCACGCATACCCAATGCTAACACACATCGTGAAAAAGGTATCGCCGGCTCCCTTGAGCGCCCCTGACGCACAGATGCCGAATCCATCGGAGAGTTGAAAAAGCGCTGCAAAAAATAGGAGCCGCGTTCCGAGCCGAATAACCTCCGCATCCGGTGTAACCAGCGAGATAAGAAACTCCGGTACTAAAAAAAACGCAATGGCAACGAAAAAGGTGTACACAACTCCCAACTTTATCGCCGTGTAACCACTCCTGCGGGCATAATGGAGTTGACCGGATCCAATGTAATGCCCAACCAGCGTCGTTGCTGCCATCGAAATTCCATACAGGGGCATAAACGATGTCGAAATCAGAGTGACCCCAGCGTTATTCGCTGCAAGCGCGATGTCGCCCATTCGACCAACAAGGGCAACAAACACCGTAAAGCTTCCCATATCCATCAAATTGTGAACGCCCATCGGCAAACCGATCCGAAGAATACGACGGAGGTCACCGAAATCAATCTGGAAATGGGATCGGGTTTGGAACGCTCGATCCGACTTCCGTGAGAGGAAAACAGCAAAATAGCAAATTACTGCGACTACACCCGCAACCAGCGTGGCAATCGCAGCACCAACGATTTCAAGCCGGGGACACCCAAATTTTCCAAAGATCAGCAAATAGTCGAGGAGGAGGTTGACCAAATTTGCGACAATCTCAATCCGCATCGGTGTTTTCGTGTCACCGATGCCCCGCAGAAAACTCGCCATCCCAAAAGAGATAAAGACGGTGATGCCACCGTATAAGCGAATTTGCGTGTAGATACCCGCCAGACGTTGCACCTCCGGCGACGGTTTCATCAGGGCAAACGCAGGACCTGTAAATAGGCTAATCACCAGTATGAAAAGATACGATCCGAGCGCAAGGTAAAGACCTTGCCACGCTGCAACGGTGACGCCCTGTCGATTTCCCGCTCCATAGCGTTGTGCGACGAAGGTGTTGACGCTACCCAGAAATCCTTGAAAAAAGGAGAATAGCGTCCATGTCAATATCCCTGCCAGTCCGACAGCCGCTAATTCTGTCGCGCCCAAACGTCCGACCATCGCCGTATCCACAAACATCATCGCTGTTCGTGATAGCATCGTGATAACGATCGGATATGCTAGCAGCCAGACCTCCCGGTAGCCACCGGGTCCCTCCACTCCTCCCTTTACACCCCGACTCTCTTCGTTTTGTTGCAATCCACTCTCCTGAGACTATTCTCTTTGGCTCATGTTAAGAAATCGTGCAATAGAAACCGATTGAGTTCATTAATTCACTCGTTTATTAATGAACCAATGTACTAATGAACAAAGTACTTTTACGTTTTACGCATCACGTTTCACGCCCTTATTTTGCGATGAAACCGTCTCTGTCTTCGCCTCAAACGAGTGTATCCAGCGGTCCCCTTTAGGTGTCAATTCGTAGTAGGTATGATTGCGGTGCTTGATCCATTTCCCCTTGACAATGTTCTTGCGGTACTGAATCATCCGCTTCTCCACCCGCTTCAAGCCACCCAATTCCCGCAACTTCCGATGATGGTCGTAAGTCTCCTCAAGGGGTAGACCGAGCATCTCCGAGACAACAATCGAATAGTCTAACCCATATTCCTGATGATGTTTCAGGATAAGATAATCCACATCATCCAGTTTATTAAATGTCGAATCTTCCGTCTCTATATCGGTGGTTTTCTCCGCTGCGTGGATTTCACTCCATGTCACTTCAAGCAGCCGTTCCAGACGCAGTTGCTGCACGGAAGCACAATCGGACCGGTGGACAGTAACCGTGCCATCTTCCTTAAAATACCCAATAATGTCCTCCCCTGCCTTCGGTGAACAACATTGGGCGAGCTTGTAGGTGAGTTCTTGGTGCATTGCACGTCTCTTGTATCCGCTAATCGCACGGATTCACGCCTTCAATTCTCCTACATAACGACGGATCTTTGTCGCCGCCGTGACAATATCCGCCATATCTTCCTCGGTCCCCATCAGAACGCTCTGACCAAGTGCCAAACCGTTTTCACACAGTTTTTCCGCCTCTGAACAGGAAACGTTTGAATAGTCAGGTTTCGCGCTCAGGAGATCCGATTCCATAAACGGTTCTCGATACATCGGCGTCGTGTACCAATGCCCCATTGGAACGCCCTCCGCACGCATCGCCTTGATGAACGTTTCGCGGGAGATTCCTTCAAACTCCTCTGAGTCGAAAATCGCCTTATAGCCATGACAACCACCGCGGGTTGCGCGTGAATCCAGCGGCACCACCTTGATACCGGGTATCTCTCCCAGTCCAGCATCCAGAGATCGCATATTTGTATTGCGGAGGTTGACTTCGCCATCCAACCGTTCAAGGCGTGAGAGGAGTAATCCACCCTGCCATTCTGTCATCCGAAAGTTCCCACCGAATGTTTCCGTCTCAAATTCAGATTCAGATGGAGACCGTCCACAATTATGAATCGACCACGCCCGTTCATACAGTTTCCGATCGTTGGTCAGCACAATACCCCCCTCACCCGCACAGAGGTTCTTGGAGGATTGAAAGCTAAAACAACCGAGATGTCCCCAGCCGCCGACCCCTCTGTCCCGCCACTCCGCGCCGTGCGCTTGGGCACAGTCCTCAACCACAACGAGGTTGTTCCGTTCCGTAACTTCCAAAATCCCGTCCATATCGGCAGGATAGCCCGCAATATGAACCGGCAAGACAACTTTTGTCTTTGGTGTTATCGCCACCTCGATTTTCGATGGATCAATGTTGAAACCGTCGGGGAGTGTATCCACAAACACCGGCGTTCCATTCGCCATCAGAATCGACACCACCGTCGCTTGGAAGGTGTAAGGCGTTGTGATAACTTCGTCGCCAAGCCCAACACCCGCAGCCTTGAGTGCGACGAATAGCGCCGCCGTGCCGCTATTCACACAGACACCATATTTTACACCCTGAAATTGAGCGAAACGCTCCTCAAACTCAGGAACCCTTGACCCGCCGGTGCCCCATACCCCGCTCCGATAGATCTCCTCAAAGGTTTTGAGATCGTTATCGTCAAAGGTGGGCCACGACGGATACGGTTCCGTCCGAACAGGTGTGCCGCCGTTGATCGCTAAATTCGCCATTTTCGTACTCCTTGTATTGCTACGCGTTCGCCCTAAATCTGAGTAGGCAGATTAAAGATCCAATCCGCTCAAATAATCCGCAATCCGTTTCGATTGTCCGTCAACGCTTGTCTCCATCGCCGCAATCACTAGCGCGAAACTTTTGATGTTATCCTCAATTCGCGTTGCAGAAGGCGCGCCACCATCAATCCAGTTGATAAACTCGTCGAACAGATGCTCATGACCGAAGCGGGGTATTTCCGGTGCTTCGTATATCTCTGGATCCTGACCGACCCGATGAATCGTGACCTGAGCTTCACCCTCAATTTCGACACACCCATCCTCAAATTCCGCGCGATAATGTTCATTATGCCAACAGTTGACGATGCCCGCAGCAGAACTGTTTCCCTCGTAACAGGTATGCACACCGTTGTCCATCTGCATCAAGTACAATCCACTCGAAAAGTGCTTAAAACTAGACCACTCAGGATTCCAACCGAACCCGACCAGCGTCTCGCAGTCGCCGCCGGAGAGGAAACGCAGCATATCGAGATGGTGGACAGAACCCTCAAAAAGCAGGCTAAAATCCATATCGTGCCGCCACGCCTTACCCCACGATTGATAGCGCCGATAGTCACAGGCATATCGTCCCACAATATGCTGGAGCCGTCCTAACCGTCCCTCCTCCCGAATGCGAACCAACTCCTGCTTGTTCCTCGCATAACGGTAATTCTGTATAATCGCACACGGCATCCCAGTTTTCTGGGAAGTAGCCACCATCGCCTTTGCCGCTTCAAGTGTATCCGCGATCGGCTTTTCGCAGATCACCGGCATTCCGTTCTCCATCGCAGCGATGGCTGCGGGGCTGTGAAATGGTGGGGGTGTCGCAACGCCGCAGAAGTCCGCCTTGACCGTCGCACACGCCTCGTTAAAATCCGAAAACAACTGATTTTCGCTGAGACCGAGTGCTGCGCCTTGCTCCTGCAACACGTCCGGCAGCACATCTGCCAATCCAATAATTTTGATCCGATCGCCGAAGTTATCAGCAAAGTTTCGGATCCAGCCGCCTGCCATGCCGCTGCCACCAATCATCAAACATGTCTTTTCTGCCATCTAATACCTCCGTACCCTAAACATACACAGGTCTATTTTTTGAACTTTTGTTGTCAGTGTCTCCTAGAGGAATCACAGTTGAGGTTCGTGTTCGGAAGGGAACACATCCTTTCGTCCCAGTCCTTCGGCGAGTAGTGAAATAACCAATGCGTTCAGACTGACACCCTCATGTTCCGCTCGTTGAGCCAACCGTGTATGAAGGCTTTTGGGAACACGCTGAACCCATCTTCCACTTGATGATCCTGGTGCGGGAATTTCATCTCGATGTACTCTTACTGTCTCTATCCAAGATCGTATTGCATCTCTGCCGTTCTCTATCGCTTCCTGGATTGTTTCCCCATCGGACATACAACCTGGCAGATCAGGATATTCAATCAAATATCCACCTCCCTCTGCCTCCGGCAATACGCTTGTAATAAACGGATACTCAAGTGCCATTATGCTTTATCCCTTCAAGGCGAAAGCCTGTGGGGAATAACGATCGTTATTCTCTACGATGAACCTTTTATAAATTTTGGTGCTAGTTAGTGAGCAAGTCGTTTCCACATTGTTCGAGTCGCTTTGGATCCCGATTTATCGGGGAGTTCATCGGTTCGTTAGTTCATTCATTCTTCTTACGCCCCATCCTTCGGATACACATGTCGCCCCGCTGGGGCTTTAGGATATTTGTTTACCCGTGTACTATAGACATGTCGCCCCGCTGGGGCTAAGTGAATCCATGAATCAATAGTTTTCACGTCTCACGTTATCAACAGCTGCAAACTAGCACCATCGTTTTATAAGCCTCGCCTGCTTCACAGCAGCAACTCTTTGAGGGACTCAATCAACCCATCGGGCGGGTCAAACGGCAGCTCAACAGGCTCATGCGTCAATGCACTGTGATAGATTCCCAAAATAGCATTAAACTCCGCAAGCGACTGTGCCAAGTGGGTCGGATGCACCTTTTCCTCATCGTCAAGCCAATCGAACATCGCCTCAGTGAGACCCGCCTGTCCCAAGACATCCTGCTCACCGTACTCGTGCGCTCCCCGACTATAGCCGTCTCCCGGTGTGTTGCGTTCCCATCCGTACATCCACCAATGGACAAACCCACGCTTTCCAAAAACGCGGACCCGTTTGTGCTGGAATACCGATTCATGATCGCTAATTTCGGGCGAACCTCTGGTGCCAAACGTGACCAACGCCCGAACCCCGTTGGCATAGGTAATCGACGCTGTCGCATGATCGGGCGATGGCTGGGCGGTATCCAGATGTTCACCCCCTGCGACCTGACCGAAAACCTTGACCGGACGCGAATTGTCAATGTACGAGGAGACCAGTTGCAGCACATGGGGTCCCTGATCAATCGGCGTTGAACGCGCACTAGCATCAATAAAGTCGAGGTCTCCAATCGCCCCAGCGGCGACATCAGCTTTTAATTTCAGATTTGGCGGATGAAAATTGAGCTGCGTGTTCACCGCAAACTTGGTTTTGGTATTCTGGCATAAGTCGCTCAGTTGACGCCAATCCTCCCCCATCACCGCAATCGGCTTTTCGACAATCGCGGCAGGCACTTCATGTTCCGATGCAATATTCATCAGCGGATAGCGGATCAACTCGTTCGATCCCCGCAGCACCGGCGCAGTCACGATATGCAGCAGATCGGGACGCTCCTTATCCAACATCTCATGGATGTCCGTGTACCGCTTCTCAACCTCAAATTCATCGCCGAAACTGTTGAGCAGCTCCTCGTTCATATCGCAAAGTGCGACAATCTCACCGCGCTCAATATGCTGATATGCGTGAGCGTGACCACGCGCCCGTCCGCCACAACCCAGAAATGCACATTTATACATTATAAGCCTCCATAAATTATAACTGATTTGAAATAGGATAACGAATGGTGCTAGTTTGCAAGTGAAACGCAAAAAATAATCGACTCATGGGTTTAGCAATGAACCAATGAACTCACACAATCTTTGCCTTTACACCCCTTCTCACTTTCCCACTTTCTCACCTGCTTATCTTCATTCCTCCCACGAATCCAGCCCCAAAAGTTTTCGCCCTAACGGCGTCAATTCCGCGGTCTTGCCTTGAAAATGTTCCTTCTCTTTCTCTTCCTTGCCCAACCCTGTCAACCGTTCCTGCCACCCGGTGATCCGTTTCTGACGCCCTTCCTCATTATCCTTCGGTGCCGGCGACATGGTGATATACTGCACAATTCGAGGACGATCCCCGCTGTTCGGGCTGCTCCCGTGTGGCAGCGCACTGTGCCAGATAACCAGATCCCCCGCTTTCCCCGCAACCGGCACGGCATCGGCATCACTCTCCTTAATAGCCTGCCGCGGCTCCGCATCTTCGGGTAGATCGTTGAGCCAATCCTCTAGTTTATGGTGAAATCCCGGTATACAGGTGAATGCCCCTTGATTGCCAGGTGTATCGGTCAGGTATAATACCCCCTGCACCTTGAGCCGAACCGGCATATCCAACGACATATCCCAATGCAGGTGGGGGCCCGGAAACTTATAGTCAGCCCGTTCCGGTGGGTTCAGGCTGCCGCGATCAAAGCTGACCCACAGTTTCTCATCCCCCCAAATCTCGGAAAAGGCTTGGTGGATCCGGGGATATTGCCGATTGTTCCATAACGCTTGATGCTGATAAATCTCGACCATAATTCCGCGACGCGGCGGGTCTGGATACCACGTCTCTGGATCATCTGTATCCATTTCAAGAAAGTCCCAAATGGCACGCTCGGCTGCCCTACAATTCTCCGGCGGCACTGCGTCATGAACTACAACGTAGCCGTTCTCTTCCCAAAAATCTACATCTGCTGCACTTAAAACTGGCATATCTTTCTCCTTGTTAATCTGGAATGGGTGAACGCTCTAATTCCTAAAAAACTCTGTGCACTCTACGTCCTCCGGATCTGGTCGCCTTCAGGTCTGGGAATGTGCTGCCAATAGCCCTCGCTGTCATCTCCACGACAGACGATACCTGAACCTTGCTTCGGATCTCTCCCACGCACATCCGGCGGAAAATAGCGCAGGGTGAGTCCGCAACGCCGCCGATTCGAGGTATTCGGCTCCGAGCCATGTAGCAACAGATCAGTATGTAGCGAAACCTGACCCGCCTTCATCTCAAAAGCAACGGGTGCTTCCCCATAATCCTCTGCCTGATGCACCGACTGACCCAGGACGTTATTTTCCTCCGCTGTGCTATGCTCGAAGGGAATCTGTCCGCCTAAATGTGATCCGGGGATAACCTTCATTGCGCTATTTTCTTCATCTGCATCATCAATTGCCAACCAAACTGTAACAACCTTGCTGGGGGTCAGGGGCCAATAGGAGGCGTCTTGATGCCACGTAACTCGTTTCGCATCGCCCGGCTCCTTACAGAAATAGTGGGTCATCGTGCAGATTAGATCCTCACCGAGTAGATCCTGCACATAATCGAGGATACGGCTGTCTAATGCCAGATCGTAAATCCCCCGGCAGGTAGGATGCCAACCGTTAATCGAATAACTGTTCAAACCGGCTGCTTTTGCCATCCCCATAATCCGATCGAAATACGCTCTGTTTGCCGTTACCTCCTCCTCTGTAAATACATCTAACGGAAAAATGTAACCCTTTTCGTTAAACTGATGAATCTGTTCCGCTGTCAGTTTTTGGGGATTGTTATTCTCGACCGGAAAGAATTTAAGTTCTCGCTTCATATCCGGCAACGCATCCATAATCGGCATCGTCGATTTCTCCTATTCTGATCATTCCTATCTGACTATCTCTGGATATACTTCCAACGCTTCAAACCACTTCTTGAGGGAGGCAACTCGCTCGGTGGATGCATTAGAAACTTCGAGGGGACGACCGCGTGTATCCACCACCAGACCGACCACGCCACCTTCGACCTCCGCTTCAATCGGCTGACCGCGCCCCGCGCCCATATCAAGACGACGTTCCGGTTGGATTGTCACCCGCGCTTTCTTCCCGACACCCAGCGGATAGAGACGCAACTCGCCAAACGGCACAGTTTCTGTCAAATCGCCGCTGATTGTGAGACCCAAATCGCCGGGGGTAGTAATTCCAACCGGCGCGATGCAAGTCCCCAAATGGATGAGACAATCGCGCTCAAAGACCTGCGTCGCCGCCGCTTCATTGACCTGAGCCAGCACACCGAGTTGGGGCATCATAAAAATGCTATCGACAGCGAGGTGAGTAACCCCTTCCGGCTGGAATGCGTCGATCATCATCAACATCGCCTGATTCCGGCGCGGCGCATGGGAAAGCACACCCCCACTTCCGACAATCAGATCCAACGAGAGCATATCCACAAGTGTCGCACCGGTCTCAGATTGGGAGAACGCTTCGGAGATGGTGCGCTGCTGCTGCACTCCACGCAGTTCGACCGCAAGCTGCTTGTGCTGATCAAACGCCAACCGCAACGCTTCACGCGCAATTGCGCCCTCAATAATCAGTTCCTCCAACGCCTGCGGAATCGTCGTAGGACGTATCATTTTATTCTTGATCCGATTCCCAAGATCACTGACATCAATATCAAAGGGCACCCACCGCAAAACGTTCTCCATCCCCGCCTCCGCAAGAACGTTGGAGATACTATAGCTCATCCCTAGATTTGCGCTCACCGTGCGGTTAAAAATCGCTTCACCCTCCTGATTTTTGAAGACAGAGAACACATCCGTTGTTGCCCCCCCGATATCCACACCAACCACTTGCATGTTCTGCTGCGCGGCGATTGTTTGCATAATTGCGCCGACAGCGCCGGGCGTCGGCATAATTGGCGCATCGGTCCAAGAGATCAATTTTCTGTAGCCGGGGGCGTGTGCCATCACATGCTCTAGAAACTGATCTTGAATCTTTAGACGGGTCGGCATCAGATTCTCGCGCTCTAACACGGGACGCAGGTTATCGACCACCTCCAACGCCATTTTATCGCCAAGTCGCTCACCGACGATTTCGCTCGCGTCCTTGTTGCCGGCATAGATCACCGGCAATTCATAAGTCACCCCCAAGCGGGGTTTGGGATTTGCTGCCTCAATGATCTCTGCCAACTCCGCAACGTGAGAGGTTGTTCCGCCGTCAACACCGCCGGACAGAAGCACCATATCTGGACGAAGATGTCGGATACGTTCAATCTTCTCGTGAGGGAGTCGCTTGTCGTTGGAAGCAATCACATCCATCACAATCGCACCCGCACCTAACGCGGCACGTTCTGCGCTCTCGGCAGTGAGGTTTCGCACAACACCCGCAACCATCATCTGTAAACCACCACCAGCACTACTCGTCGAGATATACAGATCCGTACCTTCATCTCCCTGTTGCGGCTTGATGATCTGCCCGTCCTTCAACAACCTGCGTCCAGCGAGTTCCTCGACCTCCGTTATCGCGTTGATCACCCCGGCGGTGACATCCTCCACCGGTGCTTCAACTGTCGTCGGAGCCTCTCCACGAACCACAAGATGGTATTCGTCCCCCCGTTTCTCAATCAGGATGGCTTTCGTGGTGGTGCTGCCACAATCTGTTGCAAGGATCGAGCGTATCTCCTGTGCTTGGTCCGACATACTACTTCTTCTCCTCTCCGTCTAATTTCTCAATGAGTTGAGTCAGCAATTCAACATTTGCGTCCTTTTCGATTATCAGGGCAAATTTCTGATAGTCGGTGGTGTTAAAAATTGAAGTCACAAAAGGGTTAAGTGCAATAAGCATTTGACTACCGATAAAGTTAAGCGGTTTACAAGTTTCAAGAAATAAAATCGCAGGCACGGTTAGGCGCCGCCTCACGATCTCCGTGGCAACCTTTGTCAGCAGCGCTTCCTGCTCATCTTCGGGAATTTCATCAAGGGTCAATGGTTGAGGTATTTGCATCTTTTTATCTATAGTATTGGTAAAGTCCCAGCTAAGTACAAGTGTAGCAACTCAGCCGGCGTTTTCATCCTCAATTCTGAACAAGCGCGAAGATAACCTGATCGCTATCTACTTCACCTCGTACAATTCGGTCAACGATCCCACAGATCCGCAGCCGAATGCCCAACTGGGCTGCCAATCCCGCCACAGCGTTCGACGATGCAACACCTTCGGCAACGCTCACTCGCTCGTTCAAAATCTCCTCCAGCGTCTTTCCCTGTCCCAAAGCGTAGCCCAAAGACATATTGCGTGAGGTGTGACTGTTACAGGTCAGAATCAGGTCACCAAGACCGCATAACCCCATCGCGGTTTCAGGTTTGCCACCTTTGGCAACGCACAGTTGATTTATCTCCGCCAATCCTTCGGTAATCAACGCCGCTTTTGCGCTTTCTCCAAGCCCTTTGCCTTCAACAATGCCACAAGCGATGGCAATGACGTTTTTCATAGCGCCACAGATCTGGGGGCCAATCAGGTCGTCGGAATGATGCACACTGAATTTTGGGTGTACTACCAACCGTGCTAGTTTTTGCCCGAGTGCTGCGTCACCACATGCAAGCGTTACTGAAGCAGGCAGACCCTTTGCCACCTCGATTGCAAAGGTGGGTCCACTCAGTATTGCCAGCGGATTGGAGAAATGCTCCGCCACAACTTCGCTCATTAGCCTCAAGCTGTCCTGCTCTATACCCTTGCTGCAGAGAACTATAGGGAGAGAGGCATCTAAACCGGCTGAAGCCAGATCCTCACAGGTACTCCCTACATATTGAGCGGGTGCCACCATCAATAGCGCATCCCGTGTCAGTATCGACTCCAAATCGTTGACCGCATGGATAGTGTCGGGCAGCTTGACACCGGGAAGGAACATCTCGTTTTCCTGCCGTCCGTTGATAGATGCCACAACCTCTGGCTCTCGCGCCCATAGGGCGACATCGCTGCCAGCCCGCGCCGCCGTAATCGCGAGCGCTGTTCCCCACGCACCGGCACCCACAACTCCAACCTTTTTCATAGCTGCCTCCGCCTTCTTCCTGTCAATCCTAATCAATAAATCTATAGGACTATCTAGTTTTCCGCCTTTTGATCAATTTTGGTGGGTAGACAGCAGATTACCCTTTACATCGTAGGCGGGGCATCTTGCCCCGCTCGAAGAATTAAATAATCCTAATAGATTGAATACTAACTAATAGTGCTAGTTTGCAACTGTTGATAACGTGAAACGAGATGCGTGAAACGTAAAAATTATTGGTTCAGCAGTTCATTTAGCCCCAGAGGGGCGACATGTGTATCCGAAGGATGGAATATAAGAAGAATGAATCAACCAACCGACTAATGAACCAATAAACTCCCCGATAATTAGTTTACCCCGATTTATCGGGGGGATCCAAAGCGACTTGAACAATGTGGAAAAGACTTTCTCACTAAACTAGCACCAAAGGTTACTATTATCCCTATAGATTTACTACAAATCTTGCAGCAAACATTTCCAACTCTGACGTTCACGGTTTGGATCAACAATCGGCTTTAATCCTTCACACCACGTTTTGAGTGTGTCATAAAATGCGGTATCCGTTTCAACGCGTATGAGCAGATCTCTTAACGCCTGTGTATCCTCTGTTGGAAAATACCCCGGATAATCCTCCCCTAAGAGACCGATCGAGCCAGATATCCGTGACGAAATGACGGGGACAGAACACGCAATCGCCTCGCAAACCACATTCGCCCCGCCCTCCATCTGCGAGGTAAGCACAAGAACTCGACTCCGCGCGAGAACACGGAGTGCCCGCCAGCGCGGGAGTTCTCCCAACCAACGGTAGCGTGGATTGGCGGCGGCTTCGGTATCTGCCTGCACTCTCATGTCGTCGGTGAGCGCACCACCAACATGTACCACCTGAATCCGGGAAGACAGGGGCAGTCGTCGGGCTGCCATCGCGGTACGAAATGGGTCCTTCACAGGACGCAGATGCCCTAACACGCACAACTCGAAAATACCCTTTTTTGGGGAAAATTTCCCCGGTGGTGCCGTTATCGATTGGTAGATTACCCACGCTTTGTGGCGCAGATGGTCTGAAAGTTCTTCAATGCCCGCGGGCTGCAACAAAATGAAACGATCCGCCATCTCCAGAGATTCTTGGGCTGACGCGTCCGTATGGATATCGCCGTAGAGATCTGTTCCAGTCAGAGCAAGTATCAGGGGCAGCTCCGGGTGTTTGTGGCGGAAACGCACAATGGAAGGATGGCTGCGACGTGCATGAAGTGCAACTAGCACATCGCATCGTTCCCCCTGATACTCCTCCGCAATAACGACACGGTGCCCCAGTTCTCGTAAGATACGAGCCCACCGAAGAGCAGTCACACGGTTACCCTTTCGGGAATATGTTGGGGCAGGGGTAACTAGGCAGATTTTCATAATTCAGACAAACACAAGATGACTCGGTTCAACAAAGGACTTCACATGCCCGATGACCTGCGCCTCTGTCACACCGCCATTGCGCAAAGCTGTCAGCAGCGATTCACTCTGACCGGCAGGCACAGACATCAGCAATCCACCACTAGTCTGCGGATCCACAAAGATTTCCTCGTGCCAATCAGGAAGTGATTTTTCAAAGTGTACAAAATCTTCAATCAATGCTCGATTGGCGGCGTTGACACCTGTTCGCATCCCTTTCTCATACATCTCCAACGCCTCACGCATAATCGGCACATCATCAACCCGAATCTCCAAAGTCACTTCGGATCCCTCTGCCATTTCCAAGGCATGACCTCCCAATCCGAATCCAGTGATGTCTGTTACCGCATGGATGTCAAACTTAGCCATAACCGCCGCCGCACCCTTGTTGAGCGTCGTGATAGCCCCTATACATTCGTCTAACGCTTGATCTGACACCCAATTTTTCAGGTTGGCGTTAAAAATCACGCCGCTACCGATCGGTTTGGTCAAAATCAGGACATCCCCCGGCTCTGCACCAACGTTTCGCCAATACTTTTCCGGATGCACAATTCCAGTGACCGACAACCCAAACTTCGGTTCCTCATCATCGGTCGTATGCCCACCCGCCAAAACTGCGCCAGATTCGGTGATTTTACTCAACGCACCTTCGACAATCCCGTGCAGGATCTCTGGATCCAATTTATCCGCAGGAAACCCCACCAAATTCAGGCAGGTCACAGGTTTTCCGCCCATCGCATAAATATCACTGATTGAATTAGCAGCAGCAATCTGACCGAACAGATACGGGTCATCTACCGGCGGCGTAATAAAGTCAGCGGTCGTAACTAGTGCCATCTCGTCGTTGAGGCGGTAAATACCAGCGTCGTCGCTAGTTTCAAATCCAACCAGCAGATTCGGATCGTTTTTCTTCGGCAATTTGGCGAGCAGTTCTCCCAGCCCAACTGGACTGACCTTCGCCGCTCACCCGCACGTCTTTGCCAAACTTGTTAGGGTATGTTTTCGGGACAATCTATTTAGGTTCATCCTATCGCTCCAAACTCTTCAAACAATAAATTGGTGTAATGTATTGAAATAACGCAAGTTGTTAGGCACTTCAATCGATCAAGTTTCTGATTTCGCCCGGATCGCTAGTAAATCGAACTTCCTAGCCCAAACCCCAAAGCCCCAGAGGGGCGATAGGTGTATAGAAAATAAGCAACTCAAACCCTTAAAGCCCCAGAGAGGCGACAGGTGTTAAAGCAGAAAGAGAAAACGGGAGAAATCAACTCCTTTGTTTGTGCTCACTTTCTCCCCTTCTCACTTTCTCACTTTCATTCCCCACCATAGCAGGACGGTAAGTAGCAACCCGTGTTAAAACCGCACTTTCGTAATGCAATTATGCAATCACGGCTTTCGCTTGCGCCAACGCCTCGGATTCTGCATCAGCGCGGGTCGCAGCCGTAGACCGAGCAATGACAGCACCAGGACTCACGTTATCTACAGTGCAGATATACGCATCACCGAGTTGATAAGATCTGATCCGAACCGTCCATTTCCCAATAGATTCGGTTCGAGTTTGATGGTTTTTAGGAGTTTGCGCCATGTCCTTCCTCCTTTAAAGTTTTTCCCAGTTTAGCCCCATACCCTTCTAGCAGTCTCAACAACCACCGATAACTTACGCCTCTGGTCTTCTTCCGTAATGCGATTGCCGAGGACCGAAGTTGAAAAGCCACACTGCGGGCTTAACGCAAGTCGCTCTAGCGGCACAAATTGACTGGCTTGTCTGATGCGCCCTGCGAGTGCTTCCGGCGTCTCTCTACGCGGTGTTTTCGTCGTGACCAACCCTAAAACGGCAATCTTGTCATCGGGGATCACCTGCAACGGTTCAAATGAACCGGAGCGTTCATCATCGTATTCGAGTAGCAGACGCTGGGCACGGATGCCTCGGAAAATCGGTTTGGCAATCAGATCATATCCCCCTTCGACCAACCACCGGCTGCCCTGATTGCCGCGTCAGAGGTGAAAGCCAAAAGTCACCTTTGGAAAATCACCAATTACAGCGTTATCCATCTCAATACCCCGGTCTAACCACTGATCAAGACGCCAACCTTGCCCTTCGTAGAAGGTTCTCGTCTTGGGATCGAGCAGCAACGGATAATGGGGGGCATCGAGTTGAATATAGGTTGCACCCAATCGGACCAACTCAGCGACCTCGTCCCGCATAATGTCAACGACATCCGCAAGAAAACTGTCAAGCGTGGGATAGGCAGGCGGGGAGTGTTCTGACGACCAGAAGTTTGTCCACAAGCTGGGACTAGGCAACGTAATCTTCGGTATACGCGTCGTCCGCGCTCGTAGGTAGATAAATTCCTCCGCTGAGAGGTGCCGTTTGCGACTGAGTTTACCAATAACACCCAAGTTTTTGGGGCGTTCTAGACTTAAGTCCCCCGTATCTTCATCACCATGCCAATCACCCCAAAGGAACGCATCAAGATCGTATTCGCCGAAACCGGTGATTGCTTCCGTCATCTGGCACTGGAAGGACAATCGACGCATCTCGCCATCCGTCACAACCTCCAAGCCTACCGCCTCCTGAAGCATAACCGCTTCATCAACCGCTTGATCTTCGATGGCTTTGAACGCCGTTTGCGTGATTTTGCCCACAGCAACATCGCTTCTTGCTTTGAGAAGTTCTGGCGGACGGAGCAAACTTCCAACGACGTCGGTATGCGCAGCGATCATGGGCATCCCTCACAATGATGATCGGGTTGATGTCGCACGGTTCCCAGTGCTAGCACCGTTTTACGCGCTCCCGGCAAATTTGACACCAATCTCATCCTGACTCAGTTTTTCCGAATGGGCAGAGATATCAATCCCATACAGACCGGCGGCGTTTTCACCCAAGACCTTGCGCTTGGCTTCTGGCGTAAGGTCAACCCCATATTCCTCTTTGATATCGTCCGGCAACTCAAGCGCCATAAATTTCTCAATCAACCACTTGGGTGTCCAGATTGCATAGTCGCTGCCAAAAATCATCCTATCCTCACCTAACCAAAACAGCAGATTCGCTACTATCTCGGCGAAATATTTCGGGCGTGAGTGGATGAACGCCATCGCCACCGACATGCCGGCATAGACGTTCTTCTCCTGCGTGGCAATCCAACAGAAATCGTCTAACCGTGGCAGTCCAATATGCTCAATGATGAAGTTAAGATTGGGGAAGTCAGTTGCGGCATAATCCACATCGGCGACATCAAAAGCATCGCGGTTGAGGGGATAAACCGTCGGTCCCTTGTGGACATGGATATTTTTAACTCCAAGTTCTTCGGCAAGCTCGAAATACTTGTAAGCCCACGGGTCATTCAGTCGCCAACCTTTCGAGCCGTTTCGCCATTCGGCGGTGTAGAGTTTGAGTCCCTGAATCGGGTAATCTTCCACCATTTGCCGGAACGCATCCAGTCCTGCCTCCTCCGCTCTAGGGTCGAAGGAACCGCACAGAATAAAACGGTCGGGGTATTTCGCTTTGATCGCATTGTTCTGTTGGTGAGTGTTAAATCCATTTTTGTAAAACTCGTAAAGATACGTTGAATTGAGGATGGCAACGTCAACATACCCCTCCGAGAAGAGATCGTCGATCAGCGTCTCTTCACCGTATTTGCAATACTTTTCAAAGGACCAGACATATTCTTCCGGACTGAGGGCGGTATGAAAATCATAGAAACAGCGGATCCAACCTTCGCCATACTCATTGCGCCAGTTTTCCGGGTTGGCGTCCCAAAAGTGCATATGCCCGTCAACAACAAAAATTTCCTGCCCATTTTCTCTATACATTGTAAGGCTCCTTGTACATTTTATCGGCATTTATGACGCATAGCTTAGTTTTTACCTTTCCGTGCTGCCAACACAGCGGCACAGAACGACCCGTTCGCTTGCAGGGCAACGCGCACAGTGCGTGCACGTATCAGATACTTCTCTAACTGCTCGGCAGTGACCTCCCTACCGCGGAGATCGATTATCAAAGGCGCAGCGGGCGAGCAATCAAGGTTCATTTCCGCTCGACGCTGGAAGTATTGACGAGCGACTTCAGCCTCCCCAACATCACAAATCCGACCATCGTTACGCCGGATCCGATAAGATTCGCCCTCAAAATAGAGGTCGCCAATGCGTCGGACAGCAATCTCCTCAAGTGATAAACCCACACTTTTCAAATTCTGCAACAGGCGCTCCTGACGCCTGATATACCCCTTGCGGAGAAAAAGATCGCTGAGTTGACACAGATCTTCAGATGCCTCATCCGGAAAAGCCTGTGAGAAGGATTTGCCAGTATTTACACCCGCCTCAATTGTCTTCGCAGCAAAATGATCTTTCAACCGAACCGTGACATCGTGGATCCCCCCAACCGTCAAAAGTTCACGGCGGGTATCCTCAGCCATCATATAGGAGAAGTTGGGCGCACACCAGTAGGTTGGAAGGTGTAGTTCAATTGTTAGATGATCGCTTTCAACTTCAATCGACTTGACGAAACCAAGTTTGAGGATGGGCTCATCAAGTTCGGGATCAAGCACCCTCTCCAGCTGTCTGAAGATGACCTCTTGATCCAAAGTATCAGGAAGCGATAACCGCACATCATCGTACATTTTTCCCTCCATTTACACCGCGGTATGTTTGTCACAATAGACCCATCAATTTGTGTGACAGGGAATTAGGGAACAATAACTCCCCGACCCACAATCTGACGATTTTTGAAGTCCGTGATAGCAGTGTTAATGTCGTCCAGCGAGTACTCTTGTGCACGCATGTTGACGCGCCCTTCAGCGTTAAGCTCCATCAATTCGACCAATTCCGTGTAATTGCCAACAAGGCTGCCGACAATTGCGATTTCATTGATGATCATGTGAACGGTGGGAACTTCAATTTTACCGCCGTAACCGACAACGAAGTGCGTTCCACCTTGACGCAACATCTGCCAGCAGAGCTGTTCCGCACCGAGTTCTCCGACAAAATCAATGACGGCGTGGGCACCGCCTCCGGTGAGTTCTTTCAATTCCTCAACGACATCGGGACCGCCGTCAAGCACATGGTGAGCCCCTAGGTCTTTAGCCAGCTTTCGGGCAGCCTCACTCCGGTCAATGGCAATGGTACGGGTGCCGCACAGCTCATGCAAACACTGGAGGGCAATATGTCCTAACCCACCTACACCGAGGATCGCACAATAACTGCCCGGATTCAATATCTTCGCCGCCCGCTTGGCAACCCGGTAGGCGGTGATGCCAGCATCCGCCATGGGAGCCACATTTACCGGCAACACATTCTCATTAAGCTTAATCAACGCCCGCTCGTTGGTCAGGAAATACTCGGCAAAACCACCATTGTCGCTCAACCCCGGAAATGCGTTGTTCTCGCAGTACATATCCTCGCCCCGGCGGCAGCCGGCACAGATTCCGCACGACCGCAAGGGATGGCAAATAACGGCATCACCCGGCTTCACCGATTTCACGCCACTGCCGACCTCCTCAACCCAACCCGCGTTTTCATGCCCCATGATATAGGGCAACAACGCGCTGTCCGCATCCATCACGTCCCGCCATACCCCTTCAATGATGTGCAGATCTGTTCGGCACAAGCCAGCAGCACCAACGCGAACAATCACATCCTCAGGATCACTGATGGTTGGCTCAGGTACGCTTTCAATTTTAAGATCGACGTTCATCTCTTTATCATACGCATATAGTTGAGCAGCTTTCATGTTGATGCCCTCCTTTCCGTACTCCGAATTAGAGCCTGTTGATATTTGACGACACGT
The DNA here is from genome assembly GCA_003635265.1 of Candidatus Poribacteria bacterium. Lineage (GTDB taxonomy): Bacteria > Poribacteria > WGA-4E > WGA-4E > PCPOR2b > PCPOR2b. The sequence continues at coordinate 49,677 of PYIZ01000021.1, forward strand.
CCCGCGTAGTCCCGATTATCGGGAGAACGGCATAGGTTGGGTTGAACGGTAAAAGCAAATCCCCATCTCTTGAAGTTTCGCCACATTTCCTTGCTGTGCTAAAAACGGTGTCTTTCACTCTGTATCATCAAACTCATCATCGTTTCCTGCTATCCATTGACTGAGCTTGCCTGCTAGGGGTAGCAATAACATGAGCAATACAATCAGTCCAATAAGTGCCAGCCACATAAAGGCACTCATTATTATCCCCCAACCAGCATGTGTCATTGTGAAGTGTTCAAACAGGACAGCAATCGATACAAATGCTATCGCAGCCAAAGGCACCACCAGAACCGTCACTCGAATATAAGTTGCTATAAATCCCTTTGCTAATTTAGATAAAGGTAAGCGGTTTACTATTTTCATTGGATCATCTCCAACATGAAGATCTCCGATAAGAGAATTTATCGGAGATGTTTTTAGATTCACTCCCCGTCGCCCCACCTTTTATCACGGATGTAACCCAACGCACTCTCTAACATATCTCATAATTTCTGTCGGGAAGATAATATATTGGCTGGGCAAAGTCACATATCCATCGTCTTCCTTCCATATAAGACCGGATATTACGCTGCTTTTTCCATGAAAGTCTCTTTCGTACTTAAAGCTTGTTACCGCATCGTAATTGGCTTCCAAAGCCTCCTCTAACGATTGGAGTTCTGCGAAATCATCAACCCCTTTTTCCCTTCTTACCAAATCCAATTGATTTTCGTACAGTTGCCGAATGTGCGACTGTCTTTCGGGGGACAGTTCTTTGTAGTACTCTAATATGCGGTGGTGGGGATTACACTTCTCTTTTTGGTTTTCAATTTCCCAAATTATCTTGATTGCAAGTTCAAACAGAATTGCACACAAAAAATGGCACACCTCCCTTTTTTCAGCCAATTGTTCATCGGAATCGCCTCTTTCCACGCGCTTTAGAGGCGCCGACAGAACAGTTGCTGATTCCAGAAACGCTTCTGCCATTCTCAACTTCTCGGTCCATATGTTGTCAAAATTATCTTCTTTCACATTGTTTTCTGGCATAACCACTGTTGCCTCCTTCCAGAAAGATGCATCCGTTGGCGGAGCGTCCGGATCGGAGGAGGCTGCCGCGTCAATGTCTTCATCTGTCAGCGCATCCACGCGCTCCCAATCAGTTTCATCAGGGAGGGTTTCTATTTCAGAACGGGTGTATTTGACGAATGTATTCTGCTCTTTCATCTCTGTTTGCCTTTCTTGCTGAAATGATTCGGCTGACTGAATTGCGCCGTGTATAAACAACGTAAAGGATTCTCCCTTCACTTCGACCTAAAGCAATGATTCGGGTTTCACCGTAGTCTTGACGAGTATCTTCTTCTTCTAATAAGGGGCCATCAAAGATTTTTGCTGCCTTAAAAAAACTGATACCATGTTTTGTGATATTCATTCGATTTTTTATGGGATCCCATTCAAATTGCTGTTGGTTACTAACCATCTATGGTGCAGTCCTTTATAATTCTGTCAAGCTCAACTTTTTTGATTATAGTTTACTTGTTAGGACTTACGCAGTTGAACGTTCAAAACCCTGTAGTTCGGCGATTCATCGCCGCTGGACACCATTACCAACGCCCGATGAATCGGGCAACTACAATCTGGGGTGCGTAAGTCCTGCTTGTTATAAAAAATGTCCCATAAGGATAATTATCAACGTTAAAGATCCCCTATTTCACCATAAATTCTGATAGTTTTGAGCCCAGCGAATCCTTGTCAGGGAACGCATCTCAATGAGATATGCGCGACTATATCTGTATGAATTCTTCGCCGGGAATAGTGCGTTCATGTTAGCATACCCATTATCCAAATGCAAGCAAAAAGGCAGAGCACGACAACCCCACACTTCTATCGGGCAGAATGTTCAGATGGATCTTCTAGCGCAGCAAATTTTGGCTTAGGGTTTCGGAGGCGATTATGTTATACTTTAACGGCGGGATTGCATAGAAACGGATTAATCACTTCAACATTTAGGCTGCTGCTACGTCCAAAGAATCGAGAATTTCGGGAGGCATTTTCGCTACTGTGCCCCACTCGCGCATCGAGTTGAGATAGTTCCGAGGACGGTTTGTCGCGCCACCGGGCTTCAGGCTTTCCGATTTTCTAGAAGCGTTACGACACCTTAAGGAGAAAAAATCAGATGAAACAGGCATACCAACATATATTCCGAGCAGCAACATTTGCGCTTGCACTCATAATATTACTCATCGGTTGTAGGCAAGACGTGACCCGCAAGGCAGATTGGGAAGTCAATTTTACAGACCTACACTTCGCAGATGCTGAACGCGGATGGATCGTCGGCGAAAAGGGAATGATCGTCCATACAAAGGATGGTGGAAAAACGTGGGAACGCCAAGAAGTTGGAACAGAAGGTGATTTTAAGGCGGTCTATTTCACCAACCACCGCTACGGTTGGGCGGTTGGCGATAGAGGTTTAATCGCTACCACCGATGACGGCCGCCGCTGGCATCTCCAAGACAGTGGCACCTTAGCAACGCTCCGGGATGTCCACTTCGCAAACTCCGATGAGGGGTGGATCGTCGGAGAGGATGCCGATATTCTGTACACGAAGAACGGCGGCAAGACGTGGGAACGCTATGAATATATCAGCGAGTTCCCGCTCAGTGGCGTCTGGTTTGCTACCAAGCGTCGGGGTTGGACTGTTGGCGCAAACGATCGAATTTTCTTCACAGAGGACGGTGGCAAAACGTGGCGGCAGCAGACTAATCGCTACGAGGGCGAACGCGACCGGATGATCAACGACAACAAGCGAGTCTTCTTCATCAGTCAAAACGAGGGCTGGCTTGTCGGGACCGATGGCTCAATCTTCCACACGACAAATGGCGGTGCCGAATGGACGCGTCAGGACAGCCGCATCCCACTGATCAACGGACATGTTCGGGATACCGTCAACAGTATTCATTTCATAGATAATGAACGTGGCGTGGCGGTCGCTGACATCGGTTTCATCACGTTCACAGAGGACGGCGGAGACAATTGGCGATTGTTGGAGAGTGGCACCGAAAATAATCTGACCGGGGTTCAGTTCACCAGTCCAAACGAGGCGTGGGCGGTCGGCTGGCAGGGCACAATCATGCACTCAAAGGACGGTGGGGAGACGTGGACAATAGCCAGCGGCACTACCGCCAACAACCTTGAGGAGATACAGTTTGCTGATGGGAACCGGGCAATCGCTGTCGGCGAAAAAGGGACCATCGCCATGAGTCAGGACGGCGGACAAACGTGGACTGAGGTTCAAACGGACATCTGGGACCATATCCGAAGCCTTTATTTTGTCTCCGATCTAGAGGGTTGGGCGGTCGGCGATCGTGGTATGATTGTCCACACATCCGATGGCGGACAGAGTTGGGAAACCCAAAGAAGCGGGTGGTGGTACTCGCTCCGGGGCACCTACTTCGTCAGCCCCAAAAAAGGCTGGGTCGTTGGCGATATGGGGACAGTCTTGCATACCGCTGACAGCGGCGAATCATGGATACAGCAGACCCCGGGCGAATTTCATATGCTCAAAGAGGTGTTTTTCCTCAACGAAAAGGAAGGCTGGTCGGTCGGTTGGCCCGGCATCGTTATCCACACAGCCAATGGCGGACTGACATGGACGCAACAAAAGACACCCACCTATAATGAACTGTACGCAATCTACTTTATCGACAACAAAAACGGCTGGGTGACTGGGCAGTTCGGAGAAATCCTACACACCAAAGATGGTGGAAAAACGTGGAGATTCCAACCCAGCGGCGTGGAGGTAAACCTGAATAAGGTCTACTTCGCCGATAAAAAGCACGGTCTCATTGTGGGAGATGGCGGCGTTATCCTCACCACCACCAACGGTGGGAAGAAATGGGAGAAACAGGAGAGCGACACAGAGAACGACCTTTACGGATTCGCGCTTTCACCGGAAGGGATGGTCGCTGTCGGTAAAGGCGGAATTGCGATGCGCTGCTCTGTTGATGCGGAAGAACTGCCCGCCGAACTCCCTCCTCTGGCAGACCGAACGGAAGCCACCGATGTTATCGAAGAACCGGAGGTTGTTGAGGAGGTCACCTATCATTGGGACATCGTCCGTCAGGCAACTTGGCAGACCGATTTCACCGACACCTATTTTCATCGCACGGCGGATGAACCAGCTGCTTTACGCGGGTGGGCGGTCGGATCCGGTGGTGTGATTGCACACACGACAGATGGCGGCAAAACATGGCTGCCCCAACACAGCGGTGTGAAGGATGATTTGCGTCGCATCACTTTTGTCGACGAAGATCATGGGTGGATCGCCGGACGCGGTGTGCTGCTCCGGACAGAAAACGGTGGCCAAACGTGGCAAGTCATCAAAAAGGTAGTGCAAAACTTCCGGCGGATCAGTGCCATGCAGTTTATCAATAAACAGGAGGGTTGGCTCGGCGCTGATCAGGGACAAACGCTCCATACGACGGACGGCGGCGTAACGTGGAAACTCCAGAAAACCGGGACAACGAACCAACCAATCACGGCACTTCATTTCGTCAATAGCACCGAAGGCTGGGCAATTACCGCCCAACGGGTCGAAGGCGGCTTGGTTCTGCATACGGTCAACGGCGGGGACTACTGGGAGATTCAGGACAAGACCCATCAGCCTGCTGCTGCAGTGCATTTCGCCGATGCGAAGTCCGGCTGGATTGTGGGCAGGGACGGTAGATCTTTCATCACGCAGGACGGCGGCGTGACGTGGAAACAAATCCTCCCGGAAGACATGGTAGAAGGGCTTCGTCGAATCAAATTTCATGACCATCAACGTGCGTGGGGAATCGATCGTAGTGGGGCTATCCTTGTGACAAACGATCAAGGCGAGAGTTGGCTGCCAAACTATGTAGGGCTCGAGACAGCAGCAGAACTAATTGCTCAACGTAAACAGGTGGAAATGGAGGCAGCAGCGGATAACGCGCAAGAGCCACAGTCAGCGGTTACCAACCCGTTGGACGATAATTTTACTGACATCTTTCAGAGAGATATGACTGAGCAGCGATCGCGTGCCGGGCGTATCACGCCTGTCCAAGAGGATCCCGTGAACGGGGAAGGTGAGATTGAAACCGATACCGAAGATACAACTGTCACACAAACCAACACGGAAACCGAAAACCGGGAAAGACCAACCCGCCGTCGTCGAGGTCTCCGTCAATCTGGGCTGCCAATCACTAATGTGCATTTCATCGGCGATCAACACGCGTGGGCAGTTGGCGACGCAGGACAGATTTATCATACCGCGAATGGTGGACAAACGTGGGAACGGCAACTTGGCGAACAACTCGACGACTTCCGGGATATCCTTTTCCTAGACAGCAAACACGGTTGGATTACCGGAGATAACGGGATACTGCTGGAAACTCGGGACGGTGGGCGAACCTGGACCCACCTGCAAAGCGAAACCGCACAGAGGCTTGTCGGCATTCACTTTGCCAATGTGTCAGGGTTAAACTCCGAAGACACGACCCGATGGGGCTGGTCCATGCGGCGTGACGGCACTGTGCTGTACACAACTAACGGTGTGAAATGGTCGGCAGGACAAACCCCGACACGTCCGGGATTATTTGAGGAAGATCCCCCGCTACCCTTTGAGATAAACGATGTTGCGTTTGGGGCTTTCTCCGAAGGTTGGGCTGTCGGCAGAGATGGACAGATTATCCATAACCAAGACGGAGGTCCGATCTGGACACCCCAACGCACCTCCACAGGGAAAGACCTCGAAAGGGTCGAGATGAAATTTGCGCCGCTCGGTTGGGCGGTTGGGCATAGCGGCATCATCCAACGAACAATCAATGGGGGCGGATATTGGAAACATCATGAGACCGACACCGGTTATGATCTGTACGGGGTGTCATTCATCACAAAACGGAAGGGATGGGCGGCTGGCGATTACGGCATCATCCTCCGTACAACAGGGGGCGGATTTAAGTGGGAAGCCTTGTCGAGCGGTGTCACCGAAACGCTCTACGGCATCCTCGCTTTGTCGGAGCAGGAAATCTACGCCGTTGGTGCGTCCGGCACAATACTCCGCTCAATGGATGGCGGCACGACATGGGAGCGAGAACATACGGACATCTCCAACAACCTGTATACTATCGTCCGCGCCCCAGACGACGATGTACTATGGGTGGTCGGTCAGTGGGGCGTTGTCCTTCGGCGGGAGCTTAATGCCAAAAAAATGTCAATGCGGTAGCGGAATGCGTCGTGATTTATTAAGGAGGGATGTATAATGGATCTAACAACCTTTGAAGAGAAACGCCGCAAATTTTTGCCAAAAATGCCAAGGGCTTTTGGTCAACCGACTGTTTACCTAAAGGGCTATCCTACAGAAGATGGTGAACCGATGTCAGCTACCGAATTTCATGGACGCCAAATTAGCATCCTCAGCGAGCAACTAAACGACTATTTCAGTCGGGGCGACACGCTGGCGTATGTTGGCACAGATAGCTTTGTCTACTATCAAGAGGGAGATGTACGGAAATTCGTTGCTCCCGATGTGTTCGTGGTGTTGGGTGTGCCTTCCGAACCGCTGCGCCGAAGTTTTTATACATGGGCAGAAGGAGCGGCTCCAACTGTTGTTTTTGAATTTCTATCCGATTCGACAGCGAAAGAAGATCGGGGGGAAAAAATGAGGCGGTACTTCTCGGAAATAGGTATCCACGAATACTTCATTCATCAACCGGAAGGGGAGCGGCCTCCCGAATTTCGCGGATGGCGGCGAAGCGGAGACGGATATGAAGCTATTCCGCCCGATGAGCGAGGAGCATTGTACAGCGAAGCCCTAAATCTATTGTTTTCAACCGAGGATCTCCCTAACAAACTCCGTTTCATGCGCCCCTATCTACCCGATGGAACACCCTTAGTGACACTCACCGAATCGAAAGCCGAAACCGCAGCGGCAAGGGCTGAAGCGGCTGAAGCAAAAATGCGAGTCGAAGTTGCTGAATCCAGAGCCGCACAAGCGCAGGCAGAGGCCGACGCAGCAATGGAAGTGGCTGAATCCAGAACCGCACAAGTGCAGGCAGAGGCCGACGCAGCAAGGGCTGAAGCGGCTGAAGCAAAAATGCTTGCAGCGACTCATGCTCGGATTATCAGCGAATTGCAGGCGGATATGGTGCGTTTGCGAGAAGCCGTTGAACGCCAACATCCTTCAGAAAACTAAAGGAACAATCACCTTAAAATGCTATCAAAGTATAGATCAAGCAAAGCCTTCGTTGTTTCTTTCGCCCTACACGCTATCGCTGGCATCATAGGTTTTTTCTTCTGGACCAGCGAGCAATTTATCGGGAATCAAGACGCTATCAACGCAGTGCTCATGAAGGTCGAAGAACCCAAAACAAAACGGATGAATCGCCCAAAACGTCCGCAGGTACGGCGCCAGAAGGCCAACGTACAGACCAACCGACCGGCACTGAAGATTTTGACAAGCAACGCACCCGCCACGGAGCGAGGGGTCGTTTCAGCAGCCGAGCCGACACAGTTTAGCCTCGGTCCAATGAATCTGAGCGACAATGTAGGCTTATCTACGGAAAGCGTTGCGCCGCAGGCGATGCCACAGATGGAACGGGTCATAACGAACCCCATCAAAAAAGTCGATTCGGAGGAGCGTCCCAAAAGCCGATTGGTCAAATTTATCGAAAGGCAAGAGGGACCGCAGCGGATCATCTACTGTGTGGATCTTTCGTCAAGCATGGTTGGTTTGAAGCCGCGAAAACTTCGCCGAATCCTCGGTATCATGACGAATTCGCTGGAATTTCTCGAACCGCACGATCAATTCAACGTCTGCACCTTCAGCGAAGAGGTCCAATTCTATCAGCCCAACTTCCTCTCCGTCAGCGATGCTAACATCGCCGATACCGTTGCCCACCTTGAAGCTGCAAAGCCTGTGAAAAGCGAGCGCTATCCAGACAAAGACATGCTTGAAGCATTACAAGAAACGCACAACAGAGGACCGACAATCGTAGTGTTATTTAGCGATGGTATTCTGACTTCAGGCATTCCTGATCTAAAGGCTATTGAGCAACGTGCGACAACCGATATCCGAATCTTCACAATGGCGATTGAGATGGCGGAAGATTTTCCCGGCGCTGTATTGCTAGGCGCACTAGCAACCCATAGCGAAGGTGAGTTCTGGCTGGTTAGGCGTTAGTGTTGGACATTTTTCCTAGAATGGAGAAAACATTATGAGTGCACAGAATAAAGCGCGCTTGGGATTTATCGGCGCAGGGTGGTGGGCAACTAGCAATCACATGCCCGTTTTTGCAGGGCGCGAGGATGTCGAATTGGTAGGCGTCTGTCGTCTAGGAAAAGAAGAATTACAGCAGGTGCAAGAAGCGTTCGGATTTGCGTATGCGACCGAAGATTATCATGACCTGCTTGACACGTGCGAATTAGATGGTGTGGTTGTGGCTTCACCCCATACCCTCCACTACGATCACGCCTCCGCCGCGCTTGAAAAGGGTTTGCACGTCATGTGTGAGAAACCCCTAACCACTCGCGCCGACCATGCACGAGAGTTAGTGCAGTTGGCAGAGGAGAAGGGTGTCCAACTGCTGGTGCCTTACGGCTGGCACCACAAACCGTTCATCCAACACGCCAAGAAGCTCATGGACGATGGCGGAATCGGCACAATCGAGTATGTGCTGTGTCACATGGCTTCCCCGATCCGTGGGCTGCTCAGCGGCGAAGGTATGGACGTTGCGGAGGTGAGCGGACAGTCTGAAGGAACGATGTTCAATCCGGACCCAGCAACATGGGCGGATCCCCAAGTCGCGGGAGGCGGTTACGGACATGGGCAAATTTCACATTCTGCGGGGCTAATGTTTTGGCTGTCAGGTTTACGATCTGAGACCGTCTTCAGCATGATGACCGCACCGGGGGCACAAGTAGACCTTTATGACGCAATTACAACCCGCTTCACAAGCAGTGCGGTTGGCACGGTCAGCGGCTCAGGCACGGTCCCAACCCATCGACCATTTCAGGTAGATATCCGCTTCTTTGGCACTGAAGGGATGCTGCTCCTAGATGCCGAACGCGCGCGCATGGAGTTGCGTCGATACAATGAAGTTGACGAGGTTGCCAATGTCGCGCCAGATGGCGGTGCTTATGAGTGCGACGGTCCTCCCAATAACTTCGTGGATCTGATTCTCGGCATAACCGATGTAAATTGGTCGCCGGGCGAAGCCGCTATGCGAGGGGTAGAGCTACTCGACGCAGCCTACCGCTCTGCAGCATCCGGCGTAGCAGAAACAGTGTAGCCCAAATCGCTCCTATTGAAAATCCATCGGCTTTCCCGTAGGGGCGGGGTTTCCCCGCCCGTCTCGTTTTCTGGTTCTCTCGTTTTCTCGTCTTCCCATCAGCCCGCGAGTGCTTTGGCACGAAGCGTGGAACTGTCTAGCACCTTCGGGTTCACCACCGATTCAGGCATCTGCCCCGTCAACACCCTTGCAACCTCTGACGCCGCGGTCTTCTGGGCATCGTATGTTGACTCTTCTGAGAGGAACGCAACGTGCGGTGTTAAGATAACGTTTTCTAGTGTGAGTAGCGGTTCATCAGGGGGCGCGGGCTCCTGCGGCAAAACATCCTGACCCGCTCCAGCAATCCAACCCTCACTCAACGCCTTGTAGAGCGCGACTGTATCAATAATACCCCCTCGCGCGGTATTGATGAGGTAGGCGTTGGGCTTCATCTGACGGAGTTCGGCTTCACCAATTAAGTTCTGCGTTTCGGGCGTCAGCGGGGTATGAATAGATATAAAATCAGATTCTGCAAGGAGTTCGGGGAGTTCGACCTTTGTTGCACCGTGCGCTTGAATGGCTTCCGACGTGAGATACTGATCAAAGACGATAACCTCCAACCCAAAGGCTTGTGCCTTCGGCGCGATCGCCTGCCCAATCCTACCAAACCCGATAACGCCTAACGTCTGCCCACGGATACGGCGCATCGGGGGTCCCACATCTCGATTCCAACTATTGATGTGCTTATGGAATAACGGAATCTTTCGAGCGCACGCTAGCAGCAATGCCATGGCGTGGTCGGTGACCTCATCAATGCAGTAAGCCGGGACATTAGTAACAACGATTCCTGCAGCCGTTGCCGCATCCAGCGCAACGTTATCAAATCCAACGCCATATCGACCGATGGCTTTGCACCGTTGTGCCACCGCTATGATATCGTCGGTTATCGACTGCCTGTCAGTCAGTATCCCATCAACTTGAGGGGCTAAAGAGACCAGCTCCTCTTCCGTTTTTGTCCCCGCGACGATAATCTCTGCGCCTATCTCTCCGAAGACCTCCCGTTCCGGCTCTACAGACCACGGGGCATCGGCTATCAAAACTTTGTATTCGGCAGCCATCGTGGACTTCCTTTCCGTATAATTCCTAACCTAAATTACAAGTCTAAATTCTCAATCAAGACAATAATAAATCACAACTGCGCCTGTTCCCGCGCATGATACGAGCTCCGGACGAGCGGTCCCGATTCCACATGCCGAAACCCCATCTCCATACCGGCTATTTTCAGATTTTCAAACTCCTCTGGGGTGTAATATCGCTGAATCGGCAGGTGCCTCGATGTCGGTGAAAGATACTGCCCGATTGTCAAAAGATCGCAGTTCGTATCGCGGATATCCTGCATCGTATCCAGCAATTCTTCGGTGCTCTCCCCTAATCCCACCATCAAGCCCGACTTGGTCAGTATCGTCCCATCCATCTCCTTGCCGATACGCAACAGGTCTAGAGTGCGCTGATATTTGGCTTGTGGGCGCGTTCTACGATAGAGGCGTGGCACCGTCTCCGTATTATGATTGAGAACGTCAGGTTTCGCTTCGACAATCACGGCAAGCGCGTCCCAATTTCCTTCGAGGTCTGGGATCAGCACCTCAACGGTGCAGCCGGGGCTATGCCGACGCGACTCATGGATACATTCTGCGAAGATGCTAGCACCACCATCGGAAAGTTCATCGCGGTTGACAGAAGTGATTACCACATGCTCCAACTTCAGATGACCCACAGCCTCGCCGAGACGACGGGGTTCATCAAAATCAACACTCTCCGGATTCCCTTTCGTGACCGCACAAAACATACACCGGCGGGTACAGACATCGCCCAAGATCATGAAGGTAGCGGATCGGCTTTCCCAACATTCACCGATATTTGGGCACTGTGCTTCCTCACAAACGGTATGCAGCTCAAGGTCACGCATCAATCGTTTGAGTTCAGTATAATTAGGTCCCGACGGAACCCGTGCCCGAATCCATGGCGGATGGCGGCGAGTAGGGGAGTATTGAACAGATTTTTTACCGGTCACGCATGAACTACCACCACCATTTTCTTCGTATAACCGGAGTGATTTAATCATCAAATCTTCGCAGTGGAGACCCCGTTCTTTAGAGCGGGGAGGAAACTGCGCCTCTTTTTTGTTGTTTTTGTTATCTGCCCTACCCTTTTGAGGTAAATGTATGATAGAATATATGCCGTAACTCGACGACTTCGGAAAAACGCTCGTTTTTCACTGCCCTCTCGCTTCGATGCGGAAGGTAAAATTGCTAGCGTGTTAAAGCCATAGGGCTAAAAATCACATAGCAAGCAGTTTGTCTGAGGTTTCACCCGGAAGGTGAAACCCTGGTAGCACCACTACATGGTTAATCCTTCCAGACGGTTGCTGCGACCGTGCGGTGGCGGGTGTGTAAAGTTACGAGCCAGAGCCGCGAATCCCAATAAGTCCCAAGTGACGGACGCTTCAAACAAGCCCCGTCCCTTTAGGGCGGGGTAGCTGACTTGCATCTATCCCTTTCCGATGCTACCGCCTTCCTGTCAACCCAGCATCTTTGAGATAGTTATAGAGATCGCTATCCGTTGATAAAATCAATTTCGTATTGGCGTTGATCGTCTTACGATAGGTTTCTAGCGTCTGAAGGAATGCGAAGAACTCCGGATCTCTGCCGTGTGATTGGGCATAAATCTGAATCGCTTGCGCGTCAGCGTCACCTCTAAGTTGTTCCGCTTTCTGGTATGCTTCAGACTGAATGCGCTCTAACTCCTTCTGTTTCTGTCCCATGATATCTGCGGCTTCACCTTGACCCTCTGACCGGTACTTGGCAGCGATCCGATCTCGTTCGGAAATCATTTGGGCAAAAACCTCCCGACGGACAGATTCTACATAGTTAATTCGTTTAATCCGCACGTCAACTAGCTCAATACCCCAGTCTTGGGGGATGCTCTGTTGCGCCTTTTCAAGGATCATTTTCACAATTGTATCCCTGCCCACTGAAATACTTTCCAACTGTTCAGCGCTACCGCCTCCTTCATCTTGGTCCAACTCTTCCAGATTGAGATCCAGAATGCGGTCTGAGTTACGTGCGACTTCAACTAGCAGTTGACCCGTCACCAAATCACGGGCAGCCGAATCAATGATGTCATCTAACCGAGATTGAGCAAGTGCTTCTGGATTCCCACCACGGAATCTCTCGTAGAACGTAAGGGCATTTGTAATGCGCCAGCGTGCAGTCGTATCTAACCAGATAAATCGCTTATCCTTCGTCGTAATCTCGTTGGGGGAACCGTCCCACTCAAGAATCCGTTTCTCCAAACGTTGGACCTTCTGGATGAACGGTGTTTTTATCTTTAGACCCGCTTCACTCGTTGTTTTGATCGCTTCGCCAAATTGAGTAATCACCACCTGTTCATCTTCACGAACTGTGTAGAACACATTTGAGGCTAAGGGAATAGCGATGATGAGAATAACGATTATTGATACTAGTATTTTGGGGTTCATCGTGGATATCCTTTCGTGAGATGAGTATTGCTATTTATCAAGCTGTAGAATTGGAAGCGGAGCACTCGACTTACCGTCAATGATATAGATTTCTTTGACTGTGGGCAGAACCTCATTCATAGCCTCCAAATAGAGCCTGCGACGGGTCACTGCCTTGGCATTTTGATACTCCTGTCGAATTGCGTTGAATCGATCGGCATCGCCTCTCGCTTCGTTGACGCGCTTGAGCGCGTATCCTTCCGCCTCTAAGATCTTTTGCCGCGCAACACCTTTGGCTTTCGGGACAGATTCGTTATAATCCTTCCGTGCCTCATTAATTAGTTTCTCTTTTTCCTGCTTCGCCTCATTGACGGCATTGAAAGAGGGTTTCACTGTCTCCGGGGGATTCACATCTTGCAAGGTAACGTTTACAAGGATCAAACCGGTATCGTACCGATCCAGTAATTCTTGAAGGCTTTGTTTCACTTCGGCGGCGATTTCAATACGTCCAACGGTCAACACTTCCGTGACAGTGCGGTCTCCGACGACAGTCCGCATGACCGCTTCAGAGAGATCGCGCAGAGAACGTGTTGCATCGCGGATAGCAAACAGGAACTTTCGCGGATCACCAATCTGATATTGAACCACCCACTCAACATCAGCAATGCTGAGGTCTCCAGTCAACAGCAGTGATTCATCGGAATAGTCTCTGGGATCATATTGTGTGCGAACCCCTGCACGCAGGGTGCGGAACCCAAATTCCTCCTTGAACACCCTTTTGACAGGGACACCGATAACTTGGTCAATCCCAAAGGGGAGTTTGAAGCGCAAGCCGGGTTGAGTTGTGTCAATGTATTTCCCAAATCGTAGCACCAAAGCCACCTCATCCGCTTCGACAGTGTACATACTAGTCAAGGATATAGCAATAAGAAGCAAAATAACAATCGCCAAAATAATGCGTTTAGGGGTGATCAGCCGAAAGTACGGCTGCATTTCATCCCACGGTTGCCCTTGCATGGTTGTTACTCCTTTCTATTTCTTTATTTATAACCCAAGTTTCTATGTTAGGAATTACGTCCTTCAGTTTGTAGTAGCGCACCTGTCCCGATTCATCGGGGATTCATTGCGCCTCAGATACCAACATCATCGCGCTAAAGTAGTTGGCTCAATCAACTAATGAACCAATGAACTACATAGCCCAACGGGGTGATATGTGGTAGCGTGCTACAACAAAAACAGCGAAATCCCAATGTTCGTGTACCTTTCTCCGCCCCCAATCGGTTCGAGGAAATTCTGGATAATATAATCACCGGTTATCAGCAATCCCATCCGCTGCCCGAAGGCGTCGCCCTGCAGCACAAGTTCCAAAAAGCTAACAGTTCGGTTGAGACTCCGTTGTGAATCCTTGCGGTCCCGCCACGTCAAAAACTGTGCGCCGGCACTCAACTGTAATTGCGCTGCGACCTGATGGGTCAAAGTCAAGATATAGGCGTTTCGGATGGTATCAAAGGCAGTCCGTTTATCAAAAGGAAAAGTATAGCCAATATTTCGATCACTCCGAAACGCTGGAGAGATGGTCAGGTCTTCACGAACTTTATAGTCGTAGCGGATCTGGTTAATCAAGGCAGTATCAATAACCCGCTGACGAGTGTGGAACAACGTATCCCGCTGGTATTTGAATTTGCTGCGAATGGTAAGGTTCTTGATATCTTGGTAATCGACAATCATCGTGAAAATATTGCCGAGATACCTTTGACGCACCAAATCATCTTCAATCAACTCACCTGTACTCCGAATCACAACGTCATCAGGGATAATATCGCGAGATCGGCGAAAGGTGTAACGAAAAAGAACCGTCCCAAAATGAGGAATCGACTTCGGTGCGTAAGATAGGACATTATACCATCCTCTCGCGCTCTTGTGTTGAAGAATGAGATGTTTTTCATAATATCCGGGCAATACCGAAAGCCCTTCCACGAACGGCAATTCAACCTTGAGGTAGGTGTGGTGCCCAGAAGAGCCCTCGTCGTAATCGTAACGGTAGTTCGGTTTATCGTCGTCCTCAAGGTTGTCGGGTTGACCGTTGTTGTTGAAGTCGATTGATTCGCGGTTGAGACCTAATCGAAAACTCGGTGGATCCGCAAAAAACAGCAGAAAATCGTCGTCCCAATCCTTGACCCGATCGCCATCTAGGTCATCTTTTGTATTCCCCGAAATCAAAATCTCCGGCTCGCGGGAATCCGCATAGGGATCATCATCGTCGTTATCGTCAATGAAATTTCTTGCCGTGTAAAAGGGGGCAATCCGTGTAACCTCGCTGCGCCAAGTCACCGGACCAAAATTCCGATTCACATCGATGAACCATGCGCCGGTTGTGCGATGCGCCCGCTTACCACTGAGGAGCGGATACTGTTTCGTCTGCACATACCACGCCCATTCTGCCTCAATCGAAAACCCCAGCAGCGTCGTTTGGAGGTCAAATCCCATCGTCGCTTCATCGGTTAATTCGCCATATTCAAACCGATGCACCTTCCGATTCGTTTCGTCCTTAATATTGCCCGGCGCACTTAACTCCACCTGAAAATTTTGATTGTCCGTTGAAAGCTCAACTAGGTAGTCATTGGCAACGTCAACCTCAAACTGGACACTGTTAATCTCCTGCGGGCTGAACAGGAAGAATCGGTAGGTAAACGTCCCTTCGCCGTCCACCCAACGTGAATTCCCGTCCCGCATACTGTCATTCGGGAACATCAACACACCGGGCAACTCCCTGCCACCGATGATGTCGTACTCCAAAATGTCATCGACAAAAACTCGGACGCGAAAAACCTTTGCGCCGCCGGGATTCTCCGGCGAGGCATCACTGAAACGCAGGTACAACTCCGGCGGTGGATTGGCAATCGTAACGCCGCGAAATGGATTGCTTGTGCGGGTGAGATCGTAGTTGGTAAAAAAACGATTCACATAGTTAAACCCAACCCTAGGCAACGGCACGGTAAACTCTGGTAACGCGCCCAATCGAACACCGTGGGCACCGAGATTTGCTTCCGCCCTTAAACCCGCCATGAACCAGTCCGAACGACTCACAATATCTCGGTTTTCAATAGGCCTGACCCTGTCCCCGGATAGGGCAAAGGTATTGTTCGTTACCCGTCCTACAAACGCGGATACCCGACCTCCCGCTTTTGGAACTGTTATGTTCCAACGCGCTGCATCAAAGAGTTCCTTGTTGAGTGTGAAACTCGAAAACTTAGTCGGAAAGTTTCCCACAGTCAACTGATGCAGCACATTTTCGCCCGGAATATTGAAGGTAAAGAAGTTCCGATTGCTCGTCTTCTTCCGAAACTCTGAGTCACGGCGCAGGAGTGAGTCGCCACCCAACACACCAAAACTCGCTTGAAGTGTATACAACTCTTTCCCGCTCTTGTCGAAGACAGGGTTCCCCAACGGATCCGTATGTTGAGCAAGTACAGGCCGCAACAGACACGCCCACGCTATCAAGAAACTTGCTGCAACGCGAAGGGATTTAATGTGAGTCCGAGGCGTCTCGGTAAATGGCACTTTTGGCGTTGTCTGTCGCACCACGTTACAGCCTCCTTTTCGGTCAGACAGTATAGAACATTACAAGGAGACGTGTCAAGGATTAAGCGGGGACTATTGGCTTAGAGATATGTCAATATTATATAATAGAAAAAATATAATTCAGAAATATAGCTTTATAACTTCTATATTACGGAAAATCAGATATAATTCATGGGACAAATGTGACTTATAGTCGATAGAATTTTGCTGCCAGATTTGATAAACTTGTTAGTATGAACAAGTTTGACGAAATTCTGGATTTCCTTGGAAAAAAAATACGAGAGCTCCGGAGAGGAAAGAAACTTTCTCAGGAAGAGTTTGCTTTCCAATGCAACCTTGACCGAACCTATATTAGCGACGTTGAACGAGGAAAGCGGAACATTAGTATCATCAATCTGCGTAATATTGCCGATGTGCTTGATGTTCCATTATCTAAACTCTTTGAGGATTTTTCTTCGACTGAATTATCGAGTATTGACCAAGATTTATCGCGTTATAAAATTAGAGCAAATTTCTCTACTTTCTGCGGTTTTACTGTTACCTCCAATGATATTGCCTATGCAGCGGTAATGACTTCAAATCAACTACAGGCACTACCTTTCACACTTTTTCAGAGTATTGATCTGAAAGCACTAAGTGGCATAGTTGGTGCATTTTTCGGTAGCCACCTTTCAAAAAAGGTTGGAGCCATACTCAATCCAATAGAAAAAGGGCACCCTGATATAATTCCACGTTCAGGACAGAATGCGAGCGAAGCGCAACTACGGAATTATCCTGATGGGCTTGAAATCAAATCCACAGTTGGAAACGTTGCAAAAGGGAGCAACTTGCAAGCAGGGGAAGAAAGGTTATCGGTGCTCACTGGTTTAACATGGCAGGCACATCATCAAGAAGTAAAGCGGCTTTTAGGACTAGTAATTGATTTTGGCGGGCAGGTTTACGCTGGTAGGCATTTCCCAATTATAACTGCAGCATTTTATGCTGGCAATCTAGAAACAGAGAATTGGGGGCAAATAAGTGGGACTACAGGGAGAAACACAAAAGTTACAGGTCTACGAGCTTCTGGAAAAAGAAAGATGGGAGCAGGATGGACGGTAATTCTTGATAAAAAAGAATATCAGCAGAAATATGAAAACTTATTGTCATTTCAGGTAGAAGATGGCAATAATTGAACAGATCGAGTCGGTGTCCTATAAAATTCTGGCAGATCAAAGCCTACTGATAAAGACAATGTTTTACTACTACGGTCGAAAAAAACAAATAGTCAAGTACTACCCCGATCCAAATTTTGATAGTATCATCGAGCCCTTTGCGGGTTCAGCAGCATACTCATTGCATGAAGATAATTGGAAAAAGAACGTCATTTTAATAGAGAAGGATGAAAGAGTAGCAAGCCTGTGGGAATGGTTAATTGCGAAAGCTACACCCGAAGAAATATTAAGAATGCCAGATTTGGAGATCGGAGAAAAGAGTTCTGAGTTTCTACATATTATACATGCTGCAACCAAAATGGCTTTTCAGTATCGGACGATTAAAATCACTCCAGTTCTGGCAAGGAATTGGAGCATAAGTAAGCGGTATATAGCGAATAATTTATTTAAGGTAAAGCACTGGCAAATCATTTGTGGAGACTATACTGAAGCCCCGGATATTGAAGCAACATGGTTTATTGATCCACCTTATAGAAAAGAGTCTGGAAAAGGTTATAGATACGGAAGCGATCGGCTTGATTATAAGAGCCTAGCCGAATGGGCACTAAAGAGAAAAGGAGAAATCATCTGTTGTGAAGGTGAATACGGAGATTATTTGCCTTTTCAACCCTTGAGAAACTCAAAAGGTGTCGCTGGAAAAATGAGCAAAGAAGTGATTTTTTACAAGTCTCCTATAAAGGAAAATCAACTTACTCTTTTTAGATTCGGTTGACATAACATCGCTTGTGACTAAATGTCTATCGCTGTTAGGCGACGCAACCGAGGTGGTTTGCCGGATTCACAGACAACAATCAACGGGGGTGTCCAATCAATCTCTGTGTTGAGGAGAACTTGCAAATTAGCAATGACCTCTGAGGACGGACGATTTCCCGGACGTAAATGGATGATTCCGGTAATGGTTTGTCCCTCATGAACTGCCAGCGTTCCGAAATCGGAATCGTGCGTCAACACAAATCGGTTCATCGCATACGCTTCACGCAGGATGTCTCGGTCTTCATATCTATTCCAACTTTCTTCGCGTCCAGCCACCACATCAACCCCTTGCGCCCGCAAAAACTGAATGACGGAAACTGCAATATCTATGTCAGCGACAAGCGGGGGTAGCATTATTAAGCTCTATCACGGGTAGTTGGAAGATCGATTATCACTCCATTGCGGAGTGCCCACGAAGGATAAGTGCGCCCCGCAGCATACGCTTGTACCGCTTGGATGTTTTCTTCGTTCAACTCCGGGTAGTCTGCGATAATCTCTGCCTTAGACATACCGCTAGCGAGCAGCCCCAACACATGCTCTACGCTAAGGCGAGTTCCTTCGATAATCGGTTTGCCATCAAGAATTTCTGGATTGACGACAATTTTAGCCATCATTGCACCTCCCTTGAGAAGTTTTTAGTTTCGATTCCCACCACTTTTGTCAGTTTATCAATATTCATGTCTGCGGTAGTGTTAGCATAGCAGCGATATCTTTTGGCAGCTGAACGCCATTTCTCTCCTCAAAGTCCTCAACACTTTCGTAGTCATTACGAAACGCAGTAATGATATTTATTCCCTTGTTTCTGGCAACAGTCAGGTCTGACTCGGCTCTCTCCCATTCTCTCAGACGTAACCACGCCACGCCGCGATTGTAATAGGCCGGGGCAAGCTCAGGATTCAATCCTATCGCCGGGTTGTAGTCTTTGATGGCACGGATTACGGCACGCTTAGAAGTTGGCGAGTCCGGTCGGAGCGTCAAACCGTCAACTTCGTCTTTGACCCCGTAAGCCCTGCCACGATTGTTATAGGCTATGGCATAGTCAGGATTCAGCTCTATCGCTCTGGTGAAGTCTGCGACGGCAGAATCATACTCCTCTTTTAAGCAGTACGTAACACCTCGATTGTTATAGGCTTCGGCATAATCGGGATTCAGCTCTATCGCTCTGGTGAAGTCTGCGACGGCAGAATCATATTCCTCTATTAAGTAGTATGCCCCACCACGACTGTTATGGGCCTCGGCATCATTGGATTTTAAGTCTATCATTTTGGTAAAGTCTACGATGGCACGGTCATAATCGCCCTTTACTCCGTAAGCCAATCCACGATTGTAATAAGCATCAACATAACCGGGTGTCAAGTTTATAGCTTTGGTATGGTCTCCGATCGCGCGGTCATATTCTCCTTTGTCTTTATAAGTATTGCCACGATTATTGTAGGCATCGGCATAATCGCGTTTTAATTCTATTGCTCTATTAAAATCCTTAATAGCCCGGTCAAAATCCCCTTTATTTTTGTAAGCAATGCCGCGATTGTTATAGTACCCGGCATCATCTCGTTTTAATCTTATTACCTTATTATAATCTATGATGGCACGGTCATAATCCCCTTTTTTGCCATAAGCAATACCGCGATGATTATATACCTCAATGCTGGGTTTTAGTTTTATCGCCGTGCTATAGTCTTCGATGGCACGGTCATAATATCCTTTATGTATATAAACACTAGCGCGATTGTTATAGGCATCAGCATAATCGGATTTCAAGTCTATCGCCGTGTCCAAGGCACCGATGGCACGGTCATAATCCCCTTTTTTAATGGAAGCGCTACCGTAATTGTAATAGGCCCCGGCATAATCAGGCTTCAGGTTTATAACTTTAGCAAAATCTTTAATGGCCCGGTCATAATCCCCTTTTTTGTCATAAGCAACACCACGATGGGTATAAGTGTCCGCATAATTCGGATTCAGGCCTATCGCTTTGGTGTAGTCTTTAATGGCATGGTTAAAATCGCCTTTTTTGTCGTAAGCCCTACCGCGATTGTTATAGGCAGCATAATTGGGTTTCAAATCTATGGCAGTGTTAAAGTCTTCAATAGCACGGTCAAGATTACCTTTTTCGACATAGGTCACACCGCGATTATTATAAACATCAGCATTATTCAAGTTGAGTTCAATTGCATGTGAGTAACGTTCTATCGCCATGTCAATTTGCCCGAGCATCATGAAAACATTACCCTGTTGGAATGCTAATTCAGCACGTAGTTCTTTTTCAGATGTTTCAGACGACGAATCCACCTGAGCTTGCATTTCCTCAACGACTTTTCGGATACCGTTCACCACATCTTGCCAACCCTCATCCTCAGACGACCACGCATTAATAGGCTTGCCCTTGTCGGGAAAGGCTTGAAACTCGCTGAGTTGATGATGTTTCCAATCACAATGCTCAAGGATTATCGGGATGATCCTTATGTCGGAACTTACCGCTTCTGCCAATTCTTTATTACAGTTTTTAGACGCAAGACTCGCAGCAGAGACCAGATAGAGAAGTATATCCGAATCAGCAAGGTGTTTGAAAATATCTTCATGCCACTTGGTGCCTCCGGTCATTTCAGCATCATGCCAAGTCACTAGCTCGTTCCGTTGCTGCATCACAGCAAGGCGCATTATCAATTCGTCCTTAGCCGTCGTATTTTTATGTGCGTAAGTAATGAATCCTTTTAGTGGTCTGCTCATCCTGTTTCCTCTGTTTGCATCTATATCTACTAGATTTTAGAACTCTCCATATTTTTAGACGTATCCGTTCCTGTCCTGTTTATCCTTCAATTCCCGATGAAGCATCGGGACTAAGAAGCCTGAAAATCCTGATTCAGACAATCTCTAATCCAACCCAAAATCAAAAACTGCCTCTTCCTCCGTTTCCTTCTGAGCCTCACCTTGCCCCGACTCCGCCTGTTCAACCGCGGTGGGTTCTTCAGGAACAGGCTCCAGCCTAGGCGCAATTGCCCCAAGAATGGTAAGCAACACAATCAGCACAACCGACAGACAGGTGACTGTAAGCGCAACCGGGCGTTTCAGCAAAGATGTCCGTTCTTCTTTCCTGTCCAAAAAGGGAAGGAACAGGAGCAGAATAAACCCAACGGTGGGTATGACAAAAGTGCCAAGCACCTCAAGAGGTCCCTCAAAATACTTGAGCAACTGAAACAAAAACAGGAAATACCACTCCGGGCGCGGGTCATAACTGGCATCGGTAGGATCGGCGAGTTCTTCAAGCGGCACAGGGATAAAGATCGCCATCGCAGCGAGAATGACAAATAGGATAAGGATCGCGACCGCATCCTCAAAAAGCTGATCCGGATAAAACGGTTTGCCCGACCGCATATCTTCGGGAGCATTCTTGGGGGTTCCCGCCGAACCGTAATAACGCACAAAAAACAGATGCACGGCGACCAACCCAAAAGCGAGCCACGGCAGCCAGATCGTGTGCAGCGCATAAAACCGAGTGAGCGTAACAGCACCGACCTCCTCCCCGCCGCGGAGCACCTTCGCGACAAACTCCCCGATGACAGGAGCCGTGCCAGCAATTTTAACGCCGACCACAGTTGCCCAGTACGCCTTCTGATCCCACGGCAGCAGGTAACCTGTGAAACCGAATCCCAACACAACCAAGAACATCAAGACTCCGGTCACCCACGTCATTTCTCTCGGCGGTTTATAGGAGGCGTAAGCGACAACGCGCAGTAGGTGCAGGAACACAACAATCACCATCGCACTCGCACCCCAATGGTGCAACCCCCGCACAAATCCGCCGAAAAGCACTTCCCTACTGATGTATTTCACGGCGTTATAAGCGTGATCGGGCGAGGGCGAATAGTAAAACGCTAAAAACGCTCCGGTAACTGCCTGAAGAATCAGCAGAAACGCTGCCATGCTCCCCAGAGAGAAAAGCCAGTTGATGTGCTTCGGCAGCGGCTTTCTGAAGTGATTTTCCACATCCCTGAGAGGCAACCGATCCGCCAAAAATGCACCCACTCGATTTTTCATCGGTCTGATTCCTCCTTGAAAACGGGCTCGGTTAAAATAGCGTTGACCTTTGCGTAAATTATACAACCGGAGCCGCCAAAACTCAATATCAAAACCGAATCGTTCGTATTGACAACCTCTGAAAACTGTCATAAAATGCGTACAAATTTCGGGCTGGTTCAAAATTCCGCTGACAATTTTCTGACCGATCAGACCAAACTCACGCCAAAAGAACCATCCCTAGATCCTAATTCATCACCACCACGGAGGTATCGTTGTGCCAGCTAAAAAGATCGTATGTCTCGGCGGTGGAAGCCTCTATTTCCGCCGCGCAATACCAGATCTGCTTTTGAGTCAAGATCTGGAGGAGTCAGAACTCGTCCTCTACGACATCGACAGCGAAAAGGTTGAAAGAATGGCGGGGATGGGCAGACGTTTAGCCGAAGTCGCAGGAACAAGATTCAAAATTCGTTCGACGATTGACCTTGCTGATGCCGTTGACGGCGCAGATTTCGCTATCTCTTCGATTGGTGGGAGTGGTGCCGAAATCACGCGGAATGTTTACAACTCGTATTTCCACAACGCCGACATCCGCATTCCAGAAAAATACGGCATTTCTCAAGTCATCGGTGACACCTGCGGTCCGGCAGGGATGATGATGGCACTACGGTCAATTCCCGCTTACATCAACATCTGTCAAGAGATGGAGAAACGTTGTCCCAAGGCTATCATGTTTAACCATTCAAACCCCATGGCAACGCTACTACGCGCGATGCACAAGTATGCCGATGTAAACGTCATCGGTATCTGCCACGGGGTGCAAGCAGGGATTGTGTATGCGGCAGAGATTCTGGGTGTCCCGCCGACGGAGTTGGATTGCATGTGGGTCGGAACAAATCACTACTTCTGGTTCACCCGCGTCCTGCACAAGGGAGAAGACCTATATCCAGAGTTGATGCGGCGTGTCGCCGAACGCCAAGCACCGAAAGGGCGAGTCCTCAGTGCGAGATTATCCCAAATTTACGGGTATCACATCGTTTACCCCTCCGACGATCACATCATAGAATTTTACCCATTTCTGGCACAGGTACAGGGCGGACCGCAGAATTTACCTTACGACATGTACGAGAGTCTTCTAGGACACGGATACGAAACAGGGAAACCGACCGCAGCGCCTGCTGAACCGGAAGTCCGCGCCGAATTCTTTCAGGAGTATCAGGCACTTCTGGACGAAATCCAACTCCCCGACATGCAAGACGACTCAATCACCGGCGAAGGCATCGCAAGCCTTATCAGCGCCATTACAAATGGTCGTCGTGAGGTTTATATTGTCAACGTCGCCAACCAAGGCGCAATCGCCAACCTTCCCGCAACGGCAGAAGTCGAGTTGGAGGGCGTAACGGATTCTGGGGGCGTACGCGCAATACAGATGGGTGAAGTGCCACCGGTGCTCAAGGGTATTCTGGAGAAACGGTTCGTGTGGCACGAATTGGTCGCCGATGCCGCGGTCAAGGGAGACCGAAACCTCGCACTTCAGGCGTTGCTAATCGATGAAATGGCAACTCTGCCCGATAAAGCGGAAGCGATGCTCGATGAGTTACTCCTCGCGTCAAAAGAACTGCTACCCCAGTTTTTCTCCTAAGCTAACGATCGAGGACAGGTTATGTATCTATCGTAGGGGCGAGGTCTCCTCGCCCGCAAATGATTCAATTCTCATCGTCTCATGGAGAACTTCCAGCCAAGCGAAATCCGCTTGATTCGACTTCAAAAAACGTGCTATAATCCGCCATCGAAAGGCATTCCTAGCAAGAGATAAGAGGCTAAATTAAAATGAAAATCACAGAAATAGAAACCATTGCGTTGACAGATCCGGGCAAAGCGGATGAAACCCTAGTGCGCGTACATACCGATGAGGGCATCACCGGGATTGGACAGGCAGAATCCCCGTCACTTGTGATTGATGCCATCATCCGCACCGACGGCGGTTTACAGGGGCTTCTGCGCGGCGAAGATCCGCTGCAGGTTGAACGCTTGTGGCAGAAGATGTACTCCGCCACAGGTCTATTCGGGCGGCGCGGCGTTACTATTGCAGCCATCGGAGCGGTGGAAACCGCACTCTGGGATATCGCGGGCAAAGCACTCGGTAAGCCGGTCTGCGAACTGATCTGGCACGCCTGCTGCACCGTGCGAGAAGCCGGCGAAATAAAAAAGAAGGTAATGCCCTATGCGACCGTCTACCCACCGGGCGAGGATGTAGAGGAGATTGTCGAACGTTTTACCTTGGCAAAAGATCGGAACTTCCATGCAATGAAACTGGAGGAGTGGCCCGGCGGTTTCGGGCATGTCAGCACACAGCGCGACGCTGAAATTGTAGGAGCCGTTCGCGAAACCATCGGTGAGGATAGGGAGATCCTTATCGATGTACAGAACTGCTGGTACGAAGTCGGACAAGCCATCGCCTCGATCCGTGCGATTGAGGAGTATCGCCCGTTTTTTATCGAAGCGCCCTTACCGGCGGACAATCTCGCCGGTTATGCCCGACTGGCAGATGCAGTGGATACCCGCATTGCCGTCGGTGACTGGGGCTTCACCACACGGTTTGAGTTTGAGGATATTATGGAGAAGGGACGGGTGGATGTCGTTCAACCTAGCTCAGTCCGTTCAGGCGGTATTCGAGAGATAGCGCGGATTGCGGAAGCAGCCTATCGCAAGGGACTAATCTGTGTGCCCCACGCGTGGTGTCACGTCATCGGAGTAGCGGCAGAAATCCATCTTGCTGCGGTGCTCCCGAATATGCCGTATTTTGAGACGCCCATTGCATTCCCCGATTCGCCAATCATCTCCGAACTCCTGACGCCGACAGTAGAGGTTGATGCTGACGGATTTATCCAAGTGCCTGACCGCCCGGGACTAGGATTTGAGTTGAATGAGGACGTGGTAAAACACTTCAGGGTCGATCCCCATTAAAGTAGTAGGCATATTGCTTTGAATCCCGCCTGTGCCGATTTCATCGAGCATCCCGAGTATCGGGACCTGCTCTCGGCTTGTCGGCGTCTCGATTTATCGGGGATCCTATCGGGATGCCGTATGTTGTAACCCCTGTTCCATCAATTGATTAAGTTCAAAAGTTCAATAATCTACCAGTGAACTAATGAACTAATGAACAAACAAAGCCCCAGAGGGGCGACATGTTTATAGCCGAGCGACGCACCTAGTGACCAAAGCCCCAGAGGGGCGACATGTGCAGTTTGGATTGCAATACGGAAATATAGACTTCGCTCAAATAACGCATAAACATCAACAAGTTATGCACTTACGCATCACACAACATTACATTTGCTTAATAATCCCAAAATTAATAACACCTTATCTCCAAAAGAAAAACGACAATGCTAGAAAGAACAGTAGATCTGAGAAGCGACACCGTTACTTTACCCACGCAAGAGATGAAGGAAGCCATGATGGAGGCAGCCCTCGGAGATGACGGTTACAGAGAGGATGCCACCGTCAATAGGCTCCAAGAACTGGCTGCAGAAAAACTCGGAATGGAAGCGGGGCTTTATGTCCCTAGCGGAACCATGGGCAACGCCTGTGCGTTATTCGCGTATACCCGTTCAGGGGACGACGTCTTTTTTGAGGAACGCGCCCATCTGTTTGCTGGAGCACGAGGCGAATTTGCCGTCCTCAATGGGGTGAAACCACACCCAATGCAGGCGGAGTTCGGGGTGATTCAACCCCAACAGTTGGACGAAGCCATCAATTCAAAGGACGTTGCCCAGCCGAGCCTGCTGTGCATTGAGAACACCCACAACGGCAGCGGCGGATCGGCGTGGACGCCCGCAGAGGTAGAAGCAATTTCCAACGCAGCGAGGACGCACGGATTGAAAATCCACATGGATGGCGCTCGGATCTTTAATGCAGTTGTAGCACACGGAGTAGACGTGAAGGATTACACCCGCTATATTGATTCGGTGATGTTCTGCGTATCAAAAGGACTGAGTGCGCCGGTAGGATCGTTACTGTGTGGCAGTCGTGCATTCATCGACGAGGCCGATGCCGTGCGTAAACGCATGGGCGGCGGTATGCGTCAAGCGGGTATTATAGCGGCAGCGGGGATTGTTGCGCTGGAAAAGATGGTGGATCGACTCGCAGAAGATCATCAAATTGCTCGCCTACTCTGTTCAGGATTGGAGGCAATTGAAGGGATAAAAATTCAACGACCTCCCACACCTACCAACTTCGCCATGGTGAACGTCGAGGAACTGGGGTGGCGTTCTGAATCGCTCATCGAAAAGTGGAAGACCTGCGGTATCCTCGCGAACCCTCGTCCTCCTGCCGGTGCACGGCTAGTTGCCCATCGTCACATCACACACGATGATGTAACCTATGTGGTGGATGTCACACGTCGGTTGGTCCAGAGGGGATAGGTCACGTCCAACAGCATGAACAGAGCCACTCCCACCTATCTCCATATCCTGCGCGATTTCAACCGCGATGTGCGCCTGTATCTCATTACTACGATGTTAATTGGGCTAACCGTCGATGGCGGAGTCTATACCGTTCTATTCAATCTGTACCTACTGCGCTTAGGATATGGGCCCGAATTTATTGGCTTGGTCAATGGATCTGGGATGCTGATCTTTGCCCTCTTTTGCCTACCCGCCGGAGCACTCAGCGGACGCTTGGGCAATCGTCGCATGATGATCGCCGGGTTGACCCTGCTACTGATAGGTTGTGGGCTGCTATCCTTCACTGAAATACACACCGGAAACTGGCGGGCGGGCTGGTTATTTATCACTTGGTGCTTCGCTTTCATCGGTTTCGCCATCTACTTCGTCAACACCGCCCCATTTGCGATGAAGGTCGCCCATCAGAGTGAACGCAGCCACGTCTTTTCTGTGCAAGCAGCACTCTGGTCGCTCGCTGGATTTGCCGGAAGTTTGATTGGTGGGTTCCTGCCGGGTATCTTTGCCATATATCTTGGTGTTTCGCTCGACCAAGCCGCGCCATATCGTTACTCGTTGTTGGCTGCGAGTCTGTTATTGATTCCCTCGGTTCTGGCAATCGCAGCGACCCGCGAGGGTCCTACCCAAGCAACAAAAGAGAGGCCAACTAAAGGACAGGCATCGCCCCTCCGGCTGATCGCACTCTTGACGTTGATTCGACTCCTTGTGGTGACAGGTGTGGGCACGCTCTTCACCTTTTTTAACGTCTACATGGATGCCGGTTTGCACATCTCTACGGTTCACATCGGCGTACTATCTGCCATCGGCAGACTGCTCTCCATACCGACAGCGTTAATCGTACCCCTGCTAACGAGGCGCTGGGGCAACGGTCACACCGCTGCGTGGGCATCATTCGGGACCGCAATCAGTATGTTACCGCTGATCCTTATCTCCCACTGGAGTGCCGCTGGACTCGGTTTCATTGGGGTCCTTGCCCTGACCTCGATTCGGTATCCGACCTTCTTGGTTTATACAATGGAAGTGGTATCGCCAGCCCGGCGGGGTACGATGTCCGGTGCCGGTGAAATGGCATCGGGCTTGAGTTTCTCAGCTATGGCACTAGGCGGTGGTTACATCATTGAGTCGCTCGGCTACCGCAGCTTTTTCCTGACAGGCGCGAGCCTGACTGTCATCGGCACACTCAGTTTTTTGATACATCTCCACCTACAACGGCGACAATCCGTCGGATAAATATGTTGAAAATTTCCATCAATATGCTATACTAACCCAAGTTGCTAGTTATGGAAAATGTCGCAAAACGGGAGAATGGAAACTGAATAAAACCCATTACCACTCGCAGTGGATTGACAAATCCACTGCACACGTACAAGCATGGCTTGGATATGTCTATCCAAGCCGAGCGAGTTGGACGACTAGCAACTTAGGTTATACTAACCCAAGTTGCCACTAAAGCACCAGAGGTGCGACATGTGTATAGCAATGTCGAATCATCATATCTCAGAGCCCCAGCGGGGCGACATGTGTGTCGTGTTGTAGGTTGGGTTGAAAGGGAACCGTGAAACCCAACATGATACCAAATTAAACAACCCCAAAGTCCCGACGGTGCTGTTACGGCAAACGAGTTGTAGAGAACAATTCTCGGACTCTCGGTTGTAGACCGCAGGATCGCTGTTCGGTAATCCGTGTATTCCGCGTTATCCGCTTAATCTGCGATTCAGACAAGTGTTCATCAGTTTAGTCAACTAGTGAACTAATGAACTAATGAACTAATGAACCAACATAGCCCAGTCGCTTCAAATTCCAATGAAATCAGGACCGTCCAAGTTGTCGACAGTATTACCAAACTCGGACCCCAGTTCCGGGGAACCGTGCTCGTCGCCGGCTCTCACGGCGGCAGCTACTGCGGATATCTGGCAGCACTTGCAGGCTTGCGAGGCGTGATCTTCAATGACGCAGGAGTTGGATTGGATAACGCGGGCATTGGAGCCCTTGATTACCTAGAACAGCTAGGGATGGCAGCGGCAACGGTTGCCCATACATCGGCGCGCATCGGAGACGGTGCTGACATGCTCGCCCGTGGACGGATCAGCCACTGCAACGCAACTGCCAGAACTCTCGGCTGTGTAGAGGATCAACCTTGTTGTGAAGCGGCAGAAATTATACAACGCGGTCACCCATTTGAAGGCGATGCACCGACCTATGAGGAAACTCGCAAGCTGCTGTGCGATGCCCCAGTCAAGGTGATTGCTTGCGACTCAGCATCCCTCGTCAAACCCGACGATGCCAACACTGTCATCATTACAGGTTCACACGGCGGAAGACTTGCTGGACGCCCCGGTTATGGACTTGCTGTGCAAGCACGAGGCGCGGTGTTCAACGATGCCGGCGTTGGGATAGATATGGCTGGAATCCAACGTCTCGAAATCCTTGATCGCAACTCTACGCCAGCAGTCACAGTCGACGCCATGACCGCCCGTATCGGTGACGCGCGCTCCACGTGGGAGAACGGGATCATCTCACACTTCAACAAACAAGCTGCCAAACGCGGCATCACCGTTGGCATGACAGTGCCAACCTTTGTAGAATTGCTCACTCCGTGACTGAGGGTTAGGAGGATCTATGGCTTCATTTCGACAGATGAACGGCGGACAAGCACTCGCCGAAATGCTCAAACTCCACAACCCCGCCCCGATGTTCGGCATGGCTGGGTTCCAATTATTGCCCTTCTACGATGCAGTCCGCGAACTAGGGCTTAGTCATACGCTAATCAACGACGAGCGGTCCGGCGTATTCGCCGCCGACGCATGGGCACGGGTGACTGGTCGCCCCGGCATCTGTGATGCCACACTCGGTCCCGGAGCCACAAATTTAGTGACTGGACTTGTCGAGTCGTTAAACGCAGGGGTGCCCCTCGTCGTTATCGTTGGCAACAGCAACCGTGCACATTCCTGGAAAAACATGACACAGGAGGCACGCCAGTCGGAGATCCTCGCTCCATCAGTCAAGGCGTTAATCCGGATCGAAGATGGACTTCGCATCCCCGAACTGGTGCGACGCGCTTACGCCATCGCCACCTCCGGCCGACCAGGACCCGTCGTTCTGGATGTCCCTGAAGATGTGGCACACGGAGAATTTGACTATCCAAGCGACGATTTCTACGTCAATCCAGAAACCATCCGTATCCCAGCCCAGCGTCCCCGTCCGGAGCGCGAAGCTGTTGCACGCGCCGCAGCGCAGTTCCGCCGCTCCAAGCGACCAATCATACTTGCGGGCGGTGGTATCCATCTATCAGGTGCCTATGAAGCACTGCTCAAGTTCGCCGAAGATTTTAGTGTTCCAGTTGCTCAGACATTGAGTGGGAAGGGTGCCATTCCTTGCACACATCCGTTGAGTGTGGGCTTATTCGGTCGATGGTCACGAATTGCTAACGATCTGATTGAATCCTCAGATTGCATCCTCGTAGTCGGCTGTAAGATGGGCGAGATCGCCACCAAACGCTACGCCCTGATGCCGAAAGGGGTTCCGGTCATCCATCTCGATATCGTGGCAGAGGAGATTGGACGCACGACCCCGACAGAAGTCGCACTCTGGGGCGATGCCGCTGAGGGACTGCTCGACCTCCACGCCAGTCTCGCTGACGATGCTGAAGCACTGCAAGCGCAACACGCAGCCTACCTAGCAGAAGTCGCAGAACGGATGGCCGCTTGGCGGGCAGAGGCAGAACCCCGCTACGCCTCCGAAGAACGTCCAGTCCACATGGCACGATTGGTCCGTGAGCTACAAGGAGTCATGCCTGATGACGGAATTCTTGTCGTCGATGGCGGATTTGCTGCTCATTGGACCGGCCTGCTCTACGATTCAACCCGCTCAGGACGCTCCTATATTGCAAATCGGGGGTTTGCATCTATTGGCTACGGTCTGCCGGGGGCTATCGGTGCACAGCTTGCCGCACCAGACTCACCGGTGGTCGGGCTTACCGGCGATGCCGGATTCAACATGATGCTTGGAGAACTTGAAACAGCTCGACGCTTGCAACTCGGTTTTACCCTTGCCATCGTGAACAACGCCGCCTCCGGCTACGTCAAAGCCCTTCAACACAGTCTGTACGGTGGACGCTATCAATCGAGCGATTTAAGCGAGACCCATTATGCCAACGTGGCTCGTGAGCTTGGGTGTCAGGGGATTCGCGTATCAGAACCTTCCAAACTGGGGGCAGCGCTCGCCGAAGGCATCGCTGCACGCGATATACCCACTATCATTGACGTGATTGTGACCCGTGATCCAGCAAAAATGTTGCCCGGCGTCGATAGCCGAACCGCACCGGCACAGAAGGGCGATAGACCCGCATAGTAGGAGGGCTAACATGCAAGGGATGGGCAGATTCTTAGTTACTCTGGTAGCACCGGTATTCGTCGTCGTGGGACTGCACTGCGGAATCGTCATGCCAGATATCGACCAACGGACCAACCTGCTACTCCATCGCTCCATCATCACACACAGCCCGCTCATTCCGGTCATAGTGGTGTTGCTCGCATTAAGGATTGGCTTGGGATTGTACACATTTGCGATGGGTGTTAGCATCGGCTACGCCGTCCACCACGCCTTTGACCTATTTCCAAAGGGCTGGACGGGAGCTGCCCTGATAAGCGTTCCCTTCTATGGCTGGACACCATGGCTATTCTCATGGATCTGGATCGCGTTTACCACGTTTGCTTGTGCGTACCTCGCCGCTCGATTAGTGCAAGGAAGGCTGGATAGGCTGTGGTATCTGCTCGGATTTATCTATATTTTCATATTGACCGTGCCAAAAGAAGGTGCTTGGCTCGGTCCTGTCGTTACTCTCGTAATTGCTGTGCTTGTGCTAGGTCGCACGGTGCTATTTCGACAAGCAAAAGCTGAGACTTGAAACGATAGATGAGGTTTTTCGGGAGGAAGAAAACATGACGCTCACAACAGAGAAACAACTTGAGATGCTCCGCTCGATGCAGACCATCCGTCGCTTCGAGGAACGGGCATCAGATGACTATCAAGCAGGTGCCATCTACGGTGTCGTGCACTGCTATATCGGTGAGGAAGCGGTCGCCGTAGGGATATGTGCAGCATTGAATGCGGATGACCAAATTATCAGTACCCACCGCGGTCACGGGCATTGTCTCGCCAAGGGTGCCGATCTAAATCGGATGATGGCTGAACTGTACGGCAGACAAACCGGCTACTGCAAAGGCAAAGGCGGCTCCATGCACATCGCTGATTTCAGTATCGGTATGTTGGGAGCCAACGGTATCGTCGCCGGCGGCATTCCCATCGTAACCGGTGCAGGTCTGGCTGCCCAACTCGAAGGCAAGGGACGAGTCGCCGTATCCTTCTTTGGGGACGGTGCCTCAAATGCAGGTCCCTTCCACGAATCCATCAACATCGCTGCAACGTGGAAGCTACCGATGCTCTACGTCTGTGAGAACAATCTCTATTCCGCCGGCACCATCGCAGCAGATACCTTAGCTCTCAGCGACGTGGCAGCCCGTGCCGCCGGCTACGGAATTCCGGGAGTCGTCGTCGATGGCAACGATGTGATGGCTGTCTATGAAGCCGCCGAAGCCGCGGTTAATCGTGCACGTGCGGGTCAAGGTCCCAGCCTCATCGAATGCAAGACTTATCGTTGGCGCGGACACACCGAAAGACCGGGGCAAGAGGACCCACGTCCGAAGGAAGAAATCGAAGAGTGGCGGCAGCGGGATCCTATCAATCGTTTTGCCACAAGCCTAATGGAGCACGGACTTCTAACTGAAGAAGCGTGGCAAAAAATGGACGCTGAAATCCTTGCAGCAATCGAGGATGCAGTCAAATTTTCTGAGGAGAGCCCATTTCCAGAGCCGGAAGCGGCGCTCGAAGATATCTTTGCTGAATCCTAAACCACTTCTATCATGAATTCAGAGACGGATAAAACAAGGGGCTATGTCGCGCAGAACCCACCCATCGTCTTCTTTGACGGTGTGTGTGGGATGTGCAACCGATTTGTCGATCTGATCCTCAAGATTGATACCAAAGGGGTCTTCAGGTTCGCGCCAATTCAAGGAGAAACCGCCAAGCAGATGTTACCACCACTCTCCGAGGCACCTCAAGAGTGGTCTATGTTCTATCTGGACAAGCGGGGAATTTACAAAGAGTCTGATGCTTTTCTGGAGGTATATCGACATTTGGGAGGGGCATGGTGGCTTTTGAGTCTGCTGCGCCTGATTCCACGAGGTATTCGCGATTTTGTTTATCGAACTGTCGCTCGAAACCGATACCGATGGTTTGGGAAGAGAGATGCGTGTCGGATTCCGAGTCCCGAAGAGAGATGTCGTTTCCTTCCGTGAAACCCTTTCATCCCTAAGAGCCTGTTTGAAAAGTCATTTTGGGTAAACTGATTTGCCCCGAAACCGAGTTTTTTCGGCAAAACTCGGTTTCTCTTCACGCTTTGCACTTTCTTTCTATATAAGCCTCGAAAATTATGGGAGCAACCTACCATGCAAAAAATCTCTTATGCACAAGCTGGATCGGACGCACTCATCGAGGAGATGAAGCGAGATCCAACCACATTTCACCTAGCAACTAGCGCTGCAGACGAACTGGTTAATGAATTCGGCTCCGAACGAGTGCGCGCCACACCCATCGCCGAGGGTGCTTTTACAGGTATTGCTATCGGCGCAGCAGGGTCAGGCTATCGACCGATCATCAACTGGGGCATGATAACGTTTTCCTTTGTTGCCATGGACCAGATCGTGAATCAAGCGGCGAAAATCCACTATATGTTTGGGGGGCAAGCGAAGTTTCCCATCACATTTCGCGCCTCTGTCGGAGGCGGTAGGCGGGTCGCTGCACAGCACTCTCAGAGTCCTTATTCCATGTTTATGAACCTTGCGGGATTGAAGATGATATTGCCATCAACCCCCTACGATATGAAGGGGCTGCTCAAATCTGCCATCCGCGACGACAACCCCGTTATCTCGTTTGAATCCAACCGACTCATGGGCGTTGAAGGTGAGGTGCCGGAGGAAGATTACACCGTACCATTGGGGGTCGCTGACACCAAACGGGAAGGTAGCGATGTCACATTGGTAGCACTCGCTTGGCTCGTGCACGAAGGGCTTGCTGCAGCCGAAACGCTTGAGAAAGAGGGCGTTTCCGTCGAAGTTATCGATCCACGTTCCCTCGTACCTTTGGACGAGGCAGCGATTCGCGCTTCCGTGCAGAAAACTGGCAGGCTAGTCATCGCTGACGAAGCGGGACCTACCGCAGGAGCATCGGCAGAGATCATAACCGTGGTCACTGAGGATAGCGAAACCTTTGCAAAGCTGAAAGCACCTCCCAAGCGCGTCTGTGCGTTGCATGTACCGATACCGTATAGCCCCGGACTCGAAGATCATGTCTTCCCGGATCGGGATAACATCATTGCAGGTATAAGGGAAGTTCTTGACGCCGGGTAAATGTCTTGACCCATGTCAATAAATCGTGCCACAGAATCCGTAGGGAACAACGATCGTTGTTCCTTACTGACTGCATCAGTGAATTAGTGCCCCCTTTACGCATTAGGTTTTGCGCTTCACGTTTTCTTTTGACATCAGCCAAGGTCTTACCAATAGCGCAGCATCACAATGCCGCGTCAGGTTATCCCCGATCCATCCACTTGTATGCCGCCGTGGCATTCCGCCAGAAATACTTCTCGGCGGCAACGACTCCTTTCGCGTTGAAGTATTGGGACACGATCCGCTGCACCGTCGCATAGTCGGCAAATCGTTCCGATACGGGCCAATTGCTTCCGTAGACCAACCGATCCGCCCCAAACGCATCCCACAACACATCCACCGTCGGCGCATAATACGCCACATCAGTAGGTGCGGGTTTATCCTTCGTACTTTCCACCAATCCTGACACTTTACAGTAGACATGCGGGTTTGCCGCCGCCATCTGCATTCCTTCGACCCACGCTGCATCGGGTGCCTTCCCATCAATAGGCACACCGGCGACGTGATTGATGACAATACGCAGTTCGGGGATTTTCGCTGCCAGCGCAGCAACGCTTGGCAAAGCATCTGGTGATGACAAAAGATCTACCGATAAATCCTTCGCAGCAAACATCTCAATGTTCGCTAGATTTCCACCCCTCACAACCTCGCCGATATCCACCCCTCGAAGCCGTACACCTCGGAAAAGTGGATTCGCAGCATAGCGTTCAAGATTACTCTCAAAATCCGGCGACCCTATGTCTAAATTCCCAACGAACCCAACAATAAATGGTTCATTTTCCGCAAGGTCAAGTATCCATTGGTTATCCTCAACCCATGTGCTCGCTTCAACAACGACAGTCCCCGTCACACCTTCAGGGAGGGCGAGTGCCTTGTGGTGCTCCGGGTACACAGGACGATAAAGCACGTCATCATCAGGATCGGGCCAAGGTACGCCTTCAGGTCGTGTTGGATCATAGAAATGCGTATGTGTATCAATAATCATCTGTTGCCTCCATCGCTCATGTTAAAAAATAGGGCAAAGAAACCGAGTTTTTTCTTCAAAACTCGGTTTCTCGAAGGGCTTTGCACTTTCTTTTGATATTCTCTTTTCTGTTGTAAATTCTTTCCTACGAGATCGCTGGCACACGCACCGGTCAGTGTTCACGCGACGATTGATTTGCAGCAATTGATATCGCTGCCGACTTAAGTCCATCGGTATAGGAAGACCGGATCAGCGATTTGTCCCCCGTCTGAATCGCTTGGATAAATGCCTCATCGATCGAAAGGGGTTCTTCATCAGACACCGTAATCGTTGCTGCGTCTTCGGGAACAATTCGCACCTCTCCCCAGCCGAGCTGAACGGTGTAGTGCCCCTCGACGATAAAATCGGTGCGTGACCCCCCGCCACCATTAATCAGAGCAGAACTGGTTGAGATGTAGCCAACTGCTCCACTCTCAAATTGAAGCGTGACCACCTCCGCATCAGGAATTGTATGGTTTTCCTGATCAATATTAATCTGCATGGCATCAATCTTATAGACCTCGACAATTTCGCCGGCGATATACCGAATCATATCGAGCTGGTGAGTCGCTTGCTCATGAAGCATCCCACCCGATTTTTCCATCACGCACCACCAGTGGCTCGGTCCCCCAGGGACCCCACCCCAGCGATGACAAGCGACCATACCAACGGTTTTATCCTTAAGGAAATCACGCGCAGCGGTTGCAACATTGTTGTACCGTCCTTGATAACCAACACAGGAAATCACACCCGATTTATCAATCGCTTCCATAATGCGGATCCCGGTCTCAAGTTCTAGCACAACCGGCTTCTGCACAAGTAGGTGAAATCCTCTCTCTGCTGCCATGATCTCTCCGTCGGAGTGAGCGAAGGGTGGCAGACAGAAATAGACAGCATCCAGATCTACTTCATCAAACATCCTTCGGTAATCTGTATATGGCTGTCCACCATAGGTTTCGACTGCTGTGTTCGCACGCGATTCGTCAATATCACAAAGGGCTGCGATACGCACATTTTCCATCTCTGCAAGGTTACGGAGATGGCTATTTGCAATGCCGCCCGTTCCAACAAAACCAACTTTTACCGGCTGACTCATGATCCCTCCTAGAGTAAAACGTGATGCGTGAAACGTGAAAATCGGAAAACAGAATCGTCTCGTTTTTTCATCATGGCGCGATGAACGAATGAACCCATGAACGATGTAGTATCGTAGGTTGGGTTGAACGGTTGAAAGCACCGCGCTATCATGGGCAGCAGAATTCCTGCCTTTCAACACTACATTCCTACGGATAGCGAGAGTGAAACCCAACACTCACAACCAATGAATCAATGAACTAATGAGCCAATAAACTAACTGTGTTATTAAATTATACCGAAAGCCTTTGTAAAATGTAAAGCCAAGATAAAGTAAACACGCATCAAGATCCAGTGTATCTCCCTTGCCTGAAATTTAGGTGATTCGCTGCCCAAATTTTCAGCAAATTGCTAAAAAATGTATCAGCGCTTTGGGATGAGCATTACACAACCAATCATTTCAAAAAATCCTGTAATAACACCGTTGTCTCTGTCTTTCAACTGTTTTCGCCGCTACAAAAAATATCCTCATTAACCGCTGGCATCTTTTTTGCCTACGGTCATTAGCATAAAGATTTGGTCTTTGGCATCGGAAAGATAAACGATCTAAGCAGCTACAATCTTTTGTTCATCTTTCCTCCGCTTTACGGATAATTTACAATACGCCGACGAAGGTGCCACCTAATAAGGAGACAAAAATGAAAAGATTCCTTCAGAGCGATTACAGGATTGCAGGAATTGTTCTGATTTTGACACTATGTCTAGGTACGAGCGCTTTCGCCTTAGACGGCTTCGTCGAAGGTGAAAAGATCGAAACCTCAAAATATATTGCTGACACCATCTGGGTATTGGTTGCTGCCTTTCTGGTTTTCTTTATGCAGGCGGGATTCTCCATGGTCGAAGCGGGATTTACCCGCGCGAAAAACGCCGTCAATATCCTGATGAAAAACCTAATGGATTTCTCGATGGGAGCTATCGCTTACTGGGCGATCGGATTCGCAATTATGTTCGGCGATGGCAATGGCTTCCTCGGATTGAGCGGATGGTTCGTCTCCGGAGAAACAAAAGGCTTCAGCGCCCTAGAGTGGAGTTCCGTTCCAACACTCGCTGCATGGCTGTTCCAACTGGTTTTCGCTGCCACCGCAGCGACAATCGTCTCTGGTGCGATGGCTGAACGAACAAAGTTCAGAAGCTATCTAATTTACAGCGTTTTCATCACCGGTTTAATCTATCCGATCGTCGGACACTGGATCTGGGGAGGCGGTTGGCTGTCGAGTATGGGAATGTTGGATTTCGCAGGCTCAACGGTCGTCCACTCAACGGGCGGCTGGCTCGCTTTAGCGGGTGCAATCGTACTCGGTGCTCGCACCGGTAAGTACGATGCAAATGGAAGACCTCGCCCAATTCCCGGACATAACCTGCCGTTAGCAGCACTCGGTGTGTTTATCCTATGGCTCGGCTGGTTCGGATTTAATCCGGGGAGCCAGATGGCGGCAGATGCAAAGCCCATTGCATTAATTGCGGTAACGACAAACCTCGCTGCCGCGGCGGGCGCAATTCTCGCTATGATAACTGCTTGGTTCAAACTCAAGAAACCCGATGCTGGCATGGCACTCAACGGTGCACTGGCTGGGCTTGTTGCTATTACTGCACCATGCGCGTTTGTTACACCAGTGGCAGCAGTAATTATTGGCGCAATCGCAGGTGTTGTGGTCGTCTTTTCAGTCTTAATAATTGAAAACCTGAGAATCGATGATCCCGTTGGCGCGATTTCTGTACACGGTGTTTGCGGCGCTTTGGGAACCCTCTTGCTTGGATTGTTCCACACCGAACAAGGAATTCTTTATGCAGCGGATAAAGGTGCAGCATTCAAATTCTTTGGCGCCCAATTCATTGGTGTCGTTGCTGTTTTTGCGTGGTGTATGGTAGCAGGCTTTATCCTGTTTTACGGCATCAAAACGATTGTCGGGTTGCGTACTAGCGAAGAAGAAGAGTTGGAAGGGTTGGACTATGGCGAACACGGTGCCAGCGCGTATCCAGACTTTACAATTTCTTCTATTAATTAGAAGATAGGTAAGCGTTCAGGTAAAGGCTACATCTGAAATGCGTAAGTCCTGTTAAATGAAAAATCGAGATTCCAAGCTGAAGATGGCAGGATAACGAACAGAGGCGTCCATTTTGGGGCAAGTGGGGATAAAGGGATCGGGCTACTTTTCGTTGAGAGGATAGATTGCTGCGTTTCAGCGGGTGCCCTGCCCGTTCTTCAAAAAAAAGAACCCACCCCTAAATCACATAAAATCGAAAAATTCTGTTTACTTTTGAAGCCGATGGTGTTATACTGCCTGACGAGAAGTTTGTGATAACTTTGGAGTTGAGCATAGCGAAATCTCGTTCCGTTTCACGAGAATCCCGACGAGCTGGGTGTCCCCCTAGTCTCGCCTGTCCCGATTTATCGCGGGCACGGACGATCGATCGGAGTTCTTATCGGGGTAGGTAGTGATCGTCTAAACCTAAATGGAGGTAAAAATGCACCAACAACCACAGAGTGTGTTTAGGTTTCAGAAACATACAGTAAAACCTATAAGACTTTTAAGATATGGTAAACCCAGAACTGTTCTGGGAATGCTGTTCGTACTGATGTTCTTAGCACTCCCGAAACTTGCTCTCGCTGAAGACGCGCTTGATTCGGGTGACACCGCTTGGCTGCTCACAGCAACAGCGCTGGTTCTGTTTATGACCATCCCCGGTCTTGCCCTATTCTATGGCGGACTGGTGCGTGCCAAAAATGTTCTATCGCTATTGATGCAGTGTTTTACATTGACCGGGCTGATTACCGTTATTTGGATCGTGATTGGCTATAGCATCGCCTTTGATACAACCGGCATGTCTATGAAAGTAACCAATGGCCACTCATTTGTCGGCGGGCTCGGTAAGGCGTTCCTTCGGGGTGTGAATGCGGATAGTTTATCAGGCACTATCCCGGAAACAGTGTTTATCTGCTTCCAGATGACCTTTGCCATCATCACACCCGCCCTGATCGCGGGAGCCTTCGCCGAGCGAATGAAATTCTCCGCCATGCTCTGGTTCATGGGGATCTGGTCTATAATTGTGTACGCGCCAATTTGCCACATGGCTTGGGCAGGTGATGGCTCATACTTTGGAGATATTTTGGGCGCACTCGATTTTGCCGGTGGGACTGTGGTGCACGTCAACGCAGGTGTTGCGGCGCTTGTCGCTGCCCTAATGATTGGCAAACGCTACGGCTATCCTGAGACTCCCATGCCACCCCACAACTTGACCCTGACAGTCATCGGTGCCTCTATGCTCTGGGTGGGTTGGTTCGGTTTCAATGCCGGTAGCGCTTTGGCGGCTGACGGTGCAGCAGGAATGGCGATGCTAGTCACACAAATCTCTACAGGCACCGCCGCATTGGCTTGGATGTTTATTGAGTGGATAAAGTACAAAAAGCCAAGCGTGCTAGGTATCGTCACCGGTGCCGTCGCAGGGCTTGTGGCAATCACACCAGCCTCCGGCAGCGTTGGACCGATGGGCGCATTGGTTATCGGACTCGCTTCAGGCGTGATCTGCTTCTGGGGCGCGACCAGTCTCAAGCATAAGCTCGGATACGACGATTCGCTCGATGCCTTTGGCGTACACGGTATCGGTGGTATCGTTGGATGCTTGTTGACCGGCGTATTCGCCGCAGAAGGATTGGGTGGAATGGGAATGGACAAGAGTATCGGTTTACAACTTTGGAGTCAGTTTGTCAGTCTCATCGTGACCATACTTTGGAGCGGGATTCTTTCCTTTATTATTCTAAAGGCTGTTGATAGGGCGGTTGGTTTACGCGTCAGATACAACGATGAACAAGAAGGATTAGACCTCGCGCTACACAACGAACGAGGCTACAATCTGTAGAGCTACTACAAAGAACCGCAGATTTCATAGAACTATGTCAATAGGACATTACTCACGAGATTCTATGGGATCTGCGGTTTTGTATTAAATGTCACCTGTTTTCGCCAGACTCCGGTGGACAATTTCAATCCATCGTCCCGTCGAAATGAAACCGGCTCCCCAAGAACGCCATTTTTTGGGAAGTCCCGCCGCTTTAATTTCTTCCAAACTTTTTCCTACCTCTATCTGATCTTGAATTATGTCTATTGTCGCCACAAGCGTCTGGTGATAAGTCTTAAGATCGTCAATATCCGAAAGGGGCCCGTGTCCCGGAATCAGTTTCACGTCAGGCGGCAGTTCGGTTAAGAGTTTTTCAATATGCTTTATTAATCCCTCCACATCCCCGCCGCTGCTCAAATCAACGTAGGGAAATCGACCGGAGAAGAAGAGATCCCCCATATGCACAACGTTCGATCCGGTAAAAAAAATGACGCTGTCCCCATCCGTATGGCTATTCGGGAAGTGGATGACACGGATCTCCTCACCGTTGAAGTGGATAGACAACGAATCGTCGAATGTAACAACCGGCAGGGCTTCTTGGGGAGAAGATTCCATCTGTAATCGCTTTCGCACATTGGCGTGAGAGATGATAGGCACCTCATTA
Organism: Candidatus Poribacteria bacterium; assembly: GCA_003635265.1. Classification (GTDB taxonomy): domain Bacteria; phylum Poribacteria; class WGA-4E; order WGA-4E; family PCPOR2b; genus PCPOR2b. The sequence continues at coordinate 90,668 of PYIZ01000021.1, forward strand.
CCGAAAACGGTATTGCCGCCGGTGTGATCGCCGTGAAAGTGTGTATTAATCAAAAATTTTAACGGCACATCACTCAATTCTTTGAGTGCGTTCCGAATCTTCTCCGCCAACGGCGCAAACTGATCGTCAACAAGCAGAATCCCGTCCGGTCCCACCGACGCACCGATATTCCCACCAGCCCCTTCTAACATATAGATGTTGCCGGCAACGTGAGTAGTTTTAATTTTAATCCTTGCGAAATCCATCTGCGCCCAAGCAGCGATGGCCAAGAAAACGGCAATCGCCGCGGCGATTGTATAAGTCAGCCGTTTCATAGCTTTTCCTCTCAAACTCATTTAGCCTGTAAAGCCTGATGCGCCAACATCCGCAGGCGATCCGCATCCGACAGGTACAACTCGATCTGCTCGACAAATTCGGCAAGCGTTTCCGCCACCGTCGCTGTTGTGGTGTCAAGCGTAAATTTTCTGCGAATCAGCGAGGCTTGGTACTCCTCCTCAAACCGTTGCAGGACATATTCGATATCCTTTTCCTGTAGAACACCACGCGGTTGTGGATTGTCTCGCATCCGTTGCGCAATAACCTCGGCTGATGCTGTCAGTAGAATGAGCACCGTGTCAGGTGCTTCCTCCATAATTGTTTTCTCCGCCGCTCGTGCTAACGTCGTGCGCTCCGCATACTCACCTTTTCCACCGTAGCCGTAATACAACGGCGCATAGACCGCCTCCTCAATATGAAAACCGGTCATATTGTGGTCCGGATCAGCATAAAACGCAGGTTGCAGGTGATACTCAATAATATAACGCTGGAACATCTCCTTGAGTCGTGGACTCAATGCCGCAAATTGATCCTGATCTTCCACTGTTAATTCATTGGAAGGGATGGTAAAATGGTCATGGAAGCCGCGAGCACCACCTAGGGTGTCATCAATCCATTTTACAATTTCATTGGCTAACGTTGTCTTACCGGCGTATTCGCAGCCGACGAGGATGAGTCTCATAATATCTTTCTCCTAAAGGGTGTAGCGTGCTAAAATTGATGCCGGGGCCATCCGCCCAAAAATACCAACGGAATGATGGTCGGCGCTGGTATTCAACCGTTAATCTCGCTCAGTATAGCAGAGATCCGAAGTCCCGTCAACAGTGCAAACAGCCAGTCATATAACCTAAGTTAGTACTCATATGAACACCATTAATTGTATACAGGAGATACCAAATGCCCACAACAAAACGTTTTGAACATCCGAAGACCCCATTTCCTGTCGGGGTAGAGTACTACCGCGCACCCACGCCCAAACTCGACTGCTGGGATGCAGACTTTGCTCGATTGAGCGCGTCAGGCTTCCGGGTTGTCCGCAGCTTTACCTATTGGAACTGGATGGAGCCGCGTCCCGGTATCTACGAACTGGACGACTTCGACTACATGTTCGACTTGGCAGAAAAACACGGATTGTCCGTCTGGCTCGACATCGTGCTAGGAACGCACGGCGCCTGTCCGGAGTGGCTGACCCGTGAGCATCCCGATATGCGGGTCGTCAATCACCGCGGTCAGCGTGCAGAGACCGACGCGGGACCCGCTTATCCCCAAGGTGCGATGATCCACTGCTACGACCATCCCGCTTGGCGCGAGTACGGCGGTGGACTGTTGCGCCATGTGGTCCATCGCTATAAAGATCGCCCCAGCCTGTTAATCTGGGGACTTTGGGATGGAGTAAATCTGGCATCGGTCTGGCACCGGGATGGCGATGGCTACCCGTGTTACTGTGAAAACACGATTTTGAAGTACAAAGAGTGGCTGCGCAAGCGATTCACGTTAGATACCCTCAATACCCGTTTCTCACGCCGCTACCGCCGCTGGGAAGATGTGGAGCCACCCCGATCTGATCAAAATGTCGTCGAGATGCTGCTCTACCGCGAATTTCACTACGAGAACCTAGCAAATCATTTGCAATGGATGGTGGACGAAGTCGAGGAGATAGATCCCCATCATGAGGTGCGATCACACGGTGGCTGGTCTCCACGTCCGTGGGATGAGCGGTGTGCACGGATTGTAGACAGCTGGGGGATGTCGATGTCATCTAACAATCTGCTCACATCGGATGACCCTTATCAAATTGCGGATCGAGCGTTCAGTTTCGATTGGTCGCGGAGTGCCGGACATAACGGACGTTGGTGGAATGAAGAAATCTACGCAGGTATGTCGAGAGGTGGCGTAACATGGAAAAAGCAGTCCGATCCACGAGAGCTAACTACACTGCTCTGGATGACCTTAGCATGCGGTGCTGCAGGAACGATGTTCTGGCAATATCGACCAGAGTACCTTAGTTTCGAGTCCCCCGGCTATAACTTAGTCGCATTGGACGGTGAGCCAACACCGAGGTTCGATGCAGCAGCGCGTGCGATAGCACAGATTGAGGGACTCGCTGAACACCTGCCTCTGGAATGTCCACGCGCCGACGTAGGCATTGTATACCACCCTGAATCGCAGGAACTTTTCAGCTACAACGATGAATCTGACCGTTTCTTGGCGGATCTGCGTGGTGTGTACCGGACGCTTTGGACCCACGGCATTCCTGCAGAGGTTATCACACCGCGGATGGACTGGTCGGGATACCGACTCCTCTTTCTGCCCAACATCGCACTGATGAACGCGGAAACACAGGAACGGATCGAACGAACATTGCAGGAAAGTCCAGAAACACATTTCGTGGCAGAGGGAAGTTTCGGTATGTATTCCGCCGATGGACAGTCCAGCTATCGTCCGCCAGAAGGGTTCGCCGACCGGTTCGGCGTGCGTGTAGCTGACTTTTCAGCGGTAACACCTTATGACATTGAATGTGGACGGAACATCGTCAAAACCCCCTACGGGCAAGCAACTATTCAGACGCCGTGCGGATATGCTATTCTAGAACCGCGCAACGATACCCGATCTATCGGATCTTTAGGGGGCGACACTGTAGCCGTGCAGACGGAAGACCGGCACTTTACGTGGTTCGGCTTTACACTGTCAGCGGGATTCGGCGATGTGGGACAGCCCGATCTAGTGCTTGGACTGGCAAATGAGTTTGGAGTACACCCCGCAGTATCCGTCGAAGGAGACCGTGTGGTGCCGATTGTGCGAAAATCACGCCGTGGAGGGCGACTGCTGTTTGCCTTCAACCTCGAACCTCGACAGGTGCGTGTCATCCTACGTCCCAAATGGAAAACAAGCCATGTTTACGATCTACTGGCTCATCGTGACGTGCCAATTACAGGCGGTGCATTTCAACTCGTTATTGAACCTTGGGAGGTTGCGGTCATACACTGTGCGGACGCATAATAACCAATAATGCTAGTTTGCAGCTGTTGATAACGTGATGCGTGAAACGTGAAAAGTATTGGTTCATCGCTTCATTTAGCCCCAGAGGGGCGACATATTTATAGCACACAGATAAACAAACACCCTAAAGCCCCAGCAGGGCGATATATGTATCCTAAGGGGGGAACGCAAGAAGAATAGATGAACCAACCAGCTAATGAATCAATGAACTCCCCGATTAATCGGAATCTAAAGCGACTTGAACAATGCGGAAGCGACTTTCTCACTAGCTAGCACCAAAGGTTAATAATAACCAAACGATAGAAATTCTTGATCAACCCCGATTTTCAGGAGTCACCAAATGATAAAACCGATTATCACCGCAGAAGAAGCTGTGCAGATGGTACAAAGTGGGGATACCCTCGTCATCGGGGGCAGCGGCGCAGGACACGCCATCCCTGAAAAACTCATCGAAGCGTTGGGGAAGCGATTCCGGTCAACGCTTCAGCCACGCGATCTGACCGTCGTTCACATCAGCGGCATGGGAGATCAGGGAGAACTCGGCTTGGGACACCTCGCCGACCCGCGCCTGATTAAACGCGACATCGGCGGGCATTGGGGGATGTCGCCGCCGATGGCAAAACTCGCAATCGAAAACAAAACCGAAGCGTATAATCTCCCGCAAGGCGCGTTATCCTGCCTGATGCGGAGTATCGCCGCCGGTGCGCCGGGCTACATCACCCATGTCGGTTTGCACACATTCGCAGATCCCCGAATCGAAGGCGGCAAACTCAACGAACGAGCGACGGAAGATCTGGTCGAAGTGGTCACATTGCGAGGCAAGGAATATCTGATGTACCACAGTTTTCCTGTCAATGTCGCCTTCATCCGTGGCACAACCGCCGATCCCGATGGTAACATCTCAATGGAAGAGGAAGCGGCATACTTTGAAATGCTTTCAGATGCACAAGCCGCTCGGAACTCCGGCGGAAAAGTCATTGCACAAGTCAAGCGGATGGTCGGGAAACGTGGCATCGATCCCCGTATGGTCAAGATCCCCGGCACCCTTGTCGATGCGCTCGTCCTTGCACCAGATCAGAAACAGACCTACCAGATCGACTACGATCCAGCGTTGTGTGGCGAGGCTCGCGAAGGCGACCTGAGTATGGGAAGGCTCTCCCTTGATGAACGCAAAGTCATCGTCAAACGGGCAGCGCGGGAACTACGCCCGAATGCTGTCGTAAATCTCGGATTCGGTATGCCCTTCGGCGTCGGGATGATCGCTGAAGAGAGCGGGATCGAAGATCAAATCACCCTCAGCATCGAGCAGGGCAGCTTGGGCGGTATTCCCGCCGGTGGACTCGATTCCGGCGCAATGTACTATCCGGTGGTAATCTTGGATCAGCCCTACCAATTCGACTCATATCAGGGCGGAGGGATCGACATTGCCTTCCTGTCGCACGCCCAAGTAGATGGACACGGCAACGTAAACGTCAGCAAATTTGGTAACCGTATCCCTGGCTGCGGCGGTTTCATCGACATCTCCCAGAACGCAAAGAAGGTGGTCTTCTGCGGCACCCTCGCCGTGAAGTCAGAAGTTGAGATTCAAGATGGCAGAGTCAAGGTTGTTAAGGAAGGCATGATCCCCAAGTTCGTCGAGCAGGTTGAGCAGATCACCTTCAGTGGTAGATACGCCCGCGAAACAGGGCAGGAGGTGTTGTACGTCACCGAACGCGCAACCTTCCAATTGACGAATCGCGGCGTCGAGCTAAAGGAAGTTGCGCCGGGAATCGACATCCAACACGATGTTCTAGACGGGATGGGCTTTGAGCCAATTGTGGAGGATGTCTCAACAACCGATGAAAAAGTGTTCACCGACCAACCTTTGGACTTCCCAAACTTCTAAATCCTGAAAAAGAAACCGAGTTTTTTCTTCAAAACTCGGTTTCTCTTCGTGGTTTACACTTTCTTTTGACAAGAGCACGTAGGTTGGGTTGAACGATAAAAGTGAATCTCTCTCAACGACCATAAGAGCTACACTTTTCAACAACATCTTTTTATAGATAGATGGAGTGAAACCCAACGCTACACCCGTAGATTGGGCTCCCTAGCCCGACAGCATCAATGCACCAACATAGCCCCAGAGGGGCGATATGTGTATAGGATATCGGCAAACCAATTACCTCAAGCCCCAGAGGGGCGACATGTATATCAATTCAATTCTTGGTGAATTACCCGATCGCTTCTCGAATTAGCAACATCAAAATGTTAACACGTCCCAGCAACCTATATTATTTTTATCTGCGAAATCTTCGTCCCTATCTACTCTTAAAACCGAAGCATGTAAATCCTATCATTTGAACAGAAAGGAGGTAGAAACCGATGTCACGATTGAAAGACAAGGTTGCCGTCATTACCGGCTCAGGCATGGGACTAGGTCAAGCGATGGCGCTGCTATTCAGCCGCGAAGGTGCCAAAATTGTCGTTCCCGACATCAACACGGAGGCAGGCGAGGAAACGGTGGAGGCTATCCGCAAAGAAGGAGGCGACGCGATTTTTGTCCGAGCAGATGTCTCCAAGGGGGACGACGCCGAACGCATGATTACCGCCGCCGTTGAATCCTACGGCGGCGTCGATATCTTAGTCAATAATGCGGGGGTACAGGTCGAAAAGAACGTCCCCGACACCACCGAGGAAGAGTGGGACTACGTTCTGGGTGTGAACCTCAAAGGCACCTTTCTTTGCTCAAGAGCTGCTATTCCACACATGCGTCGTCAGGGCGGTGGAAGCATCATCTGTATATCGTCCATATCAGGCCTCGTCGGGCAGCCGAACCAAGCGTCCTACAACGCCTCCAAGCACGGTGTCATTGGACTGGTCAGATCCATGGCGTGCGACCACGCCGAAGAAAATATCCGAATCAACGCAATCTGTCCCGGATCTATGAACACACCGATGGCAGCAAACATCCCAGAGGAACATCTCGCACCGTACCGCAAAGCGAACCTTTTCGGCCGTTTTGCAGAACCGATAGAAGTCGCCTACGCCGCCCTATTCTTAGCGAGCGATGAGTCATCATATGTCACAGGCTCCGTGATGACAGTCGACGGCGGATACACCACAAAGTAGTAGAATTTGAAACCGAGTTTTTTTGCCGACTCAGCTTGCCCCCCTGGTCTCGGAACGGACGATGCAATCGGGGAGCATCCCGAGAATCGGGACTTCAAAACTCGGTTTCTTTGCACGATTTCTGGACATGGCCAACTGATTTATACACCTCCCTCAACTAATGAACCAATGAACAAACAGAAAGGAAAACCTTATGAACGCCTCAATCAAAATCGACCATGTCGCAGTCATGGTCAGCGATCTGGAGAAGTCTCTCCACTTCTATCGCGACCTACTCGGACTAGAGGTCGTCTCCCCTGAAGAACACAACGACGGGCCAATCTCCGAAATGGTTGCAATCCCCAAAGTACACATGCGCGAGTATCGGCTACGTGCGCCCGATGGTATCCATGGCCACACCCGAAACGAAGGACCCGGCTTCACACTGGATCTCATCCAATGGCTCAATCCTACCAGCCCCGTTGAACGTTACCCCATCAACCATGTGCCGAGCGCACACATCTGCTTCGGCGTCGAAGATGTTCCCGCCACCTACGAACGGTTGAAAGCAGCGGGAGTAGAATTTGTCTCGCCACCCGTCCGTTTCACCGGCGAAGGTGAGTGGCATGTACTCTTCTTTTACGATCCAGACGGCAATCTTCTCGAACTTAACGAAATCGGCACAGGACAGCAAGTCGTCCACAAATATGATTGGAGTAACGCTTAACGCCTATAAGGAGGATACCATGACAACCCGACTTCTAATATGCCTAACCCTATGCAGTCTCTATACCACCGGTTGCCTGAGTGGTACAACGGCAAAAACCGAACCCGCCTCGCCGGTTGCTTTGAATCCCGATGCAATCGGGACGGAACCAGCAACCCCAGCAACCCTTGGAGATCTCCATTTATCATTGGCAAAACCAAGCTACGGTCTCAACGAACCGATACCCCTCGACATGACGATTCAGGTCGGGAAATTCGATCTGCTTGTGCCCTACGCCACAGTCACAAGCAGGGGCGCGTTCGCAAAATTGGTGGTCAAAAATAATCTGGGACAGGTTATTGTCCCTAAACCGCCAATCACATTCCCAGCAAAAACCAAAACCGTGATGTGGGAGGACAAGGTGGTGAGTTGCATCCAAGGAACGGAACTCAAGGCAGGACAGGTAAGAAAGCCAAGTTTGAAGGACCTGAAATCCTATTACAAACTAGGCCCCGGTGATTATACATTGCAGGTGCTTATGGAATTGAAAGTCTATCGGGAGATCTTTGCCCCTGAACCACCAGAGGTGCTTGAGATAAAGAACGAAATTCAGATAGTGCAAGCAGACACTGTCATGCCCGACGACATGAAGGAACGGATGATCCGCAATCTGGAGAAAGAGATTGAAGGTTTGCGGAGCGCAGAGGCAGCCCAACTAGACGGGACCTATCTCCTCAAAGATTCATTCCGGGGCGCAGCAACGCTTGAATCCAACATCGTCCCGCTAACGATACAGTAGCATCAGACAGATATACCACAGCGACTTAATGCCGCTAACGCCGCCGCAGCGATACCTTCAGCATCAATCCCAAAGTGCCGGTAAAGCTCCGCACGATCTCCCGATTGACCAAACTCATCCACACCGAGGGGGATAACCAACTCCCCATAGACACTTCCCAACCAAGATAAAGCGTGGGAAGCACCATCGTGGACAGTGACAATTGGCGCATGACGCTCGTTAGTTGGAATCAGCCAGTCAAACGGAGTGGGGACCTCCCCACCATTTTGTGGGTATCCGGGGAACTGTTGCATCGTCTGCCACGCCTCAAATAGGCGGCGCGGACTGGTCATATTCAGCACATTGGCAGCCACCCGCTGTTCGCGAAGAATTTCCGCAGCCTCAATCGCTTCTGGGATCATGACACCGGTTGTCGCAATATGAACCAACCGCTCTCTTGGTACAACCGGATCCGCATTGCGCCAATCCATCAACCGGTATCCGCCGGCCAGCACCTGACGCTGCAATTCATCTTCTCCTAGACGTTCCAACGCCGGCGTGAACAGCCGCTGATCAATCAGCTTGGTCGACAGTCGCAGGTAGGTCGAGCGTCCCTGCTCCCGGTCACAACACTGACGGAGCGCCTCCAGCAATATCCACTCTACCTCCTGTGCGAAACAAGGCTCATAAGCATCAAGGCGAGGGATCTCCGCACCGAGTGACGGCGTAACGGTGGACTGATGTGCCCCACCCTCCGGCGATAACGTGATCCCCGACGGTGTTCCAGCGAAAATAAACTTCGCCCCCGAATACTGGGCATAAATGAGCGCTTCAAGACCACGGCACACAAACGGATCGTAGACAGTGCCAATCGGGATGACATGCTGCCCACACAGTTCAGCCGACAAACCGAGCATCCCAAGCAATGTAAAGAGATTCATCTCTGAAATTCCCAACTCAATGTGCTGTCCACTCGGTCCATGCCGCCAACTTCGGAGTTGGTTCGCTTCGGTTTCATAGTCAGGCAATTCGTGCGGCGTAAATACACCTGTCTTGATAATCCACCCAGATAGGTTAGTAGATACCGATACATCCGGCGAAGTCGTGACAATCCGATCCGCTAACTTCGGCACACGGGTCAGGCGCATCAGCAATCGACCCAACGACTGCTGCGTACTCAAGAATCCTTGGGTCGGGAGAGAAAGCGCCGCCGGCACATCATCGGGGGACAGTGTTACCGGCGGTGCAGGATTGGGAGGAAAAAGTCGATCGGCGACTTCGAGACACAGCTGACCGGAAGGCGATCCCGGATCAAATCGCTCCCATTCATCACTAGCGGGCACCCCCAAACGTTCCCGTAAATCGGCTATCTGCTCTTCGCTTAGGAGCATCGAATGATTCAGCGGGTGCCCAGCGATCGGGGTGCCCCAACCCTTAATCGTATAAGCGAAGATAATTGTTGGTCTTTCCGGCTCCGCTTCAGCCTGCGACAGTACGGCGAGCAGTTCCTCCAAATCGTGTCCACCCAAGTTGCTTAACACCGATGGCAAAGTCGCATCCGGGATGTCCTGAATCACCGACGCAATTTCAGCCTTATCAATCCCCTCGCCATCAACAACCCGAGTGCGGAGTTCCTCACCGGGGAGGCGAATCAGTGCCTGATACTCCTCATTGCTCATCTCGTCGATCCGCTGGCGCAAGGCGGCACCCCCCGGTTGTTCAAAGAGCTCCTGAAGCTGCCGACCATATTTTGCTTCAAGCACCTGCCAACCGCTCTCCTCAAATAGACGTTGAAGTTGACGCGCACGAATGCCCGGCACAACTCGATCAAGGCTTTGGCGGTTGAGATCCACAATCCACAACAAGTTATCTATACCGGCGAGGGCTTGATCCAGGATCGCCTCCCACACATTGCCTTCATCCAACTCAGCGTCACCGATAACCCCTACGAAGCGACGTGAACTCACATGCCCGAAGTGGGACAGCGCATAGCGATGCGCTAACGCACCAAAAGCCGGTGCAACCGCTCCTAGACCCACAGAGCCGGTCGAAAAGTCGACTGAATCCGGATCTTTCGTTCGGCTTGGGTACGCCTGCAGCCCTCCAAATGAACGAAACATGGTCAGGTATTTTTTTGGCAGTTGACCCAGCAGGTAGTGGATCGCATGAAAAACCGGCGAGGCGTGCGGTTTAACCGAGACACGGTCCCCAGCTTGAAGAAAATGGAAGTAGAGCGCCGTCATGATTGAAACCATCGACGCCGATGAGGCTTGGTGCCCGCCAACCTTTGTCTGATCCGGACTAGGACGAAGGTTATTCGCATAGTGAATGATAAGCGTTGCCAACCATAACACACGCTGCTGAATTGTATCCAATGTCTCCAACAGTTCCTTTGAAACGGACTGATCAGCGTTTTTCACAATCTTCCACCTCTCTTCCGAACCGAAATTGTTACACTATATGATAGCACAGCCTAACCAATTCTATCAACCGTGAAAACTTCTAATTGACAGGCACGTATTGAGCGAATATAATTCTAACATGGAATCGTTATCGGATGAGTGGCAACATCCGTGAGTACCAAATACGGGCAGGAGGACAGAGATGGAAGGGCTTGAACACTCAGCCGAAAGTCAAAGAAAGGAAGATGGAAAGCGCACTGACGTTTTGTGTTCTCCGTTCGACACATTACGCATCACATGCTACATTTTGCTCTGCCTTGTTTTTATCGCTAGCTCGTCAAATGGACTCAGCAAAGAACGAATTCTCGATTATGTGATCGCCGTTGTCAACGATCAACCCATCACGCTACGCGAACTGGAGACTGAACTAATCCTTATCGCCGTTATTAGTAATCCGCTAATCCTACGCGAACGGGAAAACGAGTTAGACATTCAAGAAATTAAGAATCCCTCAAACACAGTCAAACGAGCAGTTTTAGAAACGCTCATTGAGCAGAAACTGATGTTACAGCAGGCAGACGATATCGGAATACTGCTCTGGAGTTGGGGAAAAAAAGTGAGCGCAGAAATTCAAGCACTGAAATCCGCATATAGCGACGAGACATTGTTCTTGGTTGATTTGAAGCGAATGGGATTGGAATATCAGGAGGTAGAAGAACGGGTGAGGAATGCTTTAATTGTAAACGAACTGACCGTCCGACAATTTCGCAACAGCATTGATGACGAACAAATTAGTCAAGAGGCTCCCCAATATTTTGAAAAACACCGATCAGATTTTATTGAGCCCGCTCAAATTCAATTTCAGTATATCTTAGTCCGTTCAAAATCTGATGATCCAGCAGATCTGCAAGCCAACGCCAAGAACCTTGCAGGGATAATCACTGCCCAGTTGAAAAAGGGCGCAACCTTCCAGGAAATTCAGAAGGCTTATCCCGATGAACCACTTCTTCAAGTGGTGGAAGAACCACAGACACTTCCTGCCGACACAGACGCTTGGTTGGCAATTGCTGATTTAGAAATCAACGAAGTTAGTCAACCCATCCTCAGACCAGAGGGTTATCTCATCGCTAAAACGCTTAAAAAACAGGTACAGCCCCGCCAGAAAACATATCCAGAAGTGAGCCAAGAAATTCAGAACAAACTCATTGGGGAAGAACTGCAAAAACAGAGAAAGGTGTGGCTCACTGAACAGAAGGCAACAGCGGATATTCGTATCTTGGATCCAGAATTGGCGAAAACACCATTGCCGTTGAGCACAACCGAAGATTAAAGACAAAAAGCGTACAAAATCCGTCAGACGCACCCTCCAAAAGCCCCAAGAGGGAGGAGGGACAGGTCGTAGGGAACGAAGACCCCGTTCCGTTTCTCCTTACATATTACGTATTATTCTTCATCATTTCAAGACCACCATCCGTTGCGTACCGACAAAATCTCCCGCTTCCAGACGATAAAAGTAAGTCCCGCTAGCGACCTGCTCGTTCACGTCGTTGCGACCATCCCAATACACAGCGCGCTCGCGCGTTTTGTAGTAACCGGCGGACAGATAACCTAAATCAAATCCCCGAACCTCACGCCCCAAAACATCATAAATGGTAATGCGAACATGCGCATCCCTATGTAGTTGGAAGGGAATCCATGTTTCTGGATTAAACGGATTGGGATAGTTGGAGAACACCCCCGTTCGATGAGGCCGCAGTTTATCCATGAAGAACGGCTCCACATCAACGCCGATGGTCTGCCCATCAGCAGAAACGAGATCCGCTGCCTCCACAATAATCCTGCTGTTTGCCACTGTATCTCCCGAACTATTCGCTTCCAATTCCAGTGTAGCGAACCGTGTCCGACCAAACCAAGGGTGCCCCACCCCAAGTTTCGCCCCCACCAACGTTCCGGGTTGTGCGACCTCCTCCAAATGAAAGACATCGTCCTCACTTCTGTTCGGATCTATCCTCAAAAGCCCCTCCCGCACTAACCGGATGTGGTAACCCACAAGCGGCACAGCCGTATCAACTATCAGGTCCAGTAGAAGGCGATTTCCTGCACGCCGTGGATTCTCAAATTTGATCGTTGCCGATACGGGGACAGAGACGCGCCCAGGGGCCGCTGGACTGCCAATCGACTCTCTAAAATGATTCCCGACAGTAATCAGATCAACGACGTTTACAAGTCCATCCCGATTCACGTCCGGATTTTGACCGAAAACTACCCCGTCTATCGTCCTCCCCAACGCTGATGCTACGAGGATCAAGTCAAGTACCCCCACAGTTCCATCATTATTCACATCCCATGGATCTCGGTAAACGTCAACAACCGGACTCTGTTTAATCAGCGTCAAAGTGCCGCCCGATGTCGCGGTAACACTGACGCGGAAGGTTGAAAATTCACGCGCCGGCACGGTTACGCCTGAATCATATCCGCCATTCCCATAGATAAGCGTGATTGTGTCATCGGGCATGAGAGTCTGAATATCAATCTGAATCCTTTGCTTGGTGAATGTTACATCGCCGATAATGCCGGTTGAGGTAACGGTTGTGTATCCGGGAAACCCCGCGACATCCTGCGGCGGCGTCCAATCCGGCGGAATGTCAACTGTAAGGACACCGCGACGTATCAACCCCTCAGCGGTATAAGTAATAACAATTTCATGACCACTGCTATACGCAGGGACAGTATACGGTGAAACCGAAGCCGTGCCAGCACCGTCCGGGCTGGTCGGTGGTGATTCAAACGACAGATGTTTCGCCATAAATTGCAGCGACTCCTCCGCGATGAATGTGTGTCCACCACCATGTGTCACAAACTCATGATCGATGCCCCGCTCCGTCAACTTCTGATCTAATGCTTCTGCCTGTCTGGGCAATGCTATTTCATCCTCAAGACCATGGACCAACTTAATTCCATTCAACCGCACCGGTCGTCGCGGATTTTGCTTTAATCTGCTGACGTATCTTTCTAATTCATGAATGATGTCATTCTCGATAATCCGTTCCCAAACCTCTTCGTCACGCTCCCAAGGAGGAACACCCACTTTTAATCTGTATGGCAAATCTAGATAGCAAGGAGGGTTGTCAGGATTAGAAGCAACTCCTGCTAAATACGCTAGACCGTTACGAAACGGTAAGCTAACCTTCTTCAAGGCATCAGAATCGGCTAGCGCATTCAGGGCATCCCAAAATTCGTCCCCAGATTTCTGTTTAAGCGGCTCCATAAGCGATATAATAACACCACCATACTCCGCAAAAGTCTGTATCAAATCATCTTTAAAATCATAAGTCCCCGCTTGGGCAACCACCACACCGAACACCTCTGGATATTTAAGCGAAAGGTGCATTGAACCGTACGCGCCCATCGAAAACCCTGTAATGCCGCGACTATCCCGATGGGGGATCGTTCGGTACTGTTTATCAATGAAATTGACCAAATCCCTCCTGATGTACGTCTCGTAATCACCAATCGTCGGAGAACTAAGATACTGACTTCCGCCAAACCGATTTGAACCATCGACAAACACTGCAATGGCTTCCTGAATCTCCTCGCCAAGGATCATGCGGTCCATTGCTGACCTCATCTTCCGGGTTAGACTTTTTGAAGTCCCGTTGAACCCATGTAGAACATAGATGACAGGGTATCGCTTATCGGTAAAATCGTAGCTTGGCGGCAGATATACTCGAATGATCTTACTTCCATCCTCGTCGATTAAGTTCTCCGTCAGCGTTGGCCAAATAAGTGGAGGCCATTCTATCAATTTCCCCTCTGTTGCGAGGAGTGTGGACTGTGAGTATACAACCATCAATGTCACAAGTATAAAGCGAAGGCTCATATTAAGAAAGCGTGCAACAGCAATCGTAGGGGCGGGGTTTCCCCGCCCGCGCTCCACATTTTGCACTTTCTTTTTATATGAGCCAAAGCGAAATAGCCAGTTTTGGGATAGCAGTTTGAACATGGTTTGAAACTCTCCTGCCGGGTCTCTTCCTCAATTATAGTCCATCTCCACTCGCCAATTCAATAGACCCTACTATAATTATTAGGGCTATTTAATTTTCCGTTTTTTGCCCAATTTCGGAATGACCCAAATCTGTAGGCGGGGCATCTTGCCCCGCCGTAGCCACGATCGGGAAATCAGGTTACGCGAGAATTATGGTGAATTCTACAAAATAAATAGACACTTTCGCTCACCCGGTAGGTGCGGTTTCATGAAGTTTAAGTATTTAAATCGGTAATCCCTATTTTCCTTGAAACATAGGGTAGGCGCGGTTTGAAACCCTGGTCACGTGGAACATCCCGATTTATCGGGGATTTATCGGACCGCGCTGGTGTCGATAGCAGATTACCGAATTATTTTTTTAATCTTCATCCAACCGCACCGGTGCCGACTCGTCAAGCATCTCCCGGTATATCGGGATCCTCGGAACGGGACTCGATAAATCGGGATTTGGAGTGTCTCATTAATTCTAAGATCTACTATAAATGACCCTAATAACTGCCACGATCCATCTTGTAATACCATAAAGCGTATGATAAGATGAAAACTATTGACATACTCCCACACCCTAAAGGGAGGGGATTCTCACCCGTTCCCAATAGGCTGTCGAATTGCTCTATCAACGAAGTTAGCCCGGTGAACTGGGACTTACGACCTCTTCTGAGAGGGTAGACGCCCCTACCCTATGGATATTGATTGCCGCGTTACGGTCTCTATCCAACTGTGTGTGGCAGTTTGGACACTGCCATGTTCTATCACGAAGGTTCAACGCTTGATTAATTGCGCCACAGACGTGACAGGTGCGGCTTGATGGATACCACTTGTCAATGAATCGGACTTCACGATTCTGTTTCTTAGAGTTAATATACTTCAGTTTCTGCACGAAGTCATAGAAACCTAAGTCACTGACCTTACGACCCCAAAGGCTTTTCATGCCCTTAATGTTGAGCGTCTCCAGTGAAATCCAATCATACCGGTCTGTTAATTCATGTGCTAGCTTCCAGTGGAAATCTTGTCGCTGGTTCGCTATCCTACGGTGCTTGCGTGCAAGATTGAGTCTGGCACGGTCACGGTTGTTTGAACCTTTAACCTTTCGTGAGTGATTGCGGTTGGCACGGTTGATAGCATTAAGGCTACGTTTAAGGAATTGTGGAGAGTCGTAATCATTATAGTCAGAACCGGTGAGATACCGCTTGAGTCCAAAATCGAACCCCGCGCTGTTACCCGTCGTCGGTCGATTCAAGGGTATCTCTACATAATCTGTCAGAATGATTATCCATACGTCTCCAACGCTGTCACGCTTAACCGTACACCGTTTGGGGGTGCCAAGTACGTCTCGACTCTTGAAATAGCGGTATATCCGCTTGCCGATACGAATATAGTTACTCTGTAGCAGTTGCCAACCCGCTTGTTTGAGGGTATAGGACTTGTATAGTTTACGTCTCTTGAAACGGGGACGACTCGAACGCTTACCGCTTTTGCGGTCAGCGAACATTTGCGTGTACGCTTTATCCAATCGGTCTATTACATCTTGCAACGATTGACTCGGTAGCAAGTGCCAATGAGCAAATCGGGATAGCCTTTTCAACTTGGTTAAGTGCCGCATCAGGGCTTTTTTGCCCGGATATGTGCCGTAGATAGCATAGTACCGACGACACAACGCCACAAAGTGATTCCATACGTGAGCATGGCTATCGATCGTTTTCTGCAATTCACGATTACCGTGATTAGAATACAACTTGAACTTGTAGGTTTTCATGGAATTGTCTTTCTGTCCTTCATATCCGGTTCAAGGCGTGTGGGAGACACCACCGGGCGGTGGCGTGAACCTCTCCCACGAAAGACAAGACGAGTATACCATATTTCACCTACAAATTCAACCATGCTTTACACAACAAACGGGGATTGCCGGGCTACAGCCCCACCCTAAAGGGATGGGGCATTGCCCGCAAGATTAGGTAATGCAAGGGCTGTCAGAATGTTGACAGCCCTCCCACTAGAAAGGGGCATACGATGGATTTTCAACCTTCCCCCGAACACGAAGCACTTCGGGAGCGTATCCGCGACTTCTGCGCCCAATTCCCCGATACCTACTGGCGCGAGACCGACCGCGAACGTGCGTATCCACAAGCCTTTGTCGAATCACTCACAGAGGCTGGCTTTCTTTCGATTCTGATTCCAGAAGTATACGGCGGGCTTGGCTTGGGTGTGACAGAGGCGAGCATCGTCTTGGAGGAGATCAATCGTTCGGGTGGGAATTCGGCGGCGTTTCATGCACAGATGTATCTTATGGGCGCGTTACTTCGCCACGGCAGCGATGCACAAAAGGAGCGTTGGCTGCCAGCCATCGCCAGCGGTGAACTACGGCTACAAGCATTCTCAGTCACCGAAGCAGAAGCCGGCTCCGATACCCCTAGTATCCGCACCTTTGCCCAGCGTGAAGGCTCAACATACATCGTCAACGGTCACAAGAACTGGACCAGCCGCATCGAGCAATCAGACCTACTTCTCCTGTTGGCACGCACAACGTCTCGCGAAGCAGTTGACAAGCGGACGGACGGACTTAGCCTATTCTTAATCGACTTACGTGAGGCACGCTGCCAGGAAGGGGCATTAGCGGTGCAGCCTGTCCGTACCATGTTCAACTACGCAACCTACCAAGTTTGGTTCCGCGATCTACAGCTGCCGCTTGATAGTTTGATTGGCGAGGAGGGACGCGGTTTTCGCTACGTCATCGATGGCTGGAACGCCGAACGCATCCTCTTGGCAGCGGAAGCCATCGGTGATGGCTACTGGTTTGTTGATCGGGCGAGCACCTATGCCCGTGAGCGCGAGGTCTTTGAGGCTCCGATCGGTCGCAACCAAGGCGTACAGTTCCCCATCGTGCGCGCTTATGCAGCGACAACCGCAGCAGATCTGGTTCGCTACAAAGCTGCGTGGCTCTTCGATGCCAACGCCCCCTGCGGGGCAGAAGCGAATATGGCAAAACTGCTCGCTTCCGAGGCGAGTTGGCAGGCAGCCAACGTCTGTCTTGACACGCACGGCGGCTACGGCTTTGTCGATGAATACGATGTGGAGCGCAAGTTTCGCGAAACGCGGCTTTTTCAAGTCGCGCCGGTCAACAATAACCTCGTACTCGCCTATCTCGCCACCCACGTATTGGATCTGCCCCGATCATATTAACCTCACTCAAGAGTTCATTGGTATATTAGTTCATTAATGAACCAATGCACTAATGAACAAGTGTCAAATCAATGGTGGGGTGCATTACACAGCAAGTGTCCTTCGTGGGGACAACCGGGCTGTTCAATCTGAATTGTCGTGTGGAAAATACCAAATTGCGTTTGTAGCTTGTTGTTAATCTCCTGCCGTAATTCGTGCGAGGATTTGCTTGCGTCCTCAGCGATCGAAACATGCGTGCTCAATGCTAAATAATTAGAGCATAAAGACCAAATGTGCATGTCATGGACATCCTTGACCGCGTCAATAGTGCTGATACATGCTGCCACTTTTTGGGCATCCGCATGTTTCGGAGATCCCTCTAATAAGATGTGAACCGCTTCTTTCGTAACTCTGACCGCGCCAATCAAGACCACTAGACCAATAGCACAGCTCAGAATTGGATCAACTATGAACCAACTCGTATAGTATATCACCACTCCGCCCACGATGACGCCGACGGAAGCGAGCGCATCCCCAATCACATGAAGTACCGCACTCCGCACGTTGAGGTTCTTATGCCCTTCCCCATGAAATAGCCAGACTATGACCATATTCGCAACAAATCCGAAGATCGCCACGACGAGCATCTCTTTGCTCTTAACCGGTTCAGGCTCCATAAACCGCTGAACAGCTTCATAAAATATCCACCCAGAGATTGCAATCAGTGAAACTCCGTTGATGAATGCGGCGAATACCTCGGTCCGGTGATAACCATAGGTGCGTGAACTAGTTGCCGGCCGAGTTGACAGATAGATCGCCAGCCAACTCATAATCAGCGACAGGGAATCTGAGAAAACATGCGCTGCATCGCTCAACAACGCCAAGCTATTTGACAAAATCCCCCCTACCAATTCGACACCAAACACAAAAGTTGTCAACAGGATAGCGAACCGAAATTTACCCTGTAAGTGATGCTGATGATCGTGTTGATGTCCATCTTCCTCTCCATCATGGTGGTGTGCGTGGTCATGGTCATGATGGTGATGCGTGTGGTCCATGCTTTCCCCTCTCGGTTGAGGATACGGTCAAGCTATCCGAAAATCGTCTATAGCAAGGGCGTTACCTATGCGTACGGTACTGATTGCGCCGGCAGTGCCCCACAAAATGTGGGAATTATTTCTCAAGCACTTGCATCTGAAGTCGATTTGGAAGAATCACTGCTCTCTGTCTTGCTGGGTTTAGAATCGCTGCTTTTGCTGTCCCCACTTTTGCTATCGCTACTTTTGCTCTCCCCGTCTCCGCTTGATGACGAGTCTTTGTCTTTTTTCGCGCTCTCTTTGTATCCTTCACTGCGATAGTCCGTGATGTAGAAGCCGGAACCCTTAAAAATTAGCCCGGCACCAGCACCAATTAACCGCTTGGTCTGGCCTGAACATTCGGGACATTCCTGGATGGGATCTTCGGTGATACTTTGAAACCGATCAAATTGGATACCACAATCCAGGCATTTATATTCGTATGTCGGCATATAATGAAACTCCTCTGACTCGGTTATTGTTAACAGACATTGCGAAAAATGTCAGGATTTGATATATTTTAACGACTGACAGGTAGCATGTCAAGCAGATTTCCCGGAACCCCAATCTCACCTTTTGGATCGACGCACTCTCACAAACAGGTATAATTAATGCAAGCCGCTACATTAGATTGCAATAGGTCTACTACAATATCAAGAAGCTGCAGGTGAATAGGTATTAAAACTGAGAGTGAACAAACGACCATCGCAACCCATAGTGTCTAGGATTTGCTCACTTTCTCACTCTCTCACCTACTCACTTTCATTCCTTACTCCAGTGGAGTAATAGGTATATAGCGGTTATAACGATAAAACAATTACGGAGGTATACGCTCATGGCAGATCAGATTCCCCACACAACTCTTGGTCGAACGGGATTGGTCGTAACTCGACTGGGAACTGGCGGCGCATATTGCGAAACCGCCGATGGGTATCGAACCGCATTAGATTGTGGCGTCAATTATATGGATACCGCACGAGCGTATCGGGATGGAGATGACGAAAGGGTTATCGGAAATGCCATCCAAGGACGCCGGCACGAATTGATTCTGGCGACCAAGACCGCACAGCGCGACGCCAAAGGCGCGCGTCAAGATCTCGAAACATCGCTGCGTTTGCTCGGAACGGATTACATCGACATCTATCAACTCCACCACCTAAACACCGAAGAGGAACGGAATCGCGCTCTGGCAGCCGATGGCGCACTAGAAGCAGTTCAAAAAGCGCAAGAGGAAGGATTGATTCGCTTCATCGGCGTTACGGGTCACGATTGGGAGCAGATCGGGCGGGCAGTTGCGACCGGATTTTTTGATACTGTGCTATGTTGGTATAATTGCGCCATGAAGGAACCGGAGACCACCGTGTTTCCGGAGGCACACAAGCATAACACCGGCGTCGTGATTATGAATGCGTCGCGTAACGACAAGCTCTTCAGTGGTGAAGGCGCACCGGCAGAGGAACAATTCTACCGCTACGTCCTCAGTCATGAGTCAGTGGGTCTAACTATCATGGGCTTGCGAAACGTGCCCCGCTTCGGTCGGATTGCCTCCGCACTGTCCGATCGCCACACACTCGCGCCAGAGGAAAAAGCCGAGATCGAAACCTACGGCGCCCGAATGCGAGCAGATGGAAAGTTGTGATGGTGTGCTGATTGAGATTTATGCTCATCCACGCTTTGACAAATCGTTTGTTCGTCCCAGTAAGATTAAAGCTGCTGCCGCCGCAATCACTGAAACCGTACCAGCAATGATGAACGCGCCCGAAAGTCCCACCGCATCGGCAACCGCACCAGCAGTCATTGGTCCCAAAAACATGCCGATTGCGTATACTGCTTGAAAAACGCCCATTGCTGTCGCCCGGTCCTCACCAGATATCTCCCGGATACTTAGTCCCATTAGCAAAGGGTATACGAGACCACGCCCAAATCCACTCGCACCTTGGGAAACCGCCAGCAGCGGGAGATTGTTGATCAGCGGGACAACAAGCATCGTTACCGCCATCACCATAATGCCTATAAAGGCAGCGCGATTCTCGCCCAAGCGAGCAGCAAAGTGATGGTTCATCGGAGCGGTTAATGTATAAGGCACCAACGCCGCTACACCAATGATGCCGAGCACAAATTTGCTTGCCCCGAGATTCTCCGCATGGAGTGGAATAAAGCCAAAGGTAGTCGCCCAAAATGAGTAGTGGTTGAGTGCCGTGATAACCGCAATGAGCATCAGGGCAGGGTGTGTGATGATCCGCCATATCTGTCGAAATGTGGGCGGCTGATGTGTCGCCCGATGTTCTTTGATGGGCACGGTTACTATGAGGCCCATAGCTGCTAAAATAGCACCGACATAGAATGTCGCACCCATTCCCCACATCTGAGCGATTTGACCGCCGAATCCGTTGACGATAATCAGCGAGATGCCATTGATAGCCGTAACAACACCCATCGCCTTGGGACTCTGATCCGGCGGAAAGTAACTAGCGAAAAGTACAGTAAAAGCAACCCATGTGGCGGCACTAATACCAAGTACACCACGGAAAACTACAAGGTACATCGGTGTCGGTGCCATCGCAAGCCCCAAACACCCGACGAGGTTAAAAAAGTGCCCAGCGTAAAGAAATGGCAAGCGTCGTCCCAACCGATCCGACCAAACCCCCAACGGAATTCGTAGCCACATCTGTACGAAGCCATACGCCCCGACAACCATTCCCACTGTCGTGAATGAGGCACCTAACGACTGAGCGTATACTGATAAAATCGGCGAGTAGACATATAGCGCGCCCCAATAGAGAAACATACCGGCATAGTACGCCCGAATGGTAGTCTTTTCAGGAAACGTCCAATCTGTTGTAGAGCGCGCCCCCTCAACCTTGTTCATTACGCCTCTATTACGATGCCCCTTTCCAACCGCTGCGGTTAGTTAGAACCGAACCTGAACCAACGATGTCCACAATTCAATATCAGGAATCCGCGAATTTCCACCGCCGACAGGGGAAACGGTAATCGCCGGCAGAGATAGATTCCATCTCTTCTCAGCGAGTTCAAGATTCAGCATCCCCACGCCACTTTTCGTGAAATAACTCTCTGGAGTGTCGTAGTTCCGGGTAAAATAGGAACCCGCTGTCAACCCAACCATGCCGCCGATTCCCATGAGTAACCAAAAACTCCGGTCTTCCGGCTCGATGTCGAGCAGAATACTTGTGCCTAAACCGTAAAGTGTACCTACAATACCCCCAATGTTAATAAGACGGGCGCGGGCGCGACTCATGTTCAACCTCGTTGACCACGCTGCCATGGTGGACAGGCCAATATTACCACCCATCATCGCACTGCCGAGAACAAATTTGCTGCTATCACTGCTCCTGTCACGAGCAGCCATCGCCCCACAAATCGAAAACCATGTTCCCCAGATTCCACCGAAATTGATCAGCGTTGCATCGCCAGGGCCGATGTCTCTACCGCTGACAATGCCGCTAGCCAACGCTAGTCCGAGTGCACCGCCCACCATGCTCGCACCCACGGTCAGTTTCTCATCAGCATCGGCAAGGCTTGCCGCCCCAACTGCCTGCCAAATGCCCCAAGTCCCACCGAGGGTGACCAGCGAAGCCTGCCCATCGCTCAGTTCACTCTCCCGCGTGAGGCTTAAAGAACCAAGTAATCCACCCACGGGTCCGGCGATTGAAGCGAGACCGTAGAGGCTCGGATCCTCTACGTCCAAAAGAATCAGTGTGCCGACGCCTAGCCATGTCGTGTAGAACGTACCGAATCCAACCAACCCCGCTCTGCTCATGTTACTGATCGGTTTGGGCTGGTGCAGCAGAATAGCAACCTCTTCTCTTTTATCCGTCGCCAATGGCATGTACTCTGTTTCAGGGTATGCAGAGACAATCCAATCCAAGCGTCTGACTGCTTTATCGTATTTCCCATCAACAACCTGCTTAACGGCGTCTTCATAGATCAATTGTGCTTCCAGAGACCTGATCTCTGATTCAATCCCGTTCGCCCACAACGAGTGTGAGAAACAAAAAAGTAGGGCTGCGATGATAATTTTGATGAATTGATTCGGCATATTTTCAATCTCCTTGATTGCTAACTCAACGAATAAAAATCTGCGATTAAAATTGGACGTTGAGAAAATTGACCTGTACACCGTCAGAATTCAACTGCAATTGGTGTGGAGGGCTATCCCAAAGCGCCAAATCATTCCGTCGACTCAGTCTTTCACTCACTTCTGGAGGCGAAACATGACGGGTGCTAGAAACACCCACAATAAGCCCAGCAATGCCGCCAACCATTAGGGTGGCAAATGCGGCGTTCTCACTAATATCGCTCTCAGCCATTATCATCACTACGCCACTTGCAACTGTAGTGCCGATAATCCCGCCCAGATTAATCCAATGTGCCCGTGCCGGCGTGATGTCAATTTCCGAGGAAAGCGATGCCACTGCTATCGTGCCTATATTGCCGCCGATGAGCGTCCAAGCGAGTAGTTCATCGCCACCTTCAACACCAGCAACCTGACCTGCACACAAAGATAACCATGTGCCCCAAAGCGCACCGTAATTGATAATCGCCATGTCACCCAAACTTGGGTCAATTTTCCTCGTGAGAATAGAGGTTGCAAGGATACCCGATAGTCCGCCGATCATTGCACTGCTGATTAACGGCTTTTCGCCGTCATCCTCGTCGATCAGAATTGCCCAGCCCAGTCCTTGCCATGTTCCCCAAGCACCACTGAAGTTAATTAAAGCAGACTGTCCACGAGTCAATTTGGCATTTCGCGTCGCAACCAGAGAGGTCAGAAGTCCCGCCGGTGCCCCTATCATCATACCCGTAGCGACGCTTTTTGCGTTGTCCGTTTCATCAGCAAGCCTCGCTGTGCCAATTCCCAGCCATGTCGAATATAAGGTGCTGAACACCACAGTCCCAATTCGACCACTCTGGTCAATTTTCCTGCGGCGAATACTTGGCAGATTCAGCTGTTCCAACCGATGCCTCCGATCTTCCGCAAACCGCGCATACACAGTGTCCGGGTATTTGTCGATGACTTCGTTGAGCCTATCATACGCCTCACCGTAGTCGCCTTCAATTATCAACCTGAAAGCGGTCTCATAGAGCTGCGCTGCCTCACTCGATTCAGCCGAAGCCACACTCGATTGACAAAATAACGCACATACTAAAATCGCGATTAGCGCTGCACCAATCCGTTTATAAATCATCACCTCACCCTTTCTCTATCTCTCTCATAATAAACAAAATGAGCGAGAAAAACAAGACATTTTGATTGACAGACGAATGTGATAGATTACATGACCGGCTAATGTTAACATAAGATATACATATTGCTCCGAATTCCAATACGATCCTATAAACATGTCGCCCCGCTGGGGCTAAATGAACCGATGAACCAATGTACTGATGAACAAAGCACTTTTACGTTTTACGCATCACGTTTTACGCTTTGTGTGTTTTGCACTTCCTTTTAACATGAGCCAAGAAAAAATCTAAAAATAGGCGTGTATGCCTGTTCCTACGTAAACGCCAGCGCGACCCTTGGATTGAGAGTCGACTGTTTCCCTGCCAAACCCTTGACCGACTTTCACGTTCAAGCCGAGAGGAATCCCTCCCAGTGAAAATACAAGTTCACCTCCAAAAGCCAGCCCAGCTCCGAGAGTCGTGGTTGTGAGCATTTCTTGATTGAGTTCCTGCTTTTTTTGATACCGGCCACCACCCTCTAACTCGAAATAAAGTCGGGCTATATTCCACTGACTTTCGTGTTCAAATATGGCGTATGAAACGCTAGCACCCAATATATGGTCATTATCCTGATCATTGAGAACAAAATGTCCAACCGTTTGAAAATAGACGGGTGCCAATCCATTATAGCGAAAACTGATTCCGCCCAGAATCGGTTCCGACTCCTCCTGAACAAGACCGTATGCAGGTGTAGCTCCCTGAAGTCCAATACCGAAATTTCTAGTGAGGTCAGCTGCTTGTGTTTGAGTTGAGAAACTGAAGGTTATTCCCAAAACCATAGCCATTAAACAAAAAATTGAACGTATCACTGTTTTTCTCCTTTTTGAAGTGTGAAATTGAAATGTGAAACGTAACGATATAAATCACCGATTTCGTTCATTGAGCAATCAGCATCGTCACCCGATATGGTTCGGTGGTGACCGGGTGATGCATGAGGACGTCCTGCCTCCCATCCTTGTTAAAGTCCACCAACCAAGTGTACTCCTCGTAGGGCATGACCACCGCCACCTTTTGAGGTTTCCGGGCAAACAGATCCGGTCCCGGCACGCCGATAAAGACGTACAATTCTTTTTGCCCATTCTGCACCAGTAGATCCGGGCGTCCATCGCCATTCACATCCCCAAACAGCAATGACGGGAAGTGCATCGCTTTCTTCCCTGAATCGCCGGGAGTGTACGCCTTGATCTTGTAGCTAGCGTCACGTTCGTCGGGATACGCGCTGTCTTCCATGCGATAGAGATTGAGATCCAGCAACGTGGAATGCGTCGCGATTCCCCTAGCCAACATACCGATAATTTTGAAGATGCCCGGGTCGATAACCGCAAACATCACATCAACCTGACCGTCGTGGTCAAAGTCACTTGCGCCTATCTCGAACGGGATACCGTCCGACCGAACCATGGTGCTGACCTCCGCCCCAAACACAGTGCTATCGGGCGTCGGTGCGCCAAAGTGTACCTCGTAGGTGGAGTGCATATGCCACAACTCGGAGGTCTGTCCGAGGAAACGACTCTTCCCTGCGTGCAACGAGAAGACCGAGAGATCGGCGATGCCGTCGTGGTTCATGTCAGTCAATCTGTGCAGTACCCTCCCCGTCATCGCACCGGGCGCTCCGTGGTCGAAACGTCTGCCTCGAACCCCATCCGGAGCGACAAGGGAACCAAGATCATCGGAGTCGAAGGCTACCTCGGTTGTGAAGGTTTCACCCACCGGGGAGAATAACCCACGTTCATCTTGGTGATGAACGACAAAGTGATCTTCGTTCCAGAACACTAAATCGCTGCGACCGTCTTGATCATAGTCCATCTCATGGATACGCGCCTCAGCCCAAGGGTTATATCGATATCCGTCGGCTGCGTAGATTCTGCCTATCTCAATAGAGGGACCAATCTTCACTGGATCGGCGAAGGTGCCATTGTCCATCTGGATGAATACCCAGAAGCCGTCGGAGTCTGGCACAACCAAGTCATCGCGGTTATCACCGTTGAGGTCCCGCGTAACATCAAGGTGGGGAATTACGTCGATGGGAGGCGGAGCGTTGGAAGTAACCACCACCAACGGTTGCTCCGCTGCCGATTCAGGATCGAACCAGTTCAGGTGCCCCTCCTCGTATGAAATCAAGCGGTCACGTCCACCGATGTTAGCTACATCAACGAAGGACACTTCGGGGCGCAGCGTTGCTTTCTGTCTCAATGCCCAACTGTCATCATCGAACGCGTAGATGTGCAAGCGGTGTTCATCTTCCTCATTGACATTCACCACGACAAGTTCTGCGGTAGTGCCACCGAGCAGGAACCCCGTCAAAACCGTCTGGTGTTCCGCAGCACCGGTGGCGATCTCGTACTGTTCAAAGGTAAATTCCGTGGGAGGAGGCAACATCGGATCAGCTTCTTTACCAAGCAGACTTGAGCATCCCAATTGGAAGACTCCAAAAAGCATCATAAAAAACCGGCTGAATTCAAAGTACCTCATGTGATTAGCAACCAAGCTAAGTTTAGTGAAAAGAAAGTGTTTGTAGAATAGGTCTCGCTTTTTCATTCCTGTTTTCCTTTCATGATTTTCTATGTGTTAACCTATGTGTTAACATAGATAAATAACTTAACAGTGTTAATATAATCAGCAAAAAAAATATGGCGACCGGCGCCATATAACTTAAAATCTAAGCCTTCAAACCTTCAATCATCGTGTGAATTACCGTATCGATCAATTTCTCTTTCTCAGTCCAAGGGAAGTCGGAAAAATCGATCAGGAGCAATGTGACACCGTGAACCGCTGACCACAGTGCCTGACCGGCGGTATCGACATCCACTCGGCGGAATGCCTTCTGTCGAATACATTCAGAGACCATTGCCCGCAGGTAATTAAACACCCTTTCGCCAACCGATCCTTCTTCCAGACCCAAACCCTGCTGGAACTGGGGACGGACGACAAACGTCAGCTTGTAATCTTGCGGATACTTTAGACCGAATTCGACATAGGCTTTTCCACTTTTTCTCAGAGTCTCGACGGGATCGCTTTTATCTCTGTTTAGCAGCCCAAGCGTGTTCAACAGGTCCAAAAGGGTCTCCTTGCAGACGGAATCTAAAAGATCTGCCTTGTCTCTGAAATAAAGATAGATTGTCGTCGGTGAATACTCAATCTTATTAGCGATCTTTCGCATGGAGACGTTCTCGTAGCCTTCATTGACGAATAACTCTCGTGCTGCAGAAAGAATTTGACGCCGTAACTGCTCTTTTTCCCTTGTCCTGCGTTCTTTAGTACCCACTGTTTTGCCTCTGATTTACATAGTAATTTAACTTAACACTGTTAATTATACAGAATGTTTTCTCCCATGTCAAGATTTTTTTTGTATCCATCTGTTTTTTTAATTTTCAAAAGACGACGTTTGTAATAAATATCCAGCGGCGTCAGGTTTAGGGAAGGAATGCAGATAAACGCGGATAAAAAAGACGAGGAAAGGTTGCACCATCAACTGGAATCTTGGAGAGAACCCGAATCCAACTGTGGCAGAGATCAATCGAGCGTTATCTGTGTTTGGGTTCTGCTTTCCGGTACTATGACGCATAGCTTCTCATCTGAAGCAGTCACCAAAGCGCGGAAAGACACATAAGAAAAGACTCGCTTATCACGCTTTGTGCTCGCGAATAAACCGTCACGAAATACTCATTGGCAGACCGAGCAGACACCAAGAATCTCGATTACTCTGGATTGAACCTGAAAGTCAAGTTTCTCGGCGGCGACAGTAATACACTCCTCGATCGTGTGACTGACAAGCTCAGTTGCCTCGCCACACAATTTGCAGATGACAAACTGGCCACGATGAGGTTCCTGTGGGAAGTCACACCCAATATAGGCGTTTAACGAGGCAATCCGATGAATCAAACCTTGCTCAAGCAGAAAGTCGAGGGCCCGGTAGACGGTTGGCGGTGCGGATTTCCGGCCACGTTTTTGAAAGGTGTCAAGAATATCGTAGGCGCCGATTGGCTTGTGGCTGGCGCACACGAGTTCAAAAACCTGTTTCCGTAGCTCGGTAAATCGCACGCCTCGCACCTGACAGATCGCCAAAGCCTTTGCCAATGCGTCCTTGACGCACTGAGAATGGTCATGGGTTGGCTTGGGAAAGGCTTCAAAGGTTGTGTTTTCCGCATCCGTAAAAGACATATCCCTAACTCCTTTTGACATACTCCCACACCTAAAGGATTAGGATTCTTATCCTGATTTATCGGGACTCCGAGAATCGGAGCGCGCCCCTTGCCAATAGGAGTGGAATTGTGCTATCCACAAGGATTGCCCGGCGAACCGGGACTTACGTCCTCTCCTGCACGGGTTGATGCCC
>PYIZ01000022.1 GCA_003635265.1 Candidatus Poribacteria bacterium
GTTGATGGGGCTCAGTGCACTGGGTTCCAACAGATATTTCTGAAGAACTGAAAAATCCAGAGACAATCCCAATGCTTTAGCGTTGGGTCAAACGACGTAATTTTAGTTGCTTTTCGCAGTGGACTATGATATACTTCTGATACGTCCAAAAGCGGGAGAATATCACCTCTACGCCTTGTAGAGTCTCCCGTTCCCTCTAGTGATATGGAGGGATTGGACGAGTGGCTAACCAAGCCACCCATGGACGATAACCAAGTCCAAAAATCTATATCGTCGTGGCGGGACACGCCAAGACGTTAAACGTCTGTGGAGAGATAGTAAGACCACACCAGCAATACGTGGCAAATCTCGTCGAAGCAGATATACGGCAGGGGTGCCCTTTTGGGCACGCCCGTAAGTCCGTTAAAAACTCTCAAAGGAGATACAAGTGATTACTAGTAAGAATCCCAATGTTTCAACTTTGGGAGCGGTCAAAAGTTTAGCAGATCTTCGGTTGCGCGTCAAACAGATCTTTTTCCTTAATATTTTTTGTTTGTGTTTTCTGGGAGGTTGTAGTAATCTTTCTCCGACCCACAAAAATGACCTAACAGGGACGAAAGGAATGAGATTCAATGCCTCAAACCACAGAAGTCCCTGACATCGGTTCACAACGCGAATTGTTCGTTGACCACTATCTCATTGACAGGCTTGATGGGACAAGCCTCAAGCTACATCATCCACAACCGGCGGGAGTTGCTATCCGGTACAATCAACCGTGGGAGGACCGTCTCGCTTTTTACACGACAGTTCTCAAAGATGGGGACATATATCGCATGTACTACCGGGGGAGCCTCATGGGTCAAAGACCACACCCAACCTGTTATGCGGAAAGCGGGGATGGTATCCACTGGACAAAACCGGAGCTCGAGCTCGTTGAACTCAACGGGTCAACAAAGAACAACGCGATCCTACGACACAACGGACAGTTCTGCGTGTTTGTTGACACACGGTCGGGTGTTCCCGAAGCCGAACGATATAAGGCGAACGCACGTGATCAGCAGCAACCGAGCAGTCTAGTGGGTTATACGTCTGCCGATGGTATTCGCTGGACGAAGTTGCGCGATGAACCTATTGTCCCGATGGTTTTAGAAAACAACTTCGATTCTCAAAACGTGATGTTCTGGTCGGAGGTTGAGGGCTGCTATGTCCTCTACGCCCGCCACATGGTCAGCGATGCTCGCGTTCGGTCGACTGCACGGGCAACATCAACGGATTTCGTCAACTGGACAGAACAGACCCCGATGACCTTCAGCGATACCGGCAGCACAACCCCCTCGCAACATTTGTACACTAACCAAACGCACCCCTACTTTCGTGCTCCTCATATCTACATCTCACTCCCCGGTCGTATCCACTTCGACAGATCCGCATTGACGGAAGCGCAGTCTGCGGAGGTTTGCCCAGATCCGGTCAGCGGCGGCGGTGCTGATATCTCGGATGGGGTACTGTTAACCACGCGGGCGGGCACAACGCATTACGACTTCACGTTCAAGGAGAGTTTCGTCCGTCCGGGGATCGGTTACAATAACTGGACATCGCGGACAAACTATCCCGCGCTTGGGGTTGTGCAGACCGGGGCGAGTGAGATGTCCCTCTATGTCCAGAGAGATTACGACCAGCAGACAGCACACCTTGACCGTATGACGCTCCGAATCGACGGTTTTGCTTCGGTGAACGCGTCTTACGCAGGTGGCGAAATGGTGACCAAGCCGTTTAGGTTTTCTGGGAAGGAATTGGAGATTAATTATTCCACCAGTGCGGCTGGAGGAATCCGGGTCGAAGTTCAGGAGGCAAGTGGCGTGCCCGTCACGGGTTACACTCTTAACGAATGTCCAGAGATTATTGGCGACGAATTGGAGCGAATTGTTTGTTGGGAGAGCGGCGGCGATGTCAATAGATTGGCTGGAATCCCAATTCGTCTGCGTTTTGCAATGAAGGATGCAGACCTGTTTTCGTTGCGCTTCCGCTAGTGGGACGCTTCGCCAGAATGCACGCTATCTTTCAAGAACATAACTAATGGCAGGGCAAATAGCATCACGGCACCGTTTGCATAAAAGATGGCTTTCAAACTATAAGTGTCTCCAACGAAACCGGCAAGGTATGGCGCAGTCGCAGAAGCGATAAAACTCAAGGTATAGTGCAGCGCATAACCTCGGCTACGGAATTCCGCATTGAGCGTCGGGGCGGTTCCAACATAGATGACAGAGGAGGTTCCGTTCAACATAAACCCAAACAGCGGCAAAAACAGCACAATAATCCAGCCCGATGGCACTGAGGGCAGGGCAAAACAGCCAAGTATCATCAATAACTCTGTCATCAGAATGATTTTTTTAATGCCCAATTTCTGAATAGGCAGCCCGCACAACAGTTTCCCCAACGCACCGCCGAAAAACGTCAAGGACATCAACCCGCCCACTGCACCCGCTTCAACACGGATTTTGATTAGAAATGCCAGAAACGTTGTAACAGCGGCTCGAATACCGTTATCCAAAAGTCCAAGTATGGAGTAAAGTGTAAACTGGGTCGGCTGTGCTATACCCCAACCCTGAAACGTCCGCCACTTTGCGCGCCTATCTTTCTGTTCTTCTACCTTCGGTGTAGTCGGTTTCCTTTTTGTACCGATATCCGATCGAAAGAAGAAGATATACAAAATAGAGGCTGCAAGCCCGATCGTTCCTAACACAGCGCAGCTTGCACCCCAGCCAATCCTGATGACTAAGATACCTGCTAAAGCTGGGAAAAGTACCTTTCCAACATCGCCAAAGAAGTTCAGGGTGCTGATTGCCGGTCCCGCCTTTTCAGGAGGATAAACATTTGAGACAAGGGCGGTTCCCACCGGGTGATATACCCCACCACCTACCCCGGATGAAAAGATCAGTATCAGCGCTAAAGGATAACTGAACGCCAAAATCAACCCGATGTAACTCAAGCTGAACCATGTTGTGCCTATGCCGAGGATCAAAATATCTCCGATTCGTTCAGCGAAAATCCCGGCGGGTATCTGAGTCGCGCTTATCGCCCCGTGGCTAGCGGTTTTAAGAAAACCGGATTGGGCGTAGGTTAGATTCAGATCTACTGCGATAAATGGAAGCAGGATGGATAGACTGGAGATGTAACCGTCGTTGATGATGTGAAGCACACTACACCACCATAGATACTTCTTCGGTTTTGTTGGGTTCGACTCTGGAACGTTTACGGAATGGTTGGAGGCTGAAATGATCGTCTCCTTTTTGGCTTGAGGTGTGCGTCGAAAAATAGTGGGGATTTTCATGGATCGTGTGATAGCGTGCTATTGAGGGCGTCCGCTGCGCAGTGGATTATCCGACGCAAAATGGGTTTTATCAATCTGTTCTACCGGCAGCCATGAACGATATGGAGATCCACCTTCGCCTGCACTGCCGAAGTCACAGAGCCTCAGTTTGTGACCATCTGGAGCGGTATACTCCACGCGGACAACAGTTGGCAAACTATCCTTACTGCTTATCAGCCGCCCTTTCATCGCTATGGCATCGAGTGCAGGAACCTCATCGGGATCCATCGTGTTGAGCCGTCGATCATAAGTCAACAGAATCGGACCGCGGTAGATAGAGACTTTTCCTTCACACTCTTTCTCCCCAACCCAGTAGTGAGGTGACATGTCCAATTCAAGTTCGATCTTATCCCCTGCGTTCCATTCCCTGTCCAGTACAAGGTAGGTCGCTGGCGACAACGATTTCACATGCTCACCGTTCAGCTTGACTCTCGTTTTGGAAGACCAGTAGGGAATGCGTAGTTTCAAAACAAACTGTGCGGGGCGTGAGGGGGAGACGTTGAGCGTGATCTTCCCTGTACGGGGATACTCCGTTTCCTGCGCTAACTCAACGGTTACACCCGATGATAGCCGAGTATTCATAGTAGAAGGTCCATACCAATTCAGTATCAGTCCACCTCTACAGCGCATCAACGCCCAATCGCTGACCATGCCCAATCCACGGGGACCGTTGACACTACAACAATTTAGTTCAGGGCTGCCCTCCCGTGCCTGGAACACGATGTCGTGGGCACTAGCGCGGCGCACACCATCCATCGGTGTGTTGTAAGTTACCCAACGCCCGGTGTGGGAATGCAGTCCGGTAACAGAGTTGAGGGTTGATAACTCGATCTCATCTGCGACGACAGAGCTCTCGGTCAGGCGCAGCATCTCTACACTAGCCGCAATCCAAGCAATCGTGCAACAGGTTTCAATTGCCCCCTGATGATACGGATTGCCTTGCGCCTTCTCGCCAGATGAGAAACCACCGTTATTATGCCGGTCCAGCTTGACGATACTCCACCAAATCTGCTCGAAAGCAGTTCGATACTGATCTTCTCCAGTAATCCAGTAGAGTTCAACCATGCCCATAATCGGATGCAGACTCTCCCACCTCGGCTTTGGTGTTTCATAGAATTCTTTTCCGGCAAGACCGCTCCGAAGGTAATCGCCGGCAAGAGGACCATCGAGACCCTCCGCAGCGAATTCATCGACAATCTGAAGTGCCATATCCAGATACCGTTCGGTTTTCGTTTTCCGGTGGAGAAGACAAAGAGTGTGGATGACTGCCAAGTTCATCTCCGTGCTACCGGTATCTACCAAGCGGTGACGCGTATTCGCCAAAAACTTCTCACAGATCAGATCTGCGATTTTAATCGCGCTGCTAAACGCCTTTTTATCACCGCTCTGCTCATGCCAGAGGATCAGCCCCAGCATAATATGATAATGTCCCCAAGCATCCCAAGTATTTCCCGCTTTACCTCCGACGTTGGGTGCCTCACCTGTCAGCCGACTCCCTTGGGGCCAAGGTCCCAGATAACCATCCGCATCTTGCAGTTGGACAAGCTGATTTACAAAGCCTCGGATAAAGGTCTTCAGGTTTGGATTTTGAGTGAGTCGTAGAATCTGCACAGCACTGGTCAGATACTTGCCGGCAAACTCCCCTGCCCAAGGCACCATATCCCGGAGCGGTTGGCGATCCCTATCTCGGAAGATTTCCAACATTGCTGGATTTGCCAAAGGTGCCGCCTTCAACCACTGGTCCGTAACGCCGGTGAGATAGTCAGCGAAATGTCCCCCGAACCTATATCTGGTTTGAGGAATTCGATTGCATTTCGGCTGTTTCATCCTACTTCTCCTTGGGATTGCCCGTCTATACTATTGCCAGTGTGCGGGAATGATGACATCCTCAAAGCCAAATTGATCAGCAATCCACCGTTCCTGAAACATTCCGTCTTTATACGAAGAACGTTCACTCTCTCGGACATCAGTTTCGCCGGCTAACGCTTCTACCAGTGGCGCAACCGCCTCTGGATTTCCCAAAAGCAGTGTCCGTGCACGCACGTTGGGCGCAAAGAAAAATGGATCGAAATAAGAGAGCGTCCGCTTGACCTGTGCTTCCTTCTCTGGATATAAACGGAGATAATCCTCAACCTCACCCGGTACTTGGTCGCCAGTGTTGTAAAAACTACCGGGCGAAGCGACGACATGGGTCACTTCAGGGCGAAGCGCTGCGGTCAATATCGGCATACCTTCCTGCTTAATTGCTGCGAAGCGAGAGCGGTCCACTTCTGGACGCGTCAGCAGGTAGTCGACAGCCCGCAACCAATCCGCAGCAAATCCACGAAAGATAGAGGTCTCAGGAGAATCGATGCCCTCGGTCATCATACCGGGAAATACTCCCGCATACGGTTTGTCAGCATTACGCTGTCCACGCCCAGCGGTTGAAAAAACGACGAAACGCCCACGTTTTTCGTTGGCGTCTCCCTGTGGCAGCGGATCCACGACGCTGCGATACGCTGGTCCAAGCAGCAAAGTCGGAAATGGTCCGTCCCCATGTGGAATGCTTAGGTAGCCGAACAATCTATAAGGACCAATGCCGGTAAAACGCACTGTGTAGCATTCGCAGAACTCCGTTGATCGAATCGGTAGATGTTCCTCTTCGGGAGCGATGGGTGTAGCTTCTAGCTCACCGCAGACCTGCTGCCAATACGCATCAAAATCTTCTGGTCGAGATGTATTAGACATAATTGACTCCTTTGAGATGGGACTGATGGGGATTGAATTAGCGGTTTTGTAGATGATTTTTGAAGAAATCCTTTAGGATTGCCCCGTGATGAACGCTACCGGCATCGTGCCCATGTCCGTCGTAGGGATAGATCTGCTTATCTTCGGAAGCGATAGTGTCAAAGGCAGCGTAGCCAGTTTCTGGCGGGCAAACATTGTCCTGCAAACCGATATAGACCATGATGGGACAGGTGATCCGAGGCCCAAAGTTTATACCGTCGAAGTATGCCAGTGTGTCGCGTACCGCTTCTCTCCGCTCAGGATAGAGCCGTAGATAGTCGCGGATTTCTTGGTATGGATAGGTATGCGTCAACTCAATTGAATCCATATACCCACAAAGATAGGGACAACCAGCGGCTGCAGCACGGATTT
>PYIZ01000023.1:0-6554 GCA_003635265.1 Candidatus Poribacteria bacterium
TATGTTAAAATATGTCTTGCTAATATTAGCCCACTTGGCTCATGTGAAAAGAAAGTGCAAAGCACTCAGAGAAACCGAGTTTTTCCGAAAAAACTCGGTTTCGGTTGCACGATTTCTTAATATGAGCCACCCACTTTTACGTTGAAAGCTCTGATTTCGATGAAGTGGGTATTGGGTATAGCATGGCGCCCACCTAAATTACGCGCCTACACTCCAACCAACGTTACATTATTAGGAGCACTCTCATGGATATAGGAAATATCATCCTCTTTGTCAAAGATATGAAAGGTGTTACCGCATTTTATAGAGACGTTGTCGGATTGCAGCCCGACGAAGAACAATCGTTTCCGGCGCATCGCTTCTTCCGCTTTAACACCGGGCAGTGTAAACTCTGCCTGCACAGTGCGAGCAAGCCAAACGGCGGAAGACAAAAGATTGGCTTTCCCGTCGAAAGTGTAAAAGCCGTTCACGATGCCCTCAAGAAGAAGGGTTTACGATTGAGGCCATTAAAAAATGAGGACGGATTGGCGTGCTTCGATATTTCAGACCCTGAAGGCAACAGACTTCAGTTCGGGGGAAAATACTAACGCAGGTTGACCGCCAAATGGCTTGTGATTTGCGAATCCGATCTACTGCGCCGTATAGCCACCATCGACAATAAGCGGAGCCCCCGTCACAAAGGAGGATTCATCCGACGCCAGAAAAAGTGCCGCGTAGGCGATTTCTTCGGGACGACCAATCCGCCCCATCGGGTAACGCTGCTCCAACCACTCCCGCCGTTCTGGGTTGTCGAGAAATTCCCGGATCAGATTGGTGTCTATGTGTCCCGGACAGATACAATTCACGCGGATGTTTTTCTTGCCGTAGTCGATAGCCAAGTTTTTGGTGAACTGAACCACACCGCCCTTCGAGGGAACATACGCGTCGAAGCCGCCGCCGAGACCAATCGGATAGCCCACTATTCCATTGATGGATGCGATATTGATTATCGAACCGCCGCCGGATTGTTCCATCGTCCGCACCGCATGCCACGTTACCAAATAGGTCCCTTTCAGGTTGACCTCCATCACGCGATCCCACACCTCTTCGGGAGATGCCCCTTCCGGGAGTGCTTTACCGGCGATAACCCCAGCACAGTTGACCACAGTGTCCAAGCTGCCATAGGTCTCCACCGTGCCTCTCACCATTGCCTCAGCATCAGAATTCTTCGATACATCTCCGCCGAGGGCAGTGGCATCGCCTCCGTCGGTCTTTATCTCCGCAACAGTTTCAAGGGCGTTAGCCTCGTTCAAATCAGAGACAACCACCTTCGCCCCCTGCGCAGCGAATAGCACCGCCGTCGCGTGTCCAATCCCGGAACCGCCTCCTGCAACCAGTGCGACTTTGTCCTTCAAACGCATACTTCACCTCCCGAACACCCAGAGCGTACCTAGGTCAGGTCTGCCAGTTTGGGCATCACTTCGTCAATAAGCATTGTCATGGAGTTGAGCCACTTCTCCTTGGGATCCCATTCGTGTCCCATAGCCAAGAGTACGCCAAAACCGCCCACGTCCTCATATAATTGACGCAGCTGATTGGCAACATCGTCAGGGCTTCCCACAATCCAGAGGTTGTCGAGTAGCCACTCAACTGTTACCTCATCGTTGGGCATGTTGGGGTCTCTCTTGAATCGTTCCTTGGGTAGGAGTTTGAACCAGTACTCATTGAAGTCACGCCCGAGGACTCCCTCTAACGCCTCCTTCCGTGCCTGCTCGGTGGTGTCCGCGATATAAATCTCCCGTGCGATACGCCACATCGACCGATCCGGGGTACGCCCCGTTTTCTGTGCCCCTTCTTCCACCGCTTCCCAGTGTGTCTGGATGACCTCCACAGGTATCAGATTGAGGCTCATCGGAATCCAACCCCGTTCGCCTGCCAATACCAGCGTGTCCGATCTCGGTGAAACACCTCCCATCGCGATAGGCGGGTGAGGCTTCTGATACGGCTTGATGTGCACCTTTAAGCCGATATCGTCTACCGGTTCAGGAATTTTATAACGCCAGTACTCGGTTTCATATAGACCCGGTTTGGGATCCTCCCAAATTTGGAGCACCGCCTCGATCCCCTCTCGTGTTGCCTTTCGGCGATCACCGTCCGCGGCGAATCCAAACATCTCGCAGTCCCCCGGTATGGCACTGGAACCGACGCCCCAATAGAAGCGTCCGTGTGCTAGATGGTCGAGTTGGGCGATGCGATGGGCGACCGCAGCCGGATTGTGGATGGGCATACAGGTGACGCCTGTACCGAAGACGATGTTTTTGGTCAACCCCAGCGCATTCGCGATGAAAAGTTCAGGAGATGGGATATTCTCCCATTCAAAGGTGAAGTGTTCACCGATCCACGCTTCAGTGTAGCCCAACTTGTCCAGTGTCACCACCTGCTCCATGTCGTGATCCAAGGTCTTCGTGAAATCCGCGCCCGGCGGATGCAGTGGCATTGTGAAGAAACCGAGTTCCATAAGAAAGCCTCCTTGCATTTAGACAGAATCCTGACTAGGTTAATTTTGTTACCGGTAGGATAGCCCATTAGTCTTTTAAGTTGCGAGATGATTATCACCCTTATTCTTATATCACGGGTGTCCTGTAGCGTCAACAGAAAACTTTCTCAGGCTCGGTTTTCGCTTGACCCGATTAATGAGCAGTGATATAGTAATCAGCCTATGGTAACAGAGACACCGATCGGTGCTTCCGACCCCGTACTTGAAAACTAAAATCCACACGCCAAACGGGAGGCGGCAATTATGCACGAAGCAGAACAATTCCCCACGATGAGCGAGCGAGAAAAATATCTCTTCGATCTACAGGGCTTTATCGTTGTTAAAGGTCTTCTTTCGACCGACGAGGTGCAACGCCTAAACGAGGCTGTTGATGCGAATATAGACAAACATAGCGAACACGATCTCCGCGCAGTTGGTCCACAGTTGGAAGGAAAGTACCTCCGCAGTCGCATCAGCGGTATGCTAACTTGGGAACACCCTTGGTGCCAGCCCTTTCGCGATCTACTAGCCCATCCCAAACTTATCCCTTACCTCAATACCCTGCTGGGCCGAGGCTGGAAGTTGGACCATGAGCCCGATATACTGACTGCCACAGCCGGCACCGAAGGACTGGTCCTTCACGGCGATGGCAACGTTACTTTCAACGGATCTCGTTTCTACGCCTACCAAAACGGCAGAATGCGCTGCGGTCTAATCAATTGCCAGTTTTACATGACAGATGTGAATCCCGGCGATGGTGGTCTATGCGTTATACCGGGCAGCCACAAAGCGAACTACCGCTGTCCCGAAGACATTCTGTTGTGGGAAGCCAACCGGGAGATTGTCTACCACATCCCCCTTTCGGCTGGCGATATGGTCATCTTCAATGAGGCAACCACGCACGGCACCCTTCCGTGGAAGGGCAGGGGTGAAAGACGCACCGCGCTCTACCGCTATACCCCCAAATACCTCCACTATCACGGTGGTTATTACGAAGCAGATATGCCGGAGTGGGTCTCCGAACTGACCGAAGCCCAGCAAGCGGTGTTGGAGCCGCCGTACATTTACCACCGGCCCCTGATTGAGGCGGATGGTACTACGCTAGTGAGGCCACGTCGAGAGGGAGAGTAATCCCCTCGATTGATCCGGAATCCAAAGAGGGAGGTGAGCTATTGAAAGACGCTTCAGGAGGAGTTTATGTATAATCTTAACGGGAAAGTTGCCTTAGTCACAGGTGCTGGCGGCGAATACGGCATTGGCCGTGCGATCGCCACGCGTCTTGCCAAGGAGGGTGCAGATGTCATTGTCAGTGATGTTGTCAGCAATCCTTATGCCTATGACTCAAACGATTGGGAGGGGGCCCCTTCCGTCGTCCGTGAGATTGAGGCGTTGGGGCGACAGGCAGTGACTATCTTAGCAGATGTATCCGACGCCGATCAGGTGGATGCATTGGTGAATGAAGGTGTTGAGCGGTTCGGGCATATCGACATTTTCGTGAGCAATGCCGGTTCACGTCCTGGTCCAGACCGTGTGCCGGTGGTTGAACTAGAGGAAGAAGCGTGGGACACCGTGCACAAAATCAATCTCAAAGGGACTTTTCTCTGCTGTAGAGCGGTTGCCCGCCACATGATAGACCGCGGCGGGGGCGGAAAAATCATTACCATGTCCTCCGTGTCGGGCAGAACCGGTTCGGCGCGTTTCGCAGCTTATGCCGCCTCTAAATTCGGAGTAATCGGCTTCACGCAAGCCTTGGCGCAAGAGCTAGCACCCCATCACATAAATGTAAACGCCATTTGTCCCGGCGTTGTCGATACGGAGCGGTGGAGCTACATAGCGGCTGCCCTATCGCCGGAGGATATATCCGGCGAAGAGTGGCGGGCGAGCGGACGACACAATGAGGCGATGAGGCAACGCGATTCGCGAGTTCCCTTGGGACGGGTTGCCGTAGGAGAAGATGTGGCAAAAACCGCCGCTTTTCTTGCCTCGTCCGAGTCCGATTATCTCACGGGTCTTGCTATCAACGTCGCCGGTGGTTCAGCGATGGGTTGACAACACAGATTAAGGAGAATTATATGTACAATCTTAACGGAAAAGTTGCCTTAGTGACGGGTGCAGGTGGTGAACACGGCATTGGTCGTGCGATTGCGACACGCCTCGCTAAGGAGGGTGCCGATGTCATTGTCAATGACGTTATCAGCGATCCTTATGCTTACGACTCAAACGATTGGGAGGGAGTCCCTTCCGTCGTCCGTGAAATTGAAGGGTTGGGGCGACAGGCAGTGGCTATCTTGGCAGATGTATCCGACACCGATCAGGTAGATGCATTGATGAGTGAAAGCATTGAGCGGTTCGGACATATAGACATCTTTGTGAGCAATGCTGGCTCACGCCCTGGTCCTGACCGTGTACCGGTGGTTGAACTAGAGGAACAGGCGTGGGATACCGTGCACGGGGTCAATCTCAAAGGGACTTTTCTCTGCTGTAGAGCGGTCGCCCGGCACATGATAAGTCGCGGCAGAGGCGGAAAGATCATTACCATGTCCTCTATGTTAGGTAAACAGGGTTCGGGGCGTTGTGCAGCGTATGCCGCCTCCAAATTCGGAGTAATCGGCTTCACGCAAGCCCTAGCACAGGAATTGGCACCTCACCATATTAACGTGAACGCCATCTGTCCCGGTATTATTGATACGGAGCGGGTAAGTTACATAGCGGCTGCCCTATCGTCGGAGGATATTACCGGCGAAGAGTGGCGGACGAGTGGACGGCACGCTGAGGCGATGAGACAACGCAATTCGGATGTTCCCTTGGGACGGGTTGGCGTAGGAGAAGA
Source organism: Candidatus Poribacteria bacterium (assembly GCA_003635265.1). Taxonomy (GTDB): domain Bacteria; phylum Poribacteria; class WGA-4E; order WGA-4E; family PCPOR2b; genus PCPOR2b. Next base: position 5,346 of record PYIZ01000023.1, read on the forward strand.
TGTAGCAAACACGGCGGCTTTTCTTGCTTCGTCTGAATCCGATTATCTCACCGGTCTCGCTATTAACGTCTCCGGTGGATTAACAATGAGTTGACAACACAGATTAAGGAGAATTGTATGGACATTCCAAGAGACAAACTACTTGAAATCTACGAGCGGATGGTCACAATCCGCAAGTTCGAGGATCGAGTGCACGACGAATACGCCGCCGGACGAATTCCGGGCTTCGTCCACCTTTACGCAGGGGAGGAAGCGGTGGCGGTCGGTGTCTGCGCCCACCTGTCCGATGCAGATAGCATTACTAGCACCCACCGTGGTCACGGTCACTGCATCGCCAAGGGTGTCGGCGTCAACGAGATGATGGCTGAACTGTATGGACGCGCCACAGGTGCCTGCAAAGGTAAGGGTGGCTCCATGCACATCGCCGACATAGACCGGGGTATGCTCGGTGCGAACGGCATCGTCGGTGGTGGTGTTCCGCTGGCTTGTGGGGCGGCGCTCACGGCACAGGTACAGGGCAGCGGAGCAGTTGCCGTTAGTTTCTTCGGAGATGGTGGTGCTAACGAGGGCACCTTCCACGAAGGTTTGAACTTGGCAGCTATCTGGAAACTCCCTGCTATATTCGTTGTAGAGAACAACCGCTACGCCCAATCGACCAGCGTGAAGTACGCGTCTGCTGGCGGCGACATCGCCGCACGTGCGCAAGCGTACGGCATCCCCGGCGTTACTGTCGATGGCTTGGATCTCTTCGACGTTTACGAAACAACTGGCGCAGCAATTGACAGGGCACGAGCGGGAGAAGGACCCACACTGTTGGAGTGCCAGACCTACCGCTTTTATGGTCACTACGAAGGTGATACACAGGGGTATCGGTCGAGGGAGGAAATTGAGGAGTATCGGACCAAGCACTGTGCCATCCAGCGGTTCCGCAACCGCGTCACCGAACAAGGGTTGTTGGAGGATAACGAACTGGATGCAATTGATACACAGGTCGCCGATGCTATTGAGGCGGCGGTCAAATTTGCAGCCAGCAGCCCCTTCCCCGATGCGAGCGAAGTAACAACTGACGTTTATGTTAATTACGAGGAGGCGATATAATGGGTGAAGAACGTACTATGACCCTTGGATTGGCTATCCGTGAGGCGCTCCATCAGGAGATGGAACGCGACGCTTCGGTCATTATCATGGGCGAAGATATCGTCGGCGGTG
>PYIZ01000023.1:6574-6826 GCA_003635265.1 Candidatus Poribacteria bacterium
TGCCGAGGATTCTTGGGGCGGACCGATGGGAATCACCCGTGGATTGGTAGGCAAGTTTGGACACAATCGGGTGCGCGACACGCCAATCAGTGAGGCAGGCTTCATTGGGGCAGCTGTCGGCGCGGCGGCAACAGGCTTGCGCCCCATCGCTGCGTTGATGTTTATCGACTTTTTTGGCATCCCGATGGATCAGATTTACAATCAGGGGGCGAAACTGCGCTATATGTTCGGTGGCAAGGCGAAGGTCCCGAT
>PYIZ01000023.1:6846-50901 GCA_003635265.1 Candidatus Poribacteria bacterium
TTAATTACGAGGAGGCGATATAATGGGTGAAGAACGTACTATGACCCTTGGATTGGCTATCCGTGAGGCGCTCCATCAGGAGATGGAACGCGACGCTTCGGTCATTATCATGGGCGAAGATATCGTCGGCGGTGCTGGATCGGATGAGCCGGGTGCCGAGGATTCTTGGGGCGGACCGATGGGAATCACCCGCGGATTGGTAGGCAAGTTTGGACACAATCGGGTGCGCGACACGCCAATCAGTGAGGCAGGCTTCATTGGGGCAGCTGTCGGCGCTGCGGCAACGGGCTTGCGACCCATCGCTGCGTTGATGTTCATTGACTTTTTTGGCATCCCGATGGATCAGATTTACAATCAGGGGGCGAAACTGCGCTATATGTTCGGTGGCAAGGCGAAGGTCCCGATGGTCGTCCGTGCGCTGATTGGAGCGGGGGTAAACGCGGCGGCACAACACTCGCAGAGCCTCTATTCTATCTTTACACACATCCCCGGCTTGAAAGTGGTAATCCCCACCACGCCCTACGATGCCAAGGGACTGATGATCGCTGCCATTCGGGACGACGATCCGGTGTTTTTCCTCGAACACAAGACATTGTTAGGTGAGAAAGGGCACGTGCCCGAAGAGCCTTACACCGTACCTTTGGGGGTGGCGGAGGTTAGACGTGAGGGTAGCGATGTGACTGTCGTCGCCATTGCGAAGATGGTCACCGTGGCACTAGCTGCGGCAGAAACGCTTGAAGCCGAGGGGGTCAGCGTTGAGGTCATCGATCCACGGACACTCAGCCCGTTGGACGGTGGAACCATTCTGGATTCGGTTGAGAAAACAGGTCGCCTCGTGATTGTTGATGAAGACACCCCACGGTGCAGCCTCGCCACAGACATCGCAGCGTTAGCAGCAGACGAGGCGTTCTATAGCCTTGAAGCGCCGATTAAACGTATCACCGCACCCCACACACCTGTCCCCTTCAGTCCGACGTTGGAGAACGCCTACATCCCCTCACAAGAGCGGGTTGTGGCGACAATTCAGGAGGTAATGTCCGTATGACACCGATCGTGCTTCCCAAGTCAGGTTTCAGCAGCGAAGCGTCAACGGTTATCGGTTGGAGTGTGGCGGAAGGAGACCGCGTTGAGGAGGGGCAGCTGCTGTGCGAGGTCGAGACCGAAAAAACAACCATTGAGATCACTGCACCTGCGTCGGGACTCCTGCGCAAGATACTGATTCACGAAGGGGAGAAGCGGCCCGTGGGCGTGACAATGGGCTTTATCGGCGAAGCGGATGAACCTATCCCTGAAGTTGAGGACACGCCACCTCCAACTCCTGAAACGACTCAAGCAAGCGCCGCTCCGATTCCATCGACGCGTCCGCGTCGTGCAGCAACGGGGCGGGTACGGGCATCCCCCGCCGCCCGGAAGCTCGCAGCAGAACACGGAATTGACCTAGCAGAGTTGTCAGGCAGCGGTCCCGGCGGCGCGATAACAACCGGGGATGTGGAACGTGCGGTCGAAGCCAGTCGAGCGGAATCAGATGCTGAGTTGGTGCCGATGAGTTCGATGCGTCGTGCCATCGCTCGGATGACACAAGAGAGTTTCCAGACTGCCCCGCACTTCTACCTGACATTGGAGGCAGACGCAACGTCGCTTTTGAATGACCGTCCAGAGGGGATCTCAGTTACCCACTGTTTCGTCAAAGCAGCCGGATTGGCACTCCACGAGTTTCCCCAAATGCGGGCGCAGGTTGAGGGTGATGCGTTTGCCATCCCTCATGCGGTGAACGTTGGGCTAATCACCGCAGTAGAGGGCGGTCTAGTTGTGCCTGTGATACGCGATGCCGATCAACGTTCCCTCGCTGAGATTGCCGAAACTGTGCGTTCACTGGTTGATGGGGCACGGTCTGGAAAGCTTTCGGCGGATGATGCATCCGGCGCAGGGTTCAGCATTACGAACTTGGGGATGTACGACATTGAGACCTTTCATGCCATTATCCACGCACCAGAAGCGGCGATTCTCGCTGTTGGGGCGATTGTGGAAAAGCCTGTGGTCGAAGATGGGCAGGTAGTGCCCGGGGTACGGACGGCACTAACACTGTCGTGTGATCATCGGGTTGTTGACGGTGTCATCGCTGCACAGTTTCTGAGACGGTTGAAGCAACTGGTAGAGGATATATCGACTTTGGAGTGACACACGCTCAAATCCGAAGAAGGTGTGGGGATCTGTAGGAGGGATTTCCAAATCCCGATCCAGACGGGAGGAAGACCGAAAAATAACCAGCCCCAAAGAAGGTGGGAAACACATTGCCAGAATTTATAAAGCTGGAGACGCTGATTGAGGATAACGGAACAGATCGCCGGAAAGCGAGGGTTGCACTCGCGCAAAGCGATGATCCAGAGGCGTTGCAGCAACTGCTCAAACAGTACTGGACATGGCACTTTGAGAAATCCCTAACGGAAGCTGCTCGGCTGCTGTTAGCGACGAATCTAGGTTGGGAACGGATGCGTCCACTCACAACGCCGCCGATCGGAGAGATTATTTCACCGCTCGGTCATGCCCTCAATCACACGGATCAGAACGTTCGCGATGCCGCCTTTCAGGTATTGGACAGCATGGTTGACATCCCCACCGGGGAGGTGTTGATTGGTGAGGAGTTGACCTCGCTCTGGGTGGAGGAATTCCAGATAGCTCGCTACCCAGTAACGAATGCACAGTACCAGCGATTTATTCAGGAAACAGGTCATCGACAACCGCAATCTTGGGAGGACGGAGCATATCCAGAAAAGAAGGGCGATCACCCGGTCACGGAGGTGAGCTGTGAGGACGCGGAAGCGTATGCAGCGTGGACAGGTTGCCGATTGCCCGCTTTCGAGGAGTGGGAGCGGACAGCCCGCGGTGACCATGGAGATATATTTCCGTGGGGAAATGAAATCGACAAACCGCGCTGCAACACCGTAGAACTTGGCGCGGGCGGCACAACCCCTGTAGGTGCCTTCCCAGACGGGGTCAGTCCCTTCGGCTGCTACGACATGCTTGGTAACGTGTGGGAATGGACAAGTACATGGTATGATGAAGACAATCCACACTTCCGTGTGGTCAGGGGTGGTGCGTGGTACTACAACCACGATTACAGCACCTGCACAAGCTACGACTTCTTCAGTAAGGAGTACACAGAATTTGTGATCGGGTTTCGCATCGCTCGATAGCGAGTTGCGCTTATTCGTGTCAACAAGCCGACGAATTAACGTGCTATCCCTTCTCTACCCCCACCGGTGTCTTTGATACCGGGATCTGACGGACATAATTGACGAGTGCCGCCCCCATCCCATCAAAGCGAATTTCGATCTCATCCCCTGTCTGATAGGTTGGTCGATCTGGGAAAGAGAGCTTCATTGTCCCGAAGTAGTGCAGATGCACATCGCCGGGGATCCGAAAGTGGGGATACTTGAAATGATGATCCTCAAGGTTGGCAAGCGTATGGCTCATGTTCGCTTCGCCCGTGAGCAGATCGCCCGAATGATAGATCTCCTCCGATTCCCGCACGATACGGCAACTGCCTCGAACATCCGTAAACGATTCATCGGTTACTAACTCCGGGCCAACAGCGCAGACGCGCATTTTTGATAGAGCGAGCCACAGATAATTCACGCGCTCCATAGGGTGATCTGCCCACTCGTTGCCGATTGTAAAACCGAGCCGACACGGAATCCCATCGTCATCAATGACGTAGCAACCAACAATTTCCGGCTCCTCACCGCCATCTTCTGAGAAGTCGGGAATATCTAAGAAGTCGTTGTGTCCCCGCAGAACTGTCCCGTTCCCCTTATAGAACCATTCGGGCTGAATCCCACGTTCACCGGAGGCAGGTTTGCCAGCTCTCAGTCCCATTTCAAACATCTTCTGTGAATCTGTCTTCGTTCCTTCATCGGTGTCAGTGATTGTGTGCATCTGATCGCGCGCCTCCATGCTGCCGAGGTGCGTTAGCCCTGTCCCAGAAACTGTGCAGTGGGCTGGGTCCGGATGGTCAAGTGGGGGCAAAATCCAGCCGCTCGCATCCCCCGGTCGGCTGGTGAGAAGTTGATTATACAGCACCCGATCTGCGGTTTCAGCGGAAGTCGCTGCGAGATACGCGTCAATAGTCTTTCCGCTTCTGCGAGCCTCAAGAAAAAGGTTATAGATCCGCGTCCATTCCGCATTGATGCTGGTCAAGTCAACAACATGCTCGCCATCAATACAGCCGATTCGCCTTCCCCTTTCTGGTAACTGAAACTGAATCAATCTCATTTTGCTAGCTCCTTTTAAGAATCCCCCATTATTCTTTTTCTACTTTCTGATTTTAAGCTGCCCCCATGATATTATCTGTTTCCCCTGTTGACGGACAGACAATTTCTCATCGGTAACTGTGATAACGAATATTGCTTCATCTTCCAGTGCGGGAACCCCATCGTCAGTAACTGTGAGCGTGACGGTATAAGTGCCGGGTTGCTTATAAACGTGCGTGACTGTTTCCTGCTGTTCGGCGTTAGAGCCATCGCCAAAACGCCAAACGTAGGTTTGTATTTTGCTATCGTCTTGCGAGCCTGCAGCGCTCAACGTAACCGTTTGACCCGTGAAAACCGTCTTCGGTGTAACGTCAATAACGGCGACAGGAAATTCATTTTTGGGTGCCGGATCGGTTATTTGACCGTTTGTCGTGATTACGTCTAACTGGTTAGCCTCAGGGTCCGAAAGCAAAGCCGCTGTAAATTTAATTGTGGAAGGATTAACATCGACCACGGAAAAAGTAATGGTTGCGAGGGTGCCATCTCCGTTGGAGACATCAGCCAGAGAGGTCGCCGCTAGTGTTACGTTATTATCAGTAATGATTGGTGGGACTACAAACGCGTTCTCAGGCAAGTAATCGGCGTTCTTTGCCTCCACAAATGCAAGCGTATTTGGATTGAACTCCACAGTGACTTGATACGCGGCAACATTTTCCCCATTAGTGATGGCTACCTCCACGGAAAATTCCTGTCCAACGATTGGAGACTCCATCTCTAACGGTTGGATAGATACAGTGGCTTGTGCGAAAACTAACGATGGAATCGCCAAAAAGATAGCGATCACACAAATCACTTTGAATCTCAATGCAATTGGCGTTGTAAGTTGCTCTGAATTCTGATCCCATTGGGGTTGCAAGTAGTTTCTCATACGGTCCTTCCTTTTTCGGATACGCAGCTCAAGCCTTCATGTGGAGAAATGCCAGATCCTGATTTGATTGGGGCGATTGAGAGTTCGATTATAGCATACTCCCTAGCCCAGCCGCAATGCTAAAATTAGGTTAAGTTTCGCGTCCTGTCATACCCATTGTCACCTATTTCATCTCTTCTTGAACAATCCTCCCATACAAATTACCGTTGATAAATTGTAGGTTCTTTTGATACAATTCCATCCATCCGAACAGATGTACTGGAATTGAATATAACAATGTCAAACAAAACTCTTGATCAACTCCTTACTGTTTTCACCCTTCTCCTTGATGTTTGTTTCATCAGCGCATCGGTTTTTGTTGCGTACTGGCTCCGATTTGAATCGGGATGGCTAGACGGAGTCGCCATCCATAAGGGAGCGCCCCCGCCACTCGATTACTATTTCCAACTCATCCCGCTGATGGGGTTCATCTGGATTCTCGTACTTCGCGGCGTTGGGCTTTACCGGATTGAGGGGCACATTACACTTGAAACGGTAGCCTCCATCTCAAAGGCGGGGTTGATTGCGTCAATTGCCACACTCAGCGCAATTTTCTTTATCTATCACAACCACCAATATTCCCGCTGGGTGATGATTTTGTCCTGTGCGATAAGTGTCGTTCTCCTATCTTTCAATCGACTGGCGATCCAACGTTTCAAAGAGGCAATCCAGCAGTTGGGTGTTGGCATCAGTCGTGTCGCAGCGGTCGGTTTTAATAGGACGACGCAGCAACTGATTCATACGCTCCAAGAGAGAACCGGCAGCGGTTACGAATTTGTCGGTGTCCTACTTGGTGAACGTCCACCGTCACAGCCGATCCCCCACCGCATTCTCGGTGACTTCACAGAGGTTCGGAGCCTCGTCCAGAAGTATCGAATTGATGAGCTTTTCATCACCTCACCGGCGATTTCGCATACCGAGATTTTACAGATTGTAGATGTTTGCGAAGGGCTATCTGTGCGGATGCATCTGCTCCCAGATCTCTATGAAGTGATGATCGGCCGCACACGGGTAGCGGATTTTGATGGCATTCCAGTAGTCAGGTTGAAGGAACTGCCACTCCAAGGTTGGCGCGGGATGATTAAACGTGGAATGGACATCCTGTTGAGCGGTATCGCGTTGATTGTTTGCAGCCCATTGATGTTCGTCATCGCCATCGCTGTGAAACTCTCGTCGCCGGGGAGGGTTATTTTCCGACAGGAACGGGCAGGGCGAGATGGTAAACCTTTCTATATCTATAAGTTCAGATCGATGCGAGAAGATGCGGAGGTAGGCGTTGGACACGTCTGGGCTGCAAAAGATGATCCGCGGCAGACACGGCTCGGCAGGTTTCTAAGACGTTGGTGTTTGGATGAACTGCCCCAATTCTTCAATGTCCTGAAGGGAGATATGAGCCTCGTGGGTCCCCGTCCGGAGATGTCAGGATTGATCGACGACTTCAGCAGGTCGATCCCCCATTACCTAGACCGGCATCGCGTCAAATGCGGACTCACCGGCTGGGCGCAGGTCAATGGACTCCGGGGGAATACCTCTTTGGAGGAGCGTATCCGTTATGATCTCTACTACATCGAGAACTGGTCAATTGGATTTGACATCAAGATCCTTCTCAAGACCCTTTGGTCAATTAAAGGTACTTCAAAACGAGAGACAGAGGAATAACCTATCCACGTTATGCAGTAGAAGGAGGAAAGCGCACATTGGGACGTGACTCAATCCACATCAACTATGTGAAAGAATTTACCAAACTCAGTCTCTGGTTTGTCCATAAACGCCTTCGTGAAGGGGAAAGCGACTTTGAAGCGTTAGTGAACAGTAGGGTAAATATTTACCGGAACACTTCGCTTTACGATGGCAAACATCACCCATCCAACGGGGAGGCTGCCCCGGAATGGGCGGGGATTCTAAAAGAACTGCGAACAGTTTTCGACCGTTATATGGACGCACCATCCACCGAGCAGCTTGAAGCAGCAGGGTTAAATGTCTTGTTGCCCTATCTGAAAAAACGCGCAGGTGCGCTGCCGCCGCCGGAGACCCGACCCTACGAGTGTTGGACCTACGACTACGGGAGTGACCAACTCAACATCCACATCCTCAACGTCTATCAACCCCGATCCCCTTTGAGCGATAGGTGGATTCCATTTGCCGCGTCCCTGATTCGGTTGCTGCAAGATTCTCAAGCCCAACGTCCCGATGTTGAACTCGTTCAATGCGGTAGTTGGCTCAATTCCGTGCTACCGTTCCAAAAACTGTTTCCAGAACGTTGGAAACAGAGTGCGGAGCCGAGGCCCGAAGTTCGGTACACCATGGGGCACTGGGGACAGTTTACAGATCGGTTGGGAGATTTTCACGCTCGGAACGGTGCGCTATTCCGGGAGACGGGGGAATTTCCGTTTGCTAACTTGCAGTGCAAATGTCCTATTGACGAGGTTCTCGCCTATCTGAAAGGTAACTTCCCCGCTGCGGTGCAACACAATAGGCAATAGGAATTATGTGCCGCAGGATGCAGACAATATTCAGACCAACACTTAGTACGTATATTAAACGAGGGTTGTAAAATGGCACAGATAGAAGGGTTCAGAGTCAGAAACTTTAAGGTACTCAAGGATGTGACACTGGGCCGTCTGGGTAACCAACGCAAGAACCAGCCGCTCACTCCTATGACGGTGGTTATTGGCAAAAACGGGGTCGGAAAAAGTGCTCTATTCGATGTTTTTGGGTTCCTAGCTGACGCCCTCAAGTTCGGTGTTGAAGAAGCCTGCAACGCACGAGAGCGTGGTGGCTTCGAGAAGATACGGACGCAGGGGGAAACAGGACCCATTGAGTTTGAGGTGTGCTACAGAGAACATGGAAACGCCCAGTCCATCACATACCGGGTTGACATAGAGGCAGACGAGTCTGGACGCCCCTATGTCCTATGGGAAAACCTCAAACAAAAACAAAAAGGTCAGAAGCGTGGACAACCGTTTTCCTTTTTACTTCTCTATCACGGTGCAGGTGTGGTGTGGAAGGGAGAACAGGGAGGGTATCAGATTGACGAAGAAAAGGAGCAACTTGATCTTTTCATAGAGTCAATAAGGGCAGAAGAACCTAACGAGACCGAGACTATCGAATTGGAGGACCGGCGTAAGCTCGGTATTGCCACCCTCGGTGCCTTAAAACAACACCCGCGAATTTCTGCTTTTCGCCACTTTATCGAAGGATGGTATTTGAGCTACTTCACCCCAGATGCTGTACGCAGCCTACCGCTAGCGGGTCCACAACAACATCTCAATACCCATGGCGATAATCTCAGCAATGTCGTGCAATTCATGGAACGTGAGCATCCAGAACGTTTCAAAACGATTCTAAAAGAGATCGCCGCTAAAATTCCGGGGATAGACCGGATCGACACGGAAAGAACCAGCGACGGACGTTTGCTACTTAGGTTTAATGACAAAGGCTTTGAGGATCCCTTTTACGCCCAGCAAGTGTCTGACGGAACGCTCAAGGTCTTCGCCTACCTCTTGCTGCTCAAAGATCCATCACCGCCTCCGTTTCTCTGTATCGAAGAACCGGAAAACGGCTTATATCACAAACTCTTGGAGTCCCTCGCTGATGAATTCCGTGAACATGCCAGTCGACGCAGAGGCGGCTCTCAGGTTTTTATTACGACGCACCAGCCATACTTTGTCGATTCTTTAGATCCGCAAGAGGTCTGGATTCTTGAAAAGGGCGAGGACGGATGTTCAATTATCCGTCGGGCGAGCGACGATCCAATCGTAAATAACATGGTCGCAGAAGGTTTGCCGCTGGGCGGACTCTGGTATAGCGATTATCTCGATGCGAGGTGAGTGGATGCACTTTGAGATACTCGTTGAAGACCAATCAGGCAAGCGGATGCTCGACATTCTCATTCCAAAAATTATCGGCAACCAGCATTCATTCAAGGTTCGCGCTTATCAGGGAATTGGTCGCGTTCCTAGAAACCTCATAAGTAATACCGATGCCAGAAACCGTCTTTTGCTTGACCGGCTGCCTAGGCTACTCAGAGGGTATGGAAACACATTTGCTAACTACCCTGCCAATTATCCTGCGGCAGTGATTCTGGTTTGTGACCTTGATAATAGATGTCTAAAGGTATTCCGCGAAGAACTCTTCACCGTCCTGAATGCGTGTAACCCAAAGCCGGAGACACGGTTTTGCATTGCCATAGAAGAAGGGGAAGCTTGGCTACTCGGTGACATCCCTGCAATCAAGGTCGCTTATCCGAATGCCAGAGACGGTGTACTGAATCGCTATGAAAACGACTCGATTTGCGGCACATGGGAGTTTTTGGCTGACGCAGTATTCCAAGGTGGTTCAAATGCACTTAGAAGAAGGGGAGGACAGGCAGTAGGCATCGAAAAATCAGCGTGGGCGGAGCACATCACCCCACACATGAATGTAGAGACTAACAAATCGCCCAGCTTCTGCTACTTTCGTCAGAAGATTCGAGAATTGACCTGAGAGTGTCCATCTGGGGAACAAGAAAAGGCTTAGATATGGCTATCCAAGCAATGTAGGTATAAGAAAGGATACGTCCTCAAATCTTGAGAATCCCAAAATTCTGTCAATCCGGATTCAGACAATGAAGAAAACACCGAAATCGTGGATAAAATGGAGAAGACGGTTGAGGAGGTTCAGGAGAACATAAAGCAACTAGTTTATGGCTACCAGCAAAAGGAAATGTACAAGAAAATCTTATGAACACTATTGAAACTCCTGTTGACAAAACTACTATCCAAGCGATAGCACAACTGATTGTCGAACGCTTTAATCCAGAACAAGTCATCCTCTTCGGCAGTCATGCTCGCGGAGAAGTTGGAGAGCATAGCGATGTAGATCTGTTGGTCGTGCTGCGTGATCATGCTGGACAGTTGCAACGCGGTAATCCAATTCGTCGGGCAATTGCCGAGCGTTTTGTCCTACCCGTTGATGTCATTATTCGCTCCCCGGAAGTCCTTGCTGCGCAGCGCAGTGATCCGTATTCCTTTATCTACAAGGTGCTGAAAGAAGGAGAAGTGTTGTATGAACGACGTGCGGCCTGAACGGGCTTGGTTTGAGAAGGCAGATCAAGACTTAGAGATGGCTCGTCGCGCATTGGGACCCGAAAAACCTCTGCCGGGGATGGCTTGCTATCACGCCCAGCAATGTGCTGAGAAGTACCTAAAGGGTTATCTAATTGCTCAGTCGATATCCTTCCGCTTTGTGCACGACCTCGTTTACCTCACGCAGCTATGCACAACACAAGAATCGGTCTTTGAGAAATTGATGTCAGCTGCTGAAATTTTAGGCGAGTATGGAGTAACAATGCGCTATCCGATGGAAGATTTAGAAGAACCGGATATAGAAGCAGCTAGAGAAGCTATTGAGTTGGCTGAACAGGTTGTCGCTTTAGTCCGCAGAGTTTCATGATGTAATCAACGATTGATTGACCAATGTGCGACAATTAACGGCCAAACAGGCGTTTCCAGAAAGACGGCTTTCGATTATCTTCTATCAAGAGGTGATACTGATCCGTAATCTGTTGGAGCGATCTGTGAGATATAGCTAACAGTTGAGAAAGACGCTCTATATGCTGAGTCATAGATTCAATTTGACTGTCACGGTTATCTAATAATTGTCGCAGGTGTCTCGTTTCATCCTGCAATTGTTCAAGAGCTAACTGAGTATTCATGTGGGCATTAGGGTTTAGGTAGTGTTCAAATATGGCATCAACTTGAACGTACCATTTCCCGTCTACCTTTTCGCCGTTGAGCTTGCCACTTTTGAGCCAACGCCTGATACTCTTAGATGAAAGATTCAGTTTTCGAGCGGCTTGATTGACTGTTAGTTGGGTGTCCATGTGGATACCAACGCAGATGAGTCCAGTACCGTTTCAGAAGGGATGACCGGTCAAAAGATAAGGAACTGCTGAAATGAATTCAACCCAAAAAACACACCGCCTCGGCATTGATATCGGCGGCACCTTCACCGACATCGTCCTGATAGGGGATGATGGCACAGTTTTGACGCAGAAAGTGCCTTCCACACCAGACAATTACGCAGAAGGCATAGTTGCGGGTTTGGCACCGCTGCTGCCGCGTCAAATCAGCGAAGTAGTGCACGGCACAACGGTGGCGACTAACACGATTTTAGAACGCAAAGGTGCTTTGACCGGACTTATCACAACAAAGGGTTTCCGGGACGTGCTTGAAATTGGGCGACTACGCTACCCTCGCCTGTACGATTTGACGTGGGAGAAGCCGCTCCCATTGGCGTTGAGACGTTTACGACGCGAGGTTGAGGAACGCATTGATGCAAACGGTGAGATCGTGCAGCCGTTGGATATCCAAGGGGCACGGGAAGTGATCCGATGGATGCTAAGACAAAATATTGAATCCCTCGCAGTCTGCCTCATCAACGCCTACATCAATCCTGATCACGAGCGACAGTTGGGCGAACTCATCCACGAGTTAGCACCAGACCTACCCGTTTCCCTATCCTGCGATGTCCTACCCGAAATTAAAGAGTATGAGCGGACGAGCACGACTGTTATCAATGCTTACTTACAACCCGTTGTCAGCCGTTATCTGCACTCGCTGTCGGGCCGACTGAACCAACAGCTAACTCACACAGATAACGCTCTCCCGCTCTATGTCATGCAATCCAACGGTGGCGTCATGTCCGCTGAATCCGCCGCCGAGATACCTATTCACATTATCGAATCGGGACCAGCGGCGGGGGTCATCGCCTCGCTCACGCTTGCAGGGCGTGTCGGTTTAACGAATGTTTTGACGCTCGACATGGGCGGCACTACGGCGAAGGCATCTTTGATCGAAGACGGGCAGATCATGCACTCGCCGGAATACCAAGTCGGCGGTGGGGTTTCGGTCGGCACCCGTTTGAGCAAAGGGGGAGGCTATCCGTTGCGCGTGCCCGCGATTGACATTGCTGAGGTCGGTGCCGGCGGTGGAAGCATCGTATATCTGGACACGGGTGGAGCACTGCGGGTCGGTCCACAGAGCGCGGGTGCGGTCCCTGGTCCCGCCTGTTATGGAATAGGCGGAGAGGAACCGACGCTCACCGACGCCAATGTAGTGCTCGGCTATCTCAATCCAGAGCATCTCGCAGGTGGTGCGCTGCCACTAAACGCAGAGAAAGCACATCAAACCCTGCACGACAAAATTGCTGCGCCACTCAACTTGAGTGCCTCCGACGCCGCCCATGGTGTCTATCGGATCGCTGCGGCGAACATGGCACGTGCTGCACGAGCCGTGTCATTGGAACGCGGACGCGACCCACGCGAGTTTGTGCTATGTGCTTTCGGCGGCAACGGTCCCCTCCATGCGACAGAATTGGCAGAATCACTCGGTATGAAGCGAATCCTCATTCCGCCCTCACCCGGACTCTTCAGTGCGTTCGGGTTGCTCTACGCGGACATCGCCTATCATCTCGTTCAGACCTACAAGCGTCTACTCACTGAGTTGGACATAAATGATTTCAAAGAAACGTTGGGGCGGTTGGAAACCTCAGCGCGAGAAGGATTGATGGCAGAAGGAGAAAACGCGGCGCAAGTCTCGGACTCCTCCGATACATCGGAGTCCTCGGAACGGGATCGGAACGGAGTCGTCTTGCAGCGTGCGGTAGACCTACGCTATGCGGGACAATCATCTGAATTGACGCTGCCCATTGTTGAGGGGGATATTGGACAACCGCAGTTTTTCCACACATTAGGGGAACGGTTTGCTGACGACCACGAACGCACATACGGACATCGCGCCCCCGATGACCCGATAGAGGTTGTCAACCTCCGCTTGACCGCAGTTATCCCAACTGCCAAATCTCAGTTCTCATATCTCCAACCCCCAAGTTCTCAAACCTTACCTCCAAACCGTCGTTGTTACTTCGGTAGGGAGACAGGTTGGCTTGAAGTGCCAGTGTTATCTCGTGAAGGGTTGACGAGCGAATCTGAAAGTGGACCGTTCATCGTTGAAGAGTATGACACAACAATTCTGGTGCCACCACGTTGTACGGCATTGCGGGATGAATGGGGGAATATAGTCATTGAGATGGGGACATGATCGTGGGGAAATAGAAAGCTTACCTTCTCCGCTTCCCGTAGAAAGGATAAAGACACAAAATGAGCCACTTGAGCGTCGAAAAACTAAACACAGAGAATCGAGACGCAGCGCTATCCTTGATAAACGATGCTTATGATAATGTGCACGGATTTGAGACGCTTACCACGGTTGATTTGGACGCACTGGAACAATCGGGTCTTTTCGCGCTCGGCTCTATGGATGGCGAGTTGGTCAGTTTTGCATACGGTGCTATGGTAGAGGATGGGTTGGGAGAAATCCGTTGGGCGGGTGTACCTGACAACTTCCGGGGCGAATGCCACAGCCTTCCCCCAATGCAGGAGTGCATCAACTACCTCAAAGATAAAGGCGCAAAGCAGATTGGTGTGTCGAATTGGCTAGATGCCCCTTATCGTGGGATGCTGAACCGTTTTGAACGAGAAGGAATCGAAGTTATACATGACCAGCTTATCCTACGGCTCGACATGTGGAACTATACGCCGCAGCCTCCCCCAATCAAAGCAGGGTATAACATGAGAACGTTTCAAGAGGACGATGAGCAAACTTGGGCGGATGTCAAGAATGCGGTGTTTGGCAGCGCATCGACACCAGAGGAGTTCTGGACCCAAACCTTCTCGGGTGTCAACAAGAAACTAGATTTTGCTCCGGAGGGATTCTTCTTTGCCGAAAAGGACGGAGAACCTGTCGGCATCTGTGCGGGCATTGTTCTGCATGATCGAAAAAAAATCGGTGGAACATTCCCCGGCGTCATTGGGTGGACAGGTGTCCATGAAGACCACAGAGGTGTTGGACTCGGCAGAGTGCTGATGGTTAGCTCTTTGAATTACTTGCACAACCGGGGCATCGCTGTGACGGAAGTTGGCACCCAATTTTATCGAACCGCAGCGGTGAATCTATATGAAAGTCTCGGCTTTCGTATTCATACCGCCTCGTTTACCATTTAATCCGTTCAAACACATCCGGGATACTCCCTACCGCGCAAGAGTGGAAAGTCCCGCTTTTGATTTGGATCGCCAACCCACTTGGAATCCGCTCGCATGTAACTGGTCGCAAGCCCTCGACGGCGATGCGGCGTTCGATTTTCGCCACTGCCATGGACGGTCAAGCTGTGGTGAAAACTGCATCCGCCTGCCTTCAACACCACCGGCACCGCTGTAGACTCGTCTATGCCTTGGGCGTGCAGAAAATCCCGTCGCTCATGTGGCCAAATCCCTTTCTTGTAACTGCCGGGGAGCAATCGCAAACAACCGTTCTCTTCCGTCACATCGTCCAACGCTGTCCAGCAACTCACAAGCGTGGGCGGATCCACGGAAGTCCAGTAAGCCGAATCCTGATGCCAAGAAACAATCGAGCCGTGGAAAGCAGGCTTCATCAAGGTCTGGGTGTGGAATAGTTTGATATCCTCCGTGCCAAGTAGTTCCTCAACGATGTCTAGGATTTTCGGGTTGCTGGCATGGTCAAAAACCACTTCATCGTAACGATGAGGGTCTAAAAGTTGCCAGACCTTATCACGACGAGGCACGTTCTCAAGTTCACCTCTCTGGGCGGCAGCTTCTAACCGTACCCCCGCCTTCTCCGCGTTGGGATGCGATCCATCTGCTAGAGCATCCATCCGCTCACGCAAGGCTTCTAATGTTTCCTCCGACAGGAGGGTCCCATAAATCACAAATCCATCGCGTTCATAATCTGCTTTCTGTTTTTCCGTTAAACTCATCTGAACCTCCTTGTATCGTTAGATTTCCGTTCCTGCTATTGTCAGCCTAAATCTTATCCAATGCGATGTGACTCAAGGAGAGCCATGTTTGGCTCAAAGCCGATGCCCGGTCGCTCCGGGACTGTTACATACCCATCCTTTTCCAATGACATTTGTGGGTGAAACATTTCACCCCTTAACGGATCCACGGCAGGCGGATAATACTCAAGCATCAAGCCGTTTTGACGTGCTGCTGCAATATGCACCTGAAGTTCCTGCGCCCCATGAGGGGCAATCAACTTCTGGTGGGCTGCGGATTCTTCCACCACCGCTAAAGCAGGTTCGTAACCGGCTAAGATCGCGACATCAATATTAAAAACATCTGCTCCCTGATAATCGATTAACGTTTGAAAGTAATGAACCCCGTAGCCGTTTTCACCCGTCGCGATCAGGACATCGTAATCTTTAGCGACAGCAGCCAATTCCTTATGTCCTCGATAATCGTGGCTGGAGATCGGCTCTTCGAACCAGAAAATATCGTTTGCTTTCAGTACAGGGAGAAACGCCATCGCTCGCTCAATAGTCAGAGCGCAATTTGCATCTACCATTAAGGTAATATCCGGTCCAATCTGCTGTCGCGCCGCCTCTATCCGTTTGATATCAACATCGAATCCCGCATTTCTATCCCCAATCTTCATCTTGACGGCGGTTGCCAAAAACTCGTTGACATTGCGATCCATCTCTTCTCTCAACTCATCAAGCCCTTTATCCCTACCGTAGTATCCACCAGCGATATAGGCGCGAATCCGTCGCTGTTGACCATTGAGTAACTGGTGAACTGATTTTCCCGCAACCTTCCCCTTGATATCCCAACACGCTTGGTTAATTGCAGCCAGTACCTGTGTGTGATAACCTCCCGGACCATATATCTTAATATTATCCGCTAGTTGAGACACGTAAGCTGTATCTATAGGTGACCTCCCTATCAACTGTGGTCTGAACTCGTCAACATACATTGGAAATATCTGAAGAGGTCGCGTTGCTGCTGTGCCTCCATTGAAGCCGTAGCCAATAATCTCCTCTCTTCCGCTCCTTGCCCGCACGCGTACCAGATGAAGTCGCCCTTTGTCATAAACATGCAGCCCGTTCCAGATTGGCGGTTTATCCCATTCGTAGAGTTCGCTTTCGATATGTGTAATTTTGATTTCCTGATTTTCCATAGCAGTTCCTAAGTGGTTCCTTTACTTTTCCTCCAAGATAATCTGAATTTCGGCATCGACAGCATCATGGTTAAAAGTGATACCGGCGGTGATTAATCCAAGTGCTTCCAATGGAGATATGTTATCCGTTATACGTCGAATCAGTTTTGGGTCAATCAACTGTGAAAGTAGCAAAGCGGCAACCGGAGGCAGACGCTTCAATTCTGGAATCAAAAGATTTGGCTGAATCTGGATATGGCTGTGGCTTGGGCGATTTAAGAGATCAGGCATTTTCGTGTGAACCAGCGTGGCCGCCTGCCCGGTAAAGGCGTTGATAGCAGACTCCACTCCATCGAGCGGTGTGCCGATGACCCAGTAGTTATCAAGGAGCGCATATCCACCGTTTAGACTGAAGATTAAACCAAATTGGAGTTGTATCGGCTGTAATTCAACCCCTTGGTGCTTTATCGGAGCCAGAAATCGAAGCGGTTTACCCTTGCGAGTGATTTTAGTTCGCTTGAGTTCTGTTAAAGCAGCTTCTAAGTTCGCTCGGTCCTGAATCGGGAAAATCAAAAGCATCGGGGGCACCAGCGCGGGGACGGGGGCACGCGCCGGGGAAGGGAGCAGTACCAACGCAGTTCTAGCTTCAAGATGACGTAATAAATCAATCCCACTTCGCTGATATTTCAAGGATAAATTCGCCTTCACCTGTTGCCACAACTCTGTGAGGTTTGCATCACTGTTTGCAATCAGAATTGTGGTCGTTGTAGGAAGAATTGAGAACAGTTTTTCATCTGTCGGTCGCGGGGGTTGTCGGGGTTGCGAATTGGTGTTCCTAATCATTCGATGTTGCGAGTAGATAACGCCATCCTCGTAGCGATTGCTGAACGTCCACACATCGATTCCCTGCAATAATGATTTGAGGGATTGGTCAAACTTAACAACTTCAGTAAGTTTGGCAGGGTTGACATAAATAGTGTTACGAGCGGTGTCATACTGTTTGCTCAGATAGTCTCCCGTCGCCACTAGCTCCGATTTATCGGAGTCCTCGGAACGGGACGCGGTAAAACCTTGCTTCTGTTCGGCGTAGATGTCAATCGTATCCTGAATCAAAGATTTATCTGTTGCTAACAGACCAATCTTGCCAATAAAGGCATAACTGAAATCTTCCGGATAACCTGTGATGGTGTTGATATCCAGTTTTCTATAACTCTCTTTCAACCGTTTATATTTGGGGTTGATGGGACCTGTCGCAGTGAGCGTCGCAATTTCCAGCTTCTCCTGCGCTCCAAGAGCACTGACGAGCAGAAATGAGATTTTGCCGCCTCGATTATAAACACTTAAGATTGCTTCTTCACCTAGGTATCCTTGAAGCCGCTTGAGATCCAATTTACCTCCCATTTCCAACTCCCACCGCTGCTTCTGATACATGAGCCGCCGCCACCAGAGTTCCCTTCGAATTTCTCCAAGAATAGGCATCTGTGCGGTCCGCTTCCCAAATTCGCTCCGTTGAAACGTCTCGACGAAACTTCCCAAGTCCTTTACGCTGACATAGCAGATCGGCGCACTGGGGAGAAGGGCAATGAGGCTCTGATCCGGCTCCCAAAGAGATGTCTGGCGATAAATCAGCGCAATCAGGACAAGGAGGAGGACAATTGCGCCGAAGATAATAAGTTGCGTTTTAGAGGGTCGAAATCTTATTCGTGGCAAAGGGAATTAGATATACGAAGAAGATTGAAGGTTGATAATCCGGTTGAATTAATGTCCAAAATCTTTTACAATAAACACACGGTCTAATATACCATTACCCACAGGCAACGTCAAGCCCGAAAGCAAATCAGGATTGACCTGATTGGATTCAGGAGGTCGTATGGAAACCTATCGTGTCGCAATTTTAGGATGTCGTGGACGGGGCACCGCCGCAGGTCGTGCCTATCACGCCCATCCACGTACCGAAGTGGTCGCATTGTGTGATCTAGTTCAAGAACGACTCGACACCCTCGGTGACGAGTTAGGTGTCGCTGCACGGTTTACTGACTTGGACGAGATGATTGTCCAGACCCAACCCGACCTTGTGGCTATCCCGACGGGGACAGAGTTCCATTATCCCCTTTGTATGCGCGTGTTGGAACACGGCGTCCATATTGAAGTTGAAAAACCGATGTGTGTTGACCTTGAAGGCACCACTGCGGTGATGGCAAAGGCGAAAGAGAAGGGGGTTCGCGTGGCGGTGCATCATCAGGGGCGCGTCGGTGCGTTCATGCGGGCGATGCACAAGGCGTTCACCGAAGGAGCAATTGGCGAACTCCGTTACATCAATAGCCGCGGCAAAGCCTACTACGGTGGTTTGGGGTTGATGAACATCGGCACACATCAATTGAACAATATGTTGAAATTTGCGGGTCATTGTCGCACTGTTTCCGCTGTTGCACTGACCGACGGTCATCCTATCACACCCAAAGATGTTGTCCCGTCCCCGCTCGGAATGGGGACGATTGCGGGAGAATCGATCACCGCGACGCTGCACTTCGACAACGGTGTCACCGCCAATCTGCTGCAGCACCGTTTTCCGGGTGGCACGAATCCGGTGATGGAAATCGTCGGCACCGAAGGAAAACTATTCGGTTCAGCGTGTCTGCTCATCAAAGGCGGCGCATGGCATCTGTCGCAACCTGTCTACATTCCAGAGGGAAAGCCTGATCAATGGGAACCGCTGGAACCGGTTTATCCAGAACACTACGACCGTTCAAGTGCCGACTTATCGGCATTCCGCTTCGCGGAACCAGCCAAGATAGATGATTACTGGTTCGTTGAAGAGTACGTTTCCGCCTTAGACCAAGACCGAGACCATGAGTGCAGCGGTGCAGAGGCACATCACATCGTGGGTATTATGATGGGGATTTTTGAGTCGGCGGCGTATGGCAAACGGGTTGACCTACCACAAAAATGCCTTGAGCATCCACTGCTTCGATGGCGACGTGAAGAAGGATTAGCGCCACCTGAAGCGATGCCCCGTGACTATAACGAATGGCTAGCAGCGGAAGATCAGCGACTCGGACGAAAATAGGTAGTTTTCACTCATTTTCTTAGTAGGGAAACCTCTCCGCAACAGAAGGAAATTTAATGAAAATCGAACAGATCGAAATATATCCACTTGAAGCAAAATTATCGAAACCGTTCGGATGGTCTCAGC
Source organism: Candidatus Poribacteria bacterium (assembly GCA_003635265.1). GTDB lineage: Bacteria > Poribacteria > WGA-4E > WGA-4E > PCPOR2b > PCPOR2b. Next base: position 26,248 of record PYIZ01000023.1, read on the forward strand.
GATGGACAAACGCACGGGTGCAAGCCGTGGTAAAGATCACCGCTGATGACGGGACGTACGGTTGGGGCGAAAGTGGTGACGCACGGACGATGGAGTTCCTTGCCCCACTGCTCATCGGCAAAGACCCTCGACGCACAGAGACAATTTGGCAGATGATATATGAGCTTGGATATCAAAGTCACGGTTTCGCAGGACCGCAGACGCTTGCCATCAGTGCATTTGACATGGCACTGTGGGATATTGCTGGAAAAGCAGCCGGATTGCCGGTATGTGAGTTGCTAGGCGGTAGTGTACGGGACCGTATCCCTGTATACGCCACTGGACTCTACTACACGGAGGACGATTTTCCAGATGCCTTGACCGAAGAGGCGCTTGGATACGTTCAGGCTGGCTTCACGGGGATGAAAATGAAGATTGGTGGCAAGCCAGTTGATGAGGATATTGAGCGGGTGTATCACCTTCGTGAAGCGCTCGGTCCGCAAACACATCTCATGGTGGACGCAAACGAGGCTTATAGCCCAACAACGGCTGTCATGGTGGCTCAAAAACTTGCCGACGCAGACCTAATGTGGTTTGAAGAACCGTGTGGATCTTACAATGATGGGGGCAATCTACTTGTTCAACAATTGGGTTTGATGCCGATCGCTGGCGGCGAAAGCCTGAAGTCACGGTATGAGTTTGCCGAACGCCTCGCTAGCCGTATGTTCGACATTATTCAGCCGGACATCGCTATCGCCGGTGGGGTGTCAGAGATGTTCAAGCTCGGTCACATGGCAAACGCCTTTGGCATCCACTTCAATCCGCACTTTTGGGGAACTGGTATCAGCCTGTCAGCGACACTGCATGTGTTGGCTTGTCAGCCGTCGAACCCACCCTCCGACTGTCCCGAACCCTATATCAATCAATCCGTTATGGAGTTTGATCGGACGCCCCATCCGATTCGAGAGAACCTCACAGATCCAATTTTTGATCAGGTGGATAGCCACATCCCAGTCCCGACAACTCCGGGGCTAGGAATCGAGGTGATTGAAGAAGAAGCACGCCGGTTCTTGGACTGGGGACTAAGTTCTCCCATTCGAGTTACCGCTTGATTCACTACGTTCAAGAGTTAAGTGTAGGTTGGGTTGAACGACATTGATAAGAAAAAACCATGCGTTACACTGAATTTTCGATGTTATATGGTGCCTGAACCTGCTTCAATCTAGTGAAACCCAACACTAAAACCAAAGCCCTCATAAACCAACGATTTTCACGTTTCACGCATCACGTTTCACGCGCTGTCTCTGATGGAGTAATGTATCAACAGTTGCAAAATCACATAATTAGTTTTACATATGGAGGAGATAAGGGTGACAAGGAAGAAAATTCTGTTTACAGATTGGCGCGATATACAGTGTGGGGCGGTTGCTTGGTTGACGGCGGAAGGGGAGCATTACCGGGTCAGCACGCCCCCCGAACCACAGGTCCCCATGCGAGCGGAACCTCGGTTGGTGCCCCGTGGGATCCGTCTGCAGGCGCAACCGGCACGTAAAGCGGGGAAGATGGAACGCTACGGCGGTTGGGGACGCGTCATCTTCGATGGAAAGCAGCATCGCACGTGGTACATCGAAGTCAATGGGGTGTCAATGTTGGGTTCAGGATCGGTGGCGCATACCGACACCATCACCTCCGTCGCTATCTGTGGGATTAAATCACAAGATGGCTATCACTGGAGCGAGCCGACACGCAGCGAAATCAATGTGCCGGGTCAGCGCGGCTTCGACGGGATGACCTTTTTCATCGATCCACACGCCCCCGAATCTCAGCGTTACAAGTTCATCTATTGCGCCCAATTTGAAGAGGGGATGTTTCAGTCACATCTCACCGAATATTTCAACCGTCAACCTCGCCATCGGGACGACCGAATATCAGGAGAACGACGGTTTGGGATGTTTGCCGCCGTTTCGCCCGATGGGATCAACTGGACGGCGTTGCCCGAACCGTTTATGCTGCATCCAAGCGATACCGACACCACCGTATTGTGGAACGAAACGCTGGAACGGTATGTGATGTATACCCGCATGATGCGCAACGGACGGCGCTGGATCGGACGGGCGGAAGCGGAAGACTTCATGCACTGGACGCCTGTGGTGCCGATTATTTGGCCCCGCCTTGAAGACCCGCCGGACTACGATTTCTACCTCAACGGCTACAGTCCCTATCCCGAACTGCCAGAATATCAGTTGATGATTCCAATGCTCTACCACCGCTACACCGAACGTAGCGAGGTTCGGCTCTATTCGAGCGAGGATGGTATCGCGTGGAACCAAATTCCCGGCGGTCCCATTCTGACCCCCGGCGAGTTAGGAGAGTGGGACTGCGAATTTATCGGCACAGGAAAAGACCTCCAGCCCTTTGGTGCGGATAAGATCGCCATTCCCTATTCCGGGACGATTTACCCACACAAGTTTCCACGTTGGTCCCCGGTTTTTGCCGCAGCGGGCATGGGGTGGGCATACTGGCAGAAAGACCGGCTCTGTGCGGTGACTACCGACAATGAAGGCGAATTCTGGACTGTACCGATTCTCCCCTCAGGTCGACAGATTCGGCTGAATTTCCGTGCCCCGATGGCGGGTAATATTGGGGTTGGAATTGAAGGGGTAGCGGGACGTTCTGCGTCCGACTGCGATCCACTCACCGGGGATTGGTCGGACAAGGTTGTAACGTGGAACGGTCAGTCGGACATCAATGCGCCGGAGGGGAAACCGATTGTCCTGCACCTGAAACTGCGTTCCGCGGAACTCTTCTCCGTTGCATTTGAATGATCTCCTGTGCGAATTTCAAACAGTGAAGGTTACTGGCTAACAACCGGAGCATTCACGACCGCCAGAAACTCGGGGTCATGCCGCACGGCCTCGAAGGCTTCGTCCTCCTCAAAAAAACGCTTAATCGAACCACGCGCTGCACGTCGCCGATCTTCGTGAGCACGCTTGAGGTATTCAAGGCTTGCCTCGCGGTCATTGCGGAATTTTAGGGACATCGCTGCTAGCCATGCCATGATCCTTCCCCCGGACGACCACACCCTGACCTCCTCCTGAATATAATCTCGGCGCTGCTCCCAATGTTGCGCTGCGCGGTGCAATAGGCGGATAGCAGCGTCTCCTTCGCCCACCTCTGCACAACCCAGAGCGAGGCAGGTCGTGGCGATGTGGATCGCTATGAAATACTTTCGATTCAGCCAGCGACGGATATCTGCCACACTGCCTCCCGTGGGATAACCTCCCGCGTTTCGGTAAGTCTGCTCTAGCCGTTTGCGCGTTGTCTCGGTTTCATCGGTGATGCTCGCCAGCGCGGTGTCTCGCTCAATGAGGTAACTCTCAAGGTTGGCTTCGGCTTCAGCAAGAAGGGTCTTCACCTTTTGATGTTCACCGAGTTGATAATAGGTCGGCGCGAGATGGAGATAGTCCCCCTGCGCCCCAATGAGAAGTGCCTGCTTTTCTGGATCTACTATCTCCGTTTTTTGGAGCCAGTCAATGAATGCTTCAAAGGTATGAGCTGCTTCTTGATGGCATCCCCATTCGCGCAACGTTTTACCCCGTTCACGCGTGTAGAGTGCGCAGTGCATCAGTGTGAGTTCATCACCAATCTGGTCGACTAGGTGCTCGGTCTGCTCCAGCCAATTGGCAGCGCGTCCGGTCTTACGGTACGCATCAAAGACGTGGAAATATGACTCAAGTTGGTCGGTCAGGGTTGCTTTACCGTCAAACCGCTTCAGCAGCGTTTTGTGGGCGTCTACTGCCCGCTTGTGGTCGGCGACGCACGGCTCCTGCATCTCGGCGATACTTCTGCACCCAGCGTCAAAACCAGCGCCGAAATCGCCCGTCGTCATGGCAAAGTTCCAAAGCAGATCTACATATTCCTCACACCGTTGAAACTGATGGTACAGATGCGCCAATGCCCGGACCGTATCGGCATCCCGTGCGCCGAGTCGATAGGCACGGGCGAGTTCGGTACACGCTTCTTCAATCAACGTGCTATCAACCATTCCATCTGGGGGAGAAAGCTGCTCCTCAATCATCTCCCGTGCGACCATGCCGAGTCCCCGATATGCGGGTGCGTAGTCCACTTGAACATCTGCGGCGCGTTGGAACTGTTCGCGGGCGCTTTTCCAATTGCCATCGGCAAGATACTGCTCGCCCCGTTTTATCGCCTCTGTGACAACCTGTTCGGTAAAGTCTTCTGCCAGAGGTTGACTCTCAATCGTGTTTTCGACCATGCGAATCATCTCCTGCTTCAATCGTTTGCGTGCGTCCGATAATCGTGTGGTAACCGCTGTCCGTGAAATCCCCAGAAACGTCGCAATCTCAGCGGACTTCATTTCGCGAATATAAGATAGGATCAGAACCTCAGAAGATATATCAGGCAACGAAATAAGGCAACGCCAGAGCAGTTGACGCAGCTCTACGTGTTCGGCAGTCTGGTCAGGTGTTTTTTCGGCTGCACTGACCTGTAGTAGTTCGGCTTTGTGTGCTGATTCCGAGGTGTTTTCGAGTAATCCCTCAAAACTCAAATCGTCTCGCTTCTCCCGATAGAGCCACTTATTGGTGAGATTCCGCGCGATTCCACACAACCATGCGCCGACTTTTTCCGGTGCGTCGAGGGATTCAATCGACAGATACGCCGTGACAAACGTCTCCGATGTCAAATCTTGGGCTTGATGGAAGTCCTGCACTTTCGGCAAAATGACGCCGTACACCGCCTTTTTGTATTTTTCGACAAGCGCTGTAAAGGCTGTGGAATCCCCACCTCGGAGGGCATGAACGATTTGTAGGTCATCTTGCTCCAATGTATTATCCCCCTTCGTTATATTATGTACCCCAACGACCGAAAATGTCAGCGACTTTTTTCACCTTTTTTGGAAGACAGTTCTTTTGCCACACTCCCGCTGAAATTGTCCCTTGACTTACTCACGCTGTTGGACTAAGATAAGTGAGGAAGGGCATAATTCAATAAATGTCATCGCTGGAAAGGTATTATAAACATAGATTTTAGCACATATCAAAATGATTATAGCGAGCACTCAGACAAAGGAGACAGAAGAATGTCCGACAAACGCCCAAATATCTTATTTGCTTTTGCCGACGACTGGGGCCGGTACGCCAGCGCGTATCGACAGATTGAGGGGGATAACACACCCAATGCCCTATTGGACACGCCGAACTTTGATCGCGTGGCACGTGAGGGTGCCCTGTTCACCAATGCCTTCGTGCCTGCGCCTTCCTGCACACCGTGCCGAAGTTCTATACTCACAGGGCGCTACTTCTGGCAGACGGGACGTGGGGCAATCCTCCAAGGGGCGATTTGGGATCCGTCCATCCCCTCATATCCCTTGCTCTTGGAAGAACCGGGCTACCATATTGGCTACACCTATAAGGCGTGGTCACCGGGAGTACCGCGTGATGCACCCTACGGCGGCGATCGAACACGTTACGCACCGGCGGGAACGAAGTTCGGCGAGTTTTCGTTCGTTGCCACCGAAAACGTCCCTGAACACGGTGTCGAAGGTGCGAAACAGATTCTCTATGACGAATCGCGTCAAAACTTCGATGCATTTCTGGAGGCACGTCCACCGGATACGCCGTTCTGCTACTGGTGGGGTCCCACAAACACCCATCGCAAATGGCAGCGTGGATCTGGCAAGGCGCTCTGGGGACTGAACCCGGACGACCTAAAGGGGCGTCTGCCCGCTTTTCTGCCGGATGTGCACGATGTGCGCGAGGATGTCTGCGACTACTTGGGTGAATGTCTTGCTGTAGATGCCGGACTTGGAGGGCTTCTGGAACGCCTAGAAGAATTGGGGGAGTTGGACAACACACTAATTGTCGTGAGCGGCGACCACGGCATTCCGGGCTTCCCACGCGGCAAATGTAACCTATACAACTTGGGCTGCGAGGTAGCGCTGGCGGCGCGTTGGCCCAAGCGTATCCCCGCAGGCAGAACCTTAAACGACTTTGTGAACCTCATGGATGTAGCCCCGACCTTCATGGAAGCTGCTGGACTAGAACCCCACAGCGACATGACCGCTCGGAGTCTGCTAAATGTGCTAACCTCATCGCAAGACGAACAGGTGGATCCAGAACGGACGTTTGTTGTTACTGGTCGAGAACGGCACGTTGGCGACGCACGAGAAGGGAATCTACCTTACCCGCAACGCGCCATCCGCACGAAGGATTTCCTGTATATCCGCAACTTCACTCCTGACCGTTGGCCCATGGGTGATCCGAAAGGTTTGGACGACCCTACCGCAGAGCCGCCATCGTTCGACGACCTGTGCGATGACACAAGGCTTGTCTATCCGGACATGGATGCTAGCCCAACGAAGGCGTGGATGATCCACCACCGTGCGGAGACACAGGTTCAGAGGCTATTCGAGATCGGATTCGGAAAGTTCCCGGCGGAGGAACTCTACGACCTACGGGTAGATCCACACTACCTGAATAACGTGGCGGAAGATGCTAGCTACAGCACAGTCCGACAACAACTCTCCGTTCAACTTATGAACGTTCTGACAGAACAGGAGGATCCACGGGTTGTCGAGCCAGACTGTCGTTTCGAGCGTTCCCCATTCACAGACATCTAGCGCGTGTTGGTTCACTGATTTTGAGAAAGGAAAACGTATATGATTCAGATTGCGGAAATGCTTGGTCCACACCCCTCATCGCTGTGGAAAATGGTCAAGCAGTGCGGCGTCGATTATGCGGTCGGTGCAATGGACACCCAAAACGACGCAGAAGATCTGCCGTTAGCGGAACGACCTTGGGGTTACAATTCACTCTCGCGGGTGAAAAAGGCTTATGAGGACGGGGGATTTGAACTCGCTGTCCTTGAGAGCCGTCCGCCGTTGAACAACGCCAAGCTCGGATTGCCCGGACGTGACGAAGAAATCGAGACCGCCTGCGAACTTCTCCGCAATATGGGAAGATTGGGCATTCCTGTTTGGTGTTATGAATGGATGGCGGTGTTCAACTGGATGCGCACCTCTACAGAAATCCCCTCTCGTGGCGGCGCACTCGTGACGGGCTACAACAACGAACAGATGCGTGACGAGCCAAACACCGAATACGGCGTTGTAACTGAAGAACAGTTGTGGGATAACCTGAAATACTTCCTTGAACGTGTCGTGCCGGTCGCTGAGGAGGCAAATGTCAAATTGGCGATGCATCCCGACGACCCACCACTTTCTCCCATCCGGGGGATTGGTCGGATTATGCGGAGCGTTGAGAACTATCAACGTCTGATTGATCTGGTGCCGAGTCCGGTGAACGGGATCACACTCTGTCAGGGCAACTTTACACTGATGACAGACGATCTTCCGTCGGTTATCCGCCACTTCGGGGAGCAGGACAAAATCTTCTTCGTGCATCTGCGTGATGTGAAGGGAACACCGGAGCGATTTGAGGAGACCTTCCACGACGACGGTAAAACCGATATGTTAGCGTGTCTAGAGGCATATCGGGATATCGGATTCGATGGCGTACTGCGTCCCGACCATGTGCCAACAATGGAGGGCGATAGCAACGAACACGCTGGATATTCATCGCTGGGACGGCTGTTTGCCATCGGTTATATCAAGGGGTTGCGTGAATCGGTTTACAAAGAGTGAGAATTTTCTGTTACAAAACTTTAGATATTCTTTGACAAACCGATGAATACAGGTTATAATTATATCTATGTTATTGAAACTGAATCTCAATATCAATAACGTGGGCGTAAAATAACTGTACAATTTTCGGAGGTTACGATGCTGAGATATCTGGTCGGAGTTCTAGGGTTATTCCTAACCGTGTGGACGGTCAATGCAACCGATACCAGGGAACTGGTCGTCTATTCAGGACGCAGCAAGGGTTTGGTTCACCCCATCATCAAACAGTTTGAGAGGGAGACCGGCATCACGGTCAAGGTACGTTACGGTAACACTGCTCAACTTGCAGTGGCTTTGTTAGAGGAGGGGGAAAAAAGCCCCGCCGATCTTTTCTGGGCGCAGGATGCAGGAGCACTCGGCGCAGTTAGTAAACACGGATTGTTTCAAGCATTACCCGAATCTGTGCTGTCGAAAGTACCCGCCAAATTTCGCAACGCTGACGGGACATGGACTGCAACAAGTGGTCGCGCACGGGTCCTCGCTTACGCGCCTGAACGGGTCAAGGCGGAGGAATTGCCTAACAGCATCTTCGATTTGACCGATGAGAAGTGGAAGGGACGTGTCGGTTGGGCACCGCAGAACGCGTCATTTCAAGCCTTTGTGACAGCGATGCGTGTCCTTAAGGGAGAAGAGACAACGGAGGAATGGCTGCGCGGCATGAAGGCAAACGGGGCGAAAAGTTACCCCAAGAACACACCGATTATTCGGGCGCTTGCCGCTGGAGAAATTGACCTTGGCTTGCCCAATCATTATTATTTGATGCGCTTCAAAAAGAGTGACTCTGGGTTTCCTGTTGAGCAAACTTTCTTTGGAGCCGGGGATCCAGGGAATCTGGTTAACATCGCTGGAATCGGTATCCTGAAAAGCAGTACCCACGCCGAAGAGGTCAATACCTTCGTCGAATACCTATTATCCCCAAAGGTGCAGCAGTTTTTCATCAGCGAGGTCTTTGAGTATCCTGTTACGGAGGCGGGCATTCCTAGCGCAAAATTGCTGCCACCGGATGAACTCATAAAACTAACGCCCGAAATCAACCTAGAAAAGTTGGATGACCTAGAAGAAACTTTGAAACTGCTGCGTGAGGCAGACATTTTGTGATCCATTCTGAGACGCGATCTTTTCCACCTTGGTATTTCCTCGTTCCCGGAGTTGCTGTCGGGACTGGAATAGTGCTGCCGCTGATTTACCTCCTCGTGCGAGCATTTGAGGCGGAAGCCGGAGAGTTGATCCAAATTGTCTTCCGCACCCGGACAGTGTACCTTTTGGGTAATACACTCCTCCTCGTCATCGGAGTTGTGGGGACCGGTATACTTTTGGCAGCACCGCTCGCATGGGTAACAACACGGACGGATCTCAAAGGCAAACGTCTTTTTACGCTGCTTGGGGTGTTGCCACTGGCAATTCCCGGCTATGTAATGGCTTACGCTTTATTGGGGTTAAGCGGTCCCCACGGAACCTTTGCCATTCTGTTTGGACCAAGTTTTCCAAACCTCCGGGGATACTGGGGAGCCCTTATCGCTCTCAGTTTTTACACTTTTCCTTATCTCTTTTTAAACCTCCGGACAGCACTATTGGGGTTGGACACTACGATTGAGGAATCCGCCTATAGCCTTGGCAGCAGGTCTCGGGAAGTTTTTTTTCGTGCAATCTTACCACAACTTCAGCCCGCGCTCTATGCCAGCGGACTTCTCGTTGGATTGCATGTGCTTGGGGACTTTGGTGTGGTATCTCTGATGCGATACGAAACTTTTAGTTATGCCCTCTATACGCAATATAGCGCCGCGTTTGACCGTACCTATGCTGCGTGGCTTGCCCTGATGCTTCTCGCACTCACAGGCAGTCTGCTTTATCTAGAAGCGCGATTGTTGCGTGGAAGCAAGTTTCACCGCACAGGCAGCGGGACCTCACATCAAGCCAGCCCAATCTCTCTGGGGGTGTGGAGGATACCCACCTACGTTTATCTCGGTGTCTTGACGCTCGCTAGCGTGGTTGCCCCCACAGTAACGATCGGTTTCTGGACCCTCAAGGGAGTTGATGGTTCATATACCCAGGATTTCCTTCAAGCGCTCTCTGGGTCTCTTCTGGTATCAGCGCCAGCCGCTTTTCTCACAGGTGCCCTTGCACTTCCTTTGGCGTACTTAGGTGTGCGATATTCATCTGTGATTTGCCGCGCGCTAGAACGGGGCGCGTATATCGGTTATGCGACACCGCCGCTAGCGTTTGCACTTGCGCTTATCTTCTTTTTTCGGGGAGTGCCGGCCGTTTATCAGACACTTTGGATCTTGATCTATGCCTATACGGTGCATTTTCTAGCAGAAGCAATCGGGCCCGTCCGCAGCGCGCTTTACCAAGCCTCACCTCGTTTGGAAGAAACTGCCAGATCGCTCGGCTATCGACCGCTCAGAGCGTTTTTCAGATCCACCTTTCCACTGGTGCGCGGTGGACTAACCGTCAGTATCGCATTCGTTTTTCTCGCAGCGATGAAAGAACTTCCGCTGACCTTCCTGCTTTCGCCGGCGGGATATGAGACCTTAGCGGTGAACGTTTGGAGTTATACAACGGAAGCAATGTTCGCTGAAGGGGCACGATATGCACTTACAATTGTGCTCTGCTCCGCACTATTTGTAGGGTTATTGTTGATGAAGAACACAAAAACATCGTATCAATACGCAGAAGCACAAACATAATTGGCGGATGAACGAAATAAAAAAAAGTTTAGGACTCCAATGAGTCATTCACGTTTCACGTTTCACGCATTATACCTGGCATTGCATGTCTTGCGTCAAATGGGTGAACACTTTTCCATGTAACCCAGTATTCAAGTTGAAAATCCCGATTTATCGGGGAGTCATAATGCAGCCTCTACTGAGTATCCGCAATATCACCAAACGATTTGCTCGTAACCTACCTCCAGTGGTCGAAGACCTCTGTTTCGAGGTATATGCCGGTGAAATCTTTGCCCTTTTGGGACCGAGCGGTTGCGGAAAGACAACCACGCTGCGCCTGATTGCCGGGTTCGAGCGTGCTAATGCGGGAGAGATTTGCGTGGACGGACAATGTTTTGAAGGGGCTAGAACCCATCTACCGCCTGAAGCACGGGACATTGGGATTGTTTTTCAAGAGTACGCGCTCTTTCCTCACCTTAACGTGTCGCAGAATGTTGCCTTTGGACTCAAGAAGCTGCCTACAAAATTACGTGATGAGCGCGTCATGACAGTGTTGGAAATGGTGAGTATGACCGCTTTCAAAGATCGAAAACCGCACGAACTTTCCGGTGGGCAGCAGCAGCGAGTGGCACTGGCTCGCTCAATTGCACCAAGCCCCAAACTCATCCTGCTAGACGAGCCATTTTCTAACCTTGATGCCGGTATGCGCCATTCTACACGCGAGGAGATCCGAACCCTCCTAAAGGAGGCGGGGATGAGCGCAGTGGTCGTCACGCATGATCAGGAGGAAGCTCTCTGTTTCGCAGACCGATTGGGGGTTATGTCGGACGGACGCATTGAACAGATTGGTATACCTGAAACGGTTTACCACCGTCCGCAAACACCGTTCGTAGCAGACTTTTTGGGAGCAACCAACCTGATTGACGGTGAAGCCGAAGGAAACTGCGCCGAGACCCCCTTGGGCAAATTCCAAATCGCGCCTTCAGCGCGTGGCAAGGTACTCCTGTCGATTCGCCCGGAGCATCTGGTCATGGTTCAGTCGAACGGGACAGGTCAAAATAACGGCGTCGGCGAAATTGTCATGCGTGACTTTAAAGGGCATGATCTGACCTATCGCGTGAGAATCGGGACAAGGAATTATGTCGTGCAGACCGACTACTGCTGTCCACTTCAAGTGGGTGCTCAGGTGACGCTACAAGCCGTTGAGCCTGCGGTAGTGGTTAAACAAGAGGAACCTCTGCCATAACCGGAAGAAAATATAGAAAGTGCCAAAAAAGACAGTGCATCGTCGAAAAGTGGTGGCTGATGCAAGTCTTCCGCCGCTCCCTCCACTTCGTTTCAAGCTCTACGCTATCACCGATCAGGGACTCTGTGCGCCACGGACACTCTACGACACCATCCACGACCTTTTAGATGTAGGAGTGTCTGCCATCCAGCTCAGGGAAAAAGACCTGAGCGACGCTGAGTATATCAAATTAGCTGAACCTCTCTGCACACTCTGCCACACCTATTCCGCTCAACTATTTATCAACTCACGTATTGAGATAGCTATGGACATCGGTGCAGATGGTCTCCATCTACCCGGAGATTCAGCCTCCGTGGAAAAAGTGATAGAGGAGACGGACCGCCGCTTTATCATTGGTGTTTCCGTCCACACGTTAACTGAAGCTAAACAGCGGGAAACCGAAGGCGCAGATTTTATTACTTATAGCCCAATCTACCCAACGCTCAGTAAACCAGACTACGGTCCTGCCGTCGGGGTGGCGGGGCTACGGAAGGTTACAGAGGGGGTCAACATCCCTGTTTTTGCATTAGGTGGAATAACGCCTGAACGGGTTTCGGAATGTCTCGATGCTGGTGCCTACGGGGTTGCAGTGATGTCCGGTGTGATGTCACCCGAAAATGGTATACAGCAAGCAAAAATGTATTTGCAACGGCTATTAGGGTAACAGCAGGAGTCTCCATATGAAACAGATCTTGACCATTGCTGGCTCAGATTCAGGGGGCGGCGCAGGGATTCAAGCTGACCTCAAATCCATCCACGCCAACGGCGGTTATGGGGTGTCCGTCATCACGTCAGTTACGGCGCAGAATACACGCGAAGTAACCCGCGCCTTCGATCTACCAACCGATCTCATTGACGCCCAGATCGACGCAATCTTCTCAGACTTTGATGTCGCAGCAGTCAAGACGGGGATGCTGTCTTCAGTCGAAATCGTGGGGACTGTTGCGGAGAAACTGCGCCAGTATTCGCCAAGTAATATCGTGGTTGACCCTGTAACCCTTTCCAAAAGTAAGTATCCTTTACTCCAACCAGATGCCGTTGAGCGTTTGAAAACAGAGTTGCTGTCGCTTGCAACGGTCGTCATGCCCAACGTTGATGAAGCCGAACTGCTCGCCGAGTGCAAGATCCGGACAGTTGATGATGCGAAGGTAGCTGCGAAGGTGATTCAGGCGTATGGATGCGAGAGCGTCTTGGTCAAAGGAGGACATCTCTCAGGAGAAAAATCAACCGATTTGCTATACGTTGATGGAGTTTTCACCCTCTTTGAGGCAGAGCGGATTGACACGAAGAACACGCATGGTACGGGCTGTACCTACTCCGCAGCGATCGCCACGCACCTAGGACTTGGAAAAGACCTGGTCACTGCCATTCAGGCTGCCAAGGACTACATCACAAACGCCATCCGCTATTCCCTTGACATCGGAGGGGGACATGGTCCCACCAATCACTTCTACTTCTTGAATAGGTAATATAACGCAAGCTGCTAGGACGCAAAGAGATGGAAAACGGGTAAAAGCAGAAAGTGTGCAGGTGAGAAAGTGTGAAAGTAAGATTGGTTTTTCACACTTTCACACTTTTTTTCTCGTTCTCGCGTTTTCACGTCTTCTCGTTTTCTCCCCTTCACACTCTTATCAGATGAGGAAATGACAACATTGAATCAATCCAAACTTTTCGAGGCACTCAAACCCGATACCATCGTCACTGTTGCAGGGATCGGCTACCGCGACGGCATACCCGCTAAAGACGCAGATATTGGTTGGCCCATGGGTGTGGTACGGCGACCCGATGGCGACCTGATCGTAGCCGATATCCGAGCCCACCGTATCTGGCGCATCGACCAAGACGGTATCTTACATATCTTTGCCGGGGACGGTGTGCCGGGAGTCTCTGGTGATGGAGGTCCCGCCATCAATGCCCGCGTGTACACACCACACGACTTTTGCCTCGACAAAGAGGGCAACCTCTTCTTTTCCGAGCTAGGTGCGAGAGGCCCCGACCAAGGTGCTAATACGATCCGTCGCATCGATTATAAGACCGGCATCATCACCCGCGTAGTTGGCGCGGGAGTGATGGGACGGGGTGGAGATGGGGGTCCGGCGCTAGGAGCTGAGTTCGACACGACAACTGGCGTGGCGGTTGACGCTGAAGGAAATATCTTCGTGTGTGGCAAATGGGATAGCAATGTACGGCGAGTGGATGCAAAGACCGGCATCATTGAAACCTTCGCAGGTCAAAACACCCGTTACTATCCATTGGAGCAGGGGATAAGCCGTCCCTACAGCGGTGCCAATTACACCCTCGCCGGGTTTCATGGCGATGGCGGACCTGCATCAAAGGCAGCCTTCGGATTCCCTGAACACTTGGCGTTCGACTCCCAAGGCGATCTTTATGTCTGCGACAATGGCAACAACCGGATTCGCAAGATTGATATGCACACAGGGACAATTACAACCGTTCTCGGCACAGGTCAAGCGGCATCCAACGGCGATGGTGGACCTGCAGTCGAAGCGAGCACACATACACCGGACGCCATTTTCATTGATTGTCACGACAACCTGTACGTCGGTGAAGTGGGCGGGTTCAGGGTGCGCAAGGTAGATGCCCAAACAGGTGTTGTGACGACACTCGCTGGCACGGGTATCCCCGGTTGGGGTGAGGAGGGCACCCCCGGATCTGAAACGAAATGCAATCCCATCGAATCCGGTATCTGGGCTGATCCCGATGGCACTGTTTTATATAGCGATTCTTCGGGTCGTTTACGCCGTATTGATCCACAAACCGGCGTCGTGACAACCGTTTTGGGCGGCGACAGTATCCGTGATGGCGCTCCATCTACCGAGGCGTTCCTCGCCTGTCCAAGGGGGATTTGTGTGGGACCGGACGGACATATCTACTTTGCCGATATGCAGAGTGATCGGATACGAGCGATCGATCCGGTCACCGGAATTATCCGAACCATCGCCGGTAGCGGCGGCAGAGCCTATGGCGGTGACAACGGTCCTGCGACTGATGCATACTTCTTAAATCCCTACGACGTATCGGTGGATAGGAGCGGTCATGTTGTAATAGCCGACACACTGAATGGACGGGTACGGCGGGTGGATACGAATGGCGTGATTCATACCGTAGCGGGAACAGGCGAAAGCGCAGATCGGGGAGATGGTGGTCCTGCTGCCGGGGCTGGACTCACGGTCGTTTGGTCAGTCACGCATGGACCCGATGGAGCTATCTATCTGGGCGACGCCGCCGGTCGGATTCGCAGGATTGACGCTGATACCGGGCGCATCAGCACAGTAGCAGGGGTTGGCATTCAAGGCTACACCGGAGACGGGGGTCCCGCAACGGGGGCAAGAATCGGCAGCCCATCGGCACTTAGGTTTGACCGAAAGGGAAACCTCTATTTCTCCGACCTCACTCAGCACGTCGTGCGCAGGGTGGACACAGAGGGTATTATCACAACTGTTGTGGGTTGCGGTGAGGCTGGATTTTCCCCCGATGGCACCCCTGCCCTTGAGGCACGCCTTCACAAACCGTTGGGATTAGCAGTCACCGGGGACGGGAGTGTGTACTTCTCCGACTCGCGCAACAATCGGGTGCGCCGTGTTGCCCTTGATGAAACGCTTCAAACGGTTGCTGGTAGCGATACGCCGGGCGACGCAGGGGACAGAGGTTCCGCTACTAAAGCCAGTCTGAACGAACCGCACGGACTCTGTTTCTACGGGGCTGATATACTGTTGATTTGCGATCACTACAACAGTCGCATTAAAGCGGTGAAACTCCCAAATCCCTGAGCCTAGTGCTTCTAGCCCGAGAGACTTCTCTTAAAGAGAGATTGGAGCGTGTTGACATTTTGCTGTTACTAATTTGGTAAACATTTCCCCAAGTCGACGGGATGCTCTCTCAACTCAACGAGATGGCGAATCCGAGCACAAGAGGTAGGATTGGGCGGCAGGTATTGTCCATCCTACAGGAAGATTTCGCAGTAATTCTGTTGGCACCCTGCTTTGAATATACACTCTCACCGTTAGAAATCCAGTTCGACGATAACCTCACCGATATGATCGATCTAATTCAAAACATGAGCCAACTCACTGTGGACCGTCACCGGTCCGGTTAGTAATAGTTGCTAGCAACATTTACTAATAATCGGGTTAATCGCTTCAATGCCTTTCTTAACATTTGCCGTTGAAAGCCTGATGCTGACTGACTTTGGAGCATCAGCGGTTTCTTTGGCATGGTAATTGCCCATATTTGGATTGTCCCGAATCGGACAATTCGGAAGAGTTCTATCTCTAACAGCAGAAGTGGATTGCTTGCTTCTGCAAATCTAAAAGGAGTTAACCGTAATGTTAAGAAAAGCGTTGACCCTCGGAATGGTTTTCATTTTAGCACTAAGCCTGTGGGCTGTGTCAATGATTACATGTTTTACCTATGACGCAGAGGCAGATGATCCGCATTGTGACTGGGTCTGGGGATGTCTTGTGAATGGTCCATGTGGCTGGATTTGGATGTGCATCCCCCAACCCGACTGGCATACCCACGGGTGAAATCAGGTGCCTTTGTTATGCTAAAAGTCCCTTCGGGGACTTTTAGCATAACGACTTGCTTGGTCACTGTCTGGTTTTTCTAAGGGGTAGTATGTGCTGTCCCATTTACAAATCTTCAGATGAGTGTGCCTCTCCGGAGGAAATGATTGCGTTACCCTCCTACCACTCCGAAGGAGAGCAACATTTGAAAGGAGAATCGAATGAACAAAAGACTGACGAAAAACATTCCCCAAACGATTGGTGGGGTTCTCGTGCTAATAATTTTAACGTGTGCGGGGATGCTTCTTTATGCCCGATGGGATTTGATACGTTTTAAGGAACAGTCCAAAGTTTCACCTGCGGCCCTTCCACGGACAGAAAAAGTAGCAAACACGAACACCGAGGAACCATCTCCTACCGAAACAGCAGCACCAAAGCCTTTGAAACAACATAATATGGAACTGGAATCTGACGGACTTGAAACAGAAACACCTTCGCTTGAAACACTCGATTCTCTCATTGACGGACTTGCTCTTTCTGAGATAGAACCCTCCGAAGCAGAGATTGTTGACGTACAAGGTGAGAGTCTTGAGGAAGAGGTAGACAGTGGGACCAGTTTGGCAAGTCTTGTTTCTTCTCTTGAGCATGGCAACGTTGATATAGGTTCTGGGTCCCCAGAAGACCTTGCTACCGTCGTTGAAATGCTCAAACGTGCGGCAAAGGGCCCAATGGCGGTTGACGATCTAATCACCATGATGGAGGCATGGTTAAGAATCCAGCCTGATACCCCGCACATGCAATCGGAGATAAATGAAACTCGCTATACCCTGACAAGTATGCTCTCATGGCTCCGATCTGAGAAGGAGAAGTCCTTGCAAAGCGGAAAAGAGATAAAGTACCCTTTTCGTATCTACTAAAACTCCAAAGGAGGAAAAGAAGAAAGTGAAGAGCATTTTTTACGGTTTTTGTCTGATTTCTGTTGTAGTTTCTGGACTTGTGTTTTACTTCGCGCTGGAACGCACCCCTGTAGTTGAGACAATAGGGGTTCCGGGGTCCCAACCGAGTCGCTTCTCCGGGCAAAACTCGCCACGTGCATCAGTTGCGGAGCAGAAGGTGAAAACACCTAATAAGAAGAAGTGTGCCTGCTGTCGTGAAAAGTTAGCACAGTCAAGAAAAGTAGCAGAACAGAGAATCCAGGCGCGTAAAGCATGGGCTCGGGAGATGTTCGCCAATTACGGATATGAAGAAGGCATGAAACGGATAGCTGCCAAAGACCCCGAGTTGGCAAAACAGATACAGCAGCTCCTTGAACCCCAAAAAACAGTCCAGTCTAGCTCCCACTCTCTCTGAAAACTTCCTCATTCTTTTTTGGTGTGTGCTTATTTGTAATTGTTACGAGATAGAATAGTAACAAACACAATAAGCTTATCTGATACAGTTTACGGTGTAAACACCCGTGCATTCATCAATGTGCAACCGTTTTTGAAGGCGTCTGGACATATTATGTCTAAACTCCCTAAAAATGGCTGGATTTTTTGGGTTGTGGGTTGGTATTCTTCTCATCACAATCGGCAGTAGTAGGTCTTTAAGAATTCCGCTCATGTTAAGAAACCGTGCAGCAGAAACAGAGTTTTTGGGTTACGGTGCTCTATTGGAATATTGTCGCCGCCTGATTTATCGGACAAGGAGTGATCCTGCGTAATTACAATTGAGCTATCGAAGAATTGTGCACGGTCCACTGCGCTTGAATCCGTATTGACTTACATCAAAAAAAGAAGGAGCTATCTCATGAAGCATACAATGGTTATGTTAATACTTACGTTGTTGGTATCGTCGGTATGGGCAGAGATATTTCGGGATAATTTTAATGATGGTGACTTAAAGGGCTGGGCGCTTGTACAGGGGGCTGAAGATGGTGGTATTGAAAATGGTGAATTGGTTCTCGGTTCTCCTAAAGCGGAGAGTGAAACGGAGGTTATCATTGTGGCTGATGGTATAATCGCAAGCGACTACGAAGTGTTTGTATCCCTAAAAATCAGCAAGCTAGCTAGGAATATTAGCGATGGTGCAGCCATTGGGATACGCGCTCATGCGGATCCACACCACGTTGATCTGATCACTGAATATTTGAAGAAGAACGAGGTGAAGGAGAGAGACGAGAGGAACAAGGGGATCCAACTTCTGTACAGGCGATCTTACAGATTCGTCCTAGGTCATAATATTCACGATATAAGAGGAGGTATTGCAGCGACCATTCAACTTATGAAGGTTTCTGTGACAAAAGACGGATTCCCGACAATCTTTTTAGGGGACAATCTACACACATTTCGGGAATTTGATTTCAAGTTGCACGAGTGGTATCGGTTGAAGGTTATTGCCAAAGGGAACCGGTTTCAATGCTTTATTGATGACAAAAAAATGCTAGGTTTTCTTGACGATACCTACACAACAGGGGGAATTTATCTGTCGTCAGGAAGGGGAAACCGTGTCCACTTCGATAACTTTGAGGTTCAATATGAGGCCCTTTCAGTGCAGCCCCGGAAGAAGCTCACAACCACTTGGGGAGAGATAAAGAGTAATCTCCATTGAAGTCCCATGGGTGTTAAACAAATTCAAGGAGGATTATACATGTTGAAGCAATTCTCAGTGCCTCAGAAGATTTTTAGTGCCATGATATTTCTATTTGCATGGAGCCTGTTTACTAAGCACGCGTCCTCCGACGAGCGGACTGGCACCATTACATTTCTATCCGATCGAGATCGAGACCCCCTTTTTCGGATTGATATAATAGTTTATCTGATTGATGCTGATGGATCAAATGAAATACCTTGGACGGGTGGTAATGGTCCAATTGCCTGGTCCCCGGATGGAAAATATATTGCCTACCACCTGCATGATCCACAGGACCCATTTGTCTCTGCTATATATTTGCGGACTCCTGTTATTCTTCCTAAAGTTTTGGGGCCTCGTCCTATAATTCAAATCAAACAGGTGACTAAACAATTTGGTGGTCAAACGTACCTATCGCCAAAATGGTCTCCCGATGGGAAGCGGTTAGCTCTTACCAGCATTGATGGGGCACCAGATGGTATGACTGATGTTTGCGTTATGGATATCGAAGGAATCGTGTTAAAGAATTTAACACGGTCGCCGGGAAGGGATGAGGCAGGTTCTTGGTCTCCTGATGGTTCAAAAATTGTGTTCTTTTCCAATCGGGATGGGAACGCGGAAATCTATGTGATGGGCTCAAATGGTAGAAAGCAGGTCAATTTGACCAACCACCCTGCCCTCGATGCTGCGCCTACATGGTCTCCCGATGGAACACAGATAGCGTTTCAGTCCAATCGGGAAGGCGGTCAGGACGATATCTATGTGATGAACCCTGATGGAACAAATGTCAGCAACCTAACCCGCCACCCATGGGAGGACCGTGCGCCTGCGTGGTCTCCCGCCGGGAGATGGATTGCGTACCACGCATTTCAGGTTGGTGAACGTCCAGATATTTATGTGATGGATGCCAACGGGGGTAATCGGGCGCAACTTACTGAGGATCCGGGTTCGGATACGGATCCGACATGGGTGATTCCTGACCGTTCGCTGTCGGTGGAGGTGTCAAGTAATCAAGCCACTCTTTGGGGACGTATGAAATTGGAGAGGTAGTGACAGTCTGAAACACCAGCCGTGGAAAAGAGAGATGAAACTCATATCCAAAGAAAGCACAAAACACAAAAAGTGTGCTTGCTGTCGTGAAAAGTTAGCACAGTCAAGAAAAGCAGCAGAACAGAGAAGCCAAGCGCGTAAAGCATGGGCTCGGGAGATGTTTGCCAACTACGGATATGAAGAAGGCGTGATATGGATAGCTGCCAAAGGCCCCGGGTTGGCAAAGTAGATACAGCAGCTCCTTGAACGAAAAAACAACTGTAATATTGTAGCCGCCTGATTTATCGGACACAGAGTGATCCTGCGTAATTACAATTGAGCTATCGAAGAATTGTGCGCGATCCACTGCGCTTGAATCCGTATTGACTTACATCAGGGAAGGAAGGAGCTATCTCATGAAGCATACAATGGTTATATTGATACTTACGTTGTTGGTGTCACCGGTAGAGGCAGAGATATTTCGGGATAATTTTAACGATGGGGACTTAAAGGGCTGGACGTTTGTAGTGGGTGATGAAGATGGTGGTATTGAAAATGGTGAATTGGTTCTCGGTTCTCCTAAAGCGGAGAGTGGAGAGAAGGTTATGATTGCGGTTGATGGTATAATCGCAAGAGACTGCGAAGTATCGGTATCCCTAAAAATCAGCAAGCTACCTAGGGTTCTTAGCGGTGGTGCATCCATTGGGCTGCGCGCTCATACGGATCCACTTCTTCAACCTTTCATTGAGCAGTCGAACAAGAAGGCCCGAGTACGTCTTTACGATCGATCTTGCAGGTTCTGTCTAGGTAATATAGATACTGGTGATAATATGCCTATTCAAGATATAAGAAATATAAGAGAAGGGCTTGCAGCGACCACTAGGGAAGAAACCTTGAAAACCTTTGTTAGGGGCAAGCTATACGCATTTCGGGAGTTTAATTTCAAACTGCACGAGTGGTATCGGTTGAAGATTATTGCCAAGGGGAATCGGTTTCAATGCTTTGTTGATAATAAAAAAATGCTAGATTTTTTTGACGATACCTACACGGCAGGGGGAATTTATCTGTCGTCAAGCTGGGGGAGCCGTGTCCACTTCGATAACTTTGAGGTTCAATACGAGGCCCTTTCAGTGCAGCCTCGGAAGGAACTCACAACCACTTGGGGAGAGATAAAGAGTAACTTCCATTGAAATTTGGTCACGCATGGGTGCCAAACAAATTCAAGGAGGATTATACATGTTGAAGCAACTCACAGCGCATCAAAAGGTTTTTGGTGCCATAATACTCCTACTTTCATGGAGGCTGTTTATATGAAGTTTAAGTATTTAAATCGGTAATCCCGATTTTCCTTGAAACATACGGTAGGCGCGGTTTGCAACCCTGGTCACGATTTATCGGACCGCGCTGGTGTCGATAGCAAATTACCGAATTATTTTTTTAATCTTCATTTAAACAGGCTGCCGCCGACAAGTGGACCGGCACCATCGCATTTTTATCCGATCGAGGTCGAGACCCCCTTTTTCAGACGGCAGTTTATTTGATTGATGTCGATGGATTCGGATTTGAAATACCTTTATGAAGAAGGTACGAAACGAATATTGGCAAAGCAGATACAGCAGATCCTTGACCGAGAAAAACAACCCAATCTAGCTTTTATCGCTGCACAATCGTCTTTCCAATGAAACCACTCTCTGAGAAAACTCTCTCAATTTTTTTTGCTGTGTGTTTATTCGTTATTGCAAGTGCATCTCGATTGTTCTCTCTGGGTGCCCACTGGACCTCTGATGAACGTGGGTGGTTGGATCATAGTACAGTGTTTATGACCGCAGTCAATATGGGTGCCTTTTCAGAAACCCTCGTCACTTTCCATCCCGGTGTCATAACTATATGGATTGCTGCCCTTCGCACCTTTTTCACCGAACCACATATAAGTGTTCAAGGCTTGGCACTAGCTCGGTGGTTCATCGGTGTCGCGCTGTTAGTCGGGATTGGTGTAGCAGCATGGCTGCTATATCGGTTGTTTGGGCGTTGGGTTGCGCTCATCGGTGCGGCGTTTCTATCCTTCTCTCCACTTTTTTTAGCCCAATCCCGTCGCGTCCACACCGATGCGTTGGCGGCGACTTTTGTCCTGTTAACAGTCCTGTCCCTCCTGCTCTATTGTGGGGCACCTCAAAAACGCCGTTACCTCATCGGTTCTGGAATCGCCTTTGGTCTAGCCTGCCTTGCCAAAAGCAACTCGCTTATTCTTCTTTTGTGGGTGCCTATCTGCTTCGTCCTGTTTCGGAACCGAGAGGAAACGTGGCGGCAGTTCTTTCTCCGGGGGCTTGGAGCGGGCCTCTGTTTCCTGAGTTGCACGTTACTCACCGTTTTCGCGCTGTGGCCCCTCTTTTGGAACCTCACTTTCTTGCTATTTGGGATGTGTCTGTTAGCCGTCACGCTGCTTGCGTGGCGGGAGTTACAGAAAGGGGCACATGGTCGACTCACCCTATATTTGGCATCGGTTGTGGTGGTAGGTGTGGTATCCGGCTATATGGTTCGGACTGTTTGGAGGGTGTTCGGTGGCGTTGCGTGGGCGATTACCACGCCGCATAACGTCGAACACTTCTTTCTCGGACAGGTGTTATATGACCCCGGCTGGCTCTTCTACCCGTTGGTGCTCTGTATAAATACCACGCCGTTAACGCTTCCCTTAGTATTCGGTGGGTGTCTCTTTCTGTGGAGGAAACGCCATCAAGAAGGGTATGCGCGACAGTTTCGGACAGCACTCGGGCTGGTGGCGGTTGTCTTGCTGTTCACCCTCTGCCTCTCGCTGACAAGCAAAAAGTTTAGTCGGTATCTGCTACCCGCTTTCCCAATTTTGGAGGTACTTGCCGCCATCGGTTTCTTTGAGTTTCTGAAATGGAGCTACTCCTATATCGACGCCCGCTTTGGGACTGAGACAAACTCCCAAAAACTTACCTTTTCTATCGTGACCGTCCTCTGTCTCCTCCTGATTCAAATCCTACCGGTCGTACGGCTTCACCCCTACTACGGCACCTACTACAACCTCTGCTTCAAACTCACTGATATCAGAAAAATTATCACAGTTGGCGCAGGTGCGGGGTATGATCTCGCGGCAAAATACTTAAATAGAAAACCAAATGCACAAATGCTACGGGTTCAAACCTATCCGCAAAGTGGCCAATTCTTTTATCAATACTTTATTGGACAGACGCACCGGGCTGACGAAGGTGAAGTGGTCGTTCCAGATTATGAAGTGGTCCATATCCGTGAATCTCAAGTGGGCTGGGTGCCACAAACGGGAACACTCAACGGCGAGCTAGAGCACGTGATAACCCTCAACGGCATTGAGTATGTCTGGATTTATAAGATACCACGATAGGCTAAATAGGGAGTGAAAATAGCCCAAGTTGCTATTGGTTGAAAATCCATCGGTTGGTGGTTATGGTTGATTTATTCAGTCTTTCGCTCCAGACGGCGGCGCAGCATTTCGTTGCCATACACATGTCGCCCCTCTGGGGCTAAATGCACCCAACCCCCTATCACGTCCCGATACATTGAGGATCCTCGTGCCGTTCCGAGCATCCCCATAAAATCGGAACTTACGGGATTTGACGTTCCGTGTTCTATCCTGAAAATCCTTTCATCCTGTAAATCCTGATTCAGTGATCCGTAGGTTGGGTTGAACGATTCAAAGCCAATTACTATCAATAACGATAGTATTCTTTCAACAACACCATCTTATAGATAGATACAGTGAAACCCAACATCCAAGCCACACTGCTTATCAAGAGTTGGGTTTCACTATATTTGTAAGATGTTGAGCCAAACAGCATTCTGCAATCGAAGTGGAGTTACTCGGCATGTTTTATCAGTACCGTTCAACCCAACCTACGTGCTGTCAAATTTTAACAGGACCTAAAAACTACAATGAATCTGATTAAACTCCTATCCACCGATTTTTTCACCGGTCAAATCTTGTTCTCAGGGAAGGGGTTGCTCGATATCCTATGGTTTCTCATCCGCAACCCCCAAAAAAAGTCTTTACGACTCGCTGCGCTCATCCTGCAGCTGATCCCCAGATATACAAAGGTATCAGTGAAGCGACTGGTAAACCTTCATCGCTTGACACAAAAGGTAAACAAACTGAGATTACCCGGAGATATAGTCGAGTGCGGGGTGTGGAATGGCGGATCTGCCGCCATGATGGGGGTAGCGGACCGAGACGATGAAACCTCCGGCAAAGTCAGGAAGTTATGGCTTTTTGACTCGTTTTGTGGACTGCCGCCGCCAAGCAACAGAGATGGAAAACAGGCAACGGAGACCTATTTCCAAGGGTGGTGTCACGGTGAGACGGAGAAGGTTAAGCGAATTTTCCGGCGATTTCAGCTCTCATTACAGCAGGTCAATACTGTTGCCGGGTGGTTTGATGAAACCTTGCAGACAGCAGACCTTCAAACCATCGCTCTCTTGCATATTGATGCCGACTGGTATGCATCGGTCAAAATAGTTTTAGAGACTTTATATGATAAAGTGGTTGAAGGCGGGTTTGTTGTTCTGGATGATTATTGGAGATGGCCCGGATGCCGGGAGGCTGTAACAGATTATCTCAAAGAACATCAGATTCAAGGGGTAGTATTGCAACAGGCAGACCTACACGGTGTTTATTTTTAAAAACCGCCCCGATGCAAGGGTGAAACAACCGATAATTGATGCTATCGGTCGACTTGTTTGAGCTGTCCCCACATTGTAAACTTTTTGCCTGCGGAAGAAACCGAAAAAGGAGTGTTAAACCATGCAGGATTAACGTCATGATTGGGATGATTGGTGAGGTTTTGAGGATTGCCCCCATTGATA
>PYIZ01000024.1 GCA_003635265.1 Candidatus Poribacteria bacterium
AAGAAGTAGAACAACCTTTTGTCCCTGAAGTTATTGAAGCAGTCCACAAACAGACAGCGGGACAACCCTTTCTCGTTAACAGATTCGGGCAGATCCTCACTGACGAACTTGATATTCCGAAGTCTGAACCGATTCAGATGCAACACTTTTCAGCAGCACATAAACAACTTCTGAGGGAACGCAATACCAATATCTCACATCTCATAACAAACATTAAAAGGGATCCGCGCTTTGAAAAAATGCTTATGCGTATCACCTTTTATGAAGAACGCAGACGTTTCAACCTTGACGATGAGATTATCAGTGAACTTGCGACTTATGGGATAATTGGAGAAAGTGAGGATGGGATGTGTCAAATCCGTAATCCGATCTATCTGCACCGTGTTCTACAAGCGTTTCAGCCATTCATAAATGGACTTGAAGACCAATACTTTGCTGAAGACGGACCGATGGACTTTACCGAGTATGTATCGGAAGCAGGACAACTTCAGATGCGGACGCTTATTGAAAACTTCAGAGATTTTATTGCACGCGCAGGTTATAGGATCTTACAAGTGCCTGATACACCGCAAGAATTTGTCGGACAGTATCTGCTTTTTGCTTATCTGGACGAGTTTGTAAATATGGTTCGTGCTACGATGTACCTGGAAGTTCCAACAGGTAGAGGACGGGCAGACCTTATCATTGGGCACAAAGGGCAAAAATATATTGTTGAAACCAAAGTTTGGCGAAATGAAAAAGCATATCAGGTAGGTAAACAGCAACTGGCTGCATATCTGAAACTGGAGAATGCGGTAGAGGGCTATTACATTGTGTTTGACTATCGTGAGAAACCCAATTCACAGGTTGAAACAGATATCGTTGATGGACTTACTATCCAGAGTTATGTTATCCCTGTCTTGCAACAACGCCCATCACAAGTGGAATAATAGAATTCCAACCTGCCTATAACTTACGATTATAAACCCCGAAACGAGAAGATTATGCAACAACAGGTGCTCCAAGACAAGACTTTTACAAACTCTATCGGCATGCAGTTCGTTAGAATTGCACCCGGTACCTTTATGATGGGTTCGGCAAATGCGAATCTGGCAGATGAATTAATAGCAGGTAAAGAATATCTGCGGGATGGTGATTGGGATGAACAACCGATACATCAAGTCACACTCAGTGCTCCGTTTCACATCGGCATTTTTCAGGTAACGAACGCCCAATACGAGGAATTTCAATCTGACCATAACGAACTACGCGGCAAATTAGGTTTCTCACAAGACGATGATGAGGCGGTTGTTTTTGTGGATTGGCACGATGCAACCCGTTTCTGTGAATGGCTATCTGAAAAAGAAGGTCTCCCTTATCGATTGCCGACCGAAGCGGAATGGGAGTACGTCTGCCGCGCAGGCACAACAACACATTATCATACAGGTGACACCTTACCCGATGAGTATCATAAAAACGTTGGAGAAAGTTGGTATCCGGACGCAGGACGGAGCCAAGGTGTAGAGGAAGTAGTACCTTTGCATGTCGGTAAAACGACACCAAATGCATGGGGTGTTTACGACATGCACGGAAACGTTGAGGAGTGGTGCCAAGATTGGTACGGACCTTATGAATCAGACCCGCAAGTTGACCCGATTGGAAGAGAAGAGGGACTTTACCGTGTGACACGAGGGGGTAGTCATTCAACACTGCTCTGTTATTTGCGTTCTGCAAATCGGATGGGGGCGGTGCCTGAAGATAAACATTGGTATATCGGATTTCGTGTTGTCTGTGGAGAAATGCCTGAAACCGCAACGCTTTTACCTGCACAGAAAGTAGCGTTATGGGGATGTGATGTTAAACAGGTTATGGCACAGCAAAACGTGCCTACTACTGCTCCTTATTTTGCAGAACCGATCCCGTTTGTCCGAATTCCAGATGGTTCTAACGGTCCGCTTTATTCAGCACATAACCACGTACCTGCAATAGTGGAATGTCCAAATGGAGATATGTTTGCAGCGTGGTATTCGTGCGTAACAGAGCGGGGACGTGAGTTGACACTGGCAGCAAGTCGGTTACGTGATGGTGCATCAGAGTGGGAAGTTGCAGAACCTTTTTGGGGACCGCCTGATCGGAATAATCACGCGACCTCTCTGTGGCGTAATGAGAATGGACGAATTTATCATTTCAACGGTCTATCAGCAGCAGCGACGTGGGGACCTTTAGCATTGGTGATGCGTTACTCTGACGATAACTGTGTAACATGGTCAAAACCGCGCTTTATCTCACCAGAACATCGTCTCCGACACATGCCGATTGCCTCTGTTTTCCGAAGGCAAGACGGTTCAATCCTCCTTGCATGTGATGCGGTGACAGGTGGAAACGGCGGCACAGCAATCTGGTTAAGTGACGATGATGGCGAAACGTGGTACGATCCGGGGGCAGGACAACCTATTCCCGAATTTGCCGCAGGAAAAAGCGGCGGCTGGATTACTGGGATACACGCTGCTGTTGTGGAGCTGTCTGATGGTCGACTAATGGCCTACGGTCGAGGTGATACGATTGATGGGCGTATGCCGAAAAGTGTCTCTGAAGACGGTGGTAAAACGTGGCAGTACAGTGCGAGTCAGTTTCCTGTTGTTTCAGGTGGACAAAGATGTGTATTTTTGCGACTTCAGGAGGGCCCTATTTTTCTTGCATCCTTTACGGGAAGTCGTAAGACTCCTGAAACGATGCCAATTGTAGATGACTCTGGAAATGAACATTTGGTAACAGGGCTTTTCGGTGCGCTCTCTTATGATGACGGAGAAACGTGGTCTCATATCCGTCTGATTTCAGATGATGGACCGGGCCGAGAAATTGAAACGATGGATGGGCGACCGTTTACAATGGGGTTGAACAGTGCTGAACCCGGTGGGTACCTCGCTGTGTGTCAAGATCGGAATGGCATTGTCCATCTGATTAGCAGTAAACAACACTATCGGTTTAACTATGCATGGTTGAAAGAGGTGCCACCATCAGCAGTGAGGACGTAAAATGAAATTGCCTTTTTTGCATCAGGAAATAGAAGTTCACACCGATTTACGAGATAGTAATGACATATTGGACAATCCAGGTGCGTTGCATGAACGGATAGCAGAAGATGGGTATCTATTGATCCGTGGGCTACACGACAAAGAGACAGTGCTTGCTGCGCGCCGAGCAATTCTGGAGAAGCTGGCAGCGAAAGGGATGCTTGCTCCCGATACACCGCTGATGGATGGGACTTTCAACCCTGATTATCCCGAACCTACGTCAACAGGTTCCATGGGTAATAAATCTCTAACGCAGCTGCCTGCATTTAAAGCAGTCGTTGAAGGTGCGCCGATAATGGGTTTTTTCAAGCATTTTCTCGGCGGTGAGGCGCGGACGTTTGATTTCAAATGGCTTCGCACTGCTGGCCCCGGTTCAGGTTCACCGATTCATTACGATGTTGTTTTTATGGGGAGAGGCACAAAAAACCTTTATTCCTGCTGGACTCCTTTTGGTGATGTCTCCTTGGATATGGGACCGATTGTCTTTTGTCTCGGTTCCAACCGATTTGAAAAAGTACGGGAAACTTATGGGCAGGCAGATGTTGACCGTGACTTGATTAAAGGACATTTTAGCGATGATCCACTTGAGATAGTGGAGAAATTTGGTGGATATTGGGCAACAACATCATTTTCAGCGGGGGATGTCATCATTTTTAATATGTTTCTCATGCATGCGTCTCTCGTCAACACATCTGACAAAATTCGGATTACAGCAGATACGCGCTACCAACTCGCTGCTGAACCGGTCGATGAACGATGGATAGGTAAAAATCCAAAAGGACATTACGCTTGGAAACGGAAAGATGCTGAGATTGAATCGTTAGAGGAATCGCGGCGTAGGTGGGGTGTTTAGCTGCTCTCGTAATTATGGAGTCTCATAAATATGAATAATGCATCAACGGCACCTCCTAAAAGCAGAAATTCACGGTTTGTGCCGTTTTTCCTTATTTTAGCGGTTGCTGTTGCGATTGGGTTTGCAATCAGGCATTTCAAGGACAAACCTTATCCTACAACCGGGGAAGGAGCATGGGAGGTATACTTCAGCAAAGTTGATGGTAATGCTTATTCTTTAGAGAAGCGACTTGTCGCAAAACTGAGTTTTGCCCAAAAACGTGTTGATGCCGCCTTATACGATCTCGATTCTGCGCCGATAGCGGATGCTTTAATTGATGCACACGCTCGTGGTGTGAGTGTTCGCGTCTTTACTGAGAACGACAATGCGGATCAAGGTGAAATTGAGCGGTTGCAAGATGAAGGCGTTTCTGTCCGAGACGATGGAGACAATGAGGGATATATGCACCACAAATTTATCGTGATTGACGAACAGTATGTGTGGACAGGTTCTTATAATCCGACATACAATGGCAGCTACAAGAATAACAACAACGTTATCTGGATAGATTCAGTTCCGCTTGCGTATAACTTTACACAGGAATTTCAGGAAATGTTTGTCTCAGCACAGTTGGATAGGTCATCGGATCCGCATATCCCATTCCCACATGTTTCCCTTAATGATGGCACACAGATTTCAACTTATTTCGCGCCAGAAAACGACACGATTTCACCCTTATTGAAGGAGATCACGTCAGCAAAAAAGTCAATTTATTTTATGGCGTTTTCTTTTACACACGATAAACTTGGAAAGGCAATGCGTGATCGCTTTCAGTTGGGAGTTACAATGGGCGGACTATTTGATGAAAGTGGACTGAATGCGTATTCTGAATATGAACCGATGCAGAAGGCGGGAATACCGGTTCGGGTAGATAGAAGTTCGGGCGCAATGCATCACAAAGTGATTATTATCGACGAAGAAACAGTGATCACAGGTTCGTATAACTTCTCTAAGAATGCTGAAACAAGAAACAGTGAAAACTTATTGATAATCAAGGGAAATAAGGATATTGCGCGAGCGTATCTTGATGAGTTTAACCGATTAAAATAAAATCCGAAAATATGTTCACATTTCAATGAACAACAGAACAATAATCCCTACACGCTCTTGCTGGCGAGGTTTCCTAACCTCGCTAAATTACCCAATTATTTTCTTATTTTCATACAGATTGTGCTACAAGTATTTTGTAGCACCAAAACGCTACCGTTCACCGAGTTTGATAGTATAGTTTTGCTCGCGCCCATTCCTATTGATTTTCAATATGACTTCCGTATTGGGTGATGTGCTGCCTACGCATCTACGAAGTTCGGTATAGTTTTTCACAGGCGCGTTGTTGAATTCAAGAATAATATCCTTTGGCAAAAGCCCACTTTTGTGTGCCGGACTATTTTCTACGACCCGCGTAACGAAAACACCAAAATCACTTATTTTAATATCAACACCAAGCCACCCCCGCGGCACCTTGCCATGTTTTATGATTTCGGCGGTAACAGATTTAACTGTTTCAATTGGCACTGCAAAAGTAATGTTATGACTATTCCACATCTGCATCGGTAGTTGCAGCTGGAACGGGTTAGGCTCGTTCGGCTCAGTAAGCACCGCGAGAATCATTCCAACGACTTCCCCCGAAGTATTTACGATCGCGCCGCCACTGTTACCAGGTGAAACAGGCGCATTAATTTTGATGAGTTCTTCACAAGTATGAGTGGGTAAAGTTTCTCTACCACTGACAATACCGAATGAGATAATTGGATGATTGCCGTGTGAACTACCTACGGTGACAACCCATGAACCTGTATTAATTTTTGCGGAATTACCACGTTTTACTTGCACAGGGAATTTATTATCTGCCTTAAGGACAACAAGATCAGTCAGCTGGTCCATCCCGATAAGTTTTGCTGGAACTTTCTTGTTATTATTAAAGATAACTTCAATCTTGTTGGGCATCATATCAAAAGTTGTGGTAACAATGTGTCCGTGCTTATCAAGAATAATGCCGGAACTAATGTTTTCGCGGGTTACTATTCTCCTAATGTCAGGCGGCAAGTGTGTCGGCGCAGCTTGTGAAGCAATCACTTTGACAACAGCAGGACGAGAAGACGTAACAACTTTCTGGAATTCTTTTTCAAGCAGCTGGAGGACATTTTCCTTCGCGAAACTTGGTACTGCTATGCAAATGAAAAAAATCAACGTGCTTATAGCAAGCCTATTGTATATTTTAAAAAATTTCCTGTTTCTATTTTCAATCTGTTTTAATCTTTCGGAAAGCATGGACCTATCCTCTTCAAAGTAGTAATGCATTGAGTGGGTATTCATATCAGAGAACTATAACCCTCCCTCGGTTGATACAGTCGTGTAACTTACGCGCTTTAAGGTATAGTGTTGCTGCGGCGGTTGGGTTGAAATCGTGCTTGGAAAGTTAGATGTTCCCGAAGCGCGCGGCAGAAATTGATTGTTAAGAGATGGTGATCCAGAAGAAAGTTCAGCACGTGGTGTACTAATCTGTTCATTTGATGGTTGGTTTTCACGATTGAACCAATCATCATGATATAGGAATGTGATTGTTCCCGTAATTAAAAGCCCTACCATTACGCCACTGATAGCCCATTTGGGCATGCTGAAAGTCCCTTGCAGCCGTTGCCAGAAGGAAAGTCTATCACGCTGTTCTTCGGCGAGGCGTTGCTGCAATGTCGGAATAAAATAGGGTGAAGGTTCAATCTGCGGCAATTGCTGTGATACTTTGACAGATTCGCTGAATCGGGCGTACTCACGTTGACACGTTGTGCATTCCGCAATATGAGACTCGAAACGTTGTAACGTTTGATAATCAAGCGCATCTTCTAAATGTGCAGAAAAATTTTCTTCAGCCTGTAAGCAGTTCATAATAACTCCATAAATGGTTTTAGTTTGTCTTTAAGCATTAATCGCGCTCTGTTGATGCGCGATTTCGTTGTTCCACTTCGCAATTCAAGTATTTTACTGATTTCCTCATAACTTAATCCTTGGATGTCCCGCAGGATGAGTGGAAACCGATACTGTTCTGGCAATTCAGCGATTGCTTTTTGGATTGCGTCGCGGAGTTCCTTACGTTCAAGTGCGACTTCCGGTTGAAAAGCAGCATCTGCCGGGGCGGTTGCGATGAGGTCAATTTGTTCATCGTTTGCACTATAGGCTTTATCGTTTGTCGCGATATTATCAACACGAAAACGGTCTCTGCGACCTCTATTCCGTATTTCATTCATACACAACCTTTTGGCAATTAAATACATCCATGTTTTAAACTGTGCCCGACCCGGTTTGTAACGATTCGCCGCTTTATACATGCGGATAAACGTTTCCTGTGCCAAGTCTTCAGCGTTATCCCTATCCCCAGTAAACCTGGCGATAAAATTGATCAACGGCTGCTGATGTCGACGTGCTAAGTGGTTAAACGCGTCTTCATCGCCTTTTTGAAAGCGCTGCATTAATTCATCATCTAATTCAAGCATCAGGCACCTCCGGAAGTGCTTACCTACTTAATACACACCTAACAATAGATTCGGTTTCAAATTTTTTGTTTTTTTACAGATAAAAAATAAACTTCCACGTGGGTGTGTAAAGTTTTTGGCAAAGTTTGGGCTAAAGTGCGTTGGCTGAGACGTTTCCTATTTTGCTGTCCTCCGCGTCCATCCGCGATTCCGACAAAAGAAAAGGCAGATATCCAAAACGGATACCTGCCTGTGAAATAATAATAAATGTCGATGTCACTGCACATCGACGGTGTAACTATACTCTGTCACATTGTTATCCCCTGTGTAAATATACGCAGTGATTTTGAACGACCCGGTATGCATCGCGCCGCTGGGAAACACGTAACTAAACGATGCCTCATTTGTGATCCCATCCCCCGAATCCGTTGCTTCGTTTCTGCCGTAATAACTGGTATCCCAAGGTCTCTTGACATACCAATAAACAGTGTGATACGGGATAGATGTGGTCAGACTCGCCGTGTGTGACCCGCCGGGGCTTGCGGCGTAGGAACCGCCCGTGGGGGACAAGCCTGGAGATGTGCTGGCACTCGGTTCTGCTTCACTATGCCCCCAAGGCCACCAGTTACAGTATGGGTCGTCTGGCGAACAGTTGCGGTACCATTTCTTACATCCCAACTTTTTGCATTTGCGGGGTTTGTGTAACTCTACTTGCTCCTCCACACAGTTATAGTAAAGCCCTTCGTCGCCTTCGTGTGCTGGAGATGGACATCGCATTCGGTGCGCGAACTCATTGTGCACATACTCACCACAGCCCGCACAAGTGAAGCAATCTGCAGGCGGGGTTTTCTTTTTAGAACCGGAAATTTCTGTGTCATCCAGCGCCACAGAGTAGCTACCACTCAAGCTGATATGGTCTTTGGGAATATCGTTACTGGTATCACCCGGACGGTATATCCAACTTTTTGTGGAACTCGACGAATAGCCAGCACCGCCTCCGCCAGCTTTCCACCCTGCGTTCGCCTCCAACGTTTTCTGTTTGGTCTTGGCACCACCCACATGTAGATCAATACTAGCGTACGTGGCATACCCACCATCAATACTCAACGTGCTATTGGTACTCTGGCTCACCTCCGATTGATAGCCTTTGTAGAGATACGGAAGACACTCATCATCCCACGGCTTGCCATTCTTACGATAATCATCTTCCCAACTGTAATTATCTTCGTTCAAACGATAGACCTCAAAATAATAGGTGCCTTCACCATCGCTCAGCACACCACCCGTCCAGGAACCAACTACCTTTGTTTGTGAGTTATTGCCTAAGTAGAAGGTTACTTTGCCAGGGCCTTTCGCCCAAGCATCAATGGTATAGGTGATACGTGCCGGCACTTTCTCGGGATCCCATTCTTCAGACTGGATCAGTTTTGTGTCTGCGGCTATTTCTCTCTCCCCTTCGTAGAGGGTGCCATCAGCGGGGTTTGAGGATACATCAACATCTATTAACGTGAACGTGTCCGTCTGCCCTATCGCGTTATTGGTGTAGACACCACAGAGAAACACGATCAGAATTCCTAAACAGAGCAAGTGTGAAAGAGTACGATATTTCATAGTCATTTTTCTCCTTATTATTTAGATTTGCTGATAATCAATCAAAAGATACCAGCGATAGAATCGGTTAATGAACTCTATTTAAAAGGGTCAACTTCATAGAATTCATACAAATGTTCAATGCCCAGTCTTTTATAGAGGGCGCGGTTTGCTTCAGCTCTTGCTATCTTCCGCTGTTCTGGAGTTGGCTTATCCTTGCCTTTATAGTAACCAACGAATTGCCGCGGGACTAATGTAGGAATTTCGCCTTGTGCGGAGGCAACGAGGTCACGGATTTCTTGTTGAATCTGTTCTGTTTGAGGGGTTGGTTCGCCAGTGAGACTGAGCGTTTGTGCAAGTTCCAGCTCCGCTTTCAGTTGCTTGTAACGCGCGAATTGCGCAACGGTTGGTCGGAACCCGATACGTTTACCCCACTTCACAATAACAGCTGTATTCGGATAGTGCTGGATCCAGGTTCCAAAGTTATCCCGCTCAAGCTGAAAATAATTATCCTCTGTGGGCGGGTCAAATCCGTAGTAGTTGCGATAAGATTCCGCTGTCCGAGGGTCCGTCCAGTCGAGAGACTTGAACCCATCCCCTCCCCAGTCAATATTCAGAGGGTCGCCTTTGGAACGTTTCGGTTTCGCAGCAGCAGGCGCATCGCTTGGCACGAGTGGCATTTCATGCCAGTGATCTTCGTGCCATTCCCATTTGTAACCCGCTCTTGCAGGTCTGGGCGGTTTCTTCTCCGCGATGGCTTGTTGCTGCTTCATAGTTTCTTCCAGCTGCTTTGCTTCGGCATCCCCTTTTTGGAGTTCCCGAATTTCAGCACGATCGCGCACTGTGATAAACACAAACGCCGCGCCGAATAGGACGATGAAGGCACCGAGTGCCCAAAACCATTTTTTTTCCATGAGAGTTTCCTCCTTATGGATTAAATTAAATCATTCCTGTGAGTCCGCTGCACTCAATGGGCAACGACTGATCAGTTTAGGACACGTGGGTGTCTGCCCATCTTTAGGACAGTCCGGTTGTGTCCGCTCCTTGCAAGGTGGTGTGTTCTGCAGGGAGCGCGTCATAAAGGTCGCACCGAGCAGCAGTCCTCCGCCTATACAAGATATCATAAGGCAGATCATAATAGATTTCAACAAAAATTGTTTCATTCTCATTATGGTCCTCCTTTTTTAAGGGTTTGGGTTGTGCCACGCGTTACGCGTGGCGTGTTAATTGTTTGTGAGTATCCCAATATTTTGGCTTGGTGCGCCAGTAATGCCACCTACTTAAAAAAACAACGGGCACCCCGGCGTCCAAACCAGCATCAACTAATATAATATTAGATGAAGGATACCCTTACTTGTTAATGCTGTTTTGGACATTATAAGTAATTATATCACATAAACAGCAAAATGTCAAATTAAAATTAAAAAAAATGAAATAGTGGAAATTTAAGGGAATTAAGGAGTATGGTCAATGCCAAAACTTTATGCGTTTCCTACACTTACAACTTGACCTTAATGCGGTTCTCGTGTATGATTATCTCATCTTTTATCAGAATCAATACGTTTTGGGCATTAAAACTGTGGAGGATTGTATGTTTGATCAAGTGTTACAAGAGGTTGAGACACAGTGTAGAGAAGTGAGAATTCCGATGTTAGGACCGGAAAAAGCGCAATTTCTCGCTAACTGGGTAGAAAAGACGAAACCATCGCTGATTGTTGAATGCGGGACTGCTATCGGATATTCAGGTTTATGGATGTTAAGGGTGTTAAAAGCTGCTGGTACTGGACGCTTAATAACAATTGAGATAGATGCGAATCGAGCAGGTCAAGCGCGTGCCAATTTTGAACGCGCAGGCGTGGCGGACCTCGTTGATTCACGTATCGGTGATGCGCAAGAGGTACTCAAAAGTATTCAAGAACCTGTAGACTTTTTGCTGCTTGACAACAACTTTGACAATTATTTTCCATGTTTCCAGGCGATTGAACCGCAATTGAC
This sequence comes from Candidatus Poribacteria bacterium, assembly GCA_003635265.1. Taxonomy (GTDB): domain Bacteria; phylum Poribacteria; class WGA-4E; order WGA-4E; family PCPOR2b; genus PCPOR2b. The sequence continues at coordinate 10,998 of PYIZ01000024.1, forward strand.
TAATCCAGCGACTGTATTGGCAGATAATGTCGGAATCGGTGCGGATGCTATGGCGGATTACCTTGAACACGTTCGCGCACATTATGAGTCTGAAACACATTGGTTTGAGATTAACCTACCGTGGGTGAAAAAAGACGCTATTGAGGTGAGTATCTATCGCCGTTAACGCTCTTCCGTCAAATCCCCATGCTTTAGCTTGCGGGATGTAGACGGCTAATCGGTTTATTTATCAAAAAATTTGATAATCTTATGAAGACATATAAATACGAGTTATCTCATCAATCTAACACGATACAACTTGGCAATCTGCTTGATGATCTGCATCAAGTGCATGTTCATGTTCTCAGGCTACAAAGAAGATATTATCGTCTATATGGTAAATACATATCTGCGTCCACCATGAATGCACATATTGCGAAGTTGAAAAAACGGACAAAGCCACATTGGAAACAACTACCGAGCCAAGTTGTTCAAAATGTTGTGCTGCGTATAGATAAAGGCTACCAAAAGTTTTTTCAAAACATCAAAGATAGGAAGTCAGGCAAAACGACAAAAAAAGTGGGGAGACCACATATCAAACCGCACCATAAGTTCAACTCTATGACTTGGACACAAGCGGGTTATAAGATTGAAGGTAATCGTATTTATATCAGTTGTCTGAAAAAGTGGTTCACTTTTTGGAAACATCGTGAGTGGACAGGCACTATCAAAACCGTGACGATCAAACGCGATCATGTGGGTGATTATTCTATCTCATTTGCCTGTGCGGATGCGGAACCGATAGTCCCACTTCCCTTGACAGG
>PYIZ01000025.1 GCA_003635265.1 Candidatus Poribacteria bacterium
TCGGCGTGCCGCTGAATCATCCCCTTGACCTCCAAAATCTCTACCGAATCCTCCAAGCGTTCAAGGTCGCACTGTTCCTGATTACAGCGGATATGGAAATCACCATCGCGGTCCAGTACATACGCGATGCCGCCCGACATTCCACCAGCGAAGTTACGCCCCGTTTTTCCAAGAACAACGACTCTACCGCCCGTCATATACTCACAGCCGTGATCACCTACCGCTTCGACGACGGCACGCACCCCACTATTCCGAACACAGAACCGCTCACCGGCCATGCCACGGATATAGGCTTCACCGTTAGTTGCTCCGTAGAAAGCAACGTTGCCGATAATGATGTTCTCCTCAGGCTTGAATGTGGACTTTTTGGGCGGATAGACAATCAACTTGCTGCCGCAGAGGCCTTTGCCAAAATAGTCATTTGCGTCACCTTCAAGACGAAATGTAACGCCAGGAGGTGTAAATGCACCAAAGGATTGACCCGCAGACCCTTCAAAATGAATGTCGATGGTATCGTCAGGCAGCCCATCGGGTCCATGACGTCGGGTCAGTTCACTGCCCAGAATTGTACCGACAACCCGATTGGTATTCTTAATTGGGAAGGATCCCGTAACCTTTGTCCCGTCCCGTAAAGTAGGCTCACAAAAATCTAAAAGGACTTCGTTGTCTAGTGCCTTATCCAAACCGTGGTCTTGGTCAATTTGGCAGTAGCGACCAATTTCGGGTCCAACTTGAGGCTGGTAGAGAATTGGTGAAAGATCTATTCCCTTCGCTTTCCAGTGGTCAACTGCCTTTGTCGGCTCAAGTAGGTCGGTGCGACCGATCAGTTCATTGACCGTGCGAACCCCCAACTGTGCCATGATTTCACGCATATCCTGTGCGATGAAACGCATGAAATTCACGACGTGGGACGGGTCGCCCATGAATTTCTCACGCAGCTCTGGATTTTGCGTTGCCACGCCTACCGGACAGGTATCAAGATGGCACACACGCATCATAATACAACCGAGCGTCACCAGTGCTGTCGTCGCAAAACCAAACTCTTCGGCACCCAACAGCGCAGCGACAATAACATCTCGACCCGTTTTGAGCTGCCCATCCGTTTCCACGATAATGCGAGAGCGCAGGTTATTCAGCACTAGGGTCTGATGGGTTTCCGCCACGCCGAGTTCCCAAGGCAAGCCAGCGTGTTTAATGCTGGTCTGTGGGGAAGCCCCGGTACCGCCGTCAAGTCCGCTGATCAGGACGACATCCGCATGTCCCTTTGCCACGCCAGCAGCGATTGTCCCGACACCGACCTCGGATACTAACTTAACGTTAATCCGCGCATGGTGGTTTGAGTTTTTCAGATCGTGGATGAGTTGGGCGAGATCTTCAATCGAATAGATGTCGTGGTGCGGCGGCGGCGAAATAAGTTCAACCCCCGGCGTCGAGTGACGCACCGTAGCAATCCACGGATAGACTTTTCTACCGGGTAACTCGCCCCCTTCACCGGGCTTGGCGCCTTGCGCCATTTTTATCTGAAGTTCCTGCGCATTTACCAAATAGTTGCTCGTGACGCCGAATCTACCGGAGGCGACCTGTTTAATCGCGCTGTTTTTAGAGTCGCCGTTGGGTTCGAGGAAATATCGCGCTGGGTCCTCTCCCCCTTCACCGGTGTTGCTCTTTCCACCAATACGATTCATCGCAATTGCTAACGCCTCGTGTGCTTCCTTGCTGATAGAGCCATAGGACATTGCACCGCTCTTGAAACGCTTGCAGATTTCTTCAACCGGTTCTACTTCGTCGATCGGAATCGGTTCATTGGGAAACTTCAATTCCAAGAGTCCGCGTAGCGTTGCCATATTCTGAGCGTAATCATTAATCAACTTCGCGTAGTCTTTATAAACCTCGTAGTTATTGGTGCGGGCTGCCAATTGTAGTTTATGAATCGTAGCAGGGTTGAACAGATGATATTCGCCATCTTGTCGCCATTGGAAATGCCCGCCAACATCTAATGTGCGATTATCAACTGGAATTTCTGGGAAGGCTGCGCGGTGACGCATCAGGGCTTCGCGAGCGATAACATCGAGTCCAACCCCTTCTACGCGAGTCTCCGTCCAAGTAAAGTAACGGTCAACAACCTCTTGCTTGATGCCGATGGCTTCAAAGATTTGCGCCCCTCGATACGACTTGATGGTTGAAATTCCCATTTTCGCCATGACCTTGACGACGCCTTTGGTCGCTGATTTGATGTATCCCTTGACAGCATCTTGATACCCGATATCCGTCAGTTGCCCTTCGGCGATCATATCCGCTAGGCTCTCGAATGCCATGTAGGGATTAACCGCTTGCACGCCATACCCGGTGAGTAGACAGAAGTGATGCACTTCGCGGGGTTCACCCGATTCAAGCGCAATACCGACTTTTGTGCGTGTGCCACGCCGAATTAGGTGGTGGTGGAGCCCCGAAACAGCCAACAGTGCTGGGATAGGTGCAGATTTTTCATCAACGCCACGGTCAGACAAGATGATAATGGTATAACCATCTTCAATCGCGCGGTCAGCAGCTTCAAAGAGCTGGTCCATCGCTTTCTCAAGCCCACCCTCTCCATCGGCAACGTTAAACAGAATCGGAAGGGTAATTGATTTGAATCCCGGCAGATCGACGCGGCGCAGCTGCTCTAACTCCTCATCTGAGATGACTGGGGTATCGAGACCGATCTGACGACAACTCTCCGGTTCCGGCACAAGCAGGTTACGTTCAGGACCTATTGTCGTTTCAGACGAAGTGATAATCTCTTCCTTGAGCGGATCCAACGGAGGATTGGTGACCTGTGCGAATAGCTGCTTAAAATAGTTGTAAAGCAGCTGGGGTCGGTTAGAGAGCACCGCCAAAGAGGCATCATTCCCCATCGAGCCGACGGGGTCGCGACCAATTTTCGACATAGGTCCAAGGAAGATGCGCTGATCTTCAAATGTATACCCGAATGCCTGTTGGCGTTGTAAAATCTTGTCGTGATCTTTTGGGGGTTCCTTCGGTTCAACCGCCGGTAGGTCTTTCAATGGGATGAGGTGTTCGTCTAGCCACTGACCATACGGATGCTCAGAAGCGATTTCATCCTTAGCTTCATCGTCGCTGATGATGCGTCCCTTCTCCGTATCAATCAGAAGGATTCGACCCGGTTGGAGACGACCTTTAGAGACAACCCGCTCAGGGGGAATGTCCAGCACCCCGGTTTCCGAAGCGAGTACCAGTATATCATCATTTGTGATGTAGTAGCGAGACGGACGGAAACCGTTACGGTCTAGGGAGGCTCCGACAACCGTGCCATCGGTAAAGGCGATAGAGGCAGGACCGTCCCACGGCTCCATTAAACAGCTATGATATTCATAAAATGCGCGTTTCTCTGCACTCATGCTCTCGTGATTTTCCCACGGTTCAGGAATCATCATCATTACAGAGTGGGGCAGCGATCTACCAGAGAGTGCAAGAAATTCCAGACAGTTATCGAAAATAGCGGTGTCACTTCCATCCTCATCAAGGATTGGGAAAAGTTTTGGGAGGTCATCGCCGAACAATTCAGATGCTAACATCGCCTGCCGCGTCTTCATCCAGTTCTGGTTCCCGCGCACGGTGTTGATTTCACCGTTATGAATCATGTATCGGTACGGGTGTGATCGTGCCCAACTTGGGAAGGTGTTCGTCGAAAATCGGGAGTGAAGCAGGACAATTGATGCCTCCATCCGAGGGTCTTTCAGATCGGGATAGAATTCGGGGACCTGCATCGGTGTGAGCATCCCCTTATAGACAATAGTCCGGCTAGATAGGCTCGGAATGTAGAAATCTTCATCTATTCCGCCGTATCGGATGATATTAGAGGCGCGCTTCCGAATCACGTACAACTTGCGCTCAAAGGCGAGGTCATCTTCGATATTGGGGTTTCTGCCGATAAAGATTTGCCATACAGTAGGTTCGGAAGAGCGAGAAATCGGTCCCAGATAGAAATTATCGGTAGGAACTTCCCGCCAACCTAAAACCGTTTGCCCTTCTTCGACAACAATTTCTTCCAGTTTTCGCTGACAGCGTTGAAGAAGCTCGCTGTCCTCAGTATCGGTGAAAAACACCATACCAACGCCGTACTGTTTTGGATCGGGCAGCTCAATTCCTACATCTTCGCAGGCATGTTGAAGGAAGTTGTGCGGGACCTGCATCAGAACACCTGCTCCGTCACCGGTGTTTTCTTCGGCACCGCGAGCTCCCCGATGGTCAAGACAAACCAGTGCATCTAGTGCCTGACGCACAAGCGTATTCGATTTTTCACCTTTGATGTTGACTATAAAACCGATACCACAGGCATCATGTTCGTAGGCGGGGTTATAAAGTCCTTGCTTTTTCGGAATACCTATCTTTCCTTTCATGTTACCCTTTCTGGTTCTACTGCGTTCCGAGAATCCGTATCCTTTTGTTACTCTTGCTGCGGTTTTTATTTATTTTATCTCTAACTCTCTTCTGTTCTGATAGTGTCCTGACCATATCTCCTTGAATTAATAATAAACACTTGTTCGGAATGGATCGGCAGACACAGGAAAATGTCCCCCAATAGCCGAAACCTAATGATTACTTGCTGAAACATTTCGATGAGATGAAGGTTCAGGAAGGAAAATCATTTAGTGGGAACTGTTACGCTTACTTCGAGGACACTACATTCAATGAAAAACTGTGACAAATAGATAGACTTGTTATAATACATCACATAAGTGTTCATGTCAAGTAAATTTCCTTGTCACCAGTCCAAACAATTTTGGTTGACAATCCCACCCCAAATTTGCATAATAAAAACCCTAAAACATTAAGACGGAGGGAGAAGGCAATGATCAACCTAAGTGTGAACGTCAATAAGGTCGCAACGTTAAGAAATTCCAGAGGCGAAGATGTCCCAAATGTCATCCAAGCGGTACAGACCTGCATCAATACAGGTGTGCAGGGAATTACGGTGCACCCACGAGAAGATCAACGACATATCAAACCCCACGATGTCTACGAAATCGCCGATATGGTTACCGTCGAATATAACATTGAGGGCGATCCGCGCCCCGACCTATTGGATATGGTGATAGAGGTGCAGCCCGACCAGTGCACACTTGTTCCCGTCACACCCGGCGAGGTGACAAGCGACCACGGTTGGGATCTGACGGCGGAAGGTGAAGAACTCAAGCCGGTCATTCAAAGGCTCAAGGATACCGGCATCCGTGTCAGCCTATTCAGCGGTACAGACCTGCATCAAGTAGAATTGGCGAAAGAAGTGGGTGCGGATCGGGTTGAATTCTATACCGCGCCTTATGCGTGGGCGAAAACGGAGCAGGAGATTGCACACGAATTTGGCTTGCTGGTTGAAGCTGCCGAAAAGGCAGTCAGCTTGGATCTCGGCATCAATGCGGGGCATGATCTCAATCTGGAAAATCTGCCGCGCATGAGGAGTCTCCCCGGCTTGCTTGAGGTTTCAATCGGTCATCACTTGATGGCACACGCTCTTTATGTCGGGCTTGAGCAATCGGTGAAGGACTACCGGGCTGCATTGGGTCAGGATGTCGCATGAGCATTTTTTAGATTTGCAGATAATGGTTCAATCTGTATTCTTCTGATAACGGAATCTATCAACCCAGATCAAGGAGAACTCGATGAGAATTTTAGTTGTTGGGAGTGGTGCTAGAGAGCACACGTTTGTCTGGAAAATTGTACAAAGTCCGCTTGTCGAAAAGGTGTACTGTGTACCGGGGAATCCGGGTATTGCCCAAATCGCCGAATGTCGATCGATTCCCTTAGAGGACAACTTCTCGGCAATCGCGGACTTTGCAGAAACAGAAAAGATAGACCTGACCGTCGTTGGTCCCGAAGATCCATTGGCAAGAGGGATCGTCGATGCTTTCCAAGAGCGAGGGCTCCGAGCGTTTGGACCAGATCGGAAAGCCGCAATTCTTGAAGCGAGTAAAGATTTTGCAAAACAGTTGATGGCACAAAATGACATCCCCACCGCCGGGTATCGTACATTCGAGGAGGCGGACGCAGCAATCGCTTACCTTAAAGAGGTTAACGCACCGGTCTTTGTCAAAGCAGATGGGCTGGCTGCGGGGAAAGGCGTAATTCCGGGGCTAACGCTTGATGCCGCCATTAAAGCGGTTCAGGAAATCATGGTCGATCGGGACTTCGGCAGCGCCGGGGATAAGGTGGTGATCGAGGAAGCGTTATTCGGGGAAGAAGCTAGCTTTACAGTCTTAACGGACGGCGTATCCTGTCTCCCTTTTGTAAGTTCGCAGGATCACAAAATGTCATTAGATGGCGACAAAGGCAAGAACACCGGGGGTATGGGCGCGTATTCACCGGCACCGGTCATGACGCCTGAACTCAGTGATCAGGTTATGAATACAATCGTTCGTCCAGCTATCAGCGCAATGGCGTCGGAGGGACGCACCTTCAAGGGGATCTTGTACGTTGGATTGATGATTACTGACGCCGGTCCAAAGGTGATTGAGTTTAACTGCCGGCTTGGTGACCCCGAAGCACAGGTGCTGCTAACCCGCATGGAGAGCGATCTTGTGCCGATGCTGGGTGCCTGTATTGATGGAACGTTGGACAAGATTGAATGTAAGTGGAAACCCGAAGCAGCAACATGTGTGGTAATGGCGTCAGGCGGATATCCGGATCCTTACGAAACGGGCAAGGTGATTACCGGGCTAGACCGCGCCAACGCGCTGGCAGACGTAACGGTTTTCCATGCAGGAACTCAGATGCAAAACGAGGATATCGCTACGGGCAGTGGCAGGGTCCTCGGCGTCACCGCGCTTGCTTCTAACATCAAATCGGCGATTGAAAGTGCATATCGCGGAGTGAAGGAAATCCACTTCGATCAAGCCCACTTTCGGACTGACATCGGATACCGGGCATTAGATCGTACTTCGTAAGATGGACAAACGAGGGGTGAGTAGCCGTGCCAACCTCCGAATTTCAATTTCTTGGCGTTCCTCATGTCGTCGCGCTAGCCCTAACAATCGCGCTGCCTGTCGCGCTATCTGTATGGGTACGAAAAGTAGATTCATCTGTTCTGACAAATGCAGTTTGTTACCTTCTGGCTGGAATACTAATCATCAATGAAATTGGGGGTTGGATTTACCGGGCGGCAACGGTACAATCGTTCAGGTTCTTTGTGCAGAACCACCTACCCCTCCACATCTGCGGGGTTGCACTCTTTGTCGTGGTGTTTGCGCTGTTGCGTCGGAACCAGATCCTCTATGAAATCGGTTATTTCTGGGGGATCGTCGGCACATTAAACGCCGTTATCACGCCTCAACTGGCGGTCGATTTTCCGCACTACCGTTTTTTTCAATATTTTATTGTGCACGGTGGCATTGTCGCCGGTGTGCTGTTTGCGACGTGGGGGTTGAGAATGCGCCCTACCTTCAAAGGCTTATTGCGTTCATTCCTACTTGCTAATTTTTATATGGTGGTTATCGCAGGCGTCAATCTGCTGCTGAAATCCAACTATATGTTCATTTGCGATCCACCGCATACGAAATCCCCCTTCTTCTTCGCGCCTTGGCCCTGGTACATACCCATTTTAGATGTGGTAGCTTTTGTCCTTTTTTTTCTTGTTTACTCCCCTTTCTTAATTGGCGATTGGCTGAGATCACTTTCCCCAAAAAACAATCAAGTATGGCTCATATAAAAAGAAGGTGCAAACCACTGAGAGAAACCGAGTTTTGAAGAAAAAACTCGGTTTCTTTGCACTAAATCTTAACATGAGCCTCACGTATAAAAGGAACTAACGGATGACACAAATGGAGCAGCAAAATCAGCACAATGCTACAGGTGGTCCCCAGATTTTCGGCTGGTGTATGTATGACTGGGCAAATTCTGCCTATGTAACTACGGTGGTGGCGGGGGTCTTACCGATCTATTTTGCCACCGCGGTTGTGGGCAAAGGGGGCGTCCAGATCGGGGACACCGTTGTAAGTGCCGATGCCCTCTGGGGATATCTGGTCAGTGCCTCGGCAATGTTCGTCTTTCTGTTTGCTCCCGTTCTCGGTGCCATATCAGACTTCTCTTCATCCAAGAAAAAGTTCTTAATTACGCTTGCTTATATGGGCAGTATCAGCGCAACGCTTCTCTACTTCTGTCAATCAGGAGATGTATGGCGAACCGCCAGCCTATTTCTGATCGCACAGATTGGGTATGTAGGAGCGAATGTTTTCTACGATGCGTTTCTGCCTCAAATTGCCTCCGAAGATAAAATAGACTGGGTATCCAGTAAAGGGTTTTCCTACGGGTACATCGGCGGTGGATTGCAATTCGCCATCGCGTTGGGACTGGTCGCTGGCGGCGGAATCATCGGGATTGGTCAAGGACTCGCAGCCCGCATGGGGATGGGAATGGCAGGCTTATGGTGGGCGGGGTTTACACTCTTTACGCTCAAGAAACTGAAAGAGGCGGGTGCGATAGAGGAGATGCCAGAAAAGTACCAATCGCAACCGAAGATAGTCGCTTATGTCGCCATTGGTATAAACCGAACTCTCGCAACGATTAGAAAGGTTCGACGTTTCAAACATCTGCTGCTGTTCTTAATCGCTTTCATGATCTATAACGATGGCGTTCAGACAGTCATCAGTATGGCAACGATTTATGGGACTGAAGAATTGAAATTTTCTGCAACGGTCCTGATGGTTACGTTGCTAATGATTCAGATCATCGCCGCCGGTGGCGCCTTGCTATTCGGTCGGATCGCCGGTAAAATCGGTGCGAAACGGGCTTTAATGTTAGCGTTACTCCTCTGGAGCGGGGTTGTCACCTATGCTTATTTTCTCCATACCGTTACAGAATTTTTCATCTTGGGTGTCGTTGTGGGGATCGTACTCGGCGGTTCGCAGGCACTCAGTCGTTCTTTTTATGGGGCGATGATTCCCAAAGAAGCCTCTGCTGAGTTTTACGGGTTCTATTCCGTCTTTAGCAAGTTCTCAGCGATTTGGGGACCCTTGGTGTTTGCCATCATACGGCAAATTACTGGAACTCCAAGGTTAGCCATCATTTCGCTGATGGTTTTCTTTATTGTGGGGCTGATTTTGCTCGCCTTTGTGGATGAGGAGAAGGCTAAGGAAGCCAAACTTTCTGGGGCGTTCTAGGCACTTACTTGATCTTCTGCTGTTTGTTTTCTTGACATAGCTTTTGGTGTCTTACTAAGCTGCATTTACCTTCCTAAAGGGACTGCGGGTCAGAATCGTTGCGGTCCAAATCCCTTGGTGCCTTGGGGGTACAAACGATTCCCTAATCAACGAAAGGATAATAAATATGGCAGGTTTGCATGGCTCACAGCCCGAGGCGGGCAGCATGGCGTTCAAATCTGTCTTTATTGCTGTTTTTTTGGGAAGTGCGCTGATCATCGCAGCACTGATTTTCAACGCCAAGCGACCGGCTCACGAAACGGAACAACCGAAAGCTGAGTTTGTCAGAAGCACTGGTAAGTGTGCAGCGTGCCATCGGAAGGAAACATCAGCCGTTGTGCATCAATTTGAGCGGAGTCGCCACGCCAAAGAAGGAATTAACTGCCTAGACTGCCACGGCGCATTAGAAGGGCAACAGAAGCAAGCGCATCGTGGATTCACAATCGCCAAACATCTCACTGCCAAAAACTGTAGTCAGTGTCACTCGACCGAATATGAACAGTTTCTCAGGAGCCGCCACGCCGCACCTGCTTGGGCAGCGGTGCTAGGGACAGAGGGTTTTACCGATGAGCAGATTACGTATGCCGAAACCTATCATAACGGTGCAGTGAATCGTCCCCCGAATCAACTCGCCGCCAAAGAAGGGGAAAGCGCGACCGTTGTCGGCTGTCTCGGTTGCCACGACATCGGTAAACCTAACGAAGATGGCTCGATCGGCTCATGTACCGATTGTCACGCACGACACTCTACATCCATCGCGCTCGCCCGTGAACCAGAAACGTGCGGGCAGTGCCACATGGGTCCTGACCATTCACAAATCGAGATTTATCATGAGTCGAAGCACGGGGTGCTTTACAACGCTCAGAAACGCGAGATGAATCTCAACGCTGATCCGAAAAAACTCACCGCGGCGGATATGTCCGTCCCCACCTGTGCTACCTGCCACATGAGCGGATTGGAAGGATTGAAGGTAACGCATGATACGACAGAACGCCTCTCCTATTGGCTCTTTGCCGCGGTCTCCGATAAGCGTCCGACGTATCAGCGGGGACAAGACGCGATGAAAGAAACCTGTTTGAAGTGCCATACTCAGCCGAACGTAGACAGATACTATCAGGAAGCCGAAGGGGTTGTCCAAGCCACCAATGTCAAAATTGCCGAAGCCGAAACGCTGATGGCATCCCTCCGCAAAGAAGGGTTACTCACATCGGAACCCTTCGATGAAGCGATTGAGTTTCTCTATTTTGACCTGTGGCATTACTATGGACGAACAGCAAAACATGGGGCTTTCATGGGCGGTGCGGACTTTGTGCAGTGGCATGGAAATTACGAACTCCTGTTGAAAATGACCGAAATGAAAGAGATAGCGGCCCAACTCCGAGAAAACCGTGCGAAAAAGTAAGTGGTTTCACAAATACGCGCTCGCTCTTGAACTTTTTGTGACGGCGAATCTGGCATTTCTTGCCTTTGATGTGTTCATTGCTCACTCGGCCAACGCCTTTGCCCATTGGGGTGAGTGGGTTCCGTTTCTATTTTCGATCATCGCTTCACTGTTCCTGTTTTTGACACAGTTGATCGGGAGTAGCGGTCTGTGGTATCTGGGCGGATTAGGCGTTGGCTGGAGCTCGGTCGGCATTGGCATCGGAGGGCTGCTGTTTCATCTTGAGAGCCAATTTTTCGCTGATTTTACCATCAAGAATCTTGTTTATACCGCGCCCTTTGTCGCGCCACTCGCTTTTTGCGGATTAGGACTGCTCTTGATCATGAACCGTATGGTTCATGGAGAATCAATCGAGTGGGGAAAATGGATTGTGTTCATGGCGCTGGGTGGATTTTTCGGTAATTTTGTGCTTTCACTTTGTGACCACGCACAGAATGGGTTCTTCAACCGGAGCGAGTGGATTCCGATATTTACCAGCGCAATCGCCATCGGTTTTTTGATGATGGCTCTCCTACAACCGATCAATGTGCCGTTTCTTAAAGTCTGTGTCGTTATCTTGATAATAAACGGGCTCGTCGGTCTGTTAGGATTTTTCCTGCACCTCTTGGTCGATTTGCGAAGTGCTGAATTGAGTATTAGAGACAAGTTCATCTACGGAGCTCCCTTGTTTGCACCGCTGCTATTTGTAGATCTCGCACTACTTGGGATGCTGGGCATCTGGAATCTTGCCGGTAAGGTGCAAGAAATTCGATAGTTAGAAAATACGGTAGTACACTGGTAGGACAAACAGATCCTCATCAGATAGAGATCACGAGAGGACGGATAAACTACTCCCCTTTCACCAGTTGGGCTGCCTCGTAGACCGCAGGTCTTGCCTCATCGACAGTACAACTAGCAGAAGCCCTTGCCCTATCCGCCACCGCCCTTTTGACCTCCGTGACAATCATGCCTTCGTCTGGGAGATATTCATCGATCAGTTGTCCACTTGGATCTATCGCCAAACATAGTCCGGGGAACCAAGCATTCCCGCTGTGCCCCGACTGATTCGCATAGAAGATATGGAGGGCATTATCGACAGCGCGCCCCGGTAGCAGCTGCATTGCCAACTCCTTGTGAGACTCGGCTTGCTCACGCTGATCTCCGTTATTGGAAATTTTCTCCGTCGCCCCGCTGCCGCCAACGGGGATGAAAAAGAGTTCCGCCCCTTTCTGCGCCGCACCCCGAAAAAGTTCGGGGAAACGCAAGTCGTAGCAGATCCCCACGCCAAACGTCCAGCCCTGTGAAGCGACCACCGGAAACGTATCGCCGGGCACAAACCATTCCCGCTCATTCGGATTGGGCAGATGGAGTTTTGAAAACGTTGCCAGATATCCTTCAGGTCCGACGATAAGGGCACTGTTACGGAGTTGATCGCCGAATGGTTCAATCGTACCAACCACCAACGTCATCTGTAATTTGCAGGAGAGGGATTCTAAAAATGGCACCGATTCCTCCGCTGCTGCCGCTGCGATCTTTCGTGCCTCCTCAAACGTCAGATCAGACTTGTTCATTGACCCGGTGATGCACTCTTCCGGGAAAATCCCGAAGTCCGCTCCTTGTGCGTGCGCTTTGTGTGCCCATTCCGCCACACGCGCTAAGTTAGCGGACGGATCGCCCATGACGCTGTGCATTGCAACCGATGCGACTCGGATGATATCTTTATCCATGCTATTTCCTCGTTGTGAAGTTTAATCCGATGTTGTGAGATACGGCTTGACAAATTCGGCAACCGCTTTACCAAGCAACGCACAACCTTCGGGGGTAAAATGGACGCCATCCGGTGTCAAATAGCCATCCCGCCCCGCGTCCGTGATGACGCCAAACAGGTCGTTAACCGGGATATCCAAGTCGTCGGCGACCTTGCGAGCGACGGCATTATAGGAGACGACATCGACTTCCAATCGATCGAATCCTTTCCGCTCATGATGCCAGATTTCGTTGACGGGCGTAGTCATTGCCCAGATGACGGTGCAGTTGGTCTCCGCCAAAATGCGTCCAAGAAAGGTGCGGAGATTTGACTCGTACTGATTAACCGGAATGGCTGGCTCGCCGGTGTCGAAATCCTTTTTCAAGTCGTGCAGCCCGCAGTTGATATGAACGACATCGGGCGATCGAGAGATAATCCACTCATCAAGATGTTGAAGGATATTCGCGCTATTCCCGCCGTTCTGCGTCGGTGCCCAAACCTCGGCAAGTTCGGTGAGTTCACGAATCACATCGGCTTGATAGCCCATGCGAATTGAGTCGCCAATGAGAATGAGTTGTGGCATTGAAGGGTACTCCTTAAACTATGAGCGAGTTTAGCACTTAGAGGTAACCCGCTTTGCGAGAAAGATATCCGGTTTTCCATGCCCATTGGCATCGGGCATCACACCTGAGATAACAAAACCGAGTTTCTGATAAAACTCGTATGGATGACGGCGCAAGTTTCTGATTCGTACCAAATGGTCAAGGACGTTGGGGTAAAGGTCAACTCCTGCAAGGGTTGTCATATTGTCCTCATCATCAGCCCCAACCCAAATTGTCAAGCCCCCTCGTTCTCGGACGAGATCTTCAAAATCGCACACAAGCCGCTGCCCAATCCCGCTCCCCTATCGGCTCGGTTTAACGACCAACGGCTGGATTTCCCAAACGTTCCCATCATAGAGACTCAATCCACCAATCCAGCCGACAGTCTCCCCACTTTGGTCAACAGCGATACGACTGATTCGATCTTGTCCAAAGGATTCTCGCACCTCCTCCAAAGCGGCTGCCATGTCGGGCCAAGCGTGTGGTGCATGTGCTTTGAAACCCTCAATCAGCAACGCTGCGACCTGCTCAATAGCCCGTTTATCGTCGGGCAAGAGCGTGATAATTTGCACCTCCAGATCGCTCATACAGTACCTTACAGTCTATTTGATCCAAGTCATTGATTCGCCGCGCACTAGGAAAGAGCGTTCATCCCATTCGCCGGGACGTTCGACTGGAATAACCCCGGTTTCCACCGCCACGTCCAGTGGATTGGCGCGCGTCTCTAACGGCAAGCGAACTCGCTCGTGCATACGGGCTGATTCATAGACCGCCATCATAAGTTCCAGCGCAGCCTTCCCGTACTTTGCCTGTCCGGGGTAATCCTCAATCTTACCATCGATCCAGTCGCAGACTGCATACGCCTGACTTGTGAAAGCGCTGCCGTAACCAGTCCGATTTGTTTCGGTCGGCTCAAACACCTGCCAGCCCGCCTTTTTCGGGTTCATATATTTCAAGCTATTATCGTTGACATCCATCATGCCGTCACTGCCGTATATCGTAGCACCGACTTGATAGAGGCCACCACTGATGGGAACCTCGTTCTCAATGACACCTTCCACATCGTTGGGATACCCAATTAGTCCACAGCAGCGGTCTTCAACCCGATGTCCGAAGAGATAGTGGTCGGTTTTGCGTTCCACAGACCCCATGACCCATTCCGCCTGTGGATCACCGAGGACGAAAAGTTGAAAATCGACGCAGTGAGTTCCAGTGTTCAACATCCCCGCTCTCACCGAGGACCAGAGTCGACGTGGTTCGCCGATGGCACCGTCCGCAAGGAGTCGCCTCGCTTCCTGCCACGAAGAGTAGAAACGACGCTGATGACCAATCGCAAATTTAACATCGTTGCGTTCACAGGCGATCATCATCGCTTCGGCCTCTCCCAACGAACAAGCCATTGGTTTTTCGCAGAGTATCGCTTGGGGTTTGTGAACCGCTGCCGCAATCGTCATTTCAGCGTGTTGTGGGTTCCATGAGCAGACGCTAACGATGTCCAGATCCTCCTTTTCCATCATCTCCCGATAGTCGAGATACTGGTTTTTAACGTTGAAATCCGCTGCATAACTTGCCAATGCTTCGGGATGAGAATCGGCGATCGCAACGATTTCGGTGCGATTACATTCGGTCCAACCTTGACCGTGTGCACGAGCGATGCGGCCGCTTGCAATAATACCAACTCTAAATTTTTTAGCCAAGTTGAATTCCTCCTTGTTATCTGATGATTTGCTGAACTGGGATGAAGTGGAAGCTAATCAGAATTAGTGCGCTGTGTATCCTAGCACAGCACGGTTTACTACGTCAAGCAGTTTTCCGTACCTCACTTCCCACGGGAAGACACCGCCGAATCTGATTGATTGTGCCCAGAATACATGCTATAGTTATGACCCGAACCAACAAGCAACTACGTGGGCACTTCATACGAAAACTACAATCTCACATTGCAATCCAAACCTAATTTTGTTGGTAATTCGCACTATTCTGAGGAGGACCTGAATTATGGTTATAAAGACAACTACTGAACTTGACAAACTCATCCGCGAGGTCTTGCTGGCTGTAGGAACCGATGAGCGTAACGCCAACCGTGTCGCGGAAGCGTTGGTTTTATCGACTTTGCGTGGCGTTGATACGCACGGCATCCTGCATCTGCCGAGCTATGTCGAGAAGATTCAAGATGGTGAAATTGTCCCCACCGCTTGGCCCGAGATCCGGCAGGAAGATGCTACAAGCGCACTTATAGCGGGTAATTGGACCTTTGGGCATGTGACGGCGAAGTATGCGATGGAGGTTGCTATAGAGAAGGCTAAAAGCCATAACGTGGCGGTCGTAAGTGCCGTTCAGATAAACCATATCGGGCGTCTGGGCGAATACGCCGAAATAGCAGCCGCCAACGGGATGCTATCAATAGTCTGGGCTGGAGGGTTTGGAGCAGAACAGCCGGTCGCTGTGCCCTTCGGTGGACGACAACCAGTGTTGAGCACGAACCCAATCGGCATGGGCTTCCCTGTCGGTGATGGTCCGCCGATGATCATTGATTATGCCACGACGGTTGTTGCTGGGAGTAAAGTGCTCACAGCAAGGGACAGGAACGCACAACTGCCACCGGGCAGCATCGTTGACAAGGATGGAAATCCTTCCACAGATCCAATGGATTATCTGGAGGGCGGTTCGTTGCTCCCGTTTGGTGAGCACAAAGGCTATGCCCTGATGCTAGCAGTGGAGTTCTTTGGACGGGTTCTGTCCGGAGCGGATGCCTTTTCTAACGAGGAGAAACGGGGTGGTGTCATTTTCCGCCACTCGGGCGTTACCATGATGGTCATGAAGGCGGATCTGTTTCAGTCGATGACGGACTACTCGACACGAATTAAGGATCTGGGCGATCAGATTAGATCCGTGCCGCCGGCACCCGGTTTCGATGAGGTAATCCTCCCCGGCGACCTTGAGGCACGGGCAGAAGCGACCCGCGGACGCGATGGCATACCCATCGCTGATGCACTCTGGGAAAGGTTGGAGGCACTTGCTGAGTCGTTGGGTGTGAATATAGACTAGCCCGGGTTACCGTCTTACCCTTTGGGATTAATGTAGAGCTCCTTGTGCAGGGAACGCAGATCTGCGTTCCCTACAGAAGTTGGAAGGATCGTTTAGACTATGGGGTGGAAGACGCGGTTGGGCTTATCTTGGGAAAAACAACTCGGATTGTGGCAGGGAAGTTATTCGGATTGCAGACTTGACCGATTCGCACGTCGCCGGTGGCACTCATGAGCAGATACGCTTCCTCGAATGAAAGGTCAAGTTTGCGCTGAAGGAGACTTGCCATCTCCTCACAGGCGATTGTGATGGCATCGACTAGCTTTGGGGCATCTCCCGTAGTTATCCATGCATCCGCTGTTTCGATCCACGGACGACCAATTGACTCCTTCTTAATCAATTCTATCCTCACTGTAACTTCCGCACAGATTTCTACCCCAAGCATAGAGATTTCGCCATCGCCCATAGCAGCGTGAACGTCCCCAAGGCCAAACAACGCACCTTCCACAAATACGGGTAGGTAAACACGCGATCCGACTGTCACATCTTGGTGATCCATGTTGCCGCCGTGGGGACCGGGATAGAGTGTTGGCACGGCTTCGTCGGCGGGAGCAGTGCCGATGACACCAACCATCGGACGAATCGAGAAACGGATCCGATCATCAAAGTGAGCGGTATTTCCTTCGATGCGGATTATTTTGGTCACATACTGTTCTGCGAGATGCCCCAAGTTTCCGGTGCCGGCTTTAATCCCAATAAAACCTTGCGAAGCGAGTTGGATATCCTGAATCTCAATGCAGAGGGTATCGCCCGGTTCGGCGCCACGCACAAAGAGCGGTCCCGTCGCAGGGTTTAGACCGATTGGGTGGGGTTGGTCGAGGAGGTCGTTCTCACTCAGAATCGTGCCGGTGCGCGCATCATAGGTCTCAAAGCAGATTTTATCCCCTGGATCAATCTCCTGCATAGGACGATGATTACGGCTGAAACTGTAAACAATGCGGTCGCGTGTGATGATGTGCATTATAATGGGAAACTTCTCTAAATGGTAAAACGGTTGTCTACAAATTGATTATTCTGCACCGAAGGGATAGGATTCAATGTCGTTTTCGACTGCTTTCAGTAAGATGGAAATTTCACGCTTATCCTCCACATCCAACTCATGGGGCGCAGGTGCCCGTTCCACCATAGAGGTCAAGACCCCTCGGCGTTTGAGAATATAACGAACAAACTGATGGTTTTCCAAGTTAATCAGGGGCAACAGACGGGTATGTAGCTCCCGCGCACCTGTCTCATCGCCTGCCCACCAAAGTTCCATAATTTTTGCGAGCAAATCAGCAAATTCGCAAGCAGGCATACAACCATCGGCACCACGTGTTATCTCCGCCGGCAGCACCTTACCAGCAGCACCTCCGAAAATAGTCTTAATCCGATCTCCAGCCAACTGCTTGACTTCACCGATATGTTGTGGTCCCGGCTGCCTTTCCTCTTTGACATATTCAATCTGCGGGACATCTTCTGCGAGTTGAACAATCTGCTCTCCAGTCAACGGTGCGTAACTGTCGGCGTTCTGCACCATAATCGGTCCCTCGAAGACTTCCCCAAGCCGCTTGAACATATCTATCGCTGTCGCTGCGTTGGTTCGTGCGGGTGCCATAGCGATTATCGAATCCACCCCCGCTTGCTGCGCGGCTCTTGCATAGAGCAACGTCTGCGGCACGGAGATACCGGAGCAACCAAAAACTACCGGTAATCTGCCATTGACTGTTTCGAGAACGGCATCCAAGTTACGGATGCGTTCCGCCTCGCCAAGGAAATAGAACTCCCCCACCATGACGGGCCAAACAATCCCGTGTTGTCCCGACTCACAGCAAAAATTGGCGGCAGCCTGTAGATCACTGGTATGGATGTCTAAGTCCTCTGTATAGGGTGTGGGAAGCAGACCAAAAACTCCCTTCATCGGATCAAATTTTGTCATGTACAAACTCCTCCGTTTGTTATTTCTCTAACTTTCTTTATGATAAAAAAAATCAAGCGTCTATTCAGATAATTGCTAGAAGGCAACCTCACGCAGGTTCTGAGCCTGTGAGCGAATCCGTTATTCTGATATGAGTGTTTTTGGACGCCACAAATCCAACAACTCCCCTTGTACTTCGTAATCCAATTCCTCCCATTTTTCGATGGGGAGGGCGACATGGGCGAGCGCCGCTGTCGGCATCGTTTCCATTCTGCCCGTCAAGTGGGCGACCAGTGCTTCCATTCCAGGGTTGTGTCCAACCACCATCACCCGCTGGTTATCGTCCGGTACGTTCTGCAAAACAGCGAGGTATGACCCTGGTCCCGCATGATAGAACTCTGGTGTCAATTCGACCCTATCCTCACAATGACATGCTTTGGCGACTGCCTTGGCGGTGTTTCGCGCCCGCTTGGCGGTTGAACTAATTATCCTGTCGGGGATCAAGTCCTGCTCCTGCAATAACTTTCCCATTCGCGGCGCATCCCGTTTGCCACGCTTATTGAGCGGACGATCATGATCCGCCAACGATGCGTCTTTCCAGCTCGACTTTGCATGACGTAAAATTAATAATGTCTTCATGTGGCTGCTGTTCCTTGTAGGAAACTGTTCACCCTTTATCCCGCTGAGAGTTTGGGTAACAACTTGGGTTAATATATTCAAAACTATCTTATCACAAACTCAAAAGAGCATCCATACAAAAACTGCTTGTCGAAAATTAAGAGTTTGGCTATAATGAGCGGGCGGTACACCATCAATTAGGAGGTTATGTGTATGTCTATACCCACGACGAATGCTGACGACAAACCTGCGCTAGAATTCACCGAAGACCAGAAATTCATCTTTGACACACGGGGGTGGATAGCTATCCCCGGTGTATTGACCGACGACGAAGTCGCTGAGATGCGAGATTTTTGCTACCGTCTGAAAAAGTCCCCGGAATCCATTCCTGAACATCATCGCTCGTCCATCGGTGGACCTCTTGAAAAATTAACCGACCATCCGCTTGTCCTTGGCTTTATGAACGAATTTGTCGCGACAGGTTACTCAGGTGCGGATTGCTACGGCTTTCGCATGGAGGGCACATTCCTGACAATTCGTCCCAAAGGACATGACAACTTCAGTCCCCATGGTGGGCGAGGCATGTTGAATTTTCCGGGCAACTCACATACCTATCACATGCACCACGACAAAGCGCACAGTGGGTTGACGCGAGTCGTATGGGAACTGAATCCAGTCAAGAAACGCAGCGGTGGCACCCTGTTCTTGACGGGAAGCCACAAGGGGGCTTTCCCTCCGCCAAAATCGACGCAGGATCGGGATTGTGCACTGTGGGATGATTATTCCTGTCCGGCGGGATCGGTACTGTTTTTCACGGAAGCGATAACCCACACCGGCGCACGGTGGGAGGATGATACAGTGGATCGGGTCGCTATTTTCAACTGTTACAACGTTGTCGGCAACAAATGGCATAAATGGGAGCCTCATCCGAAACACCTTGCCGAAATGCCGTTCAAACGTTCCACACTCTTCCGTCCTGTCTACTGTCAGGATAACGTGCTTTCACCGGCGGACAATGTATAATAAATAGGCACAGTTCAGGCATGAGGTGTGACGGATAATATCCTATACCTCAGTGCATCCTGTTGGCGAGTTCTGAGAAACTGGATTTGCTGACATCACTCAACCGGAGGTCATACATGAAGATTACGGCTGTTAAACCGTTTATTGCATCAACTGGGAATTTTTTCGTGAAGGTCGAGACGGATGCAGGTATTTACGGCATTGGCGAAGGGGGCTTGAGGCGACGAGGGCGAGCGATGGCGGAAGTCATCCATTCGTCTGAAGCCATCCTGCTCGGTGAGGACCCATTTCGTATTGAGTATCTGTGGCAGCGAATGTTTCGGGGCGGTTTCTTTCCCGGCGGCGTGATTCAGTCCGCAGCGGTGAGTGCCGTGGACATTGCGCTGTGGGATATCAAAGGTAAAGCGTTGGGAGTGCCGGTCTACGAACTGTTGGGAGGCAGAACACGCGATAAAGTGGTCTGTTATCCCCACAACGGCGATCCGAATAATATTGAATCGCTCGTCCAGAGTTGTCGGGAGACCTACGAGGCAGGTTGGAAGTTTGTTCGATGGGGGCTATGTGATCCGGAAGGTGAAAATCGATTTGAGCCGACACGAGCAGTACGATTTGGGATTGAGCAGGTCAAAGCGGTCAGAGAGGTGCTTGGCGATGATGTCGAAATTCTTGTGGATGTCCATACGCGGTTGGATCCACCTGCTAGCATCGAATTCTGTAAAGCGGTTGAGCAGTACCGTCCCTTCTTCATTGAAGACCCGCTCCGCAGCGAAAATCCTGCGAGTCTGAAGTTGATTCGACAGAATACATCGGTGCCACTAGCAGTGGGCGAACAATTTGACAGCAAATGGAGTTTCCGAGAAGCGATTGAAAAGGATTTGATGGATTACTGCCGAGTTGATCTCTGCATTGCTGGAGGTTTGACTGAAGCGCGGAAGATCACGGGTTGGTGTGAGACGCACTACATCCACATCGTGCCGCACAATCCGCTCGGTCCGGTTTCAACAGCAGCCTGTCTCCATCTCTGTCTAGCATCAGCCCTTGTCGGAGTACAGGAGCTTCCGCGTCCAACGATGACGAGCCTTACCGATGTCTTTCCGGTTCAGATGCCGTTTGCTGACGGCTATCTGCTTCCACCTGAAGGTCCCGGACTTGGTATTGAGTTCAATGAAGATGCGGTTATCAACACTACACCACCGACTCCGGGTCCGCCTTCCGGTTACCAAAGGGACGATGGGGCGTATACTAACTGGTAGACTGATTTTCCAACTTGGGGTGGTTTGCATATACATTAGCCACCAGAAATTTCGGTCTGCATAGCAACTTAAGTGACGATAACGAAGAATTTACTTGGAAAGATAACTAAATTCTGGTAAAATTATAGGTGAAGTTAGTTTCTGACGGAAACAACAGCGGTTACACCCACCCAAAAACAGGAATAATAGCGTATTGCAGAACCAAGAATCCCTAAAGATACCGATACAAAACACCACAGAAGCCCAAGTGCTTTTTGGACAATCTGATACCTTTCTGAACATTGTCGAAGCGCGTTTTAACGTCAAAGTGCTACTAAAGAGCGAAGGCTTGGAGATCACCGGCAATAGCTTTGATGACGTTAATCGTGTAACGAAAACCTTTGAGTCGTTACTTCATCTCATCCGAAGTGGACAGTCCATCAATGCAAATGATGTTAAATACGCGATTCGCACCTCCAAAGGAGATACACCCGTCCAGTTGGAAAAGGCAGCTACTGAAACTATCTCTGTCTTTTCTAAGCGTGGTGTTGTGCGACCGAAGACCCCTACCCAGAAACGCTATGTGGCCGCCATCAAATCGCATGATCTCGTCTTTGGCATCGGTCCTGCCGGAACCGGAAAAACGTATCTCGCCATGGCGATGGCAGTTTCTGCCTTGAAAAGTGGACAGGTCAGCCGAATCATCCTAACCCGACCCGCGGTCGAAGCGGGCGAAAGGCTCGGTTTCTTACCCGGCGATATTGAAGCGAAAATTAACCCCTATCTACGTCCTTTATACGACGCACTCTACGATATGGTGCCTCCCGAATCTCTTGAGCGTTATGTTGAGCGTAATGTGATTGAGGTGGCTCCGATAGCCTTCATGCGTGGACGGACGCTGAATAACTCGTTTGTTGTCCTTGATGAAGCACAAAACGCAACCATTGAGCAGATGAAGATGTTTCTCACACGACTCGGATTTGATTCCAGAGCCGTTATCACGGGCGACATAACGCAAACAGACTTACCGACCGGTACAAAATCGGGACTTGTTGATGCACAGTCGGTGTTGTCAGATATTGATGGTATCGCATTCATCCATTTTTCAAAAGAGGATGTTGTCCGACACGAACTGGTGCAGCAAATCGTAGAAGCATACGAGGATCGTGATGCCCAAAGGTTGAGAAAAACCAATAGCTTCTAACTTTGACCTACAAATAGAATCAACCGCCTGTCGTGACGGCGACTGCCGATGGTATTCATTAACAACAAATGTCAAAATATTGATTTTGATGAAGCAATTGTTTATAATGCGACGTTGACCACGCTAAAGGCTCACGATTCTGCTGATTGTGAAGTGAGCATTCTTCTAACGGATGATGCCGAGATTCAGGTGCTGAACCACCAATATCGCCAAATTGATAAACCCACTGATGTACTTGCCTTTGCGATGCGAGAAGGTGTTGGTGGCGATTTGAATCCTCAACTGCTTGGCGATTTGGTGATATCGATTCCGACAGCCCAGCGCCAATCAATCGCACATGGGCATTCACTTGATATCGAACTGGCTATATTGGGTGTACACGGTACGCTTCACCTTCTCGGTTATGATCATCAAACCCCAGAGGAAGCGGAGATCATGTTTGAGGAACAAGAGGTTCTGCTTCGTTTGATTAGCACCTAATTCTTTATTCCTATAAGAACTATAGCGTAAATTAGGGCATAGATTTTCGTAAACTCTGGTTGACAAGTTGTGCCTTGGGGGTGTAATCCCACGTTTGGATGATATAGACATAATTAAGCTGGTTGGCTTGGTTGTTTTGTCAGTCTTCGCGGTGTTGTTCTCTGTCGTGGAAGTGCTTATCAACAGGCTTAGCCGGAACGAAATACTGAATATCGCGGAAACTGGGGGTCCGCAGCATGAGATCTTAACCTCTCTACTGCGTCATCCACAGAGATCTTCTGCAACGATCATCGTCGCCAAGAGCATATTAATTGTTTGTATTGCTGTCTTACTGCTCTCGTTATTCGATTTCAATTCTCTGAGCGATCGGATAATTGGTGCCCTCCTTGCGATTCTTCTCATTGTTGTTGTGACGGAGCTCATCCCGAAAAATTATGTACAGGGCAGCTCCGAAAACTCGACAATCTATGCCCTCCGTTTTGTGCACGTTGTTTATTGGGTTTTGTATCCTCTCATTAAACCCTTGACCCTACTGAGCTATCTTGGCGTTCGGATCCTAGGTGGAAAAGCCCGAACCGAACAGGACAGCAGCGTCTCGCCGGAAGACCTTGAAGCATTAGAAAATGTTGGCAGTAGCCAAGAAATCTTAGAAGAAGAGGAACGAGAAATGATCTCGCGCATCCTCGACCTTCCCGATAAGGTTGCCCGTGAGATAATGGTTCCCCGAACAGATGTGACGTGTCTTGATGTCTCTTCCCCAAAAGAGGTGGTGCTTCAGACTGCAATCGAGTCGCGGCATTCGCGTATTCCTGTCTACGAAGAGCAGATTGACCGCATTATCGGTCTGCTGCATGTCAAAGATCTGTTAGACGGTTGGGCGAAAGACGAACCACTCGATTTGAGATCTATTGCCACAGATCGACCGCCACTGCTCACGCCTGAGAGCAAAAAAATATCCGACCTCTTCCAAGAACTACGGGCAAATCAGCAGCACATGGCAATTGTGGTCGATGAGTATGGGGGCACAGCGGGAATCGTGACGCTCGAAGATATTATTGAGGAGATTGTCGGGGAAATCCAAGATGAGTACGATTTTGACGAACAGGACGAGTTCATTGTCCTCACCAAAAACGTCTATTCAGTTGATGCACGGATGAGCCTTATTGATCTCAATGAACAGTTAGAGGCGCAGCTTGAATCCGAGAATGCCGACACAATCGGCGGATTCATTTTCGATCATCTGGGAAGAGTTCCCGAACAGGGCAGCCAATTCTCTTACCAAGGGCTGGCTTTCACGATATTAGAAGCGGATGAACGCCGTATCCATCGGATTCGGATTCAGCGGCTGGAGGATACGACGGAAAAATAGCAAAGCAGGCTTGACAGATACTGGCGTGTATGATAAAATCACACGCTGTGCCATAAGCGGGGTGTAGCGCAGTCCGGTTAGCACGTTCCGATGAATCGGAAAGGTCGGGGGTTATTTACTATCTGATTGATGTGTTGTTGAGAGTTTATGACGGGGCGTAGCGCAGTCCGGTTAGCGCGCGTGCTTCGGGAGCACGAGGTCGGAGGTTCAAATCCTCTCGCCCCGATATTTACCGGAAGCCCGATATTTACCGGAAGTATGTCACTTCCATGGGACAATGGAGCGGTCAACTACCCAACCCTAACAGATTGGGCTTGTCGTCCGCGCTATTGTCCCATTTTATTATGGAGGCGGAATGCCAACTCAAAAAACGCAAGCGATTGTCATTCGCTCACATCCACTCGGTGAAGTGCACAAGATCATCCGGTTCTACACCGTTGAGTTTGGCAAGGTCAGCGCAGTAGCACACGGCAGCAGGAGAGTAAAAAGCCGTTTCGGCGGCAGCCTTGAACTCCTCAACTACGGTAACCTTGTGTTCTTTGAATACCCGAATAAAGACCTCCATAGGATCGATGACTTTGATCTGATTGACGCCTTTGATCCGATCAAAGCGGACTTCGACCGGACCACTTACGGCTGTTATTTGGCAGAACTGGTTGATGCCACGGAGCTAGCAGGACAATTAGCAGACCAAAGCGTCTTCCACTTACTACAATACGCATTTGAAACGTTGACCCAGACCGAAGATATTCCGTTACTAGCGCGTGCATTTGAACTCCAATTTCTGGGATTAGCAGGCTACGCGCCCCAACTCTCGCGGTGCGTCGCTTGTGCGGAGGTGTTCCATGGTGCCACGGTGCATTTCAGTCCGAGCCATGGTGGCTTGCTCTGTACCAATTGTGATGGGAACGACGCAACAGCGAGACCGATTTCACGTGGAAGTTGTGAACTGATGAAGCAGTTACAAAAATTCGACTTTTCTTATTTACACCGTTTTCGTGCCTCCGATCTCAACCACAGGGAGCTTAAGTTCGTCCTTTCAAACTTCATCTCCTATCATACCGAACGCACTTTGAAAAGCCGTGAATTTATTGATAATTTATAAAATGTGAGGCGCAGAAAAGGTATTCGCTTATGTTAAGAACTCATGCAATAGAAACCGAGTTTTTTCTTCAAAACCCGGTTTCTTTTCGCGCTTGAAATCGGTGGAGATGCCTGATGGCGGAAAAGTTTTTATACGATACAATAGTAGAGGAATTCGGACGGCGAACTATCCAAAATACCGAAATTCCCGATTATCTTAAAGACAACCTGAACCCTAAGTTTGAACTCCGCCCGTATCAGGAAGAAGCCTTCGCACGTTTCTTCCTCTGTCTTGAAGAAGATTTTGATGGCAAGGAAAAACCCCTACACCTTCTGTTCAATATGGCGACCGGCAGTGGTAAAACCCTCATCATGGCGGGTTTGATTCTCTACCTCTATGAAAAAGACTATCGAAACTTTCTCTTCTTTGTCAATTCTACCAATATCATCGAAAAGACAAAGGACAATTTCCTCAATCTGCTATCGTCCAAATATCTTTTCAATGACCCCATCCACTTCGGCTCGGTTCGTGTTGACGTGACACCGGTCCCCAATTTTGAAGGTGTCAACGAAAACGATATTAATATCTGTTTCACCACGATCCAACAACTTCATATCGATCTGAACACACAGAAAGAGAATGCCTTAACATTCGAGGATTTCAAAGACAAAAAGATCGTGCTCTTAGCTGATGAGGCACACCATATCAACACTAGTACAAAAGCCGGACAAGAGTTGATAGTAAGCTGGGAAAATACGGTGGAGCGCATCTTTGGTCAGAATCCAGACAACCTGCTACTAGAATTTACCGCTACCCTTGATTACACCCATCGTAGCCTTGCCGATAAATACCGCAACAAGGTATTATATAAATATGACCTACGGCAATTCCGCAATGACGGTTATTCCAAAGATGTCTTTATCGTTCAGGCAGATTTTGAGGAAAGAGACAGAATCATACAAGCACTTATTCTCAACCAGTATAAACAGGAGGTAGCGGCAAAACATCAGATTAACCTCAAACCGGTGATCCTATTCAAGGCACAGCGCACAATTGAACAGTCCCGAAAGAACAAAGAGGACTTTCACAAACTCATTGATAATCTCACAGCAGCGCACATTGCCAACATCCGCCGATCGAATATTCCGCTAGTTCAACGGGCGTTTCAGTTCTTTGACGACAACGACATTAGCGACGAACATTTGGTAGGACGCCTAAAACGGGAATTTCAGGAAGACTACTGCCTCTCGGTCAACGATGAGCAAGAGAAGGAGAACTATCAGATTCTAGTCAACACACTTGAGGACAACGACAACCGTATCCGTGCCATCTTTGCCGTACAGAAGCTGAACGAAGGTTGGGATGTCCTGAATCTATTTGATATTGTCCGGTGCTACACCACCCGCGACGCAAAGGCAGGGAAACCGGGCAAAACAACCATTGCTGAAGCGCAATTAATCGGACGGGGAGCACGGTATTTCCCCTTTGCTACCGATGATTATCCTGATCAATACCAACGGAAATTCGATAAAAACCTGATGACGGAACTGCGGGTGTTGGAGGAACTCCACTATCATAGTATCAACAATCCCAAATATATCTCTGAGATTCGCACCGCGCTCATTGACGAAGGAATGCTTGACGAGCGAACCGTAGAAAAAAGGCTTAAACTGAAAAGGGAATTTAAGAAAACCGATTTTTACAAACATGGGATTATCTACATCAATGAACGGGTTAAGAATAGGAATGAATCTGTCCGCTCATTTGCCGATATCGGTGTAGCGTCAAAGAGTTACCACTATTCACTCGCCACCGGCAGAGGAGTTTCTGAAGCAGTGCTGGATGACAGCGGTGAGGTTCAACAGATTGTAGAGGCAGGTCGGAGAGATGTGCCGGTGAAAGAAATACCGTTTCATGTTGTCAGGACTGCCATTGTACGGAATTCCTTTTTTGCTTTCAAATCCTTGAAAACCTATTTCCCTCACATCAAATCTGTCCGTGAATTTATTCAAGCAGAGGAGTACCTCGGCGGACTTTCAATCACCTTACAGGGTGATGAAAGATACCTTTTATCTAATGAAACTTATCTTGCTGCGGTGACGGGACTTCTTAACCAAATTGAATCTGAATTGCGCCAAAACGTAACGGAATACAAAGGCACAGAATCCTTCAAACCAAGCAATGTCAATTCAATCTTCACCGACAAAACCCTCAAATTGATTGAAGGCAGCGAAAGAGCGGATGGCGACGAGCAGTTACTCTCCGATGAGGATAGAAAATGGTATGTATTCAATGCCAACTACGGCACCAGGGAGGAAAAAGATTTTGTCCGAACCCTTGACGCCCAGATAGACGAGCTAAAAGAGAAATACGACGGGATATATCTGGTCCGTAACGAAAGGCACTTCAAAATTTACAACTTTGACGACGGACAGGCGTTTGAGCCTGACTTTGTTCTGTTCTTGCGAGAGAAAAACGGAAACACCCTCATCCGTCAGATATTTATTGAACCCAAGGGAAAGTATCTGCAAAAACACGAAAAATGGAAAGAGGATTTCTTAAAACAGATTAAAGAAAAGTTCGCAGGGGAAGTTCTGGTGCTTAAAACCCGAAGTGGAACGCAGAAACACAGACCAATTGGCGTGCCATTCTATGACAACCAAGATGAAAGACAATTCAGAGAAAGCCTTGAGCCTGTATTATAAAAAATAAGCAAATTGTGTTGGAATGCCGAATTGTTTTTCGATAACCCCTTGTCGTGGCTGAATTGAGCAATTAGGAGAACAAATGGCAACACGAACTTTAGAGCATGAAATAGCTTATATAGCTGCCAGAATTAACAGTGAAGCACCTAATGGAACTAGCTCTGTTGGAACAGGTTTTTTTTATCGCGCACCCCTGAATGATGGTATGAATCGTTCAATAACATTGCTGATATCGAACAAACATGTATTTGGTAACTCCAAAGGGAGATTAATCGTCAGTCTGAATCGTAGGAAAGAAGATAACACCCCAGAATTTGGAAATATAGTAACATTCGATCAGGTTGGATTTGAAGATGGATATTTTGCTCATCCTAACCCGGAGATCGATTTGGCGTGTCTTAACGTTTCCGGAATTGCACGCGTGGGTGCTTTTTATAAATACCTAAACGACACCCTCCTAAAACCAATAGATTATGACAAAGTGGCCCCAGGGAGTGACGTTATATTTGTAGGGTACCCGGAAAATCGCTACGATGTTATAAACAACCTGCCTCTGATTAGAAAGGGATCAATAGCATCAATGCCTAATGTTGACTTTAACGGTAAAGGTCAAGTCGTTATTGATGCACAAATATTTCCGGGCTCAAGTGGCAGCCCTGTTTTTGTTGCTTGGGACAACTGGTACTCACTACTTGGTGTTGTTTCGCAAGCAATGATTCGCCATTCACAACTTCAAACCTTGCCAGCAAATATGCTACCGGTTGGGGTCAAACAAATGCTTGGACTTGGTATTGTTATAAAGCAAAAACATATACGAGAGCTTATTGATTACACTGTTAATGAGTTCATAGGAAAAACATCTCCAAGTTCTTAACAAGTAGATTTTTTGGTCAAGTTGACTAATGGATGGGTGATTGCCGTCGGACCCAGAAGAGAAAAAAGATTTATAAGGACTCCAACATGCCAAAGCACTTTCACGAAAAACTAACCAATCTCCTCAAAAACGACCCCCGTTTCGTTGACAGCGAAGATGAACTAGTCAAGGCAGCGGTGATAAGTCGGGCGTGAAAAATTGACCATGAACTCGTGAGGCTGCTGCTTGGCGATGCGGATATAAAAGCAAAATTCTTTGACGAGATTGAAGGGCACTGGATTTTCAATACCAACACCTTCATCAACTACATCTCCGACAAAAGTTTTCTCGCCGATTCCTACACCCGTTTCCGCAACAAAATCGGCTTGAACATTGAGAATAAATTTCTACCTGAACGGGGTGAAGTGTCTCTGGTATGGCCCTACAAAGATTGCGTATTGGAGGGCGGACAGACAAAAGAGGAGGAGAAGCGTAAAGAGATATTTTTCAATGAAATTTTGGTGCAGGACGAGATTGACCGCCTCTTTGACCCGAAGGTGTTGACCGGTTGGAAACGCCACACGGTTGATGGTGAGGCGGAGGTAACGGAGATTAAACGGGATGACAAGGGCGTAATTCAGGAAAACCTGCTCATCAAGGGGAACAACCTACTGGCATTGCACACGCTGAAAACTCAATTTCGCGGAAAGGTCAAACTGATTTACATTGACCCACCGTATAATACAGGGAGCGATAGTTTCGGTTACAACGATAGCTTCAATCATTCGACATGGCTGACGTTTATGAAGAATCGGCTGGAAGTGGCGGGAGAATTGCTAAAGGCTGACGGAGTAATCTTCATCCACATTGACGACCAAGAGATGCACTATTTGAAACTTGTGGCAGATGATATATTCGGCAGAGATAACTTTATCGCAACCGTTCCGAGAAAGACACGAAGCGGGAAAAGCGATGTGCCTTATAAACTATCACAGGATTTCGACTGGATGCTCATGTACACAAAAGGTGCCTCAAAGACAGATACACTTTTCGAGCGCACCGTTAAAAGGAAATATTACAAGACCCCCGATTTTCCTGATGATGAATGGAGACTAACCGACCTGACGACTCAACGCACAATTTATGAACGCCCTAACTCAAATTTCACATTGGTAAATCCGAGAAACGGACAAGAATTTCCTGTGAATCCCAATCGTTGTTGGGGTGTTACTAAAGATTCAGTGGATGAATACCTGAGAAAAGGAAAGATTGTTTTCCCCGGAGATTATGATTTTCACGACCTGAAACGCCCCGCCATGCGTGTTTTTAAGTCCGAAGATAGAGGAAAAAAGGCTTATGTATCATCGGATTTTCTGAATCAAGCAATGGATGAACTACTGAAAAGCATGGTCAACAGGAAAGGCACAGATGAAATTGTAGAACTATTTGGAGAAAAAGTGTTTTCATATCCTAAGAATGAAGGACTTATTGAGCGCATCATTGAATACACAACGGAAGAAGGGGATATTGTTTTAGATTTTCACGTCGGAAGCGGTACAACCGCCGCCGTTGCCCACAAGATGAACCGACAATGGATAGCAGTTGAACAGATGGATTACGCGAAAACTATCACAATGGAAAGGCTCAAAAAAGTTGTTGGGAAAAAAATTAAGGCAGAGGGAAAGCTAATCGAAGAAATTGACTACGACACCGGCGGCATCTCCGAATCCGTCAACTATCAGGGCGGCGGCGCCTTCATCTATTGTGAACTGATGCCATACAACCAAGTCTTCATGGACAAAATCCAAACCGCACAATCCCCCGAAGCGCTTATGGTACTTTGGCGGGACATCGCCGAAAACTCATTCCTGAACTGGTACGTCAACGCAGAAATCCCGGAAAATGCGGTGGAAGATTTCATCGAAATTGGTCAAGGCGAAAATGGGTTGAAAAAGCAGAAAAAGCTGCTGATGGAGCTGCTGGACAAGAACCAGTTGTATGTGAATCTTTCAGAAATAGAGGACGAGGATTTTGATGTCAGTACGGAAGATAAGGCGTTGAATCGGGCGTTTTATGACGATGCTTCCTAAATCACCACCTTGAAGGGAAAAAGTGTAATGCCATCGGATATTTAGACCAGTGTCTAAATCAAGATTGTTATGCAAACCCGAGTTGCTACTTATTGAAAATCCATCGGTTATCCTTCCTGTAGGGGCGGGGTTTCCCCGCCCGTCAAATACCTTACTGATACCCCCTCTCAAGATAGAAAAACCTATTCCGTGGAAACGCAGCCCCCTCTTTTTAATCATTGAGTCGCAAACCGCTATCCAGAATTCAGCCTGAACTTCAGTAGCATCCCTCCTCCTGTTTTCGTTTTAACTTTGCAGCCAATCTTTTTTTTTCTTGACAAATGGATTTGCTTGGTTTATAATTTAGCGAATTTTTTGAATTTTTGTAAACCAATCTTTCCGTTAGTAGAATTATGCCGTAAATCCATCTACAAGTTTACACTCTTGTTATTTCACTTGCTTTTTTAACATCTGTATGTTAGAATTTAACGTTTGCATAATATTGGACAGCATAAGGGAAATTTTTCTATGGCAAAATCCATTGTCGCACGAAGAAAAGGGGATGAATACCAAGCCAAAGTCTTCTGGTTGAAGTTGCTTGAACTGAGGACTAATGATTATATTGAGTCGGTTACCTTTGAAAGCGATCGAGTCGCTTTTATGGATGATGTTCTCGTTTCCTACCGTGAACCTATAAAAGATCAATTGACAGGGAAACGAGAAATCGTTTGTGAATTTTTTCAGTGTAAGTATCATGTGACGCAAAACAACGCATTCAACCATGAAAACCTGATTGATCCACGTTTTATCAACTGTAAGACTTCGATGTTGAAACGTTTGTACGACGCGTATTTAAAACTTGCAGATGAGTTAGATCCGGATACGTTTCGATTGTACATTTTCTCCAACTGGCATTGGGATCATCAAGATGCAGTTGCTGAACATTTGCACGAGGAAATGCTTCGTCCAACTTTTTATGAAAAGGGAATGAAATCGAGAGTGGGTGAGGTGCGCTCAAAATGGGCAAGACATCTTTGTATATCACAAGAAAAACTTCCCGCATTCTTAGACATCGTCCGGTTCAATCTTGGAAAGAATCTCACAGATTTGGCGAGAGAGATCCAACCACTTCTCAAATTGGCTGGACTGAAACCGATTGACCCAACGGTGACTAGTATCGTTTACGATGAACTCGCTTGGAAACTTTTGGGGCAGGGACAGCATTCGTTTGATAAAGAGGCTTTGAGCCAAATGATACGTGAAGAAAAGTTAATTGCTCCACCGTCCACAAAGCATAGCGAAATCTCCATTCAAAGTTTCGCACAGTTTGCACGGCGGCCTGATGATCTTCAAGCGGTGCATCTTAATTTATGTGAGTTTTTTGATGGGCGCTTTCCGAAAGATAATTCGTATTGGAAAACGAAAATTCCTGAACAGGTTTCGACATTTATATTGAATGAAGACTTAAGCAATTTGTCTCAACCCATTCACATTTTCTTTGACTGTCATCTGAGTATTGCTTTTTTTGCGGGGCATTTGATTAGTCCTAAACATCGCATTCAGATTATACCAACACAAAAGGAAGGAAGTAACTACGTGCTTTGGGAACCGAATAAATCCGATACCAATGATGACCTCTGGCAGTTCAAAACCGTTGGGGAAATAGATAAGGAGTTGATCTTGGGGATTTCTGTGACGCACCAAATACAGACCCATCTGCAACCCTACCTAGAGGTTGAGGGTTTAAGCAACTTGCCTCAAGTTTTGGTTTGCCCAACGGGTGGAGCGTGCCGCAATGCTGTATCTGGGGGAGAACATGCTTGGCAACTCGGATTTCAGCTTGCTGACTGGCTTCGCGAGATGCTTCCAGATACGTGCCATAAGATACACCTCTTTTTTGCGGGTCCCGTTGCATTAGGATATATCTTTGGACACACACTTCGTCATATCACTCCACAGATTCAACTTTATGAACACGACTATGAAGGACAGCGTGGCGGACAGAGATATTATCCAAGTCTACGTATTCCTTATCAATCTTAACTATTCGGAGGGTTAAATCATGGAATTACCAACCTATTTTACAAAATTTCTCCAAGCGATTCGTCCAACAGAGAATCAAAGGGAGGACTGTAAAACAGGGCATCAAACGCTACGTGATCGGCTCACAGCAGATGAACAGTTGAAACTGATTATCGTAAGTACATTTCTACAAGGAAGTTACCGTCGAGCTACCGCTGTTCGTCCAAAGGGAGAAGCTAAGTTAGATGTAGACATCATTGCAGTAACTCGAATTAGTCAGTTTGAGTACCCAAACCCGGATGACGCGATGGATTTATTCATTCCTTTTTTGGATAAACACTACAAAGGCAAATATCAAAGGCAGGGACGTTCATTTGGAATCGAGCTTTCGTACGTGAATCTCGATTTAGTTATTACTTCAGCACCGTCCGAAGCTGAAGAAGAGATTTACGAAAGTAAAGCAGTGAGAACTGACTTTACACCTGAGGATATTGACGATTGGTTATTGACGAAGTCTTGGATTCCGCCGGCTGAAAGAATAAGCCAAGCTGTTTTCTTGAAAAGCCTACGTGAGGCAGAATGGAAAACCGAACCATTATGGATTCCAAATCGTGATGCTGGCAAGTGGGAACGGACGCATCCACTAGAGCAAATCAAATGGACCTGGGCAAAGAATGCTAGTTGTAATAAGCATTATGTCAATGTTGTTAAGGCAGTTAAATGGTGGCAGAGAGTTCATCATGAAGATGATCGGCCCAAAGGATATCCGCTTGAACATCTTGTGGGTGTCTGTTGTCCTGACGCCATAACGTCTGTTGCGGAAGGGGTTACTCGGACATTGGAAGCTATCGTTAGAAATTACAGTGTGCATGCTTTGCGAAAACAGGTTCCCTGTCTTCCTGACCATGGTGTCCCTGAACACAATGTTTTGGATCGAGTATCCGGGGGAGAATTTGCCAACTTTTATGAGCACGTAACAGAGGCTGCTCAAATAGCACGTGAAGCTCTTGATACTGATGACAAAGAGAAGTCTATTGAGAAGTGGCGTGAATTGTTTGGCAGTAAGTTTCCGGATTCTGATGATGATGGGGATAAGGGAAATAGTTCTAGGGGTCCCTTTGAGCAATCCCCTAGGAACCAAACTGGTGATTTAACACCTCGCAGATATGGATAGGATGTCAAACCAGAACGAAATCCCTGATATTGTGATAGAAGCCTATAACTCTCTGCGCCAACGCCGGATTGTTGAAATTACCAAACCGATTGATTGGAGTCAGGGAGAGGGGGCTCCAGGTTGGGTCTTTGAGTGTATCGCCAAAGTACCCTGTCCGAATCAGGAAAAGATTCCCCGTGAAGTTCCTTTACACGTCTTGATTCCTGAAGCATTTCCAAGCCAACCAGTTGAAATCTTTTCTCTATCTGAACAAGTGAGTGGCTTCCCTCACCAAGAGGCAGGATCGAGAAAATTATGCTTGCCAGAAGAACATCTAGCTCCTCGGGATGCCCAACGGCTTGTTTGCTACGTTAAATGGGCAATTGAATGGCTTGAGGAGGCAGCAAATGGGGCACTTCTTAAACCGGATGACCCGTATGAATTGCCCGCCTTTGGTTATAGATTTTCTGCCATAAAATCTCCTTTAATTTTTGAGGAATCATCAGACTCCTACAAAAAATGGGAGCCTCATGTCGGCAAATCCGGTCGTATTGAGTGCTTTTGCGGAGTAGGTATTCCAGCGATATTCGCTGCCAAATTTTGCCATAACGATGGCTCGCTGATTAGAGAAGCAGATTTTGCTCCGAATATCCTAGAAAAAAATAGCGAAATTGATGGAAAATGGATCCTTATACCCGACATCCGTCATGAAAAACATCGCCCCCCTGAAACCTACAAGGAAATGATAGAATTGTGTTCAAAGAATGATTTGGACTTTTACGCAATTCTCAAGGAAGCTTGGAATCATAAACATTCCCATCAGTTTGGAATTCTGCTCATCGGTTTTCCTATTCCCAAAATTGTTGGAGAGCCGCCCACTGAAATTCATTGGCAACCCCTGCTTTTTAAGGATCTCAAACAGCATCTTAAGGAATTTAATGCCCCGGGTACCAGGCGAAGATCAAAAGGTCAATCTCATAAACCTAGAAAAATCTGGGAGAGATTGATAAACAACGGCGATTTTTCAGCATCTCAACCGCTGCCGTGGGGAGCAGTTGAAAATGTTGCCCGCGAAAGATTATATGCAAGAAGCACGTACTCACCAAAAGTTCGATCGACATCTATTGCTTTTTTTGGTTGTGGTGCATTAGGGAGCTCTGTTGCAGAATTAATTGCACGGGGGGGCGTAAACCAACTGAACCTATTTGATCCGGATTTAATAAATTTTGGTAATCTCTGTCGTCATACTCTTGACGGTTCATCTGTTAGTGTGAATAAAGCAGAGTCGTTAGCAGCTAGACTATCGCGAGCGAATCCCCTTTCGACAATAAAGGGGTATCCTGTAAGAATACCACCAAACTCACGATCGGATGAGGCAATTTATCGAATGCTTGCAGAGGCCGATGTATTTGTCGATTGCACCACGAGTGAGGCAGCATTTGACTGGTTGAATCAATATGCTGTAGAAAACGACAAGCGGTTGATTTCCTTGTTCTTCAATTTCCACGCGGAATTACTAACGATTTGTACATCAGGTGATTCCACGTCATGTAGAGACATATTTGAGGATTTAAAGTATTCTATCCGAGAGAAACTGACACCACTTGCCCCCGAGGTGTACTTTCGTGAACCGCCAAAAGAAGAACAAATTATAGAAGGTGCAGGATGTTGGCATCCGACCTTTCCTGCCCGAAATGCTCATGTCCAAATTCTAGCTGCACACGCTGCAGATATTCTTAGCCATTCTATAGACTCGAAGCAAAAAGTAGGGCTTGTAGCAATTGTTAAAAGGCAGTCAGTACCGCAAAACAGTATCCAACTGGGGCCGCTTGTTGAGGTGATATGGGCAAAAGAATATCCATAAATAGACCTTCGCTAAGATGGCAGTCTAACTGTAGGCGGTATACAGTGCTCATATCCAAATTCTGCCTGCTTAAGATGGTAGAAATGGCACAGGAGCATTATCCCAACGAGGTAGGAACATCGTTAGTTGGATGTTATTCTGATGATGGTTTTAAGGCCTCTGTTCTTGAACTTGCACCCTTAAGTTCGGACTCGAAAGGTTCACGAACTTCATTTTATAGGGGAGTGGCAGGTTTGCGAAATTTCTTTACAAAACTGCGAAAAACCTTCTCTGGCAGGCGACATTATGTAGGCGAGTGGCATAGCCATCCAGACGGTAAACCTATTCCGAGCGGTATGGATAACCATAATCAGTTGGAGATTGCAAAGGATATCAAAACAGACTGTCCTGAATGTATTCTTATTATTATCGGAGGTACAGATTCTAACTTCGATAAAATAGGTGTTTTCGTGTATTCACGAAAGCACGGCCGGGTTATGCTTTACGACGCAGATAGATGAACAACGATCTAAAACACCGGGATATAATCGGAAAGATTACTGGGAGGTCTCTGGGGTACATAAATTTTTAGATAATGGTTTCTGTGTGAGTAATCACTGTCCTGTGTGCGGAAGTTCTGCATAACCAATAACGATGACCGATTTTTGAACTCAATTCCATAGTTACCTACTGCCTCTCTGGCATCTTCCTCCGTTTCCCACTTTGACTGTGCAAGAAATCCCTCTTCTCCTTAGATCTTTTTTTTCCTTGAAAAATTAATTCGTTTGATTCATAATTAGGCAGATTTGAGGGCTGTTTGTAAACCCAATTCTTCATTGAATACCATGTGAGGACAAAATAATGCCAACCAAACATGACAAAACTGCCAAACTTATAGCGGCTCGGGAAGGCGTTTCTTATAATCAGGGACCAGGGCCAGATATCAAAACGCCTCACCAAATCATTGAGGTAGAGACAGCCGACACTGTTACAAATGCCGCCCAGCAGCTTCGAGGATACAGAGGTCCTGTCTACGTGGTTGGGGTGGACGCCAAAGCCACTAGGGTAGCCCTGGAGTACTATAAAGACACAACAATTGGAGTGATGGAGGCTTCCGGTAAAATCCTGAAGCCCTCAACACGCAAGAGACCGTCTTCAATGAACATTGAAAAAGAAGAGCTTGCAACTGAACAAAGAGATACTGCGATCATGCTGGGAGAACGATTGAAACGATTTAGGCTTGCCCGTGGCATGTCTCTTGACGACCTAGAGGCTGCTATTAATGGACTGGTTAGCAAGCAAGCACTCTCAAAATATGAACGCGGAAAGATGCAAGCCAAGGTGACAACACTCAATCGAATTGCTGCCGCATTAGGGATTAAATCTGCTCAATTGTGGGGCGAATCAACTTGTCAGGTAGAATGGGTCGCCTATCGAAAACGCACTCGCATGGGTAAGAAAGAACAGGAACAGCTACAGAGTCTTGTCGCTGAAGTGTTGGAGAAACGGGTCTCCCTACTGGAGCGGATGGGTGAACACAAAACTCTTGAAATCCCGATTCAAGAGTTTCCTGTTTCCAAAATAGAAGACGCCGAGGGTGCCGCCCTCGTGCTTCGTCAGCAGTGGGATCTCGGCATTGCCCCAATTGCAAACCTTGTGAGTGTGCTTGAAGACCATTTCATCCACATCATTGAAGTTGATGCGATTGAAACCTTCGATGGCATTTCTGCTGTGGTGCGAGATAACGACAAAAATGTGCTATCGGCAGCAATCGCAACGCGCCGGGGCACACCGGGAGACCGACATCGATTCAACATAGCGCACGAACTCGGACATCTGACCTTGAAATTGGATGAAGGCGTTGATGCGGAAAAAGCCGCTTTTCGATTCGGTGCCGCTTTTCTCCTGCCCGCCGAGGAGTTGCGTCGGGAAGTCGGTGAGAGGTTAAGTCGGATTCAGTCAGAACAGCTCCAGTACCTAAAATGGCGTTACGGAATGAGTATTCAAGCAATTCTGTTTCGGTTGAAGGACTTGCGGATTATTACCGCCTCCTACTATACACAGTGGTGCATGGAAATCAACAAATTGGGTTGGAAAAAGCGAGAACCGATTGAAATACCTCCTGAAAAACCAAAGTGGTTTCATCAGCAGGTGTTTCGCGCGCTTTCCGAAGAATTGATAGAGGAGGAGGAAGCCGAACAACTCCTTAACGACACACTTGAAACCACTTCATCCCCGTCACTGATTGAACGGCGCGCTTTCTTTGAACTGCCAACGGATTTGAGACGCAGCCTGTTGAGAGAACAGGCGAAGCAAATGGTGGATTATTACCAAAACGATCCCGAATGGCGCGAACTTGAAGGGGGAGACCTTGTTGAATACGAATCCACCTAATCCACGTCGGGGAGAGGTTTGGGATCTAAACTTCGATCCGACGATTGGCGCAGAAATTCAGAAAATCCGTCCTGCTGTAGTTATTAGTTCCGATGGCGTGGGACTTCTGCCGATTAAGTTGGTCTCCCCAATCACCGGTTGGCAAGACCGATTTTCGAGAAATGTTTGGCATGTTCGTATCGAGCCTAGTAGTATCAACGGCTTAACAAAGATTTCAGCTGTTGACACGCTGCAAATCCGGGGGGTAGATGTGAGACGTTTTATTAGCAGGCGAGGCAGGCTTAGTGCAACACTCATGCAGGAGATTACCGCGGCAGTCGCCGCAATTATCGAATATGAATAAACCAAGTTCCTACACAGTTATGAACTATAGGCTTATCAAATGAACGTCCCATAATTCACACAGAATAACCACCACTGTCCCATTCTGACAGCGCAACAGCGCAAAATAGCGCAAAACCAACTCTTAAAAATCCGCACGGTACCAAGGTTTACGCTACCCACCATCTTGCGCTAAGGAGAAAAACAGATGAAAAAGCGCAAAAAAAATCCATATCAACTGACAGATGAAGAAAAACTCGCTGTCGTCGATCTATATGCCCGATTTCAAACAACGTCACAAATAGAAACACAATGATACCTTCAAAAGTGGCAGATTTAACAATTGATGAGTTTAGAGACCTTGTTCGTGCGGTTGTCATACAAACGCTGTCAGAAATGCTAGACGACCCTGATGAAGGATTGGAATTGCGCGATGACTTTGCCGAAGAACTTTCGGGCTCTCTTGCCACTGTAGCAACTGACAGCAAAACCACATCTGCACAGAAAGTCGCTGAAAAACTGGGATTGACTTGGTAATGTATAATGTGGAATTAGGGCTTTTCAGAAATTGACGAAGAAGATTTTAGTATTACCAAAAAAACTGGACTTAAAATAAATACACAATTCTATAGGGAATCATAAGGATGACTTTTCAAGAAATAATACTTGCCTTAGAGAGATTTTGGGCGGATTACGGCTGCACCATTCAGCAGCCGACTGATGTTGAAGTAGGCGCAGGAACATTCAATCCCGCCACCTTTCTACGCTGCCTCGGACCAGAGCCGTGGCAGGTCGCTTATGTCGAACCCTCACGTCGACCGGCCGATGGTCGGTACGGGGAAAATCCGTTCCGGCTTGGGGCTTACTATCAATATCAGGTGATACTTAAACCTGCACCGACAGATGTGCTGCCGCTCTACCTTGAGAGTTTACGACATCTGGGAATTGACTCCCGCCAAAATGACTTCCGCTTCGTCGAAGACGATTGGGAAGCACCGACGTTAGGGGGATCTGGACTTGGTTGGGAGGTCTGGTGGAACGGTGCCGAAGTGACGCAATTCACCTACTTTCAGCAGATGGGAGGCATCGAGTTAGATCCGATCTGTGCTGAGTTGACGTATGGGCTTGAACGCATCGCACTCTATCTGCAGGATGTCGGCAGTTTCTTCGATATCAAATGGAATGATCAACTTGTCTACGGGGACGTGTATCACCAGAGCGAGGTGGAGTTCTCCAAATACCATTTTGAGAGCGCGGACGTTGAGACATTGTTTAACCTCTTTGACGCCTACGAAAAGGAGGCGTTAACCTGCTTGAAAGCCGATTTAATCCTGCCGGCAACAGATTATGTCCTCAAGTGTTCACATACCTTCAATGTTCTTGACGCTCGCGGCGTCATCAGCGTGACGGAGCGCGTGGGCTACATTGAGCGTGTCCGCCGCCTCGCGCAACGGACAGCACGGGCGTATGTCGCACAACGTGAGGAGATGGGGCATCCACTGTTGGATCGTTGGAAACCCGAGGTAGATGAACAAAAGGTTTTAGACGCTCGGTCGGAGCTTGAGGAACAAGCCGAAGCACAAACAGGAAACGAAGCATCTGCGGACTTTCTCCTAGAGATTGGAACAGAGGAGATTCCTGCGGGCTATATTCCACCGGTCTTGGATCAACTTCGGGAGGTTGCCGCCCAATCGCTTACAGAGGCTCGGCTTCCGTTTGAAGATGTCCGGACCCTGGCGACCCCACGACGGCTAACCTTATGGGTCA
The DNA here is from genome assembly GCA_003635265.1 of Candidatus Poribacteria bacterium. GTDB lineage: Bacteria > Poribacteria > WGA-4E > WGA-4E > PCPOR2b > PCPOR2b. The sequence continues at coordinate 40,079 of PYIZ01000025.1, forward strand.
AGGGACTAACAACCTTGCAACCGGATCAGGTCACTGAAGCGGTCGGTCCCCCGAAACGCGTCGCCTACGATGGGGATGGGAATCCCACCAAGGCGGCGATCGGTTTTGCAAAGGCACAGGGGGTCAACGTCGAAGATCTAAAAATCGTTGAAACAGAACGTGGGGAATATGTCGCTGCGGACAAACTCGAAAAGGGCCAATCCGCCCACGACTTTCTGAAAGTCGAGATTCCTGAGTGGATTCAATCCCTGAATTTCCCCAAAACGATGCGCTGGGATAATCTGCGATTTGCGCGTCCCATACGGTGGCTGGTCGCCTTGCTGGGCGATGGGGTGGTGGACTTCCAACTGGATACTTTGCGTTCAGGGGGGCAGACGTACGGTCATCGCTCGTTGAACCCGGAACCGATTGAACTCTCCTCTGCTTCGCTTGCGGACTATATTGAGAGTTTGCGAGCGGTCAACGTGCTTGTCGATCCGGAGGAACGTCGAAAGGCGATTGAAAGCCAAGTTACGGAGACTCTTAAAGCCGAAGGGTGTTTGACCACAATCGATCCAGAATTGTTGGATACCGTCAATTTCCTTGTCGAAAATCCCCAAGCAATCATGGGCAGTTTTAGTGAATCCCATCTCTCACTGCCGACTGAAGTCTTAATCACTCCCATGAAGACACAACAACGCTACTTTCCGATGTGGCAGTTCTCGGACTCTCGGAACGGAGGCGATGGCAAACTGGCAGCAAAGTTCATAACAATTTCCAACGGGACGGACGGCAACTTTGACGGTGTCCGCCACGGCAACGAGCGAGTCTTACATGCTCGACTCAACGACGCAGCATTCTTCTACAACGAGGACCAGAAAACCGCGCTTGCAGATAAAGTGGACCGACTGCACAACGTTGTTTTTCAGGTGAAACTCGGTTCACTGCACGACAAAATCACCCGATTGCAGAAGCTGGCTTCATTCATTGCAGAGGAGATTGGCGCTGATCAAAGTGTCAAAGATCACGTTATTCGAGCGGCATCGCTTTGTAAAGCGGATTTGACGACGCAGATGGTGATTGAATTTCCGTCCCTACAAGGGATTATGGGGAAATATTACGCCGAAAATTCCGGTGAACCCGCTGCAGTTGTGTCGGCAATTGAGGAACACTATCAACCTATTGCCGCTGATGCACCTATCCCACGCACTGATGTCGGGACAATCGTTGCACTTGCGGATAAAATCGACACTATCGTTGGGTACTTCGGTATTGATGAGCGACCTACAGGTTCCCAAGACCCGTATTCACTCAGACGACATGCAATCGGAACAATACGCATCCTTCACGAGCGTAACCACCGCTTCCCACTGACTTCTGTCATCGAGAAGGTGATTGAACTATATCGGGTGGATCTCGTCAAAGATACAAAGACCGCTGTACTTGATTTTATTAAAGGGCGAATGGAAGTGCTTCTGGCTGGACAGAGTTACATGCCAGACTTCAACTACGCGCCGGATCTTATTGATGCAGTCCTTGCAACAGACGAGGTGGATGTGATTGATATTCTAGAGCGAGCGGCGGTCCTCAAAACTTTCCGTGAGCAACCGGACTTTGACAGGGTATATCCAGCACTGAATCGTGTGCTGAGAATTTTGCCAGACCGACCCCCAACAGAAATTCAGCCCGACCTTTTCCGGGACGAGGCTGAAAAGCAGTTAGGAAAAGTTGTGGATGCAGCAGAAGCGGAATTAAATCGATTCGTTCAAAAGCGTGACTACGAAGAACTTCTTACTCGGCTTGGTGAGCTCCAACCCGCAATCGACCGGTTCTTCGATGATGTGATGGTCATGGCGGAAGACGCTACCATCCGATCTAATCGACTCGCGCTGTTAAATACTATCGCGCAAAAGATATATCCGTTTGCTGACCTAACAAAGTTAGTCATTGCAGGAAATTAAATCAATTGAATGTCTAAAAATTAACGTCTTATTTCTTAAGTTTTTGCACTACACATTAAAAAAGGGAGATAAAAAATGAAGCAAAAATTAGTTCTGTTTATCGGTTTTATGCTGGCAATTATTATCCTCACCGGCTGTGCTGAGAAGGAAGATAGAAATATCCTTGAAGCGCGAGCAGCAATTGCAAAAACGGATTACGCTGCCGCTCGGAGTGCCATAGAAACCGCACCCGACCTTCCAGAAACACGATCACTGCGAGCATTACTTCAGCTACACACCACCTCAGGCTGGAGTACTGACGCTGCTGCTTGGGGCGGAACCATCCAAAAGGTTGTCGAGTATTTACAGCCACTCAATACGGATATAAAAACATTGGAGACACAGGAAGATCCGGACTCCGATGATTTGGATCGCTTGGAGCGGCTCATTCGGTCCAGAAATTCGATTGCCGGTCTTCTCGCGAATGGTCTCGCCGCAGCCGCTGAAAAAAGTGCTAATCTCCCTTCAGAACTGATCAATCAGCCCGACTCTGCGGCTATCATAGGTCTCTTGGAGGCTGAGAAATGCTTCGACCCAATAGCTAGCGGTGCGGCAATGATGCTGATCCAGAAACTCGGCAATACACCGACAGCTTCCAACCTGTTGATCAGTGCGACGCAGCACCCGGATGCCGATATTAGAAAAGGAGCTGTCAAGCATTTGGGAGATCTCGAAGATCCGAAGCTGATCCCTACATTCGAATCCATCCTAAAAAACAAGGGCGAATCTCCTTATGTCCTTTACAACGTAATCGTTGCATTGGAGAGGCTTAGGGAGGAACCAATCGTACCTGCCCTCAAACTAGCGACGCAGACCAATGCTGGGCAGGTGCGGATGCATGGAGCAAAATTGATTGGTCAACTTAAAGCGGAGGAGGCAATTCCCTCACTGATTCACCTGTTGGCGGACCTAGATGCGCATGTCAGAACTGCATCGATCAATGCACTGACGGAGATTGGTAACGTATCTATCGCGCCTCTAATTGAAGTACTCGACTCCGGTGCCCAGAATGTCCTTCCAGATGAGAATTCGACTGAGTTCCTCCAACTGACGTCGGAGTACCAATACCTTGCAAACGCGTATATTGACCCAACTCGGCGTAAAAATCATCGCATTAACACACAAGCTGCTGCAGCGCAAGCGCTCGGCGCATTAAAAGCCGAAGAAGCAATTCCACGCCTGATTAGCTTACTCGATAATGATGACCTTCGTGCAAGTGCAGGTGCTGCGTTGCGGGCAATGAAAGGAGTTGCGATTCCGGGGCTCATCAATGCGCTGAAAGATCCAAGAGATGATGTCAGGATTCGGAGCGCAGAGGTGCTAGCGGGTATCGTCGATTTACGCTCGGTGGACGGTCTTAGTGAGGCATTAATGACTGATCCTCGAAAGGATCTAAGAGCAGCGGCTGCCAAAACCCTTAGTGCCTTGAGAGGGCGTGGTACAAATAACATCGCACGCGATGCGCTGATTCAGGGGTTGAAGCTGGATGACACAACCGCTGCCAACGCTGCGACTGCGCTCGGTGAAATCCAAATTAGTACTGATGAAGCGATTCAAGAACTGATTACAATGGCAATGGACAAACGGGGGCGTGAAACCGTGCGGAGCGCTGCGCTGTCTGCATTGACGAAACTCGCTGCTGCCCAAGCGGTGCAGCCGATGCTGCTCTTAATGTTAAGTGATGAAACTAGCCCTGCCCTCCGTAAGGGTGCTGTGGCTGCTTTGGGAGAAATCAAGGCACCAGAATCCGTTCCCGCCCTTGTGTGGGTTTTGGGGACACGCTATGAGGATATCAAAGACTTCCAAAGGCACCTGAAAAGACAGTACAATACCCTTGCACGGTTGAAGGAGGCCATCACCAATTTAGGGGTTGAGTGGACGGGCGAGTATGCTCCACCCGATTATCGAACATGGGGTGAGCTCAAACCAATTCCGAGCCTTGTTCGTAGTGAAGTTGCGCTCTCACTCGGCAAAATTAAAGGCGACGCAGTTGTGCAGCCGTTAATTGATGCGCTCAAAGAGGACGAGCGCGCCGCTGTGCGTAAAAGCGCTGCCTTTGCTCTGGGAGAGGTCAAAGGTGAAATGGTAGTTGACCCCTTGATTCAAGCACTCAGAGACGATAAACAGGGGATTGTGCGCCAAGAAGCTGCAGTTGCCTTGGGCAAAATCAAAGGGGACAAAGTGGTCAATCCTTTGCTGACAACTCTCAAAAGAGATAAATTTGAGGGGGCTCGCAAACAAGCAGCCATCGCGCTACGTGAGTTACCAGCTGAACTTGCCGATGATGGACTGGTTGATGTCCTAAAAAAGGGTTGGGGCACGTTTGAAGAGAAGCAGGAGGTCTTATCTGTTCAGACTGAAGTGATTACGTCCTTAACCAAGCTGGGCAAAGCGGTGACAGCAAAATCTATAATAAACGCCCTCAAATCCGTGGAGGACGACTGGACGCGATGGAAACTGGTATTTGCGCTCGGGAGGCTTGAGGAAAACGAGGATTCACCTGTGGATGCAATGACTGCTGAGTTAGAACATCCAAACTATGTCGTGCGCAAGGAGGCGGTGCTTGGGCTTGGACTCAGCAAGGATCGAAAATCCCTTGAAGTCTTGACCAAAATCCTTGAAAACGAAAGCGAATACAAATCGATCCGTGCGAGTGCTGCAACGGCACTAGGTACGCTGCTCGATGAGCGTGCAGCCCCATCGCTCCTTGCTGCCTTGGAGGATAAACATATTGAAGTTCGAACACAGGCAGTTACTGCGTTAGGTGCTATCAGAGAAGCTAGGGCAGTCGATAAACTCGTTGAGATGTTTTACGCGCCTCTCGAAGATAAAACGGTAAAGGCGGCTTGTGTGACCGCACTTGGGTTAATCGGAGGCGAAAAAGCGGAGGCAGTGCTTCTTGACATTTTGGAGACAGATACGGAAAGAGGAGCTATTTTTACGAACGCGGTCACAGGACTCGGAGAGTTGAAAAGCACAAAAGCGGTGCCGGCACTGATTGAAATTCTCGAAGATCAAAGCCTAGAACTGGATGCCCGTTGGGATGCACTTGCAAAGCTTTCCGCTCGCGTGAAAGCCGCTATAGCGCTTGCCAACATTAAAGACCAACGCGCCGCCGAAGCGTTTGGAAGACGGCTGGTTGACGAATCGGAATATGTCATTGCCATAGTAGACAAAGATGGCAAAAAAATTCCAAAACACAACTGGGGTTGGGAAAACTTTGTTATAGCTACAAAACCGTTCCGGCTGCCTGCGTTTGTTGCGCCCAAGATGGTTCAGCGAATTGAAGATCCGCTGGAAGAGTGGCCCGTCAAGGCATACGCTGCGAATGCCCTCGCAAAATCCGATGCCCCAGACGTTATACCGAGAATCAGAGAACTGCTCGCCGATCCAATCGTGCAGATTCGTCAACACACGGCACTTGGTGTCGGTGAAGGCAAACTCAGTGAATTCAAGGACGATCTTGTAAAGAAGATGCTGGGCGATGGTGAAGCCAACGCCGATGTCCGACGTTGGGCGACACAGGGTCTGGGCGATCTTGGTGATCCGTCCGTTGTACCAGCCATTGCAGAAACGCTCAACAATGATATTAATGTTATAGCACTGCGTCAGGATGCGGCACTTGCCCTTGGAAAGATTGGGGATGATGCGGCAGTCGATGCATTGTCTACAAAGTTGGCAGCCCTTCAGGCGAGTCAGGCAGAGAAGAAGTTGCGAATCGACATCCTCAAAGCACTTGGCGAAGCGAAGAGCCAAAAAGCTGTGCCGGTTCTTAAGACAGCTCTGGAGGATGCGGATGGTGACATCCACTTCTGGGCGGCGGATGCCTTATATAAAATCACGGGTGATGGGCATGGGTATCACCGCGTGGGCTAGGATCTCGCTTTGCTTGAAAAAAAAGACATTCCTATCACCGAACTTGTCCATATATGGAAACACCGCGATTCCCTAGCAATGATGCCACCAGAAGAGTGGGAAACCGTAATCTCGATTATCCAAAAATTGCTTCCTGAATACGCTGCACGAGATTTTACGAACCTAGAAAACGATCATTGTTATATGGTCGAGGTGTTGCTGCATCAAGGACAAACGGATTTTCTGGACGACGGTTTGGAACTTTTAGCTCAGACCGGCGGGAAAACGCGTGTCTTACAAACGTTCGTCAGTCGAATTGCCCCCTATTATTATTATTATGTGTGGGAAATGTTCACAGACGGTGCCGATACGGATCTGATTTTCTCATATCCGAAAAAATCGCAGTTATCGCAGAAAGAAAGGCAGATTACGTTCCTCATTGAGCGGCTATTTAACAGCTTCGGTTATAAACTACTTCCTCCACGCACAGCAGCGACGATTGTCCCGGAAATCGAGACGGAATGCATCAAAAAAGGTGAGGTGGCAGTTTTTCATCTGTTGTTCAGTGAGCTGTTTTCTGTACACTAAGCTGTCTTGATTTTGAAAGGAGGATAAACAGATGAAATCAAACCCGAACCGACTCATTGACCATTTCTTTCAAATGCAGGAAGAGATTGACCGTCTTTTCGATGATTTTATGGAGCCGTCCCAGGATTTAACAACTGAGACGGCACATTGGCGACCACCGATGGATATTTATGAGACGGTCGATAGTTTTGTTGTTAAGATTGAAATTGCGGGCATAGAACCGAGCGAAGATCTCAAAATCCAACTGAATCGAAACGTCTTGACCCTCAAAGGATACCGACAAGAGCGAACCGTCCTAAAAAAAGAACACTACCATCAAGCTGAATTAAACTACGGTCCCTTTGAGCGATCCATTGTGTTACCGAATATCTTGGCGGATGATGTGGAGCCTGTTGCGAATTATGCAAACGGCTTCCTTGAAATTCATATCCCCAAGGCACGGGTAAATAAGCCAAAGGAAATTGTCGTCCAAGCCAAGCAAGAGTTAGAGGTGGGAGCAACTGAAAACCCAGAACGAGAGGAACTTGAAGATGGCATCGAAAAATGAAAACAAACAAGAAACGAACATTGAAGAACCGAAAGAACTCCCAATTATTCCTGTTCCGGGCGATCTAGTTATCTTTCCGTATATGCCGCCGGTGCCACCGTTTCCGCCGCATCACGTTGTGTTATCGGGGGAGAGCATTACAGCTGCTGTCGATGAGGCACTCATTGATGGTTCGCGGTTGCTCTGCATCTTTAAGCGCCAATCGGAGGAAGACAAACCGGCGTTGACAGTTGAAGACTTTAATCCTGTTGGAACGCAGATTTATATTATTAAGTGTCGCAAAGAGGATGAGAACGTCTTATTCCTCGCACAGGGACGTGCAAGGGTTCAGATTGAAGAGATTACGCAGACCGATCCATTTATCAAAGGACGTGTGCGAATCATTGAAGAGAAAGAGGAAGAGACAACTGTTGAAGTCGAAGCCTTGATGCGCAGTGCTACTTCTCTATTTCAAAAGATCGTTGAGCTTTCATCACGATATCAAGAAGAGTTCAGCATTATCGCAGACAATATTGAGGAACCCGGGCGGCTCGCAGATTATATCGCCGCAACGCTCGATCTCAAACCTGAAGATAAGCAGGTACTCTTGGAAACCATCTCTCCCACGGATCGGTTGACTGAGTTAATCGTCTCACTCACTAAAGAACTAGATCTGCTCGAACTAGAAAGCAAGATTCAATCGGATGCACAAGGCGTTATTAACCAAGGGCAGCGCGAATACTTCCTCCGTGAACAGATGAAAGCGATTCAAAAGGAACTCGGTGAGACCGACGATCTGTTGCTGGAGGTTGAGGAGATGCGTGAGCAAATTGAAAAAGCAAATATGCCCGAAAAAGTGCACGCTGTTGCAGAAAAAGAACTCAATCGCCTCTCCAAAATGCACTCAGCCTCGCCAGAGTCTACCGTGTCTCGAAATTACCTTGATTGGCTCATCAACCTCCCTTGGGATGTCAGCACAGAGGATCACCTTGATATCGCTCACGCAAAGCAGATCTTGGATGAAGACCACTATGATCTCGAAAAGGTCAAAGACCGGATTCTAGAATACCTTGCCGTGCGGATGCTCAAGGAAGATATGAAGGGTCCTATCCTCTGCTTTGTGGGACCACCGGGGGTCGGGAAAACCTCGTTGGGGGCTTCGATCGCTAGAGCGATGGAGCGAAAATTTGTGCGAATTTCATTGGGTGGCGTCCACGACGAAGCAGAAATTCGGGGACACCGACGTACCTACATCGGCTCAATGCCGGGACGTATTGTAAAGAGTCTGCGTCAGGTAGAGTCCAATAACCCGATTTTTATGTTAGACGAGATTGATAAACTTGGATCAGACTTCCGTGGCGACCCCGCTGCTGCGCTGCTTGAGGTGCTCGATCCGGAGCAGAATTCTGACTTCGTGGACAATTATCTTGAGGTTGCCTTCGATCTCTCGAAGGTCATGTTCATTACCACCGCTAATCAGCTTCACACGATTCCTCCAGCTCTGCTTGACCGTCTCGAAATTCTCGAACTTCCCGGCTATACTGCCAACGAGAAACTGATGATTGCCAAGCAGTACCTCCTCCCGCGCCAACTCGAAACCCACGGTATTGGAGAGGCTGCGCTTTCAATTGCAGATGACGCGATCCATCAGGTGATCGACAAATACACCCGTGAAGCAGGTGTCCGAAATCTTGAACGTGAGATGGGGACGATCTGCCGAAAGGTTGCTCGCCAGATCGCCGAAGGGAAAGATACACCAACAGATGTGACCAGCGACGATGTGCAGGATTATCTAGGACCAACGAAATTCTTCTCTGAAATTGCTGAACGCAAGGAGGAAATTGGTGTTGTCACCGGTATGTCCGCCACCGCTTATGGGGGTGAGATCCTGTTCATAGAAGCGACTAGCATGGCTGGTGAGGGAAAGTTACTGCTTACGGGTCAGCTCGGCGATGTGATGCAAGAATCCGCCCAAGCCGCGCTGAGTTATGTCAAATCTCAGTCAGAGGCGTTACATTTCGATCCCGATTTCTTCCAAAAGCATGACATCCATGTGCATGTGCCAGCCGGGGCAAGTCCGAAAGATGGTCCCTCTGCCGGCATCACCATCGCCACAGCACTCGCTTCTTTGGCGACGAGGCACAACGTTATCCCTGAAGTTGCGATGACCGGCGAAATTACGTTGCGGGGGCGTGTGCTACCGATTGGTGGCTTGAAGGAGAAAACTCTCGCTGCCAAACAGGCGGGGATTAAGACTGTTATCCTGCCTGAGCGCAATCAGAAAGATCTCATTGAGGTCCCCGACGATGCTAAGGAGGGACTTGAATTCATATTTGTTGATCATGTGGATGAAGTCCTAAATCGAGCGCTCAAGTCGGGAAACTAGCAACCCATGTTGATACTTTGTTTTCAGATGTTTTCAATAAATTTCTCAACCAAATAAAGGAGAAACCCCTATGGCAGTTACAATAGAAAAGATGTTTGACTTTCCGGGACCCCAACCAAACGGCATGCAAGCGACAGAGGACGGGATCTGGTTTCTGGATCAGGTCTCAAATCAAGCCCTCCTCGTCTCCTATGAGGGGGAAACTTTGAAGGCTATTGACACAGATTCCGAACACGGGAGCGGTGTTACGGTGGACGGTACGAACCTTTGGCTCGCATCAACCTTCGTCCCGACGCGCATCGAAGCCGATGGTCCGGTCATTCTAAAAGTTGACCCAGAAACTGGAAAAACACTTGCCTCCTATCCCACAGCAGGTGCCAAGCAGTCAGGTGCACACGGATTAGAGTGGCGTGATGACAAATTGTGGATGGCAGTGCCGCCTTCAGCGACCGTTTACCAGTTAGATCCGGAGAACGATCTCGCTGTCCTACATTCTTTCCCAGCTCCCGGTGTCCGTCCACACGGTCTCGCGTGGGAGGGAGATGATCTCTGGTGCGTTGAAACAAACTATCGTGCTATCTATCGTATGCGTCTCAAAGATGGTTCGATTATTGATAAGATCGAAATTCCCGAACCACACCCAGAACCGCACGGTATGACCCGCTGGGATGGTTGCTTCTGGTACTGCGATGCCGGATCGGGGGCAGTTTGCCGGGTGTCTGTCTAGTATCTCAAATTGCACAACGGTTCTTTATCGGAGTAAAAGGTGAGTCACCCTGAACCCCTATTGCGCGTTGACAACCTCAAGACCTACTTTCGTACTGCGGAGGGGCTTGCCCTTGCTGTCGATGGTGTGTCCTTTGAGATTCAGCATAACGAGATTTTTGCGATCGTTGGGGAATCCGGCTGCGGCAAGAGCGTAACAGCATTGTCGATCAGTCAGCTCGTGCCGCAGCCGGCGGGATTTATCGCCGGTGGGGAGATTTATTATAAAGGTAGGGAAATCACCCAGTTGCCAGAGGTAGAAAAACGAAAGATCCGCGGCAATGAGATTGCGATGATCTTCCAAGAACCGATGACCAGTCTCAATCCTGTGTTTACCGTTGGGAATCAAATTCTGGAAGCGATTCAGCAGCATCAAGAGATAGCGGGGAAAGCTGCGAAGGACGCTGCTATTGAGATGTTGGATCTGGTCGGCATTCCGGAGCCAACCCGGCGCTTCGAGGAATACCCCCACCAGCTTTCGGGCGGTATGCGGCAGCGTGTGATGATAGCGATTGCGTTGTCGTGCCGCCCCGGCTTGCTTATCGCTGATGAGCCAACGACCGCTTTAGATGTTACAATTCAGGCGCAGATTCTCGAACTGATTAAGCAGCTCCAGCGCGAGTTTGACATGGCGGTGCTGCTGATTACCCACGACCTTGGTGTTGTCTCCGAGATGGCGGACCGTGTGGCAGTCATGTACGCTGGCAAGATTGTCGAAACCAGCGACTGGGGGACACTCTACCACAATCCCCATCACCCCTACACGACCAAGCTGCTTGACTCGCTTCCCTCGCGTCAAAAGCGCGGCGATTCCTTGCAAACCATTCAAGGGCGTGTCCCGCAGGCGACGCAATATCCTGATGGGTGTCGTTTTGCCGATCGGTGTCCCCAAGTCATGGACGGTTGTGATACTATCTTGCCGCCGTCGATTGAGATCGAGGCAGGACATCACGCCGCTTGTCACCTATACAACCCTGATTTTAATCGCACCGACGACGCAGCAGAGATTACTGCTGCTCCAACCTCAACCACTGTAGCATCTTCTACCTCTTCCCAACCTGACATCACCGGTGAACCATTCATTCAGATGGACAATTTGCGCGTCCATTTTCCGATCGTAAAAGGCATACTCAAGCGGACAGTCGGCTATGTTTATGCGGTGGATGGAGTCAGTCTTACCATTCCTAAAGGGAAAACGCTCGCCCTCGTTGGGGAGTCTGGGTGTGGGAAAACAACGCTCGGCAAGGCGGTTCTTCGACTTGGCGTTCCGATTCAAGGGGAAATCCGGTACGATGACGTTGACCTTGCACAGTTAAGCCGATCTGAGCTTCACCCCTATCGACGACAACTTCAGATCATCTTCCAAGATCCCTACTCGTCGTTGAATCCGCGTGCAATGGTTGGTCAAACGATTCAGGAGGGCATGATAGCCCACGGTATTGGCACAAGTCGGTCTGAACGGGAAGACCGTGTACGAGAACTGATGCAACGGGTCGGATTGTCGCCTGACATGGTCAGTCGCTATCCTCACGAATTCTCCGGCGGCCAACGTCAACGGATCGGTATCGCCCGGTGTCTAGCTGTTGAACCGGAATTTATTGTCTGCGACGAGGCGACGAGTGCGCTAGATGTCTCCGTCCAAGCCCAGATTTTGAATCTGCTTAAGGAACTTCAGGACGACTTGAATTTGACCTATCTGTTTATCACTCACAACCTCTCTGTCGTGGAGTATCTCGCAGACGAAGTGGCGGTGATGTATCTTGGTCGAATCGTTGAACGAGGGACTACCGAAGAGATTTTTGACCAACCCAAGCACCCCTACACCCGTGCGCTGCTGTCGGCTGTACCTAAAATTGATCCAGAGACAGGTATGGAGAAGATTCAGCTTGAAGGGGATGTGCCCTCCCCAATTAACCCACCGGAGGGCTGTCACTTTCATCCGCGTTGCCCCGAAGCAATGCCGCATTGCAGCGAGGCATATCCTGATGAAATCTCGTTCACGGAGACCCATTCGTGTCGATGCTATCTTTATGATGCGAATGGCACAAGCTGAACTGGAGAAACGAGATTACTCCTATCTCGTCTTCCGGTTTTCTCGTTTTCCCGTTTTCAGATTCTCTAGTTCGACGGGTTTTCCAACGTGATATACGCAGGATTTCCATCTGGTCGCCTGACGTATAGCAGAATCTTTGATTGATCCTTAACTGCTTCAATCTGCTCACGGTATTCCTTCAGATTCGAGATTTCTACCCCTTCAATCTCCTGAATCAGGGTTCCGACAGTAATCCCTGCTCCGGCAGCGGTGCTGCGCGGCTCAACCGCAGCGACAATCACACCATTTTCGCCTTCATACCCATATCGTGCTGCTAGTTCGTCGGTCAAACCTTCCACTCGAATGCCTGTAAATGCTTCCGCGTCATCTTCACCGGGAATGAGGCGTCTACCTGATCTTTCAGCAACTTCTTGAGTACGCTTTCCAAGCTTGACCCTCAACACTTTTTCTTTCCCATCGCGAATCACTTTAACTTCAACCGTTTTGCCGACACCTGCTGCAGCGACAACGTGCATGAGATGATAAGTATCGCGGATGGGTATCTTGTCGAATTCGACAATCACATCTCCATGACGAATGCCAGCTTTTTCTGCGGGCGTCCCGTCAATCGCCTCTGCAATCAAAGCACCACGCGGTTCCCCAAGCTTTAACTTCTCTGCCAAATCATAGTTAATAGGCTGAAGTGAAACGCCCAACCAACCGCGTTCAACTTCCCCTTTTTCAATTAACTGGGTCATGATCTGTTTTGCGAGATTACTCGGAATGGCAAATCCCACCCCAGCATTGCCTTGTGAAAATCCACCGCCGGTGGCGATTGCCGTATTAATGCCAATTAACTCACCACGGATGTTAATGAGGGCGCCGCCGCTGTTACCGCGATTAATCGCCGCGTCGGTTTGGATGAAGTCAGCATATCTAACGATAGGAATATCATCGATCGAACGTCCTTTCGCGCTAACCATCCCACGGGTTACCGTTTGGGCGAGTTTGAATGGACTTCCAATGGCAATCACCCACTCTCCAATCTGAAGTTTCTCTGAGTTTCCAATGGGCAAAACAGGTAGATTTTTTCCATCAATCTTCAGGACAGCGAGATCAGTACCTTGGCGACCCGCGTCAGTTCCAACGACCTTCGCCTTGTATTCACGTCCATTCGACAATACCACCGCAATCTCCTCTGCGCCTTCGATGACATGATTATTTGTTAAGATATAGCCGTCTTTGCTGACAATGACACCGGATCCAAGTCCTCCGGGCACCTCTCGCTTTTCTTCTTCACGCTCATCTGAATCACGCTGGTCACGCCGCTCCCGGGGACCGAACCAAAAGTCGAATAGATCGTCACTGAAAAAATCAGAAGATCCTTGGCGTGTTGGGACCGAGCGGGTTGTCGTAACTTGCACAACAGCGGGTTTGGCACGATTTACCACTTCAATGAATGCGCGATTTGCCCGTTCCAAATATTCAAAGTCCTGATTAAAATTTTCACTGGTTTGACCAATTGCAGTCTGAGGAGTAAACGTCGGATTATCTGTGTTTATCGTTACACCGACTGCGATTATTAATGCTATAACTACGAGTGAAATTATCCATTTGGTTGAATTTAACTTAAACATTTTAGACCCTCCTTTTCTAGTTCAAAACACACCGCTATCTAAATGAAAGTTTCAAAAAAGTACGGCACATTAGACATAAAAAAAGCGTCCTACGTTTAGACGCAAGACGCTTTTTTTTCAAATCAGGTGATTATTCAACACTGATTTGAACTTCTTTGGGTTCGACCTCTTTTACTTTTGGAATGGATACGGTCAATACGCCGTGCGTGAATTTGGCTTTGATGTCTTCGGGATCCAAGTTCGCTGGCAATGTGAAGGACCGTTGGAATCGACCGTAACTCCGCTCAACGCGATGATACTTTTGGTCTTTATCTTCGCTTTCCTGCGTTTTTTCACCTTTGAGTGTAAGGACATCATCCGTCACGGAAACTTGGACATCCTGCTCGGAAAGTCCTGGCATTTCGGCGCGGATTTCAACGTGTCCATCTGCCTCTAGGATGTCAACGACTGGCATCCAATCCAAAGTCTCACTTTCTGCACGGTAGCGTGCAGGTCTGTACCACTGATCAAAAAATCGGTTGATGTCATTGTGAATACTAAAAAGGTCTTGTATCGGTCTTCTTGCTAGACTTCTCATTTTTTGTTCCTCCTGTTGTTCTGGTTTGCGATTAGTTTTATGAGTATTGTTACTCGCGCGATCTAATATAAAGCAAGTGTCATGCCAAACTCTGTTTCCGTTATAAGTAAGAAAGGAAGAATATCACCCAAACCCTGTTATGACGCGGGTTTCAGGGAAGTTTAGCCGATGGAATTTATTGTAAATTGAGGTCTCGTGGACAGCTTTACCGTTTGGCGTCTAATCTATTGTATGTCATTATGACATGGTTTTCAGTAAGACAATCGGAGGGCAATAATATGTCATTTTGACCTATTTCTCGGCACGATTGTCGCTAATGCGTCATACCAATCCTACACCCATCTATTATTGATCTCATCAAGGCTTGAAACTTTCGCAGGCATCCCCGATAGACTAGGGTGCAACTTGATAATACATACAAGGGGGACTATCGGTGAGGAGATGGATACGAAAATGCTTCCAATCCATTCTGTTGTGTGCGAAAATAGTTTCTCTATCAAGTCACTGAACTGAGAGGGGGCTTGTAATGAAACTGGTATTGTCACAGTTCCTATTAATTGGGCTTTTACTTTCCGGGGAAGTGTGGGAGACAGCTGCTCAATCACAGGAGGATCTAATCAGCATCATCGGTGCCCTCTTTATGCTTGCTCCCAATCACACAACCCCGCATGTCGCGGTGCTTGTCCAAGTCGTTAGAGATGGGGAAGTGATTGACATAACATTGAGCGATGAAACGGGTAGGTTTTCGTTTGTCAACCTGAAACCGGGACAGTACCAGGTACGGTGTCAAACCCCGGCGGGGTATGTCTACCCGGTAGAGGGCGAAACGCATCAGGTTGCCGCTGGAGAAACGTACCAAGTTCATTTCCACATTGCTCCGTTTAAAAAGGGAACATGGAGACACTATAATACCCTTGATGGATTGGCGGATAACGATGTCACTGCCATCTACCGAACCGCCGATGGTGTGATGTGGTTCGGGACCGACGGTGGCGGTGTTTCTGTATACGATGGTGAACAGTTCAACACCTTCACGACTCAGGACGGACTGGCGAGCAACTTCGTCCATTCCATCTATAGTGCAGATGATACCACTATCTGGTTCGCAACTCAAGGCGGCGTATCTCGCTATGGCCGTGCCCGTCGGGATGACAAGATGACGTTCACTAGTCTGACGGAAAAAGATGGATTGGCACATAACGATGTCTACGCAATTTATCAGACACTAAGTGGGGGACTGTGGTTTGGAACGGCAGGCGGTGTCTCCAGATACAACGGCAAAGAATTTGTCAATTTGACGAAGGAGGAATTAACACGTGACCATGTCTACGCTATCTGCCAAACTTCAGACGACGTGCTATGGTTTGGGACACACGGAAGCGGCGTATTTGGGTGCGATGGAGAGAAAATTGTCAAACGGTTGACGGAGGAAAATGGCTTGGTGGACAATCATGTTCACTCCATCTGTGTCACTTCTGATGACAAACTATGGTTTGGCACTGACGGTGGTGTCTCTGTGTACGATGAAAGCAAATTTGTAACGCACCTCACCGAGAAAAATGGATTGGTGGGCAGCCCTGTGCAAGCCATTTGTCAGGGACCAACTGGCGTGATGTGGTTCGGTACACCGGTGGGGACGGCGCGATACGATGGAGAGATAGTTGTCAACCTCACCACAGCAGATGGTCTGAAACGCAACTCCGTTACTACAATCTACTCTGCTCCTGATGGGACGATGTGGTTTGGCACGGATGGCGGTGGCGTTTCCACCTATGATGAAAACGGATTTGTCAGCTTCACTGAGGCAGATGGACTGGCAAGTAACTGGATTCATGACATCCATCAGGTGTCGGATGATGTGATATGGTTCGGGACATCGGGTGGAGTTTCTCGGTACGACCTCCAACCATCGCCCAGAACGGATGGACGCAGGTTAGTTAATTTTACAACTCAAGAGGGGTTAGCCAATAACACCGTGCGGTCTATCCATTACAATTCGGATGGAACGATGTGGTTTGGCACGGACAGCGGGGTATCTCAATACAATCCAACCCATCAGCGGTTCGTTAATTTCACCACCCAAGATGGCTTAATCAACGACACGGTGAGAGCCATCCACCGCACATCCGATGGAACGATGTGGTTTGGCACTGATGGAGGTATCTCTGCGTACGACGGGGAAGAGTTCGTGAATCTTACGGCACAAGACGGGTTGGTTGACAACCGCATCCGTGCTATCTGTGGGACGCCCAATGGAATGTTGTGGTTTGGGACATACGTCGGTGTGTCCCGTTATCATCATGCAGCGCCTGAAAATGAAAATCGGTTTGTCAACTTCACTAGCACAGAGGGACTGCTGAGTAATTTCGTCTATGACCTCCTGCCTGCGCCCGATGGGGTGATATGGTTCGCAACATACAGCGGTGTATCGCGCTACGATGCCTCTCCTCCTTCCGATGCTCCGCCATTTGTCAACTTTACAATCAAAGATGGATTGGTGGATAATCAGGTCAATACCGTTTATCGGAGTGCTGATGGAACGATGTGGTTTGGCACCGATGGGGGTGTCTCTATGTATGATGGGGTTGCGTGGGGTTCTTTGGATACATGGGAAGGATTGGTTGGTACCAACGTGACGGCAATTCACGAAGACACAAACGGGTTCTTATGGTTCGGAACAACCGAGGGCATAACGCGCTATCATCGAAATACTGTGCCCTCAACGGTTCGTATAGTGGCTGTGAATGTTGCATCGGTGCTATCCGATAGGCGATATACACCTTCCGAGAAAATTCCATCTATCACCGCTGGCAGCTACGTCACCATCGAATATCAAGCCATCGACTTCAAAACCCACCCACAGAAGCGGCAATATCGCTATCGAATTCAAGAGATTGATAGAGACGAGCACTCTACCACGCGTCCCCATCTTTCACCAACCAAAGAGACGGTGTTTGCGTGGACGCCCCAAAAAGCGGGTGTCTATACTTTTGAAGTGTGGGCGATTGATCGCGATTTAAACAGGTCTACTCCTGCAAGGATAACTTTGAAAATCGTACCACCATGGTATCTCAATGGTTGGATCGCTATACCCTCAGCAATCGCACTTACGGGCCTCCTCGTCCTGTTCGTTGTTTTCACCGGGCGTTACTATGTCAGGCACCGCGAAACACAATACCTACGTGAGGAGATGTTGCAACAGGAGCAGAGTGCTCGGGAACAAGCGGAGGGAAATGCCAATACACTTCGTAGTCTCGCTCATGCCGTTAAAAATCCGCTGGCAATCATCGAAGCCTGTTCGGAAAATTTGACGATGTTAGAGCAGACAACGCCTACAGGCACACATTCTAAAGATGCCACCAACAGATTCTTGCGAGAGATTAAAGAACAGGTGAATCACGCACGGCAGACAGTCAATCAATTGCTTGAAGCAGCAGCACAACCCGAATTTCAGCTTTTTGATTTACGCCTTGAGATGGAGATTCTGCTGCACGAAACACTGCAAAGAAATCCAAATTGGGAGCATAAAATCACACTCAGTAGACAGTACGAAGCGGTTCCCCACATTCATGGAGATGCCGACAAGCTGCGGATAGCATTTGAGAACCTTGTTATTAATGCGTGTGAAGCGATGGAGGAGACCGGAGGAACCCTCACCCTCCGGCTGACCCGGACGGTTGATGTTGTCCGAATTGATATACAAGACACCGGCTGCGGTATTGACGCAGAAGGGTTGCGAAATGTCTTTAAACCGCTCTATTCAACGAAAGGAGATAGAGGTGGCACCGGATTAGGCATGTGGATTGCACAGCAAATTATCAATGAACACCGCGGACAGATTGATATTCGGTCAAAACCCGGTGTTGGAACAACTATCTATACAGAGTTGCCAATTTTCTTACTACGACAACGACGAGATGTATCACTACTGTAGGGGTAACCCTCGTGGTTACCCTGTTTGGGTTGTCTGTGTTTTTGGGCAGTTACAAGACCTGTCCCTACTGGGGGTGAGATCATGTCAGACGAACCGGGAAAAATCCTCATCATTGAAGACGAAGAAATCTACGCAGACGTGTATAGCGCGCGGTTGGTGCCTCTTGGATACCAGATTGAGACAGCAACGGATACCTCAACGGCTTCTCAGAAACTAGAATCGTTCCGGCCGGATATAATTATTCTCGATTTGAGATTGCAACGCCAAGATAGTGAAGAAGGGCTTGCGTTTCTAACAGAGATTGCGGGGTACAACCCTGCCATCAAAGTGATTATCGTCACCGTTGAGGGAACGATAGAAAACGCCATGAGAGCCCACAAACTAGGTGCATACGATTTCATTGAGAAGAAAACGCAAGGCTACAACGAACTCCCCTTCCGAGTTAATCAGGCTTATGAGAAATTGCAGCTAGAGCGCCGAATCGCAGACCTACAACAATCCGAAATTGACCGCATAAAAGGGTATCGCTACGGCACCGACAAAATCATCATTGGGGATTCCGAGTCCATGCACCGCCTGTTTGAGGATGTGGACCGCGTCGCTTCGACAGACGCAACCGTTCTCGTCCAAGGCGAAAGCGGAACAGGAAAAGAACTTATCGCCCAAGCCATTCACCATCACAGTTCCAGAGCCAAGCAGCCCTTTGTCACGGTTGCCTGCGGACAAACAGATAATGCGCTGCTCGGCAGCGAACTCTTTGGATATGAACGGGGGGCATTCACCGGCGCGACAGGGCGAAAGGGTGGAAAATTTGAGAGCGCAAACCACGGCACCATCTTTCTTGACGAAATTGCTGAATTGGATGCGGAGTCTCAAGTAAAGTTCCTACGTGTCTTGCAGGAGAGAAAGTTTGAACGACTCGGCGGAAAGCAGACCATTGAAGTGGACGTCCGAGTGATTGCAGCGACCAATAAAAATCTAGAACAGGCAGTCCAAGAAAGCACATTTCGAGAGGATCTCTACTATCGACTCAATGTTTTTCCGTTACACGTTCCTCCGTTACGCGAACGCAAATCCGATATACCGCTGCTTGCCACCCACTTTCTCTCTCAAAAATTGCATCTAACCGATGGTAAACAGATCAGAGGCTTTCAGGAAGCAGCAATGACCTTTTTAACGAGCTACGCATGGCCGGGAAACGTTCGTGAGTTGGAGAACCGTATCGAGCAGGCGGTGGTGTTAGTCACAGGTGATTGGGTTTCTGCCGCTGACCTCCGGATTGACGCCGCTGGAAAATTCGAGACCGAAAACAAAGGGCTCACTGAGTTAGTTAATGAGTATGAGCGAATTTTAATCGTTGATGCCCTTGAAGGTGCTGTAGACCAGAAGGCTGCAGCGGACCATCTCGGTATCCCCGAGTCAACGCTGAGACGTAAAATGGATAAGTACAGTATTGAGAGAAGTCAATCTAGAAAAATTCGCCAGAAGCTGCAATAACGAGAGTTAGCGTCGCCGAAAATGGCGAAGCTGTCAAAACCCAATGACCACAAGGCTTTTGGGGAGAATCTACCACGATAATGAGAATTAGCGTCGCCGAAAACGGCGAAGCTGTCAAAACCCAATGACCACAAGGCTTTTGGGGAGAATCTACCACGATAATGAGAATTAGCGTCGCCAAAAATGGCGAAGTTACAGGACAGGAAAGTGAGAAGTGATAAGAATGCGGTTAGAGTCCGCTCAAATTAAAAATAAATAATAGGAGTTACCCCCTTTCAGTTTGTAATCGGTCAATCTATCGCCTTACATACCTGTCCTAATTCCCGCCCTATCTTTCTAACGTCTCCCCATTAAAAACTTTACGCTGATTTTGAAACCTTATTGTTTATTTTGGCACGGTAATTGCCCATCTTGTGCTGACACATCACTACTCTTTCCCTCAAAACTCGTTGCTTGCACTCATTCTTAATATAAGCCTTTTTATTCAAGAAAGGAGCACATATCATGGGATTCAGAAGTGCAATTATCACCGCATTTGCCTTTTTAGTCGCCGGGTTGTATCTCTATTTGATGCTGCTCATTTTTCTGATGATGGAAAGTCTATCCGCTTTGGTAGAAAACGGAATAATAGTATCAGTTCTAACGGGTCGATAAGCAACTGATACTATTGACTGAACTAAGCAGGAGGTTACAGATGAGAACCAGACCCCTATGCTTTGTTATTGTGTGTCTTGCGATTGCCGGTTGTGCAGCAGCACTGCCGCTGTATATCATCGATATCAGGCTTATTTGCAAGATACAGAACAATCTACCGCTCATTTAGATGCCTTGACACATTGAGATGCCACAAGGAGGCGCTCTCATGAAGTTAAGGATTGCAATTGTCGCTGTTATGGTCCTTTTCACTGCAGGATTGTATCTCTATCTCAACCCTGTAGAGAAAGAGCAACCGCTGTTTCGCAAGAGTGAGTCTAACACCGTTGAAAAATCTGTGGTGCCCGATGATTCCGATAACTCGGATCGCGATGATATTCCCACGCAACAGGAACCCAAACACCCTGAAAAAGTTGAACCCAAACATTTCCACACCATCGTGGTACTCCTCGGAAACCATCTGCCAACCGCCGGTAGCTAGTAGAGCAATTGACAATCAAACTTTCAACAGCCCGCATCGGGCAAGGAGTCAGAACCATGAAAGCACATGAGTATATCAACCTGCGGATAAATCGAGTAGACATCATAGCAGCCGAACAATCTGGGCTTCCGGCTCTATTCTACACTATCAAGCGATGCTACGGAGGTGATGAGGCATCTAACTATCTCCGTGCCTACAAGAAAACGAAAGGTCGCCCAAGCGTTGTTTTCATCGCCGGAGGCAATGCAACTCGTTTTTAGGGAGATTTGTTTGTGTTATCGGCACTTCTATCGTGAAAGGAGGTCATAACAATGTCTGATTACTACGTCGGAATGAAACACGATACCTTCTTAGCGCACAACAAGAACAATATACGCAACAGTGAGATTGTATGCAGCTGTGAGTGCGGTCATTTATCAGAGTATCAATGGAATGATGGGGGAATAATTCTTATCCTATGGCAATCGCGGCACAATCAACTCCGCGTTATGTATATCGAAGAACAAAAGAGGGCAAATCCCTTATGAAATCAAGAATTGTAATTATCGCTGTTGCGGTCATCGTAGCCGCTGGTGCAGGATTATATTTCTCT
>PYIZ01000026.1:0-20367 GCA_003635265.1 Candidatus Poribacteria bacterium
CGCGATTCCGTGCGGTGAGTAGAACCGTCCGGGCTCATCTCCATAGGATTCGTCGCTCAGTTGTGCCAATACATTCCCCTTCGTGTTCATAATGCTCACTCGTGGACCCAATTGTGTGCCCATTTTATTCGACGCGATACCGCCAAAATACTCACCCACATACACCAACGGTTCATCGCTAGTATCCAAACAGATACAAGCAGCCCTAGACAAGTTCAACCACTGTGTTTCATACTTGCCCTCGGGAGAGAATACCTGTACCCGATGGTTCTCACGGTCAGCAATGTATACCCACCCATCTTTATCAGTTGTGATGTTGTGGACGATGTTGAACTGTCCCTCACCGGTGCCTGACTCTCCCCAAGAAGACAGATGTCGTCCGTCAGGTGTAAAT
This sequence comes from Candidatus Poribacteria bacterium, assembly GCA_003635265.1. Classification (GTDB taxonomy): domain Bacteria; phylum Poribacteria; class WGA-4E; order WGA-4E; family PCPOR2b; genus PCPOR2b. Next base: position 395 of record PYIZ01000026.1, read on the forward strand.
CTATGAACCCGTGCGTTGGCGTATCCATCAGCTACATACAAATCACCGTTACGTGGATCAATTGCCAAATGCGTTGGAAGGTTGAAGGGTTCGCCACTCATCGGGGAGGAAGGTTGATTGGGTTCACCGATAGTCATTAAGAGTTTCCCATCGGGTGTGAACTGACGAACGGTATGGTCTCCGTTATCAACACAATAGACCGAACCGTCAGGACCAATGGTTACCCCGTGTGGATTACCGAAGATGCCATCTCCCCATGTCCTAAGCACATCGCCATCCGAGTTGAAAACAACCATCGGATGCGTCCCACGGTTAAAGACATAAACATTATCATCTGCATCAACAGCAACAGCGGTGGCTTCTTTGTAAGTCCAATCTTCGGGTATGTTGCCCCAATCTTCGCCCGATACTTGATATGTAAAATCTCCAGATCCTAATGTGACCATTTTGTCCCTCCAATAGTATAAAAAATCAAGCTGCTATTTATTAAAAGTCTATTTAGATCGCAATGTATTAGGTTCATCAGTTCAATGAACCAATAAACTAATGAACTAATGCACCAATCAAGTTGATTATAACACACCTATCGCAACGATGTGAAGATCAAAATAGCGGCTGATGAGCATTGACAGGGCGGGTCAGATATGTTACCATGCCCGCCAAATCTTCGTCAGTGAAACTATGGAATCTGTCAATGCAAGTTGCTTCTAATCCCGATCTTATCGGGGGCGTATACGTACTGTTTTTGGCCACAGTGATCCGCGGTGGGCTTGCCCTTTGGGTATACAGAGATAGTAGACTGCAAGAGCGATCTGGGTTTTGGGCTTTAGGCACATTTTTCCTGCCGCAGGCGTTCTTCCCGCTATACTTTTGGAATCAGGTGCCCGAACTTATCTGGACATGCCCTAAATGCCAACGGGATAATCGGGCATGGTCGCGCAAATGTGGACGCTGCAATCAGTTCTACACAGCGGAAGAAACAGTGGCACGGCTGCACGGTTATCTGAATCCATCGGACCCGGTGGTAATTTCTCTGATAGCCTCTCTATTTCAGGAGGTCGCGCGTCATATCGCAATCTTGATGGCAGAAGGATTTGAGCTGCTGACGGAAACAGACATCGTATATACGCTTCCAGCTTCTCACTTCTGGAGCGTTAAGCTAGTCGTGGGAAATGTGCTGATTTGGCTATCTCTTTTCTGCATTACTGGCCGCTATCGCAGGACTATCAGGTCTGTTGGATTAGGGTACAGCGGCAACATTACCGACTTTGGACTGCCGCTATTACTTGCTCCCGCTTTAGCTTTTATTTCAGTAGGTTTCATGCAAGGGATAAGTTGGTTCAGCCAAGAAATATCCTTGGAAGGACTAGGGAACTTGGCTCAATGGGAGCAGCAGCAATGGTCGAACAGTATGCCAGAGAGCCTCGGAGATGGCACACTAATTCTCCTCGGTTTTGTGATGTTAATTCTAATGCCGGTGGGCGGAGAGATTCTCTTTCGAGGTATTGCCTATATCGGTTTCGCTGGTCGGTTTGGTCAGATTAAAGGAATGTTATTCAGTGCGCTGCTTTTTGCACTATTCCACGGATATATCCGTTCTTTTGTGCCGTTGGTTTTGGGAGGGATTCCAATATTTCTCATGGGGCTGACCCTTGCATGGCTATACATTCGGACGAAATCGCTAATTCCGTGTATACTCACGCACAGCTTGGTAAACCTGATTTTAATCCTGGTTTACTGGATGTAAGGATTAATTAGAATTTACCAGATGCCTCCTCACCCTGTTCCCCAATCGGATAAGTCCCCAAAATTTTCATCATCACGCACAACTCCCTGATCTCTGCAAGTGCTTTTCGCACATTTTCATCTTCCGCGTGCCCATCTAAGTCGACAAAGAAAACATACTCCCACGCTTTGGTCTGGGAAGGCAGAGACTCAATCTTACTCATATTGAGTTCATGGTTTTTCAGCACCTGCAGCACCTCCCACAACGCGCCAATTTTATCCTTAACCGAGAAGATAATAGATGTTCGGTCATTCCCAGTTGGTGCTGCCGAGTGACTTCCTATAACAAGGAAGCGCGTCGTATTGTTTGGTCCGTCCATGATTGACTCACCCACCACAGATAGTCCATAAATCTCGCCAGCGAGTTGTCCCGCTATGGCTGCCGCATTTGGTTCACTCGCAGCCAATTCTGCCGCCTCCGACGTGCTAGAAACCTCAATTTGATGTACATCTGACACATTGCGACCAAGCCATTGACGACATTGGGCAAACGCCTGTGGATGGGAGTAGATCTTTTTGATTTCTGTTAGTGGGGATTTTGAGAGGAGATGCTGCTTGATTGGCAAGAAGCATTCCCCACAGATTTGAAGGCTTGTGTACTGGAACATCTCTAAAACATCACGGACTGTTCCATGCGTAGAGTTTTCGATTGCAACAACGCCGTAATCTGCTCGACCGGTTTCGACCGTTGTAAAGATGTCGGGTTGGGGTGTCACCGCGATAAACTCTACTGACGTACCAAAGAAATGTGATCCCGCCGTGTGACCAAAGCTACCAGCAGGACCAAGAAAGGCAATGGACAACGGTCTTTCGAGCGCACGGCAGGCGGAGATAATCTCGGTATAAATCTTGTGTAACGCGTCGGAGGGGAATTGCCCTCGGTTCTGCGCTTCTAACCGAGAGAGAATTTCCCGCTCTCGATGCGGCGCATAAATCCGTTCAACGCCGGTGCGCGATTTAAGTTCACCGACACGTTTGACAATAGCTGCCCGTTCCTGTAAAAGGGTCAATATCTGGTTATCAATTTGATCCAGCAGATTGCGGTAATCTTCTAATTTCATAATGGGTGCGTCAAACACTCTCTCCTACGCTTCAGAGAAACAAAAATAACTTAGATTTAGAAACCGAGTTTTTTAGAAGAACTCGGTTTCTCTTTCGTACTTAACGGATTGCCCCTACTTTAAAATGACGAGCCGCCGTGTTTGATAGAAAGATGGTGTTGTCAACTGGTAAAAATAGATACCACTCGCAACATGTTCCCCAAAAGCATTACGTCCATCCCAATAAGCAGCACGTCCCCGACTAGAGTAAAAGCCTGCGGACTGATAACCGAGCGGCAGGGTACGAATCAGCTTGCCCGTTGTATCATAAATGGATAATGAGACAAGACTATCTTCCGAGAGTTGATATGGAATCCACGTCTCTGGGTTGAACGGATTGGGGAAGTTCTGCAACAACTGCGTCAGCTTCGGCCTGCCGATACTATCAAGCCTGAGAGACAACACCGCGTCTACTAAATGCTCAGGAGCCACTCTGGCAGTGAGGGTATCTGATTCAACATTTCCATTCGGTCCGATAACATGGACTTCAATCACATCTCCGGCTTGGACAACGCTCCACCGCGCTAAGTTGGCAGTCGCAGCGGCGAAGTAATTATCACGCACCTGGGCTTCCATGACGGTGTTGGTCCGAAGGTTTCGGACTGTGACCAGATAATCGTTGAACTGCTGGATACCTTCTAGATGCCCACTAACAACGAATGCCCATGTCTGATAGGGTGTTGTGGCAAGGGGTGCTGCGGGGACTTGCATCTGATTTGTCCACGCTGTCCCTGTGAAGACAATGTCGCGTGCCTTTGGTAGATTGACGATGTATCCTTTTCCCCCTTCGATGGAAAATCCGTCGTCCGGTGCATCTGGGGTCCACCCGACGAATTGCTGGTTTGCGGCATCAAGTGTAATGACCGTGGTCGCGCCTGTCTTTACTGCAAGCGAGCGTGCTGTCATGTGGACAGTCGGTTTCAGAGGCACAGACAGCATGTTCAAACCTTCAGAGAGATGCATAGAGAAAATATTGCCGAAACCTTCTCCGATTGGTTGTGTTCTAGGTCTACCGAGGAAACCGTGTCTACGTCCATCTGCTAAGTCATAATACCCGACAATACTTCCATCCTGATTAACATTTCGGACGACAGTGATAACACTACTTGGGATCCATACTTCATAGAGGGTGCCATCTGGCATGAGGATATAGGACCGCAGAATATCGTTTGCAGCTTTGGCTCTGAAACCGACAGCCCCGAAATCGGTGATGGTGTTTACAAATAGGAATTGAAGATTCGGCATTTCTGGGAGGTCTATAGTGGTGAAACTGCCATCGGGGTTCCGTATGAACCCATGAAACATTCCACCGGCATCGATGTAGCTGCCAACGACGGCCCCTGCGGCGTTGACAAAGTCTCCATAAGTGTTGACTGCACCAGGGAATGTAATTGTCAGTTCCCCTGAGAAAGCGTGGGTGACACCCGCTTCATCTACGATGTTACCGCTCAGGGCCCCCGTTTCATCACTAATACCGTAGATATGGGTTTCGGCTGCACCGGGAAAATCGTATTGTCGCAGTTCGCCACCTTCTAAGATAACGCCGTGGTAGAGTCCATCTATATCTTTGTAGTGTCCGGCTGCTTTTCCGGTGTTGTCGAGTGCATAGAAAAAGGTATTGACGGAACCCGGAAAATCGTACGTTGTAAAAATGCCGTCTATCAATGTGAAGCCGATGGTTTTCTCGCCATCAGGGCTCCGCGTGTTCCCTGCGTAATCCCCGAAATCGTTACTTGCAGCCACTTCCAAAAAATCGACACCGGGGACTTCGATGGTCTCAAAGATATAATCTGCAATCGGTGTTTCGGCATCAATTCGGGCAACAGCATATCCTATGAAACAGATAATTAGACATATAAACAAGGGAAGTTTCGTTTTTATAGGGTAATTCATAGTTCTCCTTGGTTCATGTAAAAAGAAAGAGCAGCGGACGAAGACCAACCGAGCTTTTTCTTGAAAACTCGGTTGATCTTCGTGCTTTCTATTTCAAGATGAGCATCTTTCGTGTCGCCGAAAAGTCAGGGGTCTGCAAACTGTAGAAGTAAACGCCGGATACCACCTACTCACCCATGTTGTTCCGTCCATCCCAATATGCCGCGGTGGACAAAAAAGAAGTTATCTTTTCAGGATAACTCGACTTCTCTTTTGTACGGTTATTTAAGAATCACCATGCGTCGTAAATCGGTATAATCGCCTGCGTCGAGTTGATAGAAATAAACTCCGCTTGCGACCGATTCGCCGATCTCATTACGTCCGTCCCAATAAGCAGCTTGCGTTCGGCCCGTGTAGTATCCTGCGGGCTGATACCCCAAATCGAACTGACGCACCGGCGTACCTTTCATATCATAAACCGTAAGTGTCACGTCGGCATCGCAGGCGAGTTGGTACGGAATCCACGTCTCCGGGTTGAACGGGTTGGGGTAGTTTGCCAAGAGTGCTGTCTCTTGGGGAACTAGTGTTGCAAGGAGTTGTTCAAGGAAAAGGATGCCCTTCTGTGTGCTCACATCGGTGAGATCTAACGCTTGTGCTTGGGTAAGCCAAGTTTCGACATCGGCGGGGGTCAGATTGGTCAGTGCCAAGGGATGTCCAGCAGGTGCGGCAGTCGTGTTCCCTATCGCGCTGGCAACCTGAACCAAGTCAGCAATGTCCACAACACCATCGCCGTTGACATCGGCATCATTTTCCCCTGTCTGTCCCAACTGTAATCCGACGAGTGCTAAATCCAAGATATTGACCACCCCGTTCCCATTGACATCCTCAACCGGTGGTTCAGGCTCCTCGACGACTGGGGGTGGCGGTGGTTCCTCCGGGGGCGGTGGAAGTGTTGCATCCCACAGAAGCACTGTGCCGTCCCAACTCCCACTGGTGAGAGTCTTTCCATCGGAACTGAAGGCAACGGTCTCAACGCTAGATGTATGCCCTATGAAAGTTTTCAATTCCTCACCGGTGGTAGCATCCCACAAACTAACCGTATCATCCCACGCCCCACTGGCAAGAATTTTTCCATCGGGACTGAAAGCGACGCTTTCAACACCATACGCTTCCCTGTCGATAGTTAGCATCTGCTCACCGGTGTCGACATCCCACAGACGAATGACAGTATCTATTCCTGCACTCGCGAGGATCTTGTCATCGGGACTGAAAGCAACGGTGAGAACATGAAGGTAATGCCCCCCAAGCACGTGTAGAGTTTCTCCTGTGTCAAGATCCCACAGACGAACGGTACTATCTCGACTCCCACTTGCAAGGATCTTTCCATCAGAAGTGAAAGCGAGGCTCTCGACACCGGTCCTATGTCCACAGAGGGTTCGCAAGCGCTTCCCGGTGGCGACATCCCACAAGCGGACGTCATCGTCCTCGCTTCCGCTCGCTACTATGCTACCGTCGGGGCTGAAAGCAACGCTTATAATATAAGAATTATGCCCAACGAGGGTTTTCAGGTGTGCTCCTGTGTCAACGTCCCACAGGCGGACTGTATCGTCCTGACTACCACTGGCAAGTGTGTGCCCATCTGGGCTAAAAGCAACGATGTCCACATCGTCCGTATGCCCAAAGAGAAAGTGCTCGCGCTCTCCTGCTTCGGTATTCCACAGGCGGATGGTGCTGTCCCAACTCCGACCAACAAGTATGCGGCCCTCCGGACTGAACGCAACATTCAAAACAATGTCCGCGAACCCAATAACGGTTTCGAGATTTTCGCCGGTTTCAACGGCCCACAGGCGAAAAGTGGAATCCCACGCCCCGCTAGCGAGTGTGCCCCCATCTGGACTAAACGCAATTTTGTAGACATCAGCGGTATGCTCGGTCAGCGTGTGAACAGCTACACCGGTGTCAACGTCCCACAAGCGGACGGTATCATCCTCACTTGAACTCGCTAGAATGCCCTCATCCGAAAAAGTGAGATCGTAAATTAGGGAGGTATGACCGGCGAGTGTTTTGATTTCGTCGCCGGTGTCAACGTCCCACAGACGGATAGCTGCATCGTAATCTCCACTAGCAACCATATCTCCATCTGGGCTAAAAGCAAGTGCCCGGATGAGAGACGTATGTCCGGTGATAGTTCTGATGAGTTCACCCGTAGCCACATCCCACAAACGGACGGTTTGATCCCAACCTCCACTAGCGACTATATCCCCATTTGGGCTAAAAGCGACGCTGTTGACCCGATCTGTGTGTTCCTCAAGGGTGTGAAGGGTCTCACCGGTGTCAACATCCCACAAGCGAACGGTATCGTCGTAACTTCCACTCGCGAGTATCTTTCCATCCGGGCTAAAAGCAAGACTTCGGATACCACTCCTATGACCGGTCAAGGTTTTGATGTCCTCACCTGTATTAGTGTCCCACAGTCGAATAGTTTGATCCCAACCCCCACTGGCAAGTATATCCTCAACCGGGGAATACGCCATAGAAGATGGCGAATACGTCGCGTTTTCATATATTGCGGTCTGCCCGGTGAGCAGATCAACCTCTTGAAGGGTTGTCGTATCGTAGAGCCAAATACCGATGGCGGTGGCGACTGCGAGTCGGCTGCCGTCAGGCGAATACTGAAGTCCAGCTATCCACCCTTTACCGAATCGTGTAATCGCATCTTCGGGCAGATGCCACTGCGGATTTTCTTGGGCGAAGCTGTTTGATAGAAATAGTGCAGAGAGTAATAATAGAGTAAGGCTAAAAAACGCTGTCCTTTTCATTGAGATTAATTCTCCTTTTTGATTAGCAGTTTTGCAGAACCCCAAATACACAGCAAATGAGCGAAAGGTGGCTTAGATTCAGAATCCGAGTTTTTTAGCAAAACCCGGATTCTTTCGCCAATTAGTGTCCCTACTTGAGAATCACCATCCGCCGTAAGTCAGTATAATCACCTGCCCCAATAGATCGGGATGGAGACACTTGAAGTTGATAGAAATAGACTCCGCTTGCGACCAATTCGCCGGTTTTGTTACGCCCGTCCCAATAGGCAGCTTTCGTTCGGGTAGTGTAGAATCCCGCAGACTGATGTCCCAGCTCGAATTGCCGCACCGGTATGCCGTTTATGTCATAGACTGTAAGTGTCACGTCGGCATCGTTGGCGAGTTGATACGGAATCCACGTCTCCGGATTGAACGGGTTGGGAAAGTTAGGCAAGAGTGCTGTCTCTTTCGGAGCCAGTGTTGCAAGAAGTTGTTCAAGGAAAAGGATTCCCCTTTGTGAGTGGACATCCGTGAAATCTAACGCCTGTGCTTGGGTGAGCCACCCCTCAATATCAGCGGCAGTCAGATTTGTCAATGCTATAGGAGGCACCGCAGGCGCAGCAGCCACGTTAGCGATAGCACCGGCGACTTGAACCAAGTCCGCAATATCCACAATGCCATCCCCGTTGACATCGGCATCATTCTCCCCTGTCTGTCCCAAACGCAATCCAACCAGCATTAAATCCAAGATGTTGACCACTCCATTCCCATTAACATCCTCGACGAGTGGGGGCGGTGGCTCCACAGGCTCTGGTGGTGGCTGTGGAACAGCCCATAGCAACACCGTGCCATCCCGACTTCCACTTGCGAGGACTGTGCCATCGGAATTAAAGGCGACGCTCTCAACCCTAGAGGCGTGTCCGGAAAAAGTTTCGAGATGCTCACCTGTTGCAACATCCCACAAGCCAACCGCATTACCCCATCCTCCGGCTGCGAGGGTCTTTCCATCGGGACTGAAAGCAACGCTCTCAATAAAACTTTCGACGCCATACTCGCTCGCCTGAATAAGCATCATCTCATCACCGGTGGCGACATCCCACAAGCGGATGGTATTGTCCCATCCGCCACTTGCAAGGATTGTACCCTCCGGATTGAAAGCAACGGTGAGGACATGTCCACGATGACCAAAAAGAAAGTGCAGCCAATCTCTGGTGGCAACATCCCATATGGTAATGACCGCATCTCGACTCCCACTAGCGAGGAGTGTACCATCGTGATTGAAAGCGAGAGTCTCGACACCAGCAAAATGTCCCCAGAGACGACGTCCCAGACGTTCCCCGGTGACGACATCCCACAAGCGGACTGAATCGTCCTCACTTCCACTTGCGAGGGTTGTGCCATCGGGACTAAAAGCAATGGTTATAATATAAGCCCAATGCCCGACGAGAGTTTTCAAATGTTCTCCGGTCTCAGCATCCCACAAACGGACCGTATTGTCCTGACTGCCGCTGGCGATTGTGCTGCCATCTCGGCTGAAAACTACGATGTCAACATCGTCCGTATGCCCCACGAGGTAGTGCTGGCGCTCCCCTGTTTCGGTATTCCAAACACGGATGGTTTGATCCCAACTCCGACCAACGAGTGTGCGATCACCGGGACCGAAAGCAACGCTCAGGACCCTACTCTCGTGCCCCGTAATGGTTCCGGTGTTTTCGCCGGTGTCGACATCCCACAGCCGGACAGTTGCATCCCCGCTTCCACTTGCGAGGGTGTTGCCATCCGGACTAAACGCAACCCGGTATGCATCAGCGGCGTGTTCGATAAAAGTTTTGACGGTTTCCCCTGTGACAGCATTCCATAAGCGGATAGTATCGTCCTCACTTGCACTTGCCAATATGCCTCCATCCTCAGAAAAAGCCACATCGTAGATAGTGGAGGTATGCCCGGTGAGGGTTCTGATTTTCTCGCCCGTTTTAGCGTTCCACAGATGGATCGTCGAGTCAAAATCTCCACTGGCGAGTGTGCTGCCCAAACCGAAAGTGACTGTCTGGATGAGAGACGTATGTCCGGTAAAGGTCTGGAGGTTACCACCTGTCTCCACATCCCACACGCGAACGGTTTGGTCCCAACTCCCGCTGGCAACCATATCCCCGTCTTGGCTGAACGCAACGCTAGAAACCCAATCCTCGTGTTCGGTAAGAGTGTTGGTGTTTTCGCCTGTGTCAACATCCCACAGGCGAACGGTATTATCGTAGCTCCCACTGACGAGGGTTTTTCCGTCCGGACTGAAAGCGATGCTCACGATACCTTCCTCATGCCCGGCAAGGGTCCTGATACTCTCACCCGTTGCGGTATCCCATAGTTGGATGGTATCGTCGTAACTTCCACTGGCAAGTATACTCCCATCCGAGGAATATGCAATAGTAGAGACCGTTTCCGTGTGCCCGGTAAGCAGGTCAACCTCTTGAAGGGTTGTCGTATCGTAGAGCCAGATACCAATGGGACTGCCGATCGCCAACCGGGTGCCGTCGGGCGAATATTCAAGCGCAGCTATCCACCCTTTGCCGAATCGCGCAGTGGCACCATCGGGCAGCTGCCACTGCGGATTCTCTTGGGCGAAACTGTTTGATAAAAATAGGGCAGAGACTAACAATAAGATAAAAGTAAACAGGGATGTCTTTTTCATTGGGGTTGATTCTCCGTTTTGAGTTGTCAATTCTGAGATATGCTGTTGGAAATCAGAGCAGGTTGAGCCCCGATAAATCGGGGTAAACTACGCGAAATCCCGATTTATCGGGAATCTATCAGGGCAGATCGCTCGCTGCCGGCTCCCCTACTCCCTTTGTGATACTTATCGATTGAGTTTTTGCATCGCAGCGATCATATCGTCGTCTGACGGGTTGCTTTTCACCATCTCAACAAACTCGTCAGCATCTAGCTTGTGTTCCTCCAGGAACTTTTTATCCTGCGGTCACGGATAGATGTACTCACCGATAGTACCGTTCAATTTAGCGCGTGCTTTATCCGTAACCCGCGCCAACCACCAGTACCCGCCAATAAGCATATCCCGATGACGTGGTTTCCAATCGAGTCCCATGTAATTCACCTCCTTTTTGGTTCATTGGTTTATTAGTTCATTCGTTCATTGCATCATTCCGCCATGATGTGAAAAAAAGAGAACAAAAAGACAAGAAAGTGAGAAGCGCATTTGCTCACTCGCACAGCTACTGTTTCTCCCGTTTTCATGTCTCCTCGTTTTCCCCTTTTCAGGCCTATCTAGCGTCTGCTTCAAGCTGATTCAAGGTCGCTTCGAGCAGATTAAGGTAACGTCCATATTCCGCCCAATTCCCCGTGCGTTGCGCCTCTTGTGCCGCCTCAAACTGGTCCCTCGCCTGTTTTGCCAGTGTCGAAATCGATATCGAAACGGCTGCACTCGCCCCTTCTTCAGGGGCCTCAGCAGACACGGCGTCTTGCACCAATGCGATCTCCAACCGCTTGCCGAACATATTAATCAACGCCTCATCGAGGCTCGCACCCCATGCGACATTTTCCTTATAGCCGACAACAACGCGGCGCAATTCAGGAATCGCAGACTCTTCATTCTCTGCTTGAATGTAGATCGGTTCAACATAGAGAATCGCCTCATTCATTGGGATGATAAGCAGGTTTCCGCGCAGAACACGCGAACCTTGCGTATTCCACAAGCTGATTTGCTGAGAAATTCCTGGCTCTTGCGTGATGAAGTTTTCCACCTGCATCGGTCCGGGTGCCAGTTTTCCCTTCGGGAAACGATAGACGAGCAGTTGTCCATACTGCGGTAAATCGCACCTCGCAGCAATCCAAGCGGTGAGGTTCGGCTTGTTTTTGGGCGTGAACGGAAGCATCAGAACAAATTCCGCACGTTCCTCGCCCGGTATTTTGACCACCACATAGTAAGGGGCAACCTCTTGCACATTTGTGATTGTCTCCGGCAATTGCTGGGTGCGTGCGAATGGGCTTGGCGGTTGCGGCGTTTGTGGGGGACGGGGACGCTCGGTGTTATCATAAAGCTCCTCGCCAATCTGCCACTGGTCCTCGCTCGCGTAGAAAGTAATCGGATCTTTCATGTGATAATCCTGATACATCCGCGATTGAATCAGGAACATAGTGGTTGGGTATCGGATATGCGATTTGAGATTCTCGGGCATTGCATCGAACGGTTTGAATAAATCCGGGAAAATACGGCGATAACACTCCGCAACCGGATCTTGCTCCTGTTCCATCAGATAGAAGTTCACACTGCCATCATAGGCATCGATTGTGACCTTGGCAGCGTTGCGGATGTAATTACCCCACGGACTTTCACCCCCGATGATCCGTCCAGCGGCACGTCTACCACCCCGTTCCGCAATGGTTCTGCGAATGGTGTCCTGCATCGGTGCGGAATAGGGGTAACGTGCGGTCGTTGTATACGCATCAATCATCCAGATCAACCGACCGTTGTGAATGACAAGATAAGGGTCGTTATCATATTTCAGGAATGGAGCAATTTGGCTGACACGCTCCTTTATGTTTCGATTGTAGAGGACGCGACTGGTTGGTCGGATTTCGCCGGGTAAGATGAAATTGAGCGCATTATTAAATTTCAGCATGTACGCAAATTTGCGGATAAACGAAGAAAGATCAACACCACCCACTCCTTGGTAAGAGTATTTGGCAAAATCTTGTCCAAACGTTTCAGGGTAATCAAACTCAAGGCCCTCTGACCGCTCTGGGTGGACAATGACATAATGGTTGGTGCGCTCACCGTAGTAAATGCGGGGACCCGGATTGTCGTTAAACCGATATGTCCATTCAGGTTCGTAATTAATTGGATCCATATCCCGAATGTACATCTTCGGTTTCCCGTCCAGAATTTCGTCCACAGGACTCATCACTGCGCCATACCCGTGCGTGTAGACGTAGGTGCGCTTAAACCAGTCCCGACTCACTTCAGGCGGCAAATCATTAATATTCAATTCACGCCCGGAAAGCATCACCTGTCGGGGGTCACCGCTCTCCATCAAGTAACGGTCGATATCTACATCAGCAAAATCGTATTGTGAGCGTAACTCCTGCAGCTGACGGAAAGTGCGACGCAACGGTCGCCAATCCCAAAGCCGGATGCTGTCAATCACCGCCGCGTTCTCTTGACCCGTGATGTTATCATAAGACAATTCCCCAGTCAGAGGATACTCCGTCTCAGTCACGGTGCCATCCTCCAAATCATAAGCGTGCAGTGTTGCCCTGATATTGTAATTAATATATTTACTCTCAAGTTCCTGCTTGCTCGGTTCAACTTTCAAATTTTGAACGATACGAGGATAGGCTTGTCCCATAAAGGCAACAAGTATAAGAACGATAACGCTACCAACAGCGAACGAAATACGCCTTAAAAAGATGCTGATGAAGAAAATCAATGCACAGATGACAGTAAGCGCGAGCAGTATCCATAACACAGGCAGCCGTGCCTGTATCGCTGCATAACCGCCCCCGCCCCGCACAACATCGTTGGTGGTGTAGAGTAGATCATACATCACAAACTGGTAATTCCATGCACGAAACAGCAACGTCAACCCAATCAGTATAAATAGATGCGTCTTGACGCGCTGCGGCGGGGCAAAGCGGTTATCCTCATTGATAAGTAGTCCGTGAAAAAAGTAAAGCACCCCTGTAAAAAGAGTGACCAACATAAATAAACCGAAGAGATAACCACAGATCAAGCGTTCCAAAGGCATCCGAAAAACATAGTAACTGACATTCTTATTGAAAATTGGATCGCGAGCGGCTGCGACCAAAACCGCGTCTTCGGTTGCATCGAAATTAAGTCCTTGGTTCAGTGCAATTCTAACACTCCCGTCCCCGCCTGGACTGATGGAACGGATTTGTGCTGTATGACTGCTATCCCCTTCTCTGATTGTAACTTCGTCTCCTACTTTAAGCCCTTTCGCGCTATACTCCAATTCAGAAATGAGAACATCTGTCGTATCTCGATTGGCCGGCGCATCGAGCGAGGTCGCGGCTTGGAAGAAGAGATTGCTGGCGTTTGAATAGCGGAGAAATTGCTCCCAGTAGTCTGTCGAGGCATAACCGCCCACAATACTCCCTCCGATCGCCAAGAGCGTAAGTACCACATAGACAGCTTTCCGGAGGTTAAAATCAGGCATGCCTTCAAGCGGAATTGATTCGACGAGCGTTGGACTCAGCCGAGGTGGGGTAAAACGATACAGAAGATAGAGATTAATGAGGGTAACGGCAAGAAAGAAACCACTGACGGCAATCCCCAGCCCTATTTTTGTCAGTAGCACTTTCTTGTAGATGGCGAGGTAGCCGATCATATCAAACCAGAGCAGGTCAGGATAGATTTTGACGAAAATTGCGCCTACGCCAATAATTACTGCCAAAACAACAGCAACAATAATAAGTCGAGTCAAGTTTGGTTGCATACATCCTTCCTTAATTAAGGTGAGCTAGAGTGTCTAGCATGTAATAAATCAATGAATTTCTGAGCTAAAACGCCTGACCCAAACCGAAGTGGAACGTCGTTTCCGGATCGATACTAGCCAGATCGGTGCGCCGTGCCACGTCAAAGTCGAGAGAGAAAAAGCCAAGCTGCAATCGGAGCCCAAGGCCAATTGAGCCTTTGGCATCATCAAGGCGAAGTCGATTGCCCTCACGGCGGAGTAGGTGGTAGCGGTTGTCAGAGTTGTACTCCTCCTCCGACCATGTTGTTCCGAAGTCAGCGAAGATAATCCCACGAATGCCGCCAATCGCCCACGAAAAGGGCCAACCGAACCGAAGTTCGTCAATAAACGGAATCCGGAGTTCAAAGTTCAGCAGCCCCATCCGCGTCCCGATCAGTTCTTCATAGCTATAGCCACGTAGCGTGTCAATGCCACCGAGATAGAACAGCGACTTGTCTCTTGCGAAACTTCCACCGAGCAGCAAACGGGTTGCAAAGGTCGAGCGTCTGCCCAGCTTAAAGTAGCGGCGGAGATCAAAAACGAGATTGGTCAACTCAAGGTCGCTGACAGGTGTACGATATGACTTTTCAAAGGTGAGATTATAACGGGTCCCGCTTTGGGGACCGAATATCTGCCATCGTGTCGTGTCACTAACGAGAGAAATTGTTCCAAGCATTAGAAGCCCACGATTACCTTCGTGCATCGTCTCGAATCTGAAAGCGTAAGGGGTAGAATAGGTCAAGAACTGTAACTCCATGCGACGATACCGATTGAACGGATACATCACAGAGCCAGCAATCCCCGTTAAACGTTGTGAGATACGGCGGCGATTCCGGGTTGTTCCCAACAGATGATACTCATGAAAATTAAAGAGAGATACACCAAAATCCGCACGACGCGCAAGGGAACCGTAACGGGCAATGAAATCCGGAGCAAGGAATCCTGATTGATTCTGGACACTCAACCCTAGACGATGGTTGCCCATCATATCACTTGCAACAAGTTCCGTCGAATTGCGCAGTAAACCATCAGCGCCAAGACTGAAGTTGGTAAAGATAGCATCTAAACCAATTTTCGTGCCGTACTTCCGGTGACCGATTCGGCGCTGTTTCCTTTCCGCAGTCCCGACAAGTTGGGCCGGTTCAGACTCAGAAGTTGGTATCTCAATCTTTTCATTGCGCGCCTTCTCTGCCGCCATGATGTAAACATCCTGCTTCCCCGATTCGTAAGCACCAAACAAAATCTGCTTACGGTCCGGTGAAAAACTTGGGTTAAAACAGCCTGTGATAATATTAGTCAAACGCGTCAAGTCTGTGCCATCCGATTGTATGGTGCACAGGTCATAGACGCCGCCTATATCCGCACAAAAAAGCAGCTCTTCACCGCCGGGTGCCCAGCGGGGACCAACCGCATTATGCTCACCATGCGGCAGCTGCCGTGATGTCCGACTGGTGACATCAATGATAATCAGCCTGTACTTACCCCCGCGCTCTGAGGCATAGGCAATTTCTTCCTTCGTTGGATGCCATGAGGGATTGCCATCGTCAAAGGAATCGTTTGTCAGGCGTATCAACTCCTCTGTCGCTAGGTTTATAATAAACAGGTCAGTCTGTCCCCCACTTAGTGCCGAAAAAACAATTCGCTCGCCGCTGCCATCATAGCTCGGCGAACCGGCAGCGTCGAAATCGAGTTTGATTCGGCGTTCCAATCGCTTACTGATAATATTCACCTCAAGTAGATACTCCGACTCCCTGTACTTGGCGATGAAGGCAATCCGGTCGCCATCCGGGGACCAGGCTAACCCACTGCCATCGCTCCGAATCTCTTCATATTTACTCCCAAAAAAATCTTTGCTGATGCGCTCTAAGCGGCGACCATCCCTAGCAGAGACAAGGACAATTTCACCAAAGCCATCGTTGCCTGTGATATAGGCGATAACGTCACCACTTGGAGACCAAATCGGTTTCACGTTATGCGAATAGCGCGATTTCTCGGTCAGATTCTTGGCAATTGAGTCTGGCATATCCTTGTGCTCAATCATGGGCCAATACTTCTTCTGCACCGTCAAACGCCAATCTTTATCGAACTGTTCAAGGCTAACACCAATCACGTTTTGGAAGGCTTGGTTGAGATCCTTGGTACGGCTATGGCGCAATTCATGCATAATCTGCCCAACCTTATCCCGTCCATACGTCTCAACAAAATATGCGATAGCGGATTGGCCCATTTTATAGCCCAAAAACACCTGCGATCCAAGGATGCGAAAATCCTGAAGCCGCGTCAGCGGAACCACCTGATTCGCGATGCTCGCATCTCGTAATACCATCTCACCAGCAGCATCATTATCGTTACCGAAGTAGTCCGCTGTCCCCTCCATAAACCAGATTGGAGGACTATACAGAAACTCACCACTATAAAAACGCCCGGCGGGCTTCTGATAGATGATGTCATACTGAAAGATGTGAACCAGTTCGTGAAAGATGACCTCACGAAATGCAGTCATTGAGCCGGTAAAAGGGATAACCATGCGTCGCTTAAAGAGTTCAGCAAACCCACCAATACCTTCGTGCAGTTCAGCCAACGTAATGTTGGTCTCTTGAAAATCTTTGTGGGATTGATATAAGATGAGCGGTGTCCGATCCTTAAGTTCGTGCTCAAAATCCTCGCTATGTTTTTCGTAAGCCTCTTCGACGATGTCCGCCATGACGGAGACCAACTGTTCTTCACCCGGATAATAGTGAATATCAAAATGTTCTGTCCGGTGAATCAGCCAATCAAAATCTTGGTCTGTCACCTTATTCTTACCAAAACCTTGCGCCCAACCGCTGCTAACCGAAAGGAAAAGGAGCAACGAAGAAACAAGCAGGACGGAGAGGGAGAAAACGAGACGACCAGAAAACGAGACGACGAGAGAACCAGACAAAAATATCCTGTTTTCAAAGTTTTCATCGCACCTTCGTACCTTTGCGTTTTTGGGTTGCATTTTTAATTTGTAATATCCGCAATCGGTTTTCATCATCTCACCAGAAACCTTTCCTCTTGTTCGTAATGTGGTGAAACTTGTCGGGTAAACTCCGAAATCGCTTGTCGCGCTAAACTCTTTAGGACACCCTGCTGCGGCGCGACTTCTGATATCAAGAATGAACTAACACTATGCGCTGCGAACGCACGCCGTTCATACGTGTCATCCTGTATAATCTCCTCTGTGTCCACGCTAGCGATTACAACCCTCAACGAAAGGATGTAGGTCTTTTCGAGGTAATCCTGATAGTCAGTGACATACCTCTGAAGTCTTCTCGAATAACGTTCCCCATAGTAACGTCTCGGCTGACTCACCGCAAAGAAGTCATAGCTACCAACAATGACTGCATCGACTTCAAAATACTCACCAATACGCACCAACTCTGATACATCCGCCAACAGATCCTTATCAGCCGTTTCATCAGAAAATAGTCGCAGCGTATCCTGTGTGCTAATAACGTCCAAATTTTGATTCCGTCCCAATCCAATTCGCATCAAAGAGGCAATCTCCGCCCCTGTTTCGTCGGACGATGCTATCCGCTGCCTCCCCGATTCCTTTGCTTCGATAAATGGCAGCACTGCAAAGCCTGAATACTTAGTAACATCAATTGTGGACTCAACCTGTATTTTGATCGGCACTCGCGTTACCGACGATGCACAACCCCAATACACGACAAAGCATAAAAGCATCGTAATGATAAACGGGATCTGGATTTGGGTTGATGTATTGATTGGTTGATTTCGGTTCATTGGTTCGCCCTAAGATTCGGGTTGCTTTGGATCCCCATCTAATCGGGGTTGATTTGGTACATCCTCTTCTTCCGCAGGTAGCGACTTGACGCGATTGCGCTGGACCTGCATCCGGCATTTCCTATAGTTGAAACGATAGAACTTATTCTCAGGTTCTAATTCTGTCGCACGCTCATACGCTTTGATCGCTTCGTCGATCTTGCCTACCGCCTCGTAAGCGACACCCAAATTGTTATGCACCTTCGCATTTTGTGGCTCGATCTTCAAAACGTGCTGCCAGCGGAAAATCGCTTCATTCCAAAGCTGCAACTCAGCCGCTTTAATCGCAAATTGATTATACTGATCGATCGTCGGCTGATCCTGTAATGTACCACACGCAATTGTTACAAAAGGAAAAACGAGCAGAAGTAAGCATATACGAACTGACAAATGAAATCCCACCTTTCAAAGGATAAATTCTACCCAATCGCTAATTGTTCCGTCAAGCCAAAAGGGTGGAAGGGAATATGCAATGGACACATATCCACATACGATCAGGGACTCTTTTTCCTTTCAATTTCTTCTATTCTGTATTACAATAACCTAAGCTGGTAGTTGGTAAACCAAGTACCAGCAACCGCCACAATAGTCGGGAATTGGAATTCCCTCCTACAAAAAACATACAGTAAGCATATAGTAGGGGGCGTACCCTCCGAATCACGACTGGCTTGACTCCCGCACTCAAAAATTTGCATCAGTCCATACTACGGAGGAACAGATGGCAATCCAGCGTTTATCAGTAGATCAAATTGAAGCCCAGATGGACCAATTAACACAGAGTCCTCAGGATCTTGGCGTCCTCGAATATATCGTCCTTCGCCTGCCCGACGAACAGCGGGCAACTCCCCAAGAAGCGGAGGTTAGTCCCGACGGCGGACTTGAAGGAGATCGCTGGGCACGACCAAATAGTCCCAATCCGGGTGCCCAGATATCTGTGATGAATTCCCGGTTCCTGAGGATAATCGCTGGTGATGACGCACGAATGCCCCTCGCCGGCGATAACCTACTTGTTGATCTGGATTTAAGCGACGAAAATCTCCCCGCTGGCACTCAATTACAGATCGGCACCGCTACCTTTGAAGTGACAGAGGTCCCACATACCGGTTGTCAAAAATTTGAACGCCGATACGGCAAAGATGCCCTTGAGTTTGTCAACGGAGAAACCTATAAATCACAACGACTTCGCGGGCTGTTCATACGCACGATTCAAGCCGGGAAAATCCAAGTGGGAGATTCTATCCACAAACTAACCGCACCATAAATTGACGTACTCCCAAACCTAAAGGATTGGGATTCTTATCTGTCCCTTGCCAATAGGAGTCGAATTGTGCTATCCACAAGGATTGCCCGACGAATCGGGACTTACGTCCTCTCCTGCATGGGTTGACGCCCCAACCCGAAAAATGTTAATCGCAGCGTTGCGGTCTCGGTCATGCACCGTCCCACAATCGTTACACTGCCAGTTTCTATCCCGTAGATTCAACGCTTCATTGACAGCACCACAAGTGGAACAGGTTTTACTGGAGGGATACCACTTATCAATGAATTTGATTTTAACACCTTTTCTCTTAGCGATATACACCAACTTCTTGACGAAATCAGCAAAGCCCAAGTCACTGACCTTACGCCCCCAGAGTGATTTCATACCCTGCAGGTTTAAGTCCTCAAGCCGTATCTCGTCGTATGCATCAGTCAGTTGGTGTGCTAACTTCCAGTGGAAATCTTCGCGTTGGCGTTCAATCTTACGGTGTTGTCGGGCTAAATCAAGCCGTGCTCGTTCCCGGTTGTTCGACCTTTTCTTGGTTCGTGAGTGCGCTCGGTTAGCCCGTTTGATAGCGTTGATGCTGCGTTTGAAAAACTGTGGAAAATCTATATCGTGTCCGTTATGACCGGTGAGATACCGTTTCAGACCAAAATCGAACCCTGCGATTTTACCCGTCATGACGCGATTGAGGTCTCCATCTTCATAGTCAGTCAGCACACAGATATATATATCGCCGATAGCGTCCCGTTTGATGGTGCAACGTTTCGCAGTGCCCAAAACATCACGGGACTTAAAGTATTGGTAGACACACTTGCCAATACGAATCTTGTTACTGGGAAGCAGTTCCCAACCTGATTGAAGC
>PYIZ01000026.1:20387-20470 GCA_003635265.1 Candidatus Poribacteria bacterium
TTTGTAAGGGGATTATCCCACGATTGGTAAAAATCTGAAGTCCAACTGTCTAGGACTTACGCACTTCGGTAAGAAACAATGAT
>PYIZ01000026.1:20490-93134 GCA_003635265.1 Candidatus Poribacteria bacterium
TGCTATCCACAAGGATTGCCCGACGAATCGGGACTTACGTCCTCTCCTGCATGGGTTGACGCCCCAACCCGAAAAATGTTAATCGCAGCGTTGCGGTCTCGGTCATGCACCGTACCACAATCGTTACACTGCCACGTTCTGTCACGCAGATTCAACGCTTCATTGACTGCACCGCAGACCGAACAAGTTTTACTCGTTGGATGCCACTTATCAATGAAGGTGATTTTGACACCTTTTTTCTTAGCGATAGACACCAACTTTTTGACAAAATCGGCAAACCCTAAGTCACTGACTTTGCGACCCCATAGCGACTTCATACCTTGCAGGTTCAAATCTTCGAGCCGTATCTCATCGTATTCATCGGTCAGTTGGTGAGCAAGTTTCCAGTGGAAGTCCTCTCGTTGGTTCGCTATTTTGCGGTGCTGCCGTGCTAAGTCCAATCGAGCCCGTTCTCTATTACGACTCCGTTTCTTCTTTCGACAATGGTTACGATTGGCACGTTTGACAGCGTTAATACTGCGCTTAAAAAACTGAGGTGATTCTATATCATGTCCATTGTGACCGGTGAGATACCGTTTCAGACCGAAATCAAACCCCGCGATTTTACCCGTCATGACGCGATTGAGGTCTCCATCTTCATAGTCAGTCAGCACACAGATATATATATCGCCGATACCGTCCCGTTTGATGGCGCAACGTTTCGCAGTGCCCAAAACATCACGGGACTTAAAGTATTGGTAGACACACTTGCCAATACGAATCTTGTTACTGGGAAGCAGTTCCCAACCTGATTGAAGCAGGGTGAATGATTTGTATTTGCCGCGTGGCTTAAAACGAGGTCGCCCCCACGGCTTGCCTTTCGCACGCGCTTCAAACATCGCCTTATACCCTTTGTCAATACGGGTTGCCACGTCTTGAATTGATTGGCTGGGCAGTTGATTCCAATGAGCAAACTGCGGAAGCCGCTTCAGCTTAGATATATGATTTATCAACCGAAACTTGCTGATATACTTGCCATAGATGCAATAGTACCGACGCTGAAGGGCAACGCAGTGATTCCACACATCAGCATGACCCTCTATCGTCTTGTGCAACTCACCATTACCGTGATTGGAATACAACTTGAACTTGTAGGTTTTCATCGGAGTGATCTTTATCCTTTATATCCTGTTTCACAAGCAAGCGAGAGATCCTATCGGGCGATAGGGGGCAAACGCTCCCACCAGACCCAAGACAAACATATCATATGTTAACTGCAAAATTAAAAAAATGTTAAAGCAGGAGTGTATAGGCTTCGCCCCAACTGCTCCAAAGGTAAACCTTTGGGTTTTACCCCTAAAGGAATTTTTGATAAGACACTCCAGACCGGTGCAGTTACGAAACCGCACCTACCGCGGGGCGAAAGTATCTATTTATTTTTGGTGTTCACCATAAAGAACTACTGGTACTCCACTAAAGAATTTCTTGAACGCCAGTTAAAAAAACCGATGACTGCAATGACTACAAGTGCGGCTAACTGTTCCCAACCGAGATGGGTGAGGAAGAACACCGCAGCAGCGACAAGCAACCCCGCCCGTTTCCAAAGATTAAGCGGCGCGAACCAGTGACCGGAAACACTAGCAGCCAGCGCGACAATTCCGAGAACGACCGTTAGAACACTTACCGCGACTATAAAAAAACTAGCCGTCCCACCTTCGGGGGTTAACAGCAGTAACTCCGGCTTCAAAGTGAAGGCATAAGGCAGTGCAAATCCCACCAAGGCAAAACGAAACGCAGCAACGCCTGTTTGCATAATGCCTGTTCCCGCGATGGCTGCCGCGGTATACGCCGCCAAAGCGACCGGTGGTGTTACCATCGCCATCATGCCAAAATAGAAGATAAAGAGATGAGCAGCAAGGGGAACCAAGCCCAATTCCGCCAATACCGGTCCCACCAATGTAGCCATGAGCAGGTAGCACACGGACGACGGTAGTCCCATCCCAAGGATGATTGTCGAAACCATTAAAAGGGCAAGCGCGAGGATGCGACTGTTTGCGGCAAGCGGTAAAAGCGCTCCCGGCAGTTTTGCTCCAATTCCTGTTAAAGTGACTACACCAAGAATTATCCCTACGCATGAAGCCGCTGCAATCAGCGAAACCCCGCCATCTGCTGCTCTCTCCATCGCTTCCAAGGTTCGACGAATCCCGATCCAGATCTGTCTAGCGCTAATCAGGAGTGTCTGTCCAACTAATGTCCCAGTTGATGAGAGATCGCTGCGGACAACCTGTCTGTTAATTACCCAAATCCCACGGATACCGATCAGTATCAGGATGAGAAGTAAACTAAGACTGACCGCTCGAAACGGTGTATAACCAAGCCCCAAAAAAAGGATAAGCGTAGTAAATGCCACCAAAAAGATGAGTCCCTCTATTCCTGTCTTCGACTGATGCATTTCGGCCGTATTCTCTTGGGGGACTTCTGCTGATGCGCCCACGCGCTTGGCATAGAAGTGAACAATCAAGAGGAGCGCAGTATAGTACAGGATCGCGGGAATCAGTGCAGCTTTGATAATCTGTAGATACGTCACTGCCGGCTCAACAATCTCCAGCATCATATAGGCGCCTGCACCCATAATCGGTGGAACCAACGCACCGCCTGAACTCGCTGCGGCTTCGATACCTCCAGCAATCGTCGGTCTGAACCCCGAACTTCGCATCATCGGGATGGTGAAGGTGCCGGTGGTAGCAGTGTTGGCAACAGCACTACCAGAGAGTGAACCCATCGCGCCACTGCTGACGACGGCAACCTTGGCGGGTCCACCGACGCTCGAACGAAACAGACGCCTCGCAAAATTGATAATGTAGCCGGTGGCTCCCGTTTTCTCCAGCAATGCGCCAAATAGCACAAAGAGGAACACGTATGTGAACATCACCTTCAAAGCGATGCCAAATACCCCTTGGCTGTGTAGAAAGGTTTGACTGACAATGCGCTCCCAAGAATAACCCCTGTGCGGAAATAGCCAGTCCGGCATCGATTGACCGAAAGCGGCGTATGCCAAGAAAGCCATAGAGAGGATACAAAGGGTCAAACCGATAGCGCGGCGCGTGCCTTCTAGGACGAGGAGCAATCCCACTAGCCCAATGACATAATCTGTGGTGGTCCCCATCCCCGCGCGATCTCCAAGCCGTTGCCCCTCAATCCAAAACCTTTTGAACAGCGGTTCCGTTTGAATGAGGATATAACCGAAGCAGACCGCTACAGCGATGGCGAAAACAAAGTCAAGGACTTGGAAACCAATATGTGTTGCAAACCGACGGTGGATAGGATATTTGAGGAAAACGAGAACTAAGCCCAACATAGCGAAAATTGCCAGTTGGCCCTGGGGCGAGAGTCGGGGATAGTTTACCTCCGCCAATACAAATATACTGAGAAGGGCGGCGCACGTCCGAAAGACGATCGGCCGAATACGTTCGAGCATAGAGCGCGTGTAGTAATTCACTAGAGAGTACGAATCCAAATGTTACGGTATCGGACAAGATCGCCGTGGTCTTGGAGCATTATTGGTCCTTGGGGAGGATGCGGCTCACTATATGAGGGAGCCTGTCTATGACCTGTGGGTCCCATGGCTGCTTGGTGGTTCTGAACCAATACACCATTGTGGACGACAGTGATGTATGCCGGACTTATTAGTTTCTGCCCCCCAAAACGCGGTGCTAGAAAAAAAATGTCGTATGTCTGCCATTCGCCGGGCTTTCGGCATGCGTTGACCAACGGCGGGTACTGACCATAAATTGCAGCGGTGATTCCATCTGCGTAGGTCGGATTGTCGTAACCGTCAAGCACTTGAATCTCATAGTTCCCCATCAGAAACACGCCGCTATTGCCGCGTCCCTGACTGTCTCCCTTTACCTCTGCTGGCGCAGCCCATTCAAGGTGTAGTTGGCAGTCACCAAAGTGTTCTTTCGTCTCGATATTGCCGGCCCGAGTGACTTCCATATAACCGTTTTCAACCTTCCACGCGGCATCCCCGTCACGCCCCGTCCACTTTGAGAGATCACTGCCATCAAAGAGTACGATTGCATCCGAAGGCGGTTCGTTCTGTGAACTTTCAGCTACGGGGGTAATAATCCGTGGCTGAGGCCGTGTTCCGTCGTGCACTCGCCATTCTGTGCCCGGTATAAATGGCGTATCATCATAGCCGGTGGGGGCTTTGTTTGCCGGTGATTGCTGTGCCATAATCGTATCTCCTTATATGGTTGTAAAAATGCTTTACGCTATTTTTTCTTTTTACAGTTCTCAGGTTCGCCATTGCTGCGCTAACATATTGAGTTACGCAGCGCAGGTGCCGATTTTATCACATCGCTCGTTTAATTAGAATGCCCCGTTTTACATTTCTGGAAGAGCGTCCAACCCATTATATCCGAAATAGGTAGATTACGCAAGACCTCTATCACGTAAACAGAAACCCGGAACCGGTCGAAATTCTTGCGGGGAATCACTTTTGACTTGTTATTACGGTTGTCGTGTGATAACATGAGGACACGATACCTAAAAAAAATCCAGCCAACTGAGGGTTCGGTCATGGCAAAACGCAATGGGTTTTCAGAACTAGCAAAACTACTCGTTCGTTATCCCACCCAAGGACAAAGAGAAAAACTGAAACAGCTTCTTCTTGAGAAGTATACGCAAGAAAACCTCATCGTGTACTTAACACACGAAGTCGCCCCGACACGAGAGGCAGCGGCGTATGCGCTGGGTATAATTGGCGACACGGAAGCAATCACCCCACTAGTGGAAGCACTTCAGCACAACGATCCGGACCTGCGCTCCAATGCAGAGCAGGCGTTGTGGGCGATATGGTTTCGCTCCGGCGATAAATCCGTTGATCAAATGCTTCAAAAAGGTGCCGAACATATTAAGAAAGAACAGTTTGTAGAGGCTATTGATCTCTTGACAGAAGTCACTCAAATAGCACCCGAATTCGCTGAAGGATACAACCAAAGGGCAATCGCATATTTTATGTTAGAAGAGTGGGAACAATCTGTCGATGATTGCAAAAAGGTGGTCACGCTTAATCCTGTCCATTTCGGTGCGTTTGCTGGGATGGGACAGTGCTATTTACGGCTCGGTAATCTCCGCGAAGCTCTAGAGGCATTTCAGCGCGCGTTAGAGATTCATCCAGGTCTCTATGGTGTCGCACATACGGTTTTGCAAATTCAGGAGGCGTTGCAAGAGCAGCAACGACGGAGGCGTTAGGAAATGAAATGCGTCATATACTCCGCTTTGAGAATCCAGTCCTCAGTCGGGTGATATCCGACCAGTGGAAATTCAGCAGAATCTTTTTTGCTCTGGTTGTGCAGAGCGTCCTGTTGCTGGTCATCTGTCAACTCCTGTTTCGCGCAAGGCTGGGGCAGTACGCAGATCTCATCTTTCTGTCACAAGGCGTGATCGCCTTAATTATCCCACCATATTTGGCATGTAGCGGACTCAAAAAGCATTTCGCACCCTTGCTATCACAAAATCTTTTGCAACTGAGTCCAATGCGTCTCCGACAAAACGGGACGATCGTTGTATTAGGGAGCCAGATCTACACTTTTTGCTTCCTTATTCTCACAGCTATTGTCTTTACGATTTTCATTCCATCAATCAGCAATATCACCCGCCTTCAAGTGGTTCAACTACACCTGATTTTTGGAATTTATATCATTGTATCTGCCTCAGTTGGCGGATTGTGCTGGCGCATTCTTCGGCATGAAATTTTTGCAACAGAGGTAACATATCTAGGCTGGATTCTTTTGATCGGTGGGGTATTTCTGTTGGCACCGCTAGACCGGTATCTGGCAAATCTCGAACCCATCATTCCGCCATTTTTGCACCTCAACCCGCTGATGGCTGTGTGTCACCTCCTTGAAATCGATGTGTTTAGAACACCACACTTATACGAATTAACACCGATTCCATCATACAGGGTTGTCTACCCGCCATGGCACATTGTTTGCATGTGGCAGATACTGATTGGAATTTGTTGTGTTGCACTAGCCCGGTGGAATCGAGTCTAATTTTTTTGACAACAGGAGTTTGTAGATTGAGCGAAGCGACATCTCATGAGGATCTCATTATCAGTGTCTCCGGTGTTCGAGGAATAGTTGGTAGTGCATTGGATCCAAGCCAACTAACCCGTTTTGCTTCTGCGTTTGGCACACTAATTGGAGGGCAACCCGTCATCGTTGGGAGAGACACGCGGACATCGGGTCCGATGGCACACCATGCTATACTAGCTGGACTCATCGCGACCGGTTGTAAGGTGATTGACGTGGGAGTGTGTCCAACGCCGACGGTTTTACTCATGTCAAAAGCATTGAATGCCGGCGGAAGCCTCGTTATTACAGCCAGCCACAACCCAATTGATTGGAATGGCATCGAATTTGCCTCGGAATCTGGCAGACTCTTGAGTAAGTCAGAACGCACACGCCTGATGGAGATTTATGAGTCTGGAGACTTTGGACTAGCCACCTGGGATAAACAAGGGAGTGTCGAGTTAGCAGACACCGCCGTGGATCAACATCTCGCCGGTGTGCTCAGTTGTGATTGGGTCGCACAAGACCAGACACGAGCCCATGGGTTGAAAGTCGTCGTCGATTGCGGTAACGGTGCGGGAAGCGTAATTAGTCCTCGCTTGCTGAGGACGCTAGGCTGTGAGGTGGTTGAACTGAACTGTGTTCCTGATGGCCATTTTCCTCGTCCGGCAGAACCAACACCAGATGCGTTAGACCAACTCTGCGACACCGTCAAATCAGAAAGCGCAGATCTCGGTTTTGCACACGACGGTGATGCAGACCGACTGGTTCTTGTCTCGGAGCAGGGCACCCCGTTGAGCAGCGAATACACCTTCGCTCTTGCAGCGGAATTTCTGCTGAATAAACGAAAAGGAAATATCGTCGCTACCGTATCGACTAGTCGTATGTTGGATGACGTGGCGAATCGGCACGGCGTAAAACTGTACCGCACGCCGGTGGGTGTCGGCTACGTCGTTGAGAAAATGCAAGAGGTAGGCGCGGTCATTGGCGGTGAAGGAACGGGCGGGGTGATTTATCCAGAGCTCCAATATACCACCGACGGAATTGCGTCAATAGCTGCAATTATTCAATTCCTCGCGGAGTCAAGTCCTTTAACGGTTTCGGAGGTCGTCGCTTCCATCCCAAGCTATGCGATTTGCAAGGAGAAATTGGAAGTGCCTTCCCAACAAACCGCTGATGTGGTGCTTCAACTTGCAATTGAAAACTATACAGATGAGACACTCGATCTGGCTGATGGGGTAAAACGGGTTTGGGAAGACCGATGGGTCAATATTCGGAAGTCCGGCACAGAGCCGGTCATTCGCGTCTTTAGCGAAGCACAGACCCTCGAAGACGCACAAGAACTTTGCAATTCAACACTTGACACACTGAAATCTTTGATGCGACGAGTTTCTAACTGATCGCTAAACGCTTCTTTTTGGTCACGAGGAGTTCAAGGCACCACAATTTTTCTTGAAACGCAAATGTCCTCTCAGCGTCAACTCTAATAGATTCTTGTTGTGCGGTATTGATGGAGGTTTATCATGGCAGATGCACTAAAACTAGTCTGCATAGGTGGCGGCACAGGTCTATCATCCCTATTGAGTGGAATCAAACAACACACAGGTAACAGACGTGCTGGTTCAGAAATTATTGATATAGATAATCTGGCAGCGATCGTTTCTGTGTCTGACGACGGTGGTAGTTCTGGCCGATTGGTTGAAGAATTTGATGTGATTCCACCGGGTGATATTCGTAAACTGCTCGTCGCACTTTCCAATGACGATGAGTTGCTAGCCAAACTCTTTGAGTATCGCTTTTCAAGTGATGGAGATCTTGGTGGGCATACGGTGGGGAATCTTCTCCTCATTGCACTCACCGAACTAAATAACGGTAACTTTCCAAAAGCTATCCAAGAAGCATCGAAATTGCTCTCTACGCGAGGGAGAATTATCCCAGTCAGCCTAGATGGTACCATATTGTGCGCTGAACTGGTCGGTGGTGACATTGTGTGTGGCGAATCCAACATCCCAGAGCGATCCAATCGAGAGCCAATTCAACGGGTCTTTCTGAAGCCGCGTGAGAATGGCAAACAGCATCACGATGAACCTTATGAATGTGCTGCACACACAGAAGCGATCGAAACTATCGCCAATGCAGACGCCATCATCATTGGACCCGGAAGTTTATACACGAGTATTATGCCCAACCTTGTAATCAAGGAAATCGCCAAAACAATCCAAGCGTCAGATGCGATGAAAATCTATATTTGTAACGTGATGTCGCAGCCCGGAGAAACGGATGGCTACTCTGTTACCGACCACGTCGAGGCAATCTTGGCTCACGCACCCGGTGTAGCACTGGATTATGTTATCGTCAACAACCAACCCGCACCGGAAAAGATTATCGAAAGGTACAGACAGAAAGAACTATCGGGCAAGTTTGCACAGATTAAGATGTACACGGAGGAGGTGCTCTCCATGCTTGAAACGATACAAATGGAAGATTTCGCCGAAGGAAAAACCATGGACTCCGTCCTATATCGAACAGAATACATCTCTCAACTTACCAATGAGACAAAGCAGATGGCGGGACCTTCCAATGTCCAAATATTCTATAGCGCAGAACGGGATAATCTCCGTGATCTGCGGATTGTAGAGGCGGAACTGATTCGGGATACCACCGAAGTTATTGACAGTGGTGGTCCGCAAACCGTGATCCGTCACCATCCTGAAAAACTTGCACAAACGCTTGTTCAGGTATTGAGCGCCCATCCAAAACTCCATGAACCTATCTCTTAACTGAGAGATACCCCCTTTTCACCCTTCCCCAACCCAACATACCCTCGATAAAGAGATTGAGAAAGGAATAGCTATGTGCGGAATTGTCGGATATATTGGAAATAAATACGCTGACTCTGTCTTGTGGACAGGATTGGAACGACTTCAGTACCGAGGATACGATTCAGCGGGTATGGCTGTCATCAGCGATGGGGAACTAGACCTGCGGAAACGTGCGGGGAAATTACGTGAATTGGATGAATGCCTCCGTCAGAATCCGATGCGGGGTGCAACCGGTATCGGGCATACCCGATGGGCAACACACGGCGAACCGAACGAACGCAATGCCCATCCCCATACCGACGAGGGCAAGACCCTTGCAGTCGTACATAACGGAATCATCGAAAACTATCTGCCACTAAAGCGGGAGCTGCAAGCGACAGGGCACCTCTTTGAATCGGATACCGATACAGAAGTGCTAGCACACCTCGTTGAGGAAGTGATGGATGGAGATTTCGTCGATGCTGTTTGTAGTGCACTCCAGCGCATCGAGGGCACATTTTCAGCCGCTTTTATTCATCAGCAATTTCCGAACTGCATTGTGGTTGCACGACGTGGCAGCCCACTTATCTTAGGGCTTGGGGAAGGAGAAAACTTTGTCGCTTCAGACGTGCCGGCACTGCTGCCGCACACCCAGCGGATGGTCTATCTGGAAGATGATCAGATTGCGGTGCTTACGCGAGAGCAGGTGGAAGTTCAAACTATCAATGGTGAGCGGGTAGAACCCCGCATCCATCAAATCGGCTTAAATCCTGATGTTGCCGATAAGGGCGACCATCCACACTTCATGCTCAAGGAGATCCACGAACAACCCAATGTCTTACGCCGTTTGCACAATATCTATGTCACCGATGAGATGGAGGTTGATTTCGGGGAATTGGGATTGAGCGATCAGTTTCTCGCTCGTGTAAATCGAATCGTTATCCAAGCGTGCGGTACATCGTGGCACGCTGGACTGATCGGCAAGTATTTGCTAGAGCAGTATGCCTACATCCACACCGAAGTAGATATTTCCTCAGAGTTTCGCTATCGCAACCCAGTTTTGGAGGGTGATACGCTGGTAATCGCTATATCCCAATCCGGTGAAACAGCTGATACGCTTGAGGGGCTGCGCAAGGCAAAAAGCAAGTTTATGCGCGTGTTAGCCTTGTGCAATGCGATTAACAGCACCATTGCGCGGGAGGCGGATGCAGTGATCGAACTCCACGCCGGGTTGGAGATTGGCGTGGCTTCCACCAAAGCCTATACCGCACAGATTGCCGTGCTTGGATTACTCGCAATGCACCTCGGCAAGCTAAAGGGGACATTAACACCGGGAGATATACGGGAATTTCTGCAGACGCTCAAAAAGGCACCCTCCCTCATGGAAAGAACCATTCAGCGGCAGCAGATTTGCGCCTGTGCGGAAAAATACAGTGATGTAGGCGCATTCATGTTTATCGGGCGTAGTTATAACTATCCCAACGCCTTGGAAGGTGCACTCAAACTCAAGGAAATCTCATATATTCATGCAGCAGGGCATCCCGCAGGCGAATTAAAACACGGGCCCATCGCTCTGATTAACGAAGAAGTTCCGGTTGTGTGTATTGCTACCAATAGCAGCATCTACCCCAAAATTGTGAGCGCAATCCAAGAGATCCGAGCTCGTGACGGAGTTGTCATCGCCATTGCGACCGAGGGTAATACAGAGATCCAAGAGTATGCACAAGAGGTGCTTTACATCCCAGATATTGCCGAGGAGCTTTCCCCACTGCTGGTTGCTATCCCGCTCCAACTACTCGCATACTATACCGCAGTGCATCGAGGCTGCGATGTTGACCAACCCCGAAACCTCGCAAAAAGCGTTACCGTTGAGTAGACATATCACAAAAGCCAGGAATTAGGATAATTTTAACGAAGGGAACTCCACGGTGCTTCGTCGTGGACTTCGACTAGTTGATAACCTTCGTCACTAACGCACGGACCCAAAATTGCCAACAACTTTGCAGAGGCTGAAGAAGTGTTGAACGAAGCGTGTACTACGTCAGCGGGAATAAACACCGAGTCCCCGGAACTTAGCATCCGTTTTTCATCGCGGAGCCACTGCTCTACAGTTCCCTCAATAACGTAAATCACCTCTTCCTGCTCCGGATGCTTGTGGAAGTTATGTCCGCCGCCGGGCGATAGGTTCACCTCGATGACGACCAAATCTTTCGCGCCTGTTGTTTCGGGACGACTCAACCACGCCAAAGCTCCCCAATCTAGTTGTTCACGATCTGCTTCTGCTGCAGGGATAAATTTTCCACTCATGATTAATTCTCCTTCAAAATTATGTTTACGAATTACGCATTCCGTATTATTCTAATTATAGCGTTCTCACCGTATCCATGTCCATAGTTTAATTTCAAAACGAAAGGAAGGGTGACATGACCGATAACGAAAAATTTCTGTTCGACCTATGGGGCTACGTGGTGATTGAGGATGTACTCACATCCGACGAAGTAGCATTGGCAAACGAAGCGGTTGACCGCCACAACCATCTCATAGCTAACCGTGACCCCGGTTTATCCCACGGATCTAAACAGTTGGAAGGAGCTACGGGGCGTGGGGAACTTCATCAAAACCCATTGACATTTGATCGACCGTGGTGTGAACCATTTCGGCGGATGTTAACGCATCCACGAGTCATCGATATCTTCAACGAGATCTTGGGGGCTGGTTTTCGGCTGGATCACGGTCCCGGACTCATTCAGATGATCAAGGGAACTGAGGGACACTGGCTGCACGGCGGCATGACCTTCGACCCAAGCCAATATCACCGATTTGAGCATGGTCGGATGCAGTGCGGACTCTGCGTTGCTGCGTGGCAGTTGACGGACGTCCGGGAAGGGGATGGTGGCTTTGCATGTGTACCGGGCAGCCACAAATCAAACTACCGCCCGCCACCGCACGTACTGTCCACCGAAGATGGGCTGGGGTGTATTCGACAGGTCGTTGCGGGACCGGGTTCGGTCGTTATCTTCAATGAAGCGCTGGTGCACGGGACACTTCCGTGGCAGCCAACCGATCGCGAACGCCGCTCGATTCTGTTCAAATGCTCTCCCGGATTCTTGTCGTGGGGTTCACCACACGCCGAGTGCCCGATTCCAGATCCAACGCCGGAGGAATTGGCAATCTACGAACCACCACACCGCACCGGACGCACCACGCTGGGAGAGTAGGAGGGAATTCCAATTCCCGACTGTTTAGGAGGTAATATGAAGAGAATCACTTTTGCCGCGATAGTAGTGTGTTTGTCGCTACTGTTCTTGACGAATAGTAACGCACAAAACGCAGATGTCAACGGCGATGGTATTGTGAATATCCTTGATTTAACGCTTGTCGCTTCACACTTTGGCGAGCGTATTGACCCAGCGCAGATGTCAAATGTAGATGTCAATAGCGACGGCATCGTGGATGCGCGAGATTTAGTAATCGTTGCCAACGTTATGGGACGAGGTCAAGTTGCTCCTACCGGGGGCACCCTGATTTTTGGACGCGGCGGCGATTCACTCACGCTGGATCCGGTACTGGTGCTTGATGGCGAATCGGCGAAAGTGTGTGATATGCTCTACGATACGCTTATCCAATATCGCGGCGACACAACGGACATTGAACCCGCCCTAGCGGAAGCGTGGGAAAGTTCCTCTGATGGCCTGGTGTGGACATTTCACCTACGACAAGGCGTTCAATTCCACGATGGCACCCCGTTGAACGCGGACGCTGTCGTCTTTTCACTCACCCGTCCTCAGGCGGTGTTCCGTGATTTTCAGGCAGAATTTATCAACCAAATTGTTGCGCTAGACCCGCTTACCGTACAGATCCAACTCAGAATGCCATTCGCACCCTTTATCAGTATGGTCGCGGGAACATCATTTTCTATCGTGAGTCCGACCGCTGTCGGACACCTAGGCGATAACTTTGCCGATAACCCGGTCGGCACCGGCCCTTTCAAATTTGTGCAATGGGATCGGGACGACCAAATTGTGCTTGAAGCAAACCCTACACACTGGGCTGGAAGCCCTTCACTTGACCGGCTTATCTTCCGATCTATTCCTGACAACTCGATGCGTCTAATGGAACTGCAGCAAGGCAGGCTCCACGCGATGGAATTTCCGAATCCGGACGAAATCCCCTTTATCCAAGGTGATCCCCAGCTTGAACTCCTCATGCAGTCAGCCCTGAATATCGGGTATTTGGCGATGAACATGGATAAACCGCCCTTTGATAACCTCAAGGTGCGACTCGCGATTAACCATGCGATTAACAAAACCGCTATCATTGAGCACCTCTATCAAGGCACAGGAATCCCTGCGAAGGGTCCAATCCCACCGGCGCTCTGGAGTTATGACGATACCATTGCGGACTATGAATACAACCCTGAGTTAGCGAGACAGCTGCTCGCCGAAGCGGGCTATCCCGATGGATTTGAGACAACGCTCTGGGCATTGCCGGTGCCGCGTCCCTACATTCCGGACGGGCACGCCCTTGCAGAATTCCTACAATCCGATCTCCAAAGCATCGGTATTGAAACAACAATCGTAACCTATGATTGGGGCACCTATCTTGCCAAGACCGAAGTTGGAGAGCACGATATGGCAATGCTAGGCTGGATTGCGGACGAGGGGGATCCCGACAACTTCCTTTACTATCTTTTGAGTAAAACCTATGCGGAGAAACCTGCATTCAATATCGCCTTTTATCGAAGTGATGAGATGCAGGATATCCTCGAACGCGCCAGAACGAGCACTGATCGCAGCGAACGGATCGAACTTTACCAACAAGCACAGGCAATCTTCCATAGAGATGCACCGTGGGTGCCCTTAGCACACGCGCAACGGCTGTTGGTTGTTGACAGGAGGGTGAGGAATCTTAGGCTTGCACCGATAGGGTGGAAATACATCCGGAGTGCATCATTGGCACCGGAGTAGGGGTTGGTATCCTGCAATTGAAACTCGCCACAGCCATAGGTCGGGCATCCCGGAAAATCAGGATCCAAAGTGACTTGCCCGCCCCAGAGCCTCAGTAGCGCTTCAGGTCCACCTGAAGCGTGAAACGTGAAGACAATTTTTCCGTTGGTTTATTAATTTTTTCGATGCCTGAGCTACGCTACACGGCTCACAGAGTACGATCGCGTAAAACGCTCGGAGAAGCTGAGTTTTCGTCAATAACTCAATTTTTGTTGAATGGTTTCTTGACATGAGCCAACAAAACCTATTAAGGAGGAACATAAAAATGTTTAGACAGATAGTTATTACCTTGTTTTTGGGGTTCGTCGGGCTTTACGGAATTATCGGCGTCATTGGCTGTGCTGATCTTGACATATTGATTATTGACCTTACAGATCCTGAGCCAACCGAACCTGAAGATAATCAGTGGATTGGCACATGGGCGCTTGAAAGCTATCAGGGACTCAGTGCGCTAGAAATCCTTGCGGAATATGATGACTATGATGATGAAGACTGGACTTTTCTCGATGCCAATGGCTCGACTGTTGATGGAGATCCCCTAGAGCAGGCTATCGCCGCGTTTTGGAGCGGCGATGGTGTCACCGGTTATGATGGGTCTATTTCTTATGCGTTCCATAACGGAGGAACAATGGAAATAGAGGTTGTTATTCGGTTGCAGGTGCAGGTGGAGGGTATTCAGGGGGTGCTAGTCGGCAGAGATCAGATACCGGGTAGCTACTCTCTGACCGGTTCCACTTACACTACGGAAATATTTGATGAGGTAGAAACAGGCACATGGCAGCGGACAGGGGATACGCTTATACTCAATCCTGATGGGGTGGAAGGTTTGACGGTTTTGAGAAAGTTATAGGTAACCCGAGTCGCTACTTAAACGCCCTCTCAATGAGTAAAAAGATGCAACTTCCGTTTTGATCAGAACGCCATAGTCAATCAGCCTCGATTTTTTAGGGTCTTCTTTTGCTATGATAGCAATAGGAGACCCTTTTTTATTGATCATTTCTACCATAACCACGCAAATTTCTTTCTTTTTAAATTTATTTTTTGTAGCTTGAAACCATTAGTTTGAAACTGCATGAAATAAATTTGCATTCTATTTGTCTCCCTCTGTATGCTTTTCAGAGGTAGAAAAAATCGTTGGAATGTATCAGCTTCAAATTTATGAATCAAAGTAGAAAGGATTAAAGAATGGTTTATTTCATCCAAGCGGGAGCTAATGGTCCCATTAAGATAGGACCATCGACCGTTCCGCAGATACACCTCGATCATCTCCAACAAGGAAATCACAAAGCACTCAAAATAGTTGCAGAGATTCCCGGTGAGCAAAACTTAGAAAAGAAGGTGCGAGACGATTTCAAAGCATTTGAACGTGGACACAAATGGTTTGACGCAACCGATGAAGTCCTCAACTACATAGAAAAAGTTCAATTGGTCGAATATGATGCAATTGATGGCGTGCCCGTGGCAGTTCTTTGGCGCGATCAGGATTTACAAATCAGTGGATTTAACTGATACAATGAGAAGTAATACAGGTTAGGATGAACAGTTAAATGCGAATCTATATCAACGACTCTACAGGAACTGTTTTCAAGAACGCAATCTCACAAATAATTGGAGCGAGACCCGACCTCCAATCTGCATACACTAATCGAAATACTCATCCTCCCGAAATTTTGTCCACGACCGAAACACAGGGAACGGTGACGGCAAGCTGTCATCGGGATCATTCAACTTAAAAGCTATCCTTTTGCTATCGAAGACATTCCTTATCGAAATAGATATGCCCGCCGTTTCAATGCAATTTTCACACTTATTCGGAAGTGTTCTCGACGATCTCGGTTTGATGAAGTAGATTTTAATCTCCGAACCGTCTGCAGCCCGTTCAATGCGATAATCGTTTGCGCGAATCTCCCACTCGTTAAGTGCGTAATTGCCCTCGGCATACTGCGCCCAGAGGCTAACTCCATTAAAAAAATCCAAGATAACCCCTTTTCTCGGACTAGCGTCTACATCAGGTTCAAATTGACGGAATGACCGATCATCCAACACAGCCTTTATCGCATCTTCCTCCGATTCACTAATCATTTCAAATGGTATATTATCGCATGAAGCAAAAATAAATGATGCGAATACGAACAGAATGCACCCCACCCCGATATAAATCTGACGCTTGAAATATCGGCGTTTAATCCTCGTCTTACTGGATAACATAGCGCACCCCTCCATCTGCATCGGATTCTTTACCTGTCCATCTTAACATACTATCACTCCTAACCAATGAGCGCATTGAAGAAAAGTTTGAACGTCCCATGCGTCTGCGCCCGATGCTGCGGTCTGAATCCGAAAAGAATAACTGACCCTTTGCCATAATCCACGGAGATCATGCCAGCGGTTCCCGCTATCTGCTCTTCACCGACAAGCCAACCGCTGCGCAAGATATCCCTTTCAGGATATTGGACGAGAATCTCACATTTTTCGTTGAAAAAGGAGGGGCGGACACGGAAGCTGGGACCGTTCCAGAAGAAGATAAGTGCCTCGTCAGGCATACCATAGGTGAGCCGATGATCTATATTGATATTGGCGTGTAGGGTGGAGCCGGGGCAGTAGAATTCCTTGGCTGATTTACTCGAAAGGACGTTTTGCACCGGCAGATTTAACTGCTCAATGGCAAAGTTGCAGGCTTGGTTGAGCGTAATCAACGTGCCCCCGCCTTGGACGAATTCCTTTATTGCCTCGATACCTTCTTCTCCGATACCGCTTCGGTATTCTGGTGGCGTTGGGTTTTCTCTGAGCCGATCATCTCCCTTGTCACCGACGATCATATCAATAGAGTCATCGGGTAGTATTAGGACATCAAGACGGTCACTTAGGTTGCCGGCTCTAATCTCCTCATCTCTCACTCTCTGATACGGGAACCCGTACTGTTCTAGGACTAACCGCGTCCAACCCTCATCCATGTTACCGCCCCAGTATCGCTGATACATACCAATCCGCCCTCGCTGTATTTCGCGCTGCTCTGCCCCTAACACCCCTTCAAGTGCGTAAAAGGTAACGCCACAATCTTGGGTGATCTCTGTGAGTAGATCTTCAGATCCCGTAGAAGCCACAAACGCGCCTGCGGGGAACTCTTCATCTCCCACTGAAACACTTTCGTGCACGCGGGTAACTTTTATACCCTGATCGAACAGCCGATTGAGGGCTTTGAAGCTGTCGTTCAACCTAGCATCAAAAAGATAACCAATCTCCGATGTACCGACCACTTCTCCACCAAGAGGTTCAGGCGCCGTAAGAACTTCAAACTGTCCTTCAATCTTGCCCTGTGCAGGCACAGCCTCCACACCCATGAACTCTACCATAGTGTCCGTCGTAGTATCGTAGGGACGCTGAGGGGTGCCATCCGGTTGGCGCGTCCAAGCGTCGTCCGGATAGAGTGTTCGTCCCAGCAGCGTCTTGATGACCCCCATCTTCGGTTGATTGAGAAGGATGCAGTAAGTTCCCGCTGGGTAGTTTGATCCGTTGACCGTAAAATCTTGCGTAGCCTTCTGTATGTCTATCCCCTGAACTAGCAGTTTGTTAATCGTCCTTAGGACGGTCAGTGGATCGTGTTGATCTGGGCGGATGAGGTATGCAGCAGGTGTACCGGACGCGCCGAGCGCGGTCTGTCGTTTCGCCTTCAGATACGCATTCCGCAGAATCGTATCCTTATTCCGTGCGGCCATGTCAAGCAATCCCCACGCCGAGATCTTTTGCTGCTCCACGATGTCACGCACCCTCCACCAACCACCTTCCCATGGGTGCGGAAAGTTGGTCTGAGGTTTATAGTGCGGAAACGCCCTTAATGTATTACCACCTTCGTCTAGCAGCTGTTTCCTGTCATCTTCACCTTTTAGTTGGCTTTTGTGGATGTACATCGGCGTTGCCAATTTCGCGTGTGCCGATTCGGTCAGCATACTTGCGATGTTGTGATAGTTGCCCATCCAATGGAAACCAAGGTGACTCCACGCCGGGAACAATGACGCATTAAGGACACCGGTCTTGCCCGCTTCCTCTAACTTATACGCCATGTGCGCCCCGTACCAACTGATCTCCCGCCAAACCAACGGATCACCGTGCGGATGCAGCGGCTCCGAATAGGGACACACCCATAAACGAGCGCCGTAACAACCCATCTCATGGTGGTCCTGATACGCATGGGGCTGCCACTCCTTATACATGATCTGCGCCATATACTGGGATTCGACCAAATTAAACATGAAAGCGTCGCGGTTGTTGTCATGCCCAGCATACTTGTGATACAGCCATGGCGGCGTACTACCTTCGTACTCTGTGCCGACATATCTATTGTACCAGTCGGTCACCATGATCTGACCGTCTGGGTTGAAGCACGGCACCATCAGCGAGATAACGTTATCCAGAATGCGCTCTGCTTCTTCATCGGTCCGCGTGATCTGATCGTAAGCCAGTTCCGAGACCATCTGCGTGCTGCCAATCTCTGTCGCGTGCAGCCCCATTGATTGAAGGATGATTGCCTTGCCTTCTTCTGCGAGCGAGTTTATTACCGCTTCCGATACCCCGCGCGGATCTTTGATTTGAGCGTTCACCTCACGAAGACGCTCCAAATTTGCCAGATTTTCCGGTGAGGAGATAATTACAAATAGGAACGGATGCCCTTCTGTGGAGGGACCCATATCAATGACTTGAATCTTGTCGCTCTGTTCCTCCAATAGGTGGAAGTAATCCACAATCTGATTCCACCGTGCCATCTTCAGATCGCTTCCAAGCTGGAAGCCAAAAAACGCTTCGGGAGAGGTTACCTGTTGGTTCATAGCTATCTCCTGTTTGAACATTGGGGGTACTTCTGGTGATTACTTGATATGAAGACGCCCGATGAATCCCCGATAAATCGGGATTAAGAAACGGGCAACTACAGTAAGGCATTTGGGGCACTTCTGTTGATTACCCAATCCCTAACTTCTCATTAATCTCGCCTTGATACCCTTCCAATTCGCAACTTTCAATCTCCTCCATCGTCACAGGCCGACCGTGCCAGCCAGATTCATAGACCGCCATACAAATTGCTTCGGACTTCAAGCCCTCAACCCCGTCAACCTCCGGCTTGCCGCCGGTCAGAATAGCATCTGCAAAATACTTGAGTTCTATGGCGACGGTGTCTTCAATACCGCTAGGGAAGTAGTATTCACGTTCTTCATCGCTGATATGCGCCAGAAACTCGTTAACCAACGCTTCGTTGCTGATGTTTTCGCCGTTCCGAAGCGTTATGCCCGTCGCAAAGTCCAAACTGCCCTCGCTGCCATAGACGGCTCTGCGACTGATCCCATCCCCTGGACCAGAACCGACCCACGTCCACTGTGCGGTAACACCGTCCTCAAATTTAATTGCCGAAACCATCGCATCCTCAACGTCAACATCATAGCCACCCTGCCGTGCTGCTGGATCATCATAGCGGTAAGGTTCGTAAGCCTTATTGATAGCGTAAACCTCTACAGCTTCCTTACCGAGGATAAAACGCATGAGATCTGTAAAATGGACACCACCATCAAGCACCCAACCCCCGCCGGCATCCATCTTGAAATTGCGCCATGCCCATTTGCCTAAACCCTCGCTGACCTCTATCCAGAAAAACATCCGTGGATCGCCAATCCGCCCCTGGCGTACTGCCCATCGCCGTGCGCGCTGGTCCTTGGACAGACGGTAATTTTCTGCGACAGACAGAATGCGCTCGTTCTTTTCCGCTGCATCAACGATGAGTTTACAGGCGCGCATAGTAATACCGAGCGGTTTTTCGATGATGACGTGTTTGCCGGCTTCCAGCGCGGTAACTGCAAGGGTGTGGTGAGCACTGTGGAGAGCACAGATGTCCACACAATCGAGGTCTGAATGCTTAGAGAGCATCTCTTCTACATCGGTATAAACCGTCGGTTTTGTGCCCCCTTGAAATTCATGCGCTTGGGTCGATCGTTCCTCTGCACGGCCGGCATCAATGTCACACGCAGCAACAATGTCAAAGGATCTGATTCCCTTTGACCATAGCTCTTGATAACCCCGCATGTGGGCACCGGACATGCCTCCACAACCAAGTAATCCCATCTTGATTCGATCTGACATGATTTATCCTCTGTTTATTTGGATTCACCTTAAAAAATTCCATAAAGAAACCGAGTTTTTTCGGAAAAACTCGGTTTCTCGTCATGTATCACGGACGGATTATAGTTCCATCTGCTAGTCTGACATTGCCCCACGACCAGTTAGAACTTGCAGGTTCTGTGATAGGATACTTCGCCGCTAACTCCTCGTCTATATCTATGCCCAAACCTGGCTTGCCGTTAGCCCACATATACCCGTTACGGACTTCAGGCGTTCCGGGGAATACCTCCTTTAGCAGATCGGTCTGGTAAGGTCCCGCCTCTTGGATACCAAAATTCCACACATTTAAGTCTAGCATGAGTTGGGCGGCGTGACCCACCGGCGAGACATCCGTGGGACCGTGCCAAGCGGTGCGAACATTAAAGGCTTCGCAGAGTGCTGCTAACTTCCGCGCTGGCGTCAATCCCCCAATTTGGGATACATGGACACGCATGAAATCTAGCAATCGATCCTTGACCATCGGAATAATTTCATGCGGATTGTTGTATAACTCACCCATAGCGATCGGGGTACTTGTCTGCTCGCGCACGAGACGGAAGTAGTCATTATCCTCCGGTGCGAAGAGATCCTCTAAGAAAAAGAGCCTAAACGGCTCAAGTTCTTTCGCCAAGCCAAGGCCAAGGATAGGCGGAAGCCTCTCGTGGACATCGTAAATGAGCTCGAACTCCCAGCCAAAAGTGGAGCGGAAATGTTCAAAGGCACGCACAATACCACGAACTGCTTTTGCCGGGTCGTAGATACTGCCCCTCGATTCGGAAACCTTTTCTGTGATGACGGGCTTTTCACTGTGGGGCGTATCGTCCCCAAAATGGCGGTCTGCACCCCCAAGTTTGAAGTGACGGAAGCCATCTTCAATAAGTGCCCAGACAGTTTCTTCATACTCTTTAAGGTCGTTTCCGCCGGGTACGACGTAGACAGCAGCCGCCTCCCTCGATTTTCCGCCAAATAGGTCATAAACAGGCATTCCGGCGACTTTGCCCTTGATATCCCACAACGCTTGATCCACACCGCTTATAGCGTTGTTAAGGATGGGTCCGTTTCGCCAGTATGCAGACACATTGCACGACTGCCAGATATCCTCGATTTCAGCGGGATCCTTACCGATGAGAAACGGACGGAGGTAATCGTTGATAGCGGTTTCAACAACAAGGGCACGTTGGGTAAAGGTAGCACAACCCACCCCATACAATTCCGGTTCATCAGTCTCTATTTTCACAACAATTAGGTTCGCTGTCGGCTGCGTCACAATGGTGCGAACATCACGAATTTTTAGATTGCTCATGAATTCTCCTTTAATATAGATTGCCTATCACGTTTTAAGCACACCGCAGTACGCACAGGTA
Source organism: Candidatus Poribacteria bacterium (assembly GCA_003635265.1). Taxonomy (GTDB): domain Bacteria; phylum Poribacteria; class WGA-4E; order WGA-4E; family PCPOR2b; genus PCPOR2b. The sequence goes on from PYIZ01000026.1 coordinate 41,859, forward strand.
GAGAACGGTGAGGGGCCCGCCATTATCTCGGTTTCAGGCTCTATGTAACGTTCATGATTGCTAGCACAGTTGGGATTCTCACAAGCATGTCGATCCGATACAAACCTCCTCGTCGGTGGTTGCGTCAAAACCAACTGCTCAAGCCCCAATAAACTAGCGAGTAACGCCATGCGAATGGGTACAGCATTCGCCGATTGGTCAAAATATGCCGCACGTTCATCTTCGTCTAACTCATAAGCCAACTCGTTAACGCGGGGCAGCGGGTGCATGATCATTGCGTCGGATTTGGCGTAATCCATTATTGCGACGTCCACCAGATAGCTTCCCCGCGCATCTTCCGGGGAGATCTCAGGCGGCAAACGTTCCTCCTGCAACCGATTCACATAGATCACATCAAGCTCACCAATCACATCACTGAGCTGATTCGTCTCCGCCGGTTCCTGACCATAGAGATGTTTCAAGCGAGAAGAAACCCATTCGGGCATTTGAAATCCATCAGGCGAAATATGGAGGAGTTTACCGCCGAATCGTGCAACACCAAGCGCGAGCGAATGCGCCGCTCGTCCATATCGTAGATCGCCGCAGATACCAACCGTCAATCCTTCTATCTGCCCTTTCCGTTGCAAGATCGTATACAGATCTGTGAGTGCCTGCGTCGGATGCCTGTGGCTGCCATCCCCACCGTTAATCACCGGGACATTGGAATAGCGAGCCATCACATGGGCTGCGCCTGCCCAACTGTGGCGAACAACAATCAGATCCGAATAGTTTGTTACCATGCGGGCGGTGTCCGCAATCGTCTCACCCTTTGCCACGGAAGCAGCGTCGGGGTCCGCAAAGCCGAGGGCGCGGCCATCAAGCCGTCCTATCGCACTTTCAAAAGAGAGTCGCGTTCGTGTGCTCGGTTCATAAAAGAGTGTTGCTAACAGCTTGCCTTTACAGAAGCCAGACCATGTAGCGAGCTGCGTCTGCATCTGATCCGCAAGTCGAAAAAGCTGTTCAATTTCAAAGTTGGATAAGTCATCCAGCGTGATGAGGTGTCTCATAGGCAATCCTCAATGATGATATGGATAAAAGTTCAAAGATTCATCTCGGTGGTTCGGTTTAAGGAACTTCAAGACTTCCCACCAATTTTTCAATCGAACGCATCCCATGCCGTTCGAGATATTCTGTGATACCTTCAACTACATCCAAGGAGGCGCGTGGATTGATAAAATTTGCTGTCCCGACCGCAACGGCAGCAGCCCCAGCGATACAAAATTCAATAGCATCCTCCCCGTTCATGATGCCGCCCATGCCAATGATTGGGATGCTGACGGCATTGTAGACCTGCCACACCATACGCAGTGCAATGGGCTTGATTGCGGGTCCCGAAAGTCCTCCTGTCACGTTGGCAAGCTGTGGACGACGGGTATTGATGTCAATAGCCATTCCGAGGGCGGTGTTAATTACGGAAAGTCCATCGGCGCCAGCACCCTCTGCTGCGCGAGCAATGACGGTGATATCTGTGACATTTGGTGAAAGTTTGACCAATAGTGGTAGGGTAGTCTTCCCTCTAACACCCTTAACTAGTTCGTCGGTCAGCTTGGGATCAACGCCAAAACTCATTCCGCCGCAATGCAGGTTCGGGCAAGAAATATTGAGTTCGATTGCGGCAACCCCGTCGGCAGCATCTAACTTCTCTGTTACCTCCAGATACTCTCCTACCTGCTCCCCACAGATATTTACAATTACGGGAACATCAAAATTGCGGAGGTACGGCAGCTTCTTGTCGATAAACCCATCCACCCCCACGTTCTGCAAGCCGATGGCGTTGAGCATCCCCGACGGTGTCTCAAAGATTCGGGGCATCGAATTTCCCGCCCAAGGCACACTCGTTATACCCTTTACAACGACCGCACCAAGCTTGTTCAAATCAATGAAGTCCACATATTCGCTGCCGTAGCCGAAAGTCCCCGACGCTGTCATAACGGGGTTTTTCATCCGGATTCCAGCCACATCAATTTCAAGTGAAGGCTGAATATTATTCATTTTTTTACTCCGCGTATAATGCATCCGTTTTTGCCGCCATGATGAAATCATTCCGATGCAGCCCTCGGATCTTGTGCGTCCACCATGTGACGGTCACCCTTCCCCACTCGGTCAAGAGCGCGGGGTGATGACCTTCCTCCTCCGCCAGTTCCCCCACACGGTTTGTGAACGCCAGCGCTTGTCCAAAACCATCAAACTGGAAAAGCCGTTCTAACCGCTTGATTTCATCCCGTTCAATCAGATCCCAGTCGGAAACTTGCGGATGGTATTCCGAAATCTCTGCCTCAGTAACCTTTGGCGCATCCCGACGGCAAGCGACACATTTCATTCCCGTTAATTCTGCCATGATTAAATCTCCCTTCAAGTTCGCTCATGTTAAGAGATCGTACAAAGAAACCGAGTTTTTTTCGGAAAAACTCGGTTTCTCTACCTTTCACCAAATAATATCCTCAGCGTTAAAAACCGGTCCTTCTGTACATACCCGCTGATACTCGAAGCCACCACTCGGCATTCGTACTTTACAAACGCAACCGAGACAGACCCCTAACGCACATCCCATCCGATTTTCCATTGCCAGTTGTGCGGGAATACGATAATCCAGTGCAATTTTTGTGACGACACGCAACATCCCATCGGGTCCACAGGCGTAGATCTGCGGATTTTTCATCTCGTGAGTTTCAAGGATTTCCATTAGCAGTTCGGTGACAAATCCGTGATGCCCAACACTACCGTCATCTGTTGCAATGTATGTCTCAATGCCGATAGCCTCCAAATCTTCCACGCTCAGCAACCGTGCGCTGTTCATCGATCCAACCAAGCCTAGTGCGTGGGCACCGTTCTCCCGCAATGCAGCGGCAAGCAGCATCAACGATGCAATTCCTGCCCCGCCGCCAACGATTACCGCGGGATCGGGTGCTGGTGAAATCTCAAAGGTATTTCCAAGCGGTCCGAGCACACGAATGGAATCACTGCGCTTCAGGCTAGACAACACATTTGTTCCCTCACCAATGAGCTGGTAGAGCATAGTGATTTCATCGCCTTCAACAGTGTAGATTGTAAACGGGCGCCGAAGGAGTAAGCCACTACCTTGTGGAATCAAGACATGGATGAACTGTCCGGGCAGTGCGCCCGCAGCAATCTCCGGACACGAACAGCGCAATAGATAGTGGTTTTCGGCAACCAACTCGTTAGAGATAACTTCTGTCGGAAGGTCGAATTTTTTAGTGGGAACCAACATCGGATTTATGTCTTCGCCAGTCAAATCTAAAAAGCTTCATTTTGGGGTTATCAGAGTGAGCGCCTCCATCAAGTACGGAGGGTGTCGATAATTTTACCCTGATTCAGAAATAAACGCAACCGTTTTCCCGAATCATTAGAAATATGCAATTTGAACCTCAATTTTATCCGGGTCCACTTTACCGCAGATTGCTTTGAATCCCGATAAGATCGGGGGACACGGAGAGCGCAGAGAAGTGTAGAGAGAAAAAGTCATATTAGAAATAACGCTTTCATTTTTCATGTTTTTCTCTGTGCACTCTGCGCCTCTGCGGTCAGTTTTAATAAAAGCACACAACGACTTATTGTAATGGGTTTTAGGTCGTGCAGAAATTCTGTTGTATTTTTGTGTAATCGTGCTATAATTTCAGGAGGTTACTACTCTAGCACATTATATAAAGGAAGGACAAACAAATGGGCAGAAAAATTGAGAAGTTATTTCGCGCACCTTACGGCGTACCCAACGGCTTGCAAGTGACAGATGAAGGTCTCTGGATTGCAGACCAGATTACAGATCGAGTCGCGTTGGTAGAAACTAGCGATGTCTCCGACTACGGCGTAACCAAGATGATTCGGGATATTCCGAGTGATTGCTCCAACACCAGTGGAATGTGTTACGGCGATGGCGCACTCTGGCTAGCAGCAAATGGCCCCGGAGAACGGTGGCGTCCACAGCGACCAAACGATGCCAAACCGGGGATGGGCGAAATTATTAAAACCGACCCACACACCGGAGAATGCCTTGGTCGGTATCCGATACCAGATGGCGGCGGCACACACGGCGTGGAATACGATCATCATGAAGAGGGGTATCTCTGGGTTCAGACATTGAAAAACCAGATCATGCACAAAGTACGGATTTCAGATTGGTCTGTGCAGCACTCAATCCCGTTGCCATACGGACGGGGACACGGTGTTGTGCGTGTAGAGGATGGTGTTTGGGTTGTGCACACCTCCGACCGGGTGATCGTCAAGCTTGATCTCGATAGCGGCGAGGAACTAGATCGGATTCAGGTGCCGGACGAAGATCCTGAACCGCACGGACTGTCAGCCTTCGGGGATGATTTCCTCTACTGCGACGCCACCTCCGGCTGGATAACAAAGATTACGGTATGAGCGATGTGGCTTGTGTTCAAGCAAATTTCTGTCAAACCGTATCTTGAAGTCCTGACAGAAAAATCTCCAGATCCCCCAGTGCCCGCTCTGCATAAGCGGCAGCGCGCTTCCGTTTATTGAGTCGCTCGGTTGTCTCCAAAGGAGGTAGTATCCCAAAGTTCGCCTTCATCGGTTGAAAATCAGCCGGACTGGCGTGGGTCACGTAGTGACAAAGCGAACCAAGGATCGTGGTGGTTGGAAGAGATATTGGGACTTGGCCCGACAATAGGCGTGCGGCGTTCCAACCCGCGAGCAAACCTGTTGCAATGTTACCCATGTAGCTTTCAACCCCCGTGATCTGTCCTGCAAAAAAAAGGTTTTTGCGCTCACGGAACTGAAGCGTGGGACATAACAGTGTCGGTGCATCAATAAAGGTGTTGCGGTGCATCTGTCCATAGCGCACGAATTCTGCCTTTTCAAGTCCAGGGATCATGCGGAAAACCCGTTTCTGTTCAGGAAACCTCAGGTTCGTTTGAAAACCGACCATGTTATAAAGCGTACCGGCAAGATTGTCTTGCCGCAGCTGCACCGCTGCGTGGGGACGTCGACCGGTACGCGGGTCGGTCAACCCCACCGGACGCATTGGACCAAAAGCAAGGCTCTCCCTACCCCGTCCAGCCAGAATTTCCACCGGTAAACATCCTTCAAAAAATTGATGCCATCCCGCCCTGACTCCCTGCTCTAACGCCTGCTCGAAAGACTCCAATTTAATGCGTTCGGCACCCAGTAATGCATCGACGAAGGAATCGTATTCATCGCGGTTCATCGGACAGTTAATGTAATCGCCTTCCGCCTGTTCGCCGCGCCCATAACGTGACGCACGGAAAGCAATCCCAAGATTGATCGACTCTAGGTTTACGATAGGTGCAATAGCATCGAAGAAGTAAAGGTGTTCCTGTCCACTTAAAGCAGCAATGGCACTTGAGAGACTCGGCGAGGTCAGGGGACCGGAGGCAACAATCGTAGGTTCGTCAGGGAGGGTAGTAACCTCTTCGCGCACCACTTCAATCTTGGGATGATTCGAGATCCGCGTCGTGATGAGTGCTGCGAAAGCCTCGCGATCTACCGCCAACGCACTCCCAGCAGGCACCGCCGTTTTATACGCACACTCCAGCAACATCGACCCCAGCCGACGCAATTCTGCCTTGAGAACGCCGGAGGCACGATCGGGCAGATCGGATCCGAGCGAGTTGGAACAAACCAACTCCGCAAGATTAGGGGTGAGATGGGCACCTGTCTCAGTAAATGGACGCATCTCATAAAGATATACTTGGATGCCGCGTTCGGCCGCTTGCCATGCCGCTTCGGTTCCGGCTAATCCACCACCGATGATAATCAGATCTTTCATAGGTATTACCGGAATTACCACCTTAATAAAAGAGAGAACGTTCAGCGAACGTAGGGAACGCAGATCTGCGTTCTCTACTACCCGATTGTGAGGGATTTGCACCCAATCCTAAACCTAAAAAGGTCTACCCATACGATTAAGTGCCACTGGCACCTCGTTCTTCACGGGCTTGATGGTCTTCAGATAAGCCCACATCGCCTTGAGATCTTCGTCGTTCATGTTTGCGTAAGCGTTCTTAATCGGCATCGGTGGCAGGAGTTTTCGATTACGTGTATCGCCTTGATGATATCCAGTTCGCATCGTGTCAACAAACATTTTTTCCGTCCATTCGCCGAGTCCTGTCTCTTTGTCAGGCGTTAGGTTTGCAGCAAACGTCGTCCCAAAAGGCATCGAAAACGCTGCAAGAGTCGGTGCAGCGACCATAAAAATCCCCTGCCGCATCATACTCATATCGAATTTGGGATATGCCTCATTCGCCGGATGCCCCGCGAGATACATGCTCATATCCATCTCCGCGCCTTTGCGCGGCGTATGACACTGTCCACAAGCTCCTGCCGCATCAACGAGGTATTTTCCGCGTTTGACCAGATCACTCTGGCTTTCGGCGTAGTTTAAGCAAAGCAATACAAAAATCAACGTCCAAAAAATTGCTATCCCGAAAATCCAATATCTTCTCCTCATTGCACTAAATCTCCTTCGCATTTTAATAAGGTAAGACCAACCATAGTGGAACTTAGGATTAATGAGACACGCCGAACCGATGCGGTTAGGAAACCGAACCTACCGTTCTACCGTTTGGTAGGCACTGTTTCTAACTGTGCCTACCGGGGGTGAAAGTGTCTTTTTATTTTTAGAATTCACCATATATTATATCGCTGCGCGTCTGCGTTTGCGGTTTCCAGAATCTGTCGGTCGTTTATATTGTGCGTTGCGTGACCTCTCTTTTTCTGTTTTACTTTTCTTGCTTTCCGTTTCCTTCTGCTCTGGTTTCTGTCCACGCTGCATCAAGCCCCCAATATCCTCCCTCAGACGGGCGAATGTGCCTTCCAAAATCGCCTGCCGGACACCCCGCATCAGGCTCAGGTAGAAATGCAAATTGTGAAGTGTAAGCAGTCGATGTGCGAGAATCTCATTTTCGAGGTGTAAGTGTCGGAGATACGCGCGCGTAAAATTCTGGCAAGTATGGCAGATACAATTTGGATCCAGCGGTGTAAAATCTGTCTTGTACTTCGCGTTGCGGATTTTAACCGTGCCGAGCGTCGTAAAGAGTGAACCGTTTCGTGCGTTGCGCGTTGGCATCACACAATCGAACATATCCACCCCACAGCTTACACCGTAGACCAAATCTTCCGGCGTTCCGACACCCATCAAATAATGGGGTGAATCTTTCGGCAACAGAGGTGCGGTGTAAGCCAGTGTTTCGTACATCAAAGGCTTCTCCTCCCCGACACTCAGTCCACCGATCGCATAGCCGGGAAAACCAATCTCGGCAGTCCTTTCCACACTAATCTTTCGCAACGATTTTTCCATCCCCCCTTGCACAATGCCGAATAACTGTTGATTGCGATTACGGTGCGCCTTCTTACAGCGTTTTGCCCAGCGCAGAGTCATTTCCATCGACTGCTTCAGATACTCGTAATCACTAGGCAATGGCGGACATTCATCGAAGACCATGATGATGTCTGCGCCGAGTGCGTTTTGAATCTCAATGGAACGCTCCGGGCTGATAAAGTGTTTAGATCCATCAATCTCAGAACGAAATTCGACCCCTTCCTCGGTAATTGTTCGAAGCGGTCCCAAGCTGAAAACCTGAAACCCACCGCTGTCCGTGAGGATGGGTTTCTTCCACGCCATGAATCTGTGCAATCCACCTGCCTTTTCAACGATTCGGTGCCCCGGACGCAGATAGAGATGATAGGTATTCCCTAGGATAATCTCTGCCCCGATTTCAACTAGATCGTGAGGGGTGCACGTCTTGACAGTACCACGTGTGCCAACCGGCATAAAGATAGGGGTATTGACAACACCGTGCGCAGTGCGCAGCTTCCCAACTCTAGCCTGGGTCTGAGAATCTGTGTGGATAAGTGTGAATTTACTATCTGCCATTAAGTTGAAATTTTGTCTCTAATGAAATTAAGTACTTCGGATCGGTTCGCACCAAAACGCACGTAGACGCCACGAAAGTTTTCAAGTCGAGAGGGCTTGGCGAACGGACTCAATAGCACACCGTTATTATCAACGTAGAAGCTGCGAAAAGTTTCCCAAGACTTTGTTAGACGATAAAGTGGTGCTGTAACCACAAGCTGATGCTCGTAGAATTCATAACGGAATGGAACAAAATAACGGTATAAAGAACTGGTCACAAAGATCGCCGAGAGGAGGGCAACAAAAGCCGACTGAAAAAGCCAGTAAATGCCTGAAAAAAGGAGGAGGAGAAAGAGTAAGAGGAGGATTGATCGCGTCCAGTTTTCACGCAGCGGATGGACCTGCCAGATTTGTTGAGGAGTAGACTGATCGGACATCGGTTGGCTCAAAATATAACGATAAGCCGCTTTACGGTAATTTAGGTGGACACTTTCCAGCGTCTCTAACATCAGGACGAGTACAAGATAAGGGCGAGGTATACTCATGTAGATTCCCATTTACGCCCCACGCAAGTATACCTACCGGATTTTAGCCTGACTCATTACTATTCTATTTCCCAGCACCTTCTTCAACATCATCAGTGCTAGATGACGAATCGGTTCCATCCGTCTCGGCGGTGTCAGTTGCTACGCCCGTTTCTGTTGTCTCATCTGAAGGTGTAATCGTGACTTCAGACTGTGCTGCTCCTTCCTGAAGCGGTTTTAACTCACCGCCCGTTTCACCGTAGAAACGCATTAGAAACAGTGCCATTACCATGAATCCGATAGCAAGCCACGTTGTAACCTTAGAAAGGAAAGTCGCTGCACCTTGTCCCCCCAAAACAGATTGCATGCTGCCACCCGCTCCACCAAATGCACTTGATGAAAGCCCCTCTCCTTTGCTATCTTGCAACAGGATAATAATCGGCAGCAAAATACAGGCAGGCACAAAGAGTACAAGAATAAAACCAACAATGATTTCCATGATAGTTCCTCACTTTCGATTTAATTTTCTAATTTTAATCAATTCAAAAAAGCCTCGTTTGCAGCCTTGACAATTTGGGCAAACGATTCCGCCTCCCAGCTTGCTGTTCCAACCAATGCACCATCTACGTCGGACTGCGCAATCAACGCAGCAGCATTGTCCGGCTTAACGCTCCCACCATACTGAATTCGGACCTGCGATGCCACATTAGCCGAATAGATTTCTGATAAGAACGACCTGATGAGTGCGTGGACCTCTTGGGCTTGATTCGGCGTCGCATTGTGTCCCGTTCCGATTGCCCAGACAGGTTCATAGGCGATGACCGTTGACACAATCTGATCTGCGGTTAATCCGTCAATTCCGTTGAGAACGTGGTCCGTAACCACTGCTCCAGTCTTGCCCCTTTCTCGCTCCTCAAGGCTTTCGCCTACGCAGATTATTGGTATCAAGCCGTGTGCGTGCGCTGCCTTCGCCTTGCGGTTGACAGTCTCATTTGTCTCACTGAAATATTGCCGGCGTTCGGAGTGACCAATAATCACGTAGTCGCAACCAACATCCTTGAGCATTCCCGGCGACACTTCCCCTGTGAATGCACCGCTGTCCTCCCAAAAGACATCCTGCGCCCCGAGTCGGATATTTCCGCCTGCTAATGCTTTAGCGACTGCCGTCAGTCCAGTAAAAACGGGAGCGACAACGATTTCGACATCGGTAACGTCAGCGACCAACGGCTGAAGTGAGTCGACAAGTGACACCGCTTCACGGATGGTCTTGTTAAGTTTCCAGTTGCCGACAATGATTGGTGTTCGCATCTTCTCCTGTTATGAGTTAAACAATAGAAACAGAATTCCGTTTAATTGTGAACGGATTGAGATAAACTATGCCATTTACAACACACGCGCAGCCAGCTCGACCAAACGGTTTGAGTATCCCCACTCGTTATCGTACCAAGAAAGTACTTTCACCAATTCTCCATTGATGACCCTTGTAAACTCTGCATCAAAGATTGACGAATGAGGGTTACCCTTGAAGTCAACCGACACAAGCGGAATCTCTGAATAACTCAGGATTCCCTGCTGCTCTCCATCGGCAGCTTTTTTCACAACTGCATTTATCTCTTCTACACTTGCTTTCTGCTCTAAATCAACGGTGAGATCCACTACGGACACGTTCGGTGTTGGCACCCGAATCGCCATCCCATCAAATTTCCCGTCAAGCTCAGGAATGACCAGCGAAATCGCGCTTGCTGCCCCCGTGGACGTCGGAATCATCGAAAGCGCAGCTGCACGCGCACGACGTATATCTTCATGCGGGAGATCCAGCACTTGCTGATCGTTCGTATACGAATGGATCGTTGTCATAAGACCCCTACGGATACCGAAGTTTTCCAAGAGCACCTTCGCAAGCGGCGCAAGACAGTTCGTCGTACAGGAAGCGTTAGAGATAATATGATGATTCTCTTTTTCATATTTATCATCGTTGACGCCCAGCACAACGGTGATATCTTCGTTCTTAGCAGGTGCCGAGATCACCACTTTTTTCGCGCCCGCGTCCAGATGCCTAGACGCGTCCCTTCCATCCGTAAAAAAGCCTGTCGATTCGATAACAACGTCAATTCCTAAAGTGTTCCAAGGGAGCGCAGCTGGATCTCGTTCAGAAAACGCCACTATCTTTTTGCCATTGACAATAAGTCCATTATTTGTTGGTTGGACATCGGCATCAAGTTCTCCAAGCACCGAATCATATTTGAGCAAGTGCGCGAGTGTTTCGGGATCTGTTAAATCGTTAATTGCCACAAAATCAAGACTGATGTTTCTGTTTTTTAAGGCGGCTCGCAAAGCATTGCGTCCAATACGACCAAACCCATTAATTCCAACTCTTAGCATGTTCCATCATCCTCCATATCTTCGACAGCAACCTGAAATTATCCCACATAACCCCTTAATTCGTCAAGTGCCAAATTCTGCTCATGTTTAATCTATCATAAAACGAAGCTAATCGTCATACGGATTCCTGAATGAAACAGAGGAAGACACTTTCCTATCCGTTACCTCAAAAAAGACTTGCATTCAGCACGGCATCTTGTTTATAATGATATAACATTAGAGTATATATGAAGCCGTCTAACCTTGAAGTCAGCAAACTGAGGTGAATTCTATGCGAGTTGGTATGAAATACGGACGAGATTTGGTGGAAGTGGAAATCCCTGACCAGAATTTGGCAGGTGTATTGACACTCCAGAAATCTGTCCCAATCGAGCAGCCAGAACGTGCAGTCTGGGACTCGCTCGAGTCACCAATTCACTCAGCACCGCTAGCCACATTGGCAAAAGATCGAACTTCCGCCTGCGTTGTCATTTCTGACGTAACACGACCTGTTCCCAACAAACTAATCCTACCCCCAATCCTAGAAACACTAGAATCCAGTGGCATTCCACGCGAGAAAATCACAATTCTGATTGCAACAGGCATCCACCGCCCGAACGAAGGAAAAGAACTCGAAGAAATGGTCGGCGCGGAGATCATGCGTGACTATCGGATTGTCAACCATTTTTCACAGGATATTGAGACACACGAATATCTCGGTTTAACGCAGGGAGGTGCCCCGGTTTATATCGATAAGACCTATCTGGAGGCAGATTTGAAGGTCACGACAGCACTGATTGAACCCCATCTGATGGCAGGATATTCCGGTGGACGCAAATCAATCTGTCCCGGACTAGCTTCAATCGAGACCATGAAAGTGTTGCACGGACCCCAGATCCTTGAACACCCAAAGGCTTCGGTAGGTAACCTTGAAGGTAATCCACTTCATATCGAAGCCACTGAGATTGCTTTAATGGCGGGTGTAGATTTTAACGTGAATGTCACAATTGATGACCAGCGCAGACTCACCGGTATATTTTCTGGTGATATCGTCGAATCTCATTTGGCAGGCGTGAGGTTCGTTGAGAAACAGGTGAAGGTAACACTGCCGGAGCCTGTGGACGCTGTCCTTGTGTCAAGCGCAGGTTATCCGCTCGATACCACGTTTTATCAAGCAGTCAAGGGAATGCTCGCAGCAGTGGAAATCGTTAAACAGAATGGAAGCATTGTGCTTGTGGCAGAGTGCAGCCAAGGAATCGGGAGCGGGCCCTTCACCGATTTAATTTTGAAAACAAAAGACCTGAATCAGTTTATTCACGATATACACGACCCGGCGAACTTTGTCATCGACCAATGGCAACTGGAGGAGTTGGCAAAAGCCGCCAAAAAAGCCGATATATACTGTTATGCTGATGGCATACCGTACGACCAATTGAAAGATCTATTTGTGCAGCCCATCCGAACCCCGGCAGAAGGGATTGAGCGCGTCCTTGACAAACATGGAACTGATGCACAAATTGCTGCGCTCCCTGACGGTCCCTACGTTTTAGCAAAAGTCGAAAACTAGGTTCGAGGACTATTATTCCATTAAGAGGAGTGAAATGCAGAACGAGTCGCGTCCAACCGTTGAACTAAAAGGCTTCCGAGATGGCATGCGTCTGATTATTGACCCAGAAGCCTCGATGCAGCAGATTGAACAGGCGATTGTAGATCGGATGGCAAACTTAGGGGATTCGTTATCAGGCTTGACAATGAACATGGATCTCGGAAGCCGATCACTGAATGATGAAGAATTAGTCCACCTCAAAAAGTTATTGAACGATGACTATGGACTAGAAGTTAAGCAGATCATTGGCGATTCTCAGGACGAGCCAAAGAGGACCGAAGAGCCAAAGATAGCAGGAGTTCCAGCGCTCCATAGCGAAGAACGCGTTTATGATCAACTCTCCCAGTTGAATGAAGAGACGCGGTTTATTCGTCAAACACTCCGTTCTGGACAGATTGAGCGTGCTCTGGAAGGAAATATGGTTATCTTAGGCGATGTAAATCCGGGGGCGGAAGTGGTCGCCGCCGGAGATATTATTGTCCTTGGTGCCTTACGCGGCGTCGCTCATGCCGGAGCACTTGGAAATATAGCATCAATAATTTTTGCGCTCAATCTGGTGCCAACGCAGTTGAGAATCGGGCGTTTCATCACCCGCGCTCCTGCTGACCAACAGCAACACCAAAGAGCAGAAGTTGCGCGTGTCCTCGAAGATGCCATTGTGGTCGAAGAATACGATTGAATTCAACCCGGATTCAGAAAATACAAACGGGTACAGATTCCTCTCACCATCTTCAATGTTTGTCAATTTCCGAATTATAATGAAACATCATTGCACACCAGCGGACTGTCATTGGATGTCGAGGCTTTAGCCGGTTGGCAGTTACGAGCGATTACGACCAGAAGTGAAGACATCCTAGGTAACAAGTGTTTGGACATAGTTCCTAATCAGAACTGGCTCGATATTAAGCTCTTTATGAGGGAAGGATAACGAGAAAAATGGGAAAAGTGATCGTCGTTACGTCTGGTAAAGGCGGGGTCGGCAAAAGCACTTCTACGGCGAATCTTGGAACTGCCTTAGCTGTGCTAGGCAAGAAGGTCGCTGTCGTCGATGCGGATGTGGGATTGAGAAATCTTGATGTCATTATGGGGCTGGAAAGCCGCGTTGTGTACACATCAATGGATGTCCTCGAAGGTGTTTGTGAACTTGAGCAAGCATTAGTTAAAGATCGTAGGACGAAAGATCTCTATCTCCTCGCGGCCTCGCAAAAGAATAACAAAAGCGATATTCAGCCGGAACAGATGAAAAAACTGTGCCTAGAGTTGAATGAGACACACGATTATGTGCTAGTTGATTCACCTGCCGGTATTGAGCAGGGGTTCCAAAACGCAGCAGCAGGTGCTCATGAAGCACTGATTGTGACTACACCAGAGGTTGCAGCGGTCAGGGATGCGGATAGAATCATTGGTTTGTTGCAAAACATGACCATCAATAACTTGCATCTCATCATCAATCGGCTTTCACCGGAGATGGTCAAAACCGGGGACATGATGGAGCCGACAGATATCATAGACATTTTGTCCATCAATCTAATCGGCGTCATCCCAGAGGACAAGGAAATTGTGGTTTCGACGAACCGAGGCATGCCGACAACCTACAATCATAAGTCTGATGCCGGGCAGGCTTACAAACGTATCGCCCAAAGGCTTGAAGGGGAAGACGTTCCAATCCCAGAGTTTAAGGCGGGAGGTTTGTTCGGTAACTGGTTTGGAAAACTGTTTAATAGTTAAAAGGAGAAGAAAGATGTTCAAACGATTAATGCAGTTACTAAATCGGGAACCTAAGAGTAAAAGTGTTGCGAAAAGTCGGCTCCAGCTTATCCTCGTCCAAGATCGGACTGGTATTGATGAAGAAATAATGGAAACGCTACAAGCAGAATTGACTGAAGTTCTGTCGAAGTACTTCATCCTCGAGCAAGAGCAGGTCGAGATGGAATTGGAGCGGGAACAAGACTCAATGGCACTTGTTGCAAATATTCCCGTCCTCGGAACGAAAGTCCGTCGTCCCATAGAGGCGTGAATCAATATGCCGTCGCCCCCCTTCAAAGCAGCAGATGTTCAACTGCTAAGGCAACGCCATCGTTTTGGTTGGTTTCTGTTGTGTAATCGGCGATAGCTTTAATTTCATCGACCGAATTTCCCATAGCCACACTGAAACCCGCGATTTTCATCATGGTCTCGTCGTTGTAGCCATCGCCAAATGTAACAATCAGATCGTTCGGGATGCCAAGTTGGTTCGCAAGCGCTTGCAACGCTCGCCCTTTCGACACCTGTGGATTCATAAACTCGATATATTCGACTTGAGTCCGCGTGACATACAACCGCTCGCCAAACTTCGCCTGGCACTCGGTGAGGAGCAGATCGATTTTTTCGGGTGTATCCAAGATCTGCATTTTCGTAGGCTCTTGCCCATCTAATTCGCGCAAATTCCCCAGAGCCGTCGCCGGAACCCCCGTTCTCTTTTCATACAACTCACTCCACTGATTATACTCCTTGATAAACAGCTGATCGTTCAAACAGAAGTTAAGATGTAATCCTTCCCTGTCGCCGTATTCTACCAACGCCATTGCCTCCGCTGCCGGAATGGGAGTATGATGGATTACTTCCCCCGTACGAGAGTGTTTGACCATCCCGCCGTTGTATGAAATTATGGGATTTTCCAACCCAATCTGATCGCTAATTGGCTGAATAGCTCGATGCATCCTGCCCGAAATCAACACGACCATCACACCTCGCGCCGCTAATTCTTGGAGCGCTTCGCAGCTCCGATCTGTCACAACATGATCATCAGTTAGCAGTGTTCCATCTAAATCTAACGCCGCCAAACGGCACGGCACCTTTGCCATATGTTTCTCCTTTTTGGGACGGTTGTCCGTCCGACTGATTCAATGTCAGTTTTTCAATATAGCTGACGTTAATTTTTCTAAAGTGCAGACAATCAACACCGTGTCCTGATAGGGACCAATGAGCTGCCAATTTTCAGCGAGAGTTTCCACGACCGAATCCGATTCGAGATAATTTACCAGATAGCCGATATAGTGCTGGAACGCTTCCGTCTGAATCTCGGCTTCACCGTAGGGACAGATCATGTCAACACCCAGCACAACTTGTGTGCGGTCTTCGCTATACATCAGAGCGAAAGGATATATCTGACAGTCCAGCGGACGGATTGGGTAGATCGTGCACTCACCCGTATCAGTATTAAAGCAGGGACAGATGTACATGTCCCCATGTGGTATCAGCTTAATCTGCGCACTTTTCCCATCTGCGGTTGGACGAAAGAGGTGCGCTTCCACCCCGCCTCCAATCGCTTTTTCCATTTCAGCTTGGGTAAAGATAGGAGCCAGGAAGCTATCTTGTTCAAGGAACCGGCAGCAAACATCGCATGAAAAACACACCTTGCTAGGCACAATTTGTTCAAGTCGAATTAACTGACTCATCACTGTTCCCCATCCGTGCGAGAGATATCTTCAACTTCAGGAAACGAAAAGTCGCGTTCTGTCCACTCCTCAGGTGCGACCGCTACCCCATTGACTACCATACCCCAATGGAGGTGTGAACCCGTGGTTTGCCCGGTGGCTCCCATCGATCCGATCCGTTGTCCCTTCTCAACACGTTCTTCAACCTTTACATGAATCTCACTGAGATGGCTATAACTGCTCGAAACCCCCTGCCCATGATTGAGAATCACGGCGTTCCCATACAGATGCAGCCTGTCAGCAAGGGTGACAATCCCACGGTTCGATGCATAGATTGCTGTCCCCACTACATTTGCGATGTCTGTGCCGTAGTGATGCCGACGAACACCAGTATTGTATTCACGGTATTTCCCAAAAGGTGATGTCAACCTGCCCTCAGTGGGACGGATGAACTTCCCCTCCCAAAGCTGTTCCGGTTCATGGTCTCCCTGTGCGTATGCTGCACCGCGCTTTGCATTGTCCTCTCGACTTTTGGATCTGTCCATCATAATCCGCTGTTTTTGGGGTGAAAGGATAATGTACTCGCCACGCGCAAAGGCTGTTTTAGTGACTTCAACCTGAAAGGTCTGCTCCGTCCTATTGCCAACCAAATCTGTCGCGGTCACCGTGAGTGGATAGCTTTGGACGGTGGCTGTCACACTGACACCAAGAAAACTGCGGTATAGGTTCTCCGCGTCAGTCGCATAAAACGTGACTGCTTTATTAAAGAGATCTGCCTCAATATCTGCAAGCGACTCATCCGCCTGAACAAAGAGTGCAAGCGTTCTGCCTTGGCCAACGTGGAGCGTTTCCGGGGGGACATGAAGCGTCGGCGGGGTATTGTCAATGTAAAACGGAAATGTGACCTGTGTCCGATTTTTCTGCAGCGACCTATCTGTCGCTTTTACGGAAACTGTGTGCGGTCCATCGGCATACGCAGCAGTTTCCAGTGTCCAAGAAGTGGACTCTTTTCCGCCAAAGTCTAAAGGGATTGCGGGAGCATCATCAAGCTGTACGGTCAACGAACCCACGCCGGTCCTTTCGTCCATAGCGCGAACGTCAAGTGTCACAGAGCCGCGATAGCGTTTATCCTTCTCTAATCCATTTACCGTCAGGGTTGGTGGCGTGCCATCCAACAGACTGAAACCCACGTAGAGTCCGATTCCTATCAACGGAATGATCACTAGAATGGGAATCAGTATCGAGGCTTTTCGGGGAAGGGCATTTCGGGCGAGATGTGTCATAAGAGATTTCTAAAACTTCATAGAGTTCATTTGACTTAATAACTTTCTCGCTTCGTCCAACGCCTTCGCACGGTGGCTGATTTGATTCTTAATCTCATCTCCCAATTCCGCAAAGGTTTTGTCATAACCCATGGGAACAAAAATTGGATCATATCCAAAGCCAGCCGTTCCACGCGGCGTTCGGATAATTCTGCCCTCACAGACACCACGAACAACCTGTGCTTGATCCAGAGGTTCAGCGATAGCCACAGCACAGATGAAACGTCCCGACCGCCGGACATCAGGAACATCCTGAAGCGCATCAAGTAGTTTGACAATGCGATCTGCGTCTGAAGCATTCTCACCTGCATACCGTGCGGAATGGACGCCGGGCGCTCCGTCAAGCGCATCAACCGCCAAACCGGAGTCGTCCGCGATAGTGAGATGCCCAGTATATTCAGCAAGGACCGAGGCTTTTTTTATTGCGTTTTCCTCATAGGTTTTGCCATCTTCAACGATATCTGGTGCGTTCGGATAACTCCGGAGCGACAACAGTTCAATCCCGTTTTGGTCTTTAAGTAGTTCGCCTATTTCTCGTACTTTACCCTGATTCTGGGTTGCCAATACTAACTTCATCTCTATTCTCGATGATCATCTGTTTTTGAAGACGGATTAATTGTTCAATGCCACTGACCGCAAGATCGAGCATCTCGTCAGATTCTTCCTTCGAGAAGGGGATCTCTTCCGCAGTACCTTGTATCTCTACGAACTTACCTGCACCTGTCATGACGACATTCATATCTACATCAGCGCTAGAATCCTCCGTGTAACATAGATCTAGCATGGGTGTGCCATCAATAATGCCAACGCTGGTCGCTGCCACATGGTCGGTGATCGGGATCGTTTTTATCGACTTGCGATCCATCAGCCATTGACAGGCATCCCAGAGCGCGATAAATGCACCCGTAATTGATGCGGTACGTGTGCCTCCGTCCGCTTGGATAACGTCACAATCAATCCAAATTGTGCGTTCGCCGAGAGCTTTAAAGTCTACGACCGCTCGCAAAGATCTACCGATAAGTCGTTGAATCTCTTGTGTTCTTCCGCCCGGCGATCCACGGGTAATTTCACGCCGCATCCGATCAGAGGTGGAACGGGGCAGCATTGAATACTCCGCGGTGACCCAACCGCGATTTCGACGGTTCTGCTCACGCATGAAACGCGGTTGCGATTCCTCCACCGATGCCGTACAAACAACCTTTGTATCACCGACAGCAATCAATACAGATCCTTCCGGGTGTTTAATATAATTCCGAACGATACGGGTGGGACGCATCTGACTCGGCGTGCGCCCATCTTCTCTTGCCATTTCAATCCCTCTTTTTCTCAGTTGATTTTGATCCCCTTTTTAATCGGATCTTTGCCGCCTACAACTCTGAATGCAGTAAAACACGGCCGGTTAAACAGCCTCAGTCTGTATCAGCCGCGAAATCATCCCTTAGAAAATCGAGTGCTTTGGTATAACTTCGACGTTGCAGGTAGTGGCGTAGCTGTGATGGGACAGTTGATCCAATCTCCTGTTGGAGCTTCTCAATCTGCTCAAGGTCTTCGATTATACTCTCTTTTTGCGCGATATGCTCAAACATCGATTCCAAAGTCGTTTTCAGGCTTGTTGCTTGTTCTGTTGTCATCGGATTCTCCTATTATTTTGTCGCCTTTGCGGAGGGACAAATTCCGTACTTCAGTTTATCATCCTCCCACGCCGATGTCAAACCCTTATGCCTCCTTGTCCACATAAATCCGAGGCGCTCGTTTCCCGATTTCCGTAAGAATCTCATACGAGATTGTTCCCGCTTTCTCCGCAACCTGATCGACTGTAATTTCTAAATCCCCCTGCCTCCCAATCAACACTGCTTCATCACCAATATGTAGATCTGTCTGCGCTTCCTGCGACGGCGCAATTTGAAAGACGCTTCCATCCATACAAACCGATCCCACCTGTCGATGCTTTGTTCCGCCGATCAACACTTCACCACGATTCGATAGGGCGCGTGAATAGCCATCGGCATAACCAACCGGCAGCGTAGCTAACCACGTCGGTTCATCCACTATATGAGTGCGACCATAGCTCACCCCTTCCCCTTGCGTCGACTGACGTAAAGAAATGATACGCGCCTTCCATGTCAGAGCAGGCTGCAAGCACACAGTACTCGCTCGCTTGACTTCGGACGATGGATAGACGCCGTATAGGCTGAGACCCACACGAACTGCATCAAAATGAGCGTCAGGAAGCGTTAAGGCAGCTGCACTGTTAGCAGCGTGGACAATCGATGGACGAAGGTTGATTTCAGCGAGAGAGGAAAGTACCGACTTAAACCGTTCCAACTGAAGATGGACGTGGCTTTTATCGGCTTCGTCCGCGGTAGCAAAATGGGTGAAGATGCCTTCAATTTCTATTCCCTCCAGCGATGTCAGCCATTTGACGAACTCCACCGTCTCTGTATACCATATCCCACCGCGATTCATGCCGGTATCCACATCAAGGTGCACGTTAACGGATTTTCCTTGCGCTTGCACCGCACGGGACAGCGAATTGCAAAGTGTCGGTTCATATACCGATGGTGTCAGTTGATAGTCAATAATCGTCTGCGCTTGCACGGACAACGCATTGAACAGCACCAGCACCGGCTTATTGACGCCAGCAGTACGTAATTCAACGGCTTCCGCCACGGTAGCGACGGCATACATCGCTGCTTCCCCACGCAACGCTTCGGCGACGGGAATCGCACCGTGACCATACGCATCTGCCTTGATCACGGCGATTAGCGATTTGCCTTGAGCATACGCTTTGATTGCTTGTGCGTTAGATCGAATCACGGAGAGATCTATCTCCACCCATGTTGTCGTTGTCATTTTTGGTTTTCAATTCATCTTGCGTGTGCTAAAATACGATAAATGGCAGAGATTAAACTTGAACACATCACAAAACGTTTTGGGGATGTCGTTGCTGTGGACGACATTAACCTTGAAGTCCATGATCAAGAGTTTGTTGTTTTCCTCGGTCCTTCCGGTTGTGGAAAAACAACTACGCTTCGAGCAATCGCCGGACTAGAACACCCCGACGAAGGAGACATCTTCATTGATGGAAAGCGAGTAAACGCGCTATCCCCCGCGGATCGGGACATTGCGTTTGTCTTCCAATTTTACGCGCTCTATCCGCACCTGACCGTTTATGATAACATCGCATTTCCGCTCAAGGCGGTGAAAGCATCGAAATCCGAAATTCAGGAACGGGTTCGAGAAGTTGCGACAATCCTGCAAATCCAAGAAATGCTTGATCGCAAGCCAAGCCATCTGAGTGGTGGTGAGATGCAACGCGTCGCACTGGGACGGGCAATGGTTCGCAGACCCAAAGCATTCTTAATGGATGAGCCGATGTCGAACCTAGATGCAAAGTTGCGGGTGGACATGCGCACAGAACTGAAACGCCTGCAGCACCGACTCGGAGCGACCACCATTTTTGTCACCCATGACCAAGTCGAAGCGATGTCAATGGCGGATCGTATCGTCATCATGCACCAAGGGAGCCTGCAACAGATCGGAACACCCCATGAGGTATATAACCAACCCCAAACTGTTTTCGTCGCCCAATTCATGGGAAGTCCATCAATGAATCTGATCGATGGCACGATTCAGGTACAAGCTGCTTTGAATCCTGATGCCACTGGGGGCGGACAACCCGCACTACACCTGAACCACACAGATATACGGATTGAGTTATCCGCGGAACAAATTTCACGCATAGGTCAGTCGGATGAAATCATCTTTGGCGTTAGACCGGAGCATATTGTCGTCTCACAGGAGCCGATTGAAAAAGGATTCACAGCCACTGTCCACCTTGTAGAGGCATTGGGATCGGTCAATATTATCGACATATTTCTGGGTGAAAATTCAGAGACCGGCGATATAGTTCTCCTCAGAGCACGTACACACCCGGCATTCCGACCCGATGTGGGACAGTCCGTATGGTTTGATTTCGATGCCAAACAGGTTCATCTGTTTGACCGTCACACTGAACAAGTCATTGCTTAAAGATTGCCTGATTTATCAGAGAACCTACAGCCACTTACACTAAAGAATAAACCCCTTTTCGATTCATGCGCCCGCCAAATGCCGGCGGAGTTGTCGCGCTATGCCTTCGCACCACACTATGTATGGCGAAACTTTTTTGATTTTTGCTGGACAATAATCGATGACCAGTTTTGTCTTTTCGCCCATCAGGAAGGCGATTACTTCATGCCGATTTTGCCGATGGGGGCTTCACTGAATCAGAAAGTGATTCAGCAAGCGTATCGGTTTACCCTTGAAGTCAATCGTGCGAAGCAGATTGCACGGATCGAAAATGTTCCAGAGGGTCTCATTCCCTTTTTCCACCAGATAGGTTTCCGCGCGGTTAGGAAGGAAACGGAATACTTGTATGAGACGAACGCCCTCGTCCAACTCAAGGGAGACCGCTACAAGAGTAAGCGGGCTGCTTATAACGCGCTGATCCGCAATCATCCTTCCGCACAGCTAGAGCCGTACCAACCTGCCCATCTTGGGGATTGCCTCGCGCTTTATGAATCGTGGCAGCAGGAGCGGGGTTCACGGTTCCATGACGATATTTATCAAGCGATGCTGGAAGACTCTCGGCATTCGCATTGTACAGGACTCATGAACTGCGAAGAACTGGGCTTGATCGGTCGAGTCGTTTTCATTGATGGTGTAGTGAAAGGATATACTTTCGGCTATCCGCTCAACACCGAAATTTTCTGTATTCTCTTTGAGGTGACAGATCTCGGAATAAAGGGGTTAGCACAATTTCTTTTCCGAGAGTTTTGCCGAGAACAGGCAGCCTATCGATGGATCAACACAATGGACGACTCCGGCTTAGAGAACCTCAGACGTGTAAAACTATCATATCGTCCTGCCAGGCAGCTCGCATCCTACAATCTATTTCTCCCGTAGCCGATTGCCAATTCAGAGGTCGCGCATGTTAAGAAATAATGCAACAGAAACCGAGTTTTTTCGGCAAAACTCGGTTTCTCTTCGTGCTTTGCACTTGTTTTAGGTGAACTGTTTTTTTTACTTTGCCACAATTTTATGAAATCCGCTTTAATTTTTCTCAATGGGCATTACGACCTCCGCTACCCCCAATTCTATAGGGAGGCACTGACGTGGGCGGTGGAAAACAGACACCCACTCATCTGTGCAGACGGCGGTCTCCGCTTATTCACCGAACTCAACCAGACCAGCGACGCCCCAATTTTCCCCAATGTCCTTATCGGCGATCTGGATTCCCTTGAGGAGCTGCCGGGGGATACCATTGAGCAGTTGGAGCGATCTGGAACACACATCGCCCGCGAATGGATTGGGCATGTGGATAAGGATGACACAGACGGCCAGTTGGCGGTCACCTATGCAATCGCCGAATATGACAGCCAAGGGATTCTGCTCTATGGGGGACTCCCTCGCCCCAACGGCTATGAAGTCGATCACTTTCTCGGCAACCTACGGCTAATGCGCTTAGGACTCCAACTGTTTCAGGAGAATCTCGACAGAAGGCATGGGAGCGGGGGCAACTGGCAGGCGGCGATGCGGGACCCACTCCAAACAATCCACTTCGTCGTTTCGGACGTGACTCTCGAACGAAAAAACGAAGGTGTACAACGGGTGTCGCTCATTTCCGATGATCCGAATGTTACCGTCGAAAGCAGCACCAATCTCCGATGGAGTTTAGACGGATTGCATGTGGACCCGATCAGAACAAACACCCTACGGAACGAGTTTGTAGCAGGAGCAGATCAGGCGACTATCCGGCTCACAGAAGGATCGGATCCGGTCTATGTCATCCATAATTGGTACGAATAGACGGGCATCTTACTGACCCGCCGATCGGATTTCAACGTTGTCAAGCCCTTCCCCCAACGGCAGAGGAACCTGCGTGCCCGTTTTATGCGAGATGTGCATAGCGGTGATAACTTCCAATGCCTTCAGTCCGTCGCGCCCGGTTGAAACGCTCTCCCGATCCTCTAATAGACAGTCAACTGCTTCCCGTGCTGCGCTGTAGAAATAGTCGTCAAGGATAAGGTCTTCAGGCATATCAGGAAGCGGCTCAAAGTTGTAGCGGGAGCCATATCCTTCGCTCGCCTCAACAAGAGGACCGTATTCCCAGATGCCGCGCCGCTCACAGAAATGGATCTGTCCCGCCGTGCCTCCGATAATGACATCACTGAGAGATTCCTTGCGCGTTGGGATACAGTTGATGAAGATAACCACGCCGCCCTCACAGACAACCATTCCCCCACCGCCCGGATCGGCAACGGGTTCATCGCTGAGAAAACCCGATACTAACTTGGGTTGCGCCGATGTGAAGTAGAAAGCGTAGTCCACTGTATGCGTGCCGTTGTGGAGCAAAGGACGGGCACCGGAGTAGGTGATAGTTCGTACATCTCCGACCGCCCCGTCATCGACCATCTTTTTCAATCTGCGGTAATGGGGAAGGAAACGGCGCGTGTGATCTACAGCCAGCCGACACCCGTTCGCTTCGCAGGCTTCGACCATCTTCCGCCCCCATTCAACGCTAATGGCGAGCGGCTTCTCCACCATAATCACTTTAATCCCCGCCTCCGCAGCCTCAATAACCGGTTCGTGATGATGGAAGTTATGGGTAGTCACGCTCACGATGTCCAAACCCGCGTTTTCGTACATCTCCTGCGCGGTGCTATAACGCTGTTCCGATGCGATTTCCCATTCGTCGCCAAACTGTTGCAGGCGTTCACTGTTTATATCAGCGACTGCTGCTAGCTCAACCTCATCACACCGCCGGTAGCCGCCAGCGTGCGAATTGTCTCTACCGCCAAGTCCTCCGACACCACCAGCACCAACGATGCCCACTCTAATCTTCGATTTTGACATTGTAATATTCCTTTTTATGGTGAATTTAAAAAAAATAAATAGACGCTTTCACCCCTCGGTAGGTGCGGTTTCCTAACCGCACCGGTTTGGAGTGTCTCATTAATTCTAAGATCCACTATAGTTTGGATATTCCTATCTGTTTATCTTCTCGTTGTGATCAGCATTCACCCGTTCTGCCTGCCACACTTTCCTATTACCGTAATAATCCTCCTCGCTTCTCAGAGGTGCAACGTCAGCCAGCCACAAGGTGTAAACAAGCATATCCATCAAGTTTTCCCCGTCGTACAGTCGATTCTGCAACCGCGCTTCTTCCACGAATCCCGCCGTTTTCACCATCTCTTTTTGGTCGTCGTCACAGTCAGCGATGTAAATCTGTAGCGTATTAATCGAGAGATCTTTTGCTTTTTCTGCGGCAGCAGTCAGGAGTTCAGGTCCCTGTTCAAAATAGCTAGGACAGACGCGAAAACTGAGGATCGCGATATGCTGCTCGTGAAAAGTGTCAAACCTTTTCAGGACCGCTGTGCCGACGATGCGTTGCTCACGGTTTTCCAACACCACAAACGCGCCGTTCCGATCTTCGATCTGCCTCATGAGCCGCACAAAGTGGCTTTCAAAGCGGGTTTCACGGAAAGTCTGCGTGAAATAGTCCTTGATGAGCCAGCGTGGTTCACGATGGTTGTAGAGGACCGAGGCACGCGGCAGATCCGCCCACGTGGCATCTCGGATGTGCGCCGGTCCACAGAACGCCAGATAGGTCTGATCGAAGTCCCCGGCATCGGGTGCGAGATAGCGCATCCCATCCCCTAAGTGATACCAGAACCCATATTTTTCGTACAGACTACCGGCGATGGGGTTGGTGGTGCAGAGATAGAGTGCGATTCCATCATCAACGCGGAATCTGCGGATAAGGCTATCCATGAGTGCCGAGGCAATCCCTTTGCTTCTATGTTCTTCCTCGGTTCGCACAAACTCAACGACGCCGACATCGCGTGTGTCCGTTGGCGCATAATAGCTCATACTGCCGACAACTTCGCCATCAATTTCGCCTACAAAATAAGGCGTGAAGAGCCATTCCGTGAGCTTCCCATTGAGTAGATCATCGCTTATATCGCCCCAACAACCCACTTTGCTGACGTAATCATGGAGCGGCGGGTGCAGTGTCTTGATGACAAGCTGCTCGCCATTTTTTAATTTCACTGTCTCTATTGTCATAGCACGTTCCTCGATCCTATCGATTATCAATGCGTCTGCATTTTAACACGATACCGTTTCCACGGTCAATCACCTTCTCCTCATCGGGTTTGTAGGAGGGATCTCCGCAGCTCGATATAAACAGCCCTGTCCCCCTTGAATTCCCCTTTACACGGTGTTTTGCCACAAATGTATACGGTAGGCTAAAATACCCCAGAGAGGAATCATTTCTGCTGCTCGTCCGCGTATTGCTATAAGCCTGCTATTCTTTGTTTACACAGGTGTGAATATCTGATATAATATGTCCTAATGAAAATCTGCCGAACTCAGAATTTGGGAAACAGTAGAGGAGGTATTTATGGATACTGCCTGTTTGGATTATTGCTTAACGCATGAAGAACGGCTCCAATTTGAAAAGAACGGTTTCTTCATTGTTGAAGACGCATTACCACCGAAATTGGTCGATGATCTCAACGCGGTGTTAGACCGGCTTGAGGCGAAATATCGACCCGAGCAAAATTTGGGTCCCCATGAACGCTGCAACATATTCGACTTCATTGGGAAGGATGATCTCTTCCTAGAGTTACTCGATTGGTACAAGACATTTCCGAAGGTGTGGGGTATCTTGGGATGGCACATCCAGCTCTACCACTCGCATTTGGGAATCACGCCACCAGTAGCACCCGAGGAAAGATCAGACGAGAAGCGTTTAGGATGGCATCAAGATAGTGGACGTTTGAACAGCGATTTGGAAAGTAATCCCCGTCCACGAATTTCTCTCAAAATCGGCTACTTTTTGACCGACACAACGGTGGAGGGAAGTGGGAATTTCTATGTCCTCCCCGGCAGCCACCTGCAGAACGAGTTAGAGCTGCCTGAAGATGGGGTCTCAAACCCTGAAGGAACGACAGCGGTGAAGGTGCCGCCCGGTACAGCGGTATTTTTCGACCGGCGTATCTGGCATTCCGCAAGCCCCAATCATTCAGATATCACCCGAAAGGTGCTGTTCTACGGCTATAGCTATCGGTGGCTGCGACCAAGAGACAATATGACCGTCGACCACTATATGGAACGTAGCGACCCGATTCGACGACAGCTGCTGGGTGCTAGCACAGGGGGATTGGGATATACCTCTCCAAAAGATGAAGACGTGCCTCTCCGAGACTGGATCCAAGAACACCTCGGAGAAGATGCGGTTATCCCCTAATCCAATCTGCTCCGAAGAATCAGAAACCGAGTTTTTGGCAAAAACTCGGTTTCTCCCCACCTACTTTTTCCAAGTCATCAACGGCTCAAGCCTTGCCAGAATTTCATCCAAGTATTTCGAGGCGATCTCGTCCAGTGGCATCTCTCCATTACGCTTGAGCGGACAATCAATAATCCCACGACGATACAGGACCTCCTTGTAACAGCCCGGAAGTTGATGTTCAAATAGGAACAGCGGTGCCATCTCTTTGTAAATATAGGTTGACCGCTCTTCATCGCCTGCCTCTAAGGCGTCCCATAAGGCTACTACAACATCAGTGACATGACTTGCGGGCATCTGCCCGGCACTCCCACGCCTATATTCCTCGATCAGATACCGTCCACCCGCCCCACCGAATACACCCTTGCACGAACCATCATCGCCTTGGATCACAGCTGTCAACTTCACCGTGCTCGGCAGCGTCTCCTCCTTGATATATTCCACATACTCAATCTCCCGACAGAGTTTAAGCAAGCATTCTGCCGACAGATTCGAGCCAATGGGCGGCATATTGTTCTGAATGAACACTGGCATCCGTGCTGCATCTGAAATTGTCTGGTAATATTCAAAGGTGAGACTCTCAGATATGTGATTGACATACGGAGGCATAGCGATAACACCGTCCGCGCCGATATCGCGCGCGTGTTTCGCAAATAGCGCCGCGACCTCCTGCGTCACTCCCGCGGCACCAATAATGGCTGGTAATCGTCCGGCGTTCTGCTTAACAAGCACTTCCGACATCTTGAACCGTTCTGCATCGCTGAGGGCAGTAAACTCACTGGCGTTCACAGGATAGACCAATCCGTGTGAACCACACTCAATGCAGAAATCAATCATGCGTTGGAAACTAGCGACATCAATCTCTCCGTTCTCTAGAAACGGTGTGGAGGGAATGGTGAATACACCACGATAACTGTTTGAACTCATCAAGTTCTCCTTATATTTGGTGAGGCAGTCTATACGAATTATTCTATCCGGATGGGATATTTTCGCCGCAAGTCTATGCGTCCCAAATCGCTGCCAGATCCCACACATCTATCGACTTTAGTTTCGCAGTGCCACCACGAGCGAAGAGATGCACATCTCGGCTGTCCTGTCTGGCGGGATAGATCCGTTTGGTAAGGCATTGCCGATTGTTTGCGAAGATCTCAATAACCGAACGGTCTATAAAAATATGCAGCGTTAGAAATTCATGCGCAGCCAATTCGAGAGGTCCCCGCTGCACACCGCGACTTACAACATCGGGATTGACGCTTGACCGATCCGCATCCAAGACCAGGCACTTATCCCCTGGACTATAAAAGAGAAGTGTCTGCTCGTCGTCATCTGGTGAGCAACACACTTTAACTCCTAGCGCGTTGGCATCGCCCGGATCAAAAGTTGCCAAGATTTCGAGACATTCTCCACCGACCTCGTCAAGTGCGATGGAAGTATCAGGACTCATTCGAAGATTCGATAGTTGACGATGGTTACGGCGTAAGACTGTTAGTTCCGGGACGGGTTCAACCTCCAATGTACCCGCGTCAGAGAGGGAAAGAACCCGCGGCAGCGACATCACACCTGCCCAACCTGCTGCTCGTTGCACTGTTTCGCGGCGTCCCTCTGGAATCCAGCCAAAGAAAATGCGTCGGTTCCTCCCATCTAATAGCGTAAACCCGGCGCAGAGGTGACCGCTCTCAACCCCAAAATCGCCGAAATTCATCCGTCCATGATGTTTTGGATAGAACCGATAATCCGCGTAATCGCCGATATAGTATTGAACACCTCGGTCATGACTAGCGAAGAGCAACACATGCCTGTCGCCAAGCGGAAAAAAGTCCGGGACAGCACAATCCGATTCGGGCGCTTTATCCAATTCACTGATATAAAACGGATGCATGTATTCCCAGTGAATGAGATCTTTAGATCGGCATAAGAATGCCGTGTCTCCGATGCCTTCGAGCTTCCCACCTGAAATCGAATACCACCTATCCCCTTCCCACCAAGCGCATGGATCAAATGGTCGCCAACTATCTCCATCCGGTGGGTAGGGAATCACTGGATTTGCGGGATGCTTCTCCCAAGTAATAAGCTCATCATCGCCCATGGCAATACAGTTTCCTTCTGGGTGGCCATAGTAAATCAGTGTTGGGACACCATTGTTGTTCACCGCACCACCACTCCAACAGCCACTCCGATCGGGACCGCCCGGCGTGGGTGTCAGTGCGATGGGGAGATCATCCCAGTGCACCAGGTCCGTACTGACCGCGTGGCCCCAGTGCATCCGTCTGGAATTGTCGAAAGCACCATCAGGATTGTACTGGTAAAAAAGATGATACTTGCCTTTCCAAAAGATTGTTCCATTCGGATCGCCGAGATAATTTGCTGGCGGCGAAAAGTGGTATAAGGGGCGGTAGGGATCGGAACCTATCGGTTTCCGGTGCGGCGGGATCTGTTCGACAGGGCTAGACATTGAAATTATCTCTGGATATGGAGCACAGTTCCCCGGGTGGGATTAACCGCGCGTCCACTACCAATCGGCAGTGGACGCACTAAAGGGTAATTCGCATACTCAAATCAACTCGTGCTATAGGCTGGATCGATACCGTATAGCCGCGGCAGTCCGAGCATTATGTTCATGTTCTCAACCGCTTGGCTCGCGGCACCTTTCCCAAGGTTGTCCTCAAGGGAACAGATGTAAGCGAACCCTTCATCAACTCTAACTTTGACGAGGAGCTTATGTGTATCAGCGATATCGCGCGTGCCCCACTGTTTATCAGCCGTATCTTCCACGACGAACACCAGATCCTCCGGTTGGTAGGCGTTTCGGATCATCTGGCTCAACTGCTCAACCGCTGCGTCTTCAGAGACATGTTTCAGCGGTTCCGTCAACTCAACCCGGATATTCGTGTTAATTCCCCTGAAAACAGACTGGAGAACAATAGGGGTAAAGTTCACACGAAAACCAGAATATAGCTCCATCTCCGGGATGTGTTTGTGCTGTCTGCCGTAGGCGTACGTAATCTCATTGGGCACCTCTTCAACATCTTTTCGTGCGCCGGAAATTCCCGACGTTGCTACGATGGTCGCTTCGCCTTGGACAAGCCCTTTAAGCGGTCTTAAAGCCAACACAACGCTCGTCGGGTAACAGCCCGGATTGCCTACTAACCGTGCCTGAGCGATCTGATCTTGTAGCAGTGCCGGCATCCCGTAAACCGCTTCCGCTAGCAGTTCAGGAACGTAATCTGTGGATTCGTTAGGATTCAATCCGATTCGCGGTGCATACTCCTCTTCAAATTCCGCTCTGGGAAATCTGAACGCACCGCTCATATCAATGACTTTCTTTCCAAGCTCAAAGATTGATGGAGCAAATGTCATTGATTCTGGATCTTTAGTCGCAAGAAAAACCAATTCGCAGGAGTTTAACGCTCCTTCTTCTCTTCTTGAATTTTTTCTGAAGCAGACTTCAACCTGATCGTGATGTTCTAAAACTTTTTCAATCTCTTGGCCCACCATGCCGGTGTCGCCGTATATGCCGATGCTGTACATGATCTGCCCCCTTCTGTAGACTCGGATTCAAGAACGATCGAATAATGAGATTAACCCATGCACTTCATATTATGAAGTATAATCTCTCAACTTTCGACTGTCAATGTTTTTTTGCTCAGAAAGCAGTTTAACGGATTGATCGAAGACATAAGAGGGGACGGGCTAGCTGCCTGTAGGAGGGATCTACGAATCCCGACTTCCTGCTCAGATAGGCAGAAAATCGAAAACCAAATAGCCCTTAACCCGCTACAAGTTTGAGATTGACGTCCTTGTACGCTTCATGCTATTATTTCGACAGGTTTGGGACGTTGTAAACCCATCAACACATCATTTCATAAATCACGAGGGAATTTCTCTATGGGGTTAATGCCATCAGCTTGGGCACAACAGATAAAACCATCACCGACGCTGGAAATCAAGTCTATAGCGGATAGATTGAGACAAGAAGGAAAACAAATTTATGATTTCGGGATTGGTGAAATGAATCCAGAACTTCCGGTGCCACACCTTTTGAAAGCCGCAATTTCCCAAGCCCTAATGGATGATGCGACCCACTACTCCCCAGAAGCAGGCGATCCCGAATTGCTCGAAGCCATTCACGCAGATCTTCGTTTGTTCGGGTTAAGTTATTCCCCATCGGAGATTGTAGTCTGCCCCGGTCCCAAAGATGCCGTTTTCAAAATCTGTGTGACGATGCTAAACCCGACTTCTCGTCGAAATCGATTGGTAACGTTTGCCCCAACCTACGAATCTTTCGAGAATCTGCCAATCCTGTTGACAGGTAAACCACCGATCATCTTGCAGACCGATGCACATCTTCTACCGGATCCAAATCAGCTAGCAGATCTCCTGAATCAAGATGATACGGTTGCATTGATCGTGCTGAATTCGCCTAATAATCCAACAGGGACAGTCTATCCGCCCTCATTGTTGGGTGAACTTGCCGAAGTCATCGGAAGGCATGGACAGATCTGCGTTTTATCTGATGAAGTTTACCGTACCATCGTTTATGATGGTCTCGAACATGTCAGTATTGCGTCTTACCTTCCCAAGCAGACCCTGCTCGTTGGAGGTATGTCCAAAGAGGTGTCAGGCACGGGGCTTCGTCTGGGATTTATTGCAGGACCGGAAGCGATGATGGGCGCAATAGCAAATGTTGAGGGGAATACCTCCTCGTGCGTCAACCTACCTACGCAGAAAGGGTATGCACATTTTTTGCGAAAAGATGTGGATCTGCGCCTGCGATACCAAATTCGGGATGCACTCTCTATCCGGCGAGAGGTATTGATGGAAGGCTTTGGGGAGCTAGTGAAGGATGCAGTTTGGGAGCGTCCGTCGGGCGCGTTCTATTTTTTCCCAGATATGCGCCGCTATTTCGGTCGCCAGACACCGGAAGGGCAACTCCTCAACACGGACGAGGAGTTAGCACTTTACTTGATTGAAAGCGCGAATGTCGTGACGGTGCCGGGGAGTAAGTTTCAGCGTCCTGGACATCTTCGGTTCGCTTATGCAGTCAGTCTTGAGACAATTAACACAGGGATAGAGCAGCTAGCGGAGGCTCTAGCCCGGTTGTCTGTTGAATAGTCCCACCTTATGTTAACGCAAGTTGCTAGTCCTCCAACCCGCTCGGCTTGGATAGGCATATCCAAGCCCTAGACTCTCGGAACGGAGCCATCTTTGTACGGGTGCAGTGGATGTGTCAATCCACTGCGATATGTTAAAAGACCGTACAACAGACAGCGATTTCTTCCTCAAAAACGCGGTGCCTCGGAGCGTTTTGCACTTTCTCTTGACGCGAGTCCAACGGCTTTAACTCGTCGCAAGGCTACTCTTTACGGGTCATATATTGCGTTCGGCTTTGTCCACCGGACGTGCCGAGAGGTCGGTTCGCGGGGGAATATCCCACGAAATATAACCACACACCGGACATTCGAGTTCTGCCTCAACAAGATTTCTATACTTTCCTGTTTTTCGTGGCTTTCGTTCGGTGTTGCACTGTGGACAGCGGACGGAGCGTAAATCGTAAGATTCACCGCGCCCAAACCGGGTCAAGAGGCAGAATAGTCCCCAGATCGCTCCGACGATAGCAATACAACAGAGGATAAAAAGTAGAAATGGGAGGATCTCCATTCTCTCAAACCTTCCGTAGGTGTATTACACTCAAACCGTAAACGATTATGCTTGGAATGGTAAAGTGGATCCGCTCTCCAATCGTTTCGTGATGCAGGCCGACTGAATCGCTCTTTTCTGGATAGCGCCACTCGACTTTTTGTACTGAATAGCCATCCGGCACCTTGCACTCCACCTGAATCGGTCCCGTGGGCTGAGGTGTTTCAATATCCGCTTCTTCATCCTGCCGGTAATTGACCCAGTGCAGCACCAAAGCCTCATGCCCTTCGGGTGCCCAAGCGCGTACACGGACAAACCAAGGCGCATCGGTTTCTAGGTATACTCCCCCAAGCAGATCGTCCAAATCGTTCAGAAAATTTCGTCCCCAAGAATCGTTCTCTAGGGACCGATATACCAGTAGTTTGACATCAGGCCGCACCTCTACTGAATCGGGTTCCCATTGTCCCTCCACGACATAGCACACTCCCTCCGGTCCTGCGCCATTGTGATCTTCAGCCGTCAGTTCCCATCCTGCTAACAGACCTTCGGGGTACGGTTGTCCGTCAAGTTGATACTTGCCGGTATCCCCACTGAAAACGAGTTTTCCACCTCGTTCGACGAACCGCTGGAGGTATGCTCCCTCCTCCACAGATAGACGTTTCACATCGGGTAAGATAACCATGTCGTAGTTCGCTGCACGCTCCAGGAGTTGTTCATCGAGGATAATGTCGAAGAGCAGATGCCTGTCCTCCAACAATCGACCAATCCGCTTGAGCGGTTCTAGACTATCGATTTCGTCCTCTAACTCAGCGCGACGTGGATAGACCAGTGCTATCTGCGCCCAAGGCTGGGCGGGATGCAGCAGAGTTTCGTGGTCGGCGAGAAAACGTTGATAGCGAATAACTGGAGCGTAGTAATCCTCCACAGCAAAATCCGGCGTTTCATCGTAGCCCCAATGATACGCGAGTGCTGCAGCGTGATTTGCTGCGGCTTCGGAAATCGACAATCGCAAGCGGCGGGAATCGTATTTGTTAATTACATAGGGTTTGCCACCGCTAGCCGCATAGATGAACCGGGCGGGCAGCCCCATATCCGCCAGATAGTTGTGTTTGATGAAACTCATCCCCTTATATCCGCCTTGACTATACCAGATATAATCCTCATCTTTCGCCCATAATGCGCTTGGCAGCAGGCTGCGCTCGTCGTGGGCCATGAAATCGTACTTGTGATACCACTGTGCTAGCAGGAGGTTTGGCTTCAACGAGCGACCGTGCGCGATGTATATTTCGTCTAGTGCCTCTTTGCGCCGCAGGTGGGTCGCACGATTAACGGTTAGCTGAAATCGGGTTTTCAGATCCTCCGGGCATTCTTGGCACGGCGTTAGCAGATCTGTAACTTCAGTGAGATCTCGCCTCCCAAAAATGTGTTGCAGATCGGCATCATCGAAAACTTCCTGTAACTTACCTTGTACATAGTCACGACAGTAATGGCATCGACAAAAATTCTCGAAATTATGATGCACATTGAATCCATCTATCCCCAAGTTGATGGCTTTTTTCACCATCGGTTTTAGCGTGGCAAGCCAGTGCGGATTACACATGCAGCCGCTATATGTCAGATACGGGCGGCCTTCGATGTCCCAGCGTCGCAACGACCCGTCTGCGAGCCGCTGTTGGGTATCCTCGGCACGACTACAGGGGGCAGTTCCTAGAAGCTCCTCCGTCCAGATTCGCTCCCAAGCACCGAACAGCCCCTTCCCCTGTTCGTGGTTTCCGTAGTTCCATGCCATACTCATCTGCCCAACAACCCGTGCGCCAGCCTCTTGGAGTTGGGGGATAAGCTCTGCCGCACAGGCTAAGTTTTCTCGGACCCCAACTAATGGCATCCCCACCCAGTGGCGATTCACTTCAGGATCGTCCGCTAAACTGTAGAACATCGGTCCGAAGGTTCCCACCTGTACAACCTGCAGCTTTGCCCTTCTCACATGTTCCACTAAATCTAACCGCTCCGGTATACTCCAATGTTCAGCCATGCGATTAAACCAGAATTTTTCAGCCATGTTTCCTCCTTGACCAAACCTTATCTGCATATTCCGATTTGCACTTTGTGCTCGTTATGCAAGTGCTTCCAACAACCGGGAAACATCTTCTTGGTTGTTAAAAACAGAGGGAGAGATTCGCATCTTGTTGCCGTGGCGCATTGCAACATGAACGCCAGCATCTCTGAGTTTCTCCGTTGTCGCTGCCGGATCTGGCACCACAAAAGTCACAATGGGGCTTTCGTTCCCCTTCGGGGTAATAGTAGGATAACCAAGGGTAGGTAGTTCGTCCATCAGGCGATCCGTGAGCGTGCGCACATGGTTGCGGATGTTCTGAACTCCCAACCGGAGGATATACTTCAAGCTTTCCTGTGCACAGATGGCACCTTCGTATGACGGATAGCTGACTTCGTAACAAGTCGGTCCGGGGGTTGGTGTAAAGACGTACTCCGCGACATCCGGGTCAGGGGCTTCAACCCAAGGTGTGTAATTGAAGCCCAGACCGCCACAGTGTTGGGTAGGTTTCACCACAGTTCCTTGGAGGTCTGAGCGCACGTAGAGGAAACCAAATCCCTTGACACCCATGAGCCACTTAAACGTAGAACACGCAGCGAAGTCAATTCCCATCGCTTGTACATCGACCGGCACAGCGCCTACACCCTGAATAATATCGACATAGAGATAGGCACCGTGTGCGTGGGCAAGATCGCTGATTGCTTTGACGTCTGAGAGATAACCGTTGACGTTGGAAACCAGAGTGATCGATACTAGTTTGGTGTTACTATCAATCGCCCGTTCCATATCGCGGTAGTCGATCTGCCAATCATGATGTTTGACGATTCGGAGGCTATCACTATCTCTAATACAAGGGAGAGCTGCTGCCTGTTCCCGCATCTTGTAGTTGTAGAGCGACGCGCCGTAGTGTAAGTCATGGGTGACGATGTTGCCGCCGGAGAGATGATCCTGCATACCATTGATCAAGTTGCTCTCTGCCTCAACGGCACTGCGGGCAAAAGCGATATCTTCTGGTTGGGCGTTGATGAGTTTGGCGAAGAGACGTTTCCCTTCGTCCCGTGGTGCCGCCCAAGGGGGCCACCACGGCTCGCCTACCTCGTGCGTAACCCAGTCGATGTAGCGGTGAAGCGCTGCGGCAGAGTGAACACTGAGTGGATGTGACGAGGCGTTATCGAAGTACGCAGCGGTTCTTGCCCGCGGAAAGTCGTTGCGGACTGAAGCGAAGTCAGGCGTTCCATTCGCAGCGGCAAGAGCGGTCGCTTGTTCGTTCATAAAAGGCCTCCAACACTGAGTTGAGGAAATATCTAAAGTTTCCGAAATTATCTTATCAGTGTTTTCTCAATTTTACAACAGAAATGCAACCAGCCGACCTTCCCATTGTTTTGTCGCTAATATTGGAAAAGAGTGGTATAATAAATATTCAGAACTCCTTGACTGACACCTAACTGGTGTTTATTCATTATAAAAAACTCGATATACTACAATGGAGGTGCTTTTATGCCATTTGGAGGTAATGACTGGCTCGCTTTGACTCCGGAACCAACCCTGGAACCGGAGATTCCTATTTGCGATCCGCATCACCACTTCTGGGACTTTCGGACGGAACGTGTTCCTTATCAACGGTATCTGCTCCACGAGCTAGCCGACGACGTGAACAGCGGTCATAACGTCCGTTCCACCGTGTTTGTTGAGGCAAGAGCGATGTACCGTGCTGATGGACCGGAGGAGATGCGTCCTGTTGGTGAGGTTGAATTCGTGCAAGGGTTGGCAGCTGCCAGCGCGAGCGGATTATACGGACCTTGCCGGGCTGCCGCTGCAATCGTTGGACATGCTAACCTGAACCTAGGGGAGCAGGTTGAACCGGTGCTTCAAGCGTTGCAAGAAGCCAGTCCCAATCGGTTTCGTGGTATCCGCCATGCGGTAACTTGGGACCCCCATCCAGAGGTCGAGAACACGAGTGCTCACCGAATGCAAGGGCAGTTAGCTACCGATAATTTTCGCGCTGGTGCGCGGGTGCTCGCGGGTATGGGATTGTCTTTTGAGGCTTGGATGTACTTCCCCCAACTACCCGAATTAGCGGATTTCGCAAGGGCAGTGCCTAATCTGACTATTATCCTCAATCATATCGGAGGTCTGCTACGAGTAGGTCCTTATGCCAACCGCGACGACGAAGTGCTCTCTACTTGGCGGAACGGTATCGCTGCCGTGGCAGAATGTCCCAATGTCACCGTCAAGCTAGGGGGTATCGGAATGCCTCGCACCGGCTTCGACTGGCACGCCCGAACAACCCCCGCAGGTTCGGAAGAGCTTGCTTCGGATATGGCGCCCTTGATGAATTACTGCATCGAGCAGTTCGGACCTGACCGGTGTATGTTTGAGAGCAATTTCCCGGTCGATAAGGTGTCGTATTCATACCACGTGATGTATAACGCTTTCAAGCGGTTGTCATCGGGCTATTCCCCTGACGAGCGTGCTGCTATGTTTCATGATACCGCTGTTCGCGTATACCGGATAGATCTCTAACCTGCCTGTGCTAGACGATAGAATTACATATTGTACACACACTTTTCGGTGTTGCAAAAGTGAACTATGAAAAAATTATGCAAACAAGAAAACCATCAGGTATCAAGAGCGGCTTAACAAACTACGGAGATCCCGAATTCAGCGTCTACATCCGCAAAGCATTTGCAAAAGCGATGGGATATTCGGATCAGGAGTTGGATCGTCCGGTCGTTGGTATCATCAACACCTTCAGCGGTTTTAACAGTTGTCACCACAATTTCGCTGACCTTATCGAAGCTGTGAAGCGGGGCGTGTTGTCTCACGGTGGGTTGCCGATTGAATTCCCGACAATTTCGCTTGGAGAGATGTTCACGGCACCTACCACGATGATGTTCCGCAACCTGATGGCAATGGATACTGAAGAGATGATCCGCGCCCAGCCGATGGACGGCGTTATCCTGTTAGGCGGCTGCGATAAGACAGTTCCCGCCCAGTTGATGGGGGCGGTGAGCGCAGATCGTCCCGCAATCTGTCTAGTAGCAGGACCGATGATCACCGGGGATTATCAAGGCGAGCGACTGGGTGCATGCACCGACTGCCGTCGAT
This sequence comes from Candidatus Poribacteria bacterium, assembly GCA_003635265.1. Taxonomy (GTDB): domain Bacteria; phylum Poribacteria; class WGA-4E; order WGA-4E; family PCPOR2b; genus PCPOR2b. The sequence goes on from PYIZ01000026.1 coordinate 79,114, forward strand.
TCTGGGGCGAGTATCGTGCAGGACGTCTGGACGCAGACGAAGTCGCGGAGGTTGAGAGTCGGCTGTGTTCCAGCACGGGCACTTGTATGGTGATGGGCACAGCTAGCACGATGGCAGCGATGGCGGAGGCACTGGGTTTGATGTTGCCGGGTGGTGCCGCTATCCCTGCGGTGATGTCGGAACGGCGGCGTCATGCGGAAGCGACCGGTAGGACGATTGTCTCAATGATTAAAAATGATCTCCGTCCGTCGAAGATCTTGACGGAACAATCTTTCGAGAATGCGATCCGTCTCCTAATGGCGATTGGCGGTTCAACAAACGGTGTTATCCACTTGACAGCGATTGCGCGGCGGCTCGGAATTAAGCTTGAACTCACCGACTTTGATCGGATCAGCGATGAGACGCCGGTCATCGTAAATCTCAAACCGAGCGGTGAGCATTATATGGAAGATCTCTATAAGGCGGGTGGCATTCCAGTAGTGATGAAAGCCCTTGAAGATGTCCTCCATCGAGATACGCAAACGGTGCTGGGCAGTACCATTGGGGAAAACCTCTCGACAGTATCTCCTCCGGCAGCGTGGCAGGATGTTATCAAGCTGAGAACGAAGCCATTGTTTGAATCTGGAACCCTTGCGAGCCTCTATGGGAACTTAGCACCACAGGGAGCAGTGATTAAGCGTTCGGCTGCTTCGCCCAATCTACTGATGCATCGCGGACCGGCGGTCGTCTTTAAGTCGCTCGAAGATCTACATAACCGTATCGATGATCCCAATTTACCCGTGACCCCAGAGCATGTCATCGTTCTGCAGAACGCAGGACCTATCGGTGGACCGGGAATGCCAGAGGCAGGTTATCTTCCAATTCCGAAAAAGCTCTTGCGGGCGGGTGTAAAGGATATGGTTCGTATATCCGACGCTCGGATGAGCGGAACGGCGTTTGGCACGATTGTGCTCCACATCGCCCCCGAAGCGGCTATCGGAGGACCGCTCGCGTTGGTGCAGGAGGGCGATCTAATTGAATTGGACGTCCCAAACAAGCGATTGGAACTGCTGGTCGATGACGCGGTATTAGCGAAGCGGAAGGAGCAGCTCGTTCTACCTAAACCACACTTCCAGCGAGGCTACGGGTTGCTATATACCCAGCACATCGAGCAGGCGCACTTGGGTTGTGATTTTGATTTTCTTTAGTTATACCCTAGCTATCAAATTGTTGTAGGAGAAAAGTATAATGCTTGAAGAACAATATCAAAAAGGCGTTGAACAGTTTTCACAAATGGTTGGCACCAACAAAATAGACGAGTTGAGGGAGAAATTTAGGTTATTATCTCCGGATTTTGAAAGATGTGTAATGGGAGTTGTCGGCGGTGAGATTTGGAGTCGCCCTAACTTAGACCTAAGAACACGGAGCCTTTGTAGCATTGCAATTTTAGCGGCGCTAGGTCGAGTGAATGCCCTAGAACTGAACGTTCAAATGGCACTGAATAACGGTGCAACGAAAGCAGAAATCATTGAAGTCTTTTTTCAAGTTGCCGCGCATGCCGGCTTTGCCGCCGCATGGGATGGGTTAGAAAAAGTCAATGAGATCTTCAAAGCGTTTGCATGAAGACAGCTCGGGACGAACCAGAGGCACGCTGCGAGTATTATCGTAATCTTCCTTTTTCTGATGCTCATAATCGACTTATCCCCCTCTGTTCTTCGATATAGATGATACGGAGTTGATCGAACCGTCTGCTCCATAAGATAAGGATGATTGACCCGTCGTCCCATTGATACTCCGATACATATCCACCCTCATAGTCGAACACGCGCTCACGGCGGCGTATATGGCACATGTTGTGCACTAAGAAGGTCTCTTGTTTCATACCGACGTAGTAATCAGCCATTGTCAGGATCCCTTTCCCATTGCATTGTCTGCCTTGTATGATAATTACGCACTATTTTCGATTTTAAGGCGGTTGTTTTGGTAAAACCAATGTCCTAAGTCATACAATCGTCGCCTGTGCGGTGAGAGGCACCTGTTTTTGAGAGCCTGCCATCAGCCACCCTGTCGATTTATTAGCTGCGACGGGCTGGTGGGCACGGAGATAGCTTGAAGCCTCGTCATCTCCGTAGCATCTCTTGATAGTGTAGAATAGAGACGGCAGCCCCGATTGTTTGGCTGCCATTTTATCTGTTCGATTGATCCGTAGGTTGCGATGGTCATGTGTTGTCATGGTGATGACTCCTTGCCCGATGAGCTGTTGAGGGTTGATTGTCAATCGCTACTGTGTGATTGAAGGGGATAGCTTACCATAGTAGGCTTCAAGGCGAAATCTTTCTCCACGATTTCTATTATCTCTCCGACATCCCTGAGAAATTCGGCATGAGAATAGGTGCATTTTTTGAGAGAGACAGATATACCTGTCCCATTCTGATGGTAATGCGTGGACATTACAGTCTTCCCACCGATCCTCGTGTATTAACTTGCACGGCACCATCTCTTTGAGGGGCTGGGCAGCGGTTTCGGGTGTTGCGCCAGCGAGTTTCTGCACATCAATGACATACAGCGGCGCAGCTGCGCTACAACCGAACATAAAGTAACAGATAAGACCCACTCCAAAGAGAGCCATCGTTATGGTGAATGACATGCGAACTAACATATTCTTGCCTTCTTTGATACTGTCACTTGGAGGTCATTCACCTGAGCAGTGCCAGCGCCGGGTGAAACGATTGGATTTCAGGATCGATCCAAGTAACGGGTACGATCCGTCGTCTGATTCTACCCTCAGCTAAGGCGCACAGCAGTTCCACCGCCTGACGCCTTTGCGTTTCCGTCTTAAAGGTAATTTGATCGATGGAGTTTTCTTTGGATAGCAGCAGCATCGTATCGCCAGACTCTGCGACAGCGAATCCATATGAATATCTGACCAAGACTCTCACGCCCGCTTGGGGTATGCCGTTAGTCGGTGTCATCACGCTTCCTCCTCAATCGTTAGGGGATTCCTAAATTAAATCTTCCTGTTAAGGGTTTTCCCATTTGATGTCGCCCATCTTATCAAATACGACTACGCCATTGCCTGTCCCGTCCGTGTGTAAGCCAACCGCCTTTTTGCCCGTCTTATCATAGATGACGATAAAATTCCGTCTCTCGCCGACGATCAAGCGGATTGCATCGTTCCCTTTATTGTCAACCACCGTCAGTCCTTTACACACAATATACTCGCTGTCGTGTGCGTTCGACGGCGGAGAAAAGACTGACACCGCCACACCCACCAAGGTCATCGCCGCGCCCAGCACCATGTAACCTAACTTCTGCTTGTAGTCCATCACGAGCCCTCGCTTTCTTTCGGTTGGTTTAATTTCATTGATTGAGTCTCATTACTCTAACACCTTCGCTTTGATACCTTCCCACGTCTAAGGTCAACATGATGAATCCTCCTTAGTGAATGGTTAAAGGTTTGGTTATCGAATCACTATGACTGGGTTGTTCCAAACAGGTAGGCTTTACCCAACTTCGCGAGTGCTTTGCGGGACAGTTGACTGATTCGACCCTCACTGACACCGAGCCTGTCCGCTATCTCAACGGCTTTCAGCCCATCATAAAACTTCATCTCCACGACTGCACGCTCGTTCTCGGATAAACACCCCAGCAGTTGGGGGAGTGCGATCTTGAAGTTTTCAACATCGATCTCCCACACGACAGTATCTTCAACACCATCGTGCAGCAGTGCCTCGGCAACAAGCCCATCCATCAACTGATTGACTTGCTGGTGCTGGGTCCCTTTATCTCCTTCAAGCGCTGAATATGGAATCGCTTTGAGGGCTTTATCACGCTCGTTCCAGAGCTTGGTACACACACGGGTACGGATAAACGTGCCTAAACTCGCGCCGCTTTTGTGTTTTGGGTCGTATTTGGGTGAGTTTTCAAGGATTGTCAGGTATGCTAGTTGGTGCAGATCCGGCTTTGACCGCTTTAGTGGGTCGCAGCCACGGGCAACGCATTCGACGCACCGGACCACCGACTCCGCCGCGCTCAGGGGCTGGTTGGGTTTGATGTGGAAGGGACAATTTTTGGCGTAATGAGGACCGCGTTGAGGTGTCATAACTATTCCTCTGTTTGGGGTTGTTACATCTAATGATTCTAGTATGTAACAATTCGCCTGTTACGCCCTATTCACCTGGCAAATGAAGGGGGCATTGTGAGGAAGGTGAACCTATAAACGTTTGCGGTTTGCCTCCAAAAATGCAGGTCACTATAATATTATATCAGTTTCATAGGAAAATCTTTAGCTTTTTTTTCAAAAAAAAACGATTCAATCACTCCTTTCTCCTTATAAAGACGTTTCAATTGAGGGAAAGTTCGACTTTTCTCATCTACCGAAGAACAGCCGTATTTTCACCCGTTGTATAAGTAATCTGTAGTTGTTCGATATTATCTTCTATAGTGTTGAGCAGTTTCAGCAGCCCGTTGATTTGCTCCATACGATTTCTCCTTTACTTGGGGGCTAAGTTAGCCGAATGTTTCTGCCTAGCACGCGATTGTTCATAACTTTTTTCAAAAATGTAGTGGCGGCAGCAAACCCCCGGCTTTGGTGGACGCCATGACTCACTAGGGAGCTGCCATGAGGTCAGCTGCCATATTTATACGAGGGACACCCAAAGGTGTCCCCCACCGCTAGGGCTGTAGGTATCGAGGATAGTGTTCTTTGATGGGAGACCAACAGCCCTAACCTCTAAAACCCATTTACTCAAAGATTTGCAATTCGCCGTCTTTGACAATTAGTATCTTCGGCTCGTAAACGGCATCGCCGACAGTGTTAAAGGAGAACTTGCCGGCAACAGTATCAAAGTCTGTGATATTTGCCAGTGCGTCTCGGATGGCGGTTGAATTAATAGATGGTGCGTTGGCTATCGCTTCCGCCAAGACGCTGAGTGCGACATACGCCCGTGCAGCGTAGTTGTCAGGTGCTTCCCCATATTTCTCAGTATAGTTCTGGACAAACACTTGATTCCCCGGCGTATTCGCTGTGCTCGCCCACCCGACAAAGGTGATAGCCCCCTCCGCTGCAGTGCCCGCAGCCTGCACATTGGCTGTCGTCAACGTGCGAACAATAAACGGCACCGACACGGGTATACCGACTTGACGCCCTTGCGTCAGTATCCCAGGCTTCTCAGGTGCCTGCGCGGATACAAAGATAACGTCCGGGTTCATTTCGTTTATCCGAGTCAGTTGTGCCGTGAAATCGGTATCCCCGCCTCGGAAGGTCTCTGTGATCAGCACCTCGACTCCCTTTGTAGCGAGCGTTTCTCTCACCGCAAGATCGCTGTCTGTGGAGAAGACATCGGTGTCGTCATACATCGTCGCGGCTGTTTGATAGCCGAGCTTGGCGTGGGTCGTCTCGATGCCACTAGGGATCACCACATCGGTGGTCAACGCCGCCCGAAAGAGGTAATCGCCTAGCGCACTCAGCCCGCGTGCCGTTGAGGTCGGACTCATTGCGACGACGCCATGCTCCTGCGCCACCGGGAACGCCGCTTCGGTCTGGCTTGAGGTCGCTGGACCCAAGATGACTGGTATGCCGTCCTGAATCAGTTTATTGTAGGCTTCGACCTCTGTAACCAAACTCGTTATCTCGTAGATGAACCAGTCCTGAATCAGTTTATTGTAGGCTTCGACCGCACCCGCTACGGTGCTTTCGTCGTCTGCTATGATGAACCGGATTTGCCTGCCGTTGCGTTGCGATCGGTTGATTTCTTCAAGAGCTAAGTCTAAGCCGTGTCCTATCGAGACGCCAGATGAAGCGGCGAACCGCCCCGTGACCGAGAGCACGACGCCGACGGGAATTTCGTTAGCGGGGGCTTCCGTCTCAAATGTCCCCGGCAGGAAAAGTTGACCAGTCTGATCGCAGGCGCAAAACCCTACAATCAGCGCGACAAACAACGATAACAACCTAAAAATGGTGAATCTTCTGACTTTCATAATTTCCCTCCAGTTGTGTCCCCTCCTTACAGGTAAGTGTTGAGTATGGAAACTCGACCTACAGGTTAAGTTCTAATAAGTTATAAAGAGGACAGAATGACACAAATCTTAATAATAATTACAACCTTGGTAATCTTTGTTAAATAGATAAGCGTTTCACCCTATATCAGGAAAACAAGGTTATAAACAGAGGCTATGATGAGTCCTCTTAATGTTGTGAAAGGAGTTCACAATGAAACCGTTAGTTTTGCTCGTAATCCTATCCGCCCTGTTATATGCATGTGCCGACACTAACAATCTTCCTACTGGTGAATCAGGTGAAGTTGCTCACGACGAAGGAGATGAGGAGTCTGGCGCACAATTCACCAAAGCGAACACCTATGATGCAATCCGCAAAGGTGCAAGGCTTACTCTCAGGTTTGACGCATCGGCAAACGCTTTCGTTGGTAGTGTTACTAACACGACAAACCAACCACTTCGTCGAGTTCGGGTGGAAGTCCACCTATCTAATGGAACTGAACTGGGTCCTACAACGCCAAGAGATTTGCCTGCTGGTAATACAATGCCGATAAAACTGGATGCATTAGGTGAGGCATTTAACACTTGGTCGGCTCATGCAGAAGTAGGGTAGCCCTATTTACTTGATTCGGCGACGGCCATCACCCTCCTAGGGCGAAATGCTTTAGGAGGGTAATTTTATCCCAGTAAATTTCACGATAGTAAAAAAATATCCGACATCTGAAACATCATAAGTTATAAGGATCCTGTAGTGAGTTGAGGCATAAAAATTAGCGATATTCTTGTTGGGATTAGCCCCAGCGGGGACAGCCACAAAGCTTGATCGATCGCTTTCTGGATTCTCCTGTCTGGGGCTTTTTTGTTTTCGGACGTCTTATGCAAGATTCGGTTGAGCCCCAAAATGCTAGGAATTAAGAGAAACTTGTTGAATATGACATCGAGGACATTCTCTCTCAACTTTCGGGGTTGGAATCTAACTCAGTTTGAACATCGGTGAATCCTATTCTTGTAGTTCAGTGATTGCTTCGGCTTCACCGGCAAAATGTTCAAAGGGCGGTTAGTTCGGGAACCACATAAACAATGGTGGCTAGCAATAAAGCATATACAATATGAGTATCACAAACGCTCCAAGGAAGAACCCAGTAACGACGCAACTCAGAGCAGTATTTTTGGTCGGTTCAGCGTCCTTCTTTCTCTTGGGTATATGACCACGATACATCATGTCTTTTCCTCAAAATGTTTTCGGACTCGAAAAAAATGCTTTGTCCTTAATATCTCGAAAAACTTTTCAGCCTTTCAGGTTTACGGATACATTACTGGCTCTCGCCAGCACCAACGTCCGTCATTGTATTTGGCATCGAAAAATCGACGAAAACACTATCTCTATCGACTTGTGCGTGACAGCGCGGTTGGAAACCGAACCTACCACTAGCAGAATCAATCGAAACCCCGGACAATCCAAGCGACAAGACAGAACACACCATGTCCGAAACCGAAAATGACGGTAAAACTGCCAAGCGTATCCCTCACGAATAGCCCTCTCGCTCTCCACACCCTTTGGGGAGATGTCTTTGCCCAGTCTATATATTCCTTCTCTCTTTTTATCGTTTGATTAATCAATTTTTCGAGTTTATCCTTGCTGAAATATTTCGCTTCTTTCATCGACTGGACGTCTTTAAGAATCCTTGCCTTGGCGGAATACTCCTCGCTGGTTGTGTTGTGTTTGTCATTTATAAACCCTTCACGCCATCGCTTTCTCAATAGCTATCCTGATAATAAATGGGTCGCCTCATTCATGCGGATCTGTCAGTGGCTGACACTGGATGTGTAGAATCATACCGTCTGTTGTCATCAAGGCACTGCGACGCTCTAAGGAATGGGTCAGCCCCTTCAACTCCACCGAGTTCACAGGAATGCGGAGGGTCATGTCCTTTTCAAAGATAAAGGGTTCAGCATAGAGTCGATGCTTCTTGCTTTGACATTCGTAAAGTCCGTTTTGATCATAGTCAGTGTGAGGCTCAACCCCTAAACCGATGCCCGATAGATAACCAGACGCTACAGGCTTGAGCGCATCTGAACCGCTCAATAGCCTGCACTAGATTCGCATCCTGCACCTAAATATCCTTCCGTTCAAGGATAGCGGTTGCAGCAGCAACCGCACGCGCGTAATCGCGTATATTAATTCGTCCCCAATCTGTTGTCACTTCACTCAATACACCTTTAGCAACGTCCAACTTCGCAGGGATATAGGTATCCGTTTCCTGAATTACCAATTTATTTGTTTTTTTTCCTACTTCAAAATAACCATCTTCCGCATGGCGGAATAATTTCCTGCGGATAAATGATAGAAATACACACCACTTGCCACCCCTTCACCAAACTCGTTCCGACCATCCCAGTGAATCGCTTTCGACCGACTCTCGTAGATCGCTGCAACGCGATGCCCAACATCAAGCGTACGAACAACCCGCCCCGCTGTGTCATAGATGGTCAGGGTTACGAAAGCGTCCTCCGCTAACCGGTAGGGTATCCACGTTTCTGGATTGAACGGATTTGGATAGTTGGGCAAGAGGACGGTTTCTTTCGGGAGCAGTGCTGCGAGGAGCTGCTCTAAAAAGAGAATACCCTTTTGGACTCTTGGATCCGTGAGATCTAGCCGCTGTGCTTGGGACAACCACAGTTTGACCTCCGCCATAGTGAAGTCCCCTAGGAATTGGGGATGTAACGAAGGTGCCGCCGCACCATTTCCTATCGCACCGGCAACGAGCGTAAGGTCCGCGATATCGACGATACCATCTCCATTGACATCTGCACTGTTTGGGCCAGTCTGCCCCAGACGGTCTTGAACCACTACCAAATCTTGGAAGTCCACTGTACCGTCACCGTTGACATCCGCTTCGAGTTCCACTGTGACTGTTATTTGTTGGGTGCTTTCAACCTGGGGGACAAAAAGCTTCCCTTCACTGTTGGAGAGGCGTACTTTAGATAGCTTTATTGTGGAGGCTTTCAATTCGACAACTTCAAAGGTGAGTGTAGCAAGGGTACCGTCACCGCTGCTTTCTCCGGCGAGAGATACTGCGCTAAGTGTTACCAGATTTTCCTCCGGCCCCGTTTGTGCAAAGAACGCAGCATCAGGCAAATAATCACCATTCTCACTTGAGACATAGCGGAGAGCAGTTGTGTCAAACTGTATGGTTGCCTGATAGCCTGCGACATTTTCACCGTTAGTGATATTGAGAGGCAATATGAGTTGTTTTCCGGTAGCAGGGGAGCCTAGGGAAAGGGCGATAAATGTGTGTGTGGTAAACCTGCCGTACGAGTGAAGAGCGATACCTTCGGGTCTTACCAGCCCGGTGGTGACAAGGTCTTGGACGTTTGTTCCATCAAGGTTTGCCCGTTGGATCTTATCCGTCCCTCCGTCCGTCCAGTACATCTTACCCTCCATGACATCTAAGGCGATACCGTAGGGGTTTTCCAGCCCGGTGGTGACAAGGTCTTGGACGTTTGTTCCATCAAGGTTTGCCCGTTGGATCTTATCCGTCCCTCCGTCCGTCCAGTACATCTTGCCGTCCGTAACATCTAAGGCGATACCGTTGGGTATCCCCAGCCCGGTGGTAACGAGGTCTTGGACGTTTGTTCCATCAAGGTTTGCCCGTTGGATCTTATCCCTGCCCCTGTCCTCCCCCCAGTTCGTCCAGTACATCTTGCCGCCCGCGACATCTAAGGCAATACGTTGGGGTCTTACCAGCCCGGTGGTGACGAGGTCTTGGACGTTTGTTCCATCAAGGTTTGCCCGTTGAATCTTACCTCTGCCCCTTCCTACCCCATCGTCCGCCCAGTACATTTTGCCATCCGTGACATCTAAGGCGATACCCCCAGGGCCATTCCGCTCGGTGGTGACGAGGTCTTGGACGTTTGTTCCATCAAGGTTTGCCCGTTGAATCTTACCCACCCCATCCGTCCAGTACATCTTGTCGCCCGCTGTTGAGGCTGTTATCCCTTCTGTCTGACTCTCGCCGGATACTACTGGATCACTTGTTTCCGGCGAGAGTTCCCCATCTCGAGGTAGTTCTATTTGCCCTGTAACGGTATTGTAAATAGCCTCCCTGATATTTGGGGTGTTGCTCTCGTCGAAAAAACGGAGATGCGTTATCCGAACTCCATTCCAAGAGGAGGTCCACCGTCGACTTGACTTCCCACACACGGTTTCTGATGCAAAATCGTCCAAACGTCCTAGAGATTGTGTCTTGACGTATACTATACTTTCTCGGGAGGTCTCAACCGTGGAGAAGCTACAGCCCTTGAGCTGGCCTAACAACATATATGCAACTGTGCCCACATTGGAATCAGTGGTGTACCGTGTCGGTACGCCCCAAACTGTACCTCTATCGTTCAGCGTCACGCGAGTGTAGCCCGCTGGTGTGGTTGATTCAAATTCCGACCTCTGCGATGAAGATGTTGGGGCTGTTTCGGATGTGATTTCCCACTGGCGAATTGTACCATCCGCACTCCCACTGATGAGTATATTTCCGTCGAAGGCAACGCTCGCAACGGGCGATTCATGCCCAAGCGTAGCTTTAAGTTGTCTCGTATAGGGATCCCACAAACGCGCTCTCCCATCCGCACTTCCAGTTGCAAGTAAGTTTCCATCAGGACTAAAGGCAACGCTCAAAACAGGTGACTCATGCCCAAGTGTGGCTTGGAGCATCTCTGTGTGGGTATCCCATAATCCAACTAAGCCATCAGCACTCGCACTGGCGAGCAACGACCCATTGGGACTGAAAGCAACGCTTAAAACTTTAGCTATATGTGCCTCAAGCGTGGCTTCGAGCGTTTCTGTGTCTGGATTCCATAATCGGACGGTGCCATCAGTACCGCCGCTGGCGAGCAGCGACCCATTGGGACTGAAGGCAACGCTCAAGACACTATACGTATGCCCGTGGAGTGTGGCTTTGAGTGTCTCTGTGACCGGATCCCATAATCGGACTGTATTATCCACGCTCCCGCTGGCGAGCAGCGACCCATCGGGACTGAAGGCAACGCTCAAGACATCACTCGTATGGCCGTGGAGTGTGGCTTTGAGTGTCTCTGTGACCGGATCCCATAATTGGATTGTATTATCCACGCTTCCACTAGCAAGTAGCGGGTTATTGGGACTAAAGGCGATACCGATAATAGGTGAATCATACGTGAGTGTGGTGTGGGGTGCCACCATGTGTAGCCCACCCAAATGAATAAGGTTTGAAGCGACAACACCAATTATCCCTCCGTTGGGAATGACAGCCATACCTGAGAGACTATGCGTATGCCAGACAACAGTGGCAATGAGGCGCACGCCGAGGTCAATGACACCGACAGCGATTAGAACAGTACCGGCAGCTACCCCAAGAGCTGTTCCAGCAGCATCGACAGCTGCCCCAACGCCCGTCCCAACAGCACCGACAGCTGTTCCAGCAGCATCGACAGCTGCCCCAACACCTGTTCCAACAGCACCCCCAACACCACCGACAATCTCCCCAATAGTACTGACGACACCCCCACCGTGACTAACGCTTTGTACCCAGCAAGTCAAGAAAGCAGTCACTAACATTAACAGGATAAGTTTTTGATTGACAGCCATGTTTTTCATTAGCGAACTCCTTTTTATTAGATTTTGATTGCGACGGACAATCTGGTTGTTGGAAAGTTGGAAGGGTGCAAGCTTGGAACTATGGCAGTGTAGAAAACTTATTCTTCCATACTTCCTTTTGTCTTTGCTTCTCTCTTTCCTCCAGTATATCCCTACTTCAAGATGAGCATCTTCCGGGTGGCGGAATAGTCCCCCGCGGACAGATGATAGAAGTACACACCACTCAGTTAAATGATGATTTGGCGGCAGTCAATCGGGTTCTTTGATTGTAGTGTTCAAGTTTTCGCATCAGCTAGACAGGAGACTTGAACAAGCGATTGACTGCCATAAGTCATAGAATCACGCCTTTTCAAGTTATCAGACATGTTTTTTGCTTATTGAGACTGGGCAGATCCGCATGGCTCTTGGATCTGATTGTTGTGGTGTTTTACTATTCGGGTGGAGAATGCCCGTTATTGGATATATTGGTGGCAGTTCGCCCCGAACCCCACGAATGGGGCAGATTCTGGTCCCAGTTTTTACCAGTCGGGGCTCACTGCCATAAGATGATGAAAAACCTCGTAATTAAGTTAATGGTCATAAAAATATCTCCGATCGAAACCACCAATATCTGCTATTTGAGAATGACCATGCGTCGTAGGGCGGTATAATTCCCTGCTCGAAGTTGATAGAAATAAACTCCACTCACAACGCTTTCCCCGAAGGTATTACGCCCATCCCAATAAGCAGCACGACCCCGACTATTATAGAAGCCTGCGGATTGGTAACCGAGCGAAAGGGTGCGAACCAACTTACCGGTTGTTTCATAAATGGATACCGATACAGAACTGTCTTTCGAGAGTTGATACGGAATCCAGGTCTCCGGGTTGAATGGATTCGGGAAGTTCTGCAACAACTGCGTCAGCTTCGGTTGACCGATACTATCAAGCCTGATAGACAAGACTGCGTTTGCTAGGTGCTCAGGGCTTACTTGAAAGTTGAGGGGGTGTGATTCGACATTTCGATCCGGACCAATAACACGGACTTCAATCACATCTCCAACTTTAACAACGCTCCGACGCGCCAAGTCTGCCGTTGCAGCGGCGAAGTAATCTCCTTGTACTGAGGCGGTTATGGTGCTATTTGTTCTCAGGTTACGGACGATTATTCGGTAGCCGTCAAACGCTGATTTACCTTCCAAATGACCACTGACAACAAACGCCCACGTTTCTTGGGCTGTCTCGACGGATATGGCAGGTGCTGCAGCAGTCTCCGTTTGATTTGTCCACTGTGACCCGACGAAGGCAAATTGGCGAATGTCTGGAACATTGACAATGTAGCCTTTGCCCCCTTCGATAGGAAAACCGTCGTCTGGCGCGCTCGGTGTCCAACCGACGAATTCCTGCTTTGCCGTATCGAGTGTGATGACGGTTGTCGCACCTGTCAGCGCGGCGAGTGACTTGGCGGTCATTGGCTTTGGTGGTGCCAATGGAACAGAAATCATGTTTAAGCCTTTAGCCAGCGTAACGTTATAGGCGTTTCCAAAATAATCACTCACTGCCTCGGCAGCCGGTCTGGCGATAAACCCATGTGTGCGCCCATCCGCTGATTTATAGTTCCCAACGACAGATCCGTCCTGATTGATATTCCAACCCTCCGTGCTAACGCTGCCCGGCACCTGTAATTCAGAGCGTCCACGTGCTGAACCGATATAGGTGCGCGGGATATCACCGATCCGCTTGGAGCGGGCAACGAAAATCCCTGCAATGTTGATCGCAGGGAAAAAATAGTATTCAAGGTTTTCGGCATCTGCCAAGTCGATAGATGTAAATTGGCCGTGCGTATGTATGTATCCGTGATAAAGCCCCTCAGCATCGACGTAACTCCCCACGAGCCGACCCGCAGCCACAAAGTCCGCGAAGGTCTCCGAGGCACCGGGAACCTCAATGACAGTATCACCGGTGAACCCACGACGCACCCCCTGAGCGTCCGTGAAATTCCCTGTCAGCGCGCCTGTTTCATCAGAAATCCCATATATCTCCGTTTCAACAGCACCGGGGAAATCGTATTGCGTAAGCACACCCTTTTCCAAGATAACACCGTGATAGAACCCCTCGCTGTCTTGGTAATGTCCGGCAGCGCGACCATCATTACCGAGCGCGTAGAAATAGGTGTTCTCTGCGTTGGGGAAAGCGTAGGTCGTAAAAACGCCGTCAATGAGCGTAAAGGCGACCATCTTTTGACCCTCAGCACTTTTCGTGTAGCCTGCGTAATCCTCAAAGTCACTGCTCGCCGTCAACGCTAAAAAATCTACACCCGGCACATCAATACTCTCAAACGTATAGTCAGAGAAGGTCAGTTGTAGCGCAGGTGCCTCAGCGGGTCTGGCGATGAATCCGTATCTGCGTCCATCGGCGAGATCGTAGTATCCGACGAC
>PYIZ01000027.1 GCA_003635265.1 Candidatus Poribacteria bacterium
GTTGTCCCATCTGCTGGTCTACCCGATTTACCATTGATTCCAACAGACCTCGGAGGTCAGCAGCAACTTGACGCATACCGTCGTTCACACTGTCAGTCGTCCCAGACAAACTTGCCTGCTGTGCGTCAATCGCGCTTTGAAATGCGTTGAGCATTCCGTCCAATCTACTTCTCATTTGTTCTGTCTGTTCTTCAGACGTCGCAGCCAACAAACTACGAGTCTGATCAACTTGTTCTTGGACACCTGCTATCATCTGTTCCATCTGACCGGGTAAGTTCATCAAACTTTGACTCGCATTGCCAACCGTTCTTGCAAGGTTTTCCATTTGTGCTGTTGCTGTCCCTGAAAGCGAATTTTGGAATTCTTCAACCAATTGTTGAATAGCATCTGTGGAAGATTCCTCTCTTTGCCTGCGCAATTCTTCGACAGCTTGGTTCAATTGATCAAGACTCGGTGCCAATTGCTGTACCATCGCATTGCTGAAAGCTTCGGGGGCATTATGTAGTTCCTGAATAATTTCTTGCCTTCCCTCCGCGTTCTGGTCGTGCAATTGCGTCAGACTCTGATTCAGGTTCTCCAGTCTTTCGGACATAATACTATCCATTGCAATTTTAATTCTGTCCGCCAAATCTGTTGAAAATGATTTGAGTGCCGCTGTTTGTTGTGCGAGTTCGTCTTGTTGACGCATTGCGATCTCTTCTGCCCTTGTCAGGGTAAACACCTGATCAAGTGCGTGCTGCAGGCGCGCAATTGCCTGACTCACTCTACCAATACCCAATTTCTCCAACCCGTTGAATAAAAGCGAAGCAATCATTCCCCAAACGGAGGTCACAAACGCAGTTGATACCCCTGATAGGAGTTTTTGAATCGCTGCCTGAATCTGCTCTGTAGTCGTTTCTTGAGTTGGATCAGCGGTCGCTGCTTGAGTCGAATCCATGGGTACTATATGACTTTGATTTGTATTTCCGAAGTCAATGTCAGAAAAAGGTATCAACCCCCAGACCATGCCGACAAAAGTGCCAAGAATCCCCAATCCAACTAATAGGGCAGGTACGCTATTCCAAAACCTAAGGTTTAAATGTTGATCCAGCAGACGTTCTTCACTGAAAAACATCGATGCTTCATCCGTTTTATACACCATCTGATTTTCATTGTGACTCCGTGTAATGAGTGAATCCTCAAACTCCCGCCAACCTTCAGCGAGTTCCTTGTTGCGATCAAACTTACTTTTTAATTCATGTTTAATTGATGGTTGGGCGGGTCTGTCATATCTGTTCACTTCGATCGTTAAGCCCTTAATCAGGCGGTATCGGCGAAAAGTCCGCACAGCAAAATAAATTACCCCTAGAAGGAAGAGCACTCCAATAACATAAATAAAAAAGTCCGAAATCCGGTCATCAATAGCCTGCGTCTCTTCCCATGGGAGGAGTAGCTTCAGAAATTCACTCATATAATTTGTCCTATTGAAGGTTTTTAAGTTAGAATTTAGCACACGTCAGTTTGTAGTAGCGCGTTCATTGAGCGTCACGACGAGCGATAAATCGTCCTACTACAAGCCTAAAGCCTTGCTATAGTTGCCCGATTTGCTGGGCACGAAGAAATGTGTGATGCGGTGCTAGATTGCCTAAGTCCTATAGGTTGCTTGGTTTGCTTATCCGTGCCCTCCGCTAAATCCATTGAATCCGTGACTCAGACAGCGGATACATGTCGCCCCCTCTGGGACTTGGAAGAAGATTCCTATCGCTTGGCTATAGATATGTCGCCCCTCTGGGGCTAAATGAACCAATGCACTGCCTCCCGTTTCCCGTTCCGTTTTCTATCCCCGATAAGATCGGGATGCAAGCACCTGTAAATCCTTCAATCCTGCCTGTCCCGATTCAGACTAATTTTTATTGGTGACAGCAACATGTCAACATACCCTACCTTACGTGGCTTATGTTAAGAAATCGTGCAAAGAAACCGAGTTTTGAAGAAAAAACTCGGTTTCTCTGAGCTGCGCTGCACTTTTTTACATGAACCTCAATTCCTTATGATTCCAACCTCAATAGCGGTGTCAAGGATAGGTTGGTACATAGAATTATCGGCAGGGATAAACTTAGCCCTCGGAAAAGCGTTAAGTATCGCTGGATCCGTGATGTCGAGAAGGGCACCCTGAACCTTTTTGATGAATCCTTCGCCGTAAGTTTCGTCCACACTGCCGCGGATTGTCCAGTTGTAGTCTGGGTAGCCGGGAGTGCGCCAGATTACCTGCACCTTTGTTGGATCCACCTTGCCAGCCTCGACCTCCTTCAGCCACACCTTGAAATTCATCGCCCCGACCTCATAGCTGCCGGCTTGAACCAGAGCGAGGGTTTTGGAATGGTCGCCGCTGAAGCCGACGCGCTTGAAAACGTCACGAGGTGCCTTTCCCTCAAATGCCTGTCGGATGAAGTGTTCAGGCATCAGACGGCCTGATGTGGATCCCTTAGAACCGAAGGTGAATGTCTTATCAGCGATGGCTTTCGGGAATTTTTCGGAGAACGACAGTCCTGTACTCGTATTGGCGATGAAATAGCTGATGAAGTCGGGATCTTCTGCACCTTGCGCGATAGCGACGGAGTTCGGAACTGCCATACGGGCTTGGACGCCTGACAACCCACCAAACCAAGCCAACTGAACTTCGTTGTTTTTGAACGCCTGAACCGATGCGCTGTAGGATTTCACAGGTATGTACTTCACCGTGATGCCCAATTCCTCCGAAAGGTAATCGGCTATCTTGCCGAAACGCTCTTGAAGTCGGGTCGTATCCTGATCCGGAATAGCGGTAAATGTGAAATCGGCACCCCATGCCGATACGGTGAATAGGCTAGCAACTAACAATAATGTAACGAATTGATGACGTACTTTCACAAATTTCATTTAATCTAGTAACTTTTCCTTTCAGATTTTGAGTTTTCTCAGAAACTGGTGACGTTTCTGAATATGAATCTACGAATCATGTGCATCAGACCAGAAGAATCGAAACACATGTCCTCGATGAAATTTAACCATCAAATTATGTTATCACATCTGACTGAAAAAAATCAAAATGAATTACAAAAAGCTAGGGTCATTTAATTCTCGCGTAGCTCGATCTCCCGGTTGTGGCTACGGCGGGGCAAGATGCCCCGCCTACGGATTAGGGTCATTCCGAAATCAGTAAAAAACCGAAAATAAATGACCCTAACAAAAAGCAGCTATAGGGAGCGGAGTCTCACCCATTATTGCCCTTGCTGGCAGTGGTAGAAATCCCTTGACTTTAACCTACTGCTCATGTATTATGTGCGAATCTCAGGTGATGGGCAAAGGATCTGATCTATGAAAATTATTGCTGTTGATCCCTTTTACCTCAAAATGCCGCAGATTACTGATACAGCAGACGGTACACAGGATACACTTGTCGTGCGTATCCAGACGGACGAGGGGATAACAGGCTGGGGCGAGTGCGATGCCTCGCCACTTGTGTCGTTAGCTGCGTATTGCTGCCCAATGTCACATGGGAACATTATCAATATCCGTGAATCTTTGATTGGAGAAACGTTTGATAGTGTCGACGATGTAATTCGGCTCCATAATAAGGCGTTGCGTAACGGGCTTGATATTCAGCAGATCCACCACGCCTATAGCGGTGCAGACATCGCCTTATGGGACATCGTTGGGCAGAAGCTAGGTGAGCCAATCTATCGCCTGCTTGAGCCGCAGAGCCAAAGCCATTCCAAGCTACCGTATGCCTCTGTCCTTTTTGGCGACACCCCCGAAGAAACCTATCAGATTGCAACGCGGTTGCGTGATCAGGGGTATCGTGCTGCGAAGTTCGGGTGGGGACCGATGGGGAAATTCAGTGAGGAGAACGATGTTGCGCTGGTTCGTGCAGCGCGCGAGGGTATGGGAGAAGATGCCCAGATTATGATTGATGCCGGCGTCGTCTGGGGCGATGATTATGAGACGGCTTACGCCCGCACAAAACAGTTCGCGCAATTTTCGCCTACATGGTTAGAAGAACCGCTCGCTCCCGATGCAATCGAGGCATACATGGAGTTATCAAAGAGGAATCCGCCGGTGCCAATCGCTGCGGGTGAGGGATCTGGGACGTATCGTATGGCGGAGGACCTTATCCTACACGGCGGGATCCAGTTTGTGCAGATCGATGTCGGACGCATCGGCGGCATCACAGCGGCTTTCCGCGTGCGACAGCTTGCCGAGCAACACGGGATTCAGTATGTGAATCACACCTTCAAAAGCCATTTAATTCTTGCTGCGTCGCTGCATGTGTTTGCGACGAATGAGTCGTTTGATCTATTGGAATACCCGGCTGAAGGTTCTGAGCTTTCTCAGCGCCTGACGGTTGAGCGGTTAGAGGTTGGATCTGATGGAAAAGTGGGGTTGACGGGTAAACCTGGGTTGGGCGTGCACGTTGATACGGACGCAATGGGCGCATATTTAGCTCCTGTGCAGATTCAGGTTGGTAACGAGATCGTTTTTAAGCCTGTTGAGCTGTGATGTCAATCTTGTTCAGCGCGAACTTACTTGATTTCATCGAAGAATGGAGAAGAAGATGATTCCCAAATGTCTAGGTCCCTTGATTTTAAGTCTTATTTTTACCTGTGTGATTTTCATCTCTTGCGGAGATGAAGGAGAAGTGATGACACTTGAGCCACCTGCTCCGCAGCAGCCAACGCTTGAACCCCCTAGCCAACCGCAGCCGGATGAGCAAATGCCACAACCCTCTGAACCACAGCAACCACAGCCGGGTGAACAGATCCCTGAACAACCTGAGCAACAGCAGCCGCAGCCACAACCGGAACCACCCCAAGTTGAACAGATGCCTCAACCGGAGCCCCCGGCTGCCCTTCCGGGGTTGCCTGATGACGTAGCAGGATATGATCAATGGCTAAAGTTGAACGCTGAACCGATCCCTCCCGCACCGGGTGCTGACCCACATCGTGGAACGAAAAATGTCTATGTCAATCAAACACGTGAGGTTATTGCCCCGAATGGTGAGCAGCAGTTTCCATATCCAGATGGCACGATTATCGTGAAGGAAGCAACTCGTCCGGGTAAAGACTTTATTGGACTGATTGCGGTGATGTGGAAGGAGGCAGGAAAGCATCCCGACGCCGGCGATTGGAGATTTGAGGAATACTTGCGAGGTGCCCCGGACGCAGATTTCCGCTTGGCTTTTGAAGGCGGGATCTGTATCGGCTGCCATTCGGGAGTTGCTGCTACAGACTTTGTGTTTGTACCGCTCGAATAGTAGGCAACGAGCAAATCCGTATTTCTGTCTTTTACGCTTTAGTTATACATTGAGGAGGTTATCAATTGGTATACAGATTTCGGTTTGGATTTTTGGTCTTTTTATTCAGTGCATTATTGGCTCTTTCTTTCGTCTCTGATAGCGTAGCGCGCCCAGAGTTTGCGGCAATGGAGGACAAAGAGTGTATCTTCTGCCATCTCGATCCGGCAGGCGGAGGACCGCGCAACGCAGTTGGGCAGGTTTATGAAGATAACTACTTTGAGTTTCCTGAGGATTTCGATCCGGAAGCAATTATGGAGGAAGCGGAAGAGGTTCGCCAAAGGCTCACAACAGCGGTCAACATCCGTACCGCTTATATCAAAACAGCCCATGTCGATCCCGAGGGACGCGCAAGAGCCACATGTACCTCATGTCATTCAGCCGTTGATAGCTTCCTTCTGATGCAGGGCGAGTTGACCGTCAATGCACAAGCCTCGGACAAACTCAGGTTGACCCTATCCAACAATATGGGTTCGACCCTCAACATGTTTGCGACGGTTGATGCTATCCCCAAACACCTCTATGTCAAAGTGGGGCAATTCCGCATTCCGTTTGGTCTTAAACAGAGAGACCACAATATCTTGGTACATCAGGGGTATAACCTCGGATCGCATCAACGGGATGTCGGCGTCGAGGTCGGCGGTACTTACGGCAAGGTGTTCTACAATGCCGCCATAGTCAACGGAAATCGGAGTGCCGGACAGGCTCCAGATACCAACCAACATAAAGGGATGGCTGCAACTGCCGGCAGTACGCTTGGACCTCTCCGGGGCGGTGTCTCCTTTCTCCTTGATAGAGACAGAGATCTAGATCGTGAAATGACCGCAGGGGCGTTCTTGACTGCTGCCCTCAAAAATCTCACTCTTGAAGGCGAATTCAATCTCGGAGGTAGCTACGGTGACGATGAGAGCATCGGTTTCAGCGATGATGCCATCACATCCAAAGGTTACTATGTCGGTGCGAAATATCGCGTGATGCCGGAACTGATGCTCTCCGGTCGTTACGGGCTGTTCGATCCGGATCGCGCGGTCAAAGGGGATGGAAGCCAGCGTGTGACACTTGCAGCGCAATATATCTTTATGGAAAATGGTTCCCTTGAGCTATTCTATTGGCTCAATATCGCGAACGATGACCGTGACCCAACGAGCACTGACCGTCAGCTTGAGGGGATAGATCAGTTGATCCTGATGTCGCATTTTTGGTTCTGACGCAATTGTAGGGAACGCAGATCTGCGTTCCCTACTACCAGAGGTTTGATCTGTAGGGGGATAGGATGTCTACAGCAACCAGTACAATATTTGGGCTTATTTTCCTCGGGTTGGCGAATGCTTCCGTATTTTTGATGTATAAACTGTGGGGATATCCCTTCGACCATGAAACCCGTACCAGTGCCGCACCGAAATCGCTGATGTTTGTCCACCGCGCTATCGGCTATGCGTATCTGCTCCTTTACGTCTTCATGATGTGGCACATGGTGCCCCGCTTGTGGAATTATCAGGTTGAACTCCCACCGCGTACCGTCGCTCATCTGATGCTCGGCATCACGATCGGCGTTTTACTTCTGGTCAAGGTTGCGATTCTTCGCTTCTTCCGGCACTTTGAGGAAGCGATGCCTTATATCGGGACGGCGCTCTTGATATGCACCTATCTGCTAATAGGTCTTTCCGTACCCTTCACATTGCGAGAAAGTGTCCGGCAGGTTAGCAGCAATATCTTCAGCGATGCTAGCCTCCAGCGAACGCATACGCGGCTGCAAATGGCGGGATTACCACCTGATGCGCCGCTTGATAAGCTGGCTACGAGGCGGAAATTGCGGGAGGGTCAAGACGTTCTGTTGAAGAAGTGTGTTCAGTGCCACGATTTACGAACTATCCTAGCGCGTCCACGCACCCCACCGGATTGGGTGCGGACGGTAGATCGGATGGCAATCAAGCCGATGATAGGGGAACCAATTTCCCTAGAAGATCAGTGGACGGTATCCGCATATCTGATTGCTATCACGCCCGAACTGCAAGTTTCCGCGAAAGAACAGCGGAGGCAGCGAATGCAGGCTAGCCAGGCGCAAACCGCTTTAGCTGTCTTGACAAATCCGGACGAAGTAACAGATGAAGTGATTATAAATCCGGATGAAGTGATCGTGAATCCAGACGAGGTAATTGTAAATCCAGATGAGGTTGGTGAGACCAATGAAACACTGGCTGAAGATGCCTATGATCCAGAAGCTGCGAGAGAACTATTTGAGATTACCTGCTCTCTCTGCCACGACCTGTCAGACGTGGATAATGTCCCACCAACATCGGAGGAGGAGACCACAGAACTTATCGCTCGCATGATTGATAATGGACTTTTCCTCGAAGAGGAGGATATCAAAATCATCGCTCGATATCTGAATGAGACCTATGTGAATCCGTGATGTTGCGGGGCAAAAAACACTACATTTTCGTCAAGAAGTCACGTTACTCTTGCGATCGATTACTATCCAACTCGGTCATCATCCGCAGGTTCAACAGATGGGTCATTGTGCCGCCCGCGGCTGGAATCAAGCGTCCTGTGTCGTATATCTTCATCGCAGCGATGGCAGCATAGGCGATATCTTCTGGCTTGCCCGGTCTAACCATAAAGACATATCCCTTTTTCGATGCCTCCTCGTAGTCCGGAATACGAATCCGCGACAGATCTGTGTCAATAACGCCCGCCTCGATGCCGTTGACTTTGATCCCCTCTTCCGCCAATCGTCCCGCGTAGACCTTCATATCCATCTCTAAACCCGCTTTAGAAATGCAGTATGCAGCGCGATTATCGGAAGCGAGCGAGTCTGAGATGGACAGAGTATAAACGATACACCCACGAATCCCCTCAGCAATCATGTAATTCGCCACCCGTTGCGTCAAAAAGTGCGGCGCTTTGAGATTGGTCTTAATGAGGATATCGAAATCTTCTTCGGATTCTTCGAGGATATCGGCGATCCGTGTAATGCCCGCATTGTTGACCAGAATATCGACCCTGCCAAAGGCGTCCACCGCCGTATCGAGCAACTTCTGATGCTGCGCAAGATCGCTGACATCCGCCTGCACGATAACCGCTTTTCGACCAAGCCTTTCGATCTCGTCCTTAACTTCCTCTGCCGCTTCGCGGTTGCTGTTATAATTGACAAGGACATCCGTCCCTTGCCGTGCGAGTTCAATGGCAATCGCCCTGCCGATTCCTCGACTTGAACCGGTGACAATCGCGCTTTTGCCCTCCAGTGAAACGTCTGTTGCGAAAAATCCAAGATCTTGCTCCAATGACATGCTATTCTCCTGTTTCACGCTCTATGTTTTCCCGCAGAGGCAAATTGCTTCCCTCGTTCTTTCTACTTACTTTCCGCTTGCCACGGGAATTTGGCTCCGATTTCGCGTCTGCAGATCGATAGTAAATTCGTAGCGGGGTCCCGCTGAACCCGAATGCTTCGCGGATACCGTTCATCAAATAGGCTTCGTAATGGGGCTGGATCTTATCTGCATGGCGGGCAAAAAGCAGGAAGGTCGGCGGTTGGGTCTTAATCTGTGTCATATATTTCAGAGAGGGGCGCACATTTCCAGAGCGTGGGGGTTGATGGGCATTTTTGAGGTATGCGAGCAGGTTGTTTAATTCGTGGGTGGGGACGCTGGTTGAATACTCACGATGGATGGTGAGGGTGAGGTCAAGCAGCTTCATCACACGCAGATCCGTAAGCGCCGAAACGAAGAGCATCGGTACATAGAATAGCTGCGGCATTTGGCGGCGAATTGACTTAACGAACTCATTAAAGGTGGAGTTGTCTTTCGCAATTAAGTCCCATTTGTTGACCGCTAAGATGCACGGTTTGCCCTGTCTGGCGATGTAACTCCCGATGGTTTTGTCTTGATGCGCGATTTCGCGGGTGGCATCAACGACGAGCCATGAAATATCGCTTTTGCGAATGCTGCGGATAGCGCGTTGGACGGTCGATTGTTCAAGTTGGCTATTGATAGCAGATTTCCGACGCATCCCTGCCGTGTCAATCAACTCAAACGGTACGGCATCATGGGTAAAGCTGATGTTTACGGCATCGCGCGTTGTGCCGGGGCGATCATCGACGATCATCCGATCCTCGCCGAGAATTGCGTTGATAAGAGATGATTTGCCTGCATTCGGGCGGCCAACGATAGCAATTTTAATCGATTCGGTGCCGGTATCGGGAGTTTCGGTCTCTGCTTCCGGCATGGCGAACACAACTTCGTCGAGAAGAATATTAATCCCCACGTTCTGCGCGCACGAGATAAAGAAAGGTTCACCGAGCGCAAGTTGATAAAACTCCGTCCCCTCGGTCTCCAACCGGGCGTTATCCGCTTTATTGACGACGACAAAAATTTCTTTATCCGTTTTTCTCAGCATGTCTGCGATCAACAGATCTTGCGGCATAATTCCCGTCTGTGCGTCAACGACAAACAGGATAACCGTCGCTTCCTCCAAAGCCACTTCGACCTGCCACTGGACGCTGTCGATGAGGGGGTCCTCCGGATCAAGATCTAACCCGCCTGTATCCACAACGGAAAAATAACCGTCACCCCACTCGACATCGGCATAAATCCGGTCTCGCGTTACACCCGGCTGATCGTGAACGACAGCGATTCGCTCTTTCGCAATCAGATTGAAGAGAGAAGATTTCCCCACGTTGGGTCTTCCAACGATTGCTACGATTGGTTGTGCCATGAGTTATCCTCCGTCCCCTTAATGGATAAAACCGCTCCGTCGTAAATCTTGCAAAATGAACTGTTCAATGGGTGTCTGCTGATTCATACGAATATAGGTCACACCGCGATTCAAGCAATAACGTTTCAAGTTCTCACAAAAAGCGTTCAATCGTTCGACGTAACTCACGAGTGCCCCCTCATTGACGGTAATTTCTTTAGCCTGTCCCGTTTCTGCGTCCGCTAACTGCAATTCACCCGAAAGTTGTGGGTGTATCTCTTCATCACTGAGAAGATGAATGAGCGTTAAGTCGAAACTTCGGGATAGGAGCCCCTTAATGGCTGTCTCATAACCGTCAATATCCCAAAAATCGGAGATGATAATTCCAACACCGGGTCCCTTTATTTCGGCGAGGAAACGTTGCAAGCACGTTGTCAAATGTGTTTCTCCACCCCCGGTGATTCCCTCAATTGCTTGTGACAGTTTTGGAAACTGCGCTTTCCCGTACATAGAGGGGGCGATAGGGGTCAGTTGATCTGAAAACGCATAGACGGAGACACGATCAAAACTGATTAAACCGATGTAGCTCAGTGCCGCAGCAACCTGTTTGGCGCATTCCAGTTTCGTGGGCTGTCCGAAATTCATTGAGACGCTATTATCAATCAAGATAAAGATTGGGAGGTCCTCTTCCGCATTGAACAATTTAAGAAAGAGTCGATCCAACCGGGCATAGACATTCCAGTCGATATGACGCAAATCATCACCAAGTTCGTAGGTGCGATAATCCGCAAATTCAACACTCGCTCCCCGGTTGAGACTGCGTCGTTCACCTTTGAACTTGCCCCGAAATACAACCTCGGAACGAATTTGGAGGCGAGCAATCTGTTTGAGAAATTTGGCGTCTAAAAGAGACATTCGCTTTCCACCTCCAAACGAATCAAGAACGACTGAGGTATCATCGAAATCTTCGCTGTGGAAACCCCGTCTTTTAAGGCGGGGAGGAAACAGCGCCTCCTTCTTAGATATAGTTAAAGTTTAATCGTGTGAGAACTTTGAAACTCTCACGTCTCGCAGACTGAGTGAGACGTTTGCCCCCCAACGCGTATAGAGAATACCCTTTTTGCTCCATATAGCCGCTAACACGCGTCAAACCGTATGTTACATGTTTTACCAGTGTGTTCTTGGCTATGCCATTGCACATTGTACCGCCGTAGCGTGGGCGTCTG
The DNA here is from genome assembly GCA_003635265.1 of Candidatus Poribacteria bacterium. Taxonomy (GTDB): domain Bacteria; phylum Poribacteria; class WGA-4E; order WGA-4E; family PCPOR2b; genus PCPOR2b. Next base: position 11,230 of record PYIZ01000027.1, read on the forward strand.
CCACCCTTCTGTGGATTCTGTCTGTGCAATTGCCGCCGTGCAATGGGTATCGGACTGACACAAAACACACAGGTATTGTCCACTTGGTCTGTATCACTTCCGATGACATGGTATGCCAAGCACCATGAGTCTACACAATGGGCGTTGAAGTCGTTCGACATCTTGTTGCCAGACTTCTTGAGTCCGAGCGAATCACGAATTGCCTTTGTTTCAAAGCCTTTGAGTGTGACCAATATCCAACGTTTCTGGATTTCAGCGTAGAACCATTGCTTGCCCACCTCAAGGGGACTAAACGACTCATTCCAGTGACGGGCACCCTTCTGTGTCTGCGCCTTGATATCCTCAACACAGACATGCGTTATCGGAAACATCGTGGACAGGTAGTTGAGGATTCGGAGTTTCCAATCCCACCGTGTCCGTGTGCCGGCAGGTAGCCGTTGCTTATTCGCCATGCGGTTGGTGCGGTGCTTCCGATTCGGACATTTACGTGAACGTCTACCACGCCTCAATTCACGACGGGTTTCAACTTTTTTGCTAACCTTATTATGAGCGTCGGCTTGTACATTCAGATATGTCGATTTCTCTGACTTAACAGTGAACCCTTCTTTCTTGCTACCGGGGTCAATCCCAACGGCTATATCTTGTGTTTGGGTGGCAGAGGGTTCGACATTCAACCGCACGCAGAATACACCATTCCGAAAAAACGGTGTGGCTTTCCCCGACTTCACCCACTTCCTTGCCCTTGCGGGTGTGGTAGGCATTAGTGGGTTACGATTTTTGTCAACGACAGGAACAAACATTGTAAATCACTCCTGCGGGTGTGTGTATTGCCCCATCGACATCACGGAATCAGAGCGGATTCAGGCTTGGGGAGCACCTGAAACATCAGTTAGGCTGCCACGCCTTAGACCCGCGATATAATTGTCTAGTCAACGGTTTAACTTGCAAGTGCCCGTTGGCACGGGATTGCAAGCCCCGCCCTTCAGGGCGGGGTTATTGACTGGTCGCTGCAACAGCATACTATTTTACCAGACCGTTGCCTAAACTGCCAGACAAATGTCTTGAGTGCAAAAGATTTCCCTTGTCCTATCACGCTTTTCGTTACACCAAAGTTGTTTGATGGGTGCTGCGATAATAGATTTTCCCGCTCTATCAATCTGAATTTTGACTTGCAACTACCCATAAAATGTGGTATATTTTCCAAACCTTTTTGCAGCAAGTCCGAAAAAAGACGGGCGTGACATGGCCCGGTTAATGTATTCCGATCAAAAATATCCGGAAGGGTGGGAAGGTAAATCCTTTTCCACCTTATTTTTTCGCCTTTTGTATGCGCCCGTAGCTCAGTTGGATAGAGCACCTGACTTCTAATCAGGTGGTCGCAGGTTCGAATCCTGCCGGGCGTGCCAAACCCTTTATGGTGGATGTAGCTCAGTCGGTAGAGCGCTTGACTGTGGATCAAGTGGTCGTGGGTTCAAATCCCATCATCCACCCTCTTTTCGGGGCGTAGCGCAGCCCGGTTAGCGCGTCTGCTTTGGGAGCAGAAGGTCGGAGGTTCGAATCCTCTCGCCCCGATTTAATACGAAGGTGTATTCGTTTTTCGGATATGGGCGATTGTCGCCCGGTTATCACGTTTTGAAATAAAATTAACAAGATGCGTCCGTAGTTCAATTGGATAGAGCAATAGACTTCGGATCTATAAGTTGGGGGTTCGAGTCCCTCCGGGCGCGCTTTTCTTCTGCGCCGTTAGCTCAACCAGGCAGAGCATCTGACTCTTAATCAGGCGGTTGAAGGTTCGATTCCTTCACGGCGCACCATTTTGACGTGGGCGGGTGTTGGAATCGGTAGACAAGATAGATTTAGGATCTATTGGGGTTTTCCCCGTGAGGGTTCAAGTCCCTCCTCGCCCACCAAACGCCTTTTTTGATATAATCTGGAGGTCTACTTGAAGGTTGAAGTTGAAAAGCTGGGAAACAGTCAGGTACGTTTAAGGGTCGAAATTTCCGCTGAAGAAGTGAGCCAAGAGCTTGAGCGCAATTGCCAGGCTTTACGATCCAAAGTGTCAGTTCCCGGCTTTCGCAAAGGAAAAGTTCCCCTCAGTATTCTTAAATCACGATTTGCAGAGCACCTCAAAGCCGAAGCCATCCAAAATCTCGTCCCACCCGCCTATGAACAGGCTTTGATTTCTGAACGCTTGATTCCCCTAGGCAACCTTGAGCTCTCGCCGCCCATGCACCGAATGGAACTTCAGGATGGTCAGCCACTTGTTTTTGAAGCAACGCTTGATGTCAAGCCTGATTTTGTCCTCCCCGAATATGAAGATCTAACCATTGATAAATCGCCGCCGAACGTTCCTCGTGAGGAAGTGGATGAGTATATCCAGCGGTTACAGGAACAGTTCGCGACCCACATTCCGCTTGAAATGGACCGTCCTGTCGAGGAGAGCGATTCTGTGCGCATTGACTGGGAGTGCCTTGTCGATGGCGCACCAATTACCGATGGGAGCAAACAGGACGCGGATATCGACATTGGCAAGGGGATGCTGCTGCCAGCAGTTGAGTCTGAGATCATTGGTATGCGTGTGGAGGAAACTCGACAGGTTGAAATGGACTTCGAGGATAATCACGACAATCCTGAGCTTGCCGGCAAACATGCCGTATTTAACGTAACGCTCCGAGCAATCACGGAAAAACAGCTGCCGTCCCTTGATGATGAATTCGCAAAGGATCTGGAATACGAAAACTATGAGCAACTGAGGGGGGCAATTTGGAATAATCTTGTCGAGGAGCAAAAGGCAATCCACAATCATCGTCAGCGAGAGGACGTCCTTCAACAGTTAATCGAAAAAACGGCGATTGATATTCCTGAATCTATTGTTGATCAGCATGTGCAGCAAACGGTTCAAAACATTCTCCAACGATTAAGGCAAGAAGGACAGACTCCTGAACAAGCAGGAATAGACATGGAAAAGTTGCCGACGGAATTGCGCGAGGATGCAATCAAGCAAACGAAGCAGGCGTGGATGTTTGATGTCGTTGCCGAGCGTGAAAATATTAGAGTCACGGACGATGAACTGGATATAGAGATTCGGCGCATCGCCGAACAGCAAAATCGAGACGCTCAAAAATATGCAAGTTTGCTGAGGGAGAGCAATCGTTTGGAGGAGTTTCGAGACACGCTGCGGAATGATAAGGTTTACCGTCTGCTGATACAACGTGCTTCTGCCAAACAGTCCCTGATTATTTGATAATAGTAAGGCAGCCCATCAGGATTTGAGGAGAGATTTTAGGATGAATCTTGTTCCGATTGTTGTGGAACAAACAAGTCGCGGCGAGCGCTCTTACGATATTTACTCGCGATTGCTGAGAGATCGAATCATTATGGTTGGTTCGGTAATTGATGATAGTGTCGCGAACAGTGTCATGGCTCAGATGCTCTTCTTAGAGAGCGATAATCCCGACACCGATATTATACTTTACTTGAACACACTGGGTGGATCGGTATCGGCTGGATTAGCAATCTATGACACGATGCAGTATATCAAACCTGATGTGCAAACGTGGTGCGTCGGGCAAGCCTACAGCATGGGTGCGGTCTTGCTTGCTGGTGGCACAAGTGGAAAGCGGTATGCGTTGCCACACTCAACTACCTTGATTCATCAGCCTATGACGACAGGTATTAGCGGTCAGGCGTCTGATATCGATATCCATGCAAGAGAGATTCTTCGAACCCGCGGAGAGCTATACGCGATCTTAGCAGAACATACGGGACAATCGCCGGATAAAATTGAGGCGGATGCGGATCGCGATTTTTACATGACAGCCCAAGAAGCGCTGGAATACGGTCTTATTGATTCAGTTGCTTCCCGCCGGTCTGCCGAAGAGGTTGGGCGTAATGCCTAATGTATATTGACATCAAGCAATTCATACATGCGTAAGGTCATATCGTAGTCGTCATTGAATAAGTTTGGAGATTTTTATGCAGGACATTATTGATGCTCAACGGTGTTCCTTTTGCGATAAGAGCCAAGAGGAAGTTCGTAAACTCATTGCAAGCCCTATTGGATCTGGCGTCTACGTTTGTGATGAGTGTGTTGAGCTATGCAACGACATTTTAGCCGATCTGTATGGACTGGAAGAGGAGGAAGAATATATTGAAATTTCAGATTCCTTATCTCTCCCGCATCCTTCTGAGATTAAGGCACAGCTTGATAAATATGTAATTGGTCAGGATGATGCAAAGAAAATTCTTGCCGTTGCTGTATACAACCATTACAAAAAACTACAATTTCATACAGACTCAGATGTTGAGTTAGAAAAAAGTAATATCCTGTTAATTGGTCCCACAGGGACAGGCAAAACCCTTCTGGCACAAACCTTAGCACGGATTCTAAATGTGCCTTTTGCGATCACCGATGCAACGACACTAACAGAAGCCGGATATGTCGGTGAAGATGTTGAAAATATTATCTTGAAGCTAGTACAAGCTGCAGAAGGTGATATCGCCCGGGCAGAACAAGGAATTATTTATATTGACGAGATCGACAAGATCAGCCGTAAATCCGAAAATCCCTCGATTACGAGAGATGTTTCAGGAGAAGGTGTTCAGCAAGCGTTGTTAAAAATCTTGGAAGGAAAAACAGCGAATGTTCCCCCGCAGGGAGGTCGAAAGCACCCGCACCAAGAATTAATTGAGGTCGATACTTCAAAAGTTTTGTTTATATGCGGCGGGACATTTGTGGGGCTTGATAAAATTATCGAACAGCGGACTGGACACCAAGGGTTAGGATTTGGATCCGCGGTTCAAGCGAAGAGCGAAAGAAAGATCCACGAAACGCTCGCACAGGTTGCGCCGAAGGATTTGATTCAGTACGGGTTCATTCCAGAGTTTGTCGGGCGCCTGCCTGTCGCTGCGGTGCTGCATGACCTTGACGAATCAGCTTTAACCCAGATTTTGACCGAGCCTCAAAATGCCCTTATAAAACAATACACCCAACTGCTTCATTATGATAAGGTGTCTCTGCATGTCGCGGAAGATGCAATCAAAGCTATCGCCCAAGAAGCCATAAGGCGTGAAACAGGCGCAAGAGGGTTAAGAGCAATCTTGGAAAACCTGATGCTAGATATCATGTATGAAATACCATCTTCTCCTAAACTGGTCAAAGAATGTATCATCACAGCGGAGGCTATTTTAGAAGATAAACCGCCTGTACTAGTTTATGAGGACGAACAAGAAGCTTTAACTGCCTAACAAATTAATAAATGGGCGAATTACGTATGACGTTCTACGTTCAAGGAGTTCGCTATGAGCCAAGATTCGACCAAAGACCAACAGACTGATGAAGTTGTTATACTTCCCGTTATTCCTACCCCTGGAAAGGTATTCTTTCCCCGTATAAGTACCCCCTTAAATGTCATTCGCAAGATGGGAGTCCAGGCGACAAAATACGCCGTGCAAGCAAATCAGGATGTACTGTTGCTCAATCAAAAAGACAAAGACGAGGAAAACCCGGGTCCCGATGGCTTTTATCGCGTTGGTACAGCTACAAGCATAGCAGATTCTTATGATCCACGCGATGGAAGCATTCGGATTGCGATTGAAGGCTATAGCCGCGCGATCGTGCTACGCTGCTTTGAAACGGATGGGTTTCTACAAGCAGAGGTAAAAATTGTTCACGAGGAATTGGGACAAGCAAACCAAGCAAAATCGTTGATGGAAGCAGCAATTTCAGCCTTTGAGGAGTATGTCAAAGGAAATCGCCAAACACCTGAAGAAGCGATGATGGTTGTCCAAAAAGAGGATGAACCGGGGTATCTTGCGGATTCAATTGCCAGCTTCACCAGTATGGAGGCGGAGCGGTTGCAAGGGGTATTGGACGAGATTAACCCCATTAAGCGACTTCAGATTGTTGTCGAACTGCTTCAGGAAGATCTGGAACTTTTCAAATTGGACGATAAAATCAATACACAGGTGCGTAAGTCTGTTGAACGCACGCATCGGGAGTTCTATCTTCAGGAAAAGATGAAAGCCATCCAGAAGGAACTTGGTCGAGGGGATGAACAGGGAGACATTGATGAGCTGCGGGAGCAGATTGAAGCAGCAGGCATGACCGAGGAAGCGCAAGAAAAAGCGTTGAAAGAGCTTGACCGGTTGCAGCAGATGCCGCCGATGTCTGCAGAATCGGGTGTAATCCGCACCTATATCGACTGGCTCATTGCTTTGCCTTGGAATAAACAGACGGAGAGCGAGATCGACCTAGAGGGAGCGGAGAAAATACTAGAGGATGACCACTATGGGCTCGAAAAGCCGAAAGAACGCATCCTTGAATATCTTGCTGTGCTCCAGTTGGTCAAAAAACTCAAGGGTCCCATTCTCTGTTTCGTCGGTCCGCCCGGAGTCGGAAAGACCTCATTGGGTCAATCAATTGCTAGAGCGACCGGGCGAAACTTCGTCCGTATGTCCTTGGGAGGTGTTCGGGACGAAGCCGAAATCCGTGGGCATCGCCGGACTTACATCGGATCTTTGCCGGGGAGAATTATTCAAGGCCTTCGGGATGCAAAATCGAGAAACCCGCTTTTCCTCCTAGACGAAATCGACAAGATGAGCATGGACTTCCGGGGCGATCCGGCATCAGCGCTGCTTGAAGTGCTTGACCCGGAGCAGAATGGGACATTTCGTGACCATTACCTAGATGTAGCGTTCGATCTCTCGGAGATTATGTTTATAACCACCGCAAATACACGGGAACCAATCCCACCCGCGTTGGAAGACCGCATGGAGATTATCGAACTCCCCGGCTACACGGAATATGAGAAGCACAAAATCGCCAACCTATTCTTGATTCCCAAGCAGATTGAAGCCCACGGCCTCAAAGAGGAGAACCTCAAATTCGCGGACGATACAATCTTTGACATCATTCACCGGTATACACGTGAAGCGGGTGTCCGAAACCTAGAACGCGAAATTACCAGTATCTGCCGCAAAGTCGCTAAGGAAGTTGTAAAAAGCGGCGAGAAGGAGGTCAAAATTGAGGTCAGTGTCGACGATTTGACAGAGTACCTCGGACCTCCGAAATTTGCACAGGGAAAAGCGGAGAAACAGGATGAGGTCGGTGTCGCTACAGGCTTGGTCGTTTCACAAGCGGGTGGAGATGTCGTTCCAATTGAAGTTGCGACAATGGTTGGGGACGGAAAGTTAAGCATGACAGGCAGACTTCAGGAGATTATGCGTGAATCTGTTCAAACCGCGCTCGGTTACATCCGCTCTCAAGCGGAATCGCTTGATGTGCCATCTGATTTTGAGTTCAACAAGCAGGATATCCACATCCACGTGCCTGAAGGCGCTATTCCCGTAGAGGGGCCCTCGGCGGGCATTACGCTCGCTACTGCGATGATTTCTGCGATGACGGGTCAGCAGGTCCGTAAGGATATCGCAATGACCGGTGAGATCACCTTGCGTGGGCATGTCCTTCCGATAGGTGGTTTGAAAGAGAAGGTGCTCGCAGCACACCGCAATAGCATCAAAAACGTCATTATCCCCGAAGAGAACGATAAAGATATCCCGGATATTCCTGAAGAGATTCGGAATGACCTCCATTTTCACAAAGTTAGTGATATGAGCGAAGTGTTGGATCTCGCTCTCAAGAAATCTGATTCGTCTGATGATGTTACTCAAGAGGGTGATGAGATAACTGAAGTATTGGATTTACCTCTGGGGACCCCCGATGCGCCTCGACAAATTCCTACAGGTGAGCCGCCTCATTAAGCGTCGCACTGTCGCAAACTCGATTTGTAGCCGTGGGCGGGTGTCGGTCAACGGGCACCCAGCGAAAGCTGGCAAAGAACTGTCCGTTGGTGACGTATTATCAATTGACTTTGGGGAAGAGGAGCCTGCCGTGTATGAAGTGCTGGACGTTCCTTCCGGCAACGTTCCGAGAGGAAAATCCTCAACCCTCTACCGGCGAATCAATGAGTCGGCAGATAGTGAGTAGATTCCCAGACCCCGGTCGAAGATCGGGGTCTTTTTTTGTCTATCAACCAGAACCTGAGGAGAGAATATTGAGATGAGCAATACGGATAAATATCATTACGACCTTATTTGTATTGGCAGCGGCAGCGGTGGATTTTCGGCAGCGATGGTCGCCAAAGCGGAAGGATTGAAGAACATTCTTTTGATAGAGAAACGTCGTGTCGGGTACAGCTTGTGCACGAACGAAGGCTGCATGCCCTCCAAAACCCTGCTCGCCTCCGCAAGTGTGAAACGTACCTTTGAAGAAAGTCCCAATTTCGGTATTACAGCCAGCGACCTACAGGTAAATTGGTCAACCGTGCAGAAACGCGTCCGAACTTTAGTGGAAGATGACTTTTTCGCTGCACGCAGAGAGGCAATCCTCAATGCATCGGTTGATATCGTAGAGGGCAGCGCAAGTTTCACTGACCCGCACACCATTCAGGTTGGAGATAATCGCTACACTGGAGAAAAAATCGTTATTGCCACCGGATCCGTGGTAGATGTTCCTCCCCTGCATGGGTTAGAAGAAACGGGATACATCACCAGCGATGAGGCACTCTATCTGGAACATCTGCCGAGTTCTTTGATTGTCATCGGAAGCGGGTATATTGCTCTGGAATTGGGTTACCTTTTCCACAAGGTGGGGGTCGAAATTACCATGTTAGTCCGCAGCCCACGGGTTCTCAGGCGCCTTGAGCCGGATATCGGCTTTGAATTGCAGGACCTGCTTCGGCGGGAAGGGATGAATATCCTGACGGAGACCAGTTTGAAATCGTTCGCACGCGCGAATAACGGTAAGGAAGTACGCTTCGTGCAGGGCGGTGAGGAGAAGGTGGTTCGTGCAGAGGAGATTATGGTAAATACGGGGCGTCGTCCTGCGATAGATGGTTTAGGGTTAGAAAAGACAGGTTTGCTTCTCGGCGAGAAGGGTGAGATTGACGTCAATGACTACATGCAGACCAATGTTCCACACATCTATGCGGTGGGCGATGTCACCGGCAAAGCAGCGCTAGTTTATGCAGCTACGATGGAAGGAAAGGTTGCAGGCTTACACGCGGTGGGAAAACGAGGGACCAAAATGAACTACGACTTGGTCTCCAACATCATTTTCTCTCACCCGGAGATTGGCACGGTGGGGCTTACCGAATCGGAGGCAAAGGCACAGGGGTTGGATGTGATAACTGTGAAAACACCGATGGAGGATATCGGCAAAGCGGTAGCAATTGGCGAAATAGATGGCTTCGTAAAGATGATTGCCGAACGACCTTCAGGGCGCATCGTTGGGCTACATATTCTCGGACCCCACGCGACCGATATTATGCAGATTGCGCTGCCACACCTCTATCACAACGACACAGTTTTTGATATTCTGAATATTCCGTATCCGCATCCAACCCTTGGGGAGGCACTCAGCTACCCTGCGGAAGATATAGCAGATGAGTTGACCGCTGCCTAAATCGGTAAACGCACGTCTCCCACCATTAGATATCCGATAATAAGTCGAGCGAGCTGCCAGTTTATCTTGAACTAGCAGCGGACTCGACTCAAACCGATCAGAAACTAATATAGTAGACTACTAGCCGGATAACTCCACAAAAAGTACCCACATCGGGTTGTCCCCAACCACGTACGTTTCCAAATGCTGGAGTTCACCGCTCTGTGGGTCAATCCGGTAGGTAGCAAGTCTCCCTGACCACCGAAACAGAAAGTTCCCCTTCAGATCAACATTAAACGCTCCCAGCGTTCAGTCATTTGCGCCTGTGTTACTCAAGAGGGCTTATCAAGCGGTGAAAACCAACAACCTTGACAAAATGAAATCGGTGGATACTTAATACTGACAATACACCGCAACTTGGAATGAGTTATGGAAATTCCTTTGCTTCATGACATCTGTATCATATTCGGCTTATCGATTGGCGTTCTGCTGATCTGTCATAGGCTGAGTGTGCCGTCGATTGTTGGCTTTCTCTTGACAGGACTGATTGCAGGTCCTCATGGATTGGGCCTGATTCAGGCGGACCGCGAAGTCGAAATTCTAGCCGAAATCGGCGTCATTTTGCTGCTGTTCACCATTGGGATTGAGTTTTCGCTGAGAAATCTGCTTCAGATTAGGCGAGCGGTGTTGCTAGGTGGATCATTACAAGTCGGATTGACGCTTATAGCGGCGTTTGCAGTGGCACGGCAGTTCGGGCAGGCGACCAACGAATCGCTTTTTATCGGTTGCCTCGCCGCCGTCAGCAGCACAGCAATTGTGATGAAACTGCTACAGGAGCGCGACGATACACGAACCCCACAGGGGCGCACAGCATTGGCAATCCTAATCTTTCAGGATATTGCCATTGTCCCGATGATTCTGATCACGCCAATCCTTGCTGGAGAGACGAGTGATATGAGCAGAGCACTCATTTTACTGTTGGCAAAGGGCGTGGTGATGATTGCTGTGGTGTTTGTTGGTGCAAAGTACGTCGTACCGCTGATTCTATCACAGGTGCTTCGAACGCGCAGCCGCGAGGTTTTCCTGTTGAGCGTTCTCTCCATCTGCCTCGCTGTCGTCTGGTTGACATCGCGTTTCGGCGTGTCTTTGGCACTTGGTGCCTTCCTCGCGGGGCTAATCGTCTCCGAATCGGAGTCGAGCCACGACGCACTTGGCCACATCTCACCGTTTCGGGATGTGTTCACCAGTTTCTTCTTTGTGTCCGTTGGTATGCTACTCGACTTTCATGTGCTATTTCAAAAGCCATTATTGATTGCGGGACTGACAATCGGTGTTCTCGTTGCAAAAAGCATCATTGCAGGAGGGGTGACCTCGATGCTCAGATACCCACTACGCACGGCAATTCTGGCAGGACTCACACTCAGTCAGGTAGGGGAATTTGCGTTCATCCTCTCGAAATCGGGTATCGAACACGGCTTGCTCAATGACGCAAATTACAAACTCTTTCTCGCTGTTTCGGTTGTGACGATGGCTGCAACGCCATTTATCATCTCGGCGGCACCTCATGTAGCCGATGGGATATTGCGATTGCCGCTGCCAAGACGACTCGTGTCAGGATTGAGCCCCATCGCTTCAATGCAAGATGCCGGGCAGACGAACCACCTCGTCATTATTGGCTTCGGAATCAATGGTCGAAACGTCGCAAAAGCGGCGCGAGCGGCAGACATCCCGTATGTCATCGTCGAAATGAATCCTGAAACGGTCCGAACGGAACGAGCAAATGGTGAGCCGATTTTCTATGGTGACGCTATTCACGATGCCGTACTTCACCATGCGAACATCAAAGCGGCGCGAGTTATTGTGGTAGTGATTTCTGACGACGCTGCCTCACGTCGAATCGTGGCAGCGGCCCATGCCTTGAATCCAACGGCGCACATTATCGCTAGAACGCGCCATCTTGCTGAAGTGGAGCCGCTATATCGTGTGGGGGCAAACGAAGTGATTCCAGAGGAGTTCGAGACATCCGTCGAAATTTTCACGCGGGTGTTGATGGAATACCTTATCCCTCACGATCAGATTGAACAGTTCATCGCGGAAGTGCGCGCCGACGGTTATAAGATGTTCCGGACGCTGCCCAAGGACGCGCCGCCCGTTTCCGATCTGAAGGTGCATTTTCCTGACCTTGAGATTTCGGTCCTATGGGTCGATCCGAAATCACCTTTTGTTGGAAAATCGCTGGCAGAAATCGCTTTACGAGGGACGTACGAGGTGACGGTCTTGGCGGTCCGACGGGGCGAACAGATTTTAACTAATCCGCACGGTCAACTACGGATTGAGTTCGATGACGAAGTTTATCTGCTCGGAAATCCTGAGAAAATCGCTCAGGTTGCTGATCTGTTCGATAACCCTGAAAGCCAAAACCCGATACAAACAGATGAGGAGAATTCTTCATAGAACTGAGGAACAAAAATTACAACCCCTTGTTGTCCGCCTCATAACTGCACAAAAAGCACCCACATTGGATTGTCCCCAACCGTGTACGTTTCCAAATGCTGGAGTTCACCGCTCTGCGTGTCAATCCGGTAGGTCGCGAGTCTTCCCGACCCCTGACCGCCGGCAAACAGAAAGTTCCCCGTCAAATCAACGTTGAACGCTCGCGGTGTTGGTTCCGTTGGCTGTCGTCCAGTTGCAGTGAGTGCGCCTGTATCATCATCGGTTGCGAATCCGGCAATACTATCATGCCCCCGGTTGGAAACGTACACAAACTTCCCATTCGGCGTGATATGGATCTGTGCACAGGAGTTTTCCTCATCAAAATCATCTGGTAGCGTCGAAACTGTCTGAAAAGCGGACAGGGTGCCTGCTGAAGAGTCAAAATTGTAGGCAGTTATGCTGCACCCCTGCTCGTTTGAGGTGTAGAGGACATCTATGTTTGGATGAAAAACATAGTGGCGGGGGCCCTCTCCTTCCCCAGCAGCAAGCACAGGAACGGAGGCATTGGGGGTCAACGCGCCGGTGCTTTCATCAAATTGGAATTGAAAAATTGCGTTGGATTCACCGACGTGAGGGAGAAAGGCGAATTTATTGGACGCATCGGTCATGACGCAATGCGCGTTGTTCGCCGTCTCGCGCCATTCGATGGCGGGACCACCCACAACCCCGTCTTCGCCGATGGGATGCACCGCTATCGCCCCGGCACCGTAGTAAGCGGAGAGTAAGAAGTTGCCCTTCCCATCTGTGGAGATATAGCAGGGATCTGACTCAAGCGATACTGATCCTATGGGCGACAAATCGCCTGTGCTTGGATCGATGCTGAAACTTGCGACTTCCTGTATGGAGCGGAGTCCTGCGTAAAGAAATTTACTCTCAGGATCGATTGCCAGCGGACCAGGGCCACCGCCGACCGCTACATCGCGCTGAAACGTGAGCTGCCCTGTATCTGGATTTAAGGTAAAGGTTGAAATTTTATTCTCGCCTGCAATCGGAATATAAACGTAGTATGTCATCTCTATTTCCTTCTCTGAAATTATTTGTGATTCAAAACTTAGGTGAAATGATACGTTAAATTGCACGGAGTTTGCTGTCTCCACTGCATCATCGGGAGTTAGTGGGAATGGTGTTCCTTCAAGCTATACGCTCTTCGGACAAGTTCCGGATCCTTGGCAAACCGCTTTGTTGCATCAATCAGATGATCAATGTGTGTATGCATGTCCTTCTCGATTTGGGAAATCCGGTCTAGTAGGTAGGTTTCTTTGCTCTGATAAATTGCCTTTCTGATAATTGAAAGAAGATACATATAGACCGTGTCCGCTTCGCTTCCTTCTATCTCAATGGCAATCTCAAATCCTTCTTGGAGCGTAACCTGTTCTGAACCCACTTGTCCTTCATATCTGTCTAGGGCTTGCGTAATCTGCTGGATAGATACAGGTGGCATTTCTGTAGCTGGTGTGTCCAATCCAAAACTTCGAGCACACAATGATCTTCCAAAATCGACAAGAATATAGTGTTGCCATTCCTCTGTGCTCATCTGCTCCCAAAACCGAGCGACCCGCTCATCAACATTCCCCAGCAGAAGGGACAGCGTTGCGTATAGTTTTGCATGTCTTAGTTCTATATCTTGACATAAATTGAATACTTCTGCTAAAGTCATGGGAGATTTATCCTTTCTCATTAATTTCACGGAATCCACTAAACAGAAGTATAGCAGCATGTTGACGGTGAAGCAAATAAAAAGTACAATGAGGGTCCCTATGCTCAGTTGATATTGTCACAGCCCAATCACTGTTAGATCCGACAATTTAACGAGTATATTGGAAGTTTCGATACAATTAGCAGATCCGACTTTTAAGGCGAGGAGGGAAAATGGATGCGTGCTAGTTATCAATTCTGGCTAATTTTTTATCTTGCCTGTGTTTGGTGGCAGGTGTGTGGCTGTGCGGATAATCCGACGGGGGCACCGCGCTCACGGACCATCCCGACAAATGTCGAAGCAGCACCACAAATTACGCCCCTAGAATTAGGAATGGCACTCATCCCCGCCGGTGAGTTTTTAATGGGAAGCGAAAACGGAGAAAGGGATGAACAGCCAGTGCATAGAGTCTTTCTTGATGCTTATGAGATAGACCTATATATAGTGACAAACGAGCAGTATGCGAGGTTTATGAAAGCTACCAACCACCCGCCTCCGCCCCATTGGAATGATCGGAAATTCAAGAAGCCTCGACAACCTGTCGTTGATGTCACTTGGTTTGATGCCGTTGCCTACTGCAAGTGGGCTGGTAAGCGGCTGCCTACAGAGGCGGAGTGGGAAAAAGCAGCGAGAGGGGGGCTTATCCAGAAGGAGTATCCTTGGGGCGATGAATCTCCGAAAGATCGTGCGGACTTTGGTCAAAAGCACAGTGTGCCGCTGCCGGTGGGTAGTTTTCCTCCGAATGGATTCGGCTTATACGATTGCGCAGGCAGCGTGTGGGAGTGGTGCCACGATTGGTACGAGCCTGATTATTACGCGGTTAGCCCAATCCGAAATCCGACTGGCGTTGAAACAGGCGGGGCGCGTGTGTTGCGTGGCGGCGCTTGGAACAACAAACGCATCCAAATCCGCGTTGCGAATCGAAGTTGGCAGCGCCCTAAGCCTAATCCACCGAATTCTGGATTCCGCTGAGTGCGGAATTAATCTGAACCGTAGGTTCTTACCTCAATGCCGGCAAATTATCCCAATTACACTCAAGGCAGAAGTAGTTCTCCCCACCAATTTGCTGAACCGCCCCACTACATTCTGGACATTCTGTTATCGTGGCGGATGATTTTTCCTGATCGCCTTGCTGATGAGGGGCTTTGCCCTCGGTCTCTGCACTGACGTTATGCCGGACGGTGTCAATGACCTCTTGGGGGTGAAGTGCTAACGGCGGAGGCGTACTGCCAGCGAGATCAATGAAATCGCTATGATAGACGTTGATCTCATTGGCTGCATTGACTTGCCGAAGAAAGATTGTATACTTGTTTGGCGCTATTAGGTAAGCTTCTGTGTCTAAGAGCTGAATCCCTGCACCCACAATGAGATCATATCCACCGACGTTGATAAGACGTCGACTGTATCGACTGCCCCTATTATAAACCTCAAACAGTTCGCGTGCCCGTCTGGATGATAAAAGAAGGCAATATTGACGATGTAGATAGCGGTTTAGGCGAACTGTTGGCAAAAAGACTTCGGGTTCAGCGGCACCCCTCAAGAACCTAATAAACATCTTGTAGGCATCGTTGGGGACTTCGTTGAGAATTTGCTTCGTGAGGTTACGGCGTGTGCTATCTCTGAGCGCGTGCAGGCGATGAATTTCCCATGAACGGAGTAGAAACCCAACCTCAACATCGAGTTCCTCATGCTGCTCCGGTGATGTAATGCGACAGAGGTGCATCGTCGCCTGATCTGTTGTTTTGATGGTAAATGGGAGCATGTTCATCGGATCAATCACTTCCGTATGGAAACAATGTCTGACAACAACCTAAATTAGTTTACCACAGGGGTTAGAGCGTGTCCAGCAAAAAGGTTTGCGCTTGGACATTACCTAGTTGTTTAGGCGAATCCTACTAGCTGATATTGAATGATTTGTTCTCTCAACGAAAATAGTTTTTAAGTTGTCAATAAAGCGGAGATCGGTTATACTTACCTTTTAACGACGCAGCTTTAATTTCCTTCTCCAGAGAGCAACACAATTCAATTCAACAGAAGCCTTTATGACGACGCCTACCTTGTCTTCCAGACAACCGCCCGAGAAAATTACTTGGCGAACGGTAGTACTTTCACTGCTTTTCCTGCCGTTCATCTATGTTTGGCACATCGAGTGTGAAGCACTGCGATACACCTTCCCGACGCTGATGGCTCCCTTTTACAGCGTCGTTTTTACCATCCTAATTTTAGTTATAATCAATGCTCCCCTGAAGAAGTTCGCAGCCAAGTACGCCTTTACGGGTGGGGAATTAATCTCCCTCTACGTCTTGATGTCAATGACGCTCTTGTTCATGTCCTACGACATGTTCCTGCCACTGGTCTCAATCATCGTCCATGCCTTCTATTTTGCTACGCCGGAGAATGAGTGGCGCGACCTGTTTTGGAAATATCTGCCAGAGTGGTTGACCATTAACGACCCGGATATTCTAATCGCTTTTTATCGGGGTGATGAGGATTTCCTTCAGTGGCACTATCTTCGCCGATGGATAGAACCGACTCTCTGGTGGTGTGCCTTCACGTTCGTCCTGCTTTTTGTGATGCAATGCATCAATACAATCATCCGTAAGCAGTGGGCGGAGCAGGAACGGCTCGTCTACCCAATTGTCGAGCTCCCTTACCAGATTTCTTACAACAGTCGGAATTTCTTCCGCAGTGGCCCAATGTGGTGGGGCTTTTCGATTGCGGCATTTATCAGTATCCTCAATGGGATGCACCTCTTTTTTCCTCTTCTCCCTGAGATTCCAGTTAAGCATTTCTCCTTAAATATGTTCTTCACGGAAAAACCGTGGACCGCCTTTTTGACAGGTGGCAGTGCGATTCTGGTCTATCCGTTTGCAGTTGGACTTAGCTTTCTGATGCCGCTTGACCTGCTCGCGTCATGCATCCTCTTTTTCTTTTTGTATAAGATGCAAGCCTTTGTTGGAATTATATCTGGACTGGATAGTCTGCCCGGTTTTCCTTTCCCCTATGAACAGAATATCGGAGCATATACAGGGGTTTCAGTAATCGTGTTATGGGGGACACGACGGCAGATATGGCGAGCGTTTCTACAAGCTGCTGGACGGAGACCACGTGAAGACGAGAACGAACCGATGCGGTATCGGACGGCGTTTTTAGGTCTGTTATTCGGTGGGATATTCCTCATTTGGTTTGCGATGCGAGGCGGAATGGCACTTTGGATTGCTGTCCTGTTTTTCGTGGCACATTTTCTAACCATCGCCATTGCCGTCACGCGCATCCGTGCTCAGATTGGTCTTTCCATCCATAATACAACCTTCATTGGACCCCACCATAGCCTAGTCAGTCTGTTTGGTACGCGAAGGATTGGGGGGCAAAATCTTACCTGGTTCTCCCTATTCTTCTGGTTCAATCGAGACAATCGCAGCCACCCGATGCCGCACCAGCTTGAAGCGTTCAAACTTGCGGAGCGCGGAAACCTTGATGTCAAAGGATTGTCCCGTCTGATGCTGACCCTCATCATTATTGCGATGCCGCTGTGTATTCTGATGTTAGTGAACGTCTTTTTCGATCTCGGCGTGGATACCGGCAAGGTGGGCGGGCAGATCAACAGTTTTGGGGGACGCTCGTATCGCTTTCTGCACGGTTGGCTCACCGCACCGCGAGGTGCAGACACCGCACACATCATCGCTATAGTCATCGGGTTCCTGTTTACTATTCTGCTGGCGGTGGTGCGTGGTCATCTTTTCTGGTGGCCTATCCACCCCCTCGGTTACGGTGTCTCCTTCCACATGTACACCTTTTGGGCGGCTTTCATCGTTGCCGCTATCGCCAAATGGGTAGTGCTGAAGTATGGAGGCATCAGACTTTATCGGAGGGCTGTCCCGTTTTTCTTGGGATTAGTGCTGGGCGATTTCGTGCTTGGAAGTTTTTGGAATATCTTAAGCATTATGATTAACCGACCGACATATACTTTTTATTATTAACCCGAATTGCCACCTTTAACATGAAAAGGAGTTGTAATGCCAAAAAGTTGTGACACGATGGTTGCCCTACCGAGTGCAACTAAAGAAAATCAGACAATCTTTGCCAAAAATAGTGACCGCCCGGCGACCGAATGTCAACCACTTGTGCAACGCGCAAGAGAGACCCATCCTGTCGATGCGAGCACGAAATGCCAATTTGTGGAACTTCCCGAAGTGACCACAACCTATCGCCATATCGGTTCGCGCCCGTATTGGTGTTGGGGCTACGAACATGGATTTAACGAACATCAGGTCGTAATCGGGAACGAAGGGCTAGCTTCCAAATATGAGTTTGATTCCCCGAAGTTGATCGGCATGGAGCTAATACGGCTCGGTTTGGAACGTGCGGAAACCGCCGCCGAAGCAGTTACCGCCATGACAGAGTTGATTACGAAATATGGTCAGGGGAAATTCAGCAACGATCAAGGGGTTCGCACCTACGACAACGGCTACATTATCGCTGATCCGAAAGAAGCGTATATCCTCCAGACTGCGGGTCACGAGTGGGCAGTTAAACAGATTCAAGGCGCGGTAGGAATCAGCAACGTCTATTCCCTTGAGGAAGACTGGGATCGCCTATCTCCGAACGGCATTAATGAAGCAATCGCGCAAGGTTGGTGGACGGATACTTCGGCGCGATTTAATTTTTCGGAAGCCTACAGCCGCGAGGCAGATCGCTCGGTCGGAAGTGGTGCCATGCGTCGGAAACGTTCCTGTGCGGTGCTTAGTAAATACACTGGGAACATTGAGTTACAGACCATGATGGCGTTGTTGAGTGACCACTCCGACGGGAGCAAACCCGATGAACCGTTTCAAACGGAAATTTTGAGCGGGACCTCCATCTGTGTTCATCACGATGATAAGGGAGAGGGAGGCAACACCGCTGCGAGCCTAGTTGCACACCTCTGCGATGATGGTTCGCGCTTGCCTGTTTACTGGTGTAGCTTCTATTCACCCTGTTTAGCTGTTTTTCTGCCGATATTTATTGAGGGCGAACTGCCGCAGGTCTTAGCGATCGGTGATGAGACCCCTTCGGATGATAGTCCGTGGTGGCTCTTTCGCCAACTGAGCCTCAAACTGCGTTTGGAGGAGCCGGAACTAATTCCAACCGTTCAGGCTAAATGGCAAGAGTTCCAAACCCAACTGTTGACAACCGCTTATGAGATAGCGAAAGAGGGGAAATTCCTCATTGAGCGGGGCTGCGAAAACACTGCCAATCAACTGCTGACGCGATATATGGCAGAGAATGTGGAGACGATGCTGGAAACGGTTCGGGGGCTGTTGTCAGATGTTGAGCAATCCATTGAAATGGCTGCGGATTGAAACGCCCCGCCGCTGAAAGGAAAATGAGCTATGGTCGATCGTTCAATTATTCCACAACGTTTGAATCCTGATCTTAGTCCTGAGTTGGCACAGGAGGTCGATTTCTTCCTGAAGTGGGGTTATCTCGTTGTAGAGGATGCCATCACCCAAGAAAAGGTGGAAGAGCTTCGCGAGGCGTTGGACGAGACCTTTGATAGGAAGGGCGAGCAATTCACACACCAACTGTTGGAGGAGGATGACCGCTTTACATTTCTCTTGGACAACCCACCTGTGCTTACCCGTATGAAAGCCATCCTTGGCAACTGTGTTCAACTCCATAGTGCGACCGCTCGCGTGACGCAGCCGGGTGAGCCAGATCAGAACTGGCACCGTGATGGACCTTGGCCCATGGCACCGGAAAACACACCTTACGGCAGTCTTCCCGGTCAGATTAACTGTGGCTACTTTCTCGACGAATTAACGATGGAAAATGGTCCCATTGCGATTGTGCCCGGCAGCCAACGGGTTCCTTTCCGTCCGCCTGAAGGGCATCCACATTTCCCCGACGAAAAATTTGTCCTTGCCACGCCGGGGCAGGCGGTTATGTTTGACGGCTGGATTTATCATCGAGGTGTTGCCAACAACTCTAATCAGCGGCGACGGGTTTGCCTGATGTGCTACCAGAATTCGTGGATGAAATCCCGCGAGCCATTCGATGGTCCTCGTGTTACAAAGTTGATTGAAAATGGCACACCGGAGCAGCAACTTCTCCTTGGTGGGATACCGCGCTGGTAGGAGCTTATACGGTCTGTTATATAAAACGAAAAGCCGAAGTGAACTGGATAGAAAATCGAAAAAGGTAACACTTTACACACGAAAATAACAAAGTTGTTTCCATGTCAAACTGTAGGGGCAAGCCTTGTGCTTGCCCTTTTTTTGAAAGTATGGATGTTCATCTAGGTAAGCGGTATGTAGTTTTCAGACATGATTTAGTACACCAGATCTGTCGAACCGGGCGTGTAACGGAAATACTT
Source organism: Candidatus Poribacteria bacterium (assembly GCA_003635265.1). Taxonomy (GTDB): domain Bacteria; phylum Poribacteria; class WGA-4E; order WGA-4E; family PCPOR2b; genus PCPOR2b. The sequence goes on from PYIZ01000027.1 coordinate 31,216, forward strand.
GATTTTTAGGTCGCTTTTGGCTACAATAAAAGGAATCATGTATCAGATTCGATATAGGTCAAGCGCGGCGAAGATGCTCCAGCGGATGCCCAATAATATAGCGAAAACCGTTGTTCGTAAAATTAACCAGCTCGCTGAGAATCCCTACGCGCCTAACAATAATGTAACGCGACTTACAGGTGAGCGGGGATACCGACTCAGGGTAGGAGACTGGCGAGTGCTATATGAAATCCATGATGATACGGTCATTATCGAAATCGTAAAAATTGGACCGAGAGGCGGTGTCTATAGATGAACTTTGAAACAGTCGAAAGAAACAATCAGAAATTTGTCCTCGTCCCGATAGAGCAGTATAATCAGCTCCTCGCGGATATAGAGATGTTGAAGGACGTTCGCGATTTTCGTGGCGCGAAAGCCGTTGATGAAGAAACCTTCCCCGCCGAGGTGATTAATCGGTTGATTCTCAATGAGGAGAATCCGATTAAGGTATACCGCGAATACCGAGAACTGACACAGAAGCAACTTGCGGATAAAGTCGGTATTCAACGCACATATCTGGCAGAAATTGAGACAGGACGAAAATCTGGTTCCGTCAAAACGTTGAAGGCGATTGCTGAAGCACTTGATGTCGATTTAACGTCAATCTTGTGATCGAGATTCTTGTCGTCGTGTTTGTCCCATCCCCATTGTTGTTTTGTAGCCGGTCCCGCAATAGAAGGCAAAATCAGCGAGCAGGTTCGCCAAACGTAACATCTCAGTGTTCCCCTTACCCTCCGATTGACGCTCCGCGAAAAATTGGTACGCACACCCGCCAACAAATCCGATCGCTTTATGCTTGCCGAAATCGAGCATCCGACTCTTGCTCTTAACTACCGTCAATCCGGCGTGACGTGCCACAAAATCGAGAAGAGGCTGCTTATCAATCTGCATCGGTGCGAAGGCGTTCCATTTGTTGACCCAACTCTGGTAACAACGCACAAGGTCAATAGTCGGTTCGTTGCGCGTTTTTTGCCCGCGCGGCGATAACTCCCGAAACGCGGTCGGTGAATAAAATCGGACCCGCATCCGCGCCTCTGTATCCGCCGATTCAATCAGGTCCTCGTAGATCTTCGCGCCACTCCAATCTTTCGTTTCAGTCCCGGAGGCAACCAGGCGGCTCAGTTGAAAGGTCGCCCCGCCAAGACGGATGGACGGGAAGTCCTGTGTCAAGAACGCACTGCCGAAGTGGACGAAAAGGGCATCATCGAGGAATGTGAACCGGAGCCAACATTCGGTTCCAGCGCGGATGTGCAGGAACTTCCCCCGTCGTTCCCCGTCCCCGATCAAGGGCGAAACGGTAAACGGTTTCTGTTTTGATGTGGCGTGAATTTCTGCCGCCTTCTCCGGGTTACTCATTCGCAACAGTGACAAAAACGCGGCGTGGGCGTGATGCCCCATCGTCGGACGAAGCTTAACGTCTTCTGGGGGGATAAGGTGGATGACGGTGCTGATGGGCATAGGGGTTGTCTCCTTAATCAAGGTTCAAGAAGGTCAACTGTTTATCATCTTCTGGAGGTAATTCAACAGTTTCCACTTGTTGTGACGATTCGGTATCAACAGATTCTGACTGCGGAGAAAGTTGGGCATCTTCTGATATAGATTTCTCCAAATCTCGCAAATAATGCAACCAGATCTCTCGAGGTTCGCCGTTTTCATCGGTTGTGTTATAGACAAAATTTTGCCGATACCCGCTGATGCCGCCGTATTCAAAAACTGTGGGTGGTTCAAAATAGCCTAGCTCTTTATCAAAGTAGGATTCAGGCACCTCAACAAAGAGTTCTTTAAAGTACACACTGCCTCTATAGCTGAGTGGCACAAACTCGAATTTTTCGTTGCGATCATTGTAGAAACGTTGATACACCTTAAAATTCGGATTCACAGTTTCATCATTCTGTGCGTTAGCGATACAACTTTGGAGCGATACACTGACAGCGTTTTTAGGTGGTTGTTCAGGCGATTCAGGCAGCTTAGTTGTGAGGGTAATTGAAGGTTCAAAACTTCGTGTAATTACAAGTCCCCTATCGTGAAGCGGTTTGTTTTCAAGGCGTGCTTCATAGACGTACTCATATAGCATATCAAAAAGCACTTCCGCCCTGTAATCGGAATGCGGTTCATACGTCATAACTTTGAGGATTGCGTCCGGGCTGAACTTGTCTCCATCTAGCTTTTGCAAGATTTGAAGATATTCCTCCTCCATTTCTTGAGAAATGGTAGAGAGACGTATTTTGTTTCCCACAACGATGATTTCAGCATCCTGAATTTTGCCCTTGCGGTTACATCGCCCTGCCCGTTGAATGAGTTGATCGGGGTTGCACAGTTCTGTGATAAGCAGATGTGAGTCAAGGTCACATCCTACCTCAATCGCACTTGTTGTGAAAAGGAGATAACCCTCGTTATTGTTTTCGCGGTTCTTTAGTTTCCGATAGATCTTTTTACGTTGAGGATTAGATAGCCGGCCGTGGTAGAGAAAAATGTTCTCAGGGCCGCTCCGCTCTTTCATGTACTGGTAAACCGGAATAAGGTCTTTAATCGTTTCAATAGTGACGATGGTTCGCTTAACTGGATTATACCATTGTGATACGGAAGCACAGATTTCATCCCGAATCTTTCCCCCTGGTTCCACAGCAATACGTTTAATTGCCTTGTTAGGATGCCGCCGTTTCTGCTCTTGCTCCTGCCAGTTTTCTAGTTCTCGTTGATTCTCACTTGTGGTATAGTCAACCTTATCCAAGAAATCCAATTCCTCTTGGTACGCATCAGGCATCGTCGCAGTCATGACAACCATATCCAGATTGGCTTTGTAGAGTGCCTTAATGAGACGTTCAAAGTTGACAAACGCAACCCCATCATAGGAATGTACTTCATCAAAACAGAAAAGATTCCGCTGATGACTGTGGTGAATTCGGAACGGGTAGATATAAGACTTCTTGGGTTCGCCAAACCCGAAAAAGCGATAAAGGAACTTGTCAAACGTTGTGAGAATAACATCGCCATCGTAGAGATGGCGATTTCCTTTTTCCAGTTCTTTGCCCTCCTTAAAAACGGTGCGTTCAGACTCGCCTCCTATGTCAGCAACTAACGCATAAGATTTACCCGGCTTTTCTGACGCACGCCGAAGATATTCTGTGCACCGACCAATCTGGTCTTCGACGAGACTCCGAGAAGGGAAGATCAGAAATAGGCGGCGGGGGCACTCTGCGACGAGGCTTGGAACAAGCACTGCCTCTGTTTTTCCACTGCCGGTGGGTGCCTTGAGCAAAAGCGCAGGATTCTGTTCCTTCGGAGCAATGAGAGCAAAAAGCTTATCCTGCATCGGATTCGGCGCGAATTTTGTGCCTGCAATTTGTTGATAGGCTTCTAATACGCTTTGCATAGAATCATGTCCTTTCGCTGACATTTCGTATAGGTATGTGCCTTAACAATCATTTCACGTAGATGGTTCAATCCTTCTTGCGGACTGTTTCCTGTTAGTGTTTTGGTTATATGCCAGCGGTCTTCCTCGGACACTTCAAATTGATAATATGTAAGGGGTAGAACGATTTCCTCATTTTCGTCCTCATTACCAAAGGGATAGGGAGTAACTTCAACCTTTTCATCTTGAAGCATTCGCGAATGAAAATCCATAAAGACGCGCGGTTGTACATTGCCTGTAAACGCATACGTTTCAATCTCTGCCTCAATCTGATCGCACATCTCTAGGATGTAGAGGTCAAGAAGAAAGCTTTCAACCTTTTCTTTAGAGAATCCTGAGTGGGAAAGTTGAAATTGGGCTTTAACAATGCCTTCGACAGAAAATTCATGATGAAGCCGGATTAGCAGTTCAACGTAAAGATTGGGATCAAAAACCCTAAAACGGTGTCCCGCAAAGGAGTAGCCTAGAGACTTGGGATCAGCCCCCTTCCAACCCTGATAGGTTACACGAAAAGTTTCCGGTTTTGCTTCATCATGTTTTTGGGCCGCCCGTATCAACAGATCGTGAGTTTCTTGGTTATGCCATTTAAAGGTTGGATAGAAATCCCGCCGAAATTTTTCCACCAACTTGACAACGTTTCCAACATGACTCTCTAGAGTGAGCACAGTAACGGCTTCTATATCAGGTCCGCTATCCGGTGTAAAAAAAACCCGACCAACCTTAACAGCATCTATTGTATTAGTCACCTCCTGCTCCTTTCCGCAATTCATCAATGAACAATTTCGGGAGATGTACTGCCCCATCTGTATAGTAATCGAGTTCAATCTCCCCTTGAGTTTCCCCGGCGACAAAGGGGATGAATCCTTTAATAGAACTAGGTTCGGGGTGTTCAAGGGGTGTGTCTGCGGAGGTCTCCCCTTCCCAAGCATAACGGTACAGTGGAAATGCTTCACATGGAATCCCGGCGAGTGCTGCCCCGGGCAGGAGCGTATCAGGTTCAGCACACGTTCGTTCCAAAGTAAGTTGGATCGGTCCACAAATCCTATCCACAAAAGCGTATCCCTCTTTGCCGATTTTGCAACCGAAGTTCGTAACCGTTTTCAATTGATTCAGGAGTTCCTTATCTTCCGAAACCACGTAACCAATGAGCGATTCTGCGAAGAGGTATTCCCACGTATGGAGTTGATAGACCTCCCTCTGGGATTGGTATCGAACGATTCGTGAAAAAGCGTTATGGTTGAAAGCCCTGATTCCCTGACGTTTTGTTGTATGAACACAATACTCTTGTGCTTTTGGATACGCCCCAAGCGGACAAAGTTGGGGCGGCAAGGCATAATAATCTGGATCTTTGACAGCGGTTTCCGGGAAATGTCCAGCCTCCAGCAGCTTCAAACGGCGTAAAAAACCGGACATCGTTGTCGGTGGCAGAAACGGATAGGTACTGATATGTAGAACAGACGATGGCATCCGTCGGAATGTCAATCCTGATGTCGGTTTAATTATCAGTTTCAGCATCCACATTGTTGAGTACCTCCTTTTCAAAGTTGACTAGATACTCCGATATCTTTGTAATAGCGGCATCCCCGACGTACCGATGAAAATTTCCCTGAGTCAATTCACTGGTACGCTGCTGTTCACTCCCGGCGATTGAAAAAGCAGCCTTCGTAAACTGATCTTTTGCCAAGTCAATATCTGTGATGACCGGCGAAACCACAGGCCGTTTGCCAAGGGGAGCGAGATAACGGTCAACGACAACCCACGGTTCATCCTCATCTGTTTTTGTAAGTGGGGCATCATGGATCTTAACCCCTTTCGGATTGCCTGCTCCCAAGCGTGCTAGTGCACCCATAAACGCGTAAGCAACAGCAGAAAATTCGCTATCCGTCATACTCATACAATGATTATAGACTGGATAGAGAAGCCCCGGTTGATTATATTCTCGTCTGAAAGGGGTCGGTGTTGGATCCTCTTCAGGAGGTTTTCGCATCATTGAGGGATGCATCGCACGTTGTTTCTCTTCAGGACCCAACGCCTGGATCGCTACCCCGCCACTATGTGTTAGGCGGCCAATAAGTGTGGTTGCAGGACGTTTTTCTGATTCACCCTCAATTTCAATTGCGCTTGTGATAAGTCCACCAAAGACACGACAGATTGGACACTCGACTTTGCTACAGGTGTGCGGAATACCACAGTTCCGTTGATCGCCCAGCAGTCCATTTCCAGTTGGTGCCCAAATCAGCGAACGCCGTTCAACGCCGCGCCGCTTGGTCGGGGAAAGGTAACATTTTTCAAGTTCATCAGTATCACCATCATTAGATACCGGAATAGTGACAGTTTCAACAATGTTGACATTTACCTGTGTCTCATGACCAAAAAAGAGTTCTTGGCCCCCTTCGAGAATAGCGTAAATGTCGAAGTGGAATCGTGGTTCGTCGGTGTAGGTTTCAAGCCCAGATTTCACTTTGATTGCCATTTTGGTTAATCTCCTTTCTGATTAAATAGAGGGGCGAACTTCGCGTGGAGGTTCAGTTTGAGTTGATAAAACAACTTTCGCTGTTCAGTCTTATTATATTTCTGAGATAACTCAGCATAGGCGTTGAGAATGTCGTCAAAGTAAACGGCTAGTTGTTCCTGCCCTTTTTCATTCTGTCCCTCACGACCGGATAACTCCAGCTTAAGCGTTTCTTTCAATAATTGCTTCGCTCGATCATAGCAGAAATAGTTATCATCGTTGCGGAACATTGTTGCACGTGTGCGAGGGAGTACATCAGCAGCTTCGTAGTTGAAGAAACTAGCATTAACAACTTTCTCGATCAGTTTTTTAACTTCACGTTGCACTGTATCGCGAGGCTCTGATTTTTCAAGTACCCTGCGAACGTAATCACAATAAGCGTAAGTCAACCCAGTAAGTGCAGCGACATCATAAGAAAATGCTGCTTGTTTTGCCATGATTTTGTCTCCTTTTGAGGATCGCTCAAGTAAGGTACAGTATTTTTCACGGAGTTCCTCAAGACTCCGTTTTTCACTGTATGACCAGTCGTAAATTGGTGTTACTTCAGTCGATTCTGCGGTTGCCAGTGTATAGATAGCAGCAATCACCTCGTCTTTCTGGATGAGTCGAATTGCTTGGCATAACCGCATATTATCTTTACCGTTCACGATAAGGCGAGGCGAAAAACTGTCTTGAAGATAACTGAGCCAGACCAGATGTCGGGTTGGCAACGGAATCTCTGATTCACCTGCAAAAAGTGTCAAGTCCATCTTTTCAAGTGTGCCGGAGGGAAGTGTTCGTGCAACTCGCCAGAGTGTGTACTGTACTTGCCCAATCTTTTCTGAAACGGGTGTTGCACCTCCCCGTTCACGTACAAACTCGCGGCAGTTAATCAGTAAATACCTCCCGGCAATCAGGTTTAATTCGCCAAGGGTTAGCATCTGGAGATATTTCTCAGGCAATATCTGTTGATTCTCTTCGTCAGTTTGTGGCACCAAACGAACAATAATCGCACCACCTGCCAATTTAATTGGACAACCGAAAGCAACTACAAGGCAATTAAGGCAAATAGAAGGTTGGGCTTGTCCACTCCCAGATTGTAATCTTTGGGAGGGATCCGAAAAGACAAACCGGTTTGCCTCTAGCTTGCCCTTAAAGTAACAAGTTTCACTTTTAGGTGGCAAATGCCTACCACAACTGTAGCAACGGTTTTTGATAGTATCACCAGCAACATGGATGTGGTTTTGTGCTATTTCGTCAACTAAAGCAAGCGGACAGTTCAGATGGCTAACAGGTTCCTCCAGAATCTCAATAATTTTATCTTCAATTTTTCCTTTTTTTGAGCGAGGCTTCACTGTGCCGTAAGAAAATTGGCTTGAGCCAGTTCGGTTGAATCGGCGAGAAAGCCTTACTGCTTTGTCGAAATTCAGTTCATTGGTTCGCAATTCAGTACGCAAACCGTCCAATAGTTGCTTTAGTTCTTCACGATTTGACTTGAAAGCACTCTCGCGTTCCTCGTCAGTTTTGGCTTTCCTATAGTTGTCAGGGTATCGAATAACTCTTTCCTTAAGTGTTGCAATGTAAAAGGCCGCTTGCCAAAGTTTCATTGCTTCTGTTACCGATGGAAAATGGACGTAACCAAAACCTCTGTTAGTCAGCTTCATGCTATTCACGAATAGGGTAAAGGACTTGTACAACTCTTCTTCTGAGTAAGCAAATTGAATAAACTGTTGCCATTCATTTTCAAGTTGAAAATTTATCTTTGGTATAAACAGAGTAACTGTCAGTTGATTTTCTGAAAGACGGATAGCACATTTTTCATGCTGTAAGAATGTCATGAATCGTTCAATCAGCGTATCATAAGCAACCCGAATCTGAATCTCTTGTGGAAGTACGGTCCGGTAATAACTGTAGGTTTTCCCAATCGGCTTGTCCTTAAAAATAATTGTGTCCTTTTGCTGAGAGAGCAGGTCAAGCGGATTCGTTAGGAACTTATTAACTTCTGATTTATATTTCATCACTTGTTCAGTATGCCGCAGGACGCGCAATGCATCCATTTCTTCCCACCACTGTTTGAGTTGTTCGTACCTTTTTGCCTGCCGCATCCCGTGTACGAATACTTCAAAGTCCGTTGTCAGTTCATCTGGATTTATCCCTGCAAAGTGAGCAGCTAAAATCTTTTTTCTTTGTTGGCTATCCATAACTATTCAAAATTCTCCTTGAGTTGTTAGAGGTATTTAGACTGATCGACGGTTATGATAACATGCGATCAGTTGCACAAACCTGTGCCTGATCGAAAAAAATCAACCGCTTCTCATTTTTTTTGTAGGGTCATTTAGTTTTACTGTAGGAGGGATTCCCGAATCCCGACATCTGCCGCTTTTACAATCTGCGTATCGTATGCCTCGCAGCGTTGTTGCCAATGAAAATCTATCGAACACTGCTTTAGACTTCTAAGCGAAACACCTTTTTTCGGTGCAGCTTCAGTGCAGCTTCGGTGCAATTTTTCAATCGAGCGCGGCGGCTCCATATCACGGTAACGGAGGAAATTTGGAAAGGGGCAATATGTACATTGCTTACTGTTGAGAGTTCGGTATAGTGAGTTGTGGAAGGAATATTGAAGATTAGATATCTTGCAATTGACTCGCAGCGTGACAAACAGGCAAAAATCTAATTTTTTCGATAGACCTCCACCATCCTCGCCGCTGTATCCGCGACCCACTTCCGTAACTCCTTCGGTTGGATCACCTCTGCCTCCTCGCCCCAAGTCAACACCCACCAGCCAACTTCCTGCCAACCCGCGACTGTGGCTTCAAAGCGCAGACCTCTATCAGCCTGTTCATATATCTGCTGCGTCGAATGCCATTGCACCTCTCGGATAAGCGGCGCGATGCGGGGCTTGAACTCAATAACGACGTGTGTTTCGGGACCGAGCCTGAAATCCCAACTTTTTTCCATGTACTTCTGCACGGAGAAATCTTCAGGGATTGTGTAAGAGAGGTGACTCATGAAAAGATTGTGGATTCTATTAATGCGAAAGGTTAGAATTTGATTCAACTGTTCAACGTGCCCAATCACATACCAAGCGTGTTTGCGAAACAGGACTGCATACGGTGAGAGTCGATGCCGCTCCCGCTTTCCACTGCTGAAAGCATTATATGCCATGTTCACCTTGCGCCGTTCCCGAATCGCTTCGTATAGCGTCTCTCTATGCGGCTCTATTTCATCAATTTGACTGATCTGCTGATGCGGCACTTCAATCTGGGGGGCAATTCGGTCCAAGGTTTCGTTTGTTCGTTTCGGTAAATTGGAGGTGATCTTGTGGATAGCGTTATTGAGAACCTCTATCGCCTGCTTTCCTTCCGCTGCTTGATAAAAGCGGGCGGCTGTAACGAGTGCAAGTGCCTCCTCAAAATTAAGGTTGAGGGCAGGTAGAAAAAAGTCAGAGACCATTTCATATCCCTGTTTGCCACGGGGAATAATCTCGATCCCCATTTCACACAGTAGGTCAATATCACGTTGGATGGTTGCTATGCTGACTTCAAGGCGTGCTGCCAACCGAGGTCGTGTCCACCGACACGGTTCTTTGTGGATGAGGGAGGCAACTTCGATGATCCGTGCCATCTGATATTTTCGGTACATGCTATCCTTTCGATGGCTTTTGGGCGAGGGAACCTCGCCCCTACCAACTACCAAGTTTCTTGACCTTTATAGTAGATTTTAGAATTAATTAGACACTGTGAACGAGCCCCGATAGATCGGAGTTACGGCACACGGCGTGTGCCTACTACTTTTAATGTCTGCTTATTTTGTAGAATTCACTATAGTTCAATGTCATTGGTCTGTGGGATGAGGTGTCCCATTTTCAAGCCAATTAAAATCCACTCTTCTAGGACTTCTCGCAATTCCTCTCTGCAAGCTTCCAGCGTCTCCGCATTCGCCCAAACTCCCTGAAGATCGGGAATGTTACCAAAATAACCTTCCCCATCGGGTAATATTTCATAATGCGCTTTATGCATAGCTGCTTCGATGTAATCCGTCAGCATAACTCACCCTTCCTTTCTATACTATTGGTGTTATTTGTTGTTTTCTTTGGTCGTTTTCTTCGCTTGACTGGCAAGCCGCCCGGCTTGTTTTGCCAAGCGTTTCGCCTCCTCGATCTGTTTCATCAATGCGCGGTTCGTCCACGAAACACCAGCCAAGTACCGAATTTCCTTGCCGTCAATCGCGGGAGCGTTCAACGCCTCTGCAGCGATATAAACTTGCAAACCGCTAGCTGCGGTATGGCGGAGTCCCGTATTAACACCCCTGCCATCAACTTCAACACTGAAAGTCAGGCTGCCCCTTGCGAAGGCGGGATGGAAATCTTTACTTATACCTAAGAACGCGCCGTTTAGTACCTTGCTCATGCCAATCTCTTCGACAAAACGGTTATTTCCGATACCGATGTGTCCGGTGATATGATGGATACTCGGCAGGGAGAACTGCTTGCTGATTGCAACAAACGCCGATTTGCGTTCATATCGTTCAATATCGTTCAGTCCGCTCTCAATGCTGTCGCCAATATTTTCTAGTCCTACTGCGATATTGGGGGCAATTCCGGCTTCGCGAAGCAGGAGCACCTTGAGATTTCCCAATAAAAAGCTCTGTTGATTGTGCCGAACACTTGTCAAGCCGATCTCGACGCGATCGAAAAGCCCAAAATCGAGTTGGAGTGCGGCTTCATCGCGTGGTAATTCGCCGGCGTTGCGGAAGCCAAAATAGGTTCCGAGGTTAAATATCCCGTGTTCGATAACCTTTCCCGTCGGTATATCCACCAAGCCACTATCCCGGCAATAAGGGGCAGCCCAAAGACGGGGGCAACAAAGTATCGTGATACAAAACAGAGGAATAAGTAGCCGTTGCAGCGTAATCGGGAAAGCGTTATAAATAAAATTCATCGGTCTATCCGAGGGTTTGAAGCCGTTTCAGGGAGGGAAGCCACAAAAGTTGAAGTGCTACTATTTCTGGATGGAGATCTCTCATGTAATGGAGGGGGATTGACGCGAGGCGGTCATTTCGCATTGGGGTGCTATCTATTAAGAATAAAAAGAAGGGACCGCACACGGAGGTGTCAGTCCCTTCTATAGTAGATTTTGTGGTTTAATCGAGGTCAAGCTGGCTCATAAATGCAAGCATCTTTGCTTCAGCCTGTTCGGCAACCTGTTCCAGCGTTTCGGGATCGATTGTGGTCTCCTGAATCCGTTCATCGGTGTTTGTCGCAAGACAAAAACCGAGATTGTACTTGAGATCGTGCATCGCTTGCTCGATGTGAGCGCTGACAGGTCCGGCGGGATACATCCACTGCCGTGCCCGATTCTGTTTCAGGTTGATGTGGCAGTGCCCCGTTCCGCCCTGCTTTTTTGCCTCGCCAAAGCAGTCAAGACGCAAGATTTCTTGGTCATAGGCGAAGACAGATGCTGCGGGACCATAACCTGCCCGGTCATCCCGCCAGTAGACTTCCAATCGAACATTGTCTTCTAGCGGATATTCGACCAGATCCCTTCTTCCTTGTTGTTCTGGCGCCATCGTCTTTCCTTTCGATTGTAGATGGTTTAATTTGTAAATGCCTTTGTAATTCTAACACCCCACGAATCAACGAGGTGCGGACCTCATCGCCCCCGATTGCATCGGGACTCAAAGCAACTTTTAGCCGAATTGGTGCTCCTGTCTCAGATCCGTGTTATTAGCATTCTACTACAAAGCACGTACAAGGTCAAGTCCTATTTTTGTCGTCTCTATCAGATTTGATGAAGTTCGTTCTGCACTTTTGAATCGTCTTGACAGCCCTTCTACAACCAAGTAAAATATGCGAAGTGTATCTTGACTGCAATATAACCCCCACCGAGGCGTATCGAAATCATGTCCACCAACAGATCAGAAGATTGGATTGACAGTTCTTGGATCGAAAACTATTTGACAAATTCAGTCCGAACTCCGGACCGCTGGCTGTTTATCCATGATACGTCCCAAGTCTTTCCAAGTCTTCATGCACTGCAACTCTTTGACCGCGAATACGAGGTCATCTTTTTCGAGGAAGATCTACGGATACGACAAAGTTTGGAACGTTACAAAGATAACCCGGAACCATCTGCTGCGTGTATTGTTTCGCGCCAGTCCCATGAGACGAATCTCCACATTCTTGACTACATTGTGCGGAGTCAATCGGTCGAGATGACGCCGCAATCGATGCTAGAATTTGCCCAGCCGGAATACAGTTGGACGCATTCAGTCAACCAGTTGTGGGGTGGGGATTTCTGGACGCTTTTTGAACGGCTTCAAGCATACCGCCTAAACTATCCTCGCTCTATGACGCCCGCTGAAGCGACGAATCTCCTGCTTTCGACGCAACTGGATACCGATTTGCGGGCAAACCTCTCGGTGCGGGAAGCGGTTGAGATATGGCAACGGATGGAGAGAGATACGAATCTAATCGCGTGGAGCGAGAAATATCCTCGGTTGTTTCAGGCACTCAATCTCAAGGTTCGGGCGGCGCTGCCTCTGATGGACAAACTGGAGGGGGATGCAGATTTTGTTCATTTTCTCTGGACTTCGTATTCATTGGCACAGCATAATGAGGATTACGATCTCTTCCTGCCTGAACTCTTCGGAGATACGATTTGGAAAAAATATGGGAATACCCCACCGGAGGAGATATGGAATGCTTGCCCTCAACTCATCCGGAGCGATCCGGAACGGGTCATAGATCAGATTAGGCAGACAGAGATCTGGCTGACCCAGGATCAACAGCGTTTAGAACTCTTCCAACGGTGGGTAGGGCTTGATGCTGCCAATCTAGGCAAGACGATAGAATATGTAAAAAAAGAGATCCTCTTTTGCGTTCCGGTGCGTGAAGCCCTGCGTTTGCTTGCGGCGCAACTCTGTCATTTTCCTGAATCGTTGGAGGCAGGTGAGATTCACGAAATTATTGAAAACATTCAGCGACAACATCTGTTTCAGGCGAATACCGTAGACTACCTGCGGATAAAAGATGTGTTCCGGGCATTTACCGATCTGGTTGCGTTGAATCAGCTAATTACGAGGATAGAGCACAAAAGTTTGGCTGAAAGGGATTGGCGTCGGATACAAAAACAGGCGGCTTTGAATCCCGATAAAATTGAAGATGTAACAGATTGGGGATATCAGACAGACCTCTCAAAGCTAGAGTTGATGGCGGCTGAATTGGAACAGCTTAACTTCCAATGCGATTTCTTGCCCGCCCCTGTGATTGGCGAGGTTTTGGGACGCGTCAAGGGATTGATAGATGAATATAACATAGAATTTGCCCAACGGATTGCGACCTCTTTCCCCACATGGACAGTCTCAAATAGAGATAAGCCGCTGCTGACAGTTGATTTTTTGGATACCCTTTTTTTACCCCGCTATCAGCAATATCTCCAAGAAAAGTCACAATCGGCTTACATTTTCATGTTTGATGGGATGCGGTGGGATGCTTGGGAGGCAATCAAACCGGAAGTGTTGAGTACGTTTCAAGGGCAACTTGCCCTCGACGGTGTTTTTCCGTTGGTTTCGATTTTGCCTTCGACGACAGCGTATAATAAATACGCCATTTTTACAGGTGAATTTCCGAGCGGGGATGCGGACAACGATTGGGAGGCAGTACTTATACCCGCTTTTCAGAAACGTAGAATCCACGGTGTTCGATGGATAGGTGACAGTGGAAACAATCAAGCGGAGATGCTCGCTCTCATTGAGGCGGAGGATGTTGCCGTCAAGGTTTTCAATTTTACGTTCATTGACCAGAAACTTCAGGGGGCGACACAAAACCTGTCCACGGTTTATGAGGAGGTCAAGGCCAACTTTGAACGCTTGGTCCAGCCGTATCTTGAGCGGGTTCCGAGTGACTCTCTCATCTTTCTGATTTCGGATCGTGGTTTTATTGAGTCTACAGACTCTCAGGGCTTTTCGGAGGAAGTTCTTCAAATGTCCTCCGGTGCGACCCACCATCAGCGCTACATTGATTTAGCAACCCCGCCCACGGACACAGATTTAGGACACTTTGTCTTTTTCAGTGCGGAGCAGATTGGCTTGCAACCTGCCGATGGTGCGTCGCATTATGGGTTTGCGACGGGGCGTACGCAGGTTCTTTCTGAAAAACGTTATGTGCATGGTGGGGTTTCCATACAGGAGATGCTTATACCGTGTGTGGTCTTTGTACCGACAGCGAAAGGGCAGTTGGAGATGTTCCCATTACAATAGGCACAATGCTTTTATGGAGGATAAACGGAAAAAATGAATATGGACATTTTGAGTCTCTGGGCATACGTTTGGGATATAGTTGATGAGGACATTGATGCGATAATTCCGACCCTCAAAAACGAGATAGGCTTAAACACACTCAGTGTTGCGACATGTTACCATAGTGTTGATCACTTGCGCGTTCATCATTTGGAGAACAACTTTTATAGTTCGCAGGCGGCGATCTATTTTCAGCCGGATCGATCCCTGTATCGGAACACCCGAATTGCGCCGCCTGTGTCGCCACTCGCGGAAGAAACGAGTCCACTGCGAGGTATCTCTGATGGCTGCGAACGGCACGGCATGAAACTCTCATCGTGGACGGTGTGCCTCCACAACTCAACGATTGGACGAAATCAGCCAGAGGTAGCGCAGCGCGATGTCTTTGGCAACCCGTGTTGGCACGCGCTCTGTCCTGCAAATGAAGATGTACGTGAGTATATGCGGGCAGTTGTAACAGACTTGACAACGAACTATAATTTCGCCACCGTCGAGTTAGAGTCGTGTGACTATCAGGGTGGGCGTCACTACCACGGACATGAGAAGATTGGCATCCCGCTCGGAGAGACGGATCGGCTCCTGCTTGGGATATGCTTCTGCGAAAGTTGTCGCAAGCGTGGAAGTGCAGAGGGAGTTGATGTTACCGCTGTTGCAAACGGTGTGCAATCAGAGTTGGCAGCCAGTTTTGAATCGGGGAATCCTATTGAGATTGGGTTTGACGAATTTTGCGATAAAGTTCCCGAAACCCGTGCGTATCTCGAAATGCGCGAATCCGTAGTCAGTTCGCTCATTGCAGATATTAAATCCGTTTCCAAAGCCTCGATTTCATCAATGGCGATGGGGGACAGACGATATTCGGGGCTTAATACAGAAGGGGTACGAGATATTGCAGATTGGTTTGAGATTCTGTGCTACACACCGTCGAGGGAATCCGTTGAAACATCGGTGAGGAACGCCGCAGACCTAATGAACGGGGAGGTGGATCGGGTCTGGGTTGGGACCTGTGCTTATCCTCCAGCGAGTCCAAACGCTGACACGCTCGCTGCGAATGTCAAAGCGGTAGCAGAGCTCGGCGTCCGTGCTGTATCTTTCTACAACTACGGGATCATGCCCAAACGTAACCTCCAATGGGTCAAAGCTGCGATTGAAGAAATTAAGTAGTCCCGCTTGCTCCAGATCATATACACAAAGGAGATAGATAATGACAGTTCACGAAGCGACTATGGCTAAGATTCAACAACTCCCGGAATCCCTCGTTCATGAAGTGAGTGATTTTGTAGACTTCCTGTTGACGAAGCATGATAGCACGCGCTGGCAGTTATGGATACACTTTGCTGAAGTCTTAGAAACTGCAGAATCGGATTTTGCTGACTACTTGTCTAACCTAGAAGACTACGAAAATCGTTTGGCTCGTGGAGAAATCCAATGGTAACAATCAATCGTGGAGATGTGGTCTTGTGTGACTTAAATTTGGGAATTTTCAGAAGGAGATTGCTGTATGAGATTTGAGGGAAGGGTTGCACTGGTAACGGGTGCTAGTCGTGGCATCGGTAGGGCAACGGCGATAAAGCTAGCCAACGAGGGTGCTGATGTCGCGGTGCATTATGTGAGATCGGTGAAGCCGGCAGAAGCAGTTTGTGAGGAGGTCCGTGCACTTGGACGACGCGCAGTTGCCCTTCAGGCTGACATCGCGGACCGTGCTGGGGTCAACGAAATGGTGGCGCAGGCTATGGCGGCACTCGGTCCCATCGAGCTGCTAGTGAATAACGCCGGCGATGTCGGCAATATGGATTTTGATCGACTTACACCCGAACACTGGGATCGGATTATTGCCATTAATCTGACCGGGCACTTCAACGTCATTTGGGCGGTCAAGGGCGGGATGGTGGAGCAAAAATTTGGACGAATTGTCAATGTTTCATCAATCGCTGCCTTGGCTCCACGTCCCAGTCAGTTCGCCTATGCAGCGGCAAAGGCAGCCGTAATTTCCTTCACAAAATCTGCCTGCGATCCGTTAGCACAACATAACATTCGGATTAACTCGCTTGCCCCCGGTGCCATTAATACGGATATGATCTATGAAATCTCGTCGGAAATGCTTGAGCAACTGCGCTCAACCACGCCGTTGCAACGTTTGGGTACGCCCGAAGAGATGGCAAATGTCATTGCATTCCTGCTCAGCGAAGACGCCAGCTACATGACCGGCTCGACCGTCATCGCTAGCGGGGGACGAGTCCTATTCCCGTAACGCATCAATAGATCTACGCGATTTGATAGATTTCAGAGTTACGGCACACGGAGTGTGCCTACTACCATGTAATTACCAGCTAGCGATAAAGTCTTCGACCTCAAAATTGCTCGGCTCTTCTTCAAAGAAGTATCGCATCGGACCGGATTGAAAGCCGGGAACAAAGAGATCCTCATCCGTTTGAAGTTTGGCATCAAGCACCTCAAACCGTTGCCAAAGGAGATCTGCCTCCTCCTTTGAAAAACGATCGGCGAATTGGGGACCCCAGTTGATGCTTATTGAGTGTGGGCTGGAAGCACGCCTGCGAACCTCCGGCGGCAGCCCGTCAAAGTCGGTGCTTTTCAAGATGTGGATATGATATGCTGCCTTGGAGAGATATATCGCTAGCACCATTTTACCCTTCTCACCGGCACCGGGCTGAAGTGCCTCAACTGCTTCGTGGTATGCTTTAGCATCCTTTTTCAGAATCGCTCGCAACGATGCTTCCGTGAGATCCTGCATCCGGTTGCTTGCCTGCATCCAATTCTCGAAAGTCTGTCGTGCCTCCGGGGAGAGAAACTGCGTGAAGCTTAGGTCCGGGTAATAGGGGAAAATTGTGTGACCGCCATGAATCGTTCGACGCAGCTTGGTACTGTAGTTGCTGCCCCAATGCAGGATGTAGTTGGAGTACACAACACCATCGCCGCCTTTCAGTTCGACGGGGATACCGCCCGGTAAAGGGACGCGGGGATTTTCGAGCAGTTGACGGTTCTCCTCTTCGGTGTTTAGACGACGGTGGCTACCGGGCACCACCCAAAGCACATCATCGTCGTAGAGTGGAATGTTCCACTGGACATACTTAGGCCCGTTCTCCAAAAAATCCGCTTGTAGACTCGCCATAGGCGCCATGTCGATGGGGTGAACATCGCGATGCCAGTGGGCGGGACCGTGATCGCGTTGCGGACTACACATCAACATCATCCCGGCAATTCCCGTCTGTTCGGGGACGCTCAACAGTTGACTGCCCACGCCCAGGGTGTTTTCGTGCATCCATGTCTCAACGGTGTTGGCGGTTTCTTCATCAATGAGGTTCTCGAAGTGTACCAGTCGCGGTTGTGCACCGGATTCCCACACACTCCGATTGCCTTCCTGTGCCCATATCTCCTTCTGACGTTCAACAAGCACTTCAAAACCGGCGCGTACATCGTCTAGCTGTTCAGGAGGGATAACCTCTCTCAGGATGATATAACCGTCGTCTCGCAGTTGCTGTGGATTGACCTTCATTACTTCTCTCCCGTTAAATTAGGGCAACCGAATGAACCAATGAAATAGTGAGCAAATAGTTTTCACGTTTCACGCATCACGTTTCACGTCTTTCATACTTTACACTTTCTTTTTGCTTGGGCCTTCTACACAAGGACAAATCTCGTTAAGAAACGGTGACGCTAGTCAACCCCAGTTCAGCGACACATTTCCTCAACGCTGTCTGTTGTTCGACCGTCAAAGGGGCTCCCGGGGGTCTGGGATGGCCACAGTCAATTCCAAGCCGTTCACTAAGGATTGACTTCAGAACAGCGTGAAACCCACCGCCACACGCAAAGACTCTGTTCGCTGCCTCACAAGCCCTGTCTTGAGCAGCTTCCGCTCGATCCAAATCTCCAGCTTGGTAAGCGTTCCAAATTTCTACCCATAGTTCTGGAGCCATGTTTGGAGGACCATCCACGCAGCCCGTGGCACCAATCGTCAGGGCGGGTAGCATTAATCGACTGTTTCCGATTAGGCAGAAGAGTCCCATTTTGGCAAAAGCACGGACATTACCGAATGTCACCGCGGAATGCTTCAGTCCAGCCAACTGTGGCACACCATCCTGAATTTTCTGCATTAAGGCAGGGGTAATTTCTACGCCGGTGGCACCCGGTAAATTGTAGACAAACAGGGGCAGGTCAGCCGCGGCTGCCACAATGCGATAATGCTCGACAATTTCCGCGTCGTCGCGTCCATAGAAGAAAGGTGGCACACAGCAGATAGCCTCAACACCAGCATTGGCGGCATGTTCTGCCATCTTGGCAGCCCGTGCGGTTGTCGGCGCACCGACGTGCATGATGTTCTTTATTCTGCCGTTCGATTGGTCTGCAATAACCTCCGCGACCCGGTTGTTTTCTTCGTCGTCCAATAGAACGCTTTCTCCAGTACCTCCAGCTACCCAGAAGCCGTGGACACCCGCTTGGATGTTGAACTCGATAACTTTGCGAAAAGCCACTTCATTTAACTTTCCTTCAGGCGTCATCGGCGTAATGATCGCAGGAAATATACCGTGAAATTCAGTTTTCATAACTACTCCTCCTAAATGGTGATAACAAAATAGATGGGATTTAACCCCAAATGGGTGTATCTCTAATCCTCTCAGGCAAGTCTCATTATATTTTATTAACAGACATTTTGAACGTTATTCTATATTCGCAGAAGTCGGTGAGCACGTCAAGTGGAAAATAGCCTATTTGTGCTCACAGATCGGTTTTTTGAGGTTGATCCAGATTGGTTAATCGACTACACTATCCGGACATCTTACTCTATTGCACATCACTTTTTGTAATGAGGCATCCACGAGACGATTTGACGGAGAAACGCAATGAAAATTACAGCTGTGAAACTCTACATCCTTGAGCATCCAGACCGCAAGGGCAGTGGACATAAGCTGGTACAAGTTCCGAATTTGCGCCGCATTCAGTACACGCACAAAGGGCTGCCAAGCGATCAGCCGGTACAACAGACCTTTATTCAGGTCGAAACCGATGCCGGTATCAGGGGCAGATGTACCACCACGATGTCCCCTGCACAGGCAGCGATTGTGCGAAATCAGGTGTTGGGGGAGGACCCGCTGGATAGGGAAAAACTATACCAGATGCTCCACAAAGGGACGCGCTGGGTTTACCAGCCTCCGGGTTGGTTTGGGGACTTTGACAACTGTCTCTGGGACATTGCTGGGAAAGCTGCAGATCTTCCGGTCTACGCCTTGGTAGGGCGAGTGCGGGAGCAATTCCCTGTCTACCTGACGGGCGGAGATGGCACAGTAGCGGACTATCTGCGAGCCATTGCGGCAGGACAAGAAATAGGAATTAACGCCTACAAATTCCACTCCTACAAGGGCGGCAAAGCGGATATCCCGATTTTACGTGAGGTGCGAGAGGCTGTCGGACCTGACTATGCACTGCTCCACGATCCAGTCTGCTCTTATACTTTGCGTGAGGCGATTGAGGTCGGGCACGTCATGGAGGAGTTGGACTTTGTCTGGTTGGAGGAGCCATTTCACGAGCAGAAGATGAATCTCTACCAAGAACTGTGTCGAGAGCTAACGATTCCAGTAATGGCGACGGAGATGTTGATGCACGACATTGGACTGTCCTCACAGTGGCTTATCCACGGAGCGACAGATCGGCTCCGTGTCAACGCTCGACACGGAACAACGCAGGTTCTGAAGTTGGCTCACTTTGCTGAACTGTATGGGACGAATGTAGAACTCAACGGGCAGGGTGGGTTATTTGGACTCCTCCATGCACACTTGGGCTGCTGTATTGATAACACGGATTTCTACGAGTCCTTTTCCGCTGCTTCTGATGGCAATCGCCAGCAGGGACTGGAGTGGGGGATGCTGAATGCGCCGTTAATCTCGGATGGATACCTATCTCCACCAGATACGCCGGGGTGGGGTGCTGAGTGGGATGAAGCACATTTCAATTCTTTAGTAGCGGCGGAATATCATTGACGCGGGAAGAAGACATCAATTCCAGCTTCGACATCATCGATTGGACGACCGTGCTGTCCTTCATATCTATCGTGTATGTCACGCTCGGTTTCGGTGAGATCGGTCAACGGGAAGGTCAAGGTGGCTCGACTCTGTTTGGCGGATTCGCTCATGGCGATGTTCATCTCCTGATCTTGCCGTCCAAGTTGCGCTCCGTACTCCGGTTCGGTGTCATGGATAATTGCATTCGCGAGGCTTAACAATTCATCGGCGACTGGAATTTGTCCTTCGGTGAATGGGTAGTTCCTTAACGGGTTTTCCCATGTAATCAATTGATCTGGAAGTTCCAGCTCAATCTTCTCAATCACCTCTGTTCCATCTACATCAATTGTTGTGCGTTTTGGTTGATAACCGATACTTTTCGCACCGCTCTCCAGATCTTCGGGAGGCACAACGTGGATCTCTTCACCGACAATTGTTCCCTTGCTGCCATCAATCTGCGAGATACCGCCCTGCCCACGCCCTAGTGAACGGGCATGAATGACGTTAGAATAAACCATCAGAGCAGTTGCGTTGTTGTCAAACTCTAGGAAGCCGAAGGTCCAGTTATCGCTCGTGTGGTGGCGTTTCATACGATCGATGATTGGAATGACCGGCGTGGATTGAGCGATGCCGAGGATTGATTTCGGCTCTCCGTTCGCACGAAGCCGAAGCATACTCATGCCGTGATAACCGCCTTCGTAGAAGATTCGGTAGATTCGCCCCACTTCACCTATCACACCTGCATCAATCACAGCGGACAGAAAACGTTCTCGTGGCGCGCGATAGTAGTTTTCTGCCACTTCCAGTTTGACGTTGTTTCTCTTTGCCGCTGAGATCATGAGATCTGTCATCGGCAGTGTCACGGCGATTGGCGTTTCGACGATAATATTCACACCGGCATCTGCCATGAAACAACCGATGGCGTGATGAGCGACTCCGGGCACGGTGATGTCCACGGCATCCAGTTTTTCATGTGCGACCAAATCTCGGACGTTGGTATAGGGGTTCGCACCGTACTGCTCGGCGTACTGTCGAGCGACCGCTTGATCTATATCACAGATGGCGACGAGGTTGTAGACATCTTTCAGTTTGTCAATCACGGGAAGGTGTGCACCCCCACCGCGTCTGCCCGCACCGATTAGTGCGATATTTAGTTTTGACATGTGTGGGTTCCTTGTCGTTCCTTTACCCTAAGTTGTCTTATGATAATGTTCTTAACTCAGTTGTTCCTTTCTCGGACGAGCTTGACATGAGGTTGCCAAAGAACATCTGTCCCAAGACCTACCGGCGACGGACACTGCGGTTAATTGTTAACGTTTGTTGGCGTTTTTTATGGCATCTCGTGTGACTATGCCTATACCAAGGAAAAACACTATAACCACAAAGACCGCAAACCATTCCATTACAATTCCTCCAATTCATTAATCTTTCGATATGCAACTCTTTGTAAATGTAAAATGGACTTGCTTAGAACTACCTGCTCAAGGTCCGTAGTCTACAGGCCCTTCGACGTGTTCGCCCTGCTCGCGCAACAATTTGGTAGCCATCCCGGCAAGAGAAAGGTCGTCAAATTCATAGGTGAGACACACGCTTGCTGACTCATATTGACTTGGATTCTCTCGGAAAGTCAAATGTCCACCATACCTTGATATTTGAACCGTTAATTTCTCTTCCTTTATAGGATCTGGTGGTGCTTTGTAATAGACCTCAAACATGACTGACATAGTTACCGTTTGTTGGCGTTTTTTATAGCATCTCGTGCGACTATGCATATACCGAGGATAAACACTACAAGCATAACAACCGCAAGCCATTCCATCACAATTCCTCCAATTCATCGATCTTTCGATATGCAACTCTATTGATCCAAATGATTACAGATGTAAACAGAAATACCCCTACCGCACCAATTATAAGCAGAAGTGCCCTAGTTTTTCCGTAGTTCTGAATTCCCCAAGCGACCAGTGAAATATCAGTGGCAATCAGAATGGCGAATATAATTTTTAACCAACCAATTTCTTCCTTTAGTTTATCAATCCTTGCCATTCTGACTTATCTCTTTCTGATAAGGTTTTCACCTAACACTTTAGCTCTGTAGCAGCCACCATCAAAACCGAAGTTCATGGAAAAGGTATTAAGACAACTGCCCCTGTTGTAGGTGTGACCATGCGGCGTCTTCCTCAGAACGATTCCAGTCTTCAGCAAGTGCGGCTTCACTTAATAGTGCAGTTTCAGGGAGAATTGCAACACGAATCACTCTCTTGTGTGGTGTATCAAAGCGAAACCACTCTCCATCATCTTCCATGAAATCAGCGGTGTCGAGGTTGTCCCAAAATGCAGCTTCCTCCTCGTAACTCTTAAATGCTGGAATTTGTAACGCTTTCATCTTCTTACTTTTCAACCTTGTCGCTTTCAGGGTTATATAGACGATAAGTTCTAGGTTTGACCCACCAATAATATTTATGGTTGCCAGGATAAAGACGATATGACGAGAGATTGGGGCATCCCCACATAAGTGCAGGTCTCACATTAGTTCCCTTGAAGTCGGGATGCTTCTCTAAAATGCGCAAGTAAACCTGTTTGGGTGAAAATTCAACGGTTGTATCTCCTCCCGTTAATTCCTGCACTGTTTCCAACACTTCCTCCCTTACCTTCTTTTTATCTGACCATCCTGAACGCGAGGGGACATTCTGCCTCACAGCTTTGGAGGCGGCAATGTCTTCCTGTCCAACTTTTGCTTCCGTATTGACAAGCTTTTCTCCTGATTCCGTTTGGAATGTTGAAACAGTCAAACAGTTGATGTCCATGTCGTGCGAGGTTCGGAGGAATCTACAAACGCGTGATACCGAGTCGGGTATCTCTTCTGCGACAATAAATAAACGCAATCTACGATTCAGTGCTGGCATGTTGTCTTCAAACATCTCACTGTCAAACGCAAACGTTGCACTGAAAGCATCTTGAAAAGTTGTTTCTTTTTTTGCATCCCGGAAGTAAGCTTCTGCTCTCTCACGAATCTGCGCCTCCGCAAGTTTTTCTGCCCATTCCGCGTATTCAAGCAGTTGCGCGACAACGTCCCTTGGAGCCTTGCCCCTTTTCAGTTCGACAATGACAAGGTTTCCCTCGAAATCGACACCGAGCAGGTCAGGGAAGATGGTGCTATCTTCGACGTTGGCACTGGTTTGTCTGCCAATCCAAAGGATAAGTTCTCCTTCGACAAGTGCCTCCGGGCTGTTTTCAAGCCAACTTTCCAGATGCTTTTCAAGCTCGATGTCAGTTTTTTTTGCGATGACAAGTTCAGCATTGTGCAGATTGTCATCTTCTACGTTCAATCTAAAAATAGCCATCGTGTTCTAAAGGGTGTGTAACAGATTTGCTTTGGGAAGTCGCTGATATTTTATGGTGAGAAGGTTGGATTCACATCTTCTATTCAGGCATGTCAATAACCACATACTGCTGATCGACGGATACAGAATAGGTTTCGGCGGTGTACGGTCCCTTTTGCAGCCCTGATGCCACTGTCGCCCCGTCCTCTACCTCTACTGGATACTTTCTAACACGCTTCTGGGCAGGGTTCCACCACGACTGCCCCGTTTTGATATCAAACTCCCAACCGTGCCAGACACAGCGCAAGATTTCGCCTTTGCGGGTGTATCTGTATTCACCGGGCACGTCGGACTGAAGAAGTCCTGTCAGGCGCCCCTCACATAGGGGAGCCCCCTGATGGGGACAGATATTTCGTACGGCGTAAAACTCGCCGTTAATATTAAAAACGCCGAGTGATCGTCCTTCAAGTTCGACGATTTTGCGTTCACCCGGCGGAATTTCGTCTACAGTTGCAACTACATGTTTTGCCATAGGATTCTATTGTATTGTATGAAATGCAGTATAAAGATCAGGGGTTCAGATATCATGAAACTCCCATGAATCGAACCCCTGAACGATTTGTTGATTTGCAGACTCCTACAAGTTATACAGTTCGCGTGCATTATCTGACATGATCCGCCGCCTTACGTCCGGCGCAATACTCGTCGGGAAGGCGCGATCGGGCGCATCGAAGTCCCAGTGCGGATAATCGGTTGCGAACATTAATCTCTCTTTCGCGTTGAGCTGCTCAAGCAACAGGTCGAAATACTCCCGTTTGGGTGGTTCTTCCACCGGCTGTGAACTGAGCCAGAAATGCTCCTTCATATACTCTGAAGGCAGCTTTTTCAGATCGGGAACCTCCTCTTTCAGTTTCTTCCAACTCTGATCGAGCCGCCACATCAACGGTGGGAACCAAGCGAAGCCGCCTTCAATCAAGACAAACTTGAGTGTGGGGAAGCGTTCAAAGACGCCTTCGCAAACAAGGCTGATCACCTGTGTCTGGAACGCCTGTGGCATACCGCCGTGATCCTCAATGTAGTAGGAGGGCGCACCCGCACCAGTGATTGGACCGGCACCGACACCACCGAAGTGGATGCCGATAGGCAGATCATACTGCGTTGCTGCTTCGTATAGCTTCCAATACTTCCGCCGTCCCAACGGTTCGTCCGTGCGTGCAATCAGCAGGACCTGCACAAAGTTGGGATCTTCACCACGCCGATGAATCTCCTCTGCTGCCAATTCCCCATCTTCATAAGGAACGACAATTGATGCCTTCAGGCGCGGTTCGGGTGTAGTCCACTCTTCGACCTGCCAATCGTTAATTGCTCGTGCGATCGCTGCGACGTACTCCAAATTGAGTCCACTGCCACCCATCAATGGATTCAGAACCCCGTATTCAAAGTCCCAAGCATCGAGCAGTTGCTCCTGCATAAAGGTAAGGTCTGCACCCGGTGAAAGTCCGGATGGGGGCCAGGCATCATGCCGGGCTGCATGGGGCATCCCCCGCGGATAGTTGGATCCGGCGTGTCCGCGCCCACCTATCATCGCCTGATGCTTGCGCCAGCGTTCAGAGAGGTATGGATGCAGCGATTCCGGCGATGCGAGGTTGTTGTGAATATCGGTGTCAATGACGGGTACTTTTTCCCGTGTGCTTTTCATCTATGTGTCCTCCTTATTGAACGTAATTGTCTGGATTTTCAGGATAAAGTTGGGGGTTCGCTAGCTAAACAAGTTTAGATGCGCTCACCCCAAATGGATTGGAACAGGATTTACAAGGTAATCCTGATACATTTTACAATTGATAAAAGTCTCGTGCATTTTCCGATAGAATCTTCTTCATCAGTGATTCCGGTAATCCCATTGGCAAAGCCTCCTCCGGCGAATCAAATTGCCAGTGTGGGTAGTCGGTTGAAAACATCAGCATATCGTCCGAATCAAGCTGCCCAATCATCCGAAGGAACTGCGTGGGATCCGGCGATGCGTCCATTGGCTGAAGCGTAAAACGGAGGTGTTCACGCATATAGTCCGAGGGCAGTCGTCTAATCCACGGTGTAATGTGGCGCAGTCCTCGCCATTCCTTATCAATCCGCCACATGACGGACGGTAGCCACGTAAAGCCACCCTCAATTAAGGCGACTCGCAGATCTGGAAATCGATCAAATGTGCCTTCTGTAACCAAGCTGATGACTTGGGCTTGGAAAATCTGTCCCGCGCCGGCATATTCCTCTAAGTAGGTTGAAAACCAACCGCTTGGACTTGGCGGGATGCCCGCAGCTCCACCGTAGTGGATACCAACTACAAGGTTATGACGGACAGCAGCCTCGAAAATCGGATCATAGTGTCGCTTGCCATAAGGCATCAGTGAGCGCACCGGCAACAGTACCTGTACAAATCCGGGGTGGTCGCCCATGCGTTCAATTTCTTGCGCTGCTGTTAGTGGATTCTGGCTTGAGACAACCAACGAGGCGCGCAAACGCGGCTCCGGATCAAGCCAATGTTCGACCTGCCAGTTGTTAGTCGCGGTTGCAAGTGCTGCTGCCAAATATTCATTATGAACAGTTTGTACCCAATACGCACAATTCAGGATGCCGTAATCTGCTTCCCAGAAGTCGAGCGTCTGCTCTCGCAGCAATTCTAAGTCTGATCCCGGCGGTCCGTCCTCAGGTTTTGTATCTGGAAGTGCAGATGTCGGTGCGCCCCCCGGGTAGTCGCCCATTTCAGGTCCCCCGAATCCGGAGGTGCTGCAGTACTCAACCCAAAAGTCCGGTAGGTATGGGTAGAGGGTGCCTAGCGATGGCACGCGATTATGAATATCAACGTCAATCAATGGAAAGTCTGACCGAACAAAACTCGGTTTTGTATCCCATGTCTCCACAGTTTTCTCCTTAAACATTTGTAGCGTCTTCTATAGGATACACGCCTAGCGGCTTTTTGTCAATAGGAAGTTTCGCCGGATTAGGGTCATTTAGTTTTCCGTTTTTTGACCGATTTTGGTGGGTAGACAGCGGATTTTCCTCTACACCGTAGGCGGGGCATCTTGCCCTGCCCGAAGAATTAAACGACCCTATCGCCGGATCGGTGGTTTGAGTTATTTCCCAACAGAAACAGCTATACCAACAATTTCCTTACACAACCACAGCCGGGTATAGAAATTGACAACCTTTAGCCCCCTGTGTTATCATGCAGCCTACATCTGTTTGAGGAGGGATGGAAATGACCGAAATTTTTGAAAAAATGGAAGCGCTGAAAGCACAAGCGGTCGTCTGCACCGATTGCGGATTGGCGGAAACCCGGTTGAACGTTGTTTTCGGTAACGGCGATCCTACCTCCAAACTCGTTATTGTCGCTGAAGGCCCATCGGCGACGGATGAACACACGCTCATCCCGTTTTCGGGACCGTCGGGAGAACTCCTCGACGAGGTGCTTCATGCGAACGACTTAGACCGTGACGAAATCTGGATAACGAACGTCCTCAGATGTCGTGCTGCTGTCCGAGAGGGAAACGTGACAAAAAACCGTCCGCCGAAAGCCGGGGAGATTAAGGCGTGCTCAAAATGGCTCGACGGAGAGCTTACTTTGATTAGTCCCTCGGTCATCCTATGTATGGGGAGCCCTGCTGCAAACACGCTCATCCACAAAGGTTTTCGCATGACCGAGGAGCGGGGTCAATGGTTCACAGATACGCTTTACGCTCCATTCGTCTTGGCGACCTATAATCCTGCATTCGTACTGAGACAG
>PYIZ01000028.1 GCA_003635265.1 Candidatus Poribacteria bacterium
AGCCTGTTTTAAAAGTCATTTGATACGGTTTTGCATCAAGTAAATGGAAGCAATGTACACCATCGCTTCAGCGGTTTCGGCAGAGCGTTCATAGTCCAAAGTCAATCGGCGAAACCGACCGAACCAAGAAAAGGTGCGTTCCACAATCCAACGTAATGGAACGACCACAAATCCCGATTGCCTAAGAGATGGGGCAATGTCCAATTGACACTGATGCGCCATATATAACCAGTCGCCTAATTTTCCACGATAGCCAGCATCGGCGCAGACTAACTGAATCGTTATGTGCCACCTAAAGATTTCTGTTAATAACTCTATTGCGACTTGGTTATCACTGATATTTGCATCAGTGACCTTCACCCGCAATGGAATGCCAATTGTATCGGTGACTATGTGGCGTTTACGACCTTTGACTTTCTTATGTGCATCAAAGCCGCGAGTATCTGCCAGTTCGGTCGTTTTAACGGATTGGCTGTCAATGATAGCTACTGTCGGTGAAGGTGCTTTGCCAATATCACAACGGATTTGCTCGTGAAGTGCTTGATGAATCATAAGCCATGTGCCATCAGTTTTCCATTTTCTGAAATGGAAGTAGACCGTTTGCCATGGCGGCATCTGATGCGGGAGCATTCGCCATTGACACCCTGATTTGACTATATAAAAGATAGCGTTGATAATTGCACGCATCTTCCACTTGAGAGGTCTACCTACCGGCGAAGGTTTTGGCAGATAAGGTAACAGTCGGCACCATTGGGCATCCGTCAAATCCGTGGGATAGTTTGTTTGGGTCATGTTTATGCCTTTCATTGGAGTTGGATTCACTGCTCCAATGATTGAACGTAAACATTAACTCTTGAGTAGAAGTTTTCTTTTTAAAACAGGTTCTTAACGAATTTGTATGCCTACCGTTTCATCAATTTTTTAAGGGGTTTGTAATCGTAGTTTGAGATCTAAACAATAGTTGCTCAACTGTATTTTTGTCGTTGTCCTCGTTTTCAAGGTATGCTACAATAAGATTACTGTGTTTTTAATACGTGTCAAAGCCTAGAATCATACAGCAACCTTAGAGAAAAATTGCTATGCTGATCACACTAGAC
Organism: Candidatus Poribacteria bacterium; assembly: GCA_003635265.1. Lineage (GTDB taxonomy): Bacteria > Poribacteria > WGA-4E > WGA-4E > PCPOR2b > PCPOR2b. The sequence continues at coordinate 1,098 of PYIZ01000028.1, forward strand.
ATCCCTAGCGAATTAGCCACAAGATTGGAGCCACTTACGAATCAACTTCCACGGATCCTAGAATTGGGATTGCGAGAGTTGAACGCCGATGCACAACTCGGCTTCGAGGGGACAGCTGAAGTACTGGAGATTTTGGCAGAGCTTCCCACTCCCCAAGAGATCTTAGCACTCCGTCCTTCCGAAGCATTGCAAGCTAGGCTGGATGTCCTGTTAGAAAAAAATAAAACAGAGGGCTTGACTTCGGAAGAAGAACAGGAGTGGGAAAGATACCAATATCTGGAACATTTGATACGCATCGCTAAAGCAAAAGCCCACCTTTCCTCCAAAGCAGCCTAAAGCGGTTATCTGTTATCAAATCGTATTGCAAAACGCAGGGCCGCAACGTCTCGGTGACTAGTAGCTCGCTTGAAGTGTGAGTGACGCAACATTGTGTGTATAATTCAAAAACTCAAAGTTTTCATTGGTGTCATTGAGCGTGAGTTGGTAATCCGCGACAAGCGTCAGGGAATTGCGGAGCTGCCAATTAATCTGGAAAGTTACACCGAATTGATTATCTTTGCGCTTCTCTGCGTTCTCACCGACGAAGCCATCGTCACCTCGCACCCGGCGACCATCGAAGGTAATGCCCAATCGTGACAACCGCAGACGCACCCAACTCTCAGCGTTAATCTTGTAAAACGCTCCAACCGCTGCTTCAATTGTAGAAAAGTCATAGAAACCGACATTTGAGTTACTCAGAAGTAGATTCAGCTCTTGCTGTAAGAGAAGTCGCCCCGCTGGAATTTGGATTAATTTCGCCGACACAAGGTTCCGCAGATCTGTTCGCGAATCTTCCTTTTCAATCCCAGCAATGCCCAACAATAGGTCATTTAGGTTGCCTTTATAACTTTCCTGCTCCAGCGAATACTCCAACTTCGCCAATACTGATTTGAGAATCCCCAACTGTATCCTCGCTCGCCCCTGGTGCATTGTCGAGCCAACGAGTAGGAAATCTGCACGCCGTGTCATTTCGTCGTCAAAACGGTTGATATAGAGATTATATTCCAGCAGTTTGCCAAAGCGGAAACCTATCTGGCGTTGGAGGTTGTCAAAGGCATCGTCTCTCCGATCCAATCGTCGCAGCTGATGCGATACACTCACAATAGGTAGCTGCGCTGTTGGGCGGAAACTGAGCTCGGTCAAAAAGAGATCAGTGAACGCATCAAATTCGTTAAGTTTGCCATTCTCGCCGATATAGTTTTCCAATTGCGGATAGTATTGCAATGTGAGTCCAAAACGTTTCCCAAGCGGCAATGTTCCCTGAAGGTTGACACCAGCACGATTTATCACACCTATGAGTTGTGGATCTTCACGTCTAGCAAGACTACTTGTATTTGGATCAATGCTCAGTCCAAATTCGACGTGGTTGTTGAAGACATTACTTACTTCATAGTCGATAGTGAGATCCGATTCAAAGGCTGCAGACGCTTCTGTCTCCTGTTCAAACAACTCCTGTCCGTACTCCCGCTGGAGTTGAGCGAACGCACGCGAAGCTTCGACCAGTAGTAGCACTATTACGAATATGTAGTAAGTTAGCTTGAATGAAAACCGATGAAATCGTCTATGCAATTTCTGTTTCCTCCCGAAAAAATAGGGGCACGGCTCCCAAAGTCGTTCCGTAGGATGGCGTGCCCCTATCAATAAAGGTCAAACAATTCTTAATAGATGATGCAAGCTCCGCCCGCACAGATACTACCCGCTTTTTTCGTCACGTCACCGGCAACCGTACTTGCTTCGCTGGCTTCAAAATCCGCAAGGATGTCCGCCGGCTCGTTTGCCGATGCGGACAGCCCAACCTGTAATTGTCCGCTCGGTGTGAAAGTTGTGACACAGCCAGCGAAAACGATTAATCCGAAAAGTACAACCAGAACCGTGCAACCTAACCAAAAACTTTTCATGGCGTTTGTCTCCTGTTGTCTCAAATGTGAAACAGATTTTTCTCGTCCTTCAATCGATTACACCTTTACCTCTTGGTAATCCACATCATCAAGGTCGTTAGTGCCCAACTCCATCCTTGAGGCTGAACGGATATATTTCGACAGTCGCGAGAGAGTCGGCAGCTCAAACTCCTTCCGTTTTTCCTCGATCGTTTGATAGATAATCTGGTCCAATGCAACCGGATCCTGACTCACAAGGATACTGCCATACTGCCATACCCCGTCGGGGTCATATGTTGGTCCCCCATCGAACGCAGCAAGTAACCCATCAACGATGTTCAAAACAACCTTGTCTTTGAGGACAGTATGTGCGAAGATATCGGCGATAGCGGGGTTACAATTAATAGGATTTGAGTGAAAACGGGAGGTGTTATCGACACTTCCGAAGGCAAGATTTTTCAGACAACCACTCACACCAGTAATCCCGTGATGCTTCATCACCGGCACGTTAATAACTACCGTCAACTCTTCGGTCAGAAGCTTTGTATATCGGGAAAGAATACTTCCATTCTCGCGGCGAACCCCGACATCCTTCTCAGTTTCATAGAAAACCTCATCGTCGTAACCGACACCGTCGCTGTCCGATGCGAAGCACCGAACCCCTCGATCGCTTTGGTTGATCTCATACCCCGCCTTGATCAGATGGGACTCAAACCGATCCCAGATGATAATCTGATTGCTGAGGATACCCGCTCCGTGCAACCCTTCAATAATCTTATCAACGATAATCCGATGGGTGCTCAGTCGCTCCCCGGCGAGCGGGTTGATCTTGATTCCAACGATGTCTGTCGGCAGGACAAAATCCTTCCACGCTTCCTTCGCTGAGTCAAGTCCGGTCAGTTTCATCATGGCACGATCAATCATCTCACTGACAATCCCCTCGTCAAGCACATCACCATTCCAAGCCTTTTCACTTCTGGCTTCGACCAGCGGCGTAAGTTCTTCCTCGATTATCTCTCCTGGGGGGCCACCGGACTGACGCCCCAACTGAGCAAAAGCCTCTTTAGTCGCTGAAGCTACGCTTCCCAATCCGAGTCCTATCCCAACAACGCCTTTCGACGCTTGACGCAAAAATCGTCGGCGACTGACCGATTGTGGTATGGCAGCCTGTGTGCGTGAAATCTGGTCACAATCCGCTTGAATCTGTGCGGCAATAGGATCTGATGTGGATGGTATTTTATTCGTCATTGAATGCATTCACCAAGTTTACCAAACAGTATTTACAACTCCACTTTGAGTGATGTTCTCATCTTTGGTAATCAAATGGGTATCGAAATAATTTGAACGTTGAGCGTCTACAAACTCTTCAACTCCGCCACAATCCTATCGCCTTTTAGTCGATTTCCAACGCGCACATCAAGGAATTTCCAGCGGATAACCCCGTCTTCATCAATGATATAGGTCATAGGACGTGCGATCCGAGGATTGAGTGGATCTCTCGCGTTGTATGCATTGATTGTTTTTAGCTCTGGGTCTCCAAGCAGGGGGAATCCAATTTCAACGTTAACCCGCCTTTTGACCTTCTCAATCGCATTCTTTGCCTGTGCTGCGTTATCCGTACTGATTGCAAGCAGTTCAGCACCCGCCGCCTGAATCGCTGCATAATCTTGTTGCAACTCTCCGAGTTGCTCAATGCAGGAAGGTCAGAATTCACCCCGATCAAAGACCAACACAACCTTTTGCTTGCCTGCATAATCTGCAAGGGCTATCATTTCCCCATCGCTGTCAGGCAGGTTGAAGTCCGGTGCTTTCAAGCCGACCGCCAGACCATCACCCTCTGGGAGCTGCTCTGGCTTGAGGGGGACAAGCTCCACCTCTAATTTCACTGTTTCACCAACCGAAGCGGGATCAACAGTGAACTCCTGTTCCTTATATTCATCGGAATCAATGGCGATCGTGAGTCGCTGATCTGCAGCAACATCTTTGAACTCGAAAACGCCTGATGCAGCTGTTAGTGTGTCCACAACAACTCCTGCTTCATCGGTCAGTTGAACTTGCACATCAATAAGCGGCGTTTTTGTTATCTGATCCAACACGAGTCCTCGAACAGTCACCGCCTCCTCCTCATTGTTTTCAACCTCTACCTCTGGACTGACGGTTGGGATAGCGGGATCTGGCTCCTTGGTTGATGTGTCAGGTTCAACGATAGATTCGTCATCGGTCCCGCAACCAAACGATAACATGAGGGCAGCAGCCACAACTATAAGTAATTGAATTCTATTTAGTCCATCTCTTATAACCATTTTTTTAACTCGCTTTCGTAGATTGCTTTACTCTCTTGCTCCCCCTCGAACACTTTTACAATCTCTCCGTCGCGATTGATGAGATACGCCGAGGGAAGTCGTCTTACATCGTATCTGGTGATGAGATCGGGTTGCCCAAGAAGAATCGGGTAGTTAATGTCGGCCCCTTCTTCACTAAGTTCCTGAAAGAAAACTTCGATAGCTTTTAGACGCACTTCTACATCATCCGTTGAGATACCAACCATCTCAAATCCCTGCGCTCGATATTCGTTGTATAGTTCAATGAAACGTGGAATTTCTTCCTTACAAGGTTTACACCATGTCGCCCAAAAATCGACCATGACAACCTTACCCTGATAATCAGAAAGGCTAACTTCCTCCAGTTCTGTGTTTAGCAGCGTGAAGTCAGGAGCAAGTCGAAATGATGGGGCTTTATCTGTATCGCTGGCATCTGTCACTTTATCGCTTGTATCGTCTGCACATCCCAAAAATGCTAGCAAACAGAGGATGAGACTGAACAAGCAAAACGATTTCCAATACATGTATGTCTCCTGAAATTCGAGGGAATAAGCAGCGCTATTGAAATCACTTTCAGCCCGATTTGGTCAGATTTGAAATATGTAAATTGCACCGTATCGGGCAACACTTCAACTGAGACGTAAAATAGTGCCTTTTGCCCCAACAATCCAAGCGTGTGCTTTATACAGATAGATGTCCAGAAGATGCTCTGGCGATCCACTCGCTTGAGGCGACCACGTCGCCCCGGCATCGGTGGTATGTAGGATTAGTCCATCTTCACCGACCGCCCAACCCCGCTTGGAATCACGAAATCCAACACCACGCAAGGTTTTCGTCGTACCACTTTTTTGCGGGTTCCAGTTAGCACCGCCATCGGTCGTGTGTAGAATCAATCCACCCGTTCCAACGACCCATCCGGTCTGCAAGTTGACAAAATAGACGCCAAGCAGCGGTTGTTCGGTCTTGCTCTGCTGTTCATACCAGAGTTCGCCGCCGTCATTTGTGTGGAGGATCTTCCCCTCCTTGCCAACGACCCAACCGTGCTTTGCATCGGCAAAATGCACAGCCCACAGGTGTGGTGTCGACGGTGAATTTTGGCGACTCCATGAACCGCCACCGTTATTCGTGTGAAGGATTATACCACCTCCACCAACCGCCCAACCTTCTGTTTCATCAACAAAGTAGATATCAAGCAATCCACTATCTGTATGGCTTTTTTGCGCTGTCCACGATTTACCGCCGCTTCCGGTATAGTGGATCTGGCCTCTGATGCTGACTGCCCAACCGTTGTTAGCGGTGGAAAAGTGCACCTTATTGAGTGCGTTAGGGGTAATCGCTTTTTGCGGCGAGCGAATCTGCCACTTCAAGCCACCATCTTCTGTGAATAGCACCAACCCGTCCGTCCCAACCGCCCAACCACGCTTGGCATCAACAAAATGGACACCGTACAGGTGCCCCTCTGTTCCCGACTCGATTTGTCTCCAGCCCGTCGGTGTTGGATCACCACAACTGACATAGCTGACCATGCAAACGAAAGTGATGAGTATATGAATATATCTCCGCAAGATCTCTTTCCTCCTCAATTTTATGGAATTGAGTCTATCTCCTTGCAAATTTCGTGACAACTTCGATCCCCTCCAGGCTATCCCGTGATTCGGCGCATGGCCCATTCTATCGGTCCTCGCTCAAATTGCTTTGTCCAGAAATGAGAGAATATGACCCCGCATATACAGAATATAGCCGCGCTTCCAATAGCAAACGGAAGCGTTTGATTTCCTAGAATTTCAAGTACTTCCAGCGCCCCTCTGCCGATAACTAGATGAGCGATGTAGAGCGTCAGGGCAAGTTGACCCGTTGCTACGAACGGTTTTGTCCACTGTGAATCCGCATACTTCTCGGTCAGCATAAAACTCCCTCCAATGATTACAGCAGTGATGCCACACGTAGCAAAGATGTTAAGTGGTGTGAACTGTAGCAAGACAGAACTCGCGCTAGGAAGGTCTGCTAGGGAAGGACGACTCGGTATCCAAGCATAGCGTATCAGCAGCCAGTAAGCACATGCCAAAACCAGAGCAGCGATTCCACCGAAGAACACATTCCTTCGCACTCCACGGAAGTGCACATCCTGCCGTCCTAACCACATGCCAATCAGCAGAAAAGCAGCCCAAGAAAATACTACGTGAAAGCTATAGAGGTACACACGAAAGACTATCCCTTCGATTGATTCTTCCTGTTTGAACGCTAAATTTTCTCGCCAATTCGCATCAATCGATCAGCTGCCTCACGCAATGTCGCTTCGTCCTTGCTGAACATAAATCGCAGCTTCGTTCTACCGAGTTCTGGACGGCTATAGAAACTCGATCCCGGCACCCCACCGACACCGATCTCCTTTACAAGCCAGTGTGCAAATTCGGTATCATCAGAAAAACCAAAATTGCTGATGTCAGTCATGATGTAGTACGCGCCTTCGGGAATATAACACTGAAATCCTGCCTTCCGCAACAGTCCTGAAAACAGTTTGCGATTATCATCATACTTTTTGACCAGTTCCCGATAGTATTCCTGCCCCAATTGCAGGGCAACCACTCCTGCTTGCTGCAATGGGTGTGGGGCTCCAACCGTCAAGAAGTCGTGCATCTTGCGGATGGCGTTTGCCAGATATTCGGGTGCGATCACGTAGCCAAGCCGCCAGCCGGTCATTGAGTAGGTCTTGCTCAACCCTGAAACGGTAATTGTCCGATCTCGCATCTCTGGCAGAGAACCGATGCTGATATGCGGACGCTCGTCGTAAATCATGTGTTCATAGATCTCGTCCGTCACGGCGAGGCTGTCAAACTCGCAGCAGAGCGCAGCGATCTCTTTCAATTCCTCGTGCGTGAACACTTTGCCGATCGGATTGCTGGGCGTGTTCAAAACAATCGCCTTCGTGTTTTTGCTGAAAGCCTTACGCAGTTCATCGGGATCGTAGGTAAAGATATCACCTCTCTCCGGACAGCGTGTCTCCCGTAACGGCACGTAGATGGGCGTCGCACCAGAGATGATTGTGTCAGGACCGTAGTTCTCATAGAACGGCTCAAAGATTACGATTTCATCGCCGGGATTGATAATCGCTAGCAGCGACGACATCATGCCCTCTGTCGAGCCGCAGGTAACGGTGACGTTCCGATCCGGATCCGTTGGAATGCCGTTAAACGCTGTCACCTTGCGAGCAATCGCTTCACGGAATAGTGGTGTCCCCCAAGTAATGCTGTATTGATTGTATCCCTCGCGGATGGCGTCAATCGCCGCTTCTTTGACCTCGTCGGGCGGCTCAAAGCCGGGCGTCCCTTGCGACAGGTTGATCGCATCGTAGCGGTTGCAGAGCTGCGTCATCCCCCGGATAACCGATTCAGTAAACAGGGTCGATTTGTGCGAAGTCATCGGTTTTGAAGTTGATGATCTGTTTTTCATGTCAATTGTACCGCCCTACGGCTGCATTGATTCTCCGCGAAGTAAGAACGCGCGGATGTCATACCGTCCCGGACGTTCAACCAGCAAGTCACCGCTCTCAATCATCACTTCAAGCGGTGAAGCGTGGGTGCGGACTGGCATCTGGACCACTTCGTGCAGACGTGCCGAGTCGTAAATTGCCATGATAATCTCCACGGCGGCACGTCCGTTTATCGCTTCGCCGCGATGCCCCGTTTTCCCTTCGATCCACGTGAGTAACTCTCGTACCTGCGCCACGGAAGGATCTTCCCCCTCCGCTCGACGATCTTGCCATTTTGCCCGCTTGCTGTTGAGCAGGAGGGCGCGCTGTTCGGTCAGATCTATGATACCATCGGAACCGTAGATGATTCCGCCTTGATAGTTGGGACCTGCGATCTCCTGAAGCAGCAGTCCGACACAGCCGCCTTGGAAGCCAATAATCCCCGCGCTCCGATCTTCAATCGGTATATCACGCTCGTAGCGCTCCGTCTTGCGCTCGACGTTACCAATGACCCACTCGGCGTCCGGATCACCAAGAACATAGCGCATCATGTCAAACAGGTGGGAGCAATCATTCAGAAGACCTTGACCGCCTCTGCACACAATTTGGCGTGGTTCCCCTATTGCGCCGTCAGCGATCAATTCACGGGCGTCTGTCCAAACCGGGTTGAACCGGCGTTGATGTGCGATCGCAACCTTGACATCGTTTCGCTGTGCTGCAATCAGCATTTCGTCACACTCGCCAAGATTGGTCCCCATCGGCTTCTCACAGAGCACCGCTTTCGGCTTCCGAGCGCAAGCGGCGATTGTCATGGGAGCGTGGAGTCTGTGCCATGTTGCAACGCTCACGATATCAAGATTCTCTTTGTCGAGCATCTCACGAGGATCAAGATAGCGCGTCTGAATGTTGTGGTTTTCCCCGAAAGCATTTAGTGCTTCCTCAACGGGGTCAGCGATGGCGACGATTTCGACCTCCTCGACACCTCGATAGCCATGTACATGGAGCCCGGCAATGCCGCCACAACCGATAATTCCAACACGATATTTATCTGCCATACTGTTGATTCCTCTCTAAATTAGGTGACTTTGACCAACTGTTTGCCGATATTGCTTCCCTTCAGCATCCCGATGAATGCGGCGGGTGCGTTCTCAAACCCTTCTGTTATCTCCTCTCGGTATTTCAATTTTCCAGCCTGAATCCACTCCGCCATCTGTCGAAGTCCATCATCGTGTTTATCCACAAACTCAAAGACGAGAAATCCCTCAATCTTCGCCCGTTTGACGATGAGGTGCCACAGAAAACGGGGACCTTGTTCCGGGTTTTCCAGATTATACTGGGAAATCTGACCGCAGATTGACACCCGCGCTTTCACGTTGATCAAGGGAAAAACGGCATCGGTAATCGCGCCGCCAACGTTATCGAAATAAACATCAATTCCGTCAGGACATTGCTCGGCTAGCTTCGCACCGTAATCCTCAGTGGTTTTGTAGTTGAATGCGGCATCAAAGCCGAGTTCGTCAACAACGTAATCTGCCTTTTCGTCGCTACCAGCACTGCCAACAGCGCGGCAACCCTTTATTTTGGCAATCTGTCCTACTGCAGAACCGACCGCTCCCGCCGCTGCAGACACAAACACTGTTTCTCCCGGCTGTGGGTTGCAGATGTCCAACAAGCCGAAGTACGCCGTCAAGCCCGGCATACCAAGAATCCCCAAGGCCGTCGATATGGGCGCGAGGGTTGGATCCACTTTCCGGAGATTGCCCCCATCAGAGACACCATACTCCTGCCAACCGAGCCCGCCTGTAGCGATATCTCCCACCTGAAAGTCTGGGTTTTTGGACTCAATGACTTCGCCAACAACGCTGCCCACCATCGCCTCACCGATCTGTACGTTTGGAGCGTAGGAGGCTCTGTCATTCATCCGTCCGCGCATATATGGATCTACAGATAGGTAATTGGTGCGGACAAGTACCTCCCCATCATCGGGGGCGGGAATCGGTTCGGTCACTAGGTCAAAATCTGATGGCTTTGGATAGCCAACGGGCCTTGCAGCTAAAGTAAATTTTCGATTAACGTTTGACATTGTAATATTTCCTCCGAAAAAGGTATTTTGAGACGCCGATTAGATCCCGTCTTTTTGGCACTCGACACAGTATCCCAAGATTTCATTTCTATATTTCACCGGCTTGAACCTGTGCGTTTCGCAAACCTCTTCTTGGAGTGCGTCGATCTCCGGACTTTCAAACTCGATGATACTACTACATCGCAGACAGATCAGGTGAGCATGTTCTTGGCGCGAATGGATGTGTTCATAGTGCGACTGTTTCTGCGCATCAATCACCTCCGTCAGCAGCCCACTTTTGACCAGAAGCGGTAACGTCCGATAGATCGTCGCACGCGAAGCGGTATATCCGTTTTGGCGCATGCGCATCAACAGGTCATCCGCGCGGAAATGATCGTCGTAAGCGAAGACCTGTTCGAGGATGTTGCGCCGCTCCGATGTGAGTCGGAGTGCATTGCTTTCAAGATATTTGCTGAATTGTTGGATAACTTGTGGTTGAATCGGTTCTTTGTTCTGTTCCATGATACATATCTCCCTGTTTATTGATTAGTGCGTATGTCAATGTTATATTTCTTTTTTCAGTTTCTGTCGTAGGGAATAATGATCGTTGTTCCCTACTAAGGACAGGTATCTTTACGTAGCAAGCGTGAATGGCTTTTTGTTTGGTACACTCTGCCACCGACCAAATTGCGATTTTTAAAGTCCTCGTGTAATCTTCTGTCATTGGAAATCAGTACTTTCACATCTGCTATAATGGCTAATGCAATAATATGCGGGTCGTCTGATTCTATTTTACCTTCTAGTTCAGCCGCTTTCTCTTGCACATCTTGAGCGGATATTTCCTTGAGCTTGCTTCTCCTCTGCAGCTCCCTTCTCAACTGGATACCTCCCCCTCTTTCCCACTCTTCTTCAAACTTTTTGGTACTAGCGTAAGCGATTTTGCCATTTTGTCGATCCAACCAATTCCACACTGGCTTCATATCCTCATCGGCTGGCTCATTAAATTTACCGATATTGTTGACATCCAAAATAACACACATCGATTAATCCTCAAAACCCATGAGTTCACGGTATTCTTTCATGAAAAATTCTCCATAATGCGGCGGCACCCCCTGCATATTAGCCATTTTATCAAAACTGATATTATGTACCTTGACAACATTCCCTTTTGGCTCAAAATATATCAACGACACATCTTCGGGATGGATGGTGCCCTTTCTGATTTCAACACGCGCCCGGTCAATCATATAATCGCTATGTGTTTCAACGATAAACGCCCGATTACCGTCGCTTGCCAGTGTTGCTAGTAAAGAGGAGAGTTCTGCCTGCACCCTCGGGTGGAGATGGATTTCAGGTTGTTGTAATAAGGAAATAGGCATCGGTCCTATACGCATAATCCCACTTAGACTTTGGCGAAAAATAGGATATTCCAAAACACGTGCCAAGATTGGCAAAATTTGACTGACACCGTAACCAACATCGACAATATTAGAATTAGGCCCCTTCACCTTGACCTTCAGTTGGAATGGGCTGCCTCTTGAGCCACCAAGGTTAATAACTTCTATGTTCTGAAACAGCCCCGAACGCTGCCCAAAATCAATCAACTGCTCTTTCAAAGTTTCCCACTCCTCTTTTTCGGTCGCTTTTGTTTCCATAAACCACATCGGCACGTGGCTGCCTTCAGGATCATAATATTGCCTTGTCGGATTATAGACCCGCTCAGGTTGTGAGCGAATCGGTGCGGCACTACATACGAATAGATTATCCCTAATATCATCCCATAGGTCTTCAATATTCCTTAAATGATTGAGTAAAGCCTTTTCGTCCTCAGATACTCGTTCCCATCTATGAGTAAAATCCGCTGAAAGGTAGTGAAAAGAGTTGGCATCCAAAAACGCAGAGGTCACATCTACCTGATACTGATTCTGTTCTCTATCAACGGACACTAAACGTGCACTCATTATATCGCTCGCTCTTAGGACGATCTCGCTATCAGTTAATTTCACATTTATTGAACTGACAACTGGCTCAACACCTCCCCGTCTTTCGGCAAATTCAACGGCGTACTCAACATCTCCATGGAAAGTAAATCCTAGCTTAAATATCTTCTCTTTTTTTCTACTGTTTCTGACAATCTCCTTAAAGATTCCCATTGAATAGGGCGGTGAATTAAAATCGATTCCTCCATCTATCAGATAATCTGCTAATGTTTGGAAACATGCCAACGCCGTGGTTTTGCCGGTGCTGTTTTCCCCGACCAAAAACGTCAGGGGGCGAATATTAAACTCTTGTCGTCCAGCAAAACAGCGTACTTCCTCCATTGTAAATTGAGTGATGTTCATCCGGTTACCCCCTGCGTCTCATCTTCCAGATAGCGCGTTCTATAAGTATTCAATAACTTTCTGCTGGATTTGGAGCTATTATTATCTTGAATTATCGGCATCAAGCACCGAGTTAATCTCCCTTATTACAACCAACAATTTATGCACAAACTGTTTAATCGGTTCCAAAAAACCCAAAAGATGCAATATCGTCAGGATTGCGGCTACAATTATGATTAGATAAAGAATTCCCTTAACTAGCCTGCCTACTACTGACGCTTTGATCTTTTGTCGGTTAAAGCCAAGTATTCCAATGACAATAAATGGCAGATCCGAAATTGTATCAAGTACCCGCCCTAGGTAAAAGAACGGATTGATTGTTCTGACAAATGCTGATCTACGGTTGGATTCATATTCTCCAATGGCTCTATCTATGAGACCCAGTACATTGTTGGGACCTATATCAAATTGATCGAGATTAAAAATATCCTCAATTAGATCAATTTCTGTTTCATCGCCTCCAGCTGCTGTAGGTCGTGTCCAAGAGAATGATGGATTTATTTCTGAATTAAGAATGATGGAATGTATTTCGCCCCTGAGTCGATTGATTTCGCGCCTAGCCTCCTTTGCAGCACTTTCTTCGACTCTGCCACCTCCGAGACCTACCCGGCTATTATTGAAATATCGAATCATGAGGGAACGGAATTCCCTCAGTTTATTTAACCGTCTTTTGTTCTCCCAAATTAATATTCTGGCGTAATGTCTCACTAATGTGATCTCTCCTTACAATAACTGCAATACAAATCCCGGCGATACCCCTTGGGCATCGGCACACCTATTGTAACGCTTGCCCCTGTCCTTTCGGTTCTTAATGTTCTGGAGCATTCAAACCACTTCAGTGTTCCGCTCCATGGCAAGCAATTTCCGTTTCCAATGCAGCCCACCCGTATAGCCACCGAGTCCCCCGTCACTACGGACGACCCGATGACACGGCACGATAATCGCCAGTGGATTCGCACCCATCGCACCGCCAACGGCTCGCATTGCGTTCGGATTACCAATCTCCCCCGCAATCCAACCGTAGCTTTGGACCACCCCGTAAGGAATCCGAAGGGCGGTCTCCCAAACGCGCTGCTGAAACGGCGTTCCGGTACTTAAATCGAGTTCAACATCAAAATCAACCGGCACGCCATTGAAATATTTCGTCAGTAACTCCGACACTTTCAGCAGCTCCGGATCAAGCGGGTTGCGGGTCAGCGGATATAGACCTCGTTTACCATGTGAACCGTTGCGCAAGCGATCTTTTATGGCAACCGCCGTTGGTGCGCCAAAGGTGACACGAGTAATGCCTTGATCCGACTTTGCAACGCCGACCCAGCCAAACGCTGATTCAAAACAGGTGTAATTCGTTATGGTCATACAGCAGCTCCAAGCTGGGTGTCTTCACCTGCTGGAATTGACTCTCCTTCAACTTCAACCCTCACCCATTCGCGGCTGAGAGTCTCAAATAGGGTCATCACCTCCTGCCGCTGTGTGAGACTATCGAGCGGCACCTCAAAGGTAAGTGTCGCAAACTCTTCCTTCTGCACATCACCATCCTTGTCGAATTTCACAGGGGTAATCTGAATCTTTTTTAACTTTGCATCCACAGGCTAATTGCCTCCTTAAAAATTTGGTTTGTCATTCAAAGAGCTCGGTAACGGGGCACTGAAAACCCGGAATTACATCGTCACCAATCAAGGTATCCTCCCCGGAGAGGACTTCAACGGAAGAATCAGATTTATAAACGTAAACCTGACGAGATTTTGGATAGACTACCCAGATACATTTCACACCGACTTCCAAGCACTCATTGACCTTTTCGAGGATTTCTCTCGGTCGATCGTATGGCGAGACCACTTCGGCTATCAGATCAGGGACAATTTCCAGATAACCGTCAGAAGGGCTCTCAGGCAGTCTATGTTTTGCAATGAAAGCTGCGTCGGCAGCGCGGACCGTATCCGGATTTCGCGCGGTGTAAAATCCTGTTTCTGCTGCATATACCTTACCAAGGTCATTCTGTTTAACATATATTTGCAGCAACGATCCAAGAATCATTGCTAACTCGCCATGAATATCTCCTGCCGGGCCCATCTGTATAATTCCTCCCTTTACCAATTCGACATGTCCAATCAGCTTGGAGGACATCTCAAGCAGTTGTTCTCCTGTGATTCTTTCTTGCGATTGCATCGTGATCAACTCCTTCCAACCAAGTTGAGATTCTCCCGCGCCCTTATGGTATTCTAAAACAGTCCAACTTTTAATAGGTGTGCCAACTTCACAAAGACAATCTGTTCTGTGTTGCCATCTTTTTCACGATTATTATTGTAGACCAGAAAGAATGTGCTTTCGGGTAGATATTCGTAGGCAAATAGACCGAAAATCCGTCGTTCGTCATCAATCGTGAACTCCGCACTGGATCGGAAGAACATCCGTTGTGCGAACTGATAGTTGATAGCGAAACGGCGCGTCCACTGTTCCAGCACACCATCTTCGACTAAACGCTGCAGGGTCAGTTCCAAGTCTAGCTTCGCCGTCGGGCGGAATGTTATCTCTGGTCGAATGAAGAAAGTATCTTTATCATCTCGGATGCCGACCGTTCCAAAATTCCGAATCCTCACCCACTTAGGTGGGAACCAACCGGTGAAGAAATTCAGCACTCTATCTGTGTAAGCTACACCGTCATCATCGACATGATAGTACCATTCCGGACCGGTGAAAAGGAAGATATTCTTAACCCCAATCAATCCACGAATCTGATAGCGTTCGTTGGTCAGTTCACCGGCATGGTTATAGAGGCGATCAACTACACCCTCGCCGCGCAAGCGTTGTACCAGCCCTGCGTACTGCTTATTGTACCGAGTTGTGAACTCAAGACCTCGCCGATCTGTTCTTGGAATAAAACCGGTCTCCACATCAAAATTTTCTCCGATGTCGATATATCGTGCCTCAAACGAAAATACATTTGCTCGACGCGAAAATTCGGCAAAGATAATATCGTCACTGATGGAGTCATCGTCCCCGATCCCGGATTTCCACTCTCTTGCATATTCCAGGTTGAAATTGACATCGGCGGGTAGTCTAATACGAGCATCAATTCCGCCCGCTCGGTCATATAGACTCTGCCCCTGCTTGTTCACCCCCAATAGTCCGACTGCCGAGTTCCTGCCAACTTCGCGTTGGACACGGAAAACCGAATAGTTGTATTCATCAGCGGGCAGCTGATCCATGTCAACGTCGTAGACGTTTAACCGATCCCCTTGCTCTATGATAGTGTACTGTTTCTCTTCCGTCGCATCCGTTATCAGCCATTTGCCCTTTTTATCCTTGACAGCAACGGAGGTCATATCAGAAAGCGAGATGTCATTTGTATCAAAGGCCGCGCGCAAATCCTGCGATAGTATTTCCCGATCGAGATCGCTACTGAACCGCGACTTTGTCTTAAATGCTGCGTTCTCCGGTCCTGCCTGTGCGTTCAGGAAAGCGAAATTGTAATCACTTACTTTTCCAATCACTTTCCCACCATACATGAGATCCTCGACACGACGACTATAAAACAACTCAACCGGCGTCTGGAAAAGTTCGTTCCCTTCCAAGAAGAATGGGCGTTTTTCTGGAAAACGGAGTGGGATATCGGATAGGTTGACGAGATCCGGATCTGCCTCAATCTGTGCGAAATCGGGATTGAGTGTGAAGTCAACCGTCACACTTGAGAAAGGATACCGAACATCGATGCCTGCAGCGGTATTCAGTTCGGGGTCTTGATCGCCTATTTTCTCCGGCTTTAGGGTGCCGTACGGTTTAACTTCCAACGGACGTTTTGTAACCAGTCGATCTAACGGCAGGTCAGTCAGATGCCCGAACTGTGAAACGGCATACTGCCGTCCCCCAAGCTCTACCCACGACAGCTCCTCCTGCTGCGATTCATCATTCCGCCAAAAATTGATTCCCCAAACCACATGAGGGTTCTTCTTCGGAAAACGGAGCTCTGCAAACGGGATAGAAAACTCCGCAGTCCATCGGTCATCATACGTCGCCGAGTGCCCCGACCAAT
Source organism: Candidatus Poribacteria bacterium (assembly GCA_003635265.1). GTDB lineage: Bacteria > Poribacteria > WGA-4E > WGA-4E > PCPOR2b > PCPOR2b. Next base: position 17,280 of record PYIZ01000028.1, read on the forward strand.
CGCAGTCCCAAGAGATAGCAGAACCGACATTAGAGCTATTCCGCCTGACGTTCCCACCTTCGTTTGTTATCCGTCGATCTGTCTGTGTACTAAGCGCGTTTAACGCAAAAGCGTAGCAGTTACGTTGGTCAAGATAGGTATCAAGCAAGACTTCAACGTGATCATCGGCGAAGAAGAAAGAGTCTCGCTGGACAGAATTCGCAGCGAGGACGTTCATGTCATTCTTGAAACACTCAAAACCGACGTACAACCGATTCTGATCATAGAGTAGGTAAACCTTTGTTTTATGGCTGGCAGGCTCCCCTGAATTTGGTTCAAACTGAATAAAATCGCCGGTCTGTGCCGCCGTTTGCCAACACGCATCATCTAGCTTTCCATCGATTTTCGGCGGTGAGTCGGTCTCAATGGCTGCGATTTTTCTGAGCATCGGATCTTCTGCAGGGTAGACCGTGCTCAGGGGCAACGCAACGAGGCCCACTACAACTAACGTCAATAAAAGTTTGATCATCCACTCCTCCAAGTTTCCTGTAGGGTAATACACGCACGATTTCCACGAAAGGGAAACGACAAATACAATTTCTCCAATAACGGACGGCCATTGATACTATTATAGTGCTTCTTGACAATCTGTTCAATCTAAATCGTGCAGTTTCAGGAAATAATGCTTGACTCTACCGTCTGAGATACAGCTATCATTTTATCGTAGATTTTAACTCCGGGGTGGTGTATACTGAGCAATATATAGCCTTTATCGTATTATTATTAACCCATGTCAAAGTACGCAAAACGTGATCCGTGAAACGTAACGAGCAATGCGTAATGTGCAAGAAAAAACAGCACAGGGATTTCCGCTAGATCGCAAAGTAGTCTTTGTTAGGTGGGAAGAGTCTACCCCTACGGTTTCTTTGCGCTATTGCTTACACCGAGGAAGAAAGAATGAAAGGACAGAGAGTTGTTTGGCCCAGCCGGGCGACGGTTGAAATTGAGGAATTTGAATTCCCGTCCCTTGGCGATAACGAGATTCTAGTGGCAACCGAATGTTCGCTTATCAGTCCGGGCACAGAACGTGCTTTCCTGCTCGGACTGCCCAATGCACAAGGACGCTACCCATCATATCCCGGCTACAGCAATATCGGAGTGGTTATAGATAGTGGTAAAGATGTAGATGGTTTCAAGATCGGCGATCGTGTCGTTTCATCCAAAGGGCATACGAGTCATTTTGTCGCCACACCGGATAGCCTTCTCAAGGTAACGGAGCCGATGTTATCCTCGGAAGAAGGAGTATTTTTCAACCTATGTACCATCGCGATGCAAGGGGTTCGGAAAGCCAAAATCGAGCTTGGGGAGCCGGTGCTTGTGTTGGGAGGCGGTTTGATCGGTCTATTTGCGATGCAACTTGCGAAACTTACCGGCGGTCTGCCGGCGATTACGGCGGATCTGTCTGATTACCGCTTACAACTCGCCAAACAGGTTGGCGCCGATTATACCGTAAATCCAGAAGCTAAAGATCTCATTGACCAACTCGACAAAGTGACTAGTGGTAGAGGTCTCGCCGTTGTTATTGAAGCGACGGGACATCCACCGGTTGTGAATACTGCCTTTCAATTGGCGGATTGGCACGGACGGGTTGTTTTGCTTGCCAGCACACGGGGAGAGACAGAGCGTGTAAACTTTTACCGTGATATCCATGGAAAGGGCTTGACGGTGGTAGGTGCGCACAATTCCGTGCGCCCGCGTCATGAATCCTCGCCGAATTTCTGGACACTTCGTGATGATTGGGAGCTATCACTGCAGCTTATCGCCCATCGCCGTGTCGTCGTCGCACCGTTGATTACGCATCGGCTAGCGGGAACTCAGGCTGCAGAGGCATATCAGTTGTTGATGGAGTGGGATCAAAATCTATTGGGAGTGGTATTGAATTGGGAAGATTAATAGGTGTGAAACGTGAAAACAGTTAGTTCATCAGTTCATTGGTTCATTAGTTCATTGGTGCCATCAAGTTAGGAAAGTCCACCTACAAAGAAAGCACAGAATGCTGACACTGAAGGAGATTCGATGATCAACACAGCAGTTATCGGATACGGCTACGCCGGTCAATCGTTCCACGCCTATCTTGTTGGTCTGGCAGAGGAGCTTAATCTGTATGCGATTGCGACGCGGAGTCCGGAAAGACGACACGTCGCCGCGCAAGCCTACCCCGACGTGAAACTCTACGAGACCATTGATCAGGTTATCGCAGACGATAACGTAGACTTGGTTATCCTCGCCACACCGCACGACACACACGCGGAACTTGCAATTCGGGCGATGGATGCCGGTAAGCACCTTGTTACCGATAAGATCATGTGTATGAACGTTGCTGAAGCCGATGCGATGATTGAGGCGAGTCAGCGAAACGGTGTCATGTTAAGCGTTTTTCACAATCGCCGCTGGGATTGGGACTATCTGACTGTTAAAAAGGTGATTGCGGATGGCCTGCTCGGCACACCGTACCTGTTTCAGGTCGGTATCATGAGATACGGGGGACCGAGAGGGTGGCGGGGTGTTAAGCAACAGAGTGGTGGTATTCTCTTCGATTGGCCCGCACACTTTGTCGATCAAGCTCTGCAACTGGTCTCCGCACCGGTTAAAACTGTTTTTTGCGATGTGCATTACGGGTCAGGGTGGGATATTGACATCGGCAACTATGCGAACCTGCTGATTAAATTCGAGAACGATGCCCGCTATCAGATTGAGGTGGGCAACTTAGCAAAGGTCCCAAAGCCGCGCTGGTATGTCCTCGGTGATCTCGGCGGGTTAATTAAGTACGGATTAGACCCACAGGAGAGACCGATGGTGGCGGGAAATATCGACGCTGCAGAAGAAGATCCCGAAACGTACGCAAAGGTTTGGACGGAAGCGGATGGTGAGGAGCGCGAGCTTGTGGTTGAGAGTGTCAGAGGTTCGTGGAAGTCTTATTATCAGAATATCTCCAATGTTTTGAACAAGGGCGCGGAACTGATTGTCAAGCCGGAGGAGATCAGACGGGTGATGCAGGTTTATGACGCCGCGATGCGTTCCTCAGAAACGGGGGAGGCGGTGCAGCTCTCTAGTATATAAAAAGTGCGTAGGGATAGGTTTGAAACCGATCCGTGTGTTTACTTGACGATTGCCATCCGGCGCACTTGTGAATAATCGCCCGCTCGGAGTTGATAGAAGTAGACCCCGCTTGCTACCGATTCCCCGCTTGCGTTGCGGCCATCCCAGTACGCCGCCTTTGACCGAGCGGTGTAATATCCCGCAGGTTGATGCCCCAAATCCAATTGACGCACCATCACACCCTTTATGTCATAAATCGTGATTTGGACATCAGCAGCATAAGCAAGGTGATACGGTATCCATGTCTCTGGATTGAAGGGGTTGGGGTAGTTTGCCAAAAGCACCGTTTCTGTCGGATGCCATGCCGCTAGAAGCTGCTCTAGCACTCTAATACCTTTTTGGAAAGTTTTATCACCAAGGTTGTATTGTTTCGCTTCGTCAATCCACCGCTCTAGGTTAGCTGCAAATGGTTGTGAATGTGCAACTGGTGCACTTGCCAAGCCCTCCAGCGCGGCGATAACAAGTAGGATGTCGTTTACGTCAACGACGCCATCACTATTCACATCTGAAGTTAAAGTTGTACCGGGTGCCCTAGATTGACCGTAGAAAGACGCAACAAGTACTAGATCCGCAACATTGATTATCCGATCGCCGTTGACATCTACCCGCACTACATCGCTCATCTCGATCGAATATGTTTCCTCTGTGAAGTTTCCGTGCACATCAATAACACGGAGCTTCACTTCGCTACCGGAGACTACGTTCAAATCGGTCGTAAGGAACTCAATCCGGTTAATCTCGCCGTTTAAGGATTTACAACCATGCAGTTTTACACCTCCGGCTGGGTCGCCTGCAGCGGTTGGGACAATCAACTGGGCTTGATGGAGTCCGTCCGTATCGGTTATCTCAAAACGGACGCTAATGGCACTCGGTGGATATGCCAGCGGTGAAAGCATCTGAATTGTGGTTGGTTCGTTGAAGGCGGCTTGGAGGGAGTTGAAAAATCGACTCACCTCCAACCATTCGGCGGCGCATTGCGACAATTGGTGTCTGGCTCCTCCGCCGTAAGACATGATATAGGCATCGTTACGGAAATCATGTTGCAATCCCAAGGCGTGCCCGAGCTCGTGGGCAGTATTATGAAGGCTAAAACAGTGTCCGGAGGCAGGAATGATTGCCTTTCCACCCCCGGACCAATCAAATCCACCTCGACCACACCATCGGGTGTCAATGATTTCGCTACTGATATCTATAGCGATAAAATAGAGATTTTTTGACACGTCAAACTGTTCTTTGATTTCTTCCTCGACTTTGCCGAGCGTGTCAGAATGATAATATCTATCAGTGAACTTCCCATTCACATGATGCACCACAACCCTTCCAGTCACATCGGTTTCAAACGTGAAAGTTTTCCCCCCGAACCCGTGGTTTCTCATCTGTTCGGTGAAAAAGCCCTGTGTATCCTTTATCAACATATCCAGCTTTGTGTCTATGTCCTGCCGGTATAGGCGGCCCCGAGGGAGAAAGTAGATGAGGCGAACCATCTCTCGTTGTTGCAGTGTCTGTAAATGGGTTTCAACATTCTGAATACGAACACTCCCATCCTCACCGCCGCTGGCGAGAATGGCTCCGTCGGGTGAAAAGGCGGCACCCCTGACCCAGCCGGTGTGCCCTGTCAGTGAAACAATTTTTTCCCCACTTTCGACAGACCACAAGCTGACCGTTTCGTGCCCTGTGCTCGCAAGGGCTTTCCCATCAGGGGAGAAATCAACTGTATAAGCGGTTCCCCAATTCTGGAGTGTGCCGAGAAGTTCCCAATTTGCTACAGCCCATAACTTGATTAAACCCTGATACCCGGCGGTGGCAAGGGTTCGATCGTCTGGTGAAAACGCAACAGAATAAACTCTAGTCGTATCGCCTTCTAGCTGTGCGATTGCTTGTCTCTTTTGAATATCCCAAATTTTCACGGTTCCTGCATCGTCTCCGGCGGCGAGGAGTTGTCCATCCGGTGAAAAGGCGACAGCCCAAACCCACTGGTCGTGTTGAAGCGTCGCTACCTCCTCCTGATTGAGAACATTCCACAACTTCGCCTGCCAGCCCGCAGTAGCGAGGAGTTGTCCATCGGACGAGAAGGCAACAGCTTTGATTTGTGAACGGTTCCGGCCGGTAATGTGTTCAAGGGTAGCAATAGTTTCTTGATTCTGGACATCCCATAATTTGCATTGGTGGTCATCGCCTCCGCTGGCAAGCAGCTCCCCATTGGGTGAAAATGCCACGGAATTGACAGCAGCGGTATGACCTCTGAGCGTTGTCACGGTGTCGTCCCGCAAATTCCACAGTTTTATGGTGCGATTCCCACCGGCACTGGCAACAAGCGACGCATCCACCGGTGAGAACGTCACAGCGCGAACGGCTCCCCCATGTTCAGGGATGATCGGCTCCCGTGTAAAACTTGGACGCGAAAAATTTAACAAGACGGTTATCGTCAGAAATAAGTGTTTGAATCGCATTCAATAATTCCTTATCTGATTGTCACGATTGTCGTCATCCCATTCACGAAGGTAGCTTCATATACAAACTCTTGACGATATTCAGACACAACCTTGACCTCATGGGTCCCAGGTTCAACGATAAAGTTTATCATAGAAACCGGTAGTAGAACATCAAAAACGAGTTGGTCCGAGCCCCAAGCGTCATCTTCATTTGGTTCCTAAGTGATTTCAGCTAAGTAATTGAACATTGGACAAATGTGCTTGTCCCTTTCGCATATAGCCTGTATTCTGAAAGTAAGATTGTCCAAAAACTTATTTTAAAGTGGCTCATGTAAAAATAGAGTGCAATCGCGGTGAAGGCGTTAAGGGCGGGGAAACCAGATGCCCCGCCTACAGTTTTTGAGGCAAGTCGGTGCTGTTGCACTAATTCTTTACATGAGCGAAAATAATATACCGGTTATTTTGGATTTTATTTAAGGGCAGGCTTAGGAATTGACCATTTAATGAACATCCCTGTTCATTTATTGAACACCATGGTGAAGAATATCCCTGCAAAACCCACTAGATAGGGCGTTCGGCAACTGGCACAGGATTTGCTCAAATTCAGGCACGCTGATACAAAGTTCGCTCGCCCATCACTCAAACATAACGGAGATCATACAACATGAAACTGACAAATATGCACAAATACACAGTCGTTTTGTTCACGCTCCTCCTCTTGAGTCCACCCCTTTATGCGGACAGCCACGGAGGCGCTGATTACCAAGACCTGAATCCGAGAGTGCTAGAAGCAATCAATCGAGGATTGGAATGGATGAAAACGCAGCAGGAGGACAGTGGACTGTTTAGGGATCACCCCGGTATAACCGGACTGGCAGTCACAGCCTTTCTGCGCCATCCACACAACCAGTATGCGGAAGCCGATAACCCCTTCATCCAGAAAGCCCTCAAAGTGTTGCTGGCGACGCAGCAACCCGACGGTGGGATCTATAACGTCGAAATGCAACCCGCGCTGCCGAATTATAATACCTCTGTTTCGCTCATGGCACTTTCGTCCACAAAGAATCCGGAATATGATACGGCAATCGCCAAAGCACAGAACTTCATCAAAAGCCTTCAGGTGACAGATGAAAGTGAGGTCTACTTTGGGGGAATTGGCTACGGGAGCCGGGAAAGCGTTCACGACCTATCCAACATGAGTTTCGCCATACAGGCGCTCAAGGAGAGCGGATCCGATGACCCAGCCGTGTGGGATAAAGCGGTCAAATTCCTCGAAAGATGCCAGAATCGCAGCGAAACCAACGACCAAGATTGGGCAGGAGACGACGGTGGCTTTATCTATGCTCCCGATGGCGAGAGCAAAGCAGGGGATCACCGATCCTATGCCAGCATGACCTATGCTGGACTGCTGAGTTTCATCTACGCCGATGTGGACAAAGATGATCCGCGTGTGCAAGGTGCTGTGGACTGGATCACGAAACACTTCACTGTCGAAGAAAACTACGGCATGGAAATGCAAGGGCTCTACTACAATTACCACACGATGGCAAAGGCGCTAAAGACTTACGGTGAATCCACCATTGTTGATGCCAAAGGAGTTTCCCACGATTGGTACAAAGAGCTCGCCGAAAAACTGATTGATGAACAAACTCCGGACGGTTTTTGGGTCAATGAGAGCAGTCGCTGGATGGAGCGCGATCCGGTGCTTGTCACTGCGTACGCAGTGATAGCCCTTGCAACAGCTTATCCTGAATAATCTGAATCAACCTTCATTACAGCCCGAGTGATATGCTCGGGCTTTTTTTATGCCCATTTCACGTTTCATTCCGAAAGATTCGCAGATCTATTGAACCGGGATTTTTTTTACACATCGCAACCGAAAACTGGTATAATATTGGTGGGAGTTGACGCTCGTTAGCGTTGACCGGTCATAATGACAAGCAAAGATAATTTATCAGCGGCAGCACATGAGGGCACACACGTGACCCATAACATGCAAGGAGATAGTTATGTTGTTTGAACTTCGGCAGTATCGAATGAGACCCGGACAGGAGGAGAACTGGGTTAATTATATGGAGGAGGTGATTATTCCCTTTCAGGTCTCGAAAGGGATGGTAATTTTGGGAAGCTTTGTCGGCGAGGAAGAAAAAGATCTATACGTTTGGATTCGTCGATTTGAGAGTGAGGCGCAGCGGGAACAGTTGTATGACGCTGTCTACGAAAGCGACACTTGGAAAAATGAGATTGCTCCCAAAATTCCTGATATGATGGATCGTTCGCAGATCAAAGTCACACGCCTTGAAGCGACTCCTCGGTCGGTCATCCAGTAGAAATAAACCGATTCAAGCCTCTTAAGAGAGCGGTTAAAATCGCTGTTGTCATAGGAGGTGATCCTATAAGGCGCGGACGAAACGAGATTCCCAAATTCGTTTTTTTGGGCAGGATTTAACTAACCCGATAAGGGCAAAGGAGATTTTTTTTATGGAAGCCTTAAAGCGAGTTATAGGTGTTGTTCTGATCCTGATTGCGGCAATAGTTGCCATCCACACAGTCATCGAGCCGCTTTACCACACTTCCAGCGATGCTCAACCTTACAGCAGTGCTTGGAATTGGATTAACTGGCTCTCTGCTATCTCAATAATATTGGGATTGATATTCAGCTACATTCGCATGAGCCGTGCTGGTGAGAATGCTAGTGGGCCAGAGTTCATAGCTGCCAACACATTATTCTACGGATTCCTGTTCACAGCTATACTCTTCTTCTGGAACTGGTTTGGCCTCCACAACACAGAAACGTTTACTGCTGCCAGTGCCGATGTCCGATCGCTGGTATGGATTCTCTTTGACGCTTTACACCCGTTATTGAGCGGTGCGTTAGGGGCTCACTTGCTGCGGTCCAGTGCCAGTGAATAGCCTGTTTGTAACCCATCTTTAGCATGTCAGCGTTATATCTTCTGCGTCCGGGTCACTGGGCGCAGAAGTCTTAAAAGGCAGCGATATCTACTAGCTATTCACAGCCAAGAAAACTTGCGCCATATTAGGAGAGCTTAATGGCAGTTAATGTTCGTCATCGAGATAATGTTGTTATTTTGGAACTAAACGGTAAGATCTTTGGACCTGCCGCCCTTGAATTCAAAAGGGCATTTGAGGAACAGATCGCCAGTTGCGCTGGAACCCCCAAGTTCTTGGTAGACTTTGCCGACGTTACGATCATGGGAAGTTCAGGACTCGGTGCCTTAACCGGGGCATACGTATCCGTCGAACAAAAGGGTGGGTTAGTTGCAATCATCAACGTCGGTCCAAACATCCAAAATCTCATGATTCGGAGCAAGCTAGTCGAACAATTTGAACCGTTTGATAGTGAAGAAGAAGCGATAGATGCTCTGAATGCAGAGTGAAGGTGTCTCCCCCTGCTACCTTACCCAGTGCCGATAGAGCGGTTTGACCTCCTCTGGTAGTGCTCCGTAAATCGCCGGGGAAACCGCCGCAACCTCATTTTCATTTCCACCTGTTTCGTCCACTATGCGAGCCCGTTCATCCGAGCCGGGCATCAATACATCAAGATTCAACCACCACGGCGCATAGCGCACTGCCATCCCAACGCGTGGTTTATCGGTTTTATTGGGTGCGGTGGCATGCCACGTCCGACTATCAAGTATCAATACACTTCCCGCAACTCCTGTCGCCTGCATCTCGGTGGGATAAGGCTTAAGAGGGTCGACGCCATTGTCTCCTGATGGATTGTTCGGGGACCGGTGACTGCCCGGCACAACCAATGTACCGCCGGTTTCATGTGTAAATGGCGAGAGCATCCACAATGTGGTCAGGTGTATGACCGCATCGGGATATGGGGCAGGTATATGTCCGGCATTGTTTTGATTGAAGGGCCAATCCGAATGTAGTGCACCACGCACATTGCCCGGGTAGTTGATATGCGCCGTTGTGAATGAAATACGCACATGTGCTCCGAATAACGCTTCGGCAATCCCCAATACGCGCTCGTCAGCTAGGTAAGGTGCGAACGACTGGTTAAATGCCAGCAGACCTTTCCGAGTCCCTACGCCTCCAACACCGGTATAAGTCCCGTGTGCCTCGACTGTTTTCTCAACGCTTTGACTGATCGCCCCCACCTTATCTTTGGGAATGACATCTTCAACCACGCACCAGCCATTGATTTCTAGGTGTAACAGCGCTGATTTTACAGTCATGGCTGTTTTCTCATCGGTCATCTTCATGCCTCCTCTTTACGGGCGGTAAAATTAATCCGATCGGAGTGTCGATTCCATCGGCTAAATGTGTACATGTCATACGCGCTGAGCATTTTGTATCCCGTCTGTTTCAATAGCCTTTTGACGGTGCCGACCTCAAAGATTTTCTGGATGTGAACCTCTTCATAACGACGAAACAGATCTCCTTCACGAATAAAAAAAGTGAGTGCCGTCCGGCAAATCTTATCGTGATAGGTGTACATATTTTTCCACGTATAGGAGTAGTCGGGATGGTTCTCCGAAAATGTCTGCCCATGGAAGTGCTGAACGATATTCCGCTCAGTAGTAACATCGAAGATAAACAACCCGGACGGGATCAAATGCTTTGAAACTGCTCGAAAAACCGCCTCCAGTTCGGCTTCATCAACCGCATAGTTGATACTATCGTAGATGCAAAGCACCGCGTCAAACTGCTCCTGGAGGTCGAAATCGCGCATATCCCCACGCATAAATGGGATATCTAGCCAACGCTCCTCCGCCTTTTGGCGCGCAATGGTCAGCATTCCCTCGGCGCGGTCTAAGCCGCACATTTCGTAGCCTCGTTCTTCCATCAGTACTGTCAACGCACCAGTGCCGCAGGCAACCTCTAAAATCTTTCGCGGCTCAGATTTATAGTGCTTGAAGAGGTCCTCAATATAGGTTGCCCAGCGGACATAGTTGACATTCGCCATCATGCGGTCATAGGGATACGCAAATTTTTCGTACGGATCTGTCAATTCTTTCATCCGCTACTGTTCCTTTCCTTTGTATCCCACAGCCGCATCCGTCATTTTCAGCAGCGTATTAATCTCTTCCGCACTCCACAGACCATCTTCGTTCGCCTTCGACGCATAACCGATCGCAATTCTGATTTTCGTCAAACGCACCTGTCCTCGCAGATAACTCAACGGCATAGCCTGCATCGCTTGTTCAACCCGATCGAATGTAGCTTTGATTGCCTCTGCATCAACACCGTCGGGTGCTTGCTGTATCAGTTGACTCTTCATGAGATCTGCAGCAAAACTGAATAGCTCTGTTATTAAATACCATTGCAGGAAAAAGAAAATAAGCAAAACTATGAGGAGAACCGTGAGCACTTTGGTCATAAGTGGTATTCGTTTGCGCGATTTTCCCTGAAGCAAATCGGTTGAATTTGTCGCCATGTTTTCCCTCTCTACTGTTGATAATTCAGTGCTCGCAAAAGCAAGATTAGCTCTGCGACATAATAGCACCAGCGGTACGGCTTGTCAACCGAAAATTTCCGTTGCCTTTTTTGTCATATATGCTACAATTTTATTGACTGAAGAAGGTGCATAATGGTTGCCTGAATCACGGATTTAGCAGATTACTCCGAGAACACGGATAATCAAACCAAGTACCCACCCCACTGCGTACCTTCAACAACCCAAATCCACAAAATAGTGATATTTCTATAGAATTACGAAACCTACAAAGCCTGTGCTCCAGTTGCTCTGAATCCCAATCTTGTCGGGGCGGAGCGCAATGTTTATAGCATAACCTAGGCTAAATCAAGACGACCAAATAAGGAGTCACATCATGCCTGATTTTTCAATTGTCGATACGCATATCCATCTCTGGGACCCAAGCGTCCTGAGATATCCGTGGCTTGAAGATGTTCCATTTCTGAACAAACCCTATCTGCTAAAGGATTACCGAAACGCATGTGGGACGGTTGATGTCGGCACGATGATCTTTGTGCAATGCGATCCGCACCCCGATGAAAACCTGAAAGAGGCAGAATGGATCACATCGTTATCGAAAGAAGACCCCAGAATCCGAGGGATTGTGGCAGGAGCACCGCTTGAGAAAGGGGACGGTGCAAGGCCACTTCTTGAGCAACTAGCTGAAAATCCGATGGTCAAAGGGATCCGCCGTCTGATTCAATCAGAAAGCCTCGAATTTTGTATCCAGCCCGATTTTATCAGAGGTGTCCAGTCGCTTGAGGAATTCGGCTTGAGCTTTGATATCTGTATTTACCATCCGCACCTCGCCAACACCATTCAGTTCGTCAAGCAGTGTCCGAACAACCAGTTTATACTAGACCATATCGGCAAACCGAACATCAAAGATCAACTCTTTGAACCGTGGAAACGCGAGATTAAAGAGCTATCTGAATTCCCCAACGTCTCTTGTAAGGTCTCCGGCCTTGTAACCGAAGCCGATTTTGAAAACTGGACACGAGAGGACCTGAAGCCTTACATAGATCATGTGATCGAGTGCTTCGGATTTGATCGCGTGATTTACGGCAGCGATTGGCCCGTCGCAGCGCAGGCGACAAAATATCCCAGATGGGTTGAAACCTTGGAGTGGGCGGTCAGCGGATGCTCAGAAGATGAGTTGAGAAAATTGTTCCGCAACAACGCGCTTCAATTTTACAGGGTTTCATCCGACTAATCCGCAATATATGACGATAAGCAATATGAAAAAGGGGGTAGAATCATGGGAACAACGCATTCCTTTCAGGCAAGTTATCTACACGCAATGACGAGAGAAGTGTTTATGGCGGTGGATACGCCTCGTCATATCGCAGAAAATGTGGCAGAGATTTTGGTAAACGCAAATCTCGCCGGACACGACTCGCACGGCGTAATCCGCATTCCGAGCTATTTGCAAAGTATCGCAGATGGTAGAACGCAACCCGCCGCCGAACCAGAGTTTGTCGCCGAAACTGCCAACACCTTCCGTGTTGACGGCGGAAACGGTTTCGGACACCACACTGCACGAAAAGCGATGGAACGGGCGATTGAGAAGGCAAAGGAGGCTGACAGCTGTAGTGTGAGTCTCGTCCACACAGGTCATATCGGGCGGCTCGGTGAATACGCGGAGCAGGCTGCACAGGCGGGGTGCATCGGCATCACCACCAATGGTAACGGTGTGAAGGATGGCGGGAACATCGTCCCCTTTGGCGGAGCTAGTGGAGCACTCGGCACCAACCCGATTTCTGTCGGCGTCCCTACCGGTGACGACGCACCATTTGTCATCGACTTTGCCACAAGCATGATCGCCGGCGGTAAGATTATGTTTGCCCAAAGCCGAGGGGTTGATTTACCTGAAGGCTGCATCGTGGACAAACACGGCAACCCCAGCCTCAAAACAGCAGATTTCTATGACGGTGGATTTCTGCTGCCATTTGGCAAGCACAAAGGTTACGCATTCTCATTGCTTATGTGCCTGCTTGGTGGATTGAGTGGAAATTTCGATGTTGGACGTGGCGCGATGGGTGGACAGTTTATGCAGGTATTGAACGTCAGCACGTTTACCCCATTGGAACCGTATCAACAAGGCGTGCGCGCGTTTCTTGATGGTATTAAGTCGATACCAGCCGCACCCGGTTTTGACGAGGTGTTGGTTCCCGGCGATTATGAGCACCGTTCTCGCCTCCAGCGTCTGGCGCACGGGGTAGATGTGCCGGACACAACCTACCAGCAGATCCTGGAGTGGGGTGAGAGATTGGACGTTTCTTTGGGAGAGGAGATAATTGAACCTGCCGATGTGGACAGATACCAATAAAACATCAAAAGACAATCCAAACTCAAAGAGTGTGAAACGTGATGCGTGAAACGTGAAGACCATTTCCTCATTAGCTGGAAATACCAGAAATCTGTAGGGGTAGGTCTTGTGCCTACCCAACACTTGATCGTCGGTCGAATTGCGCGTTGGGTTTCACTACATCTATATTATTAAGACTGTGTTCTTGTCAGACAGGATCTCTATTATCTTGATGCTGAGGTTATGCCTTCGACACAGTTCCGCTTGTGAACTTTGACCCATAAGGGCCTCTATAACCACTTCCGCCTTAAATTGCGGGGTGAATCTTCTACGTTTTGCCATCGGAAAGCTCCTTTCAATCGGATTGGCATCGTATCACAATCTTGGTTTAGATGGTGGCCCAAATTTCCGATGACAGTACACCTAATTACTAGCGATAGTCCTCCGCTGCATCTTCAGGCTCGTAGCCCACCACCTCACGGGCATGTGAAATATCGCGGTAAGCCCACTTGTTATCAGACACAACCTCGAAAATCTCGAACTTCACGCTGTCAGGTGCTTCAATGCACTTTTCGATCATCTGTGCAACGTCCCGCTGGCTGCACCAGACAGAGAAACCACGGATATCTGTCGGACGATTTTCACGAGTGACTGCGCCGATGCGCAGACTGATTATCGAGATGTCACAGGTGTCCGTAAAATGCCTCGCCAACGCCTCACCGAAAACTTTGGAGCAGCCGTAAAGTCCTCCGGGCCACGTCGGTGTTTCGTGGCCTACCTTCTTCCATGTCTCAGGGACTTCATCGTAACGCCCCGCAACGATCGCGTTGTAGGGAAATACCTGATCCCAATTTCTGACAGTTGCTCCGCTGCTAGCGAAAACGATTCGCTTCACACCTGCCTGCCGTGACGCCTCAAAGACGTTGTAACACCCTATGATATTCGCGTTCAACAATTCTTCCCATGTCATGCCCGACGGTTGCGCCATCGCAGCCAGATGCACGACTACGTCCACCCCCTCGAAAGCCGGTCGAATGGCATCCAAGTCAGCGATATCCGCTTGATGGCATTCGATGCCCTCTATTGGGCGGCGATTCAGTGCGCTCAAGGTATACTTACCCTCTACGCGTTCTCGCACCAAGCCCCCAATTAATCCACTCATCCCGGTAACGAGTACCTTCTTCTGTGCCACGGTTTTCCTCCGTTTTCATGTTATATTTTTGATAAAAATAAATACCTTCCCAATCAACCCCGGTTTATCTCCGCCGGTTCGTCCGATTATACGTTACCTTCAGCACATTGTCAAAATAATTTACATACCTTGCTCACCCAAGCATTCGATATTTACAGCCGATGAAAGCTGTGATACAATCAACCCGTCCCGACAAAAGCAGTGTTGATCCCACTAGCACATCAGAGACATGAGAAAACAGAGACAGCGGAGGAAAAGATGGTTACCGAAGAACAAGCAAAATTTTTTGATGAGAACGGTTATCTCAAATACGGAAAGGTTCTGGAACAGAGCGAGGTCAAAGCACTTATTGACGGGTTGGATCGGATTGTTGATATCGAATTAGCAGGAGGGGACGATTCATCCGTCGAGTTCAGTGTAGGGCACCGCCGTAAAATCAGAGATGCTGAGGATGAGCCACGAGTCCTCACTCAATATGTGAATATGTGGAAACGAGATAAAGACTACGAAAAAACAGTACGACATCCGTTGATAACTGGAGTTGCTAAGACACTTTTGAAGACGCCAGAGCTCCGTCTGTGGCATGATCACATCATCTCTAAGCCGCCACAAGACAACGGTCATTTCCGGTTTCACCAAGATTTCTACGGTTGGCCCCTCTCCGCCCCGCGAATCCTCAGCTGCTGGATTGCTCTCGATGATGCCACTGTGGAAAATGGTTGTATGCACGTGGTTCCCGGCAGTCACCAAGACCGCCGCTTCTCCCCCGAAGCGAAAAAGAAAGAGGACGAGGCGTTGGCAAAAGACCCAACCTTCAAGACCGAGCGAGCAAAAATGGAGGAACAGCACGCTAGTTTCGGCGTGCCTGTCGAACTTTCGACTGGTGAGTGTATGTTCCATCACTGTCTGAACTTCCACGCAACCCCGCAGAACACGACCAATCGGCAACGTCGTGCCTTTGTGATAATTTACTACGCCCAAGGCGTCTGTTTTAACAACGAACAAGCATCGCACCACTGCCTGATCCCAACGGTCGAAGTCAACCATGGTGAACCCCTCGTTGGCAGTGGGTTTCCAGCCGTGGGCTAGTATTTGCGATCCGCAAGCCCCGGCGAGGCGGTATACGTGTAGAGTCAAAACACCCCACCAATGAACTCGTGCAGATCAGAGAACATACTAAAAAAAACGCCCTGATTCAACCGTCAAGACTCGGATTGCTCCAAGGTCAGGTGAGTTGAAATATCAGGGCGTTTTTTAGTATTTCGTCGAGATATGAATCTCGACCTACTACACAACTTGATTGATTAGAATGTTTGGGTCAAGCGCACCAGAGACAAGCGACCAATGTTTGGCGCACCAATAAATGGTTGGTACTCAGTGCCCAGCAGATTTTGGACTGTCAACGATAGGCGGGGTCTCGTCGCGAACGGTATGTCATAACCCACGTTTATGTCAATCGTAGAATACGGCTCAACTTCACCGATGTAAACCCCCGAATTCACAGGGAAACCAGCCACATAATTCATACGCGCCCCTGCGCCCAACCCGAGATTGGTGTTGATGTATTGGACATTTACCCCGAACTTATTCGCAGGTGCGTTCAGGGCGATGTTCCTGTCGGTGACCTCGGTCTCAAATAAGTCTTTGCTGACAAACGAGTAGGTTCCACCGATACTCAAACTCGGATTGAGGTAGTAGGTTAAGCTGCAATCAAATCCATTGAGCGAAATATCACCGTAGTTACGATAGGTCAACAGGACCGCGTTGGGATCTGATGCCTCTTCAGGTGTCACCGTCCCAAAAGGAATGAAAGCGGGACCATTGTTCTCGGTGCCAGCCACAAATAATTTTGTCAACTCATCAACAGCGGAACCGTTGCCGTTACCACCTTGAGCAGGTGCATCAAACGCAAGCAATGCCTGATTCAGCGTAGCATTTTTGGGATCACTTAACGCCGCCGTGAAGTGCTGTCCGAGGAAGGCACTTAACGTCTCTGCATCCAAGAATACGTTCGGAGTTTCAACGACCAAGGGACCGATGAAGTCCTTAATTCTTGTGTGATAGACATCGGCGGAAAAAGCCAACTTGTTCATAAGGATCCCTTTGTAGCCGAATTCATACGTCTGTGTTATCGTCGGCTTAAGCGGGTCAACGTCATTGACATCTTCGACATCGGTAAATTCGCCTGTTTCTGGATTAATGCTACGTAGGACATTTTTCACCCCATCTACCTGCTCAGGGACGAGATTAGCGAACCCAGTAAGAATTTCTTGCTCGGTGGATGCTGCAAGTGAAGCTGCAAGACCTTGTACGACCTGCGGTGGCAGCGCTTGAAGTACTTGCGGCACTATCTGCTTAAGCTGTTCGGGTGGCAGCGCAGCAATCGCGCCCGGTTGTAGCAACGGGGCGAATTCTGGCGGTAGTCCTTGAAGCACTTGTGGTGGAAGTGTTGCAAGCGCTTGTGTTGTCACTCCTTGAAGCGTCTCTGGAGGCAGCGTTGCAATAACCTGAGGCAATGCCTGCGGGGTGAAGGTTTGCTGTATGGTTTGCTTCACTGCGGCTTCAAAAACCGGCTGCACGCCAGCCATGACCGCTCCTCGCCCGATGCCCCACATGAGATTGGTAGCAATCGGGTCATCAAGGGGAAGGTGTGTCTCTGCTGGCAGCTCTGCTACCGGTGAGAAGGGTGAGCGAAACAGTGGACGTCCCGCATCTTTTTTGAAGGTGAATCCTGTGTCACTGCCGGGTCCTTGTGCCCGTATATCAATATTGGGACTGAATCCTAAGATTGGCTGAAAATTGCTGCCTAACCCGTACGCGTCCGGAACTGCTAGCCGATCGAGGAACAGGTTGGAGGTCCCGGGCGTACTGAAAGCACGGTTATAGGTAAGCCTCAAGTTATGGTCATCGTTCGGTTGGAATGCAAGCGCGGCACGCGGTGAAAGGACTATATCGTTGAGGTGGTTGTGTTTGTCAGCCCGTCCGGCGAGGATGAGCTTTAACTGCGAAGTAAGTTTGGTCTCCGACTGCAGATACCCACCGATCTCAGTGATGTTGTCATTGTCCTCATTACGCCCATTGATGGTGCCCTCGGTATCAGGGCGGGTCAGCAACAGGTCGAGACCGTAGGTGAAGCGTTGACGCTCTCCGAGACTGTAACCGTGTTGAATCTGCCCAACATACAGGTCGGATTTATCCACGACCTCTATGCCATCCCGCAGGGTATAGGTATCCGCCGCATCGCTACTATTCACAAAGAATTGCGCGAAAAGGTCTTTGTAAATGAACCGCGTTTGGCCGTACATGTAACGCCAGTTTTTACCTTGACCGGCGCCGAGTCCCGTCAGTTCTATGCCGGTGGTTTGCGTGCCGCCGAAGGCAAAAATCGCCGTCAGATCATCGTTAGGCTTATAATCCACACGAGCTTCGCCTCCCGCTCTGTATGTATCAAAGATCGGTTCACCTGGACCTTCAAGGTCCTCTTTTGACCGTCCCTCTTCCCAATCATCCCCTCGGAAACCATTGACTGAAAGTTTATAGCCGAGGGTTTCATTGACAACGCCGGCATGTCGAAACGAGCCGAGCATCACACCCCGCTCACCGCCGCCAATGCTTATGCTTGTCCCTTGCGAATTGAACGGCGAACGGGTGAGGATGTGCATAACGCCGTTGGCACTATTTGGACCGTAGAGTGCTGAACCGGGGCCTGAAACTACCTCAACCTGCTCAATATCCTCGGTTGAGGTCGGGATAAGGGTGTAGGCGTTGACACGCAGAGAGGGAATACGAGCGATCCGATTATCAACAAGTGCCAGCAATGATCCTGAAAAAACGTTGTTGAAGCCACGAACGACAACATGTGATGCACCTAGTCCAGTATTCACAACATCCACTCCACGCACCGATTTTAAGTGCTCGGTAACACTTGGTGCAACACGATCTTTGATTTGCGAAGCACTAACAACGGCGACCGATGCCGGGGCTTCAAGCACCTTTTCCCGGCGACGCGATGCCGAAACGGAAACTTGATCTAGTTCAATAACCTCTGAAGAGAGAGCAATCTCTACCGATGTAGTTCCGTCAGCGACAATCTCAACGTTCGCCATCATTTTATCGGCATAACCGGTGGCAGATGCCGCTATTGTGTATACACCCGCAGCCAAATCCGCAATTTCAAGCATCCCAGCTGCATCGCTAACGCCTTCGGTTGATGTACCGGCTTGGGATACAACGGTGATGGAAATCCCGTCCAACTTTTCGCCGGTTTGGGCATCTGTCACGGTGACATTCAAGGTAGCGGCTTGTACTGACACTGCAGCGATACCCAAAGCGGTAACTAGGACCAATAACAACACGCTGTGTTGCTTCAACTGTTTCATCATATTACCTCCCTGATTCGGGTAATGGTTGGTGGCTGCCTCCATAAGCGGGCAGATCGTAAACCAATGGATTAACGTCATAAATAGATAAGGACCTAATTCTCCCGTTCCCACTTACATGGCAAATCGGGTTATACACCCATACTATACACAACATACAGGTATATTGTTTATATTATACACAATATATTCGTTGTTTGCCAACATTTAGGGATATTCCTCAAGTGGAAATTCATATTTTTTTTGGAAAAACGATGTTCCTCAACTTTTCTTCATCAGTTTCGACAAAAAAAGTGCCCGATTTCAAGGCAAAAACGGTTTCTATCGCACGCCCTCCTGATTGCTTGTCGATAGCCTACTAGCACGCAAATTGGTTATAATTCATGATACTTTCACAATCCGCGCTGTTCAGGTGATAGTAAGCACCTCCGCCGCGACTAACGCCTCCAATCGCCAGTCGCTCAATATCTCCTCTGCGATTACCGTTGTCATAATCGCTCCCGTCTGTTTCGCAGCGAGATGCCAGCTTTCCTGATGACGGGCAAACGCATCGCGATACCGTTTTTCAGCGGCGGGGTCCAAGAAGATCTCCCGCACCGCTTCCGTCTCTGAGTCAATGAGTCGGATGTTCCCACGTTCGGTGGGATTCACGTCAGCCTCCGCCAAGATCTGCACCACAACGACCGCTGTCGCTCGCTCGGCAAATTGAGCCAACACTGTTAATGGATCTCCGGGCAAGAGCAGATCACTGATCAGTACGCGCAATCCGAATGGCCGCCACGATGGGGGCAGTTTGACAAATGATGTTAAAAGGTCCCCATGGTACGCAAAATCGATTTCGTCCCAAATTGACGGTCGGTCTGTGCCATTGTCCACCTGCCGACAACCATCTCCCGCGACCCAAGCGTTGTGAGAATATCCGACATTTGATGCCGCTGTAGCAAGGACTGCCGCTAATCCGAGCGTAGCTTGCGCCTTGGGGCTATCTTCGAGTGCCATGGAGCATGAACCATCAATGACGACATCCAGATGCGGACTGACTTCGTCCCGGTATAATTTGACGGTCAATTTATCGCTCCGTGCGAAGCCACTCCAGTCGATTCGGCGCAGGTCATCACCCGGTTGGTATTCACGGTGGTCGATAAATTCCAATGAACTTCCGGAACGTTTTCCCATTTGACTGCCGGTGATCCCGAAGGGGACATTGCGCGGTGCTGTCAAGGCGTATTGCACCCCTGCACGTTCACCATCTATGAGATATTGTCGATAAGTTTCATTCATACACTTTTGATGTCCTCGCATTTGCCATGAATAGCAGAAGATCCTGATGCACTCTATCTTTCGCGTCTCGTCCGTCCGCTAGCGCGTTTTCGTGCCCGACTTAAAGCGTCAAGCATTCCACCTCGGTCGGAAGGCACCTCGGGTTTTTCCGGTTCCTCTGGTGTAGACAGTACTGTTTCCACCTCAGAAGGTGGCACCGTAACTTGAACCGCTGTGCGCTTCTTCCGTGGTATGCGCTGCGACACCGCCTCTACAAATCGCCATCCATGTCTCAAGGATAGCAAGCCCGTGCGACGTTCCAAGATTTCGAGAAGGAGGAGGAGGAGTGCAACAATCAATAGCCACGGTTGGAGAGATATCAACCGAGGCTGTCGTGGCAGGTCATCCCAAATCTCCCCCAGATTAATCCGTTGTTTCCCGTCCGTCGCTTTTGCAAGTCGTTCCAGCGTCGCAGGTCCCGATTCTGTGTGAGCAGGCTTGAATTCCGGCGAATACGGTAGACAGACCGGGGGCAGCGATATATTTCCACTGCCCGGTATCTCTACTGTTGTCAGTGCCGTTTCACTACCGCGGATTGGTATATCGACAGCGAGTGTATCGGCAGATGTCCAAGACAATTTGGTTTCATCGACGGACGGCGTTTCTCCAATAACGCCACGGAGTACCTTTACAGTAGGCAGTTCTCGGAAAACCTCTCCCTCCCGTTCTGGATCAAGATGAAGTTGCACCATATTGATCCCATCTCTGACTTTTTGCGTCAGTAACATCCCGCCGGGTAGCTTAACAGAATCACCCGCCGTCCAGCGCACAAGGCTCGTGAGAAAATTGCCAACGTCCTTCCAACCTGCAATGGGACCTGTATGTGCTCCATCCGCTTCACCTGTATAACAGAGTACCCGCCCAATCCCTGCTTGCCACGCCGCCACAACCGGTGCTTTGTACTCATCCACCGTTACAGCCGCAAGGTTCGCATCGGGACGGAGATAACAGAGATTGTAGCCACCGATCGGAGATGGGATCTGATAACCCCTGCCAGCCAGCGAAACCATTCCACCTGTCGTTCGCACGATGGTTGGCTCCTCAATAAATGTGCTACGCGCTACAACAAAGGTATCTTGGGCAAACAAACGTGGCAACTCTTGAGCATTTTCGGTAAAAAATATGCGTCCATTGCCGCGATAGGCGATGTCTTGCAGTAATGTGGCGTCAACATCACTAGCTGTCCCTAACCCGACGACACTGATGGTGATGTTGGCTTTTCGGCATTGCTCAAGTAGTTCGCGGTATCGCCCGGGCTGCTCCGAATCAGCGGCGTCTGCAAAGAGAATAATATGCCGGGTACCGGCTTGAGCTTTCGTGAGCATCCTAGCAGCGGCAGATAGTGCCTCGTAGATGAAAATCCCACCCCCCCGGGAACCGATGCGTATGATATCATTGCGGACGTGGGATCGATTTTCGATCGGTCCGAAGTCTACAATGATGTGAGGTGAACTATCGACCGCAACGACACCAAATTCATCCATCGGCGAGAGCATATCAAAGACCTCTGCCGTGGCGAGGTTTGCGAGGTCCATCTTCGTCCTGCCGCCGCCCACGCCCATCGACATGCTACCGGATCTGTCCATCGCCACCACGATAGCCAGTGATAACTTTCGGTGCTCTCGCCGCAGCTCCATTGAAACCGGCATAATCGGCTCAAGCGGAGAACGGAAATAGCCGCCCGGTCCGTAAGCGTGTTTGCCACCCGTCATCATGAACCCTGCCCCGGTCTCTTTCACCCAAACAGCGATGTTCTCCATACCGTGGAGCCCAACCTTATCTGCTAGCACATTCTCGATTAGTACCGCAGAGTATCCCGACAATTCATCAAGCGACCAACGGTATGCCGATGGGGGAGCGGTCTTTACATCTAACCCTCCCGCTTGCAACAGATGCGCTAGCCCGGAATCGGAAGCATCAGTAACGTGCAGAATCGGACGAAATCCCTCAATACCCACCAGAATCTTTGCACTGTTATTCTCTGGCACCGGATCGGTTTCAGGGCCTGCAATCCGCACGGTATATTGATGCGTTCCCGGCTGTATCGCCTTGTCCCGAAAGATGAGACGGCTCAATCCGGATGGCACTGCTCGCTTACCAGCTGCCAAGCGTTGGTTTCCACGGAACAGTTCAAATGATATTTCGCTCGGAATGGGCGCGTGTATCCACGTAGCTAGCATGAAGGATTCGCCGGGGTTGACCGTCTCTGGCGCGTCTATGTGGGAAATGGCGACATCATTGGTAGAGGTCCGCTGCATGAATCGGTAATCGAGAGGGATGCCCTGCGCTGTAGCTTGAACCGCTGCCCTCAATGGGTTTTTGCCCGTCCATCTTCCATCCGAGAGTAAAAGCACCCTACCGGGCGCATCTTGTGGGATGAGTGCCATCGCTTTCTCAATGGCACCATTCAGGTCGGAAGCATCACCATGAACTTCGTTGACAAATCCAGTGAATTTGCCACCTTGGGGCGATTGTTCAACAGCAGTATTTCGACCAAAGGAGACGACCGCAAGATTAGAATTGTTCCCCATGGCACCTTGGATTAAATCAATCGCCTCTTTCTGCCTCGCTTCGCTGTCAGGAGGCATTGATTGGCTTCTGTCCGCCACGACAACAATTGTGCCTGCCCGGCTCGGCAATTTGATGGCAAGCCCGCACATCGCTAGCAGGATCAGGAGCAGTATCGTTATACGCAGCCCGCCCAAGAGACGGGACGGCATTTTCCACACGCACAAGGATATAATCAAGGGAATGAGTAGGAGCAGCCAGATTGGCTGGAGGAGTGTCATTGTGGCTGAATATGGGTTGAGGTTAAGAAATAAAAAAAACCGAGTTTTTCCGGAAAAAAATCGGTTTCTCTCTGATATAAGCAGCTATAAAGCAGAAGATCACTCAGACAGTATTTAAGAGGGGACATCAAACTAGAAACAAAGAATTATGCCTCCGGTGGTGTCAGCATCGCGGCGATGTCTTCTGGTAACTGAATACCTGTTGTTCTTTCAAAATCTGCAACGCTCTTATAACTATTGCAGAAATTTGCAATGATATCTACACCCATGCTTCGCGCAGCACTCAAATCTGCTTTGGCATTATCCCAATTTCCTAAGAACAACCAAACAATACCACGACTGTTATATGCAGACACCAACCTTGTATCCAATTGTATTGCTTTGGTAAAGTCTTCGATAGCTTGGTCAGGAGACATTTTTTTACAGTAGGCAAGTCCTCGGTTATGATATGCAGCACCTAACTCCGGAACCAGTTGTATTGCCTTAGTAAAGTCTTCAATGGCCTCATCAATCCTATTCACACCGAAGTAAGCTACGCCTCGGTTGAGGTACACGTCGGCATCATCCGTTTTTACTAAAGCACGGGAATAATGATTAATGGCTTGCTCAAAATTTCTCTGTATTTCTTCGGGAGAGAGTGCTATACCCTGTAGGCTTTTCTCATTAATTATACGCTTAAAACCTCTAGAAAACTCATCGCGAGCGGTATTACGTATGACTCCAAAGATACGCTGGATACTAGCGGACCAGTCCTCGTAGAGATTAACATACTGAAGATCGTGCAAGGTTTCTCCACCACCAAGGTCACGATCAGGAATATTACAGATGTTCAACTTGACGGGAATAAACCATACTCGATCAGTGGGTCGCTGACGTAGTTCCTCAATTGCGATAGTCAGTTCTTCGTTCATGTATGTCTCATCACGCGCTGTATATTCCTTTGAAAAGCAGGCAATGAAAAAAGCTCCTTGGCGAATTGCCCGCCGAATTGCTTGCTTCCAACGAGATCCAGGATCAATATCATCGCGGTCTCGCCAGACTCGGATGCTGTGTGATTTGAATTCTTGGCAGAGCCGGTCAATTATTTCTGTATTTTCACTAACATAGGAGATAAAAACTCCATTCACTTTCATCGCCTCCTTAATTCTATGTTATTATCAAGTTCCATTTTCCTTTGTCAAAAGTGTTTCGACTCGCTGTAAGATCGCGGTTACCGTTTCTTGGGGCAAAGGACATATCAAATCTGCATTTCTCGCTCGCCAATCCATACTTTTGACCTGATCTGCCAGAATAACGCCTGTTACATCTAGCCCTGCAGGAACAGTAACTTCAAAGGGATATCCCTTGACTTGATTGGTGACTGGACAGAGAATCGCCAAACCGGTTTTGCCGTTATAAGCACCCGGCGAGAGCACAACGGCCGGTCGATGTCCGGCTTGCTCATGTCCCGCTTGCGGATTAAAATTAATCCATATCGCATCACCACGCTGTGGAACATACTCAATCGAGTTCATCATACTTCACCACCGACTGCAGGTCCAGTATCCACTTCATCATGTAAGTTGTGCTCAGTGACCTGGGCTAAAAGGTCATCTAATTTCAAACCGGACGATTTCACAGGTGTAATGATCAACTCCGTACCGCGGAGCGATAATTCGACTGGTGAATTGGGTTCAAGTCCAATCTGGTTAGCAAACGGCTTGGGAATACGCAGGGCTAAACTATTGCCCCATTTTTGCACACGGGTTTCCATATTTTTCCTCCTATCAAATTGTAGATACAATGAGTATACATTGAAAATAAAAATCTGTCAAGGCGAAATTTAAGGGCAATACTCTGTTCTTATGCTCGGCTTGGATTGGTTAAGTCTCTACAATTGCTGCGTAGACCAGCGATTTAACGGTATGGCTCAACGCGGAAAAGGGAATGTGCTGCGCCAAGGTGATCGCTACCAACTCATCCCGTGGTGAAATCCAAAATTCAGTGCTAGTGCCACCGATCCATCCGTACTCACCGATCTGGGAGGCAGGCACCCAATCGGTCTGTTGAACACGAACTGAAACACCTAGTCCGAACCCAAGCCCGCCATAGCGATCTTCAGGCTTTTTGTCGAGTGGTATCAAGTTTTCGGGTAAATGGTTACGGGTCATCAATTCGACGGACTCTGGTTTCAACAACCGTTTCCCAGACAAGACTCCCTTGCCTGAGAGCATCAGGCAGAACCGAGCGAAATCGGATCCCGTCGAAACCAATCCCCCGCCGGCGGATAGGAATCTTGGCTTCTCTATAAAGCTGGTCTTGGATATGTGTCCAGTGCCTCCCTCCGGTGCGTCTATGGTCTGTAAGCCTCCCGTCGGCACTGGACCGTACATGCCCGCCAACCGATCAATTTTCTCCGCAGGCACATAGAACCCGGTATCAACCATGCCCAACGGCTGGAAAATTCGCTCGGTTAGAAACTGGTCGAAGGATTGGTCCGAAGCAACCTCAATGAGTCGTCCTAAGACATCGGCGGCGATGCTATAGTGCCATTTCGTCCCCGGCTGATACAACAGTGGGATTTTGCCAAGACGTTGGACAAGTTCCTGTAGGTTGCACTCATGCAAGCGGTCTAAACCTGCCGTTCGGTAGAGTTTATCAACCGCGGTAACCCCATTCATGTATCGGGCGGCGCCGGGCAATCCGGCGGTATGCTGCATCAGATCTTGAACGGTCATTTCCCGGTCTGCTTCCACCGGCGTAAACACATCGGTATCAGGGTCCTGTGCTACCTTCAATCCACTTAATTCAGGCAGATATACTGAAGCCGGTGCGTCGAGCTTCAGGTTACCCTCCTCGCAAAGCATCATTACCCCTACAGCAGCAACCGGCTTGGTCATCGAGTAGATTCGGAAAATGGTATCCTTTTGCATCGGCTTATCTGCTTCGATGTCCATCATGCCGTATGCCTCAAAGTGCGCAACCCTGCCGCGTCGGGCGACAAGCGTGACGGCACCCGCGACTTGTCCTTCGTCAACGAACTTTTGTGTTGTCGAGGAAATACCCTCAAGCCGTTCTTCCGAAAGCCCCACCTCGTGTGGGGGAGCGATCAAGCCACGGAGGTTACTATCACAATCAATACATACCTGTGGTTCAAAGATCGATTGCTCGGTCACAAATTCCTCCAAATCCTGCTGGATTGGTCAATCCAGCCGTAGCCGGTTGAGAGCAGTTACACTCCTATCCGATCGGCTTGGATAGACATATCCAAGCTTAAGAAGGTTACGCGAGGAGTTCTTTTAACTTTGTGGTACGATAGGCAAAAATTTTCTCTATGTCTGGGGCGACGAAAAGTTTCTGCACAAGCCCCCCGCCGAGGACAGCGTAGTCCACCTCATCTCTTACCAGTGTGCCGTCAGGAACGGGAACAAAGGTGTGTCTATGGATCCAGCAACGGTAGGGTCCACGACGCTGTTCATCAACGAAGGAGTGAGGCGGATCCCAAGTTGTTATTTCGCTCTGCCAACGGATGGGAATACCACGCAATTTCAGACGATAGTCAATCAACGTCCCGACTTTCATATCAATGGGCGCAGGTGTAAGCATCTGGAAATGGAGCCAAGGCGGTGTTATCTCCGCTAGATTGTATGCGTCCGAAAAGAAGCTGAATAGCTCATCTTGTGATTTCTCAATTTTCTGTTCGGTTTTCAATTGAAAGACTTTCATTTTGTTTCCTCCGTAGGTTAGGCTTCCTAGCCCAACTGCGTCAATGATAGCGATATAGATTTTACGTCCCGATATATTGAGGATCCTCGCCACGCGGGATTTTACGCCTCACGTTTAACGAGAATCAGGTGTAGCGTCAAAGTGCCGATGGCGAGCAGCAGGAAGAACCACGCAAAACTTTGATAGCCCCACCACCGCAATGTCTCCTCTCCCCAATCGCCCCAACGTCCCGTCACCCTATCCGTGAGGTCTGATTCGGCTTGGTAAAGTGCGTTTGAGGAAAATGCGTATTTATCAAGACCTGCACGCATCTCATAGATACCAACTGCTTCAGCTTTACGATTTATCGTTCTATCAACTACAGGCTGCGTAAACGTCCCACCATCGGGTGAAACCACTTCCACAGATGTTGTGCCCAACTTAGTCTTCAGCGCGGCGACCTCGCCCAACCGAAGGTTGGTTCGTTGTAAGCCGGGTATCTGTGAGGCACGCCACTGAAGGAGGTTCCACATCAAAATAGGCCAGTTCGGTGAGTTTTGGAGCGTTGACAGGTCAGGCCGTAGGCGCAGTCGGATTTCATGAACTCCGGCGAACCGCTCGGTGTCGGTTAACAGAGGAACATTTCCAGCGGTGATAATCGGTGTACCCGGAAACTGCTCCTTCGTGCCGGCACCCCATACCACGCCGCCGAGTGAAAGTCCCTCGGTCAATGGATGCGTCAGATTAATAACGAAGGGACCGAGATAAGCGGATGACTCCGGTTCGCTGATAACGCGCACAGACCACGCCTCGGTGGAATCATCGGCAACCGCTGTCTCATCAAGAAAGACTAATTCAGGTTCCGTGTTTACCGACAAAACTCTATCGGTTGATGCCAGCGCGTTCTCAATGAGAGAGCGGAGTCTTGGTTCTTGAATCCGGACATCTACAAGCACCGGTTTTGGGTGTTGTGGAAGGAGAACAACCTCGTTATCAACCACAAGGACATCATCGCCAATCCTTGCTCGCAACGTTGGCGTTTTTGGCGGGAGGTTCAGAAAGATCCGGCGTGTTACCCGTGGCTCAACTTCAAGGGTCGATCGGTGCAGCGGTGGTATCGATTTTTGGGCAGCAGCACCCTCTACCTCTACAACCAACTCCGTGCGGCTCGTGTGCGGTGAGAGATTGGTGATCTCCAATAAACACCGCTCACCCGAATCGGTAGTGGTTCGCGCGGCATTGACAAACGCCATGTTGGAGTGGGGGATACCAAACGCCCACCACCGCATTCGGTCTTCCCCCAGTATTTGAGGCGGGGGTTCATCTGCCAGAACAAGAATGAGAGTTTTCTGTCCTCCCAGTTCAGCGGCGAGGCTTATCGCTGCTTCCAAATCCGCAGACGGCGAGAGACATTTCCAAGCCTCCAGTCGGTCTATCGCCTCATCCACAGTTCGTGCCTCTTCGTTCAGCACTTGTGGCTCTGTGCCCGCGAGCACGTAGCGCACCGCATAGCTGCGCCGGGCGAATGGATTAAATCCGGGGGGCGCAAGTTCCTCCTTCAGTGCTGCAATCGCTCGGCTTTTGGGTGTCTCATCAACACCTGCTAACATTGAGAAGGAATCATCGAGCACCACCATCAGTGGTATTGTACCCTGCGTCGTCCGAACGATTGGAGCTGCCACTGCAAGGGCGAGTAGTATAATAGCAAGCAATTCCAAAAAGAATAGTAGAGGTGTTTGCAACCGCTCTACGCGCAAGCCACCTTGACGCGCCTGCTGCTGGTTCACCCAAAGCATCAGACTAGACACAGGGTAACGGCGCGATCGAGTGCGCAACAGATAAATAGCAGCAAGACCCGTAATCGCGAAAAGTGAGAGGAATCCGAGTGGAAATGTAAAGGTGGGAATCATGGTTCACCATCAATGGTCTGAGCTTATTGAGTCTATGACCGTATTTCCAATAATCACCAGATTACCAATCAGGCAGCGATCGAGAAAACGGAGGCGATTCTCACATCCCACCAACTCGCTCTAAACGCCTAATACGTTACCGGATTTATCTGTCTGGGAACCGCTTGCCACTTTTTCTCTAGGGGGACGGAAGGCGTTAAATTGTCTGAAAAACCACGGTAGGCTGAGCGCACCGATGAATACTGCACAAAAAATCGAGATGATTAGACTAAAAGGCACAACCTCACTGTCATGAAACAGAAATGGCCCAAGGGGACTAGCGACCAGCCAATTTTCATCCCACTTTCCGTAAATAAAAAAGAGGATGAGCGGTATGATCGTCGTTGTAATACCTAATAAAACGAGGGCAATTACCCACGTATAATTGCTAGTAACTCGGTCCATCAAGAAATTTCTTCTTATCAGTGACGCAGCCAACACATAACTGAAGGTGTACAACCCCAGAACAGCTAGTGGTGCGATGCGTAGCATCTCATCATTAGTTACCATATGCGGAAAAACAATTAACCATCCCACCGCAGACAGTACAGTCAAAGCTATAATTGAAGCAGACCACATTACGCCGCCAGCGGCACCACTATAAAAAAGAAATGCCATTGAACGGGCAAACCATCTGCGTGGAACGGCTTGGCGAACCCGCCAACCCAAATGCTCCCTCTCACTGACAGCAACAAACAGACCGATGGAATGTAGAAGAATATGTAAAATTGCCCACACCCAGATCGGATCAAAGTCGTCGATCACTATACTCCAAATTGCCGCGCCAATCCCTGTCAAGAACCACACTACAGTGACGAGAATACGCACAGGCAATGCTCGATTGGCAGATAAAGGGCTTATAAGTGCGATCGATAGCAGAGCAAAAATGCCGATGAGTGCTAACCCACTCACTAGCACGCCCAAGGCACCTAGCCAAAACTCCGCAGCGTCGAGTTGGCTGCCGATGCCAAACTCCATAAGCAACAAAGAAAAAACAGTTATGATGTTAACAGCAATAAGAACAATAACGAACCAACCCACGCCAAGAATCACCCTAAAGACCCGGTTTGCAGGAATACATGCGACGAAAATAGCAGATTGGATGCCTACAGCTACCACGAGGAAATCGAATGTGAGTAGGACGAAAATTGATGGTAAGTCAATGCCACGCAAAAGGTAGGTGAAGGTCATAAATGGCATACAGGCACTATAAAGCAGGACAGTAATTACGAGCCCCGCGAGGAATTTGCCCCAGATGATTGACTGTGGTCGAAGGGTTGTGATGAACAAAAGGTCAACATTGGCATCCGCTCGCTCGTTCGCCAACCGGATGCCGGTATAGGCGGGGATACACAACAAGCACGTCATCAGCAAATTCGACACCAAAACTCGAAAGATTTTTAGCCCGCCATCGAAAGATTCGGCAACAGACTTATCTATTACCAAGAATAACCCCATGGTCAGCAATTGGACACAGAGAAAACAGATTATCACCACAACTAGGAATTTTCCCTGAACCGCTTGGCGCAACTCTTTGACAACAATAGGGTTGAGCCGATCGTTAATTTTTTCAAGGCTATCACCGATCCACTTCATTGTGTCTCTCCCTTTGTCACGTCCATGAACACCGATTCCAGATCGCTACCCTGCTGCTTAAACTCGACAATACGGTATCCATCTCGAATTAGGGTTGCAAGAAGGTCACTGCACATCTCCTCAGAGCCGGCGATCCGCGCCTCTATCGCGTTTCCCAGTTGGTTGGCTGCCGCAACATTCGGCATCAACAGCAACGACTTATACAGGTCATCCTGTTTGTCAAGTGGTCGGATCAAAACAGTATGTTGTTCGTCCTCCGGCTT
The DNA here is from genome assembly GCA_003635265.1 of Candidatus Poribacteria bacterium. Taxonomy (GTDB): domain Bacteria; phylum Poribacteria; class WGA-4E; order WGA-4E; family PCPOR2b; genus PCPOR2b. The sequence goes on from PYIZ01000028.1 coordinate 47,779, forward strand.
GATAATCTCTTCCAACGTCCCCGCGGTAATGATTTTCCCCTGTTCTATAATCACGGCACCATCGCAGATTTCCGACAGTTCGGTCAGGATGTGCGAGCTAATCAAGATGGCTTTCCCTTGGCTCGACAAGACTCTCAGAAGTTCCCGCAGTTCGACTCGCGCGCGCGGGTCCAGACCGGATGCAGGTTCATCCATCACCAACACCGGAGGGTCATGGATCAGGGCTCGTGCAAGGCTGACCCGCTGTTTCATCCCCTTCGAGAGCGCGTACAAACTTTTTTCCCGAATACTCGCGAGGTTGGTAAATTCTTCGATATTTTCAACCACTTGCCGGCGTTGTGTTCCCGCCAACCCATAAGCACGAGCGAAGAAGTCGAGGTATTCGTGCACAGATATATCCCGGTGCATCGGAAGGGCGTCGGGCACATATCCAATCATCCGGCGTGCCTGCTCCGGCACCTCGACAATCGAAACATCGTCAATTTGGGCATCGCCGCTTGTCGGTTCATCAAGCGTCGCCAAGATCCTCATGGTCGTCGTCTTGCCAGCACCGTTGGGACCCACAAAGCCGATGATTTCTCCCGATGAAAAGCTAAAGGAAATATCGTCAACCGCTCGCGTTGCGCCAAAGTCTTTTCTGAGATTAGTGATAGTGACTTGCATACGTGTGATGTATCGGGTTTAGGTTGGTGTATGAGCTGTCACCAAGGAAAATGCCGATCGAGTTAGTAGGGAACGCAGATCTGCGTTCCCTACGTTTGCCAAATACCCCTTATTCCGATGCCAAGATACCATAAACGGCAGCACTATATTGCTTTTCCGTTACGTTCTGCAGCCCCTCTTCAATAAATGGAGAGGCTTTCAAGGAAGCTATATAGCAGCCGGGACGCAGATATTTCTCAGGGTTGATTTTGAGACGTTCAATATTTTCTACCCAATTGCCGGAGGCGAATATGGCACGTAAGTCAGTTGTCCTCTCGGCGTGGATTTTAAGTATGCCGCCGGGCCTGCTAGTTTTTATGTTGTAAGAACGCTTCAAAAGCTGATCTGTTACCTCCCACTGCAGATCGGAATCTTGAACAGAAACAGTCACATTATCAGAGAGTGATAGACCATACCATCTCATTTCATCTCTTAATACCGGCGAGATTTCCTCCCTATTCAGGTCCTGATTGATAGAAGGATCCCATAATTCAAACTGGAGCACCTCAGCAGATTTATTTGAACTATCAACACGCAAATCCGGTCGCAATTTCAATTCTACTTCCTCTCCCGCAGGAATATCTATTGCAGAATAGATCGCGCCATCTCTGTCTTCCAACCAGAATTGGCTGATGTCAGCCCCCAGACTATTGACAATTCTCAAACCGGCGTTTGCGCCCCTTCTGACTGTTACACGCTCGCGCCTCGTTTCACTTTTGCGGACCATAAAATGTATTGGAACACGGGCGGTTACCCAACCACTTCCCAAGTGCTGATCGTGTGTCCAATCAACTGTAAGCACTTTATTTGTATCCCTAGCGGAGATTTGGGGCGTTAATTCCGTTTCATAACCGAAATGTAATCCCTCACCTAGGGTCAGTGCCGAGTAGAAAGCGGTCCAGCCAATGGTTGTAGCGCGGTGCACCCTTTCGTCAAGAATCGTCAGTCCCTCTGTACGGACCACTTGCTTCCACCCTTCAGCAAAAGTTGCATAGGCGAACACACCAAGACAGGTGATCAACGAGATAACTGGCGTTGTCCAGAGCAGCCAGATGCGTCGTTTTCGGCGAGACAGCATAATGAGATTCACTGGTCCGATGACTATAGCAAAAAGCAGCATCAGCAAAAATAGTCCCCGCACAGGAATCCCCAGTCTGCTTACCACCGGAAAAATGCGATTCGCTTCTTCAACCGAGTTATTCCATTGCCAAGGGATCCCGGTCTTCGTCCATGACTCTATAACAAATCTCCACTGTTTCTGATTTAGATTTTTTGCGTCGGTCGCAGGACTCACGATATACTGACCGAAGCCGACATTATAGACGGCAATCCCCTCAGAGTCAGTGGGAAGTTCAGGTTTCAGCAACCCTTTCAAGCCCCAGCTTTCAGGCAGTTCATGTTCCCCCAAGACGAACAGGGCACCACCGCACTCTACGTAATGCCATAACGCTGACTGAACATCAGGTGGCATCTGTCGGATATCCTCGGCCGTGACGATGATGCCATCGTAGCGTGAGAAACCGAGCCAGGTTGTGTTCCACGCCGACACAGGAAGCCCGAGATCAATTGTTTCGTATGAAGGAGTAGAACCTCTGCCTCTCGAACCCGGAGAGCTGCTACTTGACCCCGAGGGACCGCCTGAAGGCGGAGGACTAAGTAACTTGTCAGCGTATGCGTGCAAAGCTGTCGGATCCACATTTCGACTAATCAAGATCCGGAGTGATAGAGGAAAACCTTTGCTCGCTACTGGTGCCCCCGGCGATGTGCCGACACCGATAGAGACATGCGTCGTGCTCGACCTTCCCCGAGCATGTTGACCGCCAGATAACAGCACTTCATCCCGTTGCAGCTCACCGTCAATAGCAACTCCCAACTCACTGCCGGATGCTAGCGGTACAGATGGCTGAAGCAAAGAGACATAGACCGTGGCGGACGGACCAACGATGACCGAGCGGGTAAGTTCTCGAATTTCATTCCTAGGAGTGCCGAAAACCTTTTTTGGCAAAATCAGTGTCACTTGATGGACGGTGTCAAGTGAGCGATTCGATACAGCAATTCTATATTCCGCATATCCGTGGAAGGTGTTGCCAGTTGGTTGGAGTTCAGGTGTGATTGTTATGTCGCCAAACTCCGTGCCTGCGAGCGCATCGGACACGGTGCCGCACAACCATGCAACAATCAGCAAAGAGATGGCACCCAAGGCAAAATATCTCGCTATCGATTCTTGGGAGAATGAACGCATTTTCAAACTCCTTTATTCGAGATCAAAAGAACTTATGCTGAACGAATTTCAAGGTCATCGGGCAGATTGAGGTCGGTTTCGTCGAGGGTAGCGAGGAGACTATCCACGATTGTGAAGGTATCCACGCTGTCAAAGCGGGCTTGATAGTTCAGAATCACACGATGGTTCAACACAGCTGAAGCGACTGCTTTTACATCTTCAAATCCGACGGTCGGACGGCCCGCGAGCAGTGCGGATGCCCGTGACGCTTCCGCCATTGCAATTGCTGCCCGTGGTGAGGCGGCGTATGTGACATATTTTTTGACATCTTCCGTGGTTTCAGACGCGTTCGGATGGGTGGCAGCCGTGAGACGTGAAATGTAACGTGAAACCGGCTTGGGTAGGAAAATCCTATCCATTACGTCGAATAACTGGTTCAGTTGCCCAGCACTCATTGACCATGTAGGGACAGGCGGTTCACCACGGCGACGGGTTGAGATGATGTCGTCGAGTACGTCCACATCGGCGTGAGGAACGATTAGTTTGAACAGGAACCGATCTAACTGCGCCTCTGGAAGCGGATACGTTCCCTCTAATTCAATAGGGTTCTGGGAAGCAAGGACAAAAAAGGGACTGGGCAGGGCGCGCGTATTGCCAAGCAGGGTGACGGAACGCTCCTGCATCGCCTCAAGCAGGGCGGATTGTGTTTTGGGGGAAGCGCGGTTTATCTCATCAGCGAGTAGGATGTTTGTAAACACCGGACCTGCTTGAAAACTCATCTCGCGGTGCCCGTCCGGGGTCTGCTGCAAGATATGCGTGCCAACGATATCACCGGGCATCAGGTCGGGGGTAAACTGTACCCGATTAAAATCGAGGTTGAGCAATTGCCCCAGCGCTTTGACGAGTGCGGTTTTGCCAACACCCGGCACCCCTTCCAGCAGGATGTGCCCCTGACTCAGGATGCCAATGAGCACCATGCGATGGAGTGCGGACCGACCCAGCAGAACACGATCCAGTTCTGCAAGCACCTTTTCTGTGAGTTCAACGGCAGGACTGAGTTCTTCAGGCTGAAGGAGATTCTCGGATTGCTTATTCTCTGACATGGTTGTTTATTGCTGGTGCATCAATCCAATGCAACATATTTCGCCCCGTTGGGGCTTGAGAGCTGGTTTTGCCATTGCTCGATTTTTTGCGTCTGCCTAAATTTAGTTTGCTGCTACTAGTACTTCCTCTGCTTGACGAGGTAGATCAACAAGAATGAAATAGGATTCCGGATACAAATAGTCCTCTCCGGATTCGTCTATGACTCTCATATAGCCTTCTTGAGTTGCTGTTTCATCAGGCAGGATCTGGTAAACTTTCCGCTTTTCAAGGTCTTCACAATCACTGTTTTCGATGCAAAGTGCGAATCGAACTGATTTCATAACTGTCCATCAAAAAATTGGTTTGGACGAAAATCTGCTTCCCAACACACGTTAGGGTCTTTCAAAGTAGCGTTTAACCGCCCTTTTATGCCGCGGTAGAACGGTTTGGTTAAAGGACGAACCACCACCAGTGGTCGCACCGCTGAGTCCACCCAATTGTGATGGCTCGCTAGAAGTATTGACCGATGGTGTCCCAATGCTAAGGCCCACAATTTCGCTGTCTTCAAGAGAAGCAATGTCTGATAACGGAAGGGCTTCCGCTTTGAACTTCGCGCCCTCTTCTGTGGTGTCCTCGCTCCAAGTCATGGGTGCATGACCGGGACCCCGACCGATGCCGCGACACCATCCGCTGATACACTCAACTACCGACTTACTATCTGCGTTCTCAGCGAGAAACGCAGCAAGTCCATCACTATTGCACTGCCCAAGTTTCTCACATGCCTTGAGCGTTTCCAAATCAATCAGATTGACCTCACGAAGTTTCACCAGTCGGTCATAGATGTCGCTTTTGGTCAAGCGCAACGCTGCGGAAATCTCTTTGAGTTGATCAAGCGTGAGTGAGTCCCCATCACCCGCCAGATCGGGAAGCTGTGCTGCGAACAACTCATTCTCCTGTGCTGCCTCCTGAACCAACCCAGATAAGGCTGCCATCGACTCCATCAAAAGTTTGGCATCCATCTCTGATCCCTCGTTTATCAACCCTTCCGACAAAGTTTCCGCCTCGGTTAGACGTTCTGTTTCACTCAAAGCGTCCTGCGCGGCGTCCGCCGCCTCTTGGGAGAGGGTATCCGCTAGATGGTCGAGCGATTCCCACGTCTTGACCGGATCTTCACCCGACGCCTCCGCTTGGAGTTGAGCTAGTTTATCTTCAAGTATCTTAGCTTCGGCTAACTCGATAATCTCCTCCTCCTTGAGAACATCAATCCCGTCTGCCAATTCGTTTACCTCTTCACGAATATCAAGAGGTTGTGCTTTAGAGATCTCTACAAAACGTTGTGGTATCAACAGACTGATACACACAAACAGTACGGCACCTAAAAAACGTCCCCAATAGGCACCGCCGCGCCAACGCAAACGGGGTGGCTTAATCAGCGGCATCTGTCTTCGCCAGTTGCCCAGTTCTACTGTTTCCGCTGCCATCATCAGCCCGCCGGCACCGCTGTGCTTGTCGAGACTTGCTCGAAGAGCGGTTCGTGTCGGAATGTGACGCAACGCTAACGCAACTGCACAACCGATACCAACTATCAAACCGATAGCACCGGTCAACAGGGCCAAGGGTGGCATCCCAATCGTCGCACGGAGTACAATGACGACCGTCCCCCAAAGGAGGCCCCAAACAGTTGCAAAAGCAAGTATGTTCTTGAGAATTAGGAGTGCTGCCATTTTGATTCTGAACCTACGGATTGTTTTATTGTCAGTATTCATGCAAACCCTCCTTTTAGGCATACACTAGAGTGAGAAATTGAGAAGTTACTGTTTTGCAACCCAGTTGAAAAGGGACTTTTAGCCTCGCACCGATTTCCAACGTCCTTCATTTGTCATACGATGACAATCTATCCACTTTTTTGTAGGTTAGTTGAAACCCAAGCTTTGCAAAGATCTGACTAAGTGTAGAAATTAGTCTCTAATGAAATTGCCATTGTGATTGTAAGTTGATGGCGGTGAACAACAGATACATACACAAGGTTTTAGTGATCATGAGATTCATTGTCTTTGGGTCCGGATCCGATTCGTATAACGTGACCATCGAGATCTTCTACGCGGAATTCGTATGCCCACGGATAGTTTACTGGATGCTCATGAATCCTTGCACCGCTTGCCTTATATTCCTCATAATACCGATCGCCGTCCTCAACACCCATCCAGAGCCACGTGCCGGCATGTCCCTGTTCACCCTCAACTAGCATGATGGAGTAGCCATCGCGTTCTACACTTCCGACATCTGGCGGATCGCCCCAATCCCATTCCACCCTGAATCCCAGCACGTTCACATAATAATCCATGCTCGCGGCAAGGCTCTTAACGTTCAAAATAGGTATGATGCACTCTACCTTGGCATCTATTCCCTTCACTGTGGTTGTACTAGACATCTGAGGAATCTCCCTTCATTACAAAATGGATAACGTCGGTTCAATGTAAGAATAATGTGACAGAGGGCAGGCCAAAAACGCAAAATATATCATCTTAAAATTAACACAAGACCCTGAATTAACGCTACGATACATCATGTAGAGACAAATGTCAACAGGAATACAGGACAGAGCGACGAATAGCTCGTTACCTACTATGACGAAGACAAATCAGAAATTACCAGACAATTCGCCATGGAAAATTAACGAAGCCAATTAATTTTGTTCACTGTCCCCATAAAAAAGATTGAAAAGCGCGGAATTGGCAGGTTTCTTGCAACTTTCCAGCCTGAAGATAACGCAATCAATAATAAGTCGGTTAATTAACTAGAACGAAATCTGTCAAAACAGGTTGAAAATTGTAAAGGAGCAGGATAAATGTCTAAACGAAAACAGGAAACGGTCAATTTGGATCTGGGGAGTAAGGAATCACTAGCACTCCCTTTAGCCGCTGCTGGGAGAAGCAAACCGGAAAGAGCAGATGAAATCGAGGATTCACGGCATAACGACCTATGTTACCGAAACTGTGATGAGCGCTATATCGAAGAGCGAAAAGAAGCGAGAGCAAGTTCTAGACGAGTTCAGCTTACTGCCTTATCAAAAGTTGTCAATACAGCTTTCACAGGTTGGACAATCAAGACGCAAAGCTAGGTCACCCCTGCGGTGCTCAAAGGAGTGAGCTAAAAACCGCCTGAACGAAACTGGGTGCAACCGAGGGAGACGTAGATCAATCTGAAAATCGCTCAATCTCGGTTCATCCCAATGGTTGATCCGATAAAAAAAGGGATTGAAAGTAACAACGGAAGTGGGGAAAATGGGAGGAATTGCAGATATTATCCAGATGGAAAGAGGAATAAAAAAATTAACGCAGCTGTGATTTTCCGCAACATTGCTGTGGGCTTCAACGGTTGTCCTGAAGAAAAAGAATCCGAGATACGGATAGCCTGCGCCAGATGTAAGACGAGTCGAGATGTTTCAACAATTGTTCCGATGATAAAGGGAATAGGAAATAAAGTCATTATTGCCTCACGTTATATCTTGTTTTCTTGCAGTTGCCCCGACACAAAAGGGACAGAAAGTTTGTCCGTAGACCAATAACGATAACATCATCCATCCGGTTTCAACTGTCATCTAATAAAAATAGAAGTAAGGCTTGGAACAACCTCTAGACTTCACCTATTCCTCTGCGTCTAATATCTTTAATTTCCGCTTCATTAGAGTATCAGTTGAAAGCAACGGTGGAATATTAGGACAAAGATGACATGTAATTCTCAGAAAGGTTATCAGATGCCTGTAAAATGTGTAATTTTTGTATTCATACTGTTCGTAACAGTAGGTGGGGTTGCGTCAGCGCAGGGCGAAGTGGGGAATTTGGTCTTTGCCGTGCGCAAACCGATGGAAAATCGGGATGGTTTCCGAGCATCAACGAGGACGCTGGAAAAAGGGCGAGGAACGACCAAATGGTGGGAGTTCTATCAGTATAACATTTGCACGATGAGTCCGAACGGAACAAATTTCCGCCAACTCACGGACGATGGGCTTTCCCGCAGCCCGCGATGGTCACCAAACAGGGAGTATATCGCTTACATCTCCGGGGTTGAAGGATCAGAATCGCTTTATGTGATACGGAAAGATGGCACTGAGAACGAGAGGCTTATCAAGAAACAGCACCGCATTCACGATTTCTGGTGGTCTCCACTAAGTCACGCAATTCTGGTTGTGGTTGAGATTGACCGTGCAAAGGATCGACTCGAAAACTGGGTCGTAACGATTGATGGTGAATCAACCCAGAAATGGAGAACTCGCCGGTGGGCGGAAGGATGGCTCCACTGGGCTGCAAACGGCAAAAAGGTCAAAGAACCGAGAAACAGATTAATTGAAGCGTTGCCGGAAGGGATTAGATGGCCCAAGTGGTCGCCGGATCGCAAATGGATCGCCTTTAAGACGGACGGGTTCCTCGCGTTGGCAGAACCCGATGTTGTCGGGTTAACTGGATCATGGTTTCTGCAAAAAGACGAGCCGCCTTGCCAAAGGATAGAGGAGTGGTCCCCGGATGGCAAGCAAATCCTGTTTTATACATCGGGCGAAATTTGTATCGCTACGGTAGAGAAAGGACGGTTTAGGCACTATCTGAATCTAAGTCTTTACAAAGGACGGGATGCAACGTGGAGCCCAAACGGGAATCAGGTGGCATTTATCGGAGGCGATACGGGTGGACGCCGAACCAGTGAAATCTTCACATTAGACGTTAAAACGGGCAAGATGCAGCAGATCACCTCGACCAGTTACGATTATTTCGACCTCCATTGGCGATAGACTGGGGGAATCTTTAGAACCTGTTTGAAAAGTCATTTGATACGGTTAGGACTGACGTAGTTGGTTCATAAGTCCCCCTGATAAGGGGGATTTAGGGGGTTGGCTGTGGATTGAGAGTGTTCAAGTAATTCTAAAATCTACCATAGTCATAGGCAAGGAGTAGGTCTAGGAATGTCGACACGGTATAAACATACTCAGATTGGTTATTTTTTAGCCACCGTGTATAGCATAGTAGTGTTGTTTTTGGGCTACTTGAATATCATGGCGAATTTTCATCCGCTAACCTTGATCGGTCTGATTATTGTCTTGATAGTGCTTGGGACATTTTCTCGTTTGACGGTTACCGTTGATGATCAGGTGATTAGGATTCATTTTGGGTTGAAAATCATCCGCAAAACTTTTCCGCTAAAAGAGATTGAGACATTTCGTGTGGTCAAGAATCCTTGGTACTACGGCTGGGGGATAAGATTCACACCTCGGGGCTGGCTTTTCAACGTCTCTGGTTTCTCGGCGATTGAACTTCGGATGAAAAACGGAAAGCTATATCGAATAGGAACAGATGAGCCCGATAATTTTGCAGCAGCACTTGATGAAACCCTAAACAAGGAATCCTAACAAGTCTCAATCGTATTGAGGTGTCAAGATATGAATCTCGGCTACGGAAAATCAGTAGCAATCAACATATCCTACTCAGATTGGCTCAGTTTTAGATCTCCTAAAGTTCAGCAAGATGTAAAGCAAGATCGCATAAATAATCATAACCCAGTAGAATGTCAAGAATCGCCAGCCGCCCACGGTAACGGCGAGAATTTCATTCGGTAGTAAGGGTTTGAAGATCAGATAGAACAACGCTTCACTTCCGCCCGTAGCGCCGGGGGTCGGTATGAATAGCGTAAGGATAAAAATGAGCCACTGTAGCACCAGAAATTGGATAAATTCAACTTCTACCCCTAAGCTCGTCACAAGCATCGCAGCGACAGCGTTCCGGCATGTCCATTGGATCCCCGCAATGATAACGCTTAATAAGAGGCGAGATTTCCCCGTCCCTCCAATCGTTCGACAGACATTCAAGAAATCTACCCCGGTTGTCTTCAATTGCTCTTGAAGTCTCTCCCACCTCCGAATTCTAAATCCTGATTTTCGACAAAGCAGTGCCAACCCACCACCCCCAATCACCCCCCCAATCAGGCAAGGCAAAGCCCAATGTAGATCAATCCCCTCTGAAATCAGATTGAATACCGGGTGATGCCATGACGATGAAATAGTCATCGCAACTGGCACCGCCACAATAAAAAAAAGGAGATCTTCAAGCGTTGGTAATGTCGCCACACATGCTGCTGCCCCGGTCCTAACACGGGTTTGAATCAGCATGGCAATCTTCAACGGTCCACCGCCAATGGCTGTCGGCGTGATAGATGCCGCCAACTCGGTGGCGAGAACAATTCTAAAAAGTTTGGCTAGACCGAGGCGGTATCCGAGGAACCGCGTCCACATGATGGTGCGAACTGTGTGGCCCAACAAAGGAACTAGCGTCAACAGCATCGCCAATAAGAGGTAACGTCCATCGAAATGGAGGAGTTCAGCGAGTTTCTGACGGTCCGTCGTCCAGAGACAGAAAGCCAGATTACCGACGACACCAACGATGACGAGAATGAGCAGAGGTCTAACAATCTTGTCGAGACTTAGGAGAGATATTCTGGGCTGCTGCTGTTCTGGCATGTGATTGGGCTTAGTCAATTGTTCGATATCCTTTTCTATTGACCTCAATGGTGTGGCGAAATTATATGCAAGAGATGTTACACGTTTATGGCGAAATTATCACAAATTCATAACGTTACTTTTTTGCGATTTTGTCAAAGTTCTGTGAAAATTTCGTAACATCACCTTGCTATAATATGACAAACTGCTAGGGGTGGATTTATACAACGTCAAAATCAGAAACTTGGTTTCTATTACACCATTTCTTAACATGAACCACACACCGATCTGTCAGCTGCCCGTGAACCGTCACACCAGTGTTCATGACCCCTTGAATATTTTTCCACTTGATCTAAATCGGAGGGCGTTGTATAATCATTTCAGTAGATACAGCGTGTTATCGTTGCACGCTTCAAGTTGAAAAATTCTTTAATCTTTGCAAGCAGAACAGGAAATGGAAATGTCTTCGATTATCATTTCCAATGTTACAGATTTCTCCATCATTGATGCTGTTAAACGCATTGCTGACCAACACCGGACTGAACTCGGTTTTCACACCCGTCAGGCTTATATGGATAGCCTCAACAAAGGAGAACTACTGATAGCGAAAAGAGCTGCTGAAGTTGTCGGATTCGTACGCTATCATCATAGGCGAGATAACCGAACAACGCTCTACGAAATTGCCGTCACCCCTGATACTCGAGGTAAAGGAGCTGGACGTCGACTGATAGAGGCTTTGATTACTGACTGTCAGCGTGTGTCTTCACGATGTATCCGGCTATTATGTCCAGTGGAATTGCCTGCGAACCGTTTCTATGAAGCGGTTGGATTTATCCGTTCAACTCGTCGCAGTTTGCTCGGGAGAAGTCGTCCACTATATGAGTGGGAACTGCCGGTCCTACCGGATCGAAAAATCACGTTTGTGGCATCATTAACATCAGCAGCCTCCGATTTGAATCAATTGATCCAATTGTGGGAAAGAGAAGGACCTAGTGAAAAACCGTTCGATAAGTGCATTATCACGCCGCTATTTATTGGACCCAAATCTCTTGATTATGTCCGGGACATACATGAACGTTGGGGTATCGATGTCATTTTCGACTCTGGAGGCTTCTTCGTCCAGCAGGGCAGAATTTCATACGACGAGTTATTCTCCAAACTCCTTGATTTTTACCTTAAACATGACTGGGCAGAAACATATGTACTTCCCGATTTCGTGCCAACATCAAGGCAGTCATCTGATGAGGTGACCGAAAGGGTACACGTCACAGCAGCTGAGAGTGTTAGATTCTTGGATAGGCTTCCTACCGACTGGCGTCACCGGGCCCTCGGTGTTTTACAGGGACATACCCCCGAACATCTTAAATACTGTTTTGACATATACATGGACAATAGTCTACAACGCATCGGCTTTGGGAGTTTCGATACAACGGGTGTCAATGCAGAAATTAATCTGCTAACTGCTCAAACCGAAAATCGCCTCGTTTTTGTGCGCGATTTGATTCGGCGTGATTTTCTTGATGGGAAAATTACGTCTCTGCCGGACTTACATTTGTTCGGCGTTAGTTCTCCAAATATTATAAACCAATTCAAAGGTTACTTAGCAACTAGTTTTGATAGCTCTGGATGGCAGCGTACCGCGGGATTCGGGAATGTTTATTTACCATTTATGGGACGGAGGAATGTCAGCCATAAGTCAACTGCTTTGACGATTAACAAGGGCATGACCGCAAAGGAATTTTACGCAGAATGCGAACGTACAGAGCATTCGTGCCCGTTCTGTCAAGACTTTCCAAGACTTCAAAAAGATCGGTTTGTACGAATGTGGCACAACGCAATCGTTTTTTGTGATATGATAAAAAAAATAAATCAGGTTGAACAAAGCAAAATTCCAATTCAACTCAGAGAACCTAACGTCCCAATAGATTCCGCATAACATATGTTGATAGAAAATTGACGATGAAATCACATGTCCATGTTTTCCATACAAAGCATGACTTCAATCCCAAATTAGCCTGGGCAGCGTTTCAACTATTAGCCGAGGTTGATTCTGATGGCATTTCGGCCACCAACTTGCACAACGTCGCAAAAGCAGTAGGATCGCCCTTAACTCAACGTTCTAATTTAAGTAAGCTGCTTGGCTCTATGCAGGACGTTGGATTAATTGAAAAAACGCAAGATGGGGTTGTGCTTTCCGAGGGAGGACGCGCCCTCGTAAAAGGAATTGGAGGCTATGAGATAAGCTTTCGGGCAGCGGTTCATTGCCTTTACGCTTGGAAATGGATTTGGGAACAAAATCCTCGGGTTGCTTCACCATCATGGAGCTACCGTCAGGTGTTAAGACAAATATTAGATTCCGGATCTGCAGGTATTGACCCGGATGAAATTGTGTTGCAGCTAGTTTTCGCCGCTGAAGAACAATTCAAAGCTGTGAAAGTTTCCTTTAGCAGATCAAGCGTGAGTGGTGTGACAATGTGGCTTGAATCTCAGGCGTTGCCTCTTGTTCAAAAAGAGGGACATCGCATCCGGTGTCAGAATGCTTCAACTCCTATGGTCGACTCTATGCGCCTTCATTTAGCTGCACTTTGCGGTCTTAATAGTGGTGAGGTCGTGTTGGATGATAAGAATATGCAGTTGCTGGCGGAGTCCGTTCTAATCCGGTCAGACGAACTAGTGAGTTCAATAGAAGATTTTATGCACGATAGTGAGGAATTTTTGTTGATATCAACGACACCAAATCGCGTAATCTTCAAAGACACGAAAGATCCATTCATTGAATGGATAGTCAAATCTGCTGTATGAGCACCGAATGCAGAAGATAGTCATAGAGAGAACTTATGGACGATAGCCACAAAGAACGCTTGCAACTGTTACCTATAGCAGATACTATTGGTGGTACGGCTGCACGGGAAAATCCAAGAAGGACACTTGACCATTATAACCATCTTGCCAACCAACTTTGGCTGTCATCAAAAGTTAGTGATGTCGCAGATGGTGTATTTTTAAGAGTGCAGCAAGGATACACCGCGTGGGGAAGTCTAAGTGGGCCGTATGGATTCGGCAAAACAGCATCTGCAATTGCTTTATGGGCACATGCGAAAGATAGTGAGTTTTTAGCAATCCCCCCTTTATCGTGTACCAGTTTTGATGAATTAGCTTCTGGAATTGCCGCGCTTGCTGGCGAGCAAAATCCAAAAATTAAAAAACAGATTAATAAACTATTTGAGGATGTTTTCACAAAAGGGCTAAATCCGATGGTGCAGGAAGATGCCAAACGTTACTCTGTGCCTTCCCGTAGAGTTCGTCAAATCTATCAAGATAAGTTTTCTGCCGGCCAGTTCACATTAGACAGTCAGTCCCGCCGAACCGTTGAGTTTCTATCAAAACTTGGAGCACTTGCAGCGAAAGATTCAAAGGGGTTAGTGATTATCCTTGATGAACTTCAGCAGTTGCTCGGCCCGCTTGATGCCCGTACTATTGTCCAATTCCGTGAATTTGTCTGGGGAATGCGTACGGAGCGTTCGCCCTGTGGTATTATTCTTGCCTTGGACTCACTTCTCGAGGCAAAGCTAGCGCGTTGGGCGGCTGACATCCTTCACAGAATTCGTGAAAATGGTCCCTCGCTACAACTGACTGATATCTATACCCGCGAATTCCCGGCGTGGCTATGGGATCAGTTAGTCAATGATAGTAGGAAAAGTGGACTAATCTATCAATCGGAGGCATTGTCGGAGAATGTCCTTCTATCTCTCGGTCAACTTGTCGAAAGGCCAGACCTTGCTAATGGTCCAAGGACCGTTGTAGATGTCTTCACTCGAGCAGTAACTTATCATCAAGAAACAGGTTCAAGTTATGATATACCTAATCTCGTTAGCGATGTTCATCAAGGTCAATTTCGTTACTTTGGGGAAGGTGCAACAATACAAAGTGTCCTAACCCACATTCTCTCAGACGAGTGGATTTCTCAGGATGAGGAGCGCAAAACATTAGTAACAACACTTGCAGCTTTCCCACAGGGCTGTTCCCAAGAAATGCTTCAATGCTACCTCCCTGATAAAAAGCAACTGAAAAAAACAAGATCAGAGTTGTTTGCTCCATTACTTGTTGAACTTTCTGAAGGTTTAGCCTTAGAACGATTGCAGCAGGTTCGTCGAATTAATACCAATTGGGAGCAGATTCTGTCGCGCTGTTGGGAAACGTTGCCGGCTCTTGACGCTTTAGCTGCACAGGCCCCAAGTATGATTCTTCGGACCCTTATCCCAAAACTCTTTCCCAAAGGAACTCCTGCTAAACCTGACTGGGAGCGGCTTTCTGATGATTCAAATGCTATATTGACAGGTTGGTATATACTCCGCGGAACTTTTGATGATAACTACCCCCAAAGAGAAATTGCTCTATGCGTATCGGACAAAGAACCGGAGTCGTGGCCATGGGACGTAGATGCTTGCATTGCGCTCGTGTGTGATAGTAGTGTAGATCCTGATGTCACCCCCAGAGCAGAATTACTAGACAAAGATGACGGCTGCTTCATTTTGATGCGGTTACCTATATTAAGGCCATTGGAAGATCGAATTCCCGCCGAGTTACAGCGCCATGGGAAACATATCCAGCCGGAGCCATTCCGGCCAGCAACTATTTTGGCTGCTTTGCATGACCTTGAAGCATTTTTAGGGGACCAGATTGACAATTCTGACGATGCCGATGTGCTGACCTATCCGGAGGAACAAGCTGAAGTAAAACAGGTAACGGCGTTCGTTAACATTACGGTAGATTTTGTTCTCCGAGAACTTCTGGCAGGAACGGTAGATGTAGGAATAAGCACGCCAATCTCCCTTCGGGGACCGGAATTATTACGTGCCTTATTTACACAAGCATGTCGGCGTCGCTTTCCAGAATACCAGACACTAACAAGAACAGAAAAATGGCAGGAAATTCTATCAAACTACCGAGAAGGGGTGAGTTCAGATTGGTTGAATCCTGCACAACGCCAAGGTCTTGAAGATATCATCACGCCCAAGGTAGAGATGTACGAAACTTTGTTCGGTCAAAAGAGTACCGCAGCAGGTGATAGCTTCATCAAAAAACTAGGGACATTTGTCGAAATAAAAAAAGATTCTGAATCATTTGCACTTCGTTTGGCAATGCATCCGGCAGAAAATACTCTCATTGATTATCTTAAGAAATTTGCTGCCAATCAATTTATACCTCTTAATGCCACTGTAGAGTTCTTACGACATCACGGGTATATACATACAGAAACGGAAGAAATTGTAAAAATCCTTGTTGCACGAGAATGTCTTACAAAGGATCCTAACGGAAATATTCGATTCATTCCAAGTCCTGAAATTGAACGTGGTCGTTTGCTACAACAAATTGCTGAAATGGATGATCAGCTCTGCCGCCTTGGGATAACCGATGATACTAATTTGATAAGTCAAAACACCTCCACAACCAACTTACAAAAACACCTCCAGCAGCAGCAAGCGCGTTTAGAATCTTTTGCTAAGGAAGAAATTTCAAATTTGGAGAGTAGTATTACCTCCCTTCAAGAATTAATAGGGACCGTCAGTGTTCCCGCTATCTCCACTGAGTGGCTAGATTCAGATTTAAGTAGGCACTTAACAGGTATAGCAATTAAACTCAAGGATACACAAAAGAATCTGTTGAGAACCCTGCGCCGTGAGTTGAAAGGCTTTGAAGAGGAGCTTGATACCGCTTCTAGTCTTTCAGGAGTGGAGTGGGTTGTTATTCAGCAAAATAAGAAAGAGTTATCTTTCAATACCTTACAGAAGTTACAGGAGCGTGTAAAACAGTTTGAAACACGGGTAAAGGGACTCACTTCGTGGGAAGTGCTGATTAACCAACTCCACTCAACTGCTACATTGTGTGAAAAAGTGTCCGAAACAGAGGCTACACCGATACGGGCTTTGAGCCAACTGGTTGATGAATTTAAAGAGCGGTTTGCCGTAGATTCATGGAGTCCTTTGTTCACTTCAAGCGAGTTTGCGGACAGATTAGGAACGATTCAATCAGACGTCCAAGCACGCCTTTACGAACTCGTGCAAGTTTTCAATAGAGAATTAGAAGAAATCAGAAACCAATTCAATATCCTATTACCTTCAACGCAACCACCAACGTTTAATGTATCAGTAAAGGATAATCAACGGGGTGATTTGATTCAGGAATCTTTCCAGAAATTGTACCAGTGGGCATGCACAGGTTTTCGTGCAGGAGCTATTGAGTGCCAACGTAAGAGACAAAACGGTTCCCAATGGCGTAATCCTGATAAGAGGCGTAGGAGTTGGAAAACATTAGAAGCACAAATTGAGGAAGAATTTCAGAAGGTCGAAGCGAGGCTTGACTTTGAGACGGTTCAGAATATTGGAGCAATGGTTTTAGTAATGCAACGCGGTTTTACCTCTGCGGAAGAAAATGAAGATATCTTTGGTTTATATGATAATCCAGACGATCCTCCTGATTTCAATAAATTAGGACAATTATTTAGGCAAGGAAAAATCCAGATTCAGGTTAAGCCAAAAGCCTAAAAGAGCCAAGGGAATTTCTCTGAATTTTGGACAATATGAGGATAAAGATGGCTAGCTATGACGAATGGAATAAGGCGATCGTTGAATACTTCGTCAGTGGTCTGTCAAGTGGTGCAACCGTCTACCTGAGTGTAGACGAGGAAACGCTGATGCATATCGGCTCTCGATTTGAACAATCAGAAACCAGTGATGTAGATTGGGTTGAAGATTTTATTGAGGCAGTTAGATCTGAATGCGTGATCGGCAACCAAGTTTATCTTGAAGAGATCTCCGACTATCAATCTGATAAGATCCCGCGTTGTGTTGCTTTTCTGGCAGCCATGGTCCTCGCGGCTCATCAGATGGTTGCGGAAGAAACCAAAGAAATAGTTATTGCTCAGATTAATTATTTCACGCGTTTACGTCAGGTACTTGGTTTGTCGCCTGAAAAAGGTGGTCGTCCTGATGGTCTACTTCCAGCAGGGATTGAGGAACCCCTTTGGAAAACTTGGGAATGGTGGTTGATCCGAAACGGTTGGCTTCCTTCAGCCGAACGTGGAGAAGGTGTTACTTATGCTTACATTAACTACCCTCTCTCTCAAGCATTGCTCCGCAAAGGAGACAAGGAAACCCTTGAACGCCTTTTTCGCGAGCGAGAAAATTTGGGGGCATTAAGTCGTGTTTGGGACAGAGATATCGTAGGTTTGTGGGTACGAAGGCAGCAGTTCAATTCAAAATATCTCACAGAGCTGATTCAAGAAAGTGACTTCAGACGGCATGAAGTAATTACCAATGCCCTCCACGATGTTTACATTTCTATTGATTGGGAACAAGAGATGCTTGAAACTCAATCAGGTGTTCGTTCGATCGTTCAACGTCGCCTGACCGCGCAATTATATCGGGAGGAAGAAGACTTTATCACAGGAAACATCAATTACTATCTGTATCCGCAACAACCAAAGCATTTTAGCGATGGAGCGCTGGAAGTGATTCGCAATGGTCGCACACATCCTTTGAACAAAGATCGACCAGGATGGTTCAGGCCATTGTGGTCTGAAAATCCTGCCGGTGGGCTCTCTTACGAAGTAAAAGGTCATCCCCAAATCAAGGAGCTCATCTTACCCGAACGTCAATTCTGGATTCTGGTTCGCGATCCAGAGGATGAAATGTCAGGTGTTTTTGCCGGTTGGAAACACCCTGGACTTGGAGAAACATTTCTCCTTCTGTGCCGAAAAGACTATGCTGAACAAATGGAACTCTTCAGACAAGAAGACCTACTCAGGTGGCACCATGATTTTTCGATTAATGATGAGTGGGTTGAATATCGGGAATGCATGATTGTCTCCCCGAGTTGGGAAGGTATAATTCCTCAATACCAAGACCTCTACAATGCCTTAAAACCTACTATCTCAGCAACAATTTCCTTGAGAGGAGGATTAAGAGTACCTAATCAAGGTGGCTGGCTGGAAGGATACCCGCCTGAAATGACAATTATTGCCTTTGATGATAATGTTGAATTAAAGCTACTGGACAAATCTGATCCTGACACACCCGACACAGCGATAATGGACCAGACCGTTGACACGAATAAACCAATGGGTTTGCCAGTCCTTGACCCCGGAAACTATCTTCTTGAAGTCCATAATTTAGGGAAACCTATCACCCAAAGGGTGCTCCAAGTTTTGTCGTGGGATTCACTGGATTGTAAGAAACCTGAACAACCATTCTCCATAGATGCTGGGGTATTTACACTACAGGGAGCTATCATCAGAGTGAACGAGGAGGTATGAAATGGAACGGCGATATGTTGGTGTTCTCACAGTAGGCAGACTAGCACAAGTTTTTGACAAAATCCACCGGATAGTAAAAGCGCAAAAACTCACGCACATCATACCCTGCGTCAAATTTGAGAAAAAGGCACGCGGTCAATTTTATGTCTTTCTTGCTGTCGAAGACCCAACGGAAACACACCTTCCTAGTGCTGTGGCAACTGTTCTCCAATTCGCGGACTTAACAGGTTGGCATTATTGGCCATTGACACCTGCGGAAATTCAATCAATGACAGGTGGAGCTGAACTTGAAACTCACAGCCTCAATGCGCTCAAATATAACTCTCTATGGTCTAACGATGCGGGGGACCCATTTGACTTATCCGATGCACCATCCCATGCAGAAGACCTAAACGACAACTCACTTGGCGAAAAATATAACCGATTACTCAACTGGCTTTCCGCCAATGCAGAGGGCACTCGGCAGACTTTTGCGCAGGTCTGTAATGCTTTGCAGCTAGCGGACAATATAAAGGGGGCTTGGCCAATCCTCAGACATCTTATCCTTCTCGGTTACATTGAAATCTCAAGCGACGGACAAAAATGGTCGATTTGTCCAACAACTTTGGTACAATGCGCGACTGAACCGGATATATGCTTTCTGGCTGGTCAGCAAATACCCAATTTAATAAAACAGTTCAGTGTACATTCGACACTTGAAAGTATCCCACAACCGAGCTATCAAGGACCATCGTGTGTAAAAATCCATAATAATCTTTCAACAGACTTCCTTGTCGATGAGTTGCAAGTTGAGCATGTAGGAATTGCTTCCGTCCAGTTGGCTAGATTGTTGCCGGATTTGGAGGGTTGGAAAGCTATCCTTACCTCCATTGACCGAATCAGTACAACACACTATAATATTGAGGTCTGGAATGGCAATCGATTTAGTTCATGTGACACATTTTATGAAAGAAACGGACAATATTTCGGCGACTCGGGCATGTATCGCTTGACGCGAGGCAAAGAGGGGAATACTTATCAAATTGTTCTCTACCTTGATCAACCCAACCAACGATGGTTGCGGGGAGATTGGTATGGTTTGCGTTTCCTTGCATACGATTCTATTGGCCGGGATTTTGAAATAACATATGATTCCAGCACAAACGATTTGCTGATACCCTTAGATGAGCGTTGGCCACTGTTGTATGAACGGGCATTAGTCCTTGCATCAGGTCGTCTACCGGGCAGGCATGAAAATCCACGGTGGCTCAAGTATTCAGGCATATCTAGCGAATTGGTTCAACTACTCACTGAAAAACTGGATGTTTCGATTAGGGAGATTTACCATGCATGACCTTATTGGTGCTTATGAGCGGATGAATCAGGTTTACCAGTGGTATATTGAGAGTGCATTTCCGTTGCGATATCAAGGCCTGAGTGAAGAAAGGAAAAAGCTGTTGTCTAAGGGTGAAATTCTTTCGCAGCCTCCGCTTTTGGAGACAATTCCTGTCTATCCTACATCGGGTTTGAATTTGCAAGAAGCAAGTCAGCGGTTGCCAAAGGGTTACCAAGATCTTCATCATCTGGCCCAAGCCTTATTTCCGGATGGCAGGGAACTCTGGCAGCACCAGTGGGACAGCCTTCAAGCAATTATTAGAGGATACGATATTGTTGTAACGACAGGAACAGGATCTGGAAAAACAGAATGTTTTTTGTTACCGCTTCTTGCAGAACTCGCGCGAGAGCTGAACTCATGGCCAGATTGTCCAGAACCACCGCAAGAACGCAAATGGTGGAATAGTGAACAAGCAACATGGCAAAGTCAATGGCAGCATACAGGGCGAAAAAAAGAAGGGTTACATGCCATTCGAGGGTTAATCCTTTATCCGCTTAACGCGCTCGTTGAAGATCAGCTGCGTCGTTTACGGAGCACACTTGATTCTGATAGTGACCCTAGTTGGAACATCCATCATTGGCTAGATACCGAACGTGGAAGAAACCGGATTCTGTTTGGACGGTATACAGGACAGACACCTGTCGCGGGGGAACTAGGAAGTACCAATGCTATAAATCGTCTACGCACCCATTTGCAGGAAATGGAGAATACAAGTTCGAGCATTCGTCAACAATTGGTAGAGCGTCCGGACTTGGATCGGGATATTCTATACCACTTTCCGAACATTGATGGTGGTGAGATGTGGTCTCGATGGGATATGCAGGATACTCCTCCCGATATTCTCATCACCAACTATAGCATGTTGAACATTATGTTGATGCGTAGCATTGAATCGTGCATCTTTGATAGTACACGAGAATGGCTTGACGGGGATCCAACACGCAAATTTTTTCTCATTATTGACGAACTGCATGCTTATCGGGGAACTCCCGGTACAGAGGTAGCCTATATTTTGCGTCTACTTCTTGATCGAATCGGTTTGAACCCTAATTCCAATCAGTTGACCATTTTGGCAACTTCAGCAAGTGTGACAGATGACGATAAGTCTAAAGAATTCCTTCGAGAGTTCTTCGGTCGCGATTCTGAGCGTTTTCAAATTATCTCGCAGGAGCAAGATCCACCGGAGCTGAACGCGCATCTCAGAATGCGCAACTATCGACAAGCTTTTGAGAGTTTTTCTGAAAGCGTCCAACCTGATCTGCTCAGTCCCATGTCTCCACCTGATCCCGAATTAGCGGAAAATCAGTTTGCAATGCAAACTTTGACAACAGCATTAGGACATTCTACTAGATCGAACGTTCCAACAGAAGTTACGTTAGCGGACGCTTTGAAATCGGTAAAGGCCCACCACGCACTTCGAGACGCTTGTCGTGAGGTCGCACCTAAAAAAATAGTCCGACCAGCGAAAATTTCTGCATTAGATGACAGGCTTTTTCCTGGAGCCCGACATGAAGAGCAGACCGCCTCAAAAGCAATGCAAGGAATGCTACTTGCACTCGGTATGAGTAAAGATTCTGCTACGGGGCATTCACTACAACCTGTGCGCGGACACGTTTTTTTTCACAACTTGCAAAATCTGTGGATCTGTTCTAATCCGAATTGCGATCTAGCTTCATCCAATCGTGGAACCGAAGCAGAACAAAATATCCCTGTCGGCGCATTACATGCAACACACCGTTTAGCGTGTTCTTGCGGAGGACGCGTACTCGATCTCATCATGTGTGAAGTGTGTGGTGATGTATTTTTAGGAGGCTTTCGAAGGGAGCAGCCCGGTCAGTTAGAGATTCTCACAACTGACCAACCTGACCTCGAAAATATGCCTGACCGCGTATCAATCATACAGAGATCCGGCCAGTACACTGTCTTTTGGCCGTTGAATGAAAGGTCTCCTTGGACAACAGAACCACAAGACTATGAGTACACCATTCAGAGCAAAATAAAAACTAAAAACCAGAGACGGATAACAAGACGTTGGGTGAAAGCAAAACTCAATGTATTTTCTGGTCAACTTCAACGAAACGCCACCTCACCAAAACAGAATGAAATTGCGGGTTGGGTCCATGTTGTAGCAGGGAATAATATAGACGAACCCGCTATGCCACATAAATGTCCCCGATGTGATGCTGATTACACAAGACGGAGACGTTTTCCAACACCGCTGCGGAACCATCGGACAGGGTTCCAAAGGGCCTGTCAAGTCATTGCAAGTGTACTTTCCCGGGAAATGCCAGAATTGTTGGGTAATAATCCCGCGCGAAAACTGTTGATCTTCTCTGACAGTCGTCAAGATGCCGCAAAGCTAGCAGCGGGTATGGAACGCGACCATTTCCGGGATATGGTGCGGGTTGCTCTGCTCAGTGCTCATCAAGCGTTTCGTGATGAATTCGCTGCATTTTTGAGGGTGTCTCTTTCCGGAATGCCTGCCATTGCACAGACCGGTTTAGAAACAATCAAAGCTATGAACGAGAAACTTCACAATGAAATTTCGCATACCCCGGATGATGAAGATATGCTACTACGTAATCGTTTTGCTCAATGGAATCCAGCCCTTACGACAGAAATTTTGTTCTTTCTTCAAGGTTTACCTGTTGCTATTCCAGGATCCCGCGATGAATTGGAGCAAATCATCAATGATTACCCAAACCGAATTTCTCTTCAAAAAGTGCAGCAGGCAGTCTGGTATAAACTGCTTTCACTCGGAATTTGCCCCGGAGGAATTAGTTACTGGGCACTGAATTATCGGGATGGCGAATCAAAAACTGTTCCTTGGTGGCATTGCTTCAATTGGACGGGCAACGATCCGCAATTTCTAACCTCTATGGAGGCCGCAGTAGAAAATCATATTACTAGGATGCAGGGCGATTTGATGTCTGAACTGATGTATGCTTTATTTCCGCACTTTGCTCGTACATTGGAAAGCCTCGGACAGGGCTGGGTAACGTACAAACCTTCTGGAAATCCACCATCTGTGGTGGTTGAGGCAACTGATGCTGTGATTCGAGAGTTAGGACGGCGACGTAAACATCTGCATGGAGACTTTTTTTATGAGGGAGCTTCAAAAATTTTACCTAAGTATGTGACGGATTATCTTGAGGAAATCGATGTAGATGCAGCAACAGTTGAACAGCAACTGAACAACACGGATGCTCTAGTCGGGGGCACCTACAACGCGGGAATTGACCCCCAGAAACTCCATCTCATGCAACCACCACCAAGCGACCAACATGGTCGCAGATTCGGCTGGCGTTGTCCAACCTGCTATGCCTTCTATCTCCACCCCGCCGGTGGAAAATGCCCGACATGTGTAGAAACATCACTTAAAGAAAGTAGTACTAGTGAGGCTTCTTTTGACTACTACCGCTACCTTTCAGAACAATCGGGTGATCCATTCCGCTTTCGCTGCGAGGAATTAACGGGCCAAAGCGATGCATCTGAACGTCCGTTGCGCCAACGGAGATTTCAAAATATTTTCGTAGAAGATGATATTGATCAAGTTCACGGAATTGACCTGCTCAGTGTCACAACGACTATGGAAGCTGGCGTGGATATTGGTTCGTTGTTGGCTGTTATGATGGCAAATATGCCGCCGCGACGTTTCAATTATCAACAACGTGTTGGGCGTGCAGGCCGGCGTGGTGCTGGTGTTTCTTTCGCTGTAACTTTCTGTCGAGGACGAAGCCATGATGATTATTATTATCAACGTACAGAACAGATAACGGGCGATCCACCACCACCACCTTATGTTGATATGGCTCGTGCACCAATTTTCCAGCGCGTGTTGGTCAAAGAAATCTTGCGACGTGCTTTTCAAATGTTGCCTGTGGACCTGTTGGAAACCATAAATGAAGCAGTCGAAAAGCGTTTTCAAGAAAGTGTCCACGGTGAATTCGGTCCGGTAGAACAATGGCATCAGATTAAACCGCATATCCAAAATTGGCTCGACAAACCAGAAACTGAGCAAGTTGTTGACAAGGTTCTTGAGACATTACGCGTTGGCACAGAATGGTCAGGAAATACGCCAAAAGCATTAGAATTCTGCCGGCAAATGCACGACTATTTGAAAACTAAGATGCTTTATGAAATTACAGAATTCACCGAGGATCCACGGTATACACAAGTCGCTCTCAGTGAACGGTTAGCAAACGCGGGACTACTTCCGATGTTTGGTTTCCCGACTCGGGTTCGATTGTTATATACAAATTGGCCCTATTCTGGCAACCCGTGGCCTCCTGAACATGGTTTAATAGACCGAGATCTTGACATTGCTATCAGCCAATTCGCACCTGGTTCTGAAACTGTGAAAGACAAAGCAATACACACCGCCTGCGGCGTAGTTGAATTGTATCCCGAAGGGAATAGCGTCAAGTCACGCGCTGGGTTCGTTCCAGACCTGAACGAGAAAAATCTGGCACCGCTTGGAGTGTGCAATCACTGCCAAGCAGTCGTTCAACTTGCCCCCGAAGATCTACCAACCGGAAATGGAGAGATACCGACAACAATTAACTGCCAGGTTTGTGGCAAAATCGAGTTGCGTCCCATTGATGCACGCGAGCCCAAGGGATTCTTTACTGACCAACAACCTACCGACTTTGATGGAGCGTTTGAGTGGAATCCTCGCGCAACTCGTCCGACCCTCAACTTTAAAATACAACCAGAAGCATTAGAACACGTAGAGAATGCGGAGGTATCAGCCCTTGAGGATAAAGAAGTCCTCTCAATTAACGATAATGGCGGAGTAAGTGGATTTGTTTTTCAAGAAGCAACAGTTCAGAGAAGGCGGTGGCCTGGTGCTTACGCAGTTGTGCCACAGGATAGTCAACATGTTTCTGTTTCAGGTCCATTTCATCGAATTGCGCTTCTTTCACGGCAAAAAACCGATGTTCTTTTGGTTAGCTTGACGAAATGGCCTGACGGACTATTTGCCTCACCCACTGAAGTTGAGGGACGTGCTGCTTGGTACTCGTTTGCTTTTTTCTTGCAAATCGCTGCGGCTGCAAAACTCGATATTGATACAACCGAGATTGATGCTGGATTTCGAGCAACCAAGGAGAACAGCATAACGATTGGTCAAGCCTTTCTCTCTGATAAACTCGAAAATGGGGCCGGATATTGTCGCTGGTTTGGCGAACCAGAACGTTTCAGAAAATTGTTACACCAAGCAAATCCCGATATTTCAGACAGTCTCGCTGGCGTATGGCTGAAGGAATCCCATAGTCATGAGTGTGATACGTCATGCAATGCTTGTCTTAGAGACTTCTACAATTTGCCTTACCACGGACTACTTGACTGGCGTCTTGCACTTGACATGACTCGACTTGCAGCCTCCTTAGATGCTACCATTGACCTAATTTCTTCCTGGGGCAAATACGAGAATCCCTGGCAGCACCTCTTACAAGGAACTGATGCACCAGTGCCTGCTACGATGCAGCGGATTGGGTATGGAACGCCTGTTCAGTTTGCCGGCTTACGTGGTTATGTTCACATATCACGACAACAGATTTGGATTGAACGTCATCCGCTATGGACAGACGAACATCCGATATATCAAGAAGCACTTGCCGCAGCACATCAGAAGTATCCGCGTCATTCAATTTGTGCAATGAACCCTTTCCGGGCACTTAGACGACCAGCAGATTATGTTGGATAACCATACACACTGGAGGATAAATAGGGCAAAACTAATAGTTCAAAAGTAAGTTGCCAAAACCCTGGTAAAGGAACCCCACCTATTCATTTTCAATTGAGTGAAAGAGAACAGACTAGAAGAAATAGGATATCATGTATAATGAACGGGATTCAATTGAGAAAGCAGCATCAATTCGCTCTATTTGAAATACCCTAACTCATTCCACCACATCACGCAGAGGAGATAGTCAGATGAGCGCGAATAAAGCGGAAGATACAATGACGATGGACGCTTACGTTAAAGAGGGTGAACGAAGGGCTTATGAAATTGGCAATCGGGGACCACTCCGATTTAACTCGGACGGTACGCTGCACAAGGACATCGCAGATGCCTACTGGCGTTGTGGGTTCTATGTATTTGAAGGGGCATTGAGCGCAGAAGAACTCAAAGATCTACAGAAAGATTTTGAAACCGTGCTCGACCGCGCACCACATACGAAGGACGCAGAGGTTGATTCAGAGGGGAGGCCCGCGATTGGATCCGAATTTACGAGATCTAGCTTCAATTTTGCAAAGCCGTTGAGCGATCCCGTGGGTGGAACATCGAGAAATAATGGTCGTCATCCAGCCAAAATGAATGAACCCACTCCACCGGAAGATGCCCCGGACTTTGTGATTACATCTATCTCAAGCCCACTTCAACTGATGGACTCTTTCCTAAGACTCTATGGTCACCCACAGCTGCTGTCTGTTGCAGAACATATCAACGGTCCAGATTTCACCCCCTTCACGGAATCCATAATTGTGAAGCCGCCGGGGTTGGGCGCATCTGTCGCATGGCATCAGGACGGAACCAAACAGTGGGATAAGCCGGATTGGGATCAAGGCACCCACGGGTTCAATTTCATGGCGCAGCTATATGGTAGCACAGCAGCCAACGGGGTTTGGGTGTTACCCGGATCACACAAGCAGGGCAAACTAGACATCAAAAAGATGATCGAGGATAACAACGGTTCTGACCGTCTGCCCGGAGCAGTGCCGATGGTGTGCGAGCCCGGCGATGTTGTCATGTCCAACCGTCAAGCCTTGCACGCATCTTTCCCAAACACTTCGCCGGACTGGCGGGTGACGGTCAACTTCGGGTTCCACCGCTACTCATCCGTGATTGACCTTGAGACTACCTACGGAGAGGAACCGGTGGTCTACGATGCAGAGCGTGTCTTTGAAAGATCCCGTTTGATTGCTGTGGGCATCAACGCTCGGCAGCAGCGTTTTCCCGACGAACAGCACTACGTTTACCAACCCACGGTTGGAATGGAAGACGACAACCAGTGGAATGAAGTTACGAGGGAAAATGTCGTGAAGGACTACAACCTGAGAGACCTCGGTATTTGAGATATAGGGGAAGCACTATTTCATTATTCGCGGGCGGCTTTTCGATGGATGTCAATTTCAAAACCGTGACATGGACGTAACGCGGGTTTGAGAAATTAGGCGAGGGAAAAGCATGGATGCAAATCAGTTCGACACGTGGAACGCGATTACCGAACCTGACGAGTTTATTAAAGCTGCCCTAGAGGAAGCCAATATCCCTGCACTTATGATGTCCCTTGTGCACGTGACTGGCGACATGAACATCATACGTGGCGATATTCGACCTCACCCTCGTGTTCTCGGCGACCCCTATGTCGGCATCACCGAAGCTCAACGAGCGACTGCGCGCGCCCAAGCCTTTGAAATTCTTAAGACCTATCGAGACAGTGGTTGCAAGCTGCCTCAGGCACCGAGCATGGATCAAGTTCGTGAAATGATGGACTTCCTCGTAGGAGAGTCTCTACCCGACGATTACGGACAATTCCTGATGGGCGAGTTGTCCTTGGACAGTGGAGACCCTTATGCCCAGCCGGGGCTGGAAGATATTCCACTAGAGAAAAGGCGTGGATTTCATGTCATCATTATTGGCGCAGGTATGTCCGGTATCCTTGCCGCACACCGTCTCAAGGAGGCGGGAATTTCCTTCACAATCATTGAAAAAAATGCGTCGATTGGGGGAACTTGGTTCGAGAACACCTATCCGGGGTGCCGTGTTGACACTCCCAACCATGTATATTCCTACTCGTTTAAGCCGAGGGACTGGCCCAAGTATTATTCTCCGCAGAACGTGCTTCTGAAGTACTTCAACCAGTGCGCCGACGAGTTCGGCATTCGTCCGCATATACGCTTCAATACATCGGTTGAATCGGCAGAATTCGATGAAAAAACTTGTACATGGCGAGTGCGGGTTAAAAGTGCCGACGGTGTGAGCCAAACCTTAGAAGCCCAAGCGGTCATCAGCGCCGTGGGCCAACTCAATCGCCCCAAACTTTCCGATATCGAAGGGCGCGAGACGTTTAACGGCATCTCGTTCCATTCAGCAAGATGGGAACATGGGCATGACTTGACCGATAAACGGATTGCAGTTATCGGCACGGGCGCCAGTGCTTTTCAATTTGTCCCTGAGATTGCCAAACAGGCAGACGAGGTCTTTGTCTTTCAGCGGACTCCGAACTGGATTGCAATCGAACCGGTATATCATGACGACATCCCGGAAAGCAAACACTGGCTTCTAAACCATGTGCCGTTCTATGCCAAATGGTTCCGTGTTTTCAGGTTCTGGCATGTCGCCGAAGGCGTACTCGCATGGGTAAAAAAAGATGCTTCGTGGAGGGACCAAACCCGCTCGATTAGTGCCGCCAATGATGAACTGCGTACCCAATTCACCAAAGGCATGAAGTCAATCGTGGGAGATGATGCCGATCTACTACAAAAATGCATTCCAACATATCCGCCGGCGGGCAAGCGGATGCTGGTGGACAACGGCACTTGGCTCAAAACGCTGAAGCAGGACAACGTCCATCTCGTCACTGACCCAATTGCCGCAATTACTGAGGCGGGGATTGCGACCAAATCAGGCGAAACTTACGAAGTGGACATGCTAATCTATGCCACGGGGTTTTACCCCAGCCGTATGCTCTGGCCAATGAAAATCAAAGGTTTGGACGGAATTGACCTTCAAGCGCATTGGGACGGCAATCCGCGTGCCTATTTAGGGATAACCATACCCAAATTTCCCAATCTATTTTGCATGTATGGTCCGAACACAAATATTGTCGCTAATGGCAGCATCATTTTCTTTTCAGAGTGTGAGATGCGGTATATTCTGGGGTGTATTAAGTTGCTGCTTGAAACAGGCTCCGCAGCACTCGACTGCAAACAGTCCGTCCATGATACCTACAACCGATGGATTGACGAAGGCAATCTGCAGATGGCTTGGGGCGCATCAAATGTCAGAAGCTGGTATAAGAACAGCCAAGGCCGCGTGACCCAAAACTGGCCATTCACCCTCCTTGAATTCTGGAAGCGCACACAAGTCCCTGAGAAGTCGGATTATACCCTATACAAATCGGATTTATCTTGATTTTGGTAAGAATGTAAATCAAGAATCGCGCCCCCATTTGTACATACGTTTGGCGTTTTTCCAGTAAAAATTTTCCTCTGCGTCCGCCCCTTTTCCAGCGAAGTAATCAGCGACGATTCGATGTGCCGTAGCAAAATCACTCACACGCTCAATCTGTGGCCAGTTGCTGGCATAGATTAACCGCTCAGTGCCGAACGCATTCCACACAACATCAATGACAGGACGATAGAACGCCGGGTCGGCTGGTGCCGGCACATTGACAGCCATTTGGACAAGTGCGGATACTTTACAGTAGACGTTGGGCAGCGACGCGATTCGCCGAATACCTGCAACCCATTCCGCTCTCAGAGGACCGGTGGTCAGAGGTCCGCACTCGCCCATGTGGTTAACCACGATACGGAGCCCATCCGTACGCCGGTAGAACTCGGCAAAATAGTCGAAATGCTCGCAACCACCATGGACATCAAGGGCAAGATCCTTTTCGACCAGTTTGGCGAGACTTTCCAACAGTCGCTCGGAGATAGTATCAACCCCTTGATGCGGATTGCCGGTGTATTGATGGCAACAATTGGTGTGGAGGCGGAATCCACAAAATCTGGGATCTGCTGCGAATCGGTCTAGGTCCCGGTCAAACGCTTCGGAAAACGGATCTAGATGCCCGATCAGGCCGACGATGAATGGGTCCTTGTTCGCTTGGTCTAATGTCCATTGATTGTCCTCAATGTCCTCCGACGACTCAGTAACAACAGTGCCTGTGATACCGTCGGGGACTGCCACCGTTTTGTAGACTTCCGGCAGTTCGGTACGATAGAGGAGTTCTTTAGGTCGAGAAGGCTCACCAAAGTGAGTGTGGGTGTCGATTCTCATATTTTGCCTGCTTTTCGAGATCAAGTCCGAAACAGCTGAAGGTTTAGCGACAAACGGTTGACAACGACCATACGCTGATTACTATCAGAACTACCCCACGGACATTCCCATGCGTCCACCATCGACGTGGAGGGTAGTGCCGGTGATGTAAGAGGCATCGTCGCTAAGTAGAAAGGTGATGGCGGACGCAACTTCATCTGGCTGTGCAGTGCGTTTCATAATACAGGACGTTATCGGTGTTTCTTCCAATTCCTGCTTCCGCGCTTGCGGATCCGGGTGCTTGGCAAAGTGCATCTCGGTAACGATCCACCCCGGTGCAATAGCATTGACGCGAATGTCGTAATCGACGAACTCTTGAGCCATCGTCTTAGTGGCTGAAACCAAGCCCGCCTTTATCGCATCGTAGACCCATTGCCCCGGTCTGCCGAGAAAACCACCCTCTGATGAGAGATTGACGATGGCAGCCCCCTCCTTCTTTAGCATGGGTAATAGCACTTGAGTCATCAGAACCCAACCTCTTAAACCGATCGCTGTTTCTGGTTCCCAATTCGGCAACCAGCCCCCATCTTCGATACGACCCTGTCTCAAGATCGCGGCGTTATTCACCAGAATATGGAGCGCCGAGAATTGTTCGGCGACGGCACGACCGACCGCTTCAACGGCGGTGTCATCCGCCAAATCAACCTCCATATAAACCGCATTGCCACCGTCCGCTTCTATTTCTGAGACAGCCTTATTCGCCATGTCTGGGTTGTTGTCTGCGATGATGACTTGCGCGCCTTCAGCCGCCAAACGGTTTGCCGTTGCTCTACCGATACCTGAAGCGCCACCCGTTACCAAAGCGATTTTATTCTCAAAACGTCTCATACCGTACAAATTTGGTGACATATTGAATACCTCAACCCCCTGATTTAGGATCGAATGCTTCCGGTGTGTGATTGCGTTCGATGAGTTGGCGCTGACCATCGCTCATTTCAAACCACGGCGCTGGCGGTTTCTCGGCTACGATGGGTAGTTCACGCCCGTTGACAAGGGTCAAGGTGTTGCGTACTAACTGCGTACCCTTCCGTGGACTCATTCGGACATCATAAAAGGTGAAGTCACCTGACTCAATGCGGAAGAGTGCCACATCAGCCAAGGCTCCCGGTTTGAGCGTTCCGATTTCGTCCGCTAATCCCATCACTTGGGCGGGCTTCTCGGTTGATGCCTGTATTACCTCCCCAAAACTCATCCCCAGCGCTATAAACTTGCTCAAGCAGGTTGGCATGTCAAACATAGGACCGCCAATGCTGTTTTGGTGGATATCTGAGGAGATGACATCCGGCTTATAGCCCACGCTCATCAGCGCTTCTGCGGTTTCAAACGAGAAAGATCCCGCGCCATGACCAATATCCATAACGACACCACTCTCCCAAGCCTGCTTTGCCTCATCTCGCAGCTTGCCTGAATCATCAATGATGCGCATGTCTCCGCCGGTAAAGCAGTGGGTCAGTATGTCGTTGGGTTTCATATGCTTCAGGACCTCAACAATCCCCGGTGGTCCACCGCCAATATGAACCATCAGTGGGAGTTCGCAGCGATCCGCTGCCTCCCGTGCGTATGTCAGTGGAACGACTGTGCCGCCAGTTTGACCTTGATCTATACGCGCCTTTACACCCAACGCTATATCCCGGTTCAGATTTATCATTTTGCAGCAGAGATCGATGTCGCAGTAATCCAAGTTGGTGAGCTCCCCTGACCGCGTTGTCAAGCCGATGGATGAGATATTGATTAACGCATAAATGCGCGCTTGAGCAGGGGTAACGATATACTCTCGGAAGCCGGGGAAATTGTATCCGCCCGAAGATCCCACATCGAGCCAAGTGGTCACACCGCTACGTGCTGCCACCGTATCTGCATGAACACCGTAATAGCCAATACCGTAAAAGATATGGGTATGGAGGTCCACCAACCCCGGCGTCACATATTGACCGCTGGCATCAATAACCTGAGGGGCAGATTCTACGGGAATATCCGCATCAACCGCTGCAATGCGATTGCGCTTAACCGCGACATCAAGCCTGCCGTTGTGACCACCACCTGGATCTACAACATCACCACCTTTGATTAACAGATCAAATTGCATGAATCACCTCGTATCAATTTGTTGACCGCTCCCAAAGTTGAAACATTGGGATTCTTACTAGTAATCACTTGTATCTCCTTTGAGAGTTTTTGACGGACTTACGGGCGTGCCCAAAAGGGCACCCCTGCCGTATATCTGCTTCGACGAGATTTGCCACGTATTGCTGGTGTGGTCTTACTATCTCTCCACAGACGTTTAACGTCTTGGCGTGTCCCGCCACGACGGTATAGATTTTTGGACTTGGTTATCGTCCATGGGTGGCTTGGTTAGCCACTCGTCCAATCCCTCCATATCACTAGAGGGAACGGGAGACTCTACAAGGCGTAGAGGTGATATTCTCCCGCTTTTGGACGTATCAGAAGTATATCATAGTCCACTGCGAAAAGCAACTAAAATTACGTCGTTTGACCCAACGCTAAAGCATTGGGATTGTCTCTGGATTTTTCAGTTCTTCAGAAATATCTGTTGGAACCCAGTGCACTGAGCCCCATCAAC
>PYIZ01000029.1:0-66555 GCA_003635265.1 Candidatus Poribacteria bacterium
TGAAATCTACGTGATGGACGCCGATGGGGGTAATCAACAAAGACTCACTGAAAATCGCAGTGATGACGACGATCCCTCATGGTCCTCTGACGGTAAACGGATTGCCTTCAGCACCCGTAGGGCGGGGGACTTTAAAAACAACTATGAAATCTACGTGATGGACGCTGACGGGGGAAATCAGCAAAAACTCACCAATCATCCGAGGAATGATGGTAGTCCTGCATGGTTTGTTCCTGCTTTTGCCGTTGCCCCCGCGGGCAAAAAGTTTACAATATGGGGATGGCTCAAGCAGATTGACCGATGACTCCCATTTTTATTGGAAAGGGGTTGCCAACACCAGCTGACCTCTATCACCTCCAAAAGATAATAAACCGATTTGAAAATAGAGGAGGAATAGCAGATGCAACGGAGATACAATCCTGCACATTTGATTTTAGCTAGCGTTGTAGCCTTGGTTCTAACGCTGCTGATGGTATGCGTTGATGCACAGGCACAGATTGCCTTCGCGTCTAATAGGGAGGGGAACTGGGAAATTTACGTGATGGATGTCAATGGAGGGAATCAGCAAAACCTCACCAATAATCCCTTTGAGGATAGGAATCCCTCATGGTCATTGGACGGTAAACGGATTGCCTTTGAGTCTGATAGGGATGGGCGCGTTAACTATGAAATCCACGTGATGGACGCCGACGGGCAAAATCAACACAGACTCACCGATAATCCTGGTGATGACAGGCAGCCGTCATGGTCACCGGACGGTAAACGGATTGCTTTTGAGTCCGATAGGGATGGGCGCTTTAACTATGAAATCTACGTGATGGACGCCGATGGCGGGAATCAGCAAAACCTCACTAACAGTCCCGATGCTGACCGGTTTCCCTCATGGTCACCCGGCGGTAAATACATTGTCTTCAGTGCCCGCAGGCCTAGGCACTTTGAAAACAAGTTTGAAATCACCTATGAAATCTACGTGATGGACGCCGATGGCGGGAATCAACAAAGACTGACTAAAAATCGAAAGAATGACTGGTATCCGTCATGGTCACCGGACGGTAAACGGATTGCCTTCGCGTCTGATGGGAAGGGTGACCTTCAAAATTTTGAAATCTACGTGATGGACGCCGACGGGCAAAATCAACACAGACTCACCATTCATCGTGGTGATGACGGGGCACCTTCATGGACACCGGATGGTAAACGAATTGTCTTTCACTCTAATAGGGAGGCGGACATTGAAAACTATGAAATCTACGCGATGGACACCGATGGAGGAAATGTTCAAAACCTCACCAATAATCCGCGTGGTGACATCAGCCCTGCATGGTATGGTCCTGGTCTTGCCGTTGCTCTCACTGGAAAAAAGTTTACAATGTGGGGCGGGGTCAAACAGGTTGACCGATAGCTGCCATTGTCGAGAAAGTCGTTATGCTAAAAGTCTGTGACAGCACTTTTAGCATAACAAAGGTGTCTGACTTTCACTACTGGGATTTATTCTCCAGTAACATGTTCAGCGTCCTTGAATATACAATCCCAAGGCGGATCACCTGGATGAGTGTGGAAAGTTACTGTGACACCGGTAACACGGTGCTTACAATCGAAGTGACCGTGGGCCCCGGCGTCTGCCTCTGAGTCATAGGTAAAACATGTAATCATTGACACAGCCAACAGGCTTAGTGCTAAAATGAAAACCGTTCCGAGGGTCAATGCTTTTCTTAACATTATGGGTAACTCCTTTCGGATGTGCAGAAGCAATCGACTTCTGCTGCTAGAGATAGAACTTCTAAATCTTCCAATTTCGGGACAGGCATGAACAAATTTTACAGTTCACGGATTTATCTGTCCCATTGCAATTATAAAATACCAGCTAATAAATAAAAATCCCAGTCGCTTTTAGGCAGTCTTGACATATCATGTCCAGACCCCTTAAAGTTGGCTGGCATTTTGAGGTTATTGGTCGATATACTTCATAATTGAGGAGTGTGTATAATATTTCTCGGTGGAATATGTTAGTGGTTCAGGAGGGTAGCTAGGTAACTTACCACCGCACAACACGACTTATAACACCCGATGAATCCCCGATTTATCGGGACAGGCAGGCGACTACAGTTGTAGGCTTGTATTGTATTAGGGCAATTGTCCGTGGCAACGCGCAGTGAATTGCCCTACTACCAATTGCTTTGAATCCCGACATCTCACTGTAGCTGCTTGCATAAATTGCTCAAATAGTTATATAATTTTGGTTGAAAAAGGGTTGCTAACACAATCTTACCTCAATCCACTCACAAAAATAATAAACTGATTTGAGAGCAGAGGAGGAAAGACAGATGCAACGGAGATACAATCCTGCACATTTGATTTTAGCTAGCGTTGTAGCCTTGGGTCTAACGCTGCTGATGGTATGCGTTGACGCGCAGGCACGTATTGTCTTCATGTCTGATAGGGATTGGAACTGGGAAATCTATGTGATGGACAACGATGGGGATAATCAGCTAAACCTCTCTAACAATCTTGGTGATGATAAGTATCCCTCATGGTCCCCCGACGGTAAACGTATTGTCTTCGAGTCTGATAGGAGTGGTAGAGATCGGAACCGGCAAATCTATGTGATGGACGCCGACGGGGGTAATCAGCGAAACCTTTCTAACAATGACTTCGATGACAGGGATCCCTCATGGTCCCCGGACGGCAAACGGATTGCCTTTGTATCTCATAGGGACGGGAACTATGAAATCTACGTGATGGATGCCGATGGGGGCAGGCCTAAAAACCTCACTAACAATCGTACTCCTGATGATAATCCCTCATGGTCCCCTGACGGTAAGCGCATTGCCTTTGATGCTTATAGGGATGTGAACGTTATAAACCTTGAAATCTATGTGATGGACGCCGATGGGGACAATGAGCGAAACCTCACCAATCATGCCAATTTTGACCAGAATCCCTCATGGTCCCCTGATGGCAAGCGCATTGCCTTTGATTCCTTGAGGGATGAGAACAGGGATATCTATGTGATGGACGTTGATGGGGGGAATCAACGTAGACTGACCAAAAATCCCTTTAAGGATTGGGAACCCTTATGGTCTCCGGACGGTAGACGGATTGCCTTCGTGTCTAATAGGGAGCTGGATGGGAACCATGAAATTTACGTGATGGACGCCGATGGGAGTAACCCTCGAAACCTGACCAATCATCCTGATGATGATGCTGATGACTCTGCTCCCTCATGGTATGGTCCTGCTTTTGCAGTAGCTCCCACTGGTAAGATACTTACGATATGGGGACGGCTTAAACAGGTTGACCGATAACTGCCATTATTGAGAGAACGATGTTTACTAAGAGGTGGGAACGTACGGAGTGGGTCATAAACGCCAACGAAGGGCCGATGAGTTCATACAACAATAATTCGAGCTACTACTTTAAACTGACTTCTATCACCCCCAAAGAATAAAAAACCGATTTGATAACAGAGGAGGAATAACAAATGCACCGGAGATACAATCTCGCACATTTGATTTTAGCTGGCGCTGTAGTCTTGGTGCTGACGCTGATGGTATGCGCTGATGCACAGGCACAGATTGCTTTCGTGTCTCATAGGGAGGGGAACCCTCAAATCTACGTGATGGACATCAACGGGGGTAATCCTCAAAACCTCTCCAATAATCACCATAATGATTGGCAGCCCTCTTGGTCTCCCGATGGTAAACAGATTGTCTTCGTGTCTAATAGGGATGGGCACTTTCTAGGCAATATACCCGCTTATGAAATTTACGTGATGGATGCCGATGGGAAAAATCAACTTAACCTCACTAATAATCTTGGTGATGATAGGTCTCCGTCATGGTCTCCCGATGGTAAACGCATTACCTTCGTGTCTGAGAGGGTTGATAGGGATGAGCGTCCTCACCGTGATATCTACGTGATGGATGCCAATGGAAAAAATCAACAAAGACTCACCAATAATCCCAAACATGATGATTGGCAGCCCTCTTGGTCTCCCGATGGTAAACAGATTGTCTTTCACTCTAATAGGGAAGGGAACTATGACATCTACGTGATGGACGCCGATGGGGGTAATCAACAAAGACTTACTAATAATCCCCATAGTGACGTTAGTCCTGCATGGTTTGTTCCTACTTTTGCCGTTACTCCCACAGGTAAGCCGTAAGTCCCGAAACGAGACAACGGAATCGGGATTTAATTGTAAAGGGGTTGCCAATCTAAGCTGACCGCAATCACCCCCAAAATAAAAAACCGATTTGATAACAGAGGAGGAATAACAAATGTACCGGAGAACCAATCTAACCCATTTGATTTTAGTTGGTGCTGTCGCCTTGTGTCTGATATCGCTGATGATATGCGTTGATGCACAGGCACAGGTTGTCTTTGTGTCTCATAGGGAGGGGAACCCTCAAATCTACGTGATGGATATCAATGGGGGTAATCTGCAAAGACTCTCGGATAATTCGCATGATGATTGGCATCCCTCTTGGTCTCCGGATGGTAAACGGATTGTCTTTGTGTCTCATAGGGAGGGGAACGCTGACGTCTACGTGATGGATGCCGATGGAGGTAATCAGCAAAACCTTACTAAAAATCTCAGAAATGACTCTTCACCCTCGTGGTCTCCCAACGGTAAACACATTGTCTTTGAGTCTAATAGAGCTGGGGCCTTTAACTATGATATCTATGTGATGGATGCCGATGGGGACAATCAGCATAACCTTACTAACAATCCCAATGCTGACCAGTTTCCCTCGTGGTCTCCCGACGGTAAACGCATTGTTTTCAGTGCCCGTAGGTCTCGGCACTTTGAAAACGAGTTGGAAATCAGTCACGAAATCTACGTGATGAATGCCGATGGGAGTAATCAACAAAGACTCACTGAAAATCGAAAGAATGACTGGTTTCCCGCTTGGTCCCCCGATGGCAAACGGATTGCTTTTGCTTCTGATAGGAAGGGCGACCTTGAAAATTTTGAAATCTACATGATAGACGCCGATGGGGGGAATCAACAAAAACTCACTGCAGATCGAAAGGATGACTCGTTTCCCTCTTGGTCTCCGGATGGTAAACGGATTGTCTTTCACTCTAATAGGGAAGGGAACTTTGAAATCTACGTGATGGACGTCGATGGGGGTAATCTTCAAAACCTCACCAATAATCGCAAACATGATGTTAGTCCTGCATGGTTTGTTCCTGCTTTTGCCGTTGAAGTTACTCCTTTTGCAGTTTCTCCTGCAGGCAAAAAGTTTACAATGTGGGGTTGGCTCAAACAGGTCGACCAATAACCTCCCTAGATTCGATCGGTTTTTGAAAATAAACGCCGTGCAGATCCGCTTTTTTCAATACGACCCCTTGAATCTGATGTTCTTTGAGATAATCCGTTACTGCCTCGCGGCATCCGGGCCATCTCCAATAATCATCCAGAACAACAAACCCGCCTTCAACCACTTTATCATATAAGGTCTCTAAAACTATCTTGACTGACGCATACCAATCGGCGTCAATATGCAAAATAGCGATGGTTTGAAGGTCTGCTGTCTGCAGCGTCTCATCAAACCACCCGGGAACAATGTTGACATGCTGTAACGAGAGCCGAAATCGCCGAAAAACTCGCTCAACCTTCTCCGTTTCACCGTGACACCACCCTTGGAAATAGGTCTCCGTTGCCTGTTTTCCGTCTTTGCTGCTTGGCGGTGGCAGCCCACGAAACGAATCAAAGAGCCATAACTTCCTGACTTTGCCGGAGGTTTCATCGTCTCGGTCCGCTACCCCCATCATGGCAGCAGATCCGCCATTCCACACCCCGCACTCGACTATATCTCCGGGCAGATTCAACTTGTTTGCCTTCTGTGTCAAGCGATGAAGGTTAATCAGTCGCTTCACCGACACCTTTGTATATCTGGGGATCAGCTGCGAGATGAGCGTAGCGAGTCTGAGAGACTTTTTTCGGGGGTTGCGGAGGAGAAACCATAGGATATCGAGCAATCCTTTCCCTGAGAACAGGATTTGACCGGTGAAAAAATCTGTAGATAGGAGTTTAATCAGATTCATTGTGGGTTTTTAGGTATTTGAGGGGTGCTCATAATTATTGCCCCGATAAGATCGGGATTCAAAGCAATCTGAATCAGGATTTACAGGATGAAAGGATTTTCAGGATAGAACACGGAACGTCAAACGTGATAGGGGGTTGGGTGCATTTAGCCCCAGAGGGGCGACATGTCTATAGCCGGGCGATAAGGCCCTCTTCCAAGCCCCAGAGGGGCGACATGTGTATGGCAACGAAATGCTGCGCCGCCGTGAGGCTTTAAATCCCGATTTTATCGGGGTAATAATCCGTGCAATCTGCGCTATCCGTTTCATCTGCGATTCAGACAAATGGCATATATTGCCCCGCCGGGTCTATGTTGGCTCATTGGTTAATTCAATTGATTAACCCCACACATTGCGCTCCTCTGGAGCGCGTAAATTTTAGGTGGCCTCCTTCTACAGACATATCGCTCCTCTGGAGCGAAAGACTGAATAAATCAACCATAACCACCAACCGATGGATTTTCAACCAATAGCAACTTGGGCTATTTTCATTTCCGATTCAGCCTATCGTGGTATCCTATAAATCCAGACATAGTCAATGCCGTTAAGGGTTATCACGTGTTCTAGCTCGCCGTTGAGCGTTCCCGTTTGCGGTACCCATCCCGCTTGGGATTCACGGAGATGAACCACCTCATAATCTGGGATGACCGTTTCACCTGCATCAGCCCAAGACATCTGCCCGGTAAAGTAGGGCAGGAAGAATTGGGCACTTGATGGAAAGGTTTGAACCCGTAGTGCTTGTGCATTTGGTTTTCTATTAAGGTATTTTGCCGCGAGATCGTATCCCGCGCCTGCGCCAACTGTGATAATTTTTCTGATATCAGTGAGTTTGAAGCAGAGGTTGTAGTAGGTGCCGTAGTAGGGGTGAAGCTGGAGGACTGGCAGGATTTGGATCAGGAAGAGGCAGAGGAGGGTCACGATAGAAAAGGTAAGTTTTTTGGGAGTTGCTCCGGTCCCAAAGCGGGAGTCGATATAGGAGTAACCCCATTTAAGAAACTCAAAGAAACCGATGGAGGCAAGTATTTCCAGAATTGGGAAAGCGGGTAGAAGATACCGACTAAACTTTTTGCTTGTCAGCGAGAGGCAGAGGGTGAACAGTAGAACAACCGCCACCAGCCCGAGTGCTATCCGAAACTGTCGCGCATACCCTTCTTGATCGCGTTTCCGCCACAGAAAGAGACACCCGGCGAATGCTAAGGGAAGCGTTAACGGCGTGGTATTTATACAGAGCACCAACGGGTAGAAGAGCCAGCCGGGGTCATATAACACCTGTCCGAGGAAGAAGTGTTCGACGTTATGCGGCGTGGTAATCGCCCACGCAACGCCACCGAACACCCTCCATACGGTTCGGACTGTATGGCCGGATACCACCCCTACCAACACAACCGATACTAAATATAGGGTGAGTCGTTGATATGCCCCTCTCTGTAACTCTCGGCGCGCAAACAGCGTAACGCCCAACAGACACACCCCAAACATCAGAAAGATGGGGTTCCAAAAGAGGGGCCACAGCGCGAAAACGGTGAGTAACGTACAACTCAGGAAACAGAGGCCCGATCCAAACCCGCGGAGAAAGAACTGCCGCCACGTTTCCTCTCGATTCCGAAACAGGCAGAAGCAGATAGGCACCCACAAAAGAAGAATAAGGGAGTTGCTTTTGGCAAGGCAGGCTAGACCAAAAGCGAGTCCAGAACCGACAAGGTAACGACGTTTTTGGGGTGCCCCACAATAGAGTAGGAGGGATAGGACTGTTAACAGGATAAAAGTCGCCGCCAATGCATCGGTATGGACGCGACGGGATTGGGCTAAAAAGAGTGGAGAGAAGGATAGAAACGTCGCACCGATGACCGCTACCCAACGCCCAAATAACCGATACAGCAGCATTGCTGCTACACCAATCCCGATT
The DNA here is from genome assembly GCA_003635265.1 of Candidatus Poribacteria bacterium. Classification (GTDB taxonomy): domain Bacteria; phylum Poribacteria; class WGA-4E; order WGA-4E; family PCPOR2b; genus PCPOR2b. The sequence continues at coordinate 8,000 of PYIZ01000029.1, forward strand.
AACAGGGCGACGCCGATGGACCACCGGGCTAACGCTAAGCCTTGGACACTCACATGTGGTTCGGTAAAAAAGGTGCGCACTGCAGCAAGCCACATCGTTATGACACCCGGATGAAAGGTGACGAGGGCTTCTGAAAAGGCACCCATCTCGACTGCGGTCATAAACACTGTACTATGATCCAACCACCCACCTTCATCAGAGGTCCAGTGGTCACCCAAAGAGAACAGACGAGGCACACTTGCAATCACAAATAAGCACACACCAAAAAAGAGTGAGGAAGTTTTCGAGGAAAGTGGTTTCATTGGAAGGAGAACTGTGCAACGATAGGGGCTAGATTGGATTGTTTTTCTCGTTCAAGAATCTGTTATATTTGCTTTGCTAATGTCCGCTTGATGTTAAAACCAAACAGCCAGCTAAACAAATTGGTCGTTATGCTAAAAGCCTGTAGCGAGACTTTTAGCATAACGAAGATGCCTGATTTTAATCTGTCCTGTGAGTGCAGTCCCAAGGCGGATCGCCTGGATGATGGTGAAAAGTCCCACTTGCACCGGTAATACGGTTGGTGCAATCGAGGTGAGCGTGGCCATTGCCGCCTGCCTCTGCGTCATAGGTAAGACAGGTAACCATTGACACAGCCAATAGGCTTAGTGCGAAAATGAACACCATTCCGAGGGTCAATGCTTTCCGTAACATTATGGGTAACTCCTTTCGGATTTGCAGAAGCAAGCAATCTACTTCTGCTGTTAAAGTAAAGATAGAACTCATCTAAATTGCCCGAATTCGGGACAATCCAAATAGAGGCAATTACCGTGCCAAAGAAACCACTGATGCTCCAAAGTCAATCGGTATCAGGGTTTCAACAGCAAATGTTAAAAAAGTCATTGAAGCGATTCGCCCGATTATTAGTAAATGTTGCTAGCAACTATTACTAACCGGACCGGCGACGTTCCACGGTGAGTTTGCTCATGTTCTGAATCAGATCGATTGTATCGGTGAGATTATCGTCGAACTGGATTTCTAACGACGAGAGTGTATATTGGAAGCAGGGTGCCAACAGGATTACCGCAAAATCCTCCTGTAGAAGGGACAGGACCTGCCGCCCAATCCTACCTCTTGTGCTTGGGTTCGCCATTCCGTTGAGCTGATAAAGCATCTCGTCAACTTGGGGATTAGAGTAGCCGAAAAAGTTGTGTTCTCCATCGGAGTGGAACAATCGCGACAGATTGCTGTACTCTAAACCAAAAAAGAACTGCGTTAAAAAGGCATCCGCCTCCGCCTGCATCTCCCCTTTGACAGAGATAGGATTCCCCACAGAGGAACCCGCTGACCTTCCGATGAGATAAGCCAAATAGCGAAAGGTGCCGCCCGAGCAAGCAATCCGAATGTTAAAAGAATCGTGAGGAGACGATGGGAGATTTTCTTCCTCAGCAACCTGCCCCATGCGCAGGTAAAGGCTAATTGCTTGATAATCGATGGCTCCTTTAAGCAGATTGCAGTTCCTTTCGTCCGATAGGAGCCCGTGATGACGGTTGAGGAATAGGGCGTAGTAGTTATCTTCAAAAAAGGGCCACTGTTGACAAGGCACCATTGTTGGGAATTGGTAGAGGGACTGCATGGCATAAAAAGGGACAAAAAGCAGATCCAGTGTCCCATTTTCAACCGCCTTAATAGCATTGGCGGGCAGTGTGAAGCGCCTCACAGTCAGCCAGTCGATGTAGGGATCTCCTCCACGGTAGTAATCCGGATTCTGTTCAAAGCGAAAAGTCATGGCATCCGGCCGGAAATACTTCAATCGATAGGGACCAGAGGTCACGCGGTAGGGTTGGGACGCGTGGGAAGGTAGTGGGGAAATACTGCGCAGACGAAGGGGAAAGAATGGTTCTTCTTGAGAAAGTTGAACCCGAAGTTGGTTTTTGCCATCCGGTTTAATCTCTGTGATAATCGGTGCGATGCGACTCTCAGAAAACGCCGCGATTATCTCTTCGAGGGTAATCGGCTTTCCATCGCTCCAACGGAGGTCCTCTCTCAACGTCAGCTGCCATTGTGAGTTCCCTTTTACTGCTTCGCAGCCGGTTGCAAGCCGTCCTTCGATCTCGCCGTTTCGGTGGTATACCAAAAGCGGGTCATAGCATAGATGTTGCAGCCAGAAACTCAGCATCGGGTGTGGACGGTCTAAAAAACCCATTTCGGGTGGAATCAATTCCCCGATTTCGAGCCAGCTAACGGGGGCCTCCTCATTGGGGCGTGTAGTGCGAAGGCTTCCGGTGTAGGAGAACCCCATCTGTTCTTGAAGCTGTTGGGCAATTTCCCGCTGATTGGGCTCCCGTTGATTCAGCATTGACAATATAAATTGAATCTGCCCCGGTTGCAAGGTTGATTCAGCCAACTGGTGTTTGAGAAGGTTCACCTCTTTTCTGCACCGGCTGACATGTCGCGGTGACATTCCAATCCCTTGGGCGATCTCTTCATCGCTGGCTTGGGGGTGCTGCTTTTGATAGGCAATCAGTTTGAGAAGCGTATCGACTTTGGACATTTGTATAAGTTTGACCTTTCGTATCAATAGGACGCAGAGGCGCGAGCATCTGAAACGTAAAGCAAACTCGCGCTTTTGAACCCAATAAATTGATTCTAACAGTAGGAGCGAGGTCCCCTCGCCTCCTGGCTAGCGCAGGTTAGCTCTCAACCTAATGCCTCTCATTTTTAGGAGTTGATTTCATCTGTGTAATCCAATCGTATAACAATTGTGCTGCTTGTAGGTCTTGCTGTGAAGTTGCTATAGGCGGCATTTGACCCTTGCCCTGTTGAGCGACACGCTGGTAAAGGATTGAACGCTCTGGATCACCGGGCGCGATGAGCATCGCATCGGGGATGCCGTAGGTGTCGTGCTGCGGCTGGAAACCGACGCTGTAGGTTTTGTCTAGCTTTGTTGTGAAATCTAATACGATACGGGCGTTGCCGCCACCGGTGTGGACATGGCAGTTTGCACACGCAGCGTGTAGATATGAGCGTGCCCTTGCTTCAAGGGGTTCGTTGGGGTTGTATGGGTCAACTAAGTTGGGATACTCCTCCGGCGACTTCGACAACGGTTTCTCGAAAACACCGATGTGATTCAACGTCCGCAATTGGTTGTCCGAAACGGCACCGTAGTTGTGGACTTTATTCATTTGGATCGTGGTGAGTCCTAGGACGTAGTTGGCAGCACGGCTATGGCATTCCATGCACTTCTCCCGGCTGGGATAGTGCCAAGACTGCTCGCGGATGCCTTGAGGTGCGCTTGAATCCTGAATCGTAAAGCCCCGATCTGTTCCAGCGGCGTCCACAAGGGTTGCGTCGGTTTGCTCATCGTTCCAGATATAGGAATATCCCACCCACTCGCCCTGTTGTCGAGTCAGCAGCCGTGTTTCAACTCGGTGTCTGGAGGTAGGATTTCCTGCTTCCAGATCGAGCGCGAAGGTTTGGATCAATGCCGTTCCATCCGGGAAACTCCATCCGACCCCATCGGCAGCGGACATCTTGATTTGAGAATCACCCGGTAACGCGATGAATCGCTCCACATGTGCCCCATCCGCCCACAACGGCGCATTGACTGAATAGGGGATCAGTCCCGGATCTGTCTGATGCTCTTTAACCGATGTGAACATGCCCGTTTCGCTTAAGCGGGTCGGAAACTTTTCTGTAGATTCAGGTTTTCGCTCTAATTGATAGATACCGCGTGCCAGATCTACAATTAACATTTCATCGTTATGATCAATGCCGAAACTCACAATCTGTAGCGTTGTATCGGCGATTTCCCGATGCCAGATAGGTTTCTCGCCATCGTGGCGAAGTGCCCACATTTTTCCAGTTGCGTAGTCGCCGTAGACATAAGCACCCCGCAATTCCGGGAACTTTGACCCGTAATAGACGATGCCCCCGGTGATTGAACGGGCTTCGGAGTGGGGGTGTTCGACCGTCGGCTTGACGATAGGGGTGGGCCCCTGTTTGCGATTAAGGAAGAAGGGGTGGCTGCCTTCGTAAAGGCTCCAACCGTAGTTATCCCCACGACGCACCAGATGGATCATCTCCCACCGATCCTGCCCAACGTTTCCTGCCCACAAGTGCCCTGTCTCACGGTCGAAGGTGATGCGCCAGGGGTTGCGAATCCCGTAGACCCAAATTTCGGGGCGTGCACCCTCAAGGTGGATAAAAGGGTTATCATTTGGAATTGAATAGGGGCGTCCTGCCTCCGGACGGTCAACATCAATGCGCATAATTGTCCCGGGCAGGTTACTGAGATCTTGCCCCTTCGGATCTCTATCGTAGCTTCCGGGGAGACCGGTCAGATTCGTATCGGAATCCATCGCGCCGTCGCCGGCGGGGATGTAGAGGTATCCGTCGGGACCGAACGCGAGATCGCCGCCGTTGTGATTGTTCGACAGCCACTCTAGAAGAATCAGCTCGGAATTCGGATCACAGCCATACGGCGGTTGACGATCCACCGTAAAACGCGAAACGTAGTTTCTGGTCTCAGTAACTTTTCCTCCTATCGGTCCGTTGCTAACCACGTAGAGGTAGCCGTTTTCTTCGTAATTTGGATGGAATGTCAAGCCGTAGGTTTCGCGGCCTGTGTCAATCAGAAATTCGGCGTTTTTCGTCTCCAGATCGTCTTTGAAGCGGCGAATCTTACCCCCTAGTTCAATGACTAGCAGTTGATCTGTCCCCGGTTCAGGCTCGATATAAACGGGTTGATTTAACGGAAATTTGGTGAATGTCTTTTTAGGACGGAGTGATATGGTTGGTCCGGATTCTGACCCTGCCGTTTTGCCGGTCAGTGTTGATAAAAATGCGAGTAGGTTGTAATGGTCATCAACCGACAGGAGTTGTGCATAGTTATCCGGCATTGCGGATTTTACGCTGATTCGCTTACCGAAAGCACGGCTATAGATTGGTCCCTCGTCAATATCGAATTTATCAATGGTGCGGCTCACACCGTTAATGTCCAAGATGATTTGGTTTTCGTTTTCAGAAACTAATGTGCCGATGAGCGACTCACTGCCAAAGAGGATAACAGTTACATAGGTCTTCAGGTTTGATTTTGATATTGTCTGCATCCCTTCGGGGGAAGTTTCGACTCCGTTCCGCGAGTCTTCGACCTTAAGTGTGAGTGTCTCTTCATCCTCTCGGACGAGATCTCCACGAATCGGCTCCGAATTGTTGGGTGTCACCTCAATCCAAAAATATCCCTTCTCCGCCAGATCCGTCAAGACCTCAATAGGTTCAGGATCAATCTCACTTAACAGGAGCATCCTCTCTGTTGCTTCTGTTGACTCGTTGATACCCAAGACAATTTTTTCGGTGTCTTGTGAGATAAGCGTTCCCTCAAGAACCGTGCCACCGGTTACGACGGACACCACGCCGTACCCGCGGACAATCTCAGCGTTCGGTTTCAAAATTGATTCTTCGATATAACCGATGGTGTTTAATGCAGCAATACCTGTTAAGTCAGGACCTGGAAAGACCTCAACCCCATCATCAAGGGTCTGACCCTCCGGCTTCTCAATCCCACTGACATCGTGACAGGCGATACACTTGACCACATTGACGAACACCTCCGCCCCTCGCTCGGCGTTTGCGGCATGGACAAGTGGACGTGCCTCCATCTCCCTTGCAACGGTTTGTATATCAACCGGTGGCTCAAACGGTGTCAGATCTACCTCTCCTCCCTGACTCTGAAGGAATGCGATGACCGCTTCAATCTCTAAATTCGACAGACTGATCGGCGGTTTCCACGCCGGCGTCATGGTCTTACCGTACCCGTGGACAAGGAATGCAGCGGGATCATAGAGGGACTCGATGAGATACGCCTTTGCATCCATGCCCGGTTTTCGCGTCGCAGCACCCGCCCCAATATCGGTGAGATCGGGTCCTCGGCTCGGCGGTGCGGAAGGATTCAGTGTGTGACAGGAGTAGCACGAGCCTTGCCCATTAAAGATCGCTTTTCCTGCCTCCACGAACCGCTCCGGCTCACGCGTTAAGGTTGGGAGATTGTCGGTGGCATCAGGGACACCCACGACGCGAGATGTCTCCCATGGAACCCGCTGATCGATTCCGTAGGGATTCACGTCTGACGGGTTTGCATCGGCTAATGCTTCACCATAGGGTGCTAACATCAGAATAACACTAGCACTGAAGGCGAAAAAAGAACCAAGAAATGTGTGGCAACGGACAAGGGGGAACAGGTAGCTGCTAATACGCAATAGTAAAAGCCTCCGAGTTTCTTTGTAAATTTTTGCGCTCAACTAACTCTTTTGACATTTTATCGAATATGGGTTACACTTCTGTCAATCGTTATTAGCAGACAGCATCAAAGTTTATCTCAGAATAAAGGTTAGGTGGACAATGCGACGAAAGAGATATTTTACTGTCGAAGAAGCGAACCGGTTGATCCCTATGTTAGAGGAGAAACTATCAGAATTGAGGGAGTTTCGGGTGGAGTTAGAAGAACTTGGGGCAGAATTGACTCCGCTCTTTGAGGTCATTCGTCACAACGGTGGACATCCAAAGACACCGCAGTTTCTCGAATTGACAGGGAAATTCCGGGATGCCATTGAAGAGATTCAGTCCTATGGGTGCACGATAAAAGATATAAATCCGGGGTTAATTGACTTCCCTCACCTTCTGGAGGGTAGGGAGGTCTACCTCTGCTGGAGGGCTGGGGAAGAAGCGATTATGTACTGGCACGAGGTTGATGCCGGGTTTGCTGGAAGACAGTTGATTGAAGAATAAAGTTGAACGCAGAGAAATCCCGATCTATCGGGACGGTGTCCATAGGGGTTAAGAAATTGAGGGACTGGGTTGCCCCAATCCCTCAGTTGCACAGAATATCGTCGTTCCTATCAAAACACACCTTCTCGTCCACACCCCTCAAATTTCCCCTCGATACTCCCGCTCAAGGGTATTGGTGAAATCAATCACCCGATCTAACGCCTCACTCGCACGGTCACGAGTCGCACTTGTGGTCTCTTTTTCGGCGAGCCATTTCTGACGCTCCGGAATCCAATGCTCCTTGAGATACGTCAATTGATTCATAAAGTGCGGATCTTCGGTATCACTGACAAAGTATTCAATGACGCCAAGCAGCCCGTATTTTCGGTTCGTTTCCATATCTCCGACTTCCGCCGCAATCTGATCCGTCAATGCTTTGTTTCGATCCTGCCGTGCCTGCCCGACCTCCTTTGCTGATTCCGTCAATAGATGCTCAACGAAAGCCTGCTTAGAATTAACCCAACGCGGTAGGCTCTGGGCATACTCCTCTATATCGAATTTACCGTTGCGCCGGATAGCGGAATAGCTGTGGATGTGGACATTGCGGAAAAATGCGGTATAGCCCACATTTGGATCCATCGTGTCGGCGTCGTATAGGATCTGATTTTCGACGTTGCCGTAGAGAAAATCGTACCGTTCCTCGGTGAGGTTCATCGGCTTCAGGTGTGCTAACACAATGGCACGAACGGCATCGACAAAATCCTGATCAAAATCGTACATCGCCAGTATCTTCTCGGTGATAACCGCGCCGGACTCATGATGAACCGTACCGCCAAGGTTGTTTTCGTCATAGAGCCGCGTGACAAGGTTCTCTCGACTCGGCATGAGTTGTTCATTCAACCAGAGTCCGTCGTGATTGACGACCCGTTTGCCGTTTTCGTCTGACAAAATCTCACCGTCATACCGCTTGGTGATGTCGTGCAACGTTCCTGCAACTTCGAGCTTGGTAACATCGCCGCCCTCACGTTTACCAAGTTCCATGCTCATGGCACGAACTCTCATCGTGTGGTTCCATGTGTAATGTCGCCATTGGAATCCGACACGGTTGTGATCCCATAAGCCATAGGTCTCATTGACTAAATCTTCAAGTTCCTTTAATACTTGGGGATAGTTCATAGAGCCTCCTTTTGCGTCATATTGAGCGCAGCGAAATCCCGATAGATCGGGGCGTAAAGGGTCGTTTCATCCTGATGTTTTGGCAAATTGAACGCTGAACTGTACGAGCGCTGTGCTTGAATTGAATTCAATTTCATAGATCTGTCTGTCCCAGCGAAAGCGGTAGTCGGCACCGTAACACGCGATTGCGGCGGGAGCGTAACCTTGAGGCACATGAATGAATAATGTCCCTTTGCTGCGCCTAGGGGGTTTACACACCACTAAAAAACTCTGGCTTCGCTTATCCCAGCCGGCGGATAGAACATCCACGGCACCCTGTGTGAGGTGGATATCTGTGGCGAGTAGTTGGGGGACATTCTGCTCTGCGCGTAGACACAGCAGTTTGACAGAGCGGGATGGAATATCGAACAATGTTACTCGCTCTCGGACATTTCCGAGGAATTCACGGTTCCAGAAATCGTGTACAAGATAATATCGGGAGCGATTTAAGCCGAGTGACTCCAAACTAAAATCGACATCTGCCTTTATGTCTGTCCAGTTGAAAATTCCAACGATATTGTAGGATTCGTAAACAGAGGTCACGGGTAGATTCCAGATTTGCGGAATTTTGTTTTCATAAAGGTCAACAGGTATCGCGGAATCACCGATTAACGGAAAAATTTTGGCAAGCAACTCTGCTCGCTCCGGTTTGAGTGTCGTGAAGTCATCGCCACAAGTGACAACCCCGCCACTCATGCCTGCCAGTGTTATTGAAATAAGTGCTTCGTTCAGAGGCAGTGGCTCATTGATGGTTAGCGTGCCAAACTCATTTGTCCATGCGTTGCCATACATCGGAAGATGTGCCGCATGAGCATTGGCAATCGGTCCTAACCCTTGTGGACTCTCCCAAGCCCCTTCGCCGATATAGCCACTATAACCTGAAGATGTTTCATTTAGCACAAAGTCTCCGATACTTGGACCCCGGCATGTATTACACGCTGCAAGCACAACCACCTTCTCATTTTCATCAATAATCTGGTTCAGTAGTTGTGCCCCAAGTCGATAAAGTTCAACAGCGGTGAGCGATGCGTCGTGTGCCACAAAGTTGTTCAGTTCCGTGAGCGGTCCTATCGCATATGCGAGTAAATCCGCTTTGACCAGATCGTATCCCCACTCATCAATCAATTTTCGGGTATTTTCACGAATATGTGCTTGTGCTTCCGGTTGTGATACATCGAGTAGCGCAACCTCCCTCCCATCTTCCGGCAAAACGATGGAAGCAGGTTTCTTTTTGTCACGTTCTTGCAGAAAATACTCGGGATGCGTTTGCAGGAGTTTGGAGTTAACCGCTACACAAAACGGAGTGAATCGGATACCCGCTTTTAGTCCGTTGGCATGGATCTGGTCGGCGACCGCTTTCATCCCATTTGGGAATTTCTCCACATCCGCTTGATAGCTACCGATTGATGCTTCCCAACCCTTTCCAATCTGGAGGTACTCAAATCCACCGGGAATCGAGGGATCAGCTAGTTGGTTTTTGGTAATCTGTTCAATCTGTTCGGAGATTTGCGCTGCGTTTACCGGTCCCTCCTCACTATCCTGAGAACACCAACCAGAGAAAACACGATTTAGCGATTTTGGTGTCACACGATGTCTGACCATCTCGGCGTAGTCATTGTATGCCTCCCAGCCCTGATGCGCGAAGTTCAGGTAAACAGGTTCAGCGTACACCTCCTCGCCTTGACGGCAGATATGGTTTTCACACTTATGGTAGAGTGCCCAGTGATTCACACCATGATTTTCTTCCTTACCCCGTTGCGTACCACCATCGTATCCCATTTGGACAGCAGACCACCATTTTTGAAAGCTCAAAAAGCCGAAGACGAGCGATCGATTGCTCTCCGTATCATAGAGAACTCCGTTGTAGCAGGAGGTGGTGGACGCATCTTCGTTGATGCGAAATCCGTCGTGAATCTCTTTAAGACCAGACGCTGTCGGTGTATTCATGTCCAGAAAAGTATGATAGCCCGACGGTGCACCTCCTAAATAGACACCGCCTTTGGTGTTACCGTTGTGAGGGGAGACGTCAATCGTGGAAATCTGTTCTAACGAAATTGGTTTCTCATGGGTGTTTTTTACGCCAACGGTCAATACAACATAAGGCTTCTTGGGATAGCATTTCAGATAGAGGTGGGTCTGCAATCCATGTCCTTCGGGTTGGTGCGAAAATGTAATTGGTTGGTAAACGCCAGATTCATCTTCGGTGGTAGGATTTGTAATAAACTCCGAACTTCCCGGATCCAATGTTGTTAGAACTGTCCCATCTTGCAAAATAATCTTTGTATATGCATCCCTGATGACGTTGTAGCCTGTTTTGTCGATGTAGTTCCAGGTTCCTTTGGAAAGATCAAAATTGATTTGGAATAGATTGTTTTTCGCGATGACCTGACTGCCTTGTCGGCTGATCGCCAGATCACCAGCTCCTTCTTGCATCTGTAGTATGCCTCCATACGTGAAACATGAAATGTAATTGGATAAGTTTGACAGACGTTGAGGCAAATTTATCTCAAAATTATGAGTCTGTTCCCCTATTTCTATTCTCTGATTGCCTATTTTGCTAACGCCCAACAATGAAGCAGTGTGGTCGATTCGCTGCCAGTCTGTGATAACGAGAAGGTATCTTCAGGGTTGAGAAAGATCACATCTCTCAAGCCAAGCGTCGATGTTTCTCCATTCGTTTGTACTGTTGCACCTCCACCAATCAGCACATAAATTGATTCTGCGCCGATGGGTTCATGTGTGAATGCTTCGCCTGCATTGAGTTGGACGTAATCGAGCGAGAGATGTTGACTCCCTTTCTCCGGTGAAACAACACTGCGCCAGTCTCCCGATTTACCGAACACCGGTCCTGCTTTTGCCATCGAAATCACTTGTACGCCGCTTCGGTGCCCCAGTTCCGGTTTGGGTGAATCGTTGGGGTGATCCCGTTCACCGCGATACAGCGCCATATCCGGTGGGGATTGGAAACTGATGAGCCGCGCCGGCTGGTCTGTCGTATTGACGGTGCCGTGAACCTCGCGCGCCGGCACGAAGATGCCATCGCCCGCAATAATCGGCGTGTAAACATCTCCCTGCCGGATATGGCCACCGCCCTCAAGTACCACAATCATATCCTCCGATTCGTCGTGGAGGTGCTGTGTGAACTCTTGACCGGGGGCGTGTTGGCCGTGATTGAGGGTTATCTGTGTGGCTCCCATATCAGGGTGGACGACCCGCCAGTTTTTTCCCTTGCCCATCCGGAAGGGCGTTCCTGATTCGAGATTAAGAATTTGCATAAAGACTCTCCTGTTCTGATTCTTCTCGCAAGTGCCAAGATTCAATTCGGATTTGGTAAAGTTGATATGCCAAGGGGATAGGTAAATTTTCTCACCATAGGTGCTATTTTTGCGACAGGCTACATTCCCCAAACCGTGATTGCTGTTCCTTGATGGCTTGCTGACCGACGAAAAACCTTCTCCGCCCACGCCTTATCCGCATCTCGGTCAAAGATTACCAGATGTCCCTCTTCTGTATCGCAGCTATCCATATATGCCCGTGTCTGGGAAAGTCCTTCTTCCAGCGTTTTCTCAAAAGCACCGTAACGGATTTTGAGTTCGATGACCGATTTTTGGACACCCCCCGGATACGGCCAAATCACCAGTAGGTCCGTTCGCCTCCGTCCAAGTCCGTACTCCCTTTCCACACGCCCCCCACTGTTGACAATCCGTTGCAAAAACGCCTGCATCAGCAACTGTGGGCCCGCCTCCTTGTAATCGAAACGCTGTATCCAGCTTTCGGAATGTTCCCGAAAAAACTGCTGAAAAGCAGAAAGAAGTTTGTCTATATCAAGCCGCCCATCCGTCTGAATATACCACGCGGGTTGATGCGTGATGGTCAATTGGGTGCTAAAGGTGAGCTCTCTAGGAATAATTTCCTGATAGATTTGATTGGCGATGTTCAACTGCCCTTCGTCTGTCTGTATTAATCCAAGATCGCGCACATACTGAACATCGTCTGTGGCAATGCGATTCGGATCATCCATTCCTGCCAAGATCGGCTCGATTACCTGTCGAACACGCTCTTCAGACAGCTTATCCACTAGTTGGTCAATATGCGTCTCACGTCGTAAAATGAGTTGTTCCTTGGCTTGTACTACCATCTCGGCGGTAATGGTTTCTGTGCGATCGCGATTCGCTTTCATCTTGAAACAAACTTCATAGGCGAGGGCATTGACCAACCAGGGCTGGCCATGCGTCAGTTCCCAAACGAGAAAACGGGCGGCCTTCTCAAACACCTGTCCAGTCTCTTCGGTATGCTGATTGAGAAGGGTTTCCACTTCTGTGTGGCTAAAGTCTCCTAGGCGCAACGATTCCGCTTTAACGTTAAATGCGCTGCCACCTGTGATAATGGTTCTCTCTTTCTCCGAATGGATTCGATAATCGCGCACATCTCGCACACCGCAGAGCAGGATGCTTTGTGGAAACGACGCCGGCCGCTTGAAATACCCGGCTCGCAGTTGTCGCAAAACGGCAATTAACGTATCACCGATCAGCGAATCAATTTCATCGATCAGAAGAACAAGCGGTTTTGGGGACACTTGCGTCCAGCGAGTTAGTATCTCGTTGAGAGCCGCATGTGCTCCATTTTTTTTTAGAATCTCTGGCCAAATATCTTCCACAAACCCCTCGCCCAAGAAATCCCGCGCCATGGAAGCCATCTCACTTAAAATTGCTTGCATTCCTCGCCTGACGTTCTCTCGGGCCGATTGTCCCCCTTCGACGTTGACATATAAGCATCGGTATTTTCCCTGTTGATTAACCTTATCCATCAATGCCAGCAGACAAGTAGTCTTACCGGTCTGTCTTGGGGCATGTAGTACAAAATATTTCTTCTGGTCAATGAGGAGCAGGATTTCCTCCAGATCCCATCGGGTCAGCGGTGGTAAACAATAATGATCTTCACTCCGGACAGGCCCTGCCGTATTAAAAAAACGCATCCGGAACCTCCTCTCATTTTTTCCCTACCACACTTCATTAGCAATCTCATAATCCTGCGTGGTGTCAATCTCGTAATACCCACCGGCAATATCTACCTTGTGAATTTCCACACCCTGCTCAATCATCTCCTGAAAGAGTTGGATCAGATATGCTTTCTGTACAGAGGCTGCTCCCTGAAAAGGCGTACCATCATATTCATGAGAAACTCGATGGAAATGGTCTCGTAGAAGACCTGCCCCGCGCTGGCTAAATTTTGCGACGCCGATATACTCACCGTGTGCAGCTTCAGGTGCTATATCACGACTGATTCTTGTGACACGCGCTCCTTCTACGAGGACTTTTTCACCATCATCTTCGGGATGAAGTGTGCGCGCCGTGTAACGTTCTCGCCAAGCGGTATCGACAACAAGCGTGATGTCGTGAGGGGTGTCCATCAACTGCTGCGTCACCCAAGGGCGATAGATGATGTCCGCATAGGTGCAGGCAAACGGTTCGTTCATTTCGGCTTCGGCGCAAAAGAGCGAGACTAAGATATTATTCTGCTGCCAATCGGTGTTGTGGTAGAAGCGGAAAGCAGGGTAATCGCCCTGAATACGTTGAATCTGATACCCACCGACGAAGACAATATCCTTCACATTTGCTGCACACCACGCTTCGAGTATCCAATCAAGGATGCGTTTACCTTTAACCGCTGCGAAACACTTAGGCGTATCCTCTGTCAATGGCATGAGCCGTCTGCCACGTCCAGCACCGATAATAATTGTCTTCATTTATGCCAATCTCCTTAATTATATTTTACACGACTGCACCCCGATCGTAAATCTTTTTTTCGGCGGTTCTGGATCGTTTTTTCCGTTTTCCTTTTGAAAACAGTATGTTAAAATACAACAACCTAGCCAAACTATCGAAACTAGCAAGGAGACTTTTTATGTCAAACGTTAATCCCTTCAAACAGTCCGGACAGTGGTATCGCGGCAATACTCACAGCCATAGTACCGAGTCGGACGGAAGACTGCCGATGGCAGACCGCTTTGCAGCTTATCGCGAAGCAGGTTACGATTTCTTGGTGCTGACTGACCATCGAAAGGTCAACGATGTTTCTGCTCACAGTAGAGATGGCTTCTTGGCGATTTCTGGTAGTGAAGTCCATCCCAACAATCCTTATGGCGGCGACACATATCATATCGTCGGTATAAATCTCCATGAGCGCATCAATTGCGCGGAGATGCATCCCAACGCTGTAATCGAGGAGATCAAGCGGCAGGGCGGCGAGGCGGTGCTCTGCCATCCCTACTGGTGTGGACATACGCTGCTCGATTATCTACCGCTGAGTGGATACTTTGCGGTTGAGGTCTACAACGATACGTGCATGGGTATCGGCAAGGGCTTTTCCGAGCAGGCTTGGGACGATTTACTGGACAAGGCAGGTCGCCCCGTTTTCGGCATCGCTGCCGATGACGCCCACGGTACAGAACATGACTGTTTCCACGGCTGGGTCATGGTGAAGGCACCTGAACTCACCACCGATGCGATTATGACAGGATTTCGTACCGGTGCTTTCTATTCGACCCTCGGACCGGAGATAATCGATCTGGACGTGGTGGACGAAGGCGAAGAGAAAAAGAGCGTTTCTGTCAAATGTTCGCCCGCACAATCCATTGTGTTCAAAGCCCAGCGCAGTCGTGGAAAGCGCATCGTTGCCCCCGAAGGTGAGGTGCTGACTGAGGGAACGTATGAACTGCCGAGCGGCATCCACTACGTTCGCGTCGAGATTACCGATGAGACCGGCAAGAAGGCGTGGTCAAATCCGTTTTTCTTTTAAGTTCGGTTTGTGATGTTTAACGCGTACCGGTGATTGCCTCCCGTTTCCACAACGGATATGGGTAGGCAGTCACCCTATGCCGCTTAAAGGGTAGATTGATAATGGTGCGCACAAACGGATAGGGTCTAGCAAAGGAGGAGGAAGTTACACAATGGCGGATCTGAAAGTCGGTGTTATTGGCTGCGGTGGGCACGCGCAGGGTCACTTTGCGATGATTAAAGATGAACCCCGGATGCAGCTCATCTCAGTCGCAGAAATCGACGACCAGCGACTGGAGCGGGCAAAACTTAACCATGAACCCGAATCTGCGTTCAGCGATTACCGCGAGATGCTAGATCAGGTCGACCTAGATGTCGTCTATATTGTAACTATGCCCGGTCATCTGCTGCCAATCGTGGTGGAGTGTTTGGGACGCGATCTACATACATCGGTCGAGAAATCACCGGGGATGAACGTCGGAGAAACACAGCAGATGCTCGACGCTGCCCGCAAGAGTAAGGGCAAAGCGATTCTGTCTGTCAACCGCCGTTACAAGCCGGAGGTGCTGGCGGTGCGGAAGTTACTGCAAGAGCGCGGCGGAGCGGTACAGGTGGCAGCGAACTATCATAAACCACCATCGGGCTTGCAGGTTCCAGGTCGCAAGGAAGTTGCGCCGCCGGAGATTATCTGCGATGCGATTCACCATGTCGATCTACTCCGCTGGATGGCGGGACGTGCGCCAACTGAAGCGGCAACCGCCGTGGAGGTTTACGGTCATTCGTGGCACGGCAAACGGGGAGGCACACCCCGCTACAACGCCGTCATCGCCTTTGACAACGGCTGCCGCGGCACGATGATGAGCCACTACGGAGTCGGCTACCGGATTCAGTCGGCGGAGGTCCACACCGAAGATATGTCAGCATATCTCGACCTGACACGCGTACCGAAAATCACCCTTTACTTGGATGGAGCACTGTGCGAGGAGCCGCTTGACCTCGACGCTGTCGGTGGACCCGACTTCAACGAGACGCGCCATTTCGCCGACTGCATCCTGAACGACACCACCCCTTGGAGTCCGCTGGAGGAGGCGGTGAAGACGATGGAACTGTGCGAAGCCATTGAGCGAGGACATCGGGGGAGGCTTTAATCCGGATTCGGTTTAACAATAAGAGCTGTAGGAGGGATTTCCGAATCCCGACTTCCGACTCAAACGACGAGAACACCGAAAACTAAATAGCCCTAGTTTAACGAGATAACCGATCGAGCACATTTTGTGTGATGCGCTCCACAATCGGATCACCGCCTTGTAGTCCGTGTGCCCAATCGGTTGTAGCGGCGGTGAAAACAGTTCCGCCACGGGTATAAACCCCCATTGTCGCTGCGCCAGTGCGGCCTCTATCCCAACGTTCGTACCACTCACAGTCGTCGGGATGCCATCGTACCGGGGCAGTACAGAGAATGAGGAAGCTATCGGGAGTGCCATCCCGATGCGTTGGGGCAGGGAGTCCGTCCACAATTTTTAGTTCGCAACCGTCACACTCGTAGCCCACGATGGTGTGCATACCACCGAAGGTATCTCCCTGCTTGAGATCTGTTCCTTCAAAAATCCAATGATCCGGGCGATGCACTGTGTATTCGCCTAAACCATCCATGAATTGACCGTGGCTGAGGTGGTAGCCGCCGTAGAGAAAACCAACACCGGTCAATTCGTTTTCAGGGCGACCGACGAGGTAATGACTCCACAGGGTACTCAAGGTTCGATAATCGCCTGTCTTGTAAATGGGGTCCATATTGTACCACTGCTTCCAGCAGGTCAAGGCGCGTCCTTCGTCTTCAGGACGGACTTGCCAGCAGACCGAATTTCCGCTAAAAAACGCCGCATTCCCACCGTCAGCGATGAATGCCTCTAGGTTGTCCCGCATCCCTCCAGACCAGTATTCATCGTGACCGACGCTCAACACCAGTCGATATCCCTTCAAGATTTCCGGGTGAAATTCAAGATCGCTGTTGGCGGCGCAATCGAGTGTGTAACCATTTTGTTCCGCCCATTCTACAAAGAACGACTCCCATCTGCTAAAAAGTCCTGCCATCGGCCGATCGAAAGAGATACGATGCCCTTGTACGTTGTTATGACCGTGATAACCGTAGACACTATATCCGCCCCAATTGTTGTAGGCGTTATAGGTGTTTGTCGCCAGTTGTAGCAGGATCTTTGTGTCACGTCCCGGCTGTGGAGATCGCACGATGAAGTGCATCATTCCTTCGGCGGTTCGACGGTTTCTGTACGTGAAACCTCCACCGTTATCCTCCACTCGCATTGACACTTCGTAGTATCCGCTCTGCCATGTATCCGGCACACGCAGCTTGAAACTCGTGGGCCAGCGGCAGCCGTACGACGATGCATCTTCTGGAACTGGATACGCAGATCCGGGGAGTTCTTTCTCGCTCCAAACCACCTCACGGGTTGCACCGACGCGCACAATTTCCAATGAATATTCCGATGCGCCGGTGGAAATATGAAACCCGATCTCGTCGCCCGGTGCATAGCTGAGTTGGTCGGTGTACCCTTCGATATAAAGTGGGCGCAACTGTGTCTCTGAAAAACCTAACTGCGCCTTATATGCTTCCATACAGATCTCCTTCTTAGCTGTGGGGGCAATAAAAAAAGCAGCCAAGTGAATGGCTGCTTTTTTATTGCTTGATTCGAGAGGTGTCCAAATCAACAGATTTTATTCAAGTGCCCCAATTTTTGCCGCTTCAGGTGCTTCGGTCGGCAGCCTCCGGGCTGCCATTCTATCCTCTGGCACATAGCCGGAATAATCCGAAATTGAACCACTCGTCAGGGCATAAACTGCGACGTTAGTCATGAAACGGTAGACGCCGGGAGAGTATTTGACGGAGCGGGTTGGTAAGCTAACCGACTCCATTGCGCACATGTAGTCACGGCGAACCAAAATGACCGAGATTTTGTCGCCAACAGAAACGCCTTCAAGGAAGTTCCGCCTACCCGGGCGAGACCCCCACCAGAAAATGTCGAATCCGGTTGGCGGACCACCCATCTCATAGAAATTATCGTAGATTTCATGTTCGTTTGGGATGCGTTGCACCTGATATTCTGGCATCACATATCGCATCTGTGCCAAGAATAGGCGAGGCATTGCTTGCGTCGCTGCATCAATTCCGCAGTCGTCAAAAACAAGGAAACCGCCTTTTTCAACGAGATACCGCCGCAATGCAGCCATTTCTGTCTCGGAAAATCGGCTGTCCATCTTGCCGCCGCCATATTGACGACCCATCAGGTTCTTGGAACGGACGTGTGCTGGGTCATGCCCTGTCATGAAAACTAACGGACATTTCATCAGGTTAGCGTCGTTTATCTTCAGGGCGCCACCTTCGACGTTCATGTCCGTCTTAATCTTGGTACGTTCATTGAGCCACTTGGTGAAAGCGTTCAGTGAGGAAGCATCTGCCCACCAGTCCGAAAGACTATGGCGGAGGCGCGTGAAGCGGAAAACGCCGCGGATATCAGCACCACGACCAACAACACGACCACCGGGTTCGCCGCGTGGCAATGGAGGTACCTCAACGTTACCGAGGTTAATGTTCTCAACGACATCGCTCAAGGCATCGCGAGCGGCACCGACGTGTTCGACCATAGCGAGTCCCTTCGGACGCGCAAAAGCAACCTTCACCTGCACAATGCCACCAATCCCACGACCGATGTTGGCGGGAGCGGCACTTGGAGCCGTTGCGACAGGTGCAGAAAATGCCAACGCGCCGGGAGCGTCAGAAACAGGCAAATCAGCATGTGTCACAACTTGCGGCACTGGAGCATTGGTTCTAACTACCTTAGGGACGTTCGGGTTGATGGGCGCTTCCAACTTCACTACTTTATTGGAAAATTCCAAAACGGTTTGAGGCTGCACGGAGGTCGGACGCACAACCGCTGCTGTCGTTACTCTAGGTTGGACTTGAACTTGCTCAACTACCACTGTGTTTGTGGTTGGAACGGTTGGTTTTATCACCGGCTTAATGACCGGTTTACGAACTTGCGGTTTGGGGGGTTCCTTTGCCTGTAGGACTTCGGCACCGACTAAATCTTTGAACTGCTGCGTCTGGGTAACGAGGTAGATACCCGTGATAAAGAAGGCGACTCCGTGAACAATCACCGAGGTCATTAAAGCCCCTGAGGTTTTTTTGGCACTCATTTGTTACCTCCAAAAATAGTTTCCGTCGACAGTTAGATAACCCTTTGTACCATCTTACATAGGATGCTAAAGCAGGCTTGTTTTTTTATGGCAGACGATTTACCAGTCGATGGAGAGACGCTCACGCGATAAATTCCTGACTGGGAAAATGTACAGAGTCAGCGTCGAGCTGTCATCCACCGGCTATTCACGCAGAAAATCTCGCTAAAAGATGAAATTCTCGTACCCTAACCTTGCACGCACTATTCAAACACAGAAATCGCCCGAACGACCTAGAGATTTCTATATATCATCAACACACCCTAAATTTTACGCCAAAATAGCCATTCGGTCAAGAAAAAAATGAGTCTACCTCTATCATACACCGTTAATCATCTTTCCCTTTTCCAATCTCAATCCATCTCTTCTGCGCTGCAGATTCAACGACAGCATCAATCGCTGACTGCGCCTTCCAGCCATCAAGGAAGGAGGGATCTCGATCCGAATTAAGTTTTCCCCTGAGAATTCCGTCAACGAAGCAGCCCATCATTCGCCCTAGGGCGTGCGGTTTACCTTCAGCAGCTTCAGGTGGCAGATCAATTGTCTCCCAATCACCGTCCCGGTGGCGAAACCGTAAACCCTCCTCTTGACCACGGCTTAAGTAAGCAAATAGTGCCCCCTCCTCACCGATTACCTCAATATATTTATTTTCTGGGCGTGACGGCGTAATACTGCTGACAAAAAACTGACCTTTCAAGCCAGATTCGGTCTCGAACCAAGCAGCAGCAAGATCATCGGTGTCGATTGGGGTCGGTTCACCTGTGCTAGCGTGTGGGCGAACGCGCGGCACGTTATGCAACACACCGCACACCTGTGTAATATCGCCACATACCCACCGAATCGCATCAAAAAAGTGGGAACCCATATCGCCAAGAATGCCGGTGCCAGAAAGGGTTTTTTGATTACGCCATGCTGCCGTTGCCGATGATTGCAGCGCACCCCAGCCATCGCATTGAATGCGAACATAAAGGGGTTTGCCAATCTTGCCCTTTTTGAACATTTGGCGTAGTTTATAGAGGCAATGTGTGTAGCGAAATGTAAAGGCGACCTGATGGATCTTACCACTGGCTTCGGCAATATCGTACATCTCGCGCGCTTCGGAGACATTCATTGCTAAGGGTTTCTCGCAGAAAACGTGCTTTCCCGCCTGGAGCGCCTCTATCACAATGGGATGGTGGAAGACGTTTGGTGTCACGATTGTCACTGCATCGATTGTGTCGTCGGCAATCACGTCTGCGTGGTCTGTATAGACTTTTGGAACACCAAATTTGAGTGCAGTTTGCTCACACAAATCACGGCTACGACGGCACAGTGCGACGACTTCTGCGTTGGGGTGACGCTGCAAGCCGGGGATTTGACACTCCTCTGCAAATCTGCCGGCACCAATTACGGCAAAACGGAGTTTACGGTCCATGCAGTTGCTCCTTGTTCCTGCTTCATGTGTTCTTCATGAGTGAGTGTGGGAAAGGGTTTAATCCCACAAAGGTTTATCGAAGTTAGTTTAGTTTAGCAATCTGTTGGGTCAGGACGCGGATATTCCTAGAAATTTCCTCCTGATCCGGTGGATCATCCGATAAGCGGAGGTAGGTGTTGAAGGCAGCTAGAGACCTGCCGTAGGCGTTGACTTGGTAGTACAGATAACCGAGATCTCGATAGTCTTGGGCGGATTGGGGGGCAAGCCATGTGATCTGTTCGGCGGAGCTGACCGCTTTCTGATGTTCTCCTTCCCTGAAGTGGATCTGTCTCAGATTCCGCAGCATCCGTGCGAGAATCTCCTTATTCGTAACCGCTTGCAGAAACCGTGGATGTATCGACACAGGCTCACGGAAAATCTGCGTTAATCTTTCGGAGAGATCCGCATCGGATAAAATTTGCCCTCTCTCAAATGGATCAATCACAGTATCTAAATCTCTATGCTTGACGATAAAATGTCCGGGAAAACCGACTCCCACCAACGGCAACCCAATCCGCTTACCAATCTCCATATACACCACTGAAAGCGTAATCGGAATGCCAATTTTACGTTCAAGCACTTCGTTGAGGTAGCTATTCCGTGCATCGTAATAATGTTCTTGGCTGCTGCCCGCAAATCCCTGTGTCTCAAATAGATATTGGTTTAAGTGGTTAATCTGGTCACTCGTATCCGCTTCCTTACCAAGCTGCGATTGTAGTTCTTCAGCCATTTGGTTTAATCGTTGTAGATACAGTTCAATGTCCAGATCTGCATAGGCATCTTTGGCAATCAAGAGTGCACCCTTAGCCAGATCGATCTGGTCATTTTCTAGTTGTGCAAGCTCAAAAAGAGCGTCACCAGCCGCGTTTTTCATAAATATTGGCGAAGTTTGTGTCCTCCGCCTTCCCTTTTTTGATATTCTTAAATGAGATTGCTATCGTTGTGAGTTTCGGGCTTTTCAAAACAGGCTCCGATTCTCGTCCCGTTCCGCCTGTCCCGATTTATCGGGGAGGATCCCGATCTATCGGGAAAGTCCTTGATGAAATCGGAACTTGAAAATCTCTGGAAAATGGGGTATCATGAGCATCAGATTCAACTGTATTGGACAATCTTTTATTTAATAATACCGTTTTGCTGAAACTCACATTACTGGGTCACAGGATATTTTACCATAACTGACCCGACTTGCCTAATCTATTCTCTAGAAGCTGCTAGCAGTAGGAACAAAGCATATCATGGCTAACAACACACAAGAACGTCGAGAATTGAGGACACTTCACCCCGAAGATATTGTCGGGCTGAAAGGACTCAGTGGGTCAGTAATCTCGCCTGATGGTAAGTGGGCGGCATTTGTCCGAACCGTTCCAGTCCTTGAAGTGGAAAAGAGCGAACACCGGGGTCATATTTGGCTGGTTTCAACCGATGGCGGTGAACCGTTCCAGTTGACGAATGGGCCTGATGGAGACAGCAATCCGCAATGGTCGCCCGACAGCACGCGACTTGCCTTTGTCTCAAAGCGGGACGGCAAAACGCAGATCTGGATTATTCCAATTGGGGGTGGCGAGGCAAAGCAACTCACCCATGCGAGCAACGGCGCATCAAATCCGCGATGGTCATCTGACGGAAAACAGATCGCATTTCTGAAGGCTGAGGAGGATAGCGCGGCTGAAGAGCAGCGGAAGAAAGCCGGGGATGACCGGGTGATCATGGGGACAGATGACTTCAAGCAGCAGCACCTGTGGGTTATTGATGTCGAAATGCTAGACGATGAGTCTGAATTGCTCTTTAGTTTGCCGGGAGAGGGGTCAGATGAGAATGTCGATGTGGACAAATCCCAGAGGTTGACAGAAGGGGATTTCCACGTCAGCGAGCCGTGTTGGTCACCAGATGGGAAGCAGATCGTCTTTATCTCCACACCTTCTCCTAAGGCAGATGATACGATGTTTAACGGCCTTGTTCGCGTTGTTGGTCTTGAAACGAAGCACGTCCGAAAATTGACAGCGCACACAGGTGGTGAGAGTTCGCCACGCTGGTCACCGAACGGGGAACAGATCGCATACTTGCATAGTCCAGCGGGGTATGGCCAGAAAAACCTCCACATCATTTCAGCGGAAGGCGGTGCATCAACAAACCTGACCGCCACCCAGCTCGATCGTAACGCCGACCTACCGGTCTGGTCTCCGGACGGAACTACTATCTACTTCATTGCAATGGATCGGGTGCGTTGGCAGCTTTACTCTGCCTCAAAAGCAGAGGGAGAAATTCGTCAAATCACGCATGGCGATTGTGTCATTGGAGGGATTTCCATCGCCGATGATGGCGATACATTCTTGTGTACTCGCAGTGAGGCACATGCCCCAACGGATATTTGGGTTGGTTCTATCCGCACAGGGGGGAGGAAGCAGCTCACGAAACTCAATCCACAACTAGAAAACTTCGCACTCGGTGAAGTACAGGTGATTCAATGGCAGAGCAGCGACGGACTTGAGATCGAAGGCTTACTCTGTTTACCCGTTGGCTACGAAGCGGGCAAAAGCTATCCGCTCATTGTTGAGCCACACGGAGGTCCCCGCAGTTCACGCGATTTGGGATTCAAGCCGACATGGCACTATTTCAGCGGCGAAGGTTTTGCTTACTTTGCCCCGAACTTCCGCGGCGGGGATGGATACGGGAACGACTTCGCCACGGCGAACTACAATGATTGGGGTGGTGGTGATTATCAGGACATCATGACAGGCGTTGATTTTCTGATTGAAGGAGGAATTGCTGATCCTGACCGTCTAATCGTCGGCGGTTCAAGCTACGGCGGCTACATGACAAGTTGGATTATCACCCACACTGATCGCTTCAGAGCCGCTTGTAATGTTTGTGGCGTCATCAATCTGGTAAGTTTTTATGCACAAACCGATATTCCAAGTTTTATGTCGCTCTACTTTGCAGGTCCTCCATCGCAGAGTTTAGGATTGTACCGTGAACGGTCACCAATCAACTATGTGGATCACGCCCAAACCCCAACCCTCATCCTGCACGGCGAGGAGGATATCCGAGTTCCTTTGCCACAGTCGGAGGAGTTCTACGCTGGACTCAAAGCCGCCGGTGTCAACACGGTATTCGTAAAATATCCACGTGAAGGTCATAGCATTGGGGAGCCGCGGCATCAGTTGGATATGCTCAAACGCCAGTTGGCGTGGTACAACCAGTACATGACCCATGATGCGAAAGGTGATGAGAGCGCGTGACAGGCACGCTCCAACATGTTCTCATTTTTTCATTTTCCAGTTGACCGTTTTTTGTCAGTGGGGGTATAATGCACATCAGCGCGAAAGGTGACGGACAAGTACCGTGAGTGTTGAAATTCGTTTGGTAACCGAAATAGACGAAGGATAACTGTGGGAACGTTTCCCGGATTCCCCATAATCCGAATACAAGGAGGTTGGTCATGGACACAATAACAATCAACCAAATGGTACAAAATACCATACAGCAACATGGTTCAGAGACTGCGCTATCTCACAAAGTTGACAAGGAGTATCAGGACATCTCTTATGCAACACTCGCAGAACGGATCAAGCACTTCTGTTTAGGGTTGACTGAACTTGGCTTGCAGAAAGGAGATCGTGTTGCACTGCTATCAGAAAACCGTCCGGAGTGGGCAATAACCGACCTAGCAATTCTCGCCGGCGGTGGGGTCACTGTGCCGATGTTTTCGACGCTGACGTCCGCACAGGTGGAATACATCGTCAGAGATTCGGGGGCAAAGATCCTCTGCGTATCCAGCGAGAGGCAGCTGCAGAAGATCAAGGACTGGGATGAAAATGTCCCAACGAATCTTCAGCACATTGTTATTTTTGATGAGCTGCAAGACGACGCGGTACGCACATTCGATCAGGTGTGTGAGCTTGGGCAGGGGGTTGAAAACGGGGATCAGGTCTACCAGCAAGCTAACGAGGTTGTTACACCGGACGACCTCGCCTCGATTATTTATACCTCCGGCACAACAGGTGATCCGAAGGGCGCGATGCTGACCCACAGCAATTTTATGTCGAATATACAGGTAATCACGGGGATTGTAACACTTACCCCTGAGGACGTTTTCCTCTCTTTCCTCCCACTGTCCCATGTGTTTGAACGGATGGGAGGGCACTATCTGCCACTTAGCAGTGGCGCGACAATTGCGTATGCCGAAAGCCCGTTTACTATCCGCCAGAATATGCAAGAGGTCCGCCCGACAATTATGATGAGTGTGCCTCGTGTCTATGAGGCGATGCACGAAAGAATTCTCAACTCTGTCAAGGAAGGTTCTCCGACTAAACAGAAGATCTTTCACTGGAGTGTCGGTGTCGGATCGAAGGTGAGTCAAGCCATCCAACAGAAGCAGAAGCCCTCCTCCATGTTATCGCTGAAGGCGAGTATTGCCAATAAACTAGTTTTTGAAAAACTTAAGGCGGTAACCGGCGGCCGGCTGCGTTTCTTCGTCTCCGGCGGTGCTCCCTTGTCGAAAGCGATTGCGGAGTTCTTCCATGCAGCGGGTATCCTCATCCTTGAAGGATATGGTCTGACAGAAACCTCACCCGTTATCTCTGTGAATAGACCCAACCAGTGGAAGTTCGGCACTGTGGGTCCCATGATTCCGGGCATAGAGGTGAAAATTGCTGAAGATGGTGAGATTCTGTCACGCGGACCGCACATCATGCAAGGCTATTTCAACAAACCGTCAGATACAGCGGAAGCTATCGACGCAGATGGGTGGTTTCACACGGGTGACATCGGGGAAATTGACGAGGAAGGATTTCTGACAATAACAGACCGTAAGAAAAATCTCCTCATCCTGTCCAATGGGAAAAATGTCGCGCCGCAACCTATTGAGAATCAACTCAAGCAGAGTCCGTATATCAGCGAAATCATGCTGCTCGGTGATCAGCGTAGAACTATTACTGCGCTTATTGTGCCGAATTATGATGCGATTAAGGAGTTCGCGGCAGAGCAGCAGCTTGAAGCCGAGGACATTCCTGCACTCCTCCAGACGCAAGAGGTTCAACGGTTGATTCGGGGTGAGATTAACCAATATTCACCCGATTATGCTGACTTTGAGCGGGTTCGGATGTTCACTTTAATGGAAAAGGAGTTCTCGGAAGAATCGGGAGAGATGACGCCGACGCTCAAGTTGAAACGATCGGTCATTATGGAGAACCATAAAGCAACAATTGACCAGATGTATGGCGACGATGGTTAGAAGGCTGCTGCGGTATATACCACTCCTGTATGCGATACAGTTTCTAACGTCTAATTGGGATGGCGCGTGAGAGCGTTCATTTCTGCGAAGCCATCCGCTCAAATGCGCTAGGGGATTGGCGGGATTTCCAAGCATTGACTAGTGTACTTACATTGATTTGGTTTGACTGCATTGAGTCGATTTCCAGATCATATTCGGCGAAACTGTGTATTATTTGATAGTCCTGCCGAGCCTCCCCAACGCGCCGATTTCCCCTTTCGCGCTCTCTGCGCTCAAGTTCAGGAAGCGGACAGTGCACGCCGACAAAGAATACGTCCAAGTCGGTGAGTAATGTCACCAGATTTGACATCCACGCCTCGTTCTCAATGATGTGCTCGACGATGAGATTATTACCTGCCTCTGCCAAAACTGGCAAACACCTATGAAACCCATCGAAGACGGCGGGTCTCATCGTTGACCAATCAATTTCACCGGTGCGAATACGTGCCATCGGCAGGGCGTTGGAATCGCGAAGGTGGTCAAACGAAAAATGCCAGAATGGCATTGGCAGTGTTTGCTGTAATTCGCGTGCAAGCGTTGACTTCCCAGAACTTGACGCGCCGTTGATGAGGATAATTTTTCCTTGTTCGCGAGTGGTATCCATAAGATTTCTGGTGTCAAGAATATGATACTCGTATCTGCATTCTATTTTTCTACTTGTTCGATACGCCCAAAATCTCTCAATGTTTTCAAGGTATCGACTGTGAACCTAGATTGCCATTCCTTCTTGGCTTTTTGCCATGCGTCTGGATATTGATCTCCCCAAGAGAAATTCGGAGACCAAGAGCCATCCCCGCCCTGCTGTTCGATTTCAAAGTCCAAGTTCATCTCCACTTCATCTTTGAGTTCGGCGGCGAGAGGTGATTCTGGAGAGGAAACCAACCACAGGGGTTTGAGAACATAACCAGTCAGCTGCTCTGCATTTTGAGCGACATGAGGTGTTGCCACCCGGGCAAGTTTTTCCCAAACTTTGTCCCTATTCGGCAGCGCCTCCGTCTCCGCAAGCCTAGCGAAACAGAGGAGATCGTGCATCTCCATTTCGTCAGGTAGGGAATCCAGATGTGCCAGAACGTCCGTGGTTAATTGCTGCAGCAATTGGGGCGGGACTCCATCGCTAAATTCGTGCAAATATCCGACAATCTCAGCACGCGGGTTGACCAGAAACTGACCGAAAGTTTCGGCACTGTTCTCGTAATTCCACCAAGGGGCGTGAGGCACCTCAGCCACTTCGGGTGGAATGATTTGCCATATCTGCCGGGACTCATCATAGGTAGCGACAAAATACTCGATTCCTTTCCGCACCAGCGTGTGACTCACAGGAACCCGAATTTCCCTGAGAACCTGAAAACCTACCGTAGTCGCAATCGCAGACGAAGCCGACGTCCTGATGTCAGGCTCTAGGCTGTTGCCAAACCCGCCATCGTCGTTTTGATAAGGTGCCAGGGCCGCAAGGACAGCATCGGCAGATCCGGCTTCAAAGTGAAATTCAAAACGTCTTTGGTCCAGCGCCCTTCCCTGATCCATTATGAAGTTCTTCGCGTTCTGAAATGCAGCATGTGTAAGCCTTTTCATTTTTTTCTTGTCTTAGACAGTGGTCAGAGGTGACCACTTTTATGGATTGAATTGTCTGGTAACGTTTTATCCGTACAAAAGTAGTAATTAACCCTTGCCCCACAAACCAAGGAGCGATAGCAAAACAAGGATATGGAGAGACACCTTTCCGCACTATATATCAATGTGTTCGGGTAATATCCTGTTTTTGAACGTTCCTTGACCTGGACTCGGTGGAACAATCGTGGCGAGTTCAAATCCAAGCGTGTAAATAAGTCGAATGGAGCGCTTATTCGCAGCAACACATCGGGCTTCGATCGCCGTCAGGTAACTCATCGAACCCAACTCAAATGATTGCTGCAGTTGCCTCAGTAGCATATCCTTGCCCCCAAAATGCCGGAGATAGCTCAATCCCAACATCTCCGTGTGAGTTCTAAGACCTTACGAGTCTTCACCTGCGCCTATGCTTCTGCCTTTTTCGCTTTGGGTGTCTTACTAGTGGTTTTGGTCGGCTTGCCGGTTGAGCGCAACAGTTTTACGACCTCCGCAGCCTCTTTACCTCCGCTTTTCGCATGTGCCATGAGCGAAATCCCGTGCGGTCCCCGTTTGTCTATTACGGACGGATCGTCAGCCACAACGGCCTTGACGATTTCCAACTTGCCCAGCATGGCGGCGGCAAACAGATCTATGCGGGCACCCCTTTGCAGCAAATACTCCGCGATATCCTTACGGCCCGTGTGCGCTGCCGCTCCGAGCGCCGTCTCCCAGTCGCCTCCTCCCCAGTCCCAGCTGGCATTAACTAATGCTGGTTCTTTCTTGAGCAGTTTCTTAACGCTGTCGAGATCGTTGTGTGCGTCGTAGACGAATTGATGAACCAAATCCGTATCTATAGCTGACATTCTGGTTTTCCTTTCGTATAGTGGTGGAGTCCCGCCGTGGTGCTGCTGGCAGTAGACCTTGGTTGATTATCTAACATTGCAAAAAGTAAGATAGTGGTTGCAATTATAACATAACATATGTTAAGTGACAAGAGGAAATTCCAGAAAAGATTCACTTGCTCTCATTTTTTCAAGCGTTTAGCGTTGACATGCTTTTAGATGTGAGATGTGTGAAAAATTTTTCCAAGAAGGGAGACAAAGCCGGAGCGTGGAAAGTGGAGAGTGACCGAACATCACTTCACAAAAAGCTGGCGCAAATGAAGCGTATAAACTGATTGGCAATGAAGCACAAATTCGCTGCTATACTGGATAGACAAATTCTTCTCTCAACTGATGGTGTCGCCGTTACCAGCTTACTCGGTACGGAGTGCCTCGATCGGCGATAGCTTCATCGCTTTTACGGCTGGATACAACCCAAAGCCAAGACCTATCACCGCAGAAAATGACACCGAAATCAGTACCCACCGTGCCGAGAGAACCGCAGGCCATTCGGGAACAATCTTGACAATCTTGACAGCCAGATGCGCCATCCCCTTACCGGCAAAGGTGCCGAATCCAACCCCTATTAGTCCACCAATACTGCACATGGCAACAGATTCAATCAAAAACTGAAGCAGAATATCCAAACTTTTTGCCCCTAATGCCTTTCGCAATCCGATTTCCCGTGTGCGTTCCGCCACAGCAACCAACATCATATTCATGATGCCAATCCCGCCAACAAGGAGTGAAAATCCGGCGATACTTCCCAAAGCGATTTTAATAACCTTGCTAATTTTTCCCAGTTTTGCCACACCGGCTCGTATGTCAAAAATGACAAAGAAATCATCTTGGTTGTTGTGCCGTTTCCGCATAACCGATTTAACCTCTTCAATTGCTTTTGGAATAACCTCTACGGTGTGTGCTTTAACCGCAATCTGCAAAATCCGATCGTTGCCAGTGAATCGTTGCTGAGTTGTTGTGATCGGAATAAAAACGAGCTCATCAAAACTAGAACCAAATTTAAGACTTCGCCCGCGGGGCACCAGCGTGCCAATAACAGTGAACCGCTCTCTATTTCCAATTTTAATCTCTTTTCCGAGTGGTGATGCTACACCAAACAACTCCGCAGCCACACTCGATCCGAGCACAACAACTTTCGTAGCGTTGTCAACGTCTTGATCGGAAATAAACCGCCCTTCGCGCAAGTTCCAGTCCATCGCCGCGGTATAGGCAGCATTCACACCGTTATAGCCGCCACGAGTGTTCGCGCCGCTTGGGGCTTGAATCAACACACCGGTCCAATTCGGAATACGCGGGGTGACCACCTTAACGGAGGGACACTCCGCCTCAATTGCCAAGACATCGCCGTAGTTAAAGTGTTCCCCACTCCGAATCGGCACCCGGCGACCATTAACCCACTTTGAGGTGGTGCGATACAACGTGAATTGGTTAATACCACCAATCTTTTGAAGATCTTGAAGGATAATTTCTTTGGCACCATCACCAATGGCTATCATCGCAATCACAGCCGCAATGCCGATGATAATACCAAGCATCATCAGCAAGGAGCGTAGTTTGTTTGAGTAGATCGCTTTTATCCCAACGGATAGCCCATCACTTAGACGCATTCAGAACCACTTTCATATCAGGTGCCTGTTTACGGTAAATTGGTATGACGGCAAAAGTGCCCGGAACTGAGGCAATCATATGCGCTATCCAACGTCAAATCCATCTGAGCAGATGGGCGAAAAGGATTCCTGACTTATACATTATCATGAAATAACGAAAATGTGGTTGATTCGACGGAGGACACCGATGTCTCAAAATCCGGGAACAGCCAGAGTTGATTCGTCTCATCTGCCACCGGGGTATCCTCAACGGCTGGTTCGTCAGATAGAATCGCTGGGGTGTCCCATAAATCCACCTGCTCTACTGTCGCCACGTTCCGATTTGATGCGATACGGGCGTAGATACGGGCGCGTTGCTCGGAAGAGATCGCTTGCTGGGCGAAGGCTTCGCGCATTAATTGTATGAGTGTGTCGGTAAACAAATCTGTTTGCATCATCTCAAAGGCATAACAAGATAACGAAAGTCTTGTGCTAAATCAAGAAGTATCGGTGATAAACGGTTCGTGCTTGGGTTCAGCCAGAGTGTAACATCGGTTGCATCGGTATGTAGGAGTGCTTCTTCAGAGAACCAGCTATCAATGGTTGTGGCTGCATCTGGACCTTCATACTGAATTGGTACACTCGCTTCCGATTTTCCCAAGTGGGTGTTGTTGCTAACAGTCAACTGTCCATTGCTGAAACGAAATTCGGTGCGGTGGTTGGGATTATCTTCCACATGAATAATTCGGAGTGCCCAGAGCAACTTTTCACGATTCACCTTAACCTCTAAAGGGGCGGCTGCACCTTCCAAAACTGATAGATAATTTGGGAAATTTTCTTGTGGCAAGAGACACCTTAACACAACATCTTCAGCCTCAAAACCCACAGCGTTTTCACCGAAACGTAGTCGGCAGACCCCTGGCTCTAAGGATTCTATCAGGTCGACCATCTTTACGCAGGCGTTATAAGCCATTGCTCGCTTCGGGACTGGCGCATCCGTGTTCGCTAACGCACGCGCGGAGAGCAACGTCAACACCGCCATCCGTTTCCCATCGGTGGTCACGATTCGGTATTCACCATCATGCGGATGAAAAAGTGCCCCCGTAATCCCAGCGCGTCGGTCCGCCCCTTCTGCGTCTGACGGTTTTTCTGATGCGAACAAAACAGTATTCAGTGCCTTCCCGAACTGCGACGCTGAAATTTCATACTCGTGTACATCTGTCGGTTCTTCAAGTGCCGTATTCAGACCTTTTTCGGCGTATGTACGCACGACGTGTTGATGCTGCTCGCCTTCAATGTCCAGACACCCATGCCTTTCGTGGTGACTGAACTGCAATGTCTCGTTGGTCGTATGTTCACAAATACGCGGCAGTGCATCTGCGGAAATGGTTGCCGTACCGGGGGCTTCAACTTCAGCTGGAGTTGTGTAGTCAATACAGAATTTTCCATCGTCAGTGTCACATCGGAACTGCAATTGTGCCGCTTGCGCTGTTATCGACAGGTGCGTTTTCGGTTCATCAAGTTTCAAAAGTGCTAATGCCCGTTTTAACGTGGCAGCATTACAGGTGAATTTCATCGGTTCCTCCCTACCCACAGGACAGGCATCGGGAACTGCCTTTTCGCCAGCGATGCCCTATCGGCTGTGTTTTTCCAGTCCAACTTTAGAACAGATCCTTGAGCGATGTGTTCCGTTGTTTCAATAACCGTAGCACTTCATCGCGCAAGGCTTTTCGCGCACGTTGCCGAAGAGATTTCACAGCGGTCTCGCTCCGTTGGATGATTTCTGCAATTTCTCGATTCGGTGTGCCCTCCAATTCACCCAACACCAGTACAGTCCGGTCAATCGGGCGCAATTGAAGTAGTGCCGCTTGCAAAAATTCTGCGCTTTCGGAGCGAATTAACCCTTTGAGTGGAGTTTCCATCGAAGTTGCCGGGCTGGTAAACACCTGCGTCATCTCGTCCACAGTCGTTATGTCCAATGGAATCGTCCCGTATCGCTGACGCTGGCGCATCAGGTCAATGCACCCATTATATGCGATGCGAAAAAGCCACGCCCGGACAGATGCAGGGTCTAGCAATTCAGACCAGCTTTGGTACGCTCGCAGAAAAGTCTCGGCGGTCATATCCTCGGCATCCGTTGGATCTCCCAGCAGCCGCAGAATGAATCGATAGATAACATCAACATGTAATTCATACGCTTCGGTGAATGATGCCTCCACAAATACAGTACCTCGTCGGCTTGTGTTTTCAGGATATTATGACGAAGAAAACGGGATCAGGCATCGAAAATAATGATGAAACGCAAAAGGGGATTCCCAATCTGTTGAGAATCCCCTTACCGAGTTGAAATGTTGCCTACTGTTTCTAACGCAGTCCAATCCTGCCTTATGAATCACCCCTACTACCTGTTCCTCCGAGATGAACCCACCAATCGAGATCCGTCATGTCTTTCACTTGCTTGTTACGTATCTTCCTTTTGATTGCCTGTGCGTACATGGATAAGTCAGTTCTCTGTCCACATCTGACTGAGAACATAGACCGTAATACACCTTTAATTTCGGACTCAATAAATCTCGCAATAGATAGAATCTCTGCCGCGTCTTTCACTTCAACTAATTTTGCCATCG
Organism: Candidatus Poribacteria bacterium; assembly: GCA_003635265.1. Taxonomy (GTDB): domain Bacteria; phylum Poribacteria; class WGA-4E; order WGA-4E; family PCPOR2b; genus PCPOR2b. Next base: position 40,410 of record PYIZ01000029.1, read on the forward strand.
CGGTCTGGGTTTCTTTTGAGAAGACCGAGAGGCGTTGGAAATGGGCGGATCGCCACTTGAAGGAAGGTGTGAACTGATCACTCAAAGTGAACCCCATAGATGTTGGTAAAACACCGGGATCGGTGTGCGTTGCTCAGGACATCCGTACTATCCACAAACTGATCGACGCTGCCTACCAACGGTTGTCCTTTCAACCATTCGTCTTGGACAGCTGCCAAGCACGTCTCAGCAAATCGATCCCCTCCGATCACTCGAAAGGGACGTTTATAGAATAGGCGGACTTCAGGATCAACGGGAGGAGTGAGGTTCAGTTGATTGTAGCAATGTGCGACATATTCGTAGGCGGAACAGAGTGCTTTTTCTCTGGTAGGATAGTCCGTAGCCTTCAGTGCTGCCTCTAGAAGTGGGGCGAGTCTAGGAGCCATGTGGAGATTTCGGAATGCGCTACCCAGCCACTTGCTGTACGGGGCATATCGTCGCTCTATAAGAAAGCAGAGCCGCATGAGGTCGCGTACAATTTGGGCTGTCAGGATTCGTGAACCGAGTTCATCGCCGACTTCAGCCGTGCGGCCAACAAACGCCTCTTCTTGAGCGATTCGACGCCACTGACAAGCCAACATCCATAGCCAGATATCGTTTGGATACCACTCCAGCTTATTGCGAACGCGTTTCAAATCTCCGTCGGGATCGTGAAAGACCGCACCTGCTGTCACCTCCAGCAGTAACTGTTGTGGTGTCGTAAGCCAGTTTTGGACGGTTATACCCACTTGTGGGTCAAATCCAAGATGTGATTTAAGCCATTCTCCAAGGGGAGCAACGTTCACATGGTGCTTAACAGCGACCTCATCCCAACCGAAGTATACAGGCCCTCCGTGAAACTCCTCTGGCAGACTATAATCGATAATCGTGCGAACGGCATCTACTTCAGAGGTTGCCACAAAAAGGTGGAGTTGTGGTCCCCAGCCGTGGTCTGTTGATCGAGGAGTATCAAAACCGAGGACATCCGACCCTGAACCTAGCCTCGCTGCACTGTGGGCTCGTCCTTCTATGAGTGGGCACACAACTTCAATGTAGAACATCCGAGCTAAATCAATGCCGCTTACAAAGTTGGCTTCATCGTTGGAGGTATCGCTGGTTTTAATCGAGGTCATCTCTGATTTTGCTGTTTTTTTATAAGTTTTCACAGTTTGTGAACGCCGAATGGTGCGCAGCGGGGATTGCTTTGCTACAGAATGAACAATCCAGCCAAAGACAAATATCGGAAGCTGGATATTCTCAACGACTTTCGTGAATTGTTGCCACTTGTTCAAATATACGCCCGATCTGTGGCAGGTACTCAATCTGATGGCTCAAACGTGCCACCCCCTTGCACCGACATGCTAACTCATCCGATACTTCACACATTCGGGGAATGGGTACAAGACGTAACAGCCAATATATCCATGCTATCAGTAGTCCCCTGTAATAGATAGCATCGTCTAGTGCACCACGGAAACCAGACGACAATTCCGTCCGATAAACGCTTTCGATCTCTTGCGCCAAAATTTCATCACATTCCCAACGCACTGGAAAAGGAAACGGACCTAAAGGAGCATCAAGTAGAAAGTATCCGTAACTACTGTACTCGAAGTCCACAAGTTTCACACCGTCGTCCACCAACAGATAGTTCTGGGGAGCAATATCTACGTGCCTGAAAGCAGAAAATAGTTCGGCGTTTGAAAGAGTCTCCTGCAATTCAGACAGTTCGCTCTCAAGGGCGATAGATTCTGGCTGCTCAACTAATGTTGCGAATTTACGAAAAGTTCGGACGATTCCATCGAATGAATCTGTGTCTGCTTGGTAATGGGTGCTCAGACTTGTTCGCAGACTGAACCATTCGTTTTTTCTTCCATAAGTACTTCCGTGCATACGTCCCATTGCTTGAGCGTGGGTCAATAGCGCATGCGCTCGCTCGGCTGCATTGGATTTACGCAATATATCCCTGAACGAGTGTGCTTTCGGCACATACTCAAATGCGATTAACCCCTGTACAGCATCGCCAGCAATGAACTTGGGGGTTATCATCTTATCACCGCCGATTTTACCCAAGAATTGAAGCGCAGCCCATTCATTGAAGAGTTTCCAAGCCGAGCTTCCGATACAATCCCGCTTACGATTGTACGGCTCGCGTTTGGTCTGTCTAGCCATCTTTACAAGCAACACTTCTGGTAGGTAACTAGGTCCGTCAGATACCCAACAGCGAAAGATACGATTCTTCTTGAATTTCGTGCATTTTGCAAGCCGAATCTCGTATCCGAGAGAATTTGAAAGACTTTGCTCTATGAGTGATAACGGGACATCCATCTTTGATTGTTCCATTCATATAAGCCACGATGACAGGCAATATCGATTGCGAGGCTTCTTCAATTGTTTAATGTTTCTCTTGCATACCCCAGCTTTTCCCTAATCCGTTTTAGGATCGAGAAGGCAAAGGGCGGACTCTCACCAAGGGCATCCCAAGAATCTACTGCTCGGAGATCAAACCAACCAATATCCTTGATTAACCAGCCAACATCCTTTATTGGGGATTCTGCGTCGCCTAACTCGGGTTCAATCCCAGGTCCTGCCACACCTCCGACAATCTGGCATAGATACGTCTTGTGTCGCTCATAGAAAGGGTCTTGCGGGACCTTCTCGTCCAGAATAAGTCGCTCTACTTCTACTTGGAGATGTGTCTCTTCCCACACCTCTCGTATCACGCATTCTTCTTCGGATTCCGAACCTTCCCGCCCGCCTCCGGGAATTACCCAAACCGCCTTGCCATCATCTTCGATTTCTAGTAAGAGGACGTGGTGATCCTTGAAGATGACTGCCTGATATCGAATATCTCGTCCCTGAAAGGGCATGTCTGGCAGATGATTGCGGACCCCTTCCCAAGTGTCGTAGTTTCTCAAGACAACAAGAACCGATGGCAGCGGGTCTGCCCATACGCCTCGGAGATCCTTTTCTCCCTCAACGGCTATGGGCCAGGCTAATTTTTCATTAGGCGGATCGAATTGAGCGTCTACCCCGTTTTTGTTGCCTCTTGGATCGATTCTGTACCACCCAAATTCGGGCAGCAAAACTGCATTCAAACCGTGTAGTGTGAAGGGGGGCGTTCTCCCGTTTCGCGTGAGTCGTTGGTAGCACAGGCCAGCGGGTATACGGTTCGCCCTTAAGAGCGCAGCCAGCAGATGGCTCTTGGCAAAACACCATCCTGTCTTATAACGCAATACCTCGGACGCAGCACAGGTCGTCGGATTCATCTTGAAGTCACCGCTGTGCTTGATTTCATCCCGCACCCACTCAAAGCAGCGTTTTGCGATTATCGTTTGCTCTGAGATTCCGTTTCCCAGAGTACGCGCTAGATCTTGAACTTCGGGGTGGTTATAATCCATCACGTCCGTGGGACGCAAGTATTTATCCATATCAATTCTCCAACTCAGCCTCGCTTGCAGCAGACTGAGATGATGCTAGGGCTATCAGCGGTCAACGGTTCTAGATCCCAATCGCCATACTGCCGTTCGATGCTGAAGCCGTTGTAGTATAGCAGCGCTGCAAGCTCTTGCGGGAAGGTGTAGCGCAACGCAGTACGCGTAATCTTGGTGTGTTCTTTCCCATCTTCGTACCAGCGTTTATAGGTCGTCCAGTGGTGGATCTGAGCCACATGGTCATATACGTAGGTTCTTGACACACGCACTTCGCGCCCACTTGTAGCAATAAAAGGGGACCAATCTTGTTCCTCCGCATTCGTTTCAAGGGGCACAAATAGTCCTGCTGGGGTTTGGGAGTGGGGGAAAATCGGATTGCGCGTTTCAAAGGCGAACAATCCTTCGTCGTGTAAATGTGCGTACACACGCCGCAGCAGTGCTTCCTGACCGGCGTTTGTCAAAAACGCCTGAAAAGCGTTGCCCGTCAAGAAGATGAGCCGAAATTGTTCGCCGAGGTCAAATGTTCGGGCATCCCCCACGATCCAGCGAGTAGGCAAGCCAACAGATTTATTACGCGCCCGCTCTATCATTCCCGGAACAATATCTAAACCGGTTACAGAAAAACCCGATCGCGCAATCGGGATACTGACACGACCTGTACCACAGGCAATTTCGAGCACCGGACCGCCAGTCTCTTGTGCTAGGGCAGTGTAAAAGGCGATGCCTGTATCGCTAGCATCCTCCAGATCATAATTGGCTGGATCGGAGAACTCCTCAAGATTGTCGTGATCGATCAATGTACCACTCCAAGATGTTACAAATGACTATACTATTATGATTATTTAATCGGCTTCGAGATCCAAATCTCTTCTGGACACCCAGAATTATCGGTTTGTGCGCGCTTGTACACGCTGAATCCGCACTTCCAATAGAAACGCCTTGTCTTCTCATAGGGTTGGTACTCTACACTATCCCCGAGCGTATAAGTGGCGAGCTCATCTATTCCTATATCACGTGCTCTCATTTCTGCGGCTGCTATAAGTCGACTGCCAATTCCCTGCCTCTGGAATGCCTGATCAACCCCAAGCCAACCGATGCAAAGCCGTCCCTCTGCCACGTAGAGTGTCACGAATCCAACCACCTTTTGTCCAGAGATTGCCACAAATCCTTCCTGATGTCGTATGTCAGTAGGAATCGATTTACTTCGGGCAGTCTCATCAAACCATTCAGGAAGCCCCTCTATAATAGTGAGAATTCCAGAATAATGTTCCTCTTCAAGAGGCTGAATTTGTGTCGACATCGGTTTGCTTCGCATGTTATCTAATCCATTTTAGGTGATAAGCGGAGGCTTTATGGTGGTCCAACGTTTTCAAGTTACTGAATCTGTGAAGCGGGTTGCAAAAAACCAAAGCGTGTCAGCGCTGCAGTGGTGACCATGCTATGTTGCTCGGAAGAACGAACAATCAAGCCCCACCCCTGGATTACTCCTTTCTTCCAACAACAATGATGTGAGATCCCATACCCAGACAGCCTTCCTCCCTGCAAGCTCCATCCTAAGAAGTTCCTGCCATTTCTTCAGATCATCCTTGACTTCAATGAGTAGATCATCCCAACAGTTTGAAACACAGTTTGAAGCAGATATTACAACAAGGATCAACTCTGCTTGGCACACCATTTGTCTCACCTCGTCGGGTCGAAACATGTGACACCGATGGTGAACATCAGCCCAATTTTCAGGTGTTAAGTCACCTGTCTCGGTAATCTTGCGGTTATTTTCTGGAGGCACCGACAGAATGGCCCCTAAGTTCCGGTGTGCACCTCCCCAAAGAGACATGACGCTGGCGAGAACGTGACCACCGCTCTGACAAACCCGTGTGCATTCTCCCAATGCAGTGGAAGCTTGATCGAAGACGTAGCTCAAAGGACCGCCGTAACAGATGACGGCATCAAAGGACTCACTGGACAGACAACTCATATCGCAAATATCTAGTTGCAAGCGATCCTCCACGGCATCCTCAAAGCCCAATGCCTCCGCATATTTTCGATTTAGATCAAGTTGCACCTGCGATATATCTGCTACCACGACACGGCAACCCATATTAGCCAGGGTCTGAGTGAATCGCCCAGGTCCAGCTCCCACATCTAAGACTCGTGACCCGGGCTCTACGAATTGTTCTAGATAATGGGTATGCAGAAATAGACTAACTTCGTTTGCAGGACGCCGAGTAAATCGTCCCCATTCCTGTTCGCCGTACTCATCGTAGTAATTGGCTACCCACTTCGGACTGTAGTAACTGTGCTTGGATCTCATGTGTCCACTCAAATAAGTTAAGTGCTGCTTTTCTCAATAGAGCACGTACCGTCACCCAGTTTTACCTAAAGACAGCAACGACTGATTATCCTGTAGATGGATTTCTCAGCAACCACACTCCTTGAATTCTGACGAATATCGCACGATGCCGCTGACTTTATCAAGAGCCCCATCCTTCAGTTCTATTGCCATAAAATGTTCGTCAGTGTCATACTCGTTGCCCAAGCCGTAAAGACTGGCACGGGAAAAACCGAATCGTGGGTAGTAATAGGGACTTCCCAACACGACCGCCATCTCAAATCCGGCCGCCGCACATTTTTTCAACCCTTCGCGTACCAAGATAGAACCAATGCCCTGCCGTTGAAACTCTGGCAAGACGGATAGAGGTGCCAGTCCAACAGCACGGAACGCTTTGGGCGCGAGTGTTATCGTCACCGGCGAAAACATAACATGACCAACAATCTTATTGTCGCTGACTGCTATCAGTGCGACCGGTGCCTTGTTTCTGTCTCGCAGCAATTCAACGAGGTTGGCTTCGGTGTCACCACCGAATGCAGCGACGATAACCTGACGGATTTCCTGACACTCCTCTTGCTGTTCTTCCCGTATCTCTGTCATTGTGTAGATTTTCCTTTCGCAGGGCAACTTGGCAACTTGTTATTGTGTTCTAATTACACCTCAATCCATTCGGGAGGCAGCGACTGTTAGCCAAACAGGCAATCCAGCACGAGGATTTCGCCTCCAATCAAGTAACGATTCATCGATGTCAGATGCCTCACCACTGCCCCGCCAAAATCCGGGATCTTGCGTAGGACTTTCGATAACTTTTTTCAAGGTCAATCCAGATTGTGCCAGTGGATTAAGCAAATCCGCTAAGGTCCAGTTAAACTCATATGATCCGTCCACTGACTCTCGAAATGGTCCGGTGTCCCAATAAGGTTTTGCCATCTCAATAGGCATCACCTGCTCTTTCCATGGACGCATGAATGGATGAATGTCGTAGAAAACGTATGCGCCCCTTGGTTTCAAGACTCTCGAAACCTCACGGAACACTGCACTAAGATTAGCAATCCACACAAAGAAGCCATTTGTGGAACAGACCAGATCGAAAGTTGAATCGTCTGCGAATCCAAGATCGGCGGCATCGGAACGGACAAAATCAATTGACACACCGAGTGTCTCTGCACGACTTGCTGCTAACTTCAATCGTTCCTCTGAAATATCTGTGGAGGTCACGACTGCCCCTAAGCCTGAAAGTGCATAGGCCGCCATGTTATCGCCGCTACCAATGATACACACCTGCTTGTCCTGAAGATCGCCGACCATCTCTCGGATTGTGACGAGCGTTTCGCCCTCAAATGCCAATTCAGGCTCTTTATGGCATCTGCGCCAACGCCCATCACGGTTCAGGCGTTCTTCCCATGTTGTCGCCTGACTATTCCAATGCCGACGATTGGCTTCATGACTTTTAATCATAGACGGTTCAACCTCGCAAATATCAAAATATCGCTTTCAGACAATTTCCCGGAATCAAACGACAGCCCGGAGTGACGTACGCCGAATATCGTCCAACTCCTTAGCACTGAAGACGCCCACCTGATAGAGATTTCGATACTCTTCAGAGACGCTTTGGCCGAATATCATCGGATCATCTGTATTAATAGTCACTGGCACACCATTATCAAACAAGATGCGGATGGGATGTGAAGCCATGTCTGGCACGGCATCCAACATCACGTTGCTCGTAGGGCACACATTTAGCTGAATCTGATTCTCGGCAAGCCACTTCATAACTTCGACTGATTCCGAGGCACCGATGCCGTGTTGGACTTCGTTCAATTCGAGGAGTTCGACGGTCCATCTTATCTCCGCCGCACCCCCGAACTCTCCGACATGTGCTTTCAGTTTCATCCCCGCAGCTTGCGCCTTCGCATACAAAGGTTGCACAGACTCAGGGGAGCACGCCTCTTGGCAGTCATACAGATCGATCGACTGAAACAGACCGAATTCTATCGCCTCGTGAGTCAACTTCATCAGGTTTGGGTTATCGGCACCCGTCCGGGGAATGCCAAGCTCTGGCCGCAGATCAATCTGCGTTCGATACCGGTCAACTAACGCCTCAATAAACGTCCGAATCCCGGCTAAACCATCTGGATAGTAGGCAGCCAGCCGAATGTCAAAGCTCATCTCAAACACAACCACGCCATCCCGTATTGCATCGCTCACCGCTGACGCTGCGACGAACTCAGAACCTTTGCGACCGCTTATGTGAGGGTCTAAGGCTTCGGCTGCGTACTCCATCATCCCCTGAAGCCCTTTCATCTTGGCAGGTGCTGGCATGAGTGAACACCCCAACCAGCGCTGCACATTCTCTAATCGTGTGCCAAAGTACGCATGGCAGTGGGCGTCAACTTTAGCAGCCCTCCTCATAGCAGTCAGGTCATCGGTTGATAGGGCTTCAACAAAATCAACACACATTTCACTTCTCCTGGGTCACTTCCGGTAGTTCTGCCGGACTACGATTCAGTCGGACGCGAACAGCAGTATGTTCGGTCTGCACGTTTCGCTTATCATCTATTCCCACGGTTTAAGGATAATTTTGGAACTTTCATGAGATGTCGAAACCTCAAACGCCTTCTGAATCTCGCGCATTGGAAAGACGTTGCTGATTAGCAGATCGAGCAGCGGCGAGCCCTGAATGACCTTCATCAAACCCGGAAATTGACTGAGATTATAGTGCCAGGCACCGAGTAGGCGCAACCCTTTGCCGATGAGGTCGGGGCTGACATGGATAACAGTATCGTTCCTGCCGCTCTGCCCGACAAACGCAACGGTTCCGCGCCGCCGCGTCGCATCAATGCAGAGGCGATGGGCTTGGACGTTCCCAGAACAATCGAGCGCGAAATCGACACCGCGTCCGTCCGTTGTAAGCTCCCGAATCTGTTGAACCGCGTCTTCATCAGTTGGATTGATGACCGCCTCAACACCCATCTGTTTCGCCCGTTCAACGCGCCACGGAATCAGTTCCGCTGCGATAACTCTTGCGCCCCGAAATCGTGCGTTCGTGATCGCACCGAAACCGACCGGGCCGATACCGGTGATGAGAACGGTGTGCGTTGCATTAACACCCATCTCATCGAACGCACGGTACGATGGGCCCAGCGCGCAACACGCGAGCGAAGCGTGTTCGTAGGAGACATTGTCGGGAATCTTCGGGAGTAGCCAAGATGGTTTGAGGAGATATTGTGCCATCGTCGCTCGGCCGTTCGGTGATCCGACGAATTCTTCAAAATTGTAGCTGTCTTCACAGTGGATGTAATCGCCGACGGTGCAGAGGACGCATTTCCCACACGGGTATTGCGGCATCACAACCACACGGTCGCCGACCTCGACTTTTCCGGGCTGTGCGATTTCGACGACCTCACCCGCCGCTTCGTGACCGAGGGCGTTGGTTTTGTCCCCACGCTCGAAGGCGTGGTACTCTGTACACATCGGTGACGCGTGAACTTTCACAACAACCCAATCCGCTTTCGGCTTCGGGTCCGGAACTTCGACGAGTCCAGCTTGATGTTCACCTAAAATCGCTGCCTGTTTCATGGTTGCTCCTAACGGGCTTTATGAGAAATCGAGAGTTAAATTTTCCTACTGTTTGAGTTGATTTTACGGTGGGGACCTTACCGGCAATATCTGTGGCAGAAAGAGCGAGGTATACCGGATCGAACCATGGCTCGCCCCCTTGCTTGCACGACTGACTTCCAAACGTCTTCTTCTAATGCTTGTCCCCAGCAATATGCATCGGTGAGCTCTTTGAGTAGTGGGACACCTACAACAGTAAAAGGATTACGGTTTAATCACTTGATGTAACTGGACTTCACCATCTTTGATGATATTGATGACCCCGCTCTTAATCGCGTGCCGGTTTTCATCATAACGGGAGAGTATCGCTGCACCGCTGTAGTCTGTTGTCGCGGCGATCTGATCTCGAATGTTCCTTGGTGTCAAGTCTTTCGACCGCTGCATCGCCTGAACCATAATCCGAACAGCGTCATATCCGAGTGAAGCGGGTCCATCGGGCAAAATCCCAAACATTGACGTATATGCAGCTACGAATTGACGGGTATCTTCACTGACAAGTTCGGCCGTGGGCTGTGCCAAGAAATGATTAATGAAGAAGCTCCCTTCCAGCGCCATTCCACCGGTAGAAATCAATTCTGGGGCATCCCAGCCATCACCGCCGAGGAAGGTTACCGTCAAGCCGATGTCTTCTTTTGCCTGCCGAATTGCTAGAGGGACTTCAGGCACGAAGCCCGGCACGAAAAGTACGTCTGGCGTGTCTTCGGCAATTGCGGTCAATTGCTCAGTGAAATCGGTATCGCCTTTCGCATAAAATTGCTGCATCAAAATGGTGCCACCTCGTGCAGTGAAGCTATTGGCAAAGAATTGCGATAATCCTTCCGAATACGCCCTGCCCGTTTCAGTAAGTATAGCGGCAGTTGTCACTCCTAAGCTTTCGACAGCAAACTTCGAGATCAATTCACCCTGGAACGCATCGGTAAACGCGCACATAAACACGAAATCGCCCGCATTGGGGACGGTCGGATTGGTGGGATAAGTGGTCACCATAGGTATCTCGTGACGCTGGGCAACCGGTGCAACACGCAGGGCATGCCGTGACCAGTCGGGGCCAATGAGTCCCAATATCCCCTCTTTGGTAATCAGTTCCTCCGCCAGTTCAACACTGCGACTCGTATCGTGCTTATCATCTCTAGCGATGAGGTGTATCGGTATCCCGTTGACGCCGCCTTCCTGATTTAGCTGGTGGACTGCTAATTCCGCACCATTCCGGGTGGTTCCCGGGAGCGGTGAGGAATACAGGAAACCGATTCTGATTGAGGCATCACGACTTCCGGTGAAAACCACTCGTTGAATCTGCTCACAGCCAAAAAGCATGGTTGTTATTAGGAAAAGTGACGCCAGAAGCCCATAGGTTGCTACGCGTCTGAGACCCGTTTTTTCATACACAGCGTGTTTGTATGTCACTAAAATCCTCCTTTTGTGTTTCAGTTTTTAGGTATGAAGCATTATATGATCGCCAGGGACATTCAGTTTTGGGTTAAATGTGCGGGGTTCATAATCCTACTTTAACACCTTCTCAAGAATAGCGCTCCTTAACAACGGGATCATGATTTCGTGATGCCCGGTAAAGGTATAGCCCCGACCGCCAGCCTCTGTCGGTCGCCTGACAACGTTCTCCAAGGGGCGGTAGTGCTGGATCATGTCAAAGTTCGCTGTGGTAAAGTTGGTCACACGGTTCCCCAGATTCCTCGCAATCGTCAATGCTTTGAGAAACACTTCGGGCATCAATACTGCTGAGCCGAGATTCAACACTACGCCGCCATCACCGAGATCGGCGACAATGGCGGTGAACCTGCGAAAGTCGGTGAAGGTGGCTTGACCGATTGCCGCACCGTCCGCCGAAGGATGCTGATGGATAATGTCCGTCCCGATAGCAACATGCACCGTAATCGGTATCCCCAACTGCGTCGCGGTCGCCAGCGAACTGTAGTCCTGATGCGGCGCATGAAGGTGGAGCAACTTTTGTCCTAACGCTTCGCCCATGCCGATCTCCGCTGCAACCGCTTCCCCAAAGGCTTCATTCATAAACCGTCCGGTCTCTTCGACCATACCAAATTGCCCCGTCTCCAGATACTCGCCCACATCCTCAGAGGTTTCTCCGATCAAGGCAATCTCGAAATCGTGAATGCTACTCGCACCATTGAGTGCCAGCGCAGTAATCACACCACTTTCCATCAGATCGATTAGAATGGGACTTAGACCGCACTTAATCACATGCCCGCCTAACATTGCAATCACCGGCTTTCCGGTTCGGTACGCTGCCCCAATCCGCTCGACCAGATCTTGCAACTCTGCCGCTCTCAATATCTTTGGCAGTCCTTCAAGGAAACGATCCACGCCACTCCAATCGGTCGGCTTGGCAAAGTCACGGATAGAAACCTTGTTGACTCGTTCCGCGATCGGATACGTGGTCACCCGATCCAGATTCACCGCATCCCATTTTTTGGACATGTTGTATATTACCCTCGTGCTTAGACTCAATTCTTGCGAATCGTATCTCGCTCTTCCCTGAGTTTCGGTATCAACCGCTGCATCGGTGAGGGTGAAGTAACCCCCATAAGTGTAACGTCAGAAAGCATCTCCTGAAACGCCTTCTCATGCGGTTCTAGCATTCCTACGTGCTGTGATGTTTCCTGAACGGCGCTAACCGTTGGCGTCATACCACCATATTCATAAACTAAGTCTTCTATATCTCCAGCAAAGTTTAGTTCTAGTTGAGATTGATTGTCAAGTCCCTACCCCCACAAGAACAGTATCCCTTATAACGATTGTCATTTCAGAAGCTATACGTGGACAGAACTTGAGACTGGACGCAAACTCCGTTACACCCGACATCGATCCTACAACCTATTGGGACATTCGATAACCGCCGCCAACATAGAGCAGCTGTCCAGTGAGCCAACGGGCTTGCTCAGAACAGAGGAAAACAGTGACATCCGCCACATCTTCAGGTTTACCAACCCTGCCTAACGGTGTAGATTTTGCAATCTCTTTCTCAGCTTCAGGTGTGATGTAACCCGTCTGAATCGGTCCGGGAGCAATTACGTTCACAGTTATCCCGTATTTTCCCATCTCACATGCAGCGGAACGACTATAGGATTCGATCGCGTGTTTGCTCGCAGCGTAGCTGATATTGCGTGGGTGACAATGTGCAGCGTCTGTACTGGTGTTCACAATGCGCCCCCAGCTCAATCCGTTTTTGAGGTATCGCTTCAAGTACACTTGCATCATTAACACATAGGCTCGGGCGTTAATAGTAAAATGTGCGTCGATACTCGAGGCAGTGGTTAGAAAAATGCCGCGCTCGTCTTTTGAAGTTTGCTCAGGGTCAAATGTTTCCAAAACGCAATGGGTGTGATTGTTAATCAAGATGTCAACGGGTCCCAGTTTTTTTTCACAGGCATCGAAAAGTTTCGAGATGTTTGTTTCATCAGCAAGGTCGGCTTCTAAGACAGATATCCGCATATCCTCTTCCTCAAACTGGTTCACGAGATGCTCGATAGGGTTTTGCTGCATTGCCCGATAGAAGACATCCCCACCTAATCCGGTTTCTTCAGCTTTCCTCAATTCTGCTTCGCTATATTGAGGCGGTGGACGAAAGAATGACGCAAACACCTTTACGCCTTGGGCGCCCAGAGCCAGAGCGGTTGCGGCACCGATGCCATGATTCGCACCCGTAATCAGAGCGACTTTGCCTTTTAACTTGGTGTCAATCACCGTGTTCCTCCACGTCATGAGAGAAGACTCTCACTCCTGCCATGGTCGCTCGCCCGCATTAAGCTGCCGAAAACGTCCATCACCGTTTTCTTTGTTCTGATGAATTTTGGTTTATTGGTGGTTGCACCCTCAACTTAACGAACGATTCGGCTCAACATTGGTTCCTTTTGGTGGTTCAGGATGAGGTGCGAATTTCCCAGAGATGTCACTCTCTATAGACCAGAAAGACTCCAATTAGGAATAACCCGTGCAAGCAATTGATTCTTCAAATCTTTTCTTCTCCAGAAATTCCACATTGCGATTTTGGTGGGTGTGGCTGATTCTTAGTTATCCGTCGGTACACTTGATTTCTGATGTGGCTGGCTTCCTGTCTTTTGTTGAAATCCAGTATAACATAGTACATTGTGGAAAGGTTATCAATTTCAAACTTTCCCCGACCAGTCTCGAAAAGTAAAGGGCCCGACTATCAACAAAAAATTGACTGCTACAAAGCCTTTTGCTATAATGCGCTTAAAGTTAAATTGGAGTGTCAAGTCGCCTTTCGCAGCGGAGAAAAACCGGTGAAAACAACCTTCAATTTTCAATTGCCAGAGGAGGCGAATCAATGGACAAGCTCAAAATTGCACATATCGGCACAGGGAATCGTGGAACGGGCGTCTACCTTCCGCTCATTGCGAAGTTGAAGGACGACCTTGAACTCGTTGCCGTTTGCGATCTACACAAAGATTCCGTCAAAGAGCAGGGCGAAAAGTATAACATTGCCGCATACACAGACACCGCTGAGATGCTGGAAAAAGAGAAGCCAGATATCTGCTCCATCGTAATTACGCCGAGCAACAATCATATCCCGGGACTGCTGTGCTCTGAACATGGGGTAAGCTACTGCACCGAGACGCCGATCGACACAGACCTCGGTTGGTCGGACAAAATGATCGAATCCGCAAAGCAGCACGGAACGAAGATTGAGGTCAACGAAAACTATTATCGTGTGCCATCGGAGCGGATTAAACGCGAGATGATTCTGGGGGGTGTATTCGGCAAAATCAACGTCGCCTACAACGAATTCCGCGGGCACGGGTATCACGGGATCGGCTTGATTCGCAGTTACGTCGGATTTGATAACGAACCCCTTCGCGTGTTCGGTTTCCGAAAGAGTTTCACAGTGCAGGAGCACGTCTGGCGACAAGGTCAGCCGACACGCGACTCAGAAGAATGGCAGCAGGGCATCATTGAATTTGCCGATGGAGCGGTCGGGGTATTCAATTTCAGCAGCTTGTCTTACGGTTCGCCGCTTCGCGGTTTCAACGGCACGAAGTTCTACGCCGAACGCGGGATGTGCTTCCGCGATGAAGCGGTCATTCTGAATAACACTGCCGATGAGCAACGCGAAATCACAATCACGCGCAAAACCAACGATGTTGATGGGTTTGAAACCGTCGCCGCACTTGTGGCGGATACAACACCGGAAGTGGTGTGGGAAAATCCGTTGCAAAATTACCCGCTCAGTGATGGCGAAATTCCCGTCGCGTCTGAACTGATGAGTATCGCAAACGCTGTTCGCAACGACACCGAGCCCGAATATGGCACTTACAATGGCCGTAAGGACCGGGAGATTGACGTGGCGATGGTGACATCGTGGGCGAACGATGGTGAACCGGTGACGTTCCCATTTGAATATGAGCGGCGATAAAGTCAGCCATCCACACCCACTCGATTGGGATGGGCAAATCCCAATCTCCTCGCAAAGATCTGTTGGTTGGATAATGGTCGGAAAAAGCCCGGTGAGAATTTTTCTCATCGGGCTTTTTTATGTGGCTCATATAAAAAGAAAGTGCAAAGCACGAACAGAAACCGAGTTTTTTCTTCAAAACTCGGTTTCTTTGCACTAAATCTTAACATGAGCGTTTTATGTCTACCCTCTTCCGCATAGCGGAATCCTCGATAAATCGGGACTTGTATATTCTATGTGCTTACGCTCTCTATCCAAGCCTCATCAATCTCAAGACCGAAACCGGGAGCGTCCGATGGTACAAGGTAGCCATCTTTGATGACTGAAGTGCCGGGCAGCTTGACCATCTCTTCAAGCGGTACACCGGGCGCGGAAACACCTTCAGACCGTTCACCCCACGTGATAGCGGGCATGGCAAATGACAGATGTTGACCGTAGGGATAATTCATTCCGCCGTGTGCAATCACGGAGATGCCGTTTGCTTCAGCGATGTGACAGATTTTGGCTGCAGCGGTAATGCCGCCACACCACAAAACGTCTGGCTGGAAGATGTCGACCAACCGCCGACCCGCAGCAGCGGCAAAAATGGTTGGCAGATACCAGTGTTCTCCCGTAGCGAGCGTTTGCCAAGGAATGCGTTGACGCAAGGTTTCGTAGCCCACAAAATCCTCAGGGGAAATATAATCTTCCATCCACTTCAAGTCGTAGGGTTTCATGATCTCGCAGACACGCACGGTATGTTCAACGTCAAAGCCGGTCCAAGCATCCAACATCAATTCAACTTTATCGCCGATCACTTCTCGTGTATTCGCCACCAATTCTTCGAGTTTGATCAAGCCTTCCTTTCCGTGCACCGGACCGTAAGGTGTGAATAGTTTGGTCGCTTTGAATCCAAGCTCCATATACCACTCCTGATCAAAGCCGGAAGCGTAGCAGAGAATTTTCTCCTTCTGTGGCCCGCCCAACAGTTCGTAAACAGGTCGCTTCAGAATTTTACCTTTGAGGTCCCATAGAGCACAGTCGACTGCACTGATCGCGTAGCTAATCAAACCGGTTGCACCAAAGGCGGTTGATGACCGCACCATCATATCCCACAGTTTCTCTGTCGCCATGCAGTTTTCGCCGACAAGACGCGGGGCAAAGTAATCCGTGATGATTCGAGTCACTGGACCGCCATGAAGTGAAATACCGAACCCCCAAGTACCATCTTCCGCCGTCACGATACATGCGGGTCTTTTCCATTCTAAGGAGGCATCCCCCTCTTTTTTGTCGAAGGTTGGGTAGCGGGAAATGGGTCGATTCATTGGATATTTACTGGCTCGACTCGGTGTCCGCGGCGGTGTTGTCGGGTTCGGATTTAACTCAATTTCTACAACGCGAATCTCTTTAATCTTCATAGAATCTCCTTTTTACCATGTTTTGAACCTCTTAGGACTTACGCAGTTGAACGCTCAAAGTCCTGTAGTTCGGCGATTTATCGCCGTAGAACACAATTTCCAATGCCCGATGAATCCCCGATATATCGGGACTCCGACAAGCCGAGAGCAGGCAGGCGGCCAACTACAGTAGGCGCACCATCAAGGATCCCGTAGTGAACAACGATCGTTGTTCAACACTGAGGTGCGTAACTCCTACCTTTAATCGAAATGTTTCTCTAATTCGTAAGTCCAATCCACGACGCGATAGCCACAATTACTGTAAAACAGGAATGCACGGTAGTTTTCCCAGTCAGTGCTAATCGTTGCGTGGCGGTATCCGACTTGGCACATCTCTTGAAGTGAGTATTGGAGCAGATAACGCCCAATACCTTGCCCTTGATAGGGGTCGTCGATGTCGAGTCCGGTAGTATGAAGCCAGTCTTGTGCATCGGGGTGGCTTGAAAACTCACCGCCAGAGACAGACTCACACTCTCCAATCTTTTCACCATCTAGGTGAGCACGGACAGTACAATTGGGACGTTGCCCCCTTCCCTGTTCCCAGTCAACAGAAAACGTTATCGGCAGACTTGAGGGTACTGGTGTGACAGAGTAGTTCTCCCAATCTAGAAAAACCTCCCCTGAACAGTATTGATAGCCGTTGAATCCGAGGAGTGCTTGAACATGGTCAAGTCCGTCCGATAAGCCAGCGTTTTCAAAATGATAGAAACGATACCGACAATCCTGTGAAAAGGCATCAATGTGAGCGACGTTACACGCTTCCAAATAAGTCTCCGCTTTTTCAAGCACAGCTTGCCCGGCACGCCGTGCACCGCGCTCGTACCCCAAAAACCGAATAACACCGACAGGAATTTCCCTGTTATCTCCAACCTGACCGATACCGACGTGGATAAACGCCTGCAAGGTGCGGTTCTCTATCGCAACGAAAGCTGTCTCAAAATCAAGTCCACCCTCCTGTATATCAGCTTTACCAGTAGTAACCCCGACCATCGCAAGAGCGAACTCTTTCTCCTGGACCGGGTAGCAATGGGGAACATTAACGGTCTGACGGTTATAGAATGCTGTCAAAGCACTTTGCAGCTTGGGTGTATATTGAACGATGTTCATCTCTACTCCTTTTCGCTTTGTATCTTCCCGAATCCATAGAAAACTACTGCTCTTTTATCGATGTGGATAGAAATGTGTCAACTACCTTAAAATATTCCTCCGGTTGATCGACCCAAGTGGCGTGTCCACACTCGTTTAGAAAAGCAATCTCCGTCTGCGGAATCTTTTCCTTGATTAGGTATGCTTGTGTAATTGGTTCGTAATCCTGATATCCATACACAACTAAGGTTGGCGCGGTAATCCTATCAGCGTCTGCCAGTTGCATTTCATGCTTGAAATTGGTGGGTGACTCAGCATGTCTAAGATAGCCACCACAGCTCAGATAGAAGTCGATAAACTGCCCCGCAGTCTCACGTGAGTAAAATATGACGCGAGCCCATATCCGAATCAAGGCTTCGTCAATTTCACGTGGAACCCCGCCCTTCTCGGAACGCGCTTGGTCGTATGACCGCCGAATCGCTGCAAACTCTTCAGGCGAGGTCGGATATGCCATCCGATCTCTATTTGCGCGATAACAGCTACTCATTTCGGAATTGAGCGGTCCCGGACCCACCAAGATGAGATGCGATAATCGGTCAGGATACGCTTGGGCATAGAGCAATCCCAGCCCGCTGCCCCACGAGTGCCCAAGCAGTGCCATCTGATCCAAGCCCAAATGGTCACGAAGCGTGTCGAGATCTTGGATAAATTTCTTGATATCCATTGCATCCTCGCCGCTCTCAAGCAGTTTCGATTGACCGGATCCGCGTTGGTCATAGAGAATACATCTATATTTTTTGGCAAATAGCTCTCCCATTGGGCGATAAAGCAGGTGATCCCAACTACCATGAAGACAAACTAAGGTCGGTCCTGCACCGATCTCAAACCAAGCCATTTCATGCCCGTTCACCTGCAAGGTATGTTCTTTCCAAGCGTGCATCGTTCTCTCCTTGTATTTTCATCATACACATTCCTCCGCGAAAGTCTGCTCGCCCCTCTCCTCCTGTTTCCGCTTCATCTCTGCAATTTCTTGGTCTGTCAGACGCTCTTCGTCCGTCACGACAGTCTGTTCGATTAATTCCAGTTTCAATTCTCGGTTGGTCAGCCACTCCCAGCGAGTAACATTCACTGGATGGGGATGTGGATCCACATCCTCAGGACCAATCTCATCGGCAACAATATACAGATAACCGGGAGTCACGCCGTTATGCTTAACCGTGCCGCCCCCAGACTGGGTGAGCAGTGAAGGTCTGTGAGAGAACGCTTTTGCCACATTTCTGTTCTGTGTAATCGAACTCCCGACCCTAAGTTTGGTCAACTCTTGCTGAGAGCCATGATACCATGTCAGCGTATAGTCGAAATCCTGCATCGGTCCTCTCCTGAACGGATACCTAAACGCACAACGGGGGCACACTGTGCCATTCAGTTCTAATTTGCTTAAGGCACAAAATCAAATGATAGCGCATCTCCCAAAGGCACATATCCAATTTTGGTGTAGATACTATTAGAGGTTGGATTCGATAAATCGGTATATAGATTACAGAATGAGTAGCGCCCTGAGAGCAGTTTCTTTGTCAATGACCAAACGCATGAAGTCGCATATCCCTTACTGCGATGCTCCGGGGGTGTGTAGACCGTGCTGATTGTTGTCCCATT
This sequence comes from Candidatus Poribacteria bacterium, assembly GCA_003635265.1. Taxonomy (GTDB): domain Bacteria; phylum Poribacteria; class WGA-4E; order WGA-4E; family PCPOR2b; genus PCPOR2b. The sequence continues at coordinate 59,430 of PYIZ01000029.1, forward strand.
TCTAATCGGGCGAGTTTCAGTAGCGATCGAGACCGGACCCCCATCATCCCAAATATATAGTAGCCTGTCCTTGATGTACTGCTGGGCGTTGCTTTTGGCTTGGTCAACATCCACAGGCTCGCCTATTGTTTCTGAAAAGGCAGCAATCCATTGCGTCATGAGCGGGTGGTCAGCCATACACGCCAAACGTAATTTTCCCGGAGAAAGCGGTACATCAGCCACTATTCTCGCTTCAAACACACGTAGCCGCATGACTACTCTGGCTGATATACCAGCCCTCTCTTCAGTCCAACACTCAGAAAAGGCTTGGGCTTCGGTCGCCGGTCCGGTAACCCCCGGTATTGGTGTATCAATACCACGGAGGTAGCGTGTAAGATGAGCCATAGCGACTTCGACGCTAGTCTCGAATCTACTCAAGATGAGTCTCCTAGGTGGTGTCATAATTGCCACACCGACGGCTCTACCTTGCTCCAAAATACTCAACAGCAGCGGTGATTCCGGTCCGTAATAGCGAGGATTCTTGGCGAGCCTGTAAGCTAGACCAATCGGCAAGTTGTTTTCACTCTCGTTCAATTCCAAGTAAGCACCTGAAAGTGAAATAAGTTCGTTTGCATCGTCGTGGGATTGTATTTCGACCATTTTGCCTCCTAAAAATTATCGTTTTCGGGCGATAATAGAATTGAAGGTTACGCCGTCACGTGGGTTTAACTTACGATAGTATTCCAATCTGAATGATTGTTGTACGACTTCAAGGAGTTTCTCCGGTTCCCAAAACGAGAAAAATCGCTTCGGTTCGTATGTATCTCGTTCTAAGATGCCTTCAAAATTTTCTCCGCCCCAAAGTCCAAGATACATTAAGCCGTTTCCGTTGAGTCGGGTCACAATCAGACTGAAAATGTGCCCTATATCCTTCTTTGGTATATGTAGTAGACAATTCAGCGTATACACTGCGTCAAATGTCTCATCAATTTGATCAAGGTCGTAGCAATCCAATGCTTGAGCGGTGACACCCTTTTCTGCGGTGAATTTCACCATTGTTGGCGCGTTGTCCACCGCAAGAACTTGGAATCCTTGACTTTGAAAGAACTGGGCATCTTGACCGGGACCACAACCAATTTCAAGGATGGTCCTTCGCTTTTCCTCCTTCAAGAGTTTTAGAAACTCTGACCGCTCTCGTTCCTTAAACTCGTCGGTAGTGCTAGATTCCCTTTGATAAGCGTGTTTTTCGTAAGACTCAATGAGCGTGTCAGTGAATTGCATCATGTCGTAATACTCCAAGACTGTGCGCAATAAAAGGAGAACTTTGTTGACGCGGTATTATGGTATAATGTAACCCCTTCTTGATGCAAATAATTCTGTCTTTCTACAAATTAACCTCTCCGTTCCGAGAGTTTTCAACCTGATAACCTAACGCTAACAAAAATGCCAATTATCACAGTCGAACATCTGAGCAAACATTTCAAAGTTTATAGACGCCGCACCGGGTTTTGGGGAAATCTCAGCAGCACGGTTTCACGCAAGCACGATATTATCAAAGCAGTTGATGATGTGAATTTCTCCCTTGAGCGTGGAGAATTGGTGGGGTACATCGGTGCCAACGGAGCGGGAAAATCAACAACCATCAAGATGCTGACAGGAATCCTTGTGCCAACTTCAGGACATATTGATGTGATGGGGTTGACGCCGTATCGCCAGCGAAAGGAAAATACGCGCAGGATTGGCGTTGTGTTTGGACAACGAACCCAACTCTGGTGGGATCTGCCCGTTATCGATTCCTTTGAGTTGCTCAAGCATATCTACGAAATCCCGCAGAACCTGTACAAACAGAACCTTGAATTTTTCAGTGAAATGTTACAATTGCAGCCATTTCTGTCCACGCCGGTGCGGAGATTGAGTCTTGGACAACGGATGCGGTGCGATTTGACCGCAGCACTGCTGCATAACCCGGAGATCCTGTACTTGGATGAACCGACCATCGGCTTAGATGTGGTTGCCAAAGAGCAGGTTCGTCAGTTTCTGAGGCAGGTCAACGCGGAACGCCAGGTCACAGTTATTCTGACGACGCACGACCTCAACGATGTCGAGAAGGTTTGTCAGCGGCTGATTATCATTGACAACGGCAAAATCATCTATGACGGTGGGATTGATGACTTGAAGAAACGTTACGGCAAAACCCGGATGCTCATCGTTGACCTTGCACAGGCGTATTCTGATATCCAACTTGAGGGGGTGGATCTGACCCGACGCGACGGCAATCGTATCTGGCTTGCATTTGATCGCGATACGATTTCTGCCTCCGAAGTCATCGCACAATTGACGGCGCGCTATGAGATTCAGGATTTAACGATATCGGAGCCGGAGATTGAGGAGATTGTTCGACGCATCTATGAGTTGGGGGTGCATTAATACCCGCGGATCACATCACGATGAAGAAATATCTCACTTTTACGCTGAAAGCCTTTCAGCGAACACTGACATATCGGTTCGAGTTATGGATGGAACTGTTTATCAACGTGCTGTTCATGTTGGTCTACGTCTATCTGTGGAAGGCGTTATACACAGGACGGACATCGGTGGAGGGATATGATCTGAACGGGATTCTGACGTACATCGTTGTCTCGCAAACCCTATTGACCTTCACGTTTACACTTCGGATATCACGTATTATCGAAGAGAAGGTGCGAACGGGCGAAGTAGTCACCGATTTAATGAAACCGATTGATTTCCAACTCATGACGCTTGCAACCGCTGCGGGGACTTCAAGCCATACAGCGCTATTCAATATGCTCCCAAAATTCTTGCTGTTTTACGGTGCGTTTGGGCTATCGCTACCGCCATCGCCTTTGACTGTCTTCCTCTTTTTCATTAGCGTGGTCTTAGGATATATCATTCTGTTCAGTATAGAATTTATAATCGGTATTTTTGCCTTCTGGCTTGTCGAGATTCGTGGTCTCTACGCCTTCGTTATTTGGGGGTTGGCTATGTTGTTTTCCGGGTATTTTTTGCCATTGGAGTTTTATCCCGATTTCTTAGCCAAAATTGCAGTGGTCTTGCCGTTTCGTGCAATTATCTATTTTCCAACCGCCATTTACACCGGTCAGTTAATAGGGGAGAGTCTCGTTACGGCGCTGTTGATACAATTGACTTGGGTGGCTGTGTTGGTGGGGATTGGACGGCTGGCATACCGGGCAGCCTTCCGCAAGTTAGTGATTCAGGGCGGATAGAACGAGCACATTGGAATCGTAGGGAACGCAGATCTGCGTTCCCTACATTTGGGGGTATGGAGAGATCGATGGTGCGACGTTATATCAAACTCTACTTTTTACTCGCTGGGGCGTATGTGCGTTCCCGGCTGCAATACCGACTCTCGTTTGGGCTCATGTGCTTCGGCATTGTTATCAGTGAGATCTGCTTACTCGGTTTGTTGGGTGCGTTGCTCGCCAAGTTTCGGACCGTTAATGGCTGGACATGGGCGGAGGTGGTGTTCCTGTACGGCTTAGGAAACTTGGCGTACTCATTCATGCGGATACTGGGTAGCCAATTAGACGATTTTGATCGGTACATCATTCGCGGCGAGTTGGATGGTGTGTTGATTAAACCTGTGCCGCCGCTATTCTACATCCTTGCAAATCGTGTGGAGTTAATCCACGTCTCGCGGGCATTGACAAGTGTTGCTATCTTCGTTGTCGCGTTCCATTTGAGCGGGATTCGCTGGACGCTGGACGTTGCGCTGTTTACTCTCACAACAATTCTGAGTGGTACGCTGATTATGTTTACACTCATGCTCATCAGTGCTACCGTCGCGCTATGGACGACAAAATCGGGTAAATTAACGGATCTGCTCATTAGTGCAACCAAAGAAGCAACCGCTTTTCCTATCTCGATCTATCCGCTCGCCGTGCGGTTACTTTTGACGTTTGTTCTCCCCGTTGCTTTTGTGACCTATTATCCCGCCCAACAACTGCTTCAGAAGGGCGAATTTCTCGGTATGCCTGAACTCTTTCAATTCGGAGCGCCGGTCGTTGCGCTAGTGATGCTTTGTGTTAGTTACCTGTTCTGGTGTAGTGGGTTACGACGCTATCACAGTACAGGTTCATGAGGATTTCTAGACAAGGCTGATTTTTCCTTGCACTTCGTTGGTTGGTATGGTAAAATAAAAATAGTCACGTGGGGCATTAGCTCAGCTGGGAGAGCGCTTGCATGGCATGCAAGAGGCCATCGGTTCAAGTCCGATATGCTCCACCTTTTTTGTGCCCACAGATCTCTGTTTCCTACCTGTCGCTCGGTTTTTGTGTGTTGTCGACTTTCTTCGGAGCAGCGCTGAAGCGGGGCGGTAAACCGTTGTCTAGCACACCGAGGATGGTCAGATGCAACTGTGCACGCGGAGGCAGAGACTTGAGAAGATTCTCTTCAGCGATCTTAACCTTCTGTTCCTGTGCCAAGCGTTGCTGGTGAAATTTTTTCAAAATCTCCCGGACCTCTTCATCTGATGTCAGCGTATCTTTAGCAAGCCGGTTCAGGGGCTTCAGATTTTCGATTGCTTGGCGGTGACTTTGACGTTTGAATTCCCATAAAGCTTTGATCCGCTCCTTCTGTTCCGCTGTCACCCCGAGTGCTTCTAGCGTCACCCCTTCCTTCTTAGTTCCCTCCTCTGCCTTTTGTGCCCATGTCACGAAACCGAAAAATGCAGCGAATATCAACAGAGCAAGTACAAAACTGATACAAATTTTAAGCATATCTCACCTCTTGATGGACGTTATCCTATTTTTGGCAAACTGCAAGCCAACCCTCTTCAATGCAACAAAAGAATATCATAACGCCGTTGGACTGTCAATTGATGGATTTGGCGATTTGCATTTTCGACTTGGCTGGGGGTGCAGCACTGCTTCCCAAAGATTTATCAATTATAGATTTGTCTAATTTTGCGGAAAGATGTTATTATGTTACAATTCCACTTATGATTAGGACTTACGCAGTTCCGTTTGTAGTAGCGCAATTCATTGCGCGTCAGAAAACCTAAGACCTTACTGTAGTTGCCCGATTCATCGGGTGTCCGTTCCGAGACCAGGGCTGGGAACGGTGTCCAGTTGCCTTGAATCCCGCCTGTCCCGATTCATCGGGCGTTGGAAATGCTGTTCAGCGGCGATGAATCGCCGAACTACAGAACTTTGAGCGTTCAAGTGCGTAAATCTTATGTAATATTGCGTCAAAGATAAACCATCAGATCTTATACCAATTTCTATGGGATAATATTTTTCTGAGTAACTCTGCTAAATGAAAGGAAAGAGACAAATGAAAGCGTTGCTGTTAAGCCCGGGGCATGCTCATTTTGAAGGACATCTCGGCACATTACAAGAATTACCGGAGGTTGAAAGCATTTTTGTCTGGGGAGAAGACCCATCCGCCCTAGAAGCCTTCCAACAATCGGAGGAGCGTAAGGTGGAAGGGGTTACCGCTGATTTGGATGAGATTCTGGCGCGGGATGATGTCTTCTTTGCTATTGCTACCATGAGAACAGACTTGAAGCCCGATGTTTTTATACGGATATTAGAGTCCGGCAAACACCTAATGGCAGAAAAACCGGTCGGCAGAACCACCCCAGATGTGCAGCGAATCGTTGATGCGGCGGAGCGCGCAGGTATGCAGTTGGGCGTCTGCTACCAAAATCGGTACAATCCGATGATCCGTGAAGCACGCGATCTTATAGGACAGGGTTTGTTGGGACCGCTGATGTCGATAGAGATGCGGATGCTGACGACACAGGTACAATATCGCAACCCCGATGGCTGGCTATTTCGCCACGAATACGCGGGGAGTGGGATCTTGGCGTGGTTGGGCTGTCACTATATCGACATGCTACGCTACATCACTCATGACGAGATAGTGTCTGTGTCTGCCGAGGTCGCAACACGCAGCGGTGAGGATATCGACGTAGAAGATATTGCTACGCTCTCTTTTCGTCTGCGTTCGGGAGCGGTTGGTTCTCTACATGCGGGATATACCCTTGCGTTAAGTGGGTCGAAATATCCCAATCAGCCTAGTTACGATACCTATGTGGGTGTCAACGGTCAGAACGGTCGGATTCACTGGGGCTCTCCGGGGGTTGCAGAACAGATGAGCGTTGAGACAATTCAAGGTTCTTGGGCATCTGCGCCCCAGCGTGAATTTGACTATACCTTAGGTCAATCTCCAGCGTATGGCGGTATTGCTGGGGAGGAGTTCATCCGTGATTTTATTCGTGCGGGGCAGGGTGAAGGCGCTCCGCCTGCATCGGGTCGTGATGCACTCCAAGTCGCCCGCATTATTGATGCAGCCTTGGAGTCCAGTCAGACGGGTCGGCGGGTTGAGGTTGAGCAACCTTAGGGGATCTGTAAAAAAACAGAAAAAAGGTTTCAGACATTCCCTTTCAGACATTCCCGAAGAAACCGAGTTTTTTCTTGAAAACTCGGTTTCTCTGATTGCTTTGCACTTTCTTTTTACATAAGCCAAAATGTTAATATTGACATTATTTCCCGCTAATGCTAGACTATATAACAGAGTCTTGGGGAAATCCGATTGAAGGTTCAGGGCGCGGGGATTTCCCTGATAGGTCTGGGCGTTAAGCCCATGTCCACTAGTAACAAGCTGACTTCTGTTTGAAAGGCTTTGAATTGCTCATAACTGGAGGAGCAGATGGCAACTAAGGTAGTGAATAATCAGGAAAGGTTTGACTGGGTTGAATACCCGGTACAGGACAACGTTAGATTAGAAGTGTATTGGAGGTCCGACCGAGGTGGTCATGGGCCCGCAGCCTCTTTATATTTCTACGATGACGAAGTGTTGCGGTTCGACTGTTTTGGCGGTGACGAAGGGCATTGTCACATGAATATGGGTCAGACCCGAGGGCAACGGTGGTATTACCCGGAAGGCACCGTGAAAGAGAACATTAAACAGGCGGGCTTTGATATGCGGAAAAACCACCAGTTTTGCATTCTATCACACCAAGATGATAATGTTCGACGGTTAAAAATTGATCAGGAAAAACTTGAAGTGGCTGCAAGCCAAATGGAAAGCAAGTTGACCGAGATTGCAGCTCAACTCGATATGCTTTAGGTTTGTAGTGTCAGCACACTATCAGTTTTATAGT
>PYIZ01000029.1:66575-76924 GCA_003635265.1 Candidatus Poribacteria bacterium
AACTCTATTGCGACTTGGTTATCACTGATATTTGCATCAGTGACCTTCACCCGCAATGGAATGCCAATTGTATCGGTGACTATGTGGCGTTTACGACCTTTGACTTTCTTATGTGCATCAAAGCCGCGAGTATCTGCCAGTTCGGTCGTTTTAACGGATTGGCTGTCAATGATAGCTACTGTCGGTGAAGGTGCTTTGCCAATATCACAACGGATTTGCTCGTGAAGTGCTTGATGAATCATAAGCCATGTGCCATCAGTTTTCCATTTTCTGAAATGGAAGTAGACCGTTTGCCATGGCGGCATCTGATGCGGGAGCATTCGCCATTGACACCCTGATTTGACTATATAAAAGATAGCGTTGATAATTGCACGCATCTTCCACTTGAGAGGTCTACCTACCGGCGAAGGTTTTGGCAGATAAGGTAACAGTCGGCACCATTGGGCATCCGTCAAATCCGTGGGATAGTTTGTTTGGGTCATGTTCATGCCTTTCATTGGAGTTGGATTCACTGCTCCAATGATTGAACGTAAACATTAACTCTTGAGTAGAAGTTTTCTTTTTAAAACAGGTTCTAAACAGATAAGTAACAGCCAAGGGGGTTCTTTTTTGGTCATTTTTGTAGGTATATAGTGCTCCCCACCAGCAACAACTGTGACTGGATTGTCAATACGATCGCCGTAACCAGTCTTGTAACAACTCAGCAGGTAACGACCAGGAGCCAAACCGACTATCTTGAATTCACCGTTGCTGGCTGTTTCCCCTTCAGTTTCGAGTCCGCTAGCTGCAACAACAACGACTCGGGCCCCTTCTATTGGGAGTTCTGCTGGGACCCGGTCCATTGAAGTATCTGAGACATTACCACGAATTGCTCCCGTTTTTGCTTTTTCAGCTGTCCTTAGCGACACCTCGTGGTTACCACCGGCAATGACTGTAACCGGTTTGTCGACGAGATCCCAATACCCGTCTTTATAACAGTTCAGTAGGTAACGACCGGGAGCCAAACCGACCATCTTGAATGTACCATTGTTGTCTGTCTCTGCTCCAGTTTCGGAGCCGTCATCAGCGACAAGGACAACTCGGACTCCTTCAATTGGGAGATGTGTTGTTGAGGTATCTTTGATGTGCCCCCGGACTGTCCCGGTTATTAGACTTTGTTGGGAAAAAATAGCCCCGGAAATGAGCCATAGACAGCATAATAAAAGAAGGGTTGACCGCTTCATATTTCCGCCCCGATCTACGATGTGTCTCTATTCAACGGCTCCCAGTAGATACCAAATAATCCGGTTGGAGGGAGATTTCCTCCGTTTTGCCATCATAGCGATTGCCCACATACCGCGGGACTCAATTTTTGATACTATCGATCCAATTCTCCGGCAATAATATTTAGGCTACCCAATACGGCGACGATGTCTGCTACCATCCCGCCTTCAATCATGTGAGGTAACGCCTGAAAGTGTATAAAACTGGGTGGACGGATACGAATGCGATACGCCTTACCGCTGCCATCACTGACGATATAAAATCCCAGTTCACCGTTAGGGGACTCGGTGGCACAATAGACTTCACCCGCAGGGGGTTGGACACCATGTCCATCCATAATAATCTTGAAGTGGTGGATTAAACCTTCGATATTTCCGTAGGCATCTTCTTTCGTCGGAAGGCTAATCTTATAGTCATCCACATTGACAGGTCCATCGGGCAGGTTATCCAGTGCCTGCTGAATAATTCGCCCGCTCTGAATCATCTCTTCCATTCGTACAAGGTAACGATCATAGACATCACCGTTGGCACCAACGGGAACATCAAAATCGAACTTCTCATAATAGGAATACGGCTCTGCTTTTCTTAAATCCCAATCCACTCCGGAGGCACGCAGACACGGTCCTGTAAACCCATAGTCAATTGCATCTTCGGCTGACACTACCCCAACGTCTTTGGTGCGATCCATCCAAATCCGGTTTCGAGTCAGCAGTGTATGAACCTCTTTCAGAGTTTTCGGAAAGGTGCTCAGGAACATCCGGACATCTTCCTCAAAACCGTCGTAGATATCTCTCAGCAGCCCTCCAACACGGGTATAGCTGGTGGTCAAGCGGGCGCCAGTGGTTTTCTCGAAAATGCTGTACAATTTCTCCCGTTCTTCAAAGCCGTATAGCATCACCGTGAATGCGCCGAGGTCTAATGCCCCCATACCGAGCCAAACCATGTGATCTGCGATACGAGAGAGTTCGGCAAGGATCACGCGAACGTATTCACAACGCTCCGGGACTTGAATATCCAGCAGCTTTTCCACAGCGAGTACATAACCGAAGTTGTTAGACAACGGTGAGAGATAGTTCATCCGGTCGGTTACAACGATATACTGGTTGTAGTCGTGGTGCTCTCCGAGCTTCTCGAAACCGGTATGTAGGTAACCGAGATGGGGCGTTGCTTTCACAACGGTTTCGCCATCAAGTTCTACGACAATTCTAAGTGTGCCGTGAGTTGCCGGATGCTGGGGACCGAAATTCAGGGTCATCGGTTCGCCGGGCACTCGATTTGGATCTTTTTGCATCTCTTTTTCTCCAGTGGCGAGTCGGGATTGTCTGCTGATAACTAACGGGCTAGCCTAAAGGGTATTACACATTCTGTTCTTCAAAGTTAAAGGTCTCACGCTCCCCACGACCACGTAAGGGATAGTCCTTACGAAGCGGGTACCCTTCATAATCATCGGGCATCAGGATTCGGCGGAGATCTGGATGGGCATCAAAGGTGATCCCAAACATGTCATATGTTTCGCGTTCTAGCCAATTTGCTACCTTCCAGATAGATGCCATTGACGGAATGCTAAGTTCTTTTTCATGAACGGGAACCTTGACACGCAGACGTTCTTTCCTTTCTGTTGAAAGCAGATGATAGACGACAGTGAACCGTGCGTAGTCGTGTTTCATCAGAACATCTTCCATCAAAGAATAATCAACCGCTGTGACATCAGCAAGAAAGTTGTATGCGAGTTCTGAATCGCTTTTCAAGAACGCCATCAACTCATAGATGCCCTCTTTACGCACCGTGATTGTCAGTTCGCCTCGTGCATCAGAGACGTCAAGGATCGCATCAGGATATTGTTCTTGAACTTTTTGGACTACGAGCGGTTGTTGTTCTTCAGCAGTTACCTCTTGCCCTTCACTCATTAGGTTTCGTCCTCTAGATCGAGTTAGCTAGCAATCGCTCCACTCTGCCTTTTAGGAGAGACACTTTCTTGTTCCACGATGTGTTGAATCTGGATCACAGCGTCGATGAGATCTTCAGGACGCGGTGGGCAGCCGGGGAGGTAAATGTCAACGGGGATAAACCCATCCACGCCTTGTACTAAGGTGTAGGTATCAAAAACGCCGCCCGTAGAAGCACACGCCCCCATGGAGATGACCCATTTTGGGTCAGGCATTTGGTCGTAGATTTTCTTTAAGACCGGCATCATTTTAATGGAGATACGTCCCGAAACAATCAACAAATCGGATTGGCGCGGCGAAAATCGAATCGCTTCTGCACCGAAACGTGAGAGATCGAATTTCGACGCTAAGGTTGCCATCATTTCAATGGCACAGCAGGCAGTGCCGAAGGGCATTGGCCAGAGGGAGTTTTTTCGCCCCCAGTTAACAAACTTATCAATAGTGGTGGTGAATATATTATCTCCAAGTTGACTTTCTAATCCCACGATAGACCGCCTTTCTTCCAAGCATAGATATAACCTAAAAAGAGAATACCGATGAAGACCAGCATTTCGACAAGGATAAAATAGCCGCTGCTCTCTGTGAATTTCTTAAAGACAACTGCCCAGGGATAGAGGAAAACGACCTCAATATCAAAAATGATAAAGAGCATCGCAATGAGACCAAAGCGGATGGAAATCCTTTGCCGTGTGTCTCCGACCGGTTGGACGCCAGATTCGTAAACGGAGAGTTTGGCTTGCGTTGATTTTTTTGGCCCAATCAAGTGGGTCAAGGCGAGGTTTACTGCCGCAAAACCGATGGCAAAAACGAGTAACAACAGTATGGGTAGGTAATCAGTCAACATTTTTTAAGCTGCGCGGCATTTTCAGCCAAAAATTAGGATTATTGAATGTCGGTTGTGAAATGTTTCACATACTCAAGCCAAAAAAGAATGGGCTTCATTTTCAGCCCACTGTACTTTATTCGCAGGGTTCTAATTTTCCAAAAGATTATTATTTCACATTTTGAGAAAGCTGTCAAGTCTTTTTTCGGCAAAAAAGCATAAATTCTTGGCTAATCATCCAACATAAGCAGTGGGCGGTTATACCGTGCTCGAATCCGATTTATCATAGATAGCACACGTGGACGCGCAATAATCTTGCGTTCTACCCTTCGCTTACCGGGGAAATCGCAAAGGATGACACCAACAAGCGAACTCAGAATACCCGGTCCTGGTGTAAATATCATAATGAATCCGGCAATCAAAAAGACTGCACCGGCCACGTTTTTCAGGATGCACAGCAATAGACGTAGAACCGGGTTCTTTATAGGGCTTATCCGTTTCTTCCGAGTGAAATAGTCCGACGGTAACGAAATAAGCAGCATCGAAATACTCGCAAGCGTTGCAAGAGTCGTAACGATGATGATTACAGGTAAAATTACCAAAAACAACAGCCAGTGGGCTTTAATAAATTCAATCACAGATAATTCTTCGTTTCTTCGCGTTGGTTTCTGTGCATCCAACCAACGCTCATCGACGGGCAACCGCGCCGCCGTCAATTGTCATGATATCGCCACTTATATATGCTGCTTCGTCAGAGGCGAGAAATAGTACCGCACCGATATAGTCCCATACAGTTGCGCGCCGATCCAGCGGAGGCGCATCGGCTGAAGCGGGAAGTAAATCTGGTAAGGAGTCGTCCTGTGGCAGATTCTGTGGGGAATTGATACCTGTGGGTGCACCGCCGCCGGGGGCGATTGCATTGACGGTAATCCCATCGGAACGCAATTCAAGAGCAAGACTGCGGGTCAGTCGATTCAACGCCGCTTTACTGACACAGTAACTGAGGGCACCTTCGTGCGATTCTTCCGCAAAAATCGACGAGTTGTTGATAATGCGTCCACGAATCCCCTGCTCGCGCATCACCTTCGCTGCAGCTTGAGCGCACAACAAACATCCTGTAACGTTAACAGCCATGACGCGATTAAAATCTTCAGCCGTTACTTCAAACAACTTACTTCTGCCCAGAATTCCAGCATTATTGAACAGGATATCCAATCGTCCGAATGTTTCAACGGTGGTGTCAACAGCCGCTTGCACCTGTTCACGAACGGTTACGTCTAGCGGTATGGCAATTGCCCGCCCGCCTTCGTTTTGAATCTCTGCGGCAACTGCATCGGCCATCCGTCCGCCCGCAACGACAACGGCTGCGCCTTCGCGCGCAAATGCCAGACACGCTGCCCTGCCAATCCCAAGCGGACCGCCGCCGCCTGTTATAAAAGCAACCCGGTTTTCAAAGCGCATCGTTCCCCTCCATTTTGTATCAACAGACCACTGTTATGATACCACGCAGAACCGATGACATGCAATCAAAAATGGCGGTAATTCGTTGACGTTCTATCTACAGTGTGATAGGATAGGAAAAAAGATTAAGGGAAGGAAATAGCAACGTTGAAAACATTTGCGGAAACACTCATCCAGATGTTGGACGATTTTGGTATCCGATACATTTTTGGCATCCCCAGCGGTCCTTGGACGCCGTTTATGGAAGCGATGCGTCGGAGCAATGTGGAGTTTGTATTGGTAAGCAATGAGGCCTCTGCGGGGTTCATGGCTGATGTTTGTGCACGGCTGACAGGCAAACCGGGGGTCTGTTACGGCACTTTCGGACCCGGTGCCACGAACCTAAGCACAGGAATCGCAAACGCGCTGTTGGATCGCTCGCCGGTGCTCGCCTTGACCTCGCAAACTCCAACGGCGATGCGAACACGGATGACTCAGATGAAAATCGATCATCAGGCACTATTTGAACCGATCTCGAAGTGGACTGCGGAACTTTCTGTGGACAACTTGTGCGAAACGGTAGTCAAAGCCGTTGATATTGCGTGCCAAGAGGTTCCGGGTCCCGTCCATCTCGGCATTCCATCGGAACTTGGAGAAGCACCTGTCCCAGATTGTAAGAGGGCTATCAGGGACGCAATCAGTCATCGACGCCAAGCTGTTGCGCCTACCGCTGAATCAATACAGCAGGTAAAGCAGCTGATGAGATCCGCCAGAAAGCCGATTATCGCGTTGGGTTTGAGTGTGACGCGTGCTGACGCCGAAACGGTTGTGAACCAATTTGTGGAGAAGCAGGCAATCCCTGTCCTCCTCACGCCGATGGCGAAAGGGATAATCTCTGAAGAAAGTCCATACTACGCCGGTGTTCTCTTCCATGCTCTCTCCGATCAGGTTGCGGAGACACACAGCGAAGCCGATTTGGTCATCGGTATTGGCTACGATGTGGTGGAATTCAATTACGAGGAGTGGTTGCCAGACGCCCCGGTCGTTCATATTGATACCGCTCCTGCGGATATTGATCCCAGTTACGAGGTTTGTGAGGTTATCGGCGATATCCGCCAAACGCTTGAGGCGATGCTGCGATTCCCAAAATTCGATTACGACTGGTGTGCTGAAGAACTCCAGGATCGCAAAGAGACATTGTTCGCCAACCTCTCACCCGATGTGCCAAATTTCTCACCACACCATGCGTTGAACATCTTGCGGGAGGTGCTCCCTGACGACGGGATTATGACGTGCGATGTCGGCGCGCACACCCACCTCATCGGGCAACTCTGGAAGACCTATCGTTGGGGCAATCAGATCATGACAAACGGGGGATCGTCGATGGGGTTTGGGATTCCAGCGGCGATTGCTGCCAAGCTGTGCCGTCCGGATCGGCAGGTCGCCTGTGTGACCGGCGATGGCGGGTTTTTGATGATGGCGGGAGAGATGGCAACCGCTATCACTTTAGGAACCCCCGTCGTTTTTGTGATACTGACGGATCAGAATCTCCAGTTAATCAAGATTAAGCAGGAACGGAAAGGCTTTCCGCAGTACGGTACGCGCCTTTTCGGAGATGCCTATAACCCCGCCCACACCTATTTTGGTGTCCCTGTCCTTGTCGCAAAGGATGAAGATACGTATCGATCCGCACTGATCAAAGCATTTGACATGAACGCGCCTGTCATTGTCGAAGCATTCGTTGATCCAGCGGAATACGATGATTTAATCCTCAAACCGCACAGGGTGGAAGAATAATGCGTAACGAATAGTGCGTATTTCAGACACCGCTTATCTAGGAGGGGAGAGCCATGGTTGCGTTGGTCTTCGGTTTTATTGTGCTAGTGATGATCGGGGCGGGAGTGCTCATTTCGAGGTTAGCAGAGATTGCCAAAACGGACAAAGGCAAGAAGACGTGGATCTGGGGGATTCTCATACTTATTGCGCTTATTGCAATACCGCTCCTTTTGTTGGGAGTCATCGTCAAGTTCGCGCAGTACTCATCGGTGGCAGGCGTTTTTAGCAATTTTGGCAACTCTGAATGATTAGGCTCTTTTGATAGAGTAGTAGGCACACGCCGCCCCGATAAATTGGGATTCAAGGCAATGTGCCGTAACCGTTGTGCAAATGATAGCATGACAGAGCAGTACCACTACTTCAAAATCACCATCCGTCGCGTTGCACTAAATTCACCCGCTGTCAACATATAAAAATAGAGACCACTCGCAACCGATTCGCCAAGTTGATTCCTTCCGTCCCAATACACCGCACGGCTGCGACTCTGATACATACCCGCTGCTTGATGCCCCACCGCCAAACGGCGAATCAATTGTCCATTCATATCATAGATCGTCAGTGTGACCTCTGCTGACTCTGCTAATTGATACGGAATCCACGTCTCCGGGTTAAACGGATTCGGATAGTTGTGCAGCAATGCTGTCTCTTCAGGAACTAGGGACGCTAACAAGCGTTCAAGAATTTCGATTCCCTGTTTGAAGGCAAGTGAACCGTCGTCTTCCAACCGAGCCTGCGCAATCCACGCTTCTATCGTTGCAGGATCTATCCATTCTGCTTCCATCGCCGGTGCGGCAGGTGTTATAGTGCTGCCAATTTTCCGCGCCGCGAGGACGATGTCGAGGATGCTGACAACACCATCACGGTTGAGATCCACCGGTGAGTTGGCAGGCACGCTTTGCCCTAACTGCTGTGCGATGAGGATTAGGTCTACAATACTCACTCGTCCATCTCGATTCACATCCCCGGTGAGAAGTCGCTCCTCAACAGTAAGGTAGATTTCATGGGTACCTGTAGGGATAATATCTCCTGTGGGAGCACCAAACTCAGAGTGCTGCAGCGACAACTGCGTTTCACCAATGGACTTCGCCTTGAACCTCACCTGAAGCAGTGTACCCGTGCCGGTAACACCTTGGGTAGACAGTCGCGCTGCACTGAGTTGCGTGATCTTACCTGCTGCGTTGTCAATGCTGCCACCTTGGAAGAAGGTCGTTTCACCGTCCATTTTCAAGAAATCGCCTTCGTTTATATCAACGGCTTCAAGTGCAGCAGGATCGAAAACAATATCAAACTGCCAGCCCGCCAAGTTGGAAATGTTTTCTGCGCGGATATTGAGGGTAAAAGTATCGCCGAGGTGAATTGGGGTTTTGGAAACAGTGTAGCCGACATCCATTGCCAACACATATTCGGTGCCGGGTTCAAACCCAAAAAATCCGTTACCCCAAGTATAAACCGCAATCAACAGGACATTTTTCCCTTGCTGAAGTGTGACAGGGAAAAAATCACCATAATCCTCAACCCCAACCCCTCGGAGCCCGTAAATCAAAGTTCCATTGAGCCAGACTTTTACGCCATCATCACCGCCGACGTACATCGTTGTGTTCTGTTCCCGTGGCGAATAAAGGGACACAGAGCCGTAGAGTGCCGCTCCAGGATTGGGATGGACGGTGTCTTTGTAGATGCTGTCTTCCAGCATATGTGAGAGGTTATCCCTACCCGTAGGCGGGAGGTTATAGGCTGTCCACACGCTATCACCAACAGACTGTCCTACTATCGCCCCGTGGGTCGCAATCTCCGTCTCCGTCACTGCGCCGCCACTTGCTTCCGCTAGCAAATCGGTATCACTACTCAGTCTTGTGTTGGGTAACGCCACCCATAACCAGGGTCCCTCTATCTTCGGTCCCCCTTTTGGAAAACCCGGATTGTCGTACCAAATGAGGTTTATATTCTCGCGTAACCCCACTAAAGGAGAAAAGTCAGAAATGTTGTTGCGAGAGACCTCCAGCCATTTTAAGTTAGTCAATCTTGCAAGCGGAGATAGGTCCGAGATGTTGTTGTCGTCAAGACTCAATCTCTCTAACCTGATTAGTCCTGCAAGAGGCGATATGTCCGATATTCCGCACTCTGGAAGATACAATTCCTCCAAACCGGTTAACCGCGCTAAAGGTGAAAGGTCCGAAATACTGTTGTCTTCACCAATGTTTTCACCCACTTTTAGCCATGTTAAATTAGTTAAACTTGCAAGGGGTGATATGTCGGATATGTCATTGACTACAAGATTTAACCATTTCAGGTTGGTTAGCCCTGCAAGCGGAGATAGGTCCGAAATACTGTTATCTTCAAGGTTCAGACGTTCTAATCCGGTTAACCCCGCAAGCGGTGATATATCCGAGAGAATATCCTGATGATGGAGATACAGTTCTTTCAAGTTGGTTAAGCCTGCCAACGGCGTTAGGTCTGATATATCGGAGCCGGGAAGATATAGATGTTCCAGTTTGGTTAATCTCGCAAGCGGAGATAAATCAGATACAGGGTTGCAACACGCGTGAATGAGTTTCATATTGATTAATCTAGATAGTGGTGAGAAGTCAGATACATTTGCACTGTTAAACCATAACTGCTCCATATTGATTAATCCAGATAATGGCGACAGATCAGATATGGGGGTATTGGCAAAACCCAAATCCCGCAGATTGATTAAGCCTGCTATGGGTGAGAGATCAGAAATCGGATTATCATCAACATCTAGTTCAATTACATTAGTTGCAAATTGAAGACCCGTCAAATCTCGGATGCCCTTGTTTTCGACCTCAAAGTGCGGGCCTAACTTTTCCATATCTTCCACAGTAATTGGGGCATTGGGGCTTTTGCCAAGTGCCTCTGTAATCGTGGCACGGAGGTTTGTGTCAGGGATGTGAACACCCCCGCCCGGTAGCAGATCCGGCTGTGACGGACTGTCAACTTGAGACTCCGGGAAATCCAGCGCAAATATCACATCATCAAAACCTTCAGTCCACGCATCCCGTTTCATACTTCCATTCGCA
>PYIZ01000029.1:76944-142824 GCA_003635265.1 Candidatus Poribacteria bacterium
AAATTGATCAGGAAAAACTTGAAGTGGCTGCAAGCCAAATGGAAAGCAAGTTGACCGAGATTGCAGCTCAACTCGATATGCTTTAGGTTTGTAGTGTCAGCACACTATCAGTTTTATAGTAACGAGCTAGGGACAACGCTAATCGTTGCCCCTAGCACTTTTTTCAATCCTCAGATTTACCTTACCCTTCAATTACTTCCATCCAAACGCCACGCACAAATCCCGGATACTCCCCTTCGCTAAAAGCGGGATAATAGACATCCTCACCTGTAAAATCGTGGACAACCTTACCGCCCTTACTGTCGGGAATATGCACGCGACAGGTTCGCTCCCTCTGTTTATAGAGTGCTGTGGGTGAAGGGGTTCCCGGCTCAACACGGTAACGCTCCAGTGCGTACTCATCAACTTCGACCCCCAATCCCGGTGCTTCCGGTGGGGCAATTGTTCCTTCCACTACTTCCAATGGTTGTGTTAACAGATTGTGTTCCCACAACTCGAAGCAGGTGATTGCTGGCAGTTGTGCGTGCGAGAGAACTGCACCGATGTGCATGGCGTAGGCGGTCGTAATGCCTGTTCCGACCATCTGCAGCCAGAACGGTTTATCAAACGAAGCGCACAACGCATTGATTCTCCGTGTCCCCGTTGCCCCACCTCCAACGACAAATCCGCCACAGCAGCGAGCATGTAGGCACGATTCGTTAAAGTGTTCGACAATCCGTTTTTCCACCGCTTCTTGTAGACGCCCGGCGCCTTCGATGTCTGTGCCGAGGTAGTATGGGCTTTCGTAGTATGCAACGTTGGGGTGCTTGTCCAACTCCTGCAAAACAGGCTGCGCGCCCTCCGCTGTGAGGAGAAAACCGTTGAAGTCGATGTCCAGTTTGTAACCTTCTGGGACAACCTTTCCAACAGCCTCCACCTGCTCAAAAATGTCCCGCCACGGACGGGCTTTCAGTTTAATGGAGGTGTAGCCACGCTTTATGGATTCCTCCGCCTCTTTCACCCAATCCTCCGGCGGCATGTCGATATCCCACCACGAAATCGGGCAGCGGTCCCGAACCTTTGCGCCCAGCAATTGGTAAACAGGTACGCCAACCGATTTGCCGACGGCATCAAACAGGGACATCTGAATGCCGAAACCGATGCTGTCGTCCTGCATGATTGCAAAGGCGTTTTGTCCGATAACTCGATCAAAGTTGCCGGATTCGTCTCCCAAATTTTCGCCATAGCCGATAACGCCGTTATCTAACTCAACACGGTATACCTCTACCTGCTCCGAGTGAGTCAGGGCGCGTTGCATGTGTTGAGTGACATAATCGGCATAAAAAGGGATGTGCAGTGTAATCATTTCAAGGGTTTTAATCTTCATTGTCGAAATCCTCCCAAGGGTTAAAAATCCAGTGTGTATTGTAGCATAGTTTTCGTTGGCGGGGCAAAAATTGTCGTTGGCATAGACCTTTTATTCTTTTTTTGCTATTATGTATCCAGCACACCTACTGAGAGGAGATTCCATGAATCACAGAACAATTCCAGGGATAGAGAAAGAGATTTCACAACTTGTGCTCGGGTGTATGTTATTTACGCCCGATACGATGGAACACAGTTATTCCATGCTAGACGAATTTTTTGCAGCTGGCGGCAATGCACTTGATAGCGCGTATAGCTACGGCGACGGTGATAGCGAGCGGCTGCTCGGTATGTGGATGAAAAATCGGAAAAACCGATCCGAGGTGTTTTTGGTTGATAAGGGCGGACATCCACACGCCGCAGTGCCACGTCCACGTCTAAGTCCAGAGGAGCTTGCACACGACATCCACGAAAGCCTCCTCCGTCTACAGACCGATTATATCGACCTGTTTCTGCTGCATCGTGATGATCCAAGCATTCCCGCTAGTACAATCATTGAGCATCTGAATCAGGAGATTCGTGCGGGCAACCTTCGAGCGATTGGCGCATCAAATTGGGAACTTGAACGCCTCCAAGAGGCGAATGAATACGCTGCAGAACATGGATTGCACGGATTTATAGTTAGCAGCAACAATATCAGCTTGGCTGTCCCAATGGAACCGATGTGGAAGGGTGTGGTGTCTGTGTCCGAAGCGGCGTGGAGGTGGCACCATGAGACCCAATTTCCGCTGCTGCCCTGGTCCTCACAGGCGCGAGGGTTCTTCAGCGGACGTTTTGCCCCTGACAAACGGGAAAACCGGGATATGGTGCGGGTGTACTATAACGATGCCAATTTTGAGCGACTCAGCCGGGCAGAAATACTTGGGGAGAAGAAGGGGTGTACGGCGATACAAATTTCACTTGCGTTCGTTTTGCATCAACCGTTTCCAACTTTTCCGCTCGTTGGTCCCTTAACTCACGAAGAGTTATCTTCATGTCTTGAAGCGTTGACGATTCAACTGTCCCCCGATGAGATGCGTTGGTTGAATCTGGAAGCTGATGACATTTCCGGCTAAAGCCGTCTGTTTCGGACGTTTGGCAGATCCAATCGGTTAGCATATACTACTGTCGGTTCACGTAAACGGATAGAAGACACCATTATGACATTTCAAAAGGCACTTTATGCCCTCGGCGTCCGGGACAACACCCTTTCCGACGAGGAAAAGTTCAGGTTGGACCAAGATGGCTTTCTGCCCTTTCCGAACCTCATCTCTGCCGAGTTGGTTGCTCGGATGCGTTCGGAAATGGAGGCGTTGTTCGCCCTCGAAAGCACCGGCGAACCGGGTATGCCAAAGGAGTGCACAAACATGCAAAACAGATCCTCTGCCTTTGATGTCTGTTTCACACACCCGCGTTTGCTTGCGGCGGTTGCTCATGTGTTGAAGGAAGATTTTAGATCTCTAGGGATCCATTCGCGCCCCAATCGACCAGGGGGTGGTCACCAACCGCTTCATGTTGACTATGGGGGACCGCCAGCCAAACCGGGCAGGTATTATGTCTGCAACTCAATGTGGATGCTAACTGACTTTACCGAAGAGAATGGCCCCACTCGTGCCGTTCCCGGCTCCCATCGTAGCAGCAAACACCCACAAGATGTAATGGAATCACCGGAGGAGGCACATCCGGATGAGATAAAACTGATCGGCACTGCCGGCACGGTTGTGGTCTTCAATAGCCATCTGTGGCACGGGGCTACCTTGAATCGCAGCCAAAACGATCGCCCAAACGTTACCAGTTTTTGGTGTCGTCGCCACGACCCGCATGTAGACAGATCGGGGTCGGATTGGGGTGTTCTCAATACAAAAACCTTTTCCCGTCTCAGTGAAGCGGCGCGATGTCTATTTGATCATGATTGTTGAACCTTTTCTGGCGAATGGTCTTTGTAGGACACAAATTCACGCAGATAAAAGCAGAGGCACATAGAAAACTTGCACCGCAAAATAAGGAATAGTCTATGTCTACCAAACCAAATGTGCTTTTAATAAGCACCGACCATTGGCCCGCTGCCCTGTTCGGCGCTGCGGGACATCCAGCCATCCAAACCCCTACCCTTGATGAACTCTGCCGCAGCGGGGTTCGGTTCAGTAACGCCTATGCCGAGTGCCCGGTCTGCATTCCCGCCCGTCGGACCCTCATGACGGGCACTACACCCCGCACCCACGGGGATCGGGTTTTCAAAGATAAGCTGACCATGCCCGCAATCCCGACGATGGCACAAACCTTTCGGGACGCAGGGTATCAAGCCTATGCTGTTGGGAAACTACACGTCTACCCGCAACGCGATCGTATCGGCTTCGACGATGTGATTTTGGACGAGGAGGGGCGCGTCCAATACGGGGTTTTAGATGATTATGAGCTTTTCCTCGGCGACCAAGGGTATGCAGGACGACACTTTGATCACGGGATGGGTAACAACGAATATGTCAACCGCCCATGGCATCTTCCAGAGGAGACCCATGCGACCAATTGGGCGACGAGTCAGATGGCGCGAATTGTCAAACGCCGGGATCCGAGTCGGCCCGCTTTCTGGTTCATCTCCTACCGTCACCCACACCCGCCAATCGTTCCCTTGCAAACGTATCTAGACCTGTACCGTGATATTCCGATTGATGAACCCTATCACGGCAGCTGGTCAGCTTCCTCAGAAGATTTATCCTTAAGCCTGCAAGCCAATACTGCGCGAGGCGTTAAGCTCACACCGCACCAGACCATCGCCGCCCGCCGTGCCTTCTATGCCCTCTGTACCCATATTGACCATCAGTTGCGCGTCCTTCTCGGGACATTGCGTGAAGAAGGTGAACTCGACAATACGATTATCTGTTTTACGTCCGATCACGGCGATATGCTCGGCAACCATAGTATGTGGGCGAAGCGGCTTTTCTACGAATATTCCGCCAACATCCCGATGATTCTACTCGGCGTTGCTGGAGATGAACGGGTGGGTTACAGCCGCGTTGATGACCGATTGGTCGGTTGGGCGGATGTGATGCCAACATTGCTCGACTTGGCGGGGGTTGATATACCTGAGACGGTTGAAGGGATTTCGATGGTTAGCGAACAGAGACGAGATTGGTTCTACGGCGAGGTTGGCGAGGATAACCACGCCACACGCATGATCCACGCCGGACGTTACAAACTGATCTACTATCCGGTTGGCAACTGTCGGCAGCTTTTCGATTTACAAAACGATCCAGATGAATTGACAGATCTCTCCGCTTCCGCTGAACATGCCGATATCCTCACCAATCTAACTGACCTACTGATTAGCCAACTCTATGGTGGCGATGAAGCTTGGGCTGAAAATGGACAGCTTATCGGTCTCCCCGACCGAGACTTTGTCCCCGGTCCCAACAGAGGACTCTCCAGCCAACGCGGCTCGCATTGGCCCCAGCCCCCGCGCACAAACATGCCGCAGATTCAGTGGCACTCCGAGGGAAAGGACAAATGAAATGTACTAAAGTTGGAAAACATACCTGCTCGGCTTGGATAGACATATCCAAGCCATCTCCGTGTGTGTGCAGTGGATTTGTCAATCCACTGCGAGCGGTGGTTTTCGCATTTTACACTTCCCTTTTCTATGAACCCCCTAGTTCGGACTTCCTAGCCCGCCTGCGTCAATGAACAAATGATTTTCACGTCCCGATAGATCGGGATCCTCGGAACGGGATTTCACGCATCACGTTTCACGTTTTACGTTTCACGCTTCAATTAGGAGACTATCTTATGGCAGACTGGTGGCACAGCAAAACATGGCGATTTATTCAAACCAACCTGCGAGAGATTGACATGCTCGACATTGATGCCGAGCGTGTAGTCGCTGATATGGGGTCGTTCAAAGCAAATGTACTGATGATTAATGCAGCGGGGATTATCGCTAGCTACCCCACGAAACTGCCGTACCATTTTCAGAGTCCGTTTCTGAAGGGGGATAGCTTGCAAACAATCATTGCCGCATGTCATCGCGCCGATATCCGCGTGATGGCACGCACCGATTTCTCTAAGGTGCGTTACCCAATTTACGAAGCACATCCGGAATGGGCGTCCCTTACCACTGAAGGCGGAATCATCGAATACAACGGAGATGTGCAGGTCTGCCTGAATGGAGGTTATCAGCAGGAGTACGCCTTGCGGATTATTGAGGAACTGCTCACAACGCACGATTTCGACGGGATCTTCTTTAACATGGGCGGCTACCAAACGAGGGACTATAGCGGTAACTATCACGGCATCTGCCATTGTGCCAACTGCGAACGGCTTTTTTCAGAGATGTTTGGATTGTCTCTGCCGACTGAAGAGAATCATGACGATCCAACATTTCGGAAATACAACCTCTTCAAAGGACGGACATTACAAGCACACCACAAGAAGGTTTACGATTTCATTCACAGGCTGCGTCCCGATATTTGTATCGCCAACCACCGGGAAATGCGTCGGGGGTTCAACCGGATGGAGGCAAACACTGCGATAGACCGCCCCCTGCCCCACTGGCAGTACAGCGCGTCCGACAACACGAAATGGGCGGTGAGCAGCTATCCAGAAATGGTGTCCAGCGGTACGACCGTTGACTTTATCGACTTCCCTTACCGGCACGTCGCGGTGTCACCCCATCAGCAGGCGTTACGTCTGGCGCAGAACTTAGCCAACGGTGGAGCACTGGATTACTACCTCATCGGGCGGTTGGACAATCATGAAGATAGGTCAGGGTTTGAGCCTATTAAGGAGATCTACCACTATCACGCAGCCAATGAAGCAGCATACACCGACAACCGATCGAAGGCGAATATTGCGCTACTGAAATCTGACCGAGTCAGTGCGGATGCATTCAAGGGCTGGTTCCGTTTCTTGGTTGAGAACCATTTCCTGTTTGATACCCTGACAGCGGATGCAGCACTCGATTTGGCGTGGAACAAGTATCAGACGATTGTGTTACCCGACGTTCGACCGATGAGCGATGAGCTGGCCGGGAAGATCGATCGGTTTGTCGAGGAGGGCGGAACGGCGATCGCTGCTGGCCAAAGCGGATTCCGGGATGCGGACGATGAACCCAGATCGACACCCGCGCTAAAAAGTCTTGGGATCACACAGGTCCAACGAATACGGACCGATATGCGTTCCTCATATTTCAAATTGGACGATAAACAGGGGTTTGAACGGTTCTCCGATACTGAGCTTATCTATATGGACGGAACCTACGTTTATGCGGCGTATGCGTCGGATGTTCAGCCACGATTCAAGCTGATTCCGCCACATAACTTCGGTCCACCAGAGCGGTGCTATTACACGCAGGTCACGGAGCACCCGGCGTTCACGGCTCGCCCCTTCGGAGGTGGAAAGGCGATCTATATCCCGTGGGAGCCGGGTCAGCTGTTCCACCGGCAAGGCTATCCCAATACCTTCGATTTTGTCGCTGATCTGCTGGAGGGAATTGCCGGGCTGACGCCAATCGGGGGCAATCTGTCACCGATGGTTGAGGTGACGTGGTTTGAAAAGGTGGATGGGGGTGCACAACTGGTGCATCTGGTGAACAGTTCGGGACATTTCGGGGTGAGCTTTTACCCGCCGGTCAAAATGGTAGACTTGGAAATCGAATTGCCGTCAGCGAAGCCGCCGAAGTCCGTGCGAAGCCTAGTCTCAGAGGCAACATGTGCATACAACCGGTCAGATGACCTGCTGACGATTCGGATCCCTGAACTGAGGTTGTTTGAAGCAATTGAGATTGTGTTGTAGATGCTGGAAGGAAAATAAGTCAGGAAACGTCATTACTAAGCGTATTCATTTTCCCGTTTTGGCTCATACCCCGTTGTACCCGGTAGGCGGGGCATCTTGCCCCGCTGTTTGTAGTAGCGCATTCATTCTGGTCTGATCGGGGTTGGCACAACTTTATGGATTTCACCAATTTGTTACCCAAGGACCAATACGATGTTGGGTCCTTCGCACCTTTGGGACTAAACCGATCTCCGGTTTGCACGATGTCGGTCAATTTCTGACCCATGCTTAAGCGAAAGATGAGCCGGATAGGGTATCAATCCATAACAATTCCCTGCGACAGCATTTCTCCTTGAAATTTGTACATGGTTGGTACAAAAGTTGCGCTTTATCAATCCAATCTACAAATTCAGGGAGGAACCCCCAATGAATCGCAAGCGCATTTCAAGCACAATGCTCCTCCTTCTTGTGCTACTAAATATCTTATTCCTATTGGCAAACATCGAAGCGGCTGCTGCTGCGGACGGGGTCATTGCATTCCTATCGTCTCGGAATAGTAAACCACCGAACCGGGGTATCAAGACGACGATTTATCTGATAAATGCAGATGGCACCAACGAACGGAAATGGCTCGAAAACCGTCGGTGTGGTTACTACTCTCCAACTTGGTCGCCTGATGGTCGGTTCGTTGCCTTCTCTACATGCGCCAATGACAGCGTCCATATTTTTGTTAAAGATCTCCGTACCAGCAGACAAAAGAGGATAACCCATAAGTGGGCAGGAGTATATCCCGGATATTTGGTCCGTTCCTGGTCTGGGGATGGTAAATCGTTAGCACTTTCATGTTGGGAAGCTCCCCCTCACGACGCTTCAGACATCTGCATTATTGATGTTGAAGGCAGGCGATTAAAGAACCTAACACAGCTTCCCGGCGTTGAGGATAGTAGTCCAAGTTGGTCTCCAGATTCCTCTAAAATTGCGTTTACGTCGAGCCGCGATGGAAATGACGAGATTTATGTCATGGATGCGGATGGCGGAAGCCCGGTCAATCTGACCAAGCACTCCAGAACGGATGCCGCGCCGGACTGGTCTCCGGATGGGAAAAGAATTGTATTTTATTCCGATCGGGAAGGGCAATCCGATATCTATGTGATGAACCCCGACGGTGCCAATCTGGTTAAGCTAACAGATCACCCCGCACAGGATCGCCTACCTTCGTGGTCTCCTGATGGACGGTGGATCGCCTTCATGTCGACCCGAGAAGATAGGAACTGGGAGATTTATGTCATGGATGCGACCGGAAACAATCAGACGCGAATCACCAATCATCCGTTTGCTGTCGATGTGAAGCCAGTTTCACGAGTCACCAATCATCCGGATAAGGATGTGAGGCCAGTCTGGGTGATTCCTGATCGGTCGCTTTCTGTCAATCCGCAAGGTAACCACGCCACATTGTGGGGGCAGCTCAAATCAGACAAACAGTGAGGGAGTCATCGCTGCTAGAGACATGGAAGTTGACCATCATATGAAACGCCGGTTCGCCTTGTAGACCGATCCCGAAAGGAGATGAAAAATGACTCGAAAAAGATTTCCATGGCTTGTTTTTATCGGGGCTACGGTGTTCAGTAATTTTGCTTTGTTATCCAATGTTTGGACACAAGCACCAAAAAAGGCACAAATCGCTTTTGTCTCCGGTCGCGATGGGGATGGAGAAATTTACGTGATGGATACCGATGGCAAAAATCAGCGGAACCTCACAAACCATCCGGCATCTGATTTCGCGCCTACTTGGTCTCCTGATGGTCGAAAAATCGCGTTTGTATCGACAAGGCGAAGAGGAAATTCCGATATTTACGTGATGGATGCAAAGGGAAAAGATGCCCAGAGACTCACAGATCATCCTGAATCAGACGAGAAGCCCGCATGGTCGCCCGATGGTCGAAAAATTGCCTTCAGTTCTAATCGAGATGGAAATTGGGAAATTTACGTAATGAATACCGATGGCAAAAATCAGCGCAATCTAACAAACCATCCGCGGAATGATACTTCGCCCGCATGGTCGTCTGATACTCGAAAGATTGCTTTTAGGCGTGTAGGTGGTGGAACTCCTGGTATTTATGTAATGGATACTGATGGACAAAATCTTCATCGATTAAACGATGAATTACATCGTGCAACTCAACCGGCCTTGTCACCTGATGGTCGCAGGGTTGCTTTCACCTTAGGCGGAAGGCCTGGCAATGACATCTATGTGATAGATGCCGATGGAAAAAATGTCCGGCAGCTTACAGGTCCCCCAATGGATGATATCTGTCCTGCGTGGTCTCCTGACAGCCGGCAGATTGTCTTCGCCTCACGGAAAAATATTCTAGAACAGAGAAATTTTCAAAACAGGAACTACGACATCTACGTCATTGATGTCGATGGAAACAATCTCCGGAACCTGACAAACCATCAGAGTGATGACCAAGAACCCGCATGGTTTGATCCTACATTTTCTGTTGCTACTGCTGATAAGCGTCTGCTCACTTGGGGGTGGCTCAAACAACTTGGCCGATAGATGAATACGAAAATTAGGGTGCCTAAAAAATAGCAGATTGTATTCAGTATCTGTGTCTTCCTTCTCGGCAACGGCAGTGCAAAATCCGCCAAGAACCGACTGTAGTCCAGCTTGGATAATTCCTGACCGGTTGTTCCCGGTTGATACACGATATAGCCGTATTACATTGCTCAGAAGGGAGTATCTGTTCAGAAAGTTTAGCGTTGGAACAGTACAGGAGGAAATGATGAAACAGCAAAAAGGATTTGACTGGTTTAAGTTGGCGACGACCGCGATGTTTGTTACCGGGATTGGACTTTGCCTGTTTTCCATTTTTTCGTGGATCGTTTTTCGTGAATCTTTGTCAACAAACACCGTTAAGGTTAATTTAGATGTGCCACCGGTCTCATCTATTGAATATAAAGCCCAATACCTTCAAAACGATCCATCATCTGAGTGGGAAGGCGCCATATATCAGGATACGACAACACAGGAAGATACGACGCAAATTAATAAAATCCCTCCACAGTTTGAGCCGCTAGACAGCGACCTATTATCCGAGTTTGAAGAAATCGTGTTTGATGATATAGATCAGACCGATGAATTTGGACAAACGCCGGAAGAGCTTGAACAAATGGCTGCTGACGTCCTTCAAAAACTTAATGAAGTTGTTGGGGAATATCGAAGCATAGCCGCCGAAAGTGCTGACCTATTAAAAATGCCACCAAGTCCTGAAATCGGCAAGCGCTGGAACAACCTTAAACAAGGAAAAATAGATCTCATGCCTCACGTAATCAACCTCGTGCAGACCTATCTGTTATATACAAAAGATACTGTTGCATTTAATCCCGGTGGAAAAATTGCGGAGGCAATTGAGGGGATCTTGGAAGTAGAGCTAGGTACGGCACCAGATGGAAGACCGATAATGGTAAGCATATCTCCGCATTTTTAGTAATTCTGGGCGGATATTCCCGATTCGCTCATGTAGAGAATTAGTGCAACAGCACCACTTACCTCAAAAACCGTAGGCGGGGCATCTTGCCCCGCCATCAATGCTTTCACCGTAATTGCACTCCGTTTTTACATGAGCCTTTTAACTTTGTTCTGGTATACCTGACTAACAACTTAGGTAAGGAGTTCTTTCATGAACAAGCAACGATGTTTGTGCATCGTCTTTTCGCTTATCATTTTTGGGGGAGGAGTTCCTGACGGTTGGGGTCAAGCTGAATCTCCTCTGCCTCCGATCGACGCTCAATCCCTGACTACAGGACTTGAAGCTACAGAATCGCTTATTGTGTCTGGAAAAGGGAAGGTGTATTTCACGTATGAAAGAAAGGATTTTCCAACTATTGAAGACTTCGGTTTTGACGGGCAGAAAACTGCTTTTAACTTTCATGTTGGCATCCTCAAGGACAGACGGGTTTTATTTGATGGCGAAAATGAGTTGATGATTCATAATGACCCAAACTCAGAAATCCCAAAACTTTATCTACATCCACGAAAGACAACACTTCTACATGAAGATCCGCGCAATTGGGGACTTCAGGTGTATGATATTCCTTTAAGCCAACACCTTCAGAAAAACGGAATGAAGATTCTTGGAAGTGAAGTCTTGGGAGAACTGCCATGCTACATCGTCGAGTCGAAGTGTAACGGAGAACCGATAACGTTTTGGATCACCCCTGAGAGAGGCTTTCGTTGTGTACAAATTCAATATGACTCTATGTGGTATAATCCAGCCCCTTGGCCCACAGTGAAAACAGAGCGGATAGAGTATAAAGCGTACCAAATTGGTAATCAGGAGGTGTGGTTTCCTGCAGCGGGCAGCATGAAAACTCACAGGAAGTCAGATGGGCAATTTCTGAGCGGTCTTAACATGGAAGTAAAGGATTTTCAATTGAATGTTGATGTTTCGGATATATTTCAAGTTCAGATTGAGCCGGAGACAAAAGTGTGGGTTAAAAAGATGGAGGAATTTGTACCCCTCAAAGAAATTGATTGGAAGCCATAAGCATACGGACCTATATAAAGAAGGAAAGAGACAATGAAATTCCTACTGTTTAACCAAACCTTACAGCCTCCGTGCCTGATTGTAATGCTGTGCCTTATGCTAATGTCAACAGGTCCAGCACAATCGCTCGATTCAATGATTGCTTTTTCTTCAGACCGTGAGGGTAGACTTGACATTTTTGTAATGAAGTCTGATGGTTCTCAGCAGCGCAATCTCACGAAAAATCCCACCTCAGTCCATATTGACCCTGCTTGGTCTCCCGATGGTCGGAAAATTGCCTTTGAGAGATTCGGAAAAATTTATGTTATGAACAACGCTGATGGCAAACATCTCATCAATCTGACCCCAAATCAACCTGGGAGCACGGCGCCTGCTTGGTTTCCTGATGGTCGAAAAATTGCCTTTGCAAAGGACAGGGACATTTATATTATGAATGCTAACGGTGAAAGCCCTGTCAATCTTACCGAAGGTCCCCCAGACGATAAAGATCCCGCTTGGTCTCCTGATGGACGAAAAATCGCCTTTGAGAGAGATTGGGATATTTATATCATGAATGCTAATGGCAAACGTCCTATCAGACTGACTTTCGTCATTGGTTTTAACAGGGAGCCCGCTTGGTCTCCCAATGGTCGGAAAATTGCTTTTCGGTCAAACCGTGATGGAAACTGGGAGATTTATGTCATGAATGCTGACGGTACTGAGCAGGTCCAACTTACCAATACTGATACCCTCCCCAACGATTTTCCTGTTTACAATAGAAACCCTTTCTGGTCTCCGAATAGTCGAAAAATTGGTTTTGATTCAAACCGCAATGGAAATTATGAAATTTATGTTATGGACGCTGACGGCGAGAATCCGACCAATCTCACGCAAAACCCAGCAAGTGATATAGGCGGTTCATGGGTTCTGGGTGAATTGGCAGTGTCTCCCAAGACAAGGTTATTGACGTTATGGGGCGAAATAAAAACACTGGAAGGAGAGGAGAAATAAATACTTCACGAAAGTCCATGCCGATTTCTGCGACTTGAGCAAATTGACTGTGCTTCAGCGTTCTTCTAATTTTTTTAATTCCCCCCACGTTATGATCCGTTTTCCAACAGCCTCCACCGCATACACGAAACCGGGTCTGACCCAATCCGCCTGTCTCGCATCTTCCATCCATAGCGTCACGGTTTCGGTGGCAAGATCGATCAGATAGAGCGAAGTTTCGCGATCTCTTTCTCTTCTTGGATCTCTCTCCTCTTGGTGGATCTCCATCTCTCCCTCTCTTCCTGATAAGATGAGTTGCGATCCATCAGGTCCCCAAACCAATCGAGACAAACTCCAATACTTTTTTCCAACTGTTCTTAGTAATACGAATGCGTGTTTTTGTGCAGTATCAAGATTCATCAAATGCATCGTATATTCTGTTCCGAGGTGTATTGGTTCTATTGGTTCTCTTGCTTCCCTCGCACTGAAAAGGAGATTGTCCCCTCCCGGCGACCATACAGGACTTGACCAATTGATAAGTTCGTCAGTTTTTAACGGGGTTGGTACCTTCCCATCGATCCGAATCTTCATTAGACCCGCCGAGTTTTGTTCTTCGACGACGTAAATGAGATGTTGACTATCAGGGGACCAAGCCGGACGGAACCAACTTAGACCAGAGAAATAGGTGAGCTTAAAACGGGTGATCAGATGTTCGTGGTGACCTTGTGAATCTGTGATATAAAGTCCCCAATCAACAACCTGTTCCCAATCAACCTGAGCGTCTCCAGACATAAAGGCAATCCATCTGCCATCTGGGGACCAAATTGGCGGCCCATCAAGTTCGCGGTGATGGTGCGTGATTTGCTGGACATTCTGCCCGTTTATGTCCATCGTGTGGATTCTCGATGCGCCATTTTGAAGTGAGAGAAAGGCAATTTTGTGTCCGTCTGGAGACCAAATAGGTGCGAGGTTTAGACCGGGTTCAAACGTCAGTCGCTGTAGATTTTGACCGTCCGCCTCCATCACAAAAATTGCAGATTCAAAATCTCCAATTGCTTCCCCTTTTTTTACCAATCGGTCAAACACAATTTTTTCTCCGTCGGGCGACCAGCTAGCATGCCCTTCTTCCTCTGGCGTTTGTGTCAAATTTATTATATCTTCGCCGTTGTTGTCCATGACGAAGATGTCACTCCAATCAGGTCCTGGACGACCGACGGGACTTTGCATAACAAATAGGATTTTGTGGCCTTCTGGGTGCCAATCTAATGGGATTCTCTCCTCGGCACCCCCGGACGTTAAAGCGGTTATACTCTCTTTTGCCAAATTTATCATGTAGATTTGCAGTGGATTCGGTGGGGGCGGTTGTGTGATTACAATGTTATCAATGTATCCGATTTGGCTGCGTTTTGGTGACCAAGTGGGGAGGTCTACTCGTGTGAATGGGTGTGATGTAATATTGACGATGTCATTTCCATCGTTGCTAATGATAGATATTCCTGCCCTGCCTACCCCGGTATCTTGATAATAATATATGATGTGCTCACTATCGGGGGACCAGTTAGGATTAGCAATCCACATTGGGGAGTCTGGTTGAAGGATATGTCGAATCTGGTGTCGTTTAATATCCATCACACAAAGATCTGTTTGTGGACCCTCCACTACGTCTGTAATCATGAGAAACAAGATTTTTTGCCCATCAGGTGACCAGTCTAGGTGTTCGTATCGAATATGCCGTTCGGCATTGTTGGTCAATTGTTCGAGTTGGCGTGTTGCGATGTTCAGTTTGAAAATGTTTGAGCTGTGTGCAACAAACACAACCTCAGTGCCATCCGGTGAAATTGAGGGCCAACTAGCAGACAGATTCCGGGTGAGTTGAACGGGGCGTCCATCTAAACCTTCAACCAAGAAGACTTCGGGAGTACCTTGGCGTTCGGAAACGAAGACGATTTTATCTTCCAATTCTCTTGCGTGCACGGATATGTCAATTAAAATCAGAAGCGCGATACACGAAAAGGCTAAAAGTTTCCTTTCCATATCAGCCGTTTTCCTTCTCGACTCATGTTAAGATTTAGTGCAAAGAAACCGAGTTTTTTCTTCAAAACTTGGTTTCTCTTCGTGCTTTGCACTTTCTGTTTACATGAGCCTTCCTTCTCATAATGCCGGTAGGCTGCCTCTTCGGATTAACCTACTTCAAGCAACACTGCTTATACTTCTTACCGCTACCGCAGGGACAGGGCGAATTGCGCCCGACTTTCCGCGTGGGCACTACCGGCTTGGAACGCAGCAGTGGCATAATACTGTCAGCAGGGCGTCCAGCCTGTAACGCCGCAGCCATCATTTTCATCGGTCGGTCAATATGGTTGAAGAACTGCTTATAACCCGCACAAAGATAGTTTAGACCCTCTTCACCGCTCGGCGTTTTGATGAAACGGTTCTTTGGACAGCCACCGTTGCAGACAAAACGGACTTCGCAGTCTAGGCAATACTGAGGCAGAGTATCCCGCTTGTCGGTTCCGAACTTCCGTTGGAACGTTGATTCGACCAACGCTTCCATCGGGTTGTCCATAACGTTTCCGAGGAAGTATTCCGGGTCAACGTAATGATCACAGGAGTAGAGGTCGCCGTTATGCTCGATTGCCATCGCGTTCCCGCAGGTCTCGTTGAAGATGCACAGACTTGGGTTATACCCCAACCAAGCCTCTAATGCGACATCGAAAATTTGGACGAAGATCTTCCCAATATCGTTGACAACCCACTCATCGAAGATGGCACAGAGGAATTTACCGTACTGCGCTGCGCGAACCGTGCGGTCGGTTACACCTTTCTCCTCCACGCGCTCGACAGCGGGGATAAACTGCATAAACTGAGTGCCAAGTTCCTTGAAATAGCGGTACACCTCAAGCGGATAATCGGCGTTGTGGCTGTTCACGACACAGAGCACATTGTAATCCACCTGATGCTTCTGTAGGAATCGCAATCCCCGAATGACATCATCGGAGGAAGGTCTGCCCCGCTTGTCGTAGCGATATTTATCGTGCAGTTCGGGAGGACCATCAATGCTAATACCGATTAGGAAGTTGTTCTGCTTGAAGAAGGTGCACCACTCATCATTCAGGAGCGTTGCATTGGTCTGGAATGTATTCTGGATGCGCGTGCCGACCCGTCGGTATGTCTCCTGATATTCGACAGCCCGCCGGAAGAAGTCGACGCCCATCAGTGTGGGTTCGCCCCCTTGCCAAGCAAAAGTTATCTCATTGACCTGCTGCGATTCGATATATTGACGGACATAATTTTCCAAAACCTCATCGGTCATCCGAAATGACCGCGTATCTGGATAGAGGTTCTCTTTATCCAGATAGAAGCAGTATTCACAATCCAAATTACAGATTGCCCCAATCGGTTTTGTCATCACATGAAACGCACGTGGTGCTTTGTCTTCAATCATTTTTTCACCTTCCTCTGGGTCGTAATCATCGCTACGTTGAAAACTGACCGCTCGTAGCCGCGCGATGGGCGGTTTACAATGTCGTCAAGTCCCCATAACGCCGATGAACTCCCACCATCAAAGTTTATTGCGTGCTTCGCGCCGAGGTCCCGCAAAAAACCAGCCATCTCATAAAGCGTCATGCCGATGCTATATCCGTATTGACGACCGTCCACCGCAATCAGGAATAGTTTATCATCGTTAAATCCCAACGCGCTCCGCGGGTTCAATCGCGCCCCATTGCGGTGACGATAATTGGATCTGCCGCCTGACTGATGAAATTCCACAAGCTCCGGTTCAATTTTTCCATTCCGTAAGAGACGGAGATTTCCCCCGATCCCATCAGATACTCGCTGCCATTTGGCGGGTGAAAGCGCGATTTCGAGCGTACCTGTACCACCCGCCCTGAATGTGGCATCCCATTTTATCGCTAACTGATAATCGAGTGCCAACACAACGCCGTTGGACGGGATTCCGCTGTTGCCCCGCCGATTGACCGCATCAATCTTGAAACGATTGCGATACCTGCCTGTAAGCGGCAATTCGAGTCCTTTGAGAGTAACTTCATAACTCCTTCGTGCAAGGGTCTCCTCTCCAAATCGGGGTGTGTAGAGCACGGCAGCACAGTCAGCCTCAGGAATTTGATTAATACAATCGACTTCAAGCGATTCTCCATTGATTTGGATAATCCCGTTTAATTCAACAGCATCGAGTAAAAATTCGCCATCGGTTGTTACACCAAAACTGGTTTCACCCCAAGGGGACGGTGGTGGAAAACCCCACCAATCGCGTCGTGGGGCGATACTAACCAATTCCCAGTCTTGGATATGGAGATTAAAGATGACCCCGCCACGCCCGACCCGGTCTCCGCGGAGACCGAAACTCCCATTGACGCCAGCTAGCAACGGAATATCTTGTTGTGCGAGCCGTCCCGCCATGCTGCTAATTGTCTCCCTGCCCAAGAGACGGTTGTTGGCGAGTTCAACCCCAAAGCGCAGATTCCGAGATTCGCGCCTCATTTCAGCGACATAAACCGCTGCATCCCGCTCTTTCCACCAATCACGATAGATTCGTAAGCCTTGGGGCCAATCCGATTTTTTAAGGTAGTCCCGCTTCTTGGACGCAGGATTTGGACGGTCAGGGGGCGACTTACTGATGAGTCTAGATATAACGGAAGCGGACGCGGAATCGGTGTCGGGGCTCGGAGTAATCGCTCGTAACGCACCTATCCCCAAAATTAGGAGGAGCGTTAGCCCCCCAACGATGGCGATTTTGATGAGATAAACGCGTTGATTGCTCTTTTGCATCCTCAATTGTCCTTGCTGTCCCATCGTTTTATATGGAGGTTCGTATTAAAAGAAAGTGCAAAATGCGAAGAGAAACCGAGTTTTTTCTTGAAAACTCGGTTTCTTTGCACCATTCCTTAACACGAGCCTATATGGAAACTATGGATACTATTTTCACAAATGGCGTAGCAGTCTGTCAAGAATAAACGCAATTGCGTTCGCTACCGCTCCCATCAATAGTCCATAAACCGGTTTGACTCCGAGGGGGTTTTCAAGTAAAATGGTCTGTGTCAATCAATCAAGTCTTAACGAGGTGGAGGGACTCTAATGAAATATAGAACATTTGGACAAACAGGCCTCACAGTTTCAGAAATCGGGATAGGGGCATTTCCAATCTCTGGTGTATACCAACAGGCAGATGGCACACGGACAGGTTGGACAGGGACCGATGAGCAGCAATCGATCGCGCTCATCCATCGCGCGGAAGAACTTGGCGTAAACCTGATTGATTCCGCAGAGAGTTACGGTGCCGGTCATAGCGAAGAAGTTGTTGGGCAGGCGTTGCAGGGGAGGCGGGATAAATGGATTATTGCCACCAAAGTCAGTCCAAACAGCGGCTTGGACGCAGACGATCCGGATCTACCGGCGCAGGCGAAAAAGCGAATCGTTGAAGCGGTCGAAGGAAGTCTGAAACGACTGAATACAGATTACATTGACATCTATCAGCTTCATGCCATTCCGCTGGAAGGGGCGATGCCGGCTGTCATGGAGGCATTATCACAGTTGCGCGATGAGGGCAAGATCCGTTGGTACGGTGTTTCGACGAATGATCGAGAGGCAATTGACAAACTCCGAGGGTTGGGTGAGATTCACATGCTACAAATTGGCTACAACCTGCTCGAACGCGATGCAGACGATCTGCTTCATTTTGCCAAGCAGGAAAGCATCGGAACACTCATCCGTGTTCCATTGGCGAAGGGGATGTTGACAGGCAAATATTTCCAGAGCAGCGAAATCCCGGCAGAGGATATACGTTATGAGCGTTTTAATCGGCCGGGGTCGGTTGATGCCTTCAAGAAATTGCCGGCACTCGGTTTCCTCGCAGAAAACACGGGACGCACAATGGTTCAATCGGCGTTACGTTTTACACTTGACCATCCCGGCACCTCTTGCGTTATCGCTGGCGCGAAAACAATGCAACAGATTGAACAGAATGTAGCTTCTGTCAATGTGCCGCCGCTCACCGAATCTGAACTGCAAAGGGCATTCGCCATCGCTGACACGATTCAGACGCCCAATTGGAGTGCAAACTGATTTAGGAGGAGGCTCATATAAAAAGAGAGTGCAAAGCATGAAGAGAAACCGAGTTTTTTCGGCAAAACTCGGTTTCTGTTACACGATTTCTTTACATGAGCCTAGGAGGAAAGTATGACAAGCAATCCTATCGCTAAAAACGCGCCAACCGAAATGGGCTGATGTCAAAACCTGTTTTACCCTCAAGCCCCATTTCCGAAAGTATACGTCCGACAAGGCTAGCGAACTTGAAACCGTGCCCGGAGAACCCAGTTGCTAAGACAAGATTTGTGCAATCTGGATGTGTGTCGATAATGAAATCCTCGTCGGGCGTTTCTGTGTAAAGACAAACCTGTGCGAAAAGTGCTTCACCGGCAGCATCGGGGATGCGTTCACGCAGAAAAGAACGGATATGCTCGATGTATTCAGGGTCAGGTGTCCGATTACACGTATCAGGGGATACCGGCTGCCCCATGCCGTGCCGCGCCATCTTCACGCCTTCACGTCCAAACACGGGGAATCCATATAAAACCTGATCCCACGTTACATCGAGGAAAATCGGAAATCTGCCGCGCTGAAACAGACTCGCATCGGTTGGTCGATAATACACAACCTGTTGCCGTGTTACGGTCAACGGGAGATTTAGTTCACTGAGAATCTGTCCGCTCCACGCCCCCGCAGTCACAATTACTTTTTTCCCTCGAAAGTGTTCACCCTCTGTAATTACTTCGGGATATGTCCCCTGCCAGTTAATCTCTATTACCGGCGTATTCTCCCGCACCTCCGCCCCGTGCGCTTCGGCGAGTTGCAGATAGGTCAGGACACAGGTTGAAGCCGGCAGAAAACCGGTATCTTTCTGCCACAAAACTTCCACACCGTCTCCAATCCTGAATTGTGGAAAACGATTTGCCAGTTCCCGTTGGTCCCACCATTCGGATTCAACGCCGGCAGCATCAAGGCTCACACGCATGTCGTGGAGATAATCGTGTCCGTCCGGTCCAATTATCACGCTGCCGGTTGTGAACAGCAGATCCTTCCCCGATTCCTTTTCCACTTCCCGCCATTCTGCATAGGCGTACTTCATCAATTCTGTGTAGAACTGCTTCTCGTAGATCAGGCGGATGATACGGTTGTCTCCGTGAGAACTGCCGAAAGTATGTCCGCGGGAAAACTGTTCTAGCACCAACGTGTTTGCCCCCGCCTTAGCGAGGTTATAGGCTGTCGCGCTTCCCATTACCCCTGCCCCAATCACAATGGCGTCATACATTTTTTGTGTCTCCTGTCAGTTACTGCATCGGGAACGGTTTGGGGAGTTCATCAAAATTCTTCTCTCTGTTTTCGCCGCGCAACAAAATCGCTGACCAGTTGCGACCCAATGAGTTCCTTTCAACCTGCTTAACCCACGGTGGAACGTAGCGAACTGTCAACCCACACCGCCGCCGTGTGGATTGATTGGGCAAACTTCCATGAATCAATGTGCCGTGATGGATTGAGATTTCGCCCGCTTTCAAAATCAGATCTACGGCGTTTTGGTCTTCATCCTCGCTGACCGGTACTTCCTGGTCGATGCTTAACAGGTTGCCTTCCTGCCCAGATTTCCCGTGATCCCGAATACCGGGACGATGGGTGCCGGGAATCACACGCATACAACCGTTCTCGCAGTCGCTGTCGTCAATTGCATACCACGCGGTAATCGCTTCGGGCGGCTCAAGTCCCCAATAGGTTACATCCTGATGCCATGCCACAAACTTTTTTTCGTCAGGACCATATTTGCAAAAGAAGTGCGACGATATCATCATAACATCGGGTCCTATCAGGGCTTCGATACAGTCGAGAATCTTCGGATGGGTTGCAATTTCCCAGATGAATTCTTCCTCAAGATGCCGGTCAACTAACCCGATCGCGCACTCCTCGCGTCCCAATCTGGCTTCCAATTCGTTGAACAGTGCCCGGTGTTGGGTGGCTTCCGTCTCATCCGAAATTTGAACTTTTGGAACGAAGCCTTCTGTTTCATAAGCCTTGATTTGTCCTTCGGTGAGGGACATTTATCGCTCCTTTCGTGCATCTAGCCGCGATCTGGTACACGCCATTGGGCGTACCAGCGAGAATCCTGCGACGGTCCATCATCATCGCTCCAGCGGCTTTGCATACTTTCAAAGTCCTTCAGTCGTGGACGCACATCGCGTTCCCAGATCTCTTCAATTTGATCGAAGGTGAGCGGCTGACGCGTAGCTGTCGATTCAGCGTAGGTGTTGAGCAGTTCTTTTGCTTTGGTATCAAGCCACTGAACCTCGTCAGTCACCATTCGCTCACCAACTTGGCGATCCGATTCGTGTGCGGTCGGTCCCATGGCAAAGTGGGGACCCGGCGCATCTTGCGCCGGTAGGCGTGAGACATCAACGCAATCTGGCTCTAATGCCCAGAGCAGCGAGGTCTCGACCTTACCAGCATGATCGCCTCCGCTATTGCCATCGCTATCGAAGCCGGGCTGATTCGCCTCAAAATCGGGTAGACCGTACATCCGCATGCTAAAATGTGGTTGGATGATTTCAAGCAAAGTTTTAAGATCTTTCCAGTTGGGACCGTAGTGTCCCGTCAAAAGAATGGCAGCATGAAATCCCAAGGCATCGGCTGCCCGGACGTGGTAGCAGATATTCTTGAAATGCATCCATGCGGGCATCGCGGTGAGCCACGGACGTACCTCTCCGACAGTTCGATTTCCCCAAAGTGCATAACCGCCATGTTCGTGGATATGCCAGTAATCGGGCGGGGCAACAATACCGCCATGTTCATGGGCTGTTCGGCACGCGATTGCATGTGCTTTCAAAGCGTCAAGCCCGACCGCGTTCTGGGGACCGTGGGGTTCACACAAGCCGTAGCAGAAATAGACGACAGGACATTCCTCTAACGCGGCTTCTAGTTCATCGGGGAACATCCGTTCCCAGCGCACTTCTCTTTTCATCCTGATTTCCTTTTGTGTCGTATGATTCCGTGTGGCACTCACGATATAATGTTGTATCATTGTTGCCACAATCTTTTCAGATTCAATTCCTGTTTACTGTGTTTAATCTAAGCAGTTTCGCAAGGATTCTGCTCTACTTCGACAGAACTGAATTATGGCATCTTAATTGCGTATATTTAGACAGACCTTTGCCAAGCAAGATTTTATGATAGCTTCATACATCTGTCAATCACAATATATGGCAGGCGGAACACGGACTTAACAGATTTTGATTTTTCGCTTGGCAGTGGGTATGTCCTATGATATACTCAACATATCTTGCTGAATCAATCTACAAACAATTTGCGAAAGGAAGAATAACCATGGACAGACTCGTTCTCTCTGTCACACCCCTGCTGGCAGTAATTGCCCTCGCAGGGTGTTACACGCAGGTTGGTTACTATGAGCCACGTCATTCAACCCGACAAACCTCCTATCATCATCAAGATGAGCACCAACGCAAAGATGGGGACGAAAAGGTGGAATCCGAGGAGAAAGCGCAAAAGGAAGTTGAAGACGAAGGGTACTACGGCCGTCGCAAGCCGAGCTACGGTTATTCTGGCCGTTATTCTCGATCTTACTACTACGGCGATTACTCCTATCCCGTCTATCCATACTACTACGGTGGCTATCATCCCCTCTATCCCTATTACAGATATTCCTACCCATATTATTCATCTTATGGATATTATCACTATTATGGAGGTTATAGGTATCGTCCTTATCGATATGGGTACTCAAAGCCGCGCTCCAAAATTAGTGATTTAAATTTCGGGAAACGACGTTCGCAAAGCTATCGGGGGATCAGATCCCGCAATCCATCTTCAAGTCGTCCAGATAGGTCATTGAGGAGGAATGAAGAGAGTAAGTCTCCCTCTTCTAGTTCGTCTGAATCGCGGCGCGACAGATCTCGAAGATCCAGAAGGAGGTAACGGTCCAATGACAAGATTGATGAAAACCACCATTGCTTTGGCATT
This sequence comes from Candidatus Poribacteria bacterium, assembly GCA_003635265.1. GTDB lineage: Bacteria > Poribacteria > WGA-4E > WGA-4E > PCPOR2b > PCPOR2b. Next base: position 99,654 of record PYIZ01000029.1, read on the forward strand.
GATGTTCGTCTGTTTTGTGTTTGGGAGTAGCATCGGAGTTGCACAGGATGAGGAAATTGCCATCGGTAATACCTTTGGCCTTGGTGCAAGGACGATGGGAATGGGTGGGGCATTTCTCGCTGTTGCTGATGATTTCACGACACTTTACTGGAACCCGGCGGGGCTCGCTCAAATTAGAAAGTTTGAATTGTTTGGCAGCCTGTCACACAGCGAGCTAGATTCAGAAACAGAATTCACTCGCGGTCGTGCTGCCGAAGCCGACAATTCAAAAACTCGTCCTAACTCAATAGGTCTCGTCTATCCTTTATACGCGAATCGTGGAGGCTTTGCGTTTGCGCTTGGATATAATCGTCCTCAGAATTTTGATTCGGAGGTTGCCATTCAGGGACTGGACCCATCTTCTGGTTCAGTGTTTAGTGGCTTTGATGTGGATGAAACAACCTCTAACAATGGTGGTATGGGTATCTGGAGTTTTGGGATGGGTGTCTTTATATCAAAAAATATCTTGCTTGGTGGCTCAATAGATTTTTGGCAGGGTTCAAGTTTCAACGAGTTAAATAGCGCGGCAGAAGACATCAATAACATTGACCCAGAATTAGCAAGTTTTGCTTTTCACGACACTGTGGACCGAGACTATTCAGGGCTCAGTGGTCGGGTAGGCGTGCTTGCTTTCGCTGGGGAAAATGTAACACTCGGTGGGACTATTACACTACCAGCAGACCTTGAGGTTCACGAGGTCTGGGAACAGCAAACGATAGTGCAATTTGATGACGGTGAAGAGGATATGGAGAGTGATGCTGGATCAATCTTATACGATATTGAACGCCCGTTTGAGTTTGGTGGAGGTGTTGCTGTCAAGTTCTTAGAGAAGCGTTTGACGCTTGCCGGTGATATACAGTTTACAGACTGGACGCAGACCGAATATGACCCGCTACCAGCAGAAGATTCACAGAATAACTTCAGTCGGTATTATGACAGTACTATGCAGGTTCGCCTCGGTGCAGAGTATCGCATACCGCGAATCGAAGCCAGTGTACGCGTCGGTTACTTCCGTGATCCAATTCCGTTTCAAGATAGAGATATAGACAATGATCGAGACTTTTTGACACTTGGGGTAGGCAAGATTTTCGACCAGATTATTAAAATTGACGTTGCCTTCATGCGAGGTTCATGGGAACAATCAGGCAATTCACTCTCAGAAAGTCAAACCTCCAACCGGGTGTTTGTGTCTGCGGGCTATCGATATTAAAGGTTGTGATGACGAAGGACAATTGAACCGCTCAATTTGGTTTTTGGTATAACTTGAGCAAGGTATAAAAAAAGGCGTTGACTGAGCATCAACGCCTTTTTTTATGATCCTATGGATATCTGCACTATTCTACCAATTGGATATACGCCATCTGAGCGGCGTCGCTACGCCTCAGTTCACCTCTAATGATACGGGTATATCCACCACTACGGTCTTGATAACGGGGTCCAAGATCGTCGAACAATTTTTGCAAAACTTCGTGGTCGTGGATAACCTTGGCAGCCTGACGGCGCGCATGTAAGTCGCCTCGTTTAGCGAGTGTAATCAGTTTTTCAGCGGTCCGCCTAAGTTCTTTGCACTTTGGCAAGGTTGTGCGAATCTGTTCGTGCTCGAATAATGCGGTGGCTTGGTTGCTAAACAACGCCTTGCGATGTCCGCTTGTTCTACCAAGTTTCCTTCCCATTTTCCGGTGACGCATGACTATTCATCCTCCCCGATAGATCGGGATTTTCAACATTATATTTTGGGCAACTCAATTATCATTGCCAAGTGTCATCCCTAAAGAAAGGCCCATCTCCGAAAGGATATCCTTAATCTCATTGAGGGATTTTCTGCCGAAATTCCGAAATTTCAACATCTCTTGTTCAGTCTTAACCACCAGGTCTCGGATGGTTGTGATCTTCGCAGCTTCCAGACAATTGGAGGATCGGACTGAAAGTTCAAGTTCCGCAACAGGCTTCGATAGCCATTTCTCACGCTGCAGTTCTTCTTCGTCAATTTCCTCGACTGGTTCGACGTAGGTTTCATCGAAATCGCTAAAGAGCCTAAATTGATCTAGCAGAATGTCCGAAGCTTGTGTAACCGCTTCTTTCGCAGTGATACTGGCATCTGTCCACACTTCTAGGATAAGCCTGTCATAGTTAGTCATGTGTCCAACCCGTGTCTCTTCAACCACGAAATTGACTTTTCTGACTGGCGAAAACTTGGAATCGACCGGGATAACTCCGATCTGTTGATTATAGTTCAGATGTTCCTCCCCGAACTCATATCCTCTGCTTCGACAAACTTGGATCTCCATATTCAAACCATCGCACTGATCGAGCGTTGCGATATGTTGGTCCGGGTTGATGATCTCAACCTGTCCATTCGGTTGAATATCTGCTGCTGTAATGTTACCGGAGCCTTCTGCAGATAAAACCAAGGTGATAACCTCATCCGTGTCAATTCGGAGTCGAATTTCTTTAAGGTTAAGCAGAACCTGAGTGACATCCTCCTTCATCCCATCAAGTGTCGAGAACTCATGCTTCACTCCATCAATAGCAACCGCAATAACAGCCGCGCCTTGAATCGAGGAAAGCAAAACGCGTCGAAGCGAGTTACCAATAGTCATTCCAAATCCTCGCTCAAGCGGTTCGGCGATAAATTTCCCATAATCAGGCCGCAGGTTATCAAGGTCGGTAACGAGGTGGTTTGGCTTGGTGATTTCCCTCCCTGTCATCTATCTTATCCTCCTACAAGTGGCTGTGTTATTTGGAGTAAAGTTCAACGATTAACTGTGTTTGGAGGTCTGTGGCAAGTTGCTCGACGTTTGGAAACATCCTAACAACTCCCTCTTGTTTGTCGATATCCAACTCAAGCCAATCTGGTGTACCCCGGTGTTGAGAACGTTCTAATGCCTCTTGAATAACTGCCACGTTACGACTTTTCTCGCGCGTTTGAATAACATCGCCAGGTTGTATCAGGTAAGAGGGAACATTGACTCTTTTTCCGTTCACAACAAAATGGTTATGTGTAACAAGTTGTCGAGCCTGCAAGCGTGAGTTAGCAAAACCGAGACGATAAATCACGTTGTCCAACCGGCGCTCCAATAATGTTAGTAAATTCTCTCTCACAACACCTTTCTGATGTGCGGCTTTTGTATAGTAGTTCTTAAACGGCTTTTCTAAGATGCTATAGATGCGCTTCGATTTCTGCTTGGTGCGTAATTGGCGTCCGTAATCTTTGACTTTGGGCAGTTTTTGGCCATGTTGACCGGGTGGATAACTACGACGCTCAAATGAACACTTCGGGGAATCGCAGCGTTGTCCCTTCAAAAAAAGTTTTTCACCTTCTCTTCGACATAACTTACATACAGAACCTAAATATTTGCTCATTCTTTTCTGGTTAAATTAGGACCATTTCCCCCTTTCTTAAAATCCCAATTTGCAAACGTTAGACGCGCCGCCGTTTAGGCGGTCGACAACCGTTATGAGGAATTGGGGTTACATCTTTCATTGCGGTAATTTCTAGCCCAGCTGCTGAGAGAGATCGAATTGCGGACTCTCTGCCAGACCCCGGTCCCTTGACCCGTACCTCAACCCGTTTCATGCCATGCTCCATCGCTTTCCTAGCACAAGCTTCCGCAGTTTGTTGGGCGGCAAATGGCGTTGATTTCCGAGAACCGCGAAAGCTGCTACCTGCACTTGCCCAAGCGATTGCATTCCCGTTGAGATCGGTAATCGTAATAATCGTATTATTAAAGGTTGCTTGGATATGCGCAATTCCTTCAGAAATATTCTTTCTTTCTCTCCTCCTTGGACGGTTGGAGGAACCTGACTCTCGCAAAACTGATCTCCTTTCTGAAGCTTAATGCACAAGTGGTATTAACCACCCTTACGCGCTGCTTCTTTTGCCTTTCTTCCGACCGAAATAGTCTTTGCTTTCCCTTTGCGCGTCCGTGCATTAGTGCTCGTCCGCTGCCCCCGTGCCGGTAACTGCCGACGGTGGCGCAACCCACGATAACTATTGATGTCCATCAACCGTTTGATATTCAACTCGACTTCACGTCGTAAGTCTCCTTCAACCTTGTAATCTTGGTTAATCGTTTCTCTTAATCGGCTGATTTCGGACTCATCAAGATCTTGGGACTTTTTGGCGGGGTCAATATGTAGATCCTCGACCATTTTTGCGGCGGTCTGGCGCCCAATCCCATAAATATAGGTCAGGGCAATATCGATCCTTTTCGTTCGGGGTAAATCAACACCAGCAATTCTTGCCATGTTTTTCTCCTCCTTGCGCGCTTAGGTAAAATACTTAACCTTGTCTTTGCTTATGCTTTGGATCCGCAGCGCAGATAACGCGGACAACACCTTTTCTTTTAATAACCTTGCACTGATTACACATTTTTCTTACTGAGGCACGGACTTTCATCATCTCTCCTCCACTGGAAAATGAACCCTATCTTGTGCGACGTCCCCTCACACGTCTGTCTTTCAGGAACCCTTCGTAATGCCTCATCGTCAAGTAGGACTCAATTTGCGACACTGTATCTAATACGACTCCCACAACGATTAAGACTGAGGCACCACTGATTAACGCGCCAGTGCCTAGCCAACCTTGCAGAAGTAAGGGAAACACCGCAATTGCGGCGAGAAATACCGCACCGGGTAAAGTGATTCTGGTTAAGGTATCGTTAATATAATCTGCTGTCCTTTTTCCCGGACGAATGCCCGGAATAAATCCACCATACTTCCTCAAATCATCCGCCATTTGCACGGGATTAATCTGAACAGCTGTGTAGAAGTATGTAAAACCGATAATTAGAAGCGCGTAGATCACCCAATATAAGGGGCTGGTTGCGCTGAAGGCTGCGAGCAGTCCGCCAATCCATGCCCATGCGGGAAACTGACTTTGCATAAGGCTTAGAACCGTTGAAGGGAATTGCATTAGGGTAACGGCGAAAATAATTGGAATCATGCCAGCTGCATTGACACGCAGCGGGATATGGGTTGCTTGTCCTCCCATCACCTTACGTCCGACAACTCGTCGTGCATATTGGACAGGAATTTTGCGGACACAGAAAGTGATGTACACGGTTCCCATAATCGCCACAACTCCCAAGGCGAGGAAGATGACCAGCTTTGGAAGGTCAATTTGACGATTAAGGAGTTGGTTGAATATTGTTTGGATTCCACCCGGCATGCCCGAGAGAATGCCGATTGTAATAATTAGGGAAATGCCTTGACCAATTCCACGTTCCGTAATTTGTTCGCCGAGCCACATAACGAAGGATGTGCCAGCCATCAGGGTAATCATGGTTAGCAGAGTCCACCAGATACCCGGATTCGTCACGATTTCAATGCTTTCGCTTCTGATAATGGCTCCCGGCCTTTGCAACATCAGGCTGATCATGACACCCTGAATCGCGCTAAGAATAACAGTGGCATAGCGTGTATACTGGGTAATCTTTTTCCGTCCGTCCGGTTCTTTGGAAAGTTTCTCAAGGAAGGGGATAACGACGGTAAGGAGCTGCATGACGATCGAAGCACTGATATACGGTTGAATACCAAGCGCAAAAATCGTCATCTGTTTGAATGCACCACCGGAAAAGAGATCAACGAAATCAAGGACGCTTCCACCGGTGCGGCCTCTTAAGCCATCAAAAAACTTCTCTAATTCGATATCGTCAATGCCGGGGAGTGTGATATGGGCACCCAAGCGATAAACAATTAACAGTAGCGCTGTAAAGATAATCCGCTGCCGCAATTCTGGAATTTTGAAAGCGTTTTGGAATGCCTTAATCACTTAAATCACCTCAATGCTGCCGCCTGTTGATTCTATCTTTTCAATAGCAGATTTTGAGAATCGGTGTCCCTGTACCGTTAATTGCTTTTCGAGGTTGCCTTCTCCAAGGATTTTGATCTTTCCGTCTTTCTTCTTTGTAATTCCATTTTCTCGCAAAATCTCAGGGGTAATCGTTGTCCCGTTATCAAAATGATTTAGTGTTTGGATATTTACAATCTCATACTCAATCCGTTTATGTGCAATTCTTCTGGGACCACGTTTAGGCAAACGTCTCACCAATGGCATCTGTCCCCCTTCAAACCAAGCGGGAATGGAGACACCAGACCGGGATTTCTGCCCTTTGTGGCCACGACCACAAGTTTTACCCCAACCCGAACTTTCGCCGCGCCCAACTCGCTTCCTATTACGCGTCGATTTTTCTGCAGGTTTGAGTTCGTTTAGTTTCATTAGGTATCTACTCCATTTTATGGATTAGTGGTTACGATTAAAAGTTCCGCAGAAACCGAGTTTTTTCTTCAAAACTCGGTTTCTCTATATGTTTTGCACTTTCTTTCTACATGAGCCAAATGTTCCTGTTTTGCTTTAGGGATGAATTTTTCGTACGAATTAGACGCACACCCAATGGGAATTATGGGAAAAGAGGATTAGTCGAGTAGTTCCTCGACTGTTTTTCCACGAAGACGAGCCACGTCGTTGATGTCCTTTAGACCTTTTAGGGCTTCCATGGTGGCTTCTGCTGTGTTTTTCACATTTCGAGAACCGAGTCGTTTAGTCAGCACATCTTGCACCCCGGCAAACTCCAAAATGACTCTCGTTCCAGGGCCAGCGATGATTCCAGTACCGGGACTAGCTGGCTTGAGCAGAACCTTTGCACCGCCATATTTCCCAATGATTTCATGGGGGATGGTGTTTCCTGACAGAGGTACACGAATCAGGTTCTTTTTTGCATCAGCGATACTTTTACCTATGGCCGAGGGGATTTCATTTGCGCTCCCAAAGCCAAGTCCGACCACGCCCGATTGATCTCCAACGACAGAAAGCGCATTAAAGCTAGGGGTTCGTCCGCCTTTGCGAACACGCATCACACGGTTGATATCTATTGGACGTTCCTCAAATTCAAATTCATCAGGATTTATTCTTTCCCTCAAAAGCAATTCTCCTTCATTATCAAGCGTCAGTTGATCTTGCGACCACGCCTATAGCAGTTTCTCTTACAACTGTCAGAATCGGAGTCCCTCTTCTCTGGCAGCTTCAGCAAGTGCTTTAATTCTTCCGTGATAGAGATTTCCACCACGGTCAAAGACTACTGATTCAATTTGATGCTCTTTTGCTCGGCGAGCGATTAATGTGCCCACTTGTTGCGCTGCACCGATGTTGCCTTGTATTGACAGGCTATCTTTCAACTCTGGTGATAGGGTTGAAGCTGCAATAAGCGTGTTACCGGCTTCGTCATCAATAATTTGAGCGTAAATATGCTTCAAACTCCTAAAAACCGAAAGCCTCGGTCTTTCTTTTGTCCCGATTATTTTTTTTCGTATCCGCTTCTGTCGCCTATGCCTCGCGATGTATTTTTCCTTAGACCGATCCAACGATTGTTCCTCCAAATATTAATAAAAAAGGATCGACAAATCCGGCTACGATAATTTTGGCTTACCGACTTGTAAATCCTTTAGTCTACAAAAATATAGCAATTGAACCGCTACCCTACACCCCAGTTTTACCTTCCTTGTTACGGACGCGTTCACCTTCGTAACGGAGCCCTTTGGAAGGTTCGTAGACTTCGGGTTTCTTGATCTGACGGATTGAAGCAGCAACTTGACCGACAAGTGCCTTGTCAATACCGCTCACCGTTATTGGTGTGTGAGGTTGACCTCCTACAGTTTCGGAATCACCTACACTCAGGGTTATCCCTTCAGGAGGCTCATAGGTTACTGGGTGAGAATACCCGACATTTAGGACTAGACGTTTCTGGCGGTCTACTTCCGCACGATATCCAACGCCAACGAGGATGAGTTTTTTTTCAAAACCTTCGGTTACGCCTGTTACCATATTGGCGATGAGGCTACGTGTTAATCCGTGCAACGATCTGTGCGTTTTTTGGTTTGTCAATCTATCAATCGTGATGGATTCGTCGCCTAAATTGACTACTATGCCAGCCGGAACTGTCCAATTGAGAGTGCCTTTTGGACCTTCAACAGTGATGTCGTTTTGATCCAAGGCTACCTTAACCTTTGAATCCATACTAATTGGCATTTGCCCTATTCGTGACATTGTATTCGTCTCCGAATTCAAACTGAAAAATTACCAGATATGACAGAGGACTTCACCACCAATGCCAGACTTCCTGCATTCGGAGGCTGTCTTAACACCTTGCGAGGTAGACAATATAGCAATCCCTAAATTTCCATACACATTAGGAAGCTGGTCTGCTTTCACGTACACTCGCCGTCCCGGTTTGCTAATTCTTTTGAGTCCTGTTATAACCTTTTCTTTGCCTTCGCCATACTTCAAATAGATACGCAAAATACCTTGTTTGCCGTCATCGATCCAACGATAATTGCGGATGTACCCTTCCTCATGTAGAGTGCGGGTAATCTCCATTTTTAGTTTTGATGCGGGTATTTCGACGCGTTCATGTCCAACCATATTCGCATTGCGAACACGGGTCAGCATATCCGCAACCGGATCTGTCATTGACATCAGCTTTCTCCTTTACTCGTGCCAACAAATAAGACACTACCAACTTGCCTTTGTGACTCCCGGAATTTTACCCGATCTTGCGAAGAGGCGAAAACAGATTCGGCAAAGATCAAACTTCCGCAGATAACTGCGGGCTCTGCCACAGTTACGACAACGATTATATTTTCGAACCTGAAACTTCGGGGTTCTTTTTTGCTTGGCAATGAGAGCTTTTGTTGCCAAATGAAGGCTCCTTTCCTTCACTCCTATCAAGGGCTAGCATATACGGGCTAAGATTCTCTAAACGGCATTCCCATCAGTCGTAGTAACTCGCGTCCTTCTTCATCGGTTGGAGCCGTTGTTCCAATAGTGATATTTAATCCACGAACTTCGCTTATGGTGTCGTATTCGATCTCTGGAAAAATGACTTGCTCTTGGAGCCCCAAGGAATAGTTGCCGCGTCCATCAAATGAATCCGGGGAGAGTCCCCGAAAATCACGAATCTGGGGAAGGACAACGTTGACGAGTTTATTGAAAAATTCATACATCCTATCCTGTCGCAAGGTCGTTTTGCAGCCAATAGCCATACCTGTACGGACCTTGAAGGCTGACACAGATTTCTTGGCACGGGTAATAACTGCCCGCTGGCCACTGATTTGTGTCAGTTCTTCGACTGCATTATCCAAAAGTTTTGAATCGTCTATGGCAGCACCAACCCCCATATTGAGAGTTATCTTGCTAAGTTTTGGCACCTGCATAACGTTCGGATAGTCGAAACGTTGTTGCAACGCAGGGAAGACTTCTTCTTGATAAAAAGATTTAAATACGCTCATTGATTCATACCTTATCGGTTGCGGAACTTCCTCAAGACAGGTTTCGCGTCAACTAGTCGCGCTCAACAGACTCACCACATTTTCTGCATACACGTGCGTGGTAGCTTTTCGTCCGCCCTCCAATTTCCTTCTCAAAGATACTGCGCTTGGTTCGGGCGGGCGCGTTACAACTTGGGCAAATCAGCTTTAGGTTAGCGATATTAATTGTCCCTTCTCTTTCGACGATGCCGCCTTGCGGTGCCTGCGGGCTCGGACGGGTATGCCTTTTGATCATGTGGATCCCTTCAACAGTGGCGCGGCGTTTATGCGGCAGCATTTCTAGAATAACGCCGGTTTTACCCTTATCCTTCCCACTCAATACTAACACGTTGTCATTTTTCCTTACGTGCAATCTGGTTTGCAACGGTACTACCTCCTAGGCGGCTTTATATGACCTCTGGTGCTAAAGAGACAATTCGCGCAAATGCTTTTTCTCTGAGTTCACGAGCAACGGGACCGAAAATGCGTGTTCCGCGAGGCTGGTCTTGGGCATCAATCAAAACGGCAGCATTTCTATCGAATTTGATATAAGAACCATCGAGTCTGCGATGTTCCTTGGTTGCACGTACCACGACAGCTCGTACAACATCTCCCTTTTTCACTTGGCTATTTGGATTTGCTTCTTTCACACTTGCCACAATAACATCACCAACTCGTGCGTAGCGCCTTCTGCTACCGCCGAGCACGCGAATACACATAAGCTGCTTTGCGCCTGTATTATCCGCACAATTCAATAGAGTGTATGCTTGAACCATTGGTTGTTACCTTCCTAAGTTTAACTCCGTCTTCCACTTCACGCATCAATTGATTCTGTCTTGGAGACAACTTCGCGAACTTTCCAACGTTTACGACGGCTAAGTGGGCGAACTTCGACAACTTGCACGAGATCACCGACTCGACACTCATTCTGCTCGTCGTGAGCCAGAACCTTTGTGGAACTTCTTACAATTTTCTTATAAAGGGGGTGTTGATAAGTCCGAACAATTTCAACGGCAACAGTTTTATCCATCCGATCACTTGTGACCGTACCCGTTCTGAACTTACGATTCCCTCGCTGATGCTTATCCACGCTTTTCCTCTCGTAACTTTAGTTATGGCGACTCTTCAATCCCAAGTTCACGTAGCCGAAGAATTGTGTGAATCCGTGCGATATCCTTCTTGCCCTTTTTTAATTGGGATGTATCTTCAAGTTGCCCTAGTATTCTTCGGAACTTGATGTTAAACGCGGTGTCCTTAAAATCTCGAAGGTCGTTTTCCAACTCCTCAGATGATTTGTTGCGCAACTCATTAGCAGTCATTGTTTGGTTATTCTCCCATTCGACTGATAAACTTCGTCTCAATCGGCAATTTGTGGGCTGCTCTGGTCATGGCTTCCTTTGCTACGTCTTCTGGGACACCGCTCAATTCATATAAAATGCGTCCCGGTTTAACAACAGCCACCCAAAACTCAGGAGCTCCTTTCCCGCTTCCCATTCTGGTTTCAGCGGGTTTCTTCGTTACCGGTTTATGCGGAAAGATTTTAATCCAAACCGTGCCACCACGACGCACATGACGGGTGATTGCCTGTCGCGCAGATTCAATTTGGCGGCTCGTGATCCAACCCGGCTCCATCGCTTTCAAACCATATTCGCCGAAATCTATTCGTGAACCTCGGTAAGGTTTGCCACGGCGTTTACCGCGCTGCACTTTACGGTGTAGAATCCGTTTGGGCATTAACATATTATGTACTCCTTCTGATTCATACTCAGGAACGAGCGTTTACGATCCTCGATTCTCACGATTGGTTCTACGTGGTCCCCGCCGCCTGTCTTGATCTCTTCTGCGTCTGGGTCTACCTTCGGAACGTGCTGCTGGACCGTCTTCGTCTGAAAATCGTGATGGCCGTCTTTCAGACGAATCAGTTGGTACCTGCGTAGCACGGCCGGAAGGGGAAAGTTCGGGTCTACCAATAATCTCCCCCTTAAAAATCCACGTTTTAATGCCAATCTTACCGTAGGTTGTATCGGCTTCAGCAAAGCCATAATCAATATTCGCCCTGAGCGTATGAAGCGGCACCCTGCCCTCAATATTTGATTCTGAGCGTGCCATTTCGGCGCCCCCAAGTCGACCACCGATACTGATTTTAACCCCTTGGGCACCGGCTTTCATTGAAGCGATAATACTTTTTTTCATTGCCTGTCTAAAATTGGATCGACGCACGATCTGCAGTGCAACCGCTTCAGCAACAAGTTGAGCATCTAATTCAGGGCGCTTGATTTCGGTGACATTAATTCGAACTGTGCGTTCACCGTTTGAACCCGAATCTGTCTGCAAGATATGCTCTAAGTCCGCTTGTAACTTTTCTGCCTCAACACCACGCCGTCCAATGACGATACCCGGACGCGCTGTGTGTATATGAATATTACACCTATCGCCAACCCTTTCGATTTCGATACGAGAAATGCCGGCACGCGACAATCTTTCCTTAATGAAGGACTGAATTTTCAAATCCTCATGAAGCCATTGGGCATACTCTTTTTCGTTGTACCATTTCGAGTCCCAATTTTCAATGATGCCTAGGCGTAGTCCACGCGGGTGCGTTTTCTGTCCCACTAAAACCTCCTCCAAAATTCAGTTAGGCACAGGTTGTCGAACGACGGAGGTAAAAGAACATGGGTCAGTCTATGCCGCAGACCGGTAGGATTCTCAATATTCATCTTCATCTTCCTCTTCGTCTAGTACGACTGTAATATGGCACCTACGATGTAAGACCCTGTTTGCCATACCTCGTGCCCGTGGGCGAAACCATCTTCGGGTAAGGCCATCATTGACGACAATCTGTTTGACAACTAGATTGCTCTCGTCAATAGTGGCACCCTGCTGTTGTGCATTATATCGTGCATTCGCGGTAGCTGATTGAATCAGTTTGCGGATTACAGGAGAGGCTGCTTTATGTGTAAATGTTAATTGATTTATTGCCTCTTCGACATATTGATCTTTGATCAAATCAGCGACCAAACGCGCTTTGCGCGGGGCAATCGGCACGTTTCGGATACTTGCTCGAGCCTCCATGTCAAAATTCTCCTAAATTAGCTTGAGCATTTGTAATAACTTGCGCTCATCATCTCGATTTCTCAAAGGGGTGAGTACACGAATCGAGTTTATTTTACCTATTGAGTATACTTTATCTCGCACCACCACTCGCGTGCGATCTGAATGTTCGAGTGGGAGAAAATTCACCTAATTTATGTCCCACCATGTTTTCTGTAATATAAACAGGGAAAAATTTCTTGCCGTTATGAATGGCGAGGGTGTGACCAATCAGGTCCGGCGTCACCATAGATCTGCGCGACCATGTGCGAATCACACGTTTTGTTCCAGACCGATTCATCGCTTCAATTTTTTTGAGAAGTTTTGGATCTATGTAAGGTCCTTTTTTCACAGAACGGGGCATGACGCTTCTCCTGATAATGGTCGAAAAGACACGAAAACTCTATGTCAACCGAGGTAAATTATTTCCGACGACTGACAATATATCTGCCAGATCGCTTTTTAGGATCTCTTGTTTTATACCCTTTGGTTGGAACACCCCACGGTGTTACGGGGTGCCTTCCACCAGCACTTTTTCCTTCGCCGCCGCCATGCGGATGATCAATTGGATTCATTGCCACACCGCGCACTTTGGGGCGATGTCCTTTCCATCGGTTTCGTCCTGCTTTACCAATAGATAGGTTTGCGTGGTCAACATTACCCACCTGTCCAATGGTCGCCATACATGTCACTGGAAGTAAACGAACTTCGCCAGAAGGCATTTGAATCCGCGCATGCTTTCCTTCACGGTCTACCAACTGTGCCACAGCACCTGCGCTTCGTACGAGTTGCCCACCTTTACCCGGCTGCATTTCTATGTTATGTATTGAGGTGCCGAGAGGAATCCTTTCAAGGGGCAAGGCGTTTCCAACTCTGATGGGTGCATCTGGACCAGCGTTTAACACATCATCAACCTGTAGTCCTAGAGGTGCGATGATATAGCGTTTCTCTCCATCGGCGTAATGGAGCAGGGCAATCCGGGCAGATCGACTGGGATCATACTCGATTGAGGCGACCGTAGCGGGGACGCCAAATTTATCACGCTTAAATTCAATAGCTCGATACCGTCGTTTATGGCCTCCACCGCGCCTGCGGACAGTCATACGACCCAGCGAATTACGTCCTCCCTTTTTCTTTAATCCCTTTGTTAACGATTTTTCGGATTGCCGCCGGGTTACCTCTTCAAAGGCATCCCCTGTAATAAATCGGCGACTGGGTGTGACGGGTGAATACGTTTTAACTGCCACGCTAAATCCCTCCTAGTAAGGCTTCAAACCTGCACCACTATATTGTTTCAAAAGCCTCAATGATTGTTCCTTCAGTAACAGTGATAATTACCTTTTTCCAGTTAGGTCGCCGCCCCTGTCGATACCGCCAAAATTGTCCTTTGGTCTTCCCGCGGACCTGCATGGTATTAATCTTTAAGATCTTATCCTTGAGATCGAATAGTTCTTCAGCTGCCTTACGGATCTCCGCTTTAGTGGCTTTGATATCAACAACAAAGGCGTATTTGTTCGATTCTCTGAGGATTGTGGTCTTTTCGGTTATTAACGGTTGCTTGATAATCCGATATGGGTCTTTCATCTATGCTTCCTCTGTTGGCTGACCGAACTTTTCTTCTAGCTTTTCTGCTGCACTTTCTGTGAAGACAATCTTATCATGCCAAAGCACATCGTACACATTAAGGGTATTCCAAACACAGCTGTTTACGTTCGGGATATTCCGTACCGATAGACGGATGTTTGATTCAGGTTCGCCGAGGACAAAGAGGACTTTATCCGCGAGTCCTAAATTCCCCAAAACTTGAACCATATCCTTCGTTTTCGGAACATCTAACGTAAAGTCTTCAATCAGCATACAATCATCACTTTGAAATTTGCCTGCTAAAGCTGATTGTAATCCGAGTTGACGTACCTTCTTCGGCGTGTGTTGGCGATAACTGCGCGGCTTTGGACCGAATGCAACGCCGCCATGCACCCGTATGGGAGACTTGCCATCCCCGACTCGGGCACGGCCCGTTCCTTTCTGGCGATATAGCTTTTTACCACTCCCACGGACTTCTGACCGTGTTTTGGTGGAAGCGGTGCCTCGACGTTGGTTCGCAAGATATGCAACGACGCATTGATGTATAACTGCCTCATTAACGGGTGCATTTACGAACGCGTCAGATAATTCTTTCTGTTTTTGGGTGTCCCCAGAACGGTCATATACATCTAAAGCTGCCATGCGTGATAATCCTCAAAAGGGTGTATTTATTGTTCAGCCTTTACTGCTTTTTTGATAATGAGTAGTCCATTGGGTGGGCCGGGAACAGCACCTTTAACAAGTAATAGGTTTCTATCGGAATCTGCTTGGACAACCTGTAGATTCTGAGTCGTCACCTGTGTCCCACCATGTCGTCCGGGCATCTTTTTGCCCTTGAAAACGCGTGAGGGCCATGCACTATGGCCAATGGATCCGGGTCGTCGATGGTTTTTCTCACTACCGTGAGTCTGCTTCATACCAGAAAATCCCCATCGTTTAACCACACCCGTGAATCCACGTCCTTTAGATGTTCCCGTTACATCAATCAGATCTCCCGGGGAAAAAATGCCCACGTCAACGTTTGAACCAACCTCTAAGCCCTCTGTGCTATCAACGCGCACCTCCCGCAAAAATCGATGTGGTGTGACGTTTGCTTTTTGGAAATGTCCACTCTCAGGGCGATTGACCTTGTTTTCGCGCCGAGCGCCGAAGCCTAGTTGGATGGCATTATAACCCTCATGGTCTTGAGTTTTGACCTGTACTATCGGGCAGGGGCCCGCTTCGACCACCGTAACTGGAATCGCAGCTCCGGATTCATCAAAGATTTGGGTCATACCAATCTTCTTCCCTAATATTCCACTACTCATATCGCATCTCCGCAACGAGGGTATTCAGGTTCAACGACGCGTGCCTACAGAAGCGTAATTTTGACATCAACGCCCGCTGGTAGATCTAAGCGCATCAGCGCATTGACTGTCTTGGGAGTCGTCTGTAAAATATCCAATAACCGTTTGTGAATTCGCATTTGAAACTGTTCGCGGGATTTTTTGTCTTTGAAAGTTGATCGCTGCACAGTGTAAATGTGCTGCTTAATCGGAAGCGGAATCGGACCTGAGACCAATGCGCCTGTGCGCCGAGCGGTCTCCGCAATTTGCCCCGCAGAGTGATCTAACAAACGGTAATCAAATGATTTCAGACGAATCCTGATTTTCTGGTTATCCATCAATACTCCAACCAAATTTGGTTCATTGGTTC
This sequence comes from Candidatus Poribacteria bacterium, assembly GCA_003635265.1. Taxonomy (GTDB): domain Bacteria; phylum Poribacteria; class WGA-4E; order WGA-4E; family PCPOR2b; genus PCPOR2b. The sequence goes on from PYIZ01000029.1 coordinate 115,365, forward strand.
ATTGGCTCATCAATGAACTAATGAGCCAATGACCTCAGGTGGTTATTACTCAATAACCTGTGAAACAACGCCGGCTCCGACGGTGTGTCCGCCTTCACGAATTGCAAACCGCAGCTCCTCTTCCAGAGCGATGGGTTTGGTGAGTTCAACGGTAATTTGGATATTATCTCCGGGCATTACCATTTCAACACCTTCGGGAAGATTCATCACACCCGTCACATCCGTTGTACGGAAATAGAACTGGGGACGATAGCCACTGAAGAACGGCGTCCAGCGACCACCTTCGTCTTTGTTCAGAATATAGATTTCAGCCGCAAACTGCGTGTGCGGGGTAATACTACCCGGCGCAGCGAGAACTTGTCCGCGCTCAACGTCCTCACGTTCAATACCACGAAGCAGAACGCCAACGTTATCGCCTGCGCGACCTTCGTCGAGTAGTTTACGGAACATCTCTACACCGGTGGCAACCGTGTCAGTGGTCGGTGCAAGTCCAACAATTTCAACTGTGTCGCCAACATTAACAATACCGCGTTCGACACGACCTGTCACAACTGTACCCCGCCCAGTGATTGAGAAGATATCTTCCACAGGCATTAGGAAGGGCCTATCTACATCTCGAACCGGCTCCGGAATCCAACTGTCACATGCCTCCATAAGTTCTAAAATTGACTGACATGCCTCGGCATTCGGATCGCCACCAGATTCCATCGCTTCAAGGGCAGACCCACTAATAACTGGGATGTCGTCGCCGGGGAACTCATATTCAGTGAGTAGTTCTCGCACTTCAAGTTCTACCAACTCCAGAAGCTCTTCATCGTCAACCATGTCTGCCTTATTCAGGTAGACAACGAGACTCGGCACGTTCACCTGTCGTGCCAAAAGAACGTGCTCACGGGTTTGGGGCATGGGACCGTCAGCAGCGGAGACAACAAGAATTGCGCCATCCATCTGCGCTGCACCAGTAATCATGTTTTTGATATAGTCAGCGTGTCCGGGACAGTCTACGTGAGCGTAGTGGCGATTCTCTGTCTCATACTCAACGTGCGCGGTATTAATGGTAATCCCACGCTCTTTTTCTTCAGGAGCTGCATCAATCTCTTCGTAGGTTTTTATATACTCACTTCCGGAGAGATTTGACAACACCATGGTGATTGCAGCGGTTAATGTGGTTTTACCGTGATCAACGTGTCCAATTGTGCCAACATTGACGTGTGGCTTATTCCTTTCAAATTTTTCTTTTGCCATGAGTAAATCTCCTCACATTCTTGTAAACTTAAATAACATCCATTAACCTCACTGCCGGATATTAGCAATAAGCTACATCAACAGCGGGAATGGTTAAACAGAAAATCCGTTTGATGAGATAATTTCTTCAGCAATACTCTGGGGAACGGAACTATAATGTGCAAACTCCATCGAATAAGTTGCCCGTCCTTGCGTCAGCGAACGGAGCGTTTTAACATAGCCGAACATTTCAGCAAGCGGAACATAGGATTTAATAACCTGCGTTCCGGACTTGGGGTGCATATCTGTCTGGAGAATTTGTGCACGACGCGCATTTAAATCCCCCATTACCTTTCCCAAATAGTCATCCGGGGCGATAACTTCAATCTCCATGATTGGTTCAAGCAGCATCGGATCTGCGCGTTTCACTGCGTCTTTGAAGGCGATCCGAGCAGCGTTTGAAAATGCAATCTCTGAAGAATCAACGGGGTGGTAAGAACCATCGTACAATCGCACACCCACATCAACGAGGGGATAACCCGCTAAAGTTCCGGCGGTTACTGCCTCTTCAAGCCCCTTACGAACAGCGGGTATATACTCTTGAGGAATGACGCCTCCCTTTATTTCGTTGACGAATTCAAAACCGGATCCTTGTTCTAATGGATAAATCTCAATGACCACATGTCCGAATTGACCGCGCCCACCGGATTGACGAACAAAACGTTCGTTGGATATTGCAGAACGTTGGATAGTCTCTCGGTATGAAACTTGAGGTTGGCCAATCTCTGCTGAAACCTTAAATTCCCGAACCAAGCGATCCACGATAATCTCTAGATGCAACTCTCCCATGCCGGACAGGAGCGTTTGTCCTGTTTCTGGGTCCTGATGAATCTTAAAAGTTGGGTCTTCTTCAGCCAACTTTGATAGGGCTATGTTCATCTTTTCGATGTCTGACTTGGTTTGAGGCTCGATAGCGATGGACATTACTGGAGATGGAAATGCCATTGATTCCAAGACGATTGGGTCATTCGGATCGCAGATGGTATCCCCAGTCATCACAGATTTGAATCCAATGATGGCAGCGATATCGCCTGCATAGATGGCTTGGCGTTCCTCACGCTTGTTTGCGTGTAACTGCATCAACCTACCGATCCTTTCAAACTTCCGGTGCGTACTGTTGTATACAGTCATCCCTTTAGCTAAAACACCGGAGTAGACACGGAGGAATGTAAGTTTGCCAACGTGCGGATCAGTTGTAATTTTGAATGCTAGCGCAGAAAAAGGCGCATCATCGTCTGCTAAACGGGTTCCTTCCTCTTCAACATCTGGATTCAAGCCGGTTACCGGTGGTACGTCTGTTGGGGAGGGCAGATAATCGACCACTGCATCTAGTAACGGTTGGACACCTTTATTCTTCAGGGCGGTGCCGCACAAGACAGGCACAATTTTTCCGCTTAACGTCGCGTTCCTCAAACCTGCTTTAATCTCTTCTTCGGACAACTCAATCCCATCAATATATTTAGCCAAGAGGTCATCATCACAATCGGCGATTGCTTCCAACATCTGTTCCCGGTATTCCAGAACACTTCCCATCATTTCATCTGGAATATCTGTATCAAACATTATAGATCCTGCACTAGCTTCGTCCCATGCGAGACCTTTCAGTGAAATCAGATCGACAATGCCGCTGAAACTCTCGGCGGAACCAATTGGTAGTTGGATGGGTACTGCGGAAGTACCAAGTCGCTCAACCATCATTTCGACCGTTCGGAAAAAGTCTGCACCGGTCCGATCCATTTTATTGATCAGTGCGATACGCGGTACCTGATATTTATCTGCTTGTCTCCAAACCGTTTCTGATTGAGGCTCTACGCCGCCAACTGCGCAGAAAACAGCGACAGCTCCATCAAGGATTCGCAGCGATCTTTCAACTTCAACGGTGAAGTCGATATGTCCGGGGGTATCAATAATGTTGATACCGTGTCCATTCCATTGGCACGTTGTTGCGGCAGCGGTGATGGTGATACCTCGTTCCTGTTCCTGTGCCATCCAATCCATTGTTGTTGTGCCGTCGTCGACCTCTCCCATACGATGCACTTTGCCTGTATAGTACAACATGCGTTCGGTTACAGTTGTCTTGCCTGCATCAATATGCGCCATGATGCCGATGTTGCGTGTATGGGTCAATGGAAACCGGCGCTGCTCTATGGAACGCCGGTTTTCAGAGATCATTCGATTTTGCTTTGTAGCTCTCATTTTTCCTAAACTTCCTACGATACAATAAAAAAGATAAAAAGTTACTACCTACCAACGATAATGTGCAAATGCTCTGTTTGCTTCTGCCATACGATGTTGATCAAGTTTTCTGCTAATGGAAGCCCCATCATTCCTAGCGGCGTCTAATAGTTCTCCCGCCAACCGCTCTGCCATCGTTTTCTCTCGACGGTCTCTTGCAGATTGGATAATCCAGCGAAGTGCCAATGTCGTGCGGCGTTCTGCCTTAACGTCAACGGGAACTTGGTAGGTTGCTCCTCCAACACGCCGAGACCGAATCTCAAGCACCGGCTTAACGTTGTTGATTGCTTCGTGGAAAACTGTAAGTCCATCTTGGTTAGCGCGTTGCTCAACAATGTCTATACTGTCATATAGAATTGCACGCGCAACACTCTTTTTTCCACGAGCCATTAAGAAATTTATAAATTTCGCAACTAGCTTACTATTATATTTTGGGTCTGGGAGTACGTCCCGTTTAACAACCTCTGCACGACGTGGCATACCTTACTTGCCTCCTCTAGCCGGCACTCTTTGCGCCATATTTCGATCTGGCTTGCCGTCGATTTTCAACACCCGCTGTGTCTAATGTGCCTCGGACAATGTGATATCTGACATTGGGCAAATCCTTAACTCTTCCGCCTCGCACAAGTACAACCGAGTGTTCTTGAAGATTATGATCTATGCCGGGGATATAGCAGGTAGCTTCTTGACCATTTGTGAAACGGACACGAGCGACCTTGCGAAGTGCTGAATTCGGTTTCTTAGGTGTTATTGTCCTGACTTGTAAGCAGATGCCTCGTCGTTGAGGGCAACTGTCTAAGACCGGAGATTTGCTTTTCTTACTTGTTCTTTTCCGAGATTTTCTGACTAGCTGATTTATTGTTGGCATATCAACCTCGATTGACTAATGATGTGCAGGCATAAATAAAGCCCCGCTATGGGGGCTCACAAAGTTGTCCGCTATAACGAAGTAACTGTGAAAAACACGCCAAAGTGTTTTAGAACTATAAAGTCCTCCCCTTTTCCGCCTGACTTAAGGCGAAAATCCTAAGTTAGCGTCAAAGGGCGAATTATACCAAACTTACGATTGAATGTCAAGCCCTTTTCTGCATTTTTTATTAAGTTTTTTCATGCCGCCTTAAAATTAACGGAATATTACAAATTATGTTTCCTATAACTTGGTCACATCCGTATCGCCGGCTCTTGAATTGTATCCAACAATTGAGTGATTACAGCATCAGAATCAACGCCCTCAGCTTCCGCGTGGAAATTGGTGAGAACACGATGCCGGAGAACGGCGTGCGCCACCGATTTAACGTCTTCTATAGACGCATTCACACGCCCCCGTAGGATGCCGCGCGCTTTCGCACCAAGGATGAGGTACTGTCCCGCCCGTGGACCTGCACCCCATCTTACCCACTGTTGGATAAAATCTGGGGCATCTTTGCCTTTGGGACGAGTTGCCCGCGCTAACTGGACCGCATACTGCACAACGTTATCAGCGGCTGAAACCCGCCGGACAATCTGATTAAGCGTTATGATGTCCTCGCCGGAAAGCACGGCTTCAAGTTCAGGCTCCTCAACGCTGGTTGTCGAGGAAACAATCGCGACCTCCTCCTCCTCACTCGGATAATCGATTACAATCTTAAACATGAAACGGTCCAGTTGAGCCTCCGGCAGCGGATATGTTCCTTCCTGCTCAATTGGATTCTGTGTGGCAAGCACAAAGAACGGTTGTTCCAGAGTATACATGGTCCCACCCGCTGTGACATGATATTCCTGCATCGCTTCGAGTAACGCAGCTTGGGTCTTGGGTGGAGTTCGGTTGATTTCATCGGCAAGCAGAATGTTGGCGAATATCGGACCTTGGATGAAACGAATCTCCCGATGACCGGTGGAGCGTTCTTCTTCCAAAACGTCTGTGCCGGTAATGTCAGCAGGCATTAGATCCGGCGTGAACTGAATTCGCTTGAACTGAAGATTGAGGATTTGGGCAAGGGTCTTAATCGTCAAGGTTTTGGCGAGCCCGGGCACACCTTCGAGCAAACAGTGGCCGCCTGCAAAGAATGCCATCAGCATCTGATCAATCACCTCCTCTTGACCGACAATTACTTTCTTGAGCTGCTCTGAGATGAGGTCTCTGGCATCCATCAGTTTTTCAATTGCTTGAACTTCTTCTGTCGCTGGCATAATGTCTATGACTCCTTAGTTTTTCTGTTCGTAGGTCGGGTTGAACGGTTAAACGTAAAGTCCTATCAAATCCAATAGACGTTCGATTGTTCAACAACACTTACTTCTAGACAGCTAGAGTGAAACCCGACAAAGCTTTTCTGAATTCGATGCGGTTTCCAACCGCACCTACCGGACCTGGGGAAAATATAGAATTACCGAATTATTTTCTGAAACTTCGTTTTCCCTCAATCAGCGGGAATGGTTCCAACTCGCTACGAAATCGTCAATGTCGAAGGCAGGCATCTCGTTGAAGATATAAGGAGTTGGCTCCTTGTTCTGGAAGCCGGGCACGAGTTGTGGCGAATCGGTCTGGAGTGCGCTATCCAACGAGAGGAACCGCTGCCACAGCAGTTCTCGCTCCGATTCCGTGAAGCGATCAGACATTGGCTCGCGCGGATGGTGGCGTATATTCTTCGCCCGTTTGGACAACAGCACGAGACAGGTCATTCGACCTTCTACCCCTGGGTGCAGTTCAGCCAACCCCTGACGAAATCCTCCTTCATCTAACCCGATAATTGCGCGAAAAATGCGCTCAATCAAGGCGAGTTCGCCTCGTTCCAGATCGAGAAAATGTTCAAACTTAATCCCTAGATGCGCCGGTAACCGATCAATCAACTCCGGTTGCCAGACGAAGGAGTGTGCGTGTGGGTATATACCGTTACCAAAGGCACGATAGGTATATTGTAGGGTCCGACGCAACTTTGTGCTGTAGTTGCTACCCCAATGTAGAATCGCGTTCAGGTATACAACGCCATCGCCTGCCTTCAACTCAATCGGGATACCACTGTCCAACGGCTCATGTTCGCTTTTGGATAACTGCCGATTTTCCGCCTCGGTGTTAAACCTTCTGTGGCTGCCGGGAACTGCCCATAGCACATCATCGTCATACAGCGGGATGTTCCACTGCGTGTATGCTGGAGGGTTCGCTAGAGAGTCTGTGAACAATCCCTCCAACGGTCCCTCGCGCCATGACCGGATATCGCGATGCCAGTCCCACGGACCGTGGTCTACCCGTGGGTTGCAGAACATGCCAAACTGCAACGGTGCTACCTCCTCCGCCTGCATTAACTGCTTGCTGATTCCGTAGGTGTTCTCATGAAACACAAACTCTACCGACTCCGCTGCCTCTGGATCGACCACCCGATCGAATAACACCCGTGGTTGTGGACCTGACTCCCACTCTCCGCCCGGCGGTTCGCCCGGCTTGCGATTGTCCGCCCACCACCGCTTATGCCGTTCGAGCATCTGCTCACAATGTGTCCGCAACGACTCAAGTTGTTGCGGTGGGACACACTCGCGTACGATGATGTAGCCTTTGGCCTGAAGTTCTTTCGTGTTTACGGCTGTCGTCACGGTATCCAATTTACCGATTTTGTTTCGGTTTATGTTAAGAAATTGTGCAACAGGAACCGTAGGGAACAACGATCGTTGTTCCTTACTGCTGCATCAATGAACCAATGAACTAATGAACCAGTGAACTAATGAACCAGTGAACTATAACAGTTTTCACGTTTCACGCATCACGTTTCATATTCTTAGCGTTTCACACTTTCTTTTAATATGAACCTCATTGCTTTCTTTGAATTTCTGCGGTCTGCTTCGCAACCGTCTCAAGTTGGTCTTCATCCCACTGTTCTTGCTGCTGCAATGCGTACAACGATGTATAACCCCCCGACCAATCAGGAGGCACTAGGCAGGGACGGTCATCGTGGTGCGCCCAGCGTGCCGGCTCGCCCTTTACAATGGTGCCTTCATATCGACTGGGTAACGGATTGGCGGTGTAGGTGAAAGCGTCGGCTGACGAATAGATGTTCAGCAATAACGGGCGCCCTTGGTCGGAAAGGTTCGGCTTGGAACCGTGAATAACGCGACAGTTATGAATCGTGATGGATCCGGCGGGTCCCTTCAGATACTCAACATTCTCTGTGTCAACGCTCTTGGCATCTTCGTCGCTGAGGCAACCGACCCATTGATTGCTGTCATTGTATTGATTGAAGAGTTCGCCCTTGTGGCTTCCGGCGATCGCACCGAGGGGTCCCTGATCATCGTCCACATCATAAAGATAGACCCCGATTGTGAGCGGACTATAGTTGGTATGGGGCCAATAGGTGATGTCTTGATGCCACTTAACCTCTTCGCCGCCTTCTGCCCATTTGAAGTTCAGTTTAGAGTGATGGAATTTCACGTCCGGTCCTACCAGATCCGCTGCCACATCGACGATAATCGACTGCGAAGCAAACTCCCAATAGGTCGGGTGATGTTCAACCGGACTAGTCAAGCGGCGCAGGCGCGGATTGTCCGCCGTGTGACCCGGCTCCAGATCGAACACCATGTCTGACTTGTCCAAGGAACGGCTGCGCTGCACCATTTCGTCCGTAACGTCGATCAGACGTTCGACCCAATCCTGCGGTACAATGCTTTCAACGAGCAGGTATCCGTTATCAAAGTAAAATTGACGTTGCTCTTGGGTGAGCGTTTCAGGTTCATGGGACAATATCTTCTCAGGTGTCATCAGATAACCTCCTGCTGTGCGGAATCAGCGATAGAATCTATGTTTTCTGCTAACCGGACCTTCGCTGATACAAAACCCGCCCATACGGTTCAGCGTTCCCATCGTATTTTGGGTTCAGGCGGCGAACCATTTCTTGCGCCTCTTGAGACCAATCTTCGGGGATAGGGTGTGTTTTGCTCGCTAGCTGTGCTTTGATGCGCTCCGGCAACTCGTAAAAATCGGGCTGGAACCACAGTGTGATGACTGTGCGGCGTTCGTCGGAGTTGTTCGCATACGAGGCGTGCAGCAAACGTGAATCACCAATCAGCAGATCACCCGCTTTGACCGGGACATCAATTTCGTCGGGGCGCGTCGAAAATTCAGGGCGGTCTAAGTTTTTTGCCGCTGAAATCTCACCGGCGTGTGGCTCCATAATTAAATCGTGGAGTGGGTTGTGCTTGTAATGCGACCCCGGAATCACACGGAGACAACCGTTATGGGGTGTGGTATCGGTCAGGTAGTACATAAAGAAGACCTGCTGTGGTCGTGGGTCGTAGGTGCTTGGATCTTCCCAACCAAACCAGTCGTAATGCCAAAACAGCGGTGGACTGTGCGGCGGCTTGCTCAGGATATATCCACTGGTAAAGGTTGGATCCTTGAACCCCATTGATTTCAACGCGTCAAGCGACAGCTGCCACGCAATCAGTTCCGCGAAAACCGGGTCCTCGTAAGTTCTGAACGCGCTACCTTGAGAGCGAAAATATTTCCTATGCTCCTCTGTCATGTTTTCGCAGAGTTGGTCTGTCACGCTCCGAAGTTGGTCGAGTAGCGCATCACTCAGGATATTTTCAAAGACACAGAACCCTTCATTGACGAGTTGGTTATATTTCTCTTTCGACATACAGCCCCTCACATTACAGCCCAATTATGGTGAATTTGAAAAATAAATAGACACTTTCGCCCCTCGGTAGGTGCGGTTTCCTAACCGCACCGGTTTGGAGTGTCTCATTAATTCTAAGATCCACTATAAGTCAAGTTAAAGCCCTGATTATTGTAGTCGAACAAGAAGAACAAAGTCAAGAATAGAAATTTACGGTAAGATTGAGAATCGGCGGGTGTTGTCGCAATCTCTCAAACCGGAGTTCGATACGCCGTGGCGCTATCCGGTCAAAATTGAAGGCTACACCGAATCTCCAAAGCCGCGGTTGGCTGGACAGCGATTTCTTGAATCAGTCCGTTGACGGCGGCTTTTTGTATTTCAAGGGTATCGACGGTGTGGAAGGAGCTAGCTTAGAAGGTAGGAATATCATGTAGTTTCGGGATGGGGATTGGGAGTGGAGGCTGTTTCGATCTCTTATTGGGCAGGTGATGCGGTGGGTTGCCGCCTTGCCCACCTTTTTTATTAGATACTTTCTGGGGGTTCAAAAACAAGGGAGAATCCCATGCAGTATTTTCAATCTGCGTCCGTTTTTTGTCGACTTGAATTTTAACACTGAGAGGAAATCTGACTGGAAATTTTAAGCAGCGTACCCAAAAGTTACGGGAGATTGTTGGCAGCTCGAATCTCTTCTTTGCTATACGCCTCATCCATCCATTCAGTAATACGCCATTCTTGCTTACTGGAATCCTTATTTCTTCTCAACTCAAAGGAAAACACATTATTCCCTTCTGCGAACCAACCCGTAAATCCTCCTTCAAGGGCCTCTCCATCAGCGACAAACCCTTGGATCCGATAATGGTTTCTGACCTCTGCTCGCGTCCGATCTGTATTCAGTTGTATCTCGGGTGGTTCAGACAATTCAATCTCAATATCTTGGAACATGTCAAAAACGCGCTTTGCTGCATCTCTTTCGTCCCGGATATCGTCAAATACAACATCATCCGTTTTATCGTCGTTTGTTCCCATATCTGAAACGTAAAGAAATCCATCTTCCCAGAACGCACTCATATACCTATCAAGGTCTTCGCTCTGATAACCTTCACGCCAGTTTTTCAGAACTTGATTAATTAGAACAAGCTCTGGTGGTTGGGGTATGGGACTACTTACATCCCCGCAACTTGTAAGCACACTAAAAACGAGCAATAGCCCAATGATTTTAGCGAATACTTTTAACATGGCTAAACTCCCTCCATAAGAACCAGATGTGTTCGCGCGACCTTTCAACCCGCAGGAGCGTTAGGTGACAACCTGAATTATAGAATATGGACGTATTTCATTTTCATTAGTGTTAGACAATGAATTCTTCCTTCATATTTTGGGGTCTGGAATTAGTAGAGGTGAGGAAGAATGTGTTTTTTTGGTCCATCCGGGAATCGAAGGAATTTAGGCGACTTGGTGATACACGCCTCGTGGAAGTCGGGCGAACTGCATTCTAACTCTGAATAAAATCGTTTCCATGATGATACGCCGTAGCATTGTTTGCTGGATATGATACCTATAATGGTTAAATACTATTCATTATAGCGTGTATCTAGGGTGTGTTCTTGAAAAAGAACTAACTGGAAGGAGAGTAATAAAAAACATGTGATAGGGGGCGTACCCTCCGAATTACGACTCTGACCATGTACGTATGGCGTTTCACGATTCGGACCGGCACTGGAACAACAGGTAATAACTCGCGCTGTTCTATCCTTATTTCGTTGACTTTCGTCCGATGGTTCATGTATGATTGGACAATCAAATCAGTGCAATGGGGGAGCACCCATGATTAAACTCGGTTGTAATAGCTTGGTGAAAGACAGAGATAACCCCGGCGGGTGGATAGATATTGAGGCGATGATTGATTTAATTCACACGTTGCGGCTCGATATGATTGATTTTCAACTCGATAGAGGGTTTCGTTCTCTAGAACCCGCATATCTTCGTAGGATCAAGATTCTGTGCCATAAGTACGGGTTACCGATAGGTTTCATAGGAGCCGGCAGCGGATTTGTCGGCACCGCTCAATCGCCGGATGGGAGTGTGGTTGGTGCGTCGTTATCGCCGGAAGAATTACAACAGCGGATCGATGTAGTCAAGGAAGCTGTGGATGTTGCCGTGTTCATGGGTGCCCCACTGATTCGTCTATTCGGCGGCGGCGTGCCTGAAGCGACCGAGAACCGTGAGGCGGTGTGGTCAACGATGATCTCTGGCTTCCAAGCAGTCTCCGACTATGCAGCTGAGAAAGGTATCCTCATCGGTCTTCACAACCATCCGCCGGCTGTGGAACCGACGAGCGACGATATCTTGCGCATCCTGAACGACGTTGACCGTGAGAACTTCACCTTCATCTTGGACACAGGTAGATGGCGCGGTGCACCGACAAGCAGGGAAGAGACTTCCGATTCAAGCGAGAATATCTACAAATACATGGAACAGACGGCACCCTACGCCTCATACGTGCGTGCCAAGATCTATAAGGTTGATAGCGGTAGGGAGGAGTTACTCGATTATAGACGTATTGTTGATATTCTCAAGAAAGTGAATTTCAACGGGAATATGTCGATTGTTTTCGAGGATCAGGGCAATCAGTGCGGTTACGCCGAAGCTATTGAGTTAGCAGTCAAACATTTACGGGGATTGCTTGCGGAGTCAGAGGAGTGAGAAAGGATGACCTCAACCGAAAAGCAGGAAATTCCGTGGAAGAACATAGGCGAACCACTAGCAGATTTGCTTCGGTATGAACGTGAGATTGGCTACTACGAGCACGCAAGCTACGCTCTGCTGTCAACGGTGGTCCATGAAGCGGCAGATTCGGCGTGGCAAAAATTCCTATTGGCGGGGGATAACTTCGCTTCAGTGGTTGAGCAGGTCATCACCATATCCAATAGAGAATCCAAAAATCCCAAAGAGGTTCTTGACCCGATCCACGAACTAGTCAACGCCGCTTACACTCACTCGCCAGAACGAGCAGAGCAGTTCCTGAACGTGTACCTGAAGTACAGACCGAGTTTCCCAGATCCCATCCGAGAGGAGTTGGACGCGTTCTCAATGCGGGGGAAACGTCGGGTTGCCCTACGTGCGATTGCTTTCGCAGCGGAGATGGAGCGTCTTCGACCATTCCAGTCAGACAGTAGTATAGCATTAGCAGTGTCCGAGCATTGGTACGAACAGATTCTGCAAGGGGGCATAACCGCACGTCAAGCGCGTAGGATACCTGCACAGATACTCACCGCAAAAAAACGCTTGCTTAACCATCTGCGTGAGATTGAGGAAGATAACCAGATCGGTGATGAGGTCATCTTCGATAGGTATGTGGATGTTTTTAAGTCAACCAATATTTTGGCGTTGACGGACGTTATTATTGGGATGCACCGCTTCAATCTGATACATAGTTTTCATGTCAAATTTAATGTAGAACAGATTGAACGTTTCCTAAAAAACTTTCCGAAGACGGAGGTGTTAAACCGCTTTGAGAAGTTAGAGAAGTGGCTGGGTAAATACCACAAGACAAATCACGACGGCACGATATTAACTCCACCGCTGATCGATTTTTTATCGAAGGATTCGGACTTTGACGCGCTTCTATCTGAGCTTGACCGATACAGAGCGGATACACGGAACGGACGATTCGATATAAACAACATTTTGCAACGAGATCTGGAATTCAGGCGCTTCGCCTATGAATACACACGCGTTCTGGAACCGTTGACCTATCAACTCCAAAATCGATACCCACCGCCGAAATCGAACGAAGAACTGTACCAACTGTTCAATCAGCTTGAAGAACTACCGCCGGTTGCCGCTGATGAACCCCGTTTAAGCAAACAACACCTCTCAGAAGTTGGCCGTACTGCTTATGAAGCCGTGGAATTTCTCAGGTTTTTGAAAGGATTCCGAGGACGCACAAGTAGGCACATCGTAGTGGTGGGAAATGACCGTTACGGACGGCAGTGGGTTGTAGAGCCTATTGAGGCGTATCTCAAAGAGGGGTTCACGCTTAGGTATGATCGCGTGCGTTCCGGCACCTCTACGAGATTGAGTGTGCCCCCTGCGTTCCCAAGAGACTTTGTCAAAGAAATTAGCGAGCAGATGCCTCATATCGTCATTGTGGACGCGTCCCATGCGCCACCGAACAACGATGTGATGCAACTTTCCCGCGGTCTCCGAAGCTATGCCCACTGGTTCGCTGTATTCAACGACCTCCGCTCCGAGGGCAACATTGCTATATACCAAGATGAGAGTTCCCTGCCTGCAGAGCATCTTCCTGAACTGATGAAATGGCATGACTACGTTGCGCGGAGAGAACAGTTACAGGAGTGGGTCGCGCCGGGACAGACTTACCGGGTGACAACTTGGGCGCCAGAGTTAAAAGACACTGTGATACTAGGTGATATGCAAGTGAAGCGTTATCCGGCGGTCTCCCATGAGGAAATAGGGGGAGATCTACCGCTAGTGATTCTGGCAAACCCCATCATATACCGCACAGAGGGGACTGACCTTCCAAGTGTCCTACGAGGAACCACACCGCGTTACTTCGATGATCCCGAAGCCCACGCAGACGATAGTATTGTGTTCGGGTTTGGTTCTCATGGGCTTGAAACCCGACTCGAAGGAATGAGCACGGAACAGTTTGTTCAGACGGTTCAGGGATACATCAAGGAAGAGATTGATAGACTGTTAGAGGACTCATAATATTACAATATTTTGGAGGAACCGATTATGGCAAAGACAATTGTTTCGGTAGCGGTAGTGGGATCGGGACCCACCAAGGAGATGAATCCTGCTGTACCGTATACGCCTAAGGATATTGCACAAGCCGCGATTGAAAGCGGTCGAGCCGGCGCGTCGATTGCACACATCCACGTGCGCGACCCCGAAACAGGAATCGTGTGTTCAAGGCTTGAACTCTTCGCAGAGGTTGTGGATCGGATTCGCCAAGAGTCCGACATCTTAATCAACCTCACAACGAGCGGGGGAAATATCCCCGGAAAAAACATCATCGAAGAACGACTTGAGCCCGTCACCTTAAAACCTGAAATTTGTTCCCTTGATGTCGGCTCACTGAACTTTGGAGACCGGATGTTTCTCAATCCGCCGGAGTGGGGGCGAGCTGCAGCCCAACGAATGCGTGAGCAGGGGGTCAAACCGGAAATTGAGGTCTTCGACGCGGGGCACATACGACAGGCAATACACTTAATTAACGAAGGACTGTTTGAGGATCCACCGTATATCCAACTGTGTATGGGTGCTGGCTGGGGTATTGAAGCGACGCCGGACAATATGCTGTTCATGCAGAACCTATTGCCGCCCGATATCCCTTGGTCTGTTATGGGTGTCGGTCGGACACAGTTGCCGATGATTACGATGGGCATCATTCTAGGCGGTCATATTCGCGTCGGTTTTGAAGACAATATCTATCTCCGCAGGGGCGTGCTGCTGAAAAGCAACGCCCAAATGGTCGAGGTCGCTGTGAATTTGGTCCAGCAGCTACAAGGTGAAGTTGCCACCCCTAGCGACGCACGTCAAATTCTTGGAATATAATTAAGGATACTCGCGTTGCTAGGGCGTGTTGACATTTGACAGCGCGTAGGTTGGGTTGAACGGGAACCGTGAAACCCAACGATTTTCCCTCCCCGTAGGTCGGGCATCTTGCCCGACTCATAGCCCCAGCGGGGCGATATGTGTATAGCATTCATGGTAAAGCTACCCCTAAAGCCCCAGCGGGGCGACATGTGTGCTTGCGTCATTTTAGAGAAGGTTTAGTGCATGGGTAAGCGTTCAAGTACTATGAATTTCCCTCTCCGTTTGTGACCTGAACGGTTGCGTCCATAGAAAGAGGTTGACTCGCTTGATGTCACGGAAAAAGGGTTCACTGGATTTTCTAGAGGGTGTCACGGAGGAGACTGTTGAATGGCGAATGCTCAATATGGATTCCGAGTTGGTCACAGCCAACCTGAGTCGTACAATCGGTCCGGGCATTCACAGTACCCTCGATCCCCACTGGAATTATAACGCCAAACGTGGCGACGGGGTCGTTCCGCTCAATAACATCCTGAGATTTGAAACCTTCGGCGTACACTGTCCTTTGGGGACAAAGCTGCGTCAGGAAACGCGGTTACGACTGGTGACGACACGGGGCGAGAACGGAACCCTAAAGCGCGGTCATCTTGCGATGAACTGTGAACTGTTCAACAAAGACGACAACTCCCAACGACCGGTCGGACGCGCCGAATTTTGGATGGCACTGACCCGTCCGCTTGCCGCCCCGGGTCAACATAGACCAACCGACGTACCGGAGCCGATCAGGTTCTTGAAGGAGCATGAAGTGACTGAGTGTGATCTGGTCAGTCGAGACATTGAGTCATACCGCTGCCAAGCCTTCGGCGACGGACAGGCCTTCCACGACACGATACCGCATGTCTTCCATATGGACAGGTCGGATATCTACCGACACATTAATACGGCTGTGTACATGAACCAAGCACAGGATTACCTAGCCCTCCTGTATCACAAAGTCGGGGGGGACGCCGGGCGGCTGCGATTCCGCGAAATCACAATCTATTTTCGCAAACCTTTTGTGCCGGGACAGGCGGCGGAAGTAGAGTTGGATTTCGTTGAATATGCAGACCGTTTCCATGGTGCTGTCCGCCTCTATCATTCTGATGGTGAGAAAGGTCGAAGTGAGCGGATCTCGGTGGCAATGGAAACACGGGGTCCCCTTCATTGAAAAATCGCTACGGAGGTACGGCGGTCACAGTAAGGCAGCAAGGAAGAAAATGGGAGAACGCGACGTTCTGTTATCCCGTTTTCCGGTCTGCTCACTTTCACACCTACACACTTTCACACTTTCAATTTTTCTCCGCGTTTCAGCGGTTGATTTTGGATTGAGGAGGATGAAATGAAATACGACACAATCATCGTTGGAGCAGGAGCGGCTGGAGCGATACTTGCAGCCCGACTCACCGAAGATCCGGGGCGATCCGTCCTGTTACTGGAAGCAGGTCCTGACTTCCCAGATTTTGAGCAGCTTCCGGAGGAAATCAAGTACGGTTATGGACGTGACCGCAACATCTGGGCGCGAGCCTTTGGTCGCCCGACCAAATTCGGTTGGGATTACACCGCCCGCGCAACCGATAGTGCCCCCACCATGTTTGTCCCACGCGGCAGGATAGTTGGTGGTTCAAGCGCGGTGAACGCGCAAATCTTCCTCCGCGGCGTGCCAGAAGACTACGATACGTGGGCTTCTTTGGGCAACGACAAATGGAGTTACTTGGAACTGCTCCCCTGCTTTCGCAGAAACGAGGCGGATCCCGACTATAGCGATTCCTATCACGGCAACACGGGTCCCATCCGCGCACGGCGGCACACATACGAAGAGTTGAACCCTGAACAGGCAGCTTTCTACGATGCGTCTCTGGATGCGGGCTATCCGGATTGTCCCGATCACAATGACCCCGACTCTACGGGCGTGGGTACACTTGCGCTCAATAACCCGGACGGCATCCGCTGGAGCACAGCGATCGGCTACCTCGACCCAGCGCGCCATCGTCTGAACCTCACGATTAAAGCAAACTGCTTGGTACACCGGCTTCTGTTTGAGGGCAAGCGGGCTGTTGGCGTCCAAGTGGAGAGCGGCGGCGAGATGTTCGATGTGTATGGCGAGGAGATCGTTCTATCCGGCGGTTCTATCGGTTCACCGCATATCCTGATGCTTTCGGGTATCGGACCCGCCGATCATCTCAAGACGGTTGGTACTCCTGTCGTGCACGACCTGCCAGGCGTTGGGCAGAACCTGAGAGACCATCCGCAGGTGTCGGCTACGTTGAGAGTAAAGGAGACGTTTCTGCCCAATGGCACAGAGCCGCGACTTCAGATCGGGCTCCGATACACGGCGGAGGGTTCCAACCTTCGCAACGACATGTTTCTCCTCCCAACCGCTTTCGCCACCGAGGAGGGGTATCTCGTCGAATCTCACTCCGTACCTTTGGGGTTTCACATTGCTGCTTGCATATACCTTGCTGTCGGCGCGGGCGAAATCCGGCTTGCTTCGTCCGATCCGCATCAACAGCCTGTTCTAGATTATAACTACCTGACAGAGTCCTTTGACCGCGAACGGCTGCGCGAGTCGGTGCGTATCATCATTGATCTGCTCGAACACGATGCCTTCAAGAAGTTGGTAGCGGAACGGCTTGCGCCGACGGATGCCGATCTAGCGACGGACAGAACCTTGGACGAGTGGCTGCTGCGCCAAGTAGCTACCAGTCACCATATCTCATCGACCTGCAAGATGGGACCGGACTCTGACCCAATGGCTGTGGTTGATCAGTACGGTAAGGTCTACGGTGTCGAGGGGCTGCGGGTGGCAGACGCTTCGATTATGCCCGACTGCATTCGTGCCAACACCAACGTGACGACTATGGTCATCGGAGAGCGCATCTCGGACTTCATGATGAGCTGACAAAACCAGAAAGTGAGAAGGGGAGAAAGGGCGAAAGTGTGAAAATACGATTTGCCAAACTAATAGCATTTGTCTTTTGCTCATGCCGTTCCGAGCATCCCGATTTATCGGGACTTTCTCACCTGCCCACTTTCCCACTTTCTTTTTCTAGCATCCCTGCGTCCTTGCGCCTTTGCGTTTTATCTTTCTTAATCCTATTTGCGTTGCCGTGAGGTCTCCGGCACCAGCCAGAGGAAGATTGCCACCGCCATATACCCGACCCCTGATAGAACTACAGCGGAAAGCCCCAATCCCGACACATCTGCAATCTCACCGACAATCCAAGGTCCCGCTGCGTGACCGACATCACCTATGAGCCGCCAGACTGCAAGGAACTCTCCTGTGCCATCACGTGGAGCAAGGTCAGCTCCTGTCGTCATCATTGTACCGGAACCGAGTCCGTTGCCAAGCCCCATTACAATGCCTGCAATCAGTAGAGTCAAGTAGCTGCCTGTCAAAGGCACCATCGCCATTCCCGTGGCGAAGATGAAAAAGCAGGGAACGATAGCGTATCTCCTGCCAAACCGATCCATAATAAATCCCGCCACCGGAAACATCACCATATCGATAAATGAGGAGAGACTGAAAATCAACCCCACTGTCTGACGGTCTAGCCCGATGACATCGCGTCCATAAAGAATAATAATAATCCGTCGCCCTGCTCGGAGGGTTTGGACGCAGATCTGCCCCATTCCAGCCGTGAGTAATGCACGGTAATGTGTCTTCAATATGTCAATAAACTGTTTCAGATGCAGCCGACGAGGCCCTACAACTGAAGGACGTTTTGTTTCGTGGATAAAGAAAAGGCAGAACAGGAAATTGACCCCCATAATCGCTGCACAGGCAAAGAATGGGGCACTCAGACCGTAATATTTACCGATGAAGCCCCCAATCGCAGGTCCTAAGAAAGTGCCGATCCGACTGACTCCGCCGAACATTGCGAGCGATCTGCCCCGTTCCTCAATTGGGACCGCATCCGTCAAATAGGTATATCGGGCGATAGTCCATAGGGCGCTACCGATTCCCGCGATGAGTTGGTAGACAAGCAGTTCAAGAACAGTGTGGGCGAGTCCAACGGCGAGGGTGGATAATCCCACCACGGCAGCACCAATTAACATTGATGATTTTCGCCCTGTCCGTTCGATTAAGATACCGGCTGGCACATCAGCGATTAGGACGCCGACGCCCTGCATACCGAGGACGAGCCCCATCAGGCTATAGGAGGGATTAAAGGATTTTGCGTATTCAGGGAGGATTGGGATGAGGATGCCACCGCCAACGGAAAGCAGAAAGGCGGGGAAATAGATCGGCAGGATGAGCGATCGCCGCGTAAACGGTTGCTCTCGTGAATTCTGCATAGTCGAGTTTTCGCTATCCGTACCTTTCTCGAAGAATTTCTGCCGCTTTCGCTTCGTTTTTGAGCTTTTGGTATGCCTCGTCGATAGGAATTTCTGCTGCGCTGCCGGGCGCAAATCCACAGTCTGGATTCAGAGTGATACGCTCAGGGGACAGGTGGCGCAACGCGCTTTCAACCCGTGCAACAATCTCTTCAGGCGTGTCAATATGTTCGCCTCGACAATCGACGCAGCCGAGACCGACGGTCTTATCTTCAGGGATCTCCTTCAACACTGCAAGATCGCCAGCGACTGGAATCGTGAACTCCATCAGATACTGATCAACTTTGAGCCGTTTCAGGTAAGGCAGAATCGGTTCATATCCCCCTTCGCCAATCCAGCCATCACGCCCTTTATTACGTCGGCACAGGTGGATGGCAATCTGAATCCCATCAACACTGTCAATAATCTGATTCAGCAGATCGACACACAAATCCATCTCACGGTCAGGATCCTCGTAACTCGCCCGGACAGACCCATCAACAAAGAGACACAGATGTGGATCATCAAACTGAGCGACGGTTGCCCCTGCCTCCCTGATGGCGATAAGTTCGTTTCGCAAGATATCGACGAGATCATACATGAATGACTCGCGTGTTGGGTATGCGTCCCGCGATTTTTTTGGGTCCCACATCCGCTGTCCTAACAGATACGGAGATGGGAGACACACCTTTGTCAGTCGATCGGTGTGCTGCTGCAAAAATGCTGCCTCCGCTGCAATAACCCCCGGCTGCTTGAGGCGTATTTTATCGACCGCGGTTGTCCAGTGCATCCCCTCCTGCATACTCAACTCGAATCCACTTGCGATGTCTGCGATTACGCCGATGTAGGAACGCCGCCGCCACTCGCCATCGGAGATGATGTCGATCCCCGCAGCTTCCTGTAGCGCAATGATGTATCGGACAGCGGCATCCATCTCTTTTTGCGTTTCAGCTTCAGAACGTTGTAGCTCGTTTTCCAGTGCAAGCAGATCGCGGACAAAATCAGACCGTGGCATACTGCCCACAACAGTGGTTGGGAATAGGGGGAGTTGTTGATTTAACATAGGATTGTCACACCCTTTAAGTATTCATCTCCGAGAGCGCATTCTCATAGCCTGCGTAGGTCGCATCGTCAAAGAGGACGAAACGCACCTCTTCGATGCCATCGTGTCCTTCTAGGAATTCTTTCACCGCATTGAGAGCGGTGCCAGCTGCTCTGTCAATCGGATAGCCGTAGATACCTGTGCTGATTGATGGGAACGCAACTGTCTTGATGTTGTGTTTGAGCGCTAGGCTCAAGCTCTCCCGGTAACAACTAGCGAGGAGATTCGGCTCGCCGGCATTTCCGCCCCGCCAGATCGGTCCCACAGTGTGGATGACACGGTTCGCGGGGAGATTTCCGCCCGTTGTGATCACCGCACTCCCCGTCGGACAACCGCCCTGCTCGGCACGGATTTCGTTGCATTCCGCCATAATCGCCGGTCCCCCGGCGCGGTGGATTGCGCCATCAACACCACCGCCGCCCATAAGTTGCTCATTCGCGGCGTTGACAATCGCATCAACCTGTTCTTTTGTAATATCTCCTTGTACAAGGGTGAGAGTCGTTTGGTTAATTTTGACTTGCATCGGTGCCTCCGTGTATGAAACGTGAAGACCAGAAAACGCGGATTTATTTAACGCAAAGGCGCAGAGACGCAAAGACGCAAGGACTTAAATATTTCTTTACGTCATGGCGTTCTATTTTTCTTAGCGTCATAATGAACGAATGAACTTCTGAACCAATGAACTAACATAGTCTCTATATCATTCAGTTACGGGACTCATAAGAATATTTCCGTCGCTATCCAGATACCCGCGATAGTCGGGTGGAACGACAATGGTTGAATCGTATTCATCAATGAGTAAGGGACCGGTTGTGCCTTCCTCTCCCAGATCGTGACGCGAAATGACAAGGGTATCAATTGTCCCCCACGATTCACCGAAATAAGCCTCCCGACTCGCTGCACGTGCTCCCAACCGTTCTGCCGGATTAAGTACACCTTGTTGACCGCGTATGCCCGCCTGCCCAATCAGCCGTACCGCCACAACTTCGACCGGGTTGTCCGGATCAGATCGGTGTCCATAGAGCCGTTCATGCTCTGTTTCAAAGGTTGTGTATAGCGTTTTTACTGTCGTTTCGGTGAAGTGCTCATCCGCCACTGGGAGGCGTATCTCTGACGCTTGTCCCTTAAAGCGAACATCAACGCTGCAACTCAGCGTCACTTGATCGGCGGGATAGCCTTCGGTATCAAATTGAGCGAGCATATTGCGCTGCATCTCCGCTTTGATCCCTTCCAAAACCGTTGCATTGAGCGTCTCACCGGAGAGCAGACAACTACGGACATCGTGATGTTCGACACCGGAAAAGAGTAGACCCAAGGTGCTAAATAGACCGGGCAGCGGCGGCACAATAACCTGACGAATCAAGAGTTCCTTTGCCAACCCCGCTGCGTGAATCGGACCAGATCCCCCAAAAGCCATCAGGGCAAATTCGCGTGGATCGCGTCCACGCTCGGTGGAAACAGCACGCAGTGCTCGCATGGTGCGGGCATTGGCAATTCGGTGAATTCCCTCCGCCGCCTGAAGCAGATCCATGCCAAGGGGCGCAGCAATGTGGTCGTATATCGTTCGTTGGGCAGTTTCAATGTCAATACTCACCTCTCCATCAGCCAATTCACCGGGGCGAATATAGCCCAACACCACATTGGCATCGGTGACGGTCGGCTCAGTGCCTCCGCGTTGATAGCAGACCGGTCCCGGGACAGCACCTGCACTACGGGGACCGACGTGCAAACCGCCCGCACCATCCAGATACGCGATGCTGCCGCCACCTGATCCAACTTCAGCGATGTCAATACTCGGAGCGCGAATCAGTTCACCACCCCCACCAACGAGCCGATTCCCCGCCGAAACCGAAGCACCAACTTCGTATTCTGGGCTGTAAGCCACTGCACCATCCTCAATCATGGAGGCTTTAGCGGTGGTGCCTCCCATATCGAGTGTAATGAGGTTATCCGTTCCTAGCCGTTGTGCCGTAAATCCAGCCGCCAACACACCGGCAGCGGGACCTGATTCCAAGACAAAGACCGGCAATCGTGCAGCGTCTGATTCTGGTGTTAGTCCGCCCGCTGACTGCATCATCAACAACGGTCCTTCAATCCCCATATCCTGTAAACCGCTGCGCATAGCGTTCAGGTAACGCTGCATGACGGGACGGACGTAGGCGTTGACGACAGTTGTGGCGGTCCGTTCGTACTCTTTGCGTTCCGGGAGCACTTCAGATGATAGAGAAACCGGTACATCTGGCAGCTGTGCTCTCAAGAAATCGCCGACGATGTTTTCGTGTTGGGGGAAGGCGTAGGCGTGGAGGGTACAAACCGCCACAGATTCAACCGCCTCTTTCTCCAATTCCTCCTTGAGCTGCCACAGTTCGGACTCCGATAGTGGGGTCAGCACCTCGCCGGATGCAGAGATCCGTTCCGTCAGTTCAAAGCGCAGGTAGCGTTCGACAAGTGCTTCGGGCTTTTCAAAGAACAGGTCGTACATCTGGGGCGCACGGATGCGCCTCAGTTCGAGAACATCTCGGAAGCCTTTGGTGGTGATCAGGGCGGTTTTCGCACCTCGTTTTTCTAAAACAGCGTTGGTTGCCACCGTGGTGCCGTGTGCGACTTCGCTGACGGTTGTTCCTGCAGCGTCGGTTGTGCGTAATAGATGCTCGATTGCATTTAGCACTGCCCTTTCAAAATCAGGCGGTGTGGAAGGGACTTTATGGGTCCAGATGTTTCCACTGGTGTCAATTAGGACAACATCGGTGAAGGTGCCGCCGACATCCGCACCAATTCGCATTGTGTTTTGATTAGTCATCGTTATCGTGGGATTACTGGTAATGTAATGTGAGAAGGATATTGTGCGTTGTGGCAAATTGTCTGGTGTGCTAATTCAATCTCGGCGTCCAGTCCCGGTGTGCTGCCGGTGTTTTGGTTCCGGTCAAAGCGCGGGAAGTTGCTACTGGAAACCTCGACGCGAATTTGGTGCCCCGCCTTGAAGAGGTTGCTTGTTTCCCAAAGTATAACCTTGTAGGCACAGATGGTTTCGGGTTCGATCAATGTCGGTTCTTCGTATGAATTGCGGAATCGCGCCCGTAGGATGCCTTCGCAGATGTTAATCGCTTTCCCGCCCGGATGGACATCGACGAGCGTTGCGGTGAAATCGGTATCGGGCGCACTAGAGGCGGCGTAGAGTGTAAGTTCAATCTGTCCTGTGACCTCCAAATCCTCGGTGAGCGGCGGCGTGGAATAGACCAGTACATCGTCTCGGCGTTCCACAGAGCGTCTGTCTTGTGGACCCGTGTTATCAATAAACATACTCTGGCCGCCCACGGTGGGAACAGGATTTTCGGGATCGTAGGTGAAGGAATCTGTTGGTTCATCTTGTGGAGGTTGAACTGTCAGTTCGCCGTCGCCGTGGAGAGAGTTAGCGCGTCCCCCGCTGTGTAGGTAGAATTTGGTATATCGCGTCCGCGCAAGGGGCCACTCATGCTCATCGCGCCAGACGTTTTCCCCCATCACAAAAATTCGGACGGGAGGTTCGTCGTCTATGCCGGTGTCGATACCTTTTAGCCGTTGATCATACCAACGCAGGTGAGCGTCCGGAATATCTATCGCTGCGTTTGAACCGAAATCGATATCACCGAACGGTTCAGCGCTGCCAATCGCAGAATGCGTCCACGGTCCCACTAGCAATTTTGTCCGTTCTCTGGCTTCCTCCGTCCGAGCATGTGTTGTCCAACCGTTGAAACACTTGAAGCCTTCGTGAACGAGGTTATCGTACCACCCGGTGATAAAATACGCAGGCGTTTCGACTTCAGCGTACCTGTACTTCATGCTGTAGGATTTCCAGAAATCGTCAAAGGCGTTGTGTCGGATCGCCTCTCTGTAGAACGGACGATCCCCGATGCTGTCAAGAGCAGAAATCAGCGGCAATCTCCGATAAACCTCTTCCCAATCGATTAGATCTCTCGGCGCGTTCTGGTTTGTGCGGTTGCCAAGCCAGATGAAGTTCATAGCGTTCTGAAGCTGCAGGACACCGTTATACCGCATGTGTCCGTAATTGTCCTCTTGGTTGGCTATTGGAACGAGTGCCTTGACATAGGGGCTGCGGAGCGCTGCTGGCAGAATCTGAGTAAATCCGGGATAGGAAACGCCAAAAGTCCCGATGTTGCCGTCGCACCACGGCTGGGCACCCAGCCACTGCTGCGTGTCGTAACCATCATTGGTTTCGTCGATATAGGGTCGCCACAGTCCCTCCGAATCGTAGCGTCCACGGGAGTCCTGCATCACCACTGCGTAACCGCTCTGTGCGAAACGCACCGCCCAATCCACATAACGCGGATGTTGCGTGCTGTAGGGAGACCTGATGAGCAGCACAGGAAACTTATCGCCAGCGGTAGGTCGGTACAAGGCACCGTAGAGCCGGACACCATCGCGCATGGGGATTTTGAGGTCTAACTGGAGGCGGATATCTTGGTTTGGCATGGAATACTCCTTTACATTGGAACAAACTTTACTTCAGAATCAGCATCTTCCTCGTTGCTGTGAACTCTCCCGCTGTTAATGTGTAAAAATAGAGACCGCTGGCGACAGATTCGCCTAGCTGGTTCCGTCCGTCCCAATACACCGCGCGACTACGATTACGATACATACCCGCTGCTTGATGCCCCAACGCCAAACGGCGAGCTAGCTGCCCGTTAATATCATAAATCGTCAGTATCACATCTGCTGACTCCGCCAACTGATACGGTATCCATGTCTCTGGATTAAAGGGATTCGGATAGTTATGGAGCAGCGCGGTCTCTTTAGGTATCAGTGAGGCTAACAGATTTTCCAGAAATTCGATACCCTGTTTGAAGACAAGCGAACCGTCATCTTCCAACCGTGCCTGTGCAATCCACGCTTCTATCATAGCAGGATCTAGCCTCTCTGCTTCGATCGCCGGTGCAGCCGGTGCTATAGTGCTGCCAATTTTCCGCGCCACGAGGACAATGTCGAGGATGCTGACAACGCCATCACGGTTGAGATCCACCGGTGAGTTGGGGGGCACTTTGTTTCCCAACTGCTGTGCGATGAGAACCAGGTCTAGGATACTGACCCTTCCATCTCTATTCACATCCCCGGTTGCCAGTTGTTCCTCCACAGTGATGCGGATCTGCTGAGGCACTGCAGAGATCTGCTGCCCGGTAATAGCGGCGAACTCAAAGTTCTGCAGTGCCAACTCTGTTTCACCGACGGATTTCGCCTTGAACGTCACCTGAAGCAGAGTGCCGGTGCCCGTCACACCTTGGCTAGACAGCCGCGCTGCACTGAGTTGCGTGATCTTACCCGCTGCGTTGTCAATGCTGCCACTCTGAAAGAAGGTCGTTCCACCATCGGTCTTCAAAAAATCGCCTTCGCTCACGTCAATAGCCTCAAGGATGGCAGGGTCGAAGGCAATATCAAACTGCCAACCTGCAAAGTCGATAACATTTTCCGCATGGATATTGAGAGTAAAGGTATCGCCCGTATGAATTGGCGTCTGAGAAAAAATGTATCCCACACCGGTGGTTGCTACTGTATATTCCGTGCCAAGCTTAAACCCAAACTCGCCGTTATGAATCCTATTATTTAACTCAACTGCAACTAATAGAATATTTTTTCCCGCCCTAAGTGTGACCGGGGCAAAATCGGTGTAACCCCCAGACCCAAAAATTTGGAAATTATTGTAAACCAGCGTCCCGTTGAGCCAAACCCTTAGCCCATCATCGGCACCGACGTGCAACGTTGTCTCCTGTTCCTCTGGCGAATACAAGGATACAGTACCGTAGATGACCCCGGAAAAAGGGGAAGCAGGAAGTTGTAGCATATCGCCGATGTTATTTTGTACCCCAGATGGGAGTTTGTGGGAGACCCACACCTCATCGCCAACAGGCTTTCCCACCGTTGCCCCGCGGGTAGCAACCCCTAATTCTGTTACCGTGCCCCCACTCACTTCTGATAGTAAATCCGTGTTGCTATCCAGTCTTCTGTCCGGTAACACGACCCATAGCCACGGACCTTCTATATTCGGTCCCCCGTCTTTAGGAATCCCCGGATTGCCGGACCAAGAGAGTTTTATCTTCTTGCGTAACTCCTCCAAAGGTGAAAGGTCAGAAATGTTATTGCGATCAACCGCTAGCCATGTTAAGTTGGTTAAGTTCGCAATCGGCGATACATCCAATATATCGTTGTTATCAAGTCTTAGCCATTTCAAGTTCATTAACCCAGCAATCGGCGATATATCCGATATATCGTTATCTTGAAGACCTAGACGGGTTAATCCGGTTAATCCTGCAAGCGGGGATATATCCGATATTTCTTCGCCGGCAAGATACAGTTCTTTCAAACCTGTTAATCCTGCCAAAGGTGAAAGATCTGATATATCCCCGCCGCAAAAGTCTATCTTCTCTAGTTTTGTTAATCCTGTAAGTGGCGATAAATCGGATATGGAGTTGCCCCACGAGAAAATTTGTTTTAGCTTGATCAATCCTGTAAGGGGCGACAGGTCTGATATATTTTCATTTGAAAAGGATAAGATCTCCATATTAACAAGCCCTGCAACCGGGGATAAGTCAGATGTCAACACACCCTCTAACGCTAAACGAGTAAGATTTTTAAAACCTCCCACGATAGATATATCAGATACCAAAGTGTCGTACAGTGACAGTTGGGTAAGATTTTTTAAGCCTCTCAGGGGAGATATATCGGATACGGGATTGTTGTTCAGATAGAGTCGACGCAGGTTGATTAATCCCGCTATCGGCGACAGGTCAGATACCTGATTGCTTCCCCTTCCCCACCAACCAAGAGTTAACCCTTCTAGATTGGTTGCAAATTGAAGACCTGTTAAATCCTGGATACCCCTGCCCGGGACCTCGAGGTGTCTCAGCCTTTCCATCTCCTCCACGGTAATCGGAGCATTGGGGCTTTTACCAAGTTCCTCTGTAATCGTGGCACGGAGGTTCGAGTCTGGGATATGAACACTCCCGCCCGGTAGCAGATCCGGCTGTGACGGACTGTCAACTTGAGACTCCGGAAAATCCAGCGCAAATATCACATCATCAAAACCTTCAGTCCACGCATCCCGTTTCATACTTCCATTCGCACTGTCTAACACCAACAAACCTACATTCTGTAATCCCACATTCTCACGAATCCTTTCTTGGAAGGCTTCAGTTTCTAACCCAACCACCGCAGCGGCATACGCAGCGTCCACAGGTCCCTGAAACACTTCATGAAAACGGGATATAGGCTCTATGTCGTCAACCGCACCGCCTGTCGCCTCAAGCGCAGTTTCATACCTGTCCATGTCTTCAGCAATAAGTCCGTCCATTAC
>PYIZ01000029.1:142844-195681 GCA_003635265.1 Candidatus Poribacteria bacterium
CCGCTTGTTCAACGTAGAGTCTTAACGCATGCGCTTTATCAAAAGCAGGGGTGGCATTACTCTCTATCACCGAGCGCACCTCGTCCTCAAATCTCTTCATACCCTCCGTATGACAACCGAAACAGGATAACCCATTCCGCACTGTGGGGTCACTCGCTGCGGGGTTGGAAACGATGTTTATCGGTGCTTCATCTAACCGAAAGCCAGACGTATTGGTAACGTAGTAGGCTTGTAACCCGTTGGGCAGATTAAAGATAACCTCACCACCATCATGGGTGAAGGAAAGGGGGTGGGTGAAGATGTTCTGTGTGCCAACACTTCCAGCAAAATCATAACTCTTCCAATACGCGCCATAGCGAGAGGTATGGCGTTCTATAACCCGGTTGTTATTAGATACACCTGAATTGTTGGTCCCTGCCCGCCAGACATCAATTCCCGCCGCATTGGTGATATTGCGTTCCACATCAACCTCTAATCGCTTCTCTAACTCCCTATCTGTCAGTGGGAGAGAGAGTAGGTCATGATACAGTGGAGGTAAAGATGCTTGTGCGACAAACCAATCGACATGAATAGATGGTATATCCGTCTTCATCTCCCCCTGTAACCGGGTCAGTTGTACCTTCAGTGCGGTCTGTGTCGGTGTATCAAACCCGATATGATAGGGATATTCCGCTTCTATCTGCATCCAAGCGTTATTGACGTCCCACTCGTAGTGTCTGAGGTCGATATAGAAGATAGTCCCTTGTGGGTCGATGGGCTGTGGGTTGGTAATTTCGCGCTCCCATGAGAGGCTGTTGACCAGTTTATAGAGTCCCTTGCGGTACTCTTGGAGTATCTGTGTGGATTCCCTTGCATTATGGAGGTGTGTCATTGTGAAGTACCGGGCAAAAGCACGGTCAAAGGGTGTGAGTGACATCAGGTGAGTCTCTATGGCAGTGAGTATTTCAGCAGGGGAGATGAAATCGCCATCGGAGACAGCAGTTACCGCCCAATCGGGAGCACCATCCAATATCCAGTTTTTAACTGTTTCAATCTGTGGATCGGGTAGAGGGGGGCCTCCTAGCGGCATAAGTTGTCCTCCTTCTCCAAGAAGCCGCTTATACAGTCTAGAAGCTTCAGGGTTTCCCGGAACGACAGGACCATTTTCTTTAATGAGTGCGTTGTGCTCAATTAAGAGTGTCTCTTTATAGGCACCATCGGTACCGTGACAGTTGAAGCAGCTCTGTTCAAAGATGGCGTATGCGTCTTGGGCTATTTGTTGTTGGGGGTATACGTTTTGAGAGCCTACCATGGATATCAGCAGACTAGTAAGTATGATGAGATGTTGCTGTCGCTTACAAATTCCAATCAAATAGGGCCCTAAATGACGCTTAAGCATCGAAAGTATTTCCTTATAGATGTTTTTGTTGATCCATTCTACGGTCTCATTCGGTTTATTATATCGCTCCACTTTTTACCAAATTTGAAGCTATTTGGACCAGCTTTCCATCGTGTTGCGCTCTACCCAAGAAAGAGTTTCGTCGTGATAATTCCATCTTTTTTAGGCAACAAATGATGTCGCACTTTTCTATTTCATCATCTAATTCAGAATAAAGCGATTCGAGTCTCTCTAGGTCCGCACTTGTGCCAAACTCTCCAACTAGCTTCCTACTTACAACTCTCAAATATTTAGGATGGGAGTTATCGAAAGCCATCCGGCGTGCAATCTCTAACAGATCTTCGGAAGGATTTTGGGCGTACTCACTGAACCATTCCAGAATCTGATAGTGCTGATAGGGATAAACCGCGTGCTCGGATTGTAGAAACTCAACAACTAAATTTTCAATTTGATCAATTACATCAATAGATTGGAAATATTTAAGAGTGTGTGTGGTTTCCTCTGGATGGGTTTTCAATAGATCCAGGCAGTAAGCAACGGCAATATCGCTCTTGCTCTTGCCTAGTCGATTTAGGAGAAAGTGGAATAGAGTTTTATCAAAATCTTCCTCCCTTGCATCTATGAAGTAGTCTAGGAATGCCTGTGTTAATACTTCAACAGATGTGTCCCCTTCCATTTGCTCAAGTAACTCATCCACTTGAACGGTCGAAAAATACGGATTGTCGATGCCCAAAGCTTCATTCAGATCCTCCATTATCGGCTGCAATACGGGTTGGATACCATCTATTATAGTCCTAGCTTCATCAGCTGTATGAATTTTAGTCTTAGCAGATTGCAGATTTAACCCTCTTGCGCGCAGCAATTTGATGAGATCAACTAGGGCTTTCTTCGCTTCAACTTCATCTTTACAGAAAATCCTGATATCATCGGAATACCTTAGATGGTCATACCCCATTGCCCTGAAATTCGCGTCAACTGAATTAAGATACAATTTCCCGAGCAAATCAGACGGAGTATAGCCCTGTGGAATTCCTTTGCCCTCACTTTGAGCCCATTTGTTTAAGCATCTGCTAAGCAAATTTACAATATTATCGTCAACTCCTGCGTTCTTTAAATCTGACATCAGGATCTTTATATTAACATTGTCATAATAGTTTGAAATGTCAGTCGTTATAACATGCGAAATGCCAGTTTCGATTTTTTCTATACTCATCGTACGAAACTTCGTCCAACTCCTGAATTGGTTTCTCAGCCATTTAATGTTTTCAAACTCGTTAGATATTTCATATGAAAAATCGACAACTCCCTGAGACCATTCAAGCGCTTCGTAAATGTGTGGCATACATACGCCCAGACATGCGTAGAAAACGATTCTATCCTCAACCGATAGAATTGATCCAGGACGTACTAACCAGCCTCCTTTTGGCGCATCGCATATATTCGCTGGGTTGGGATTATACGTATCATTACAGATTCGTCCATTGAGGTCGTCGAGATAGCTTGCCAAATCATATTCGATTAACTTTACCTCAAATGGATTTCGTGTGAAAACACGATCGGGGATATCTAACTTTACCCGCTTCCATGCTAATTCTAAATTAAGTAGCTCTGCTTGTGCCTGTGACACCTTTGTGTTCCTTTATGGGAATGAACAGTTTGATGGCAACTTGCCAAAATTATAGCACAGTCATCCTATAGAACGGACAAAAAAGTGCTGAACCTCCACGATAACCGTTGATGTGAATATTAGGTAATCTTGTCCAATTCCTGACGCAAAGCTGACGACAACGGTCCCATCTCCGACGCTTGGGTGACATCTTCCAGTTCAGCGATATTGGCTGCGCCGCTGGAAACCGTTGTTACCCTCGAATCAGTAAGGATATATTGGAAGGCATTCTGCGCGTATGTTCCCGGTACGTCCTGAAGTCGATCGAGGACACGCTGGACGCGTTTCTGCTCTGCTTCATCCGATATTGCTGCTACCGCCTCTGACCGCCGGGGTTCGTCGGCGAATAACAGTCCCGCCAACGGTGTGGCGACGACGATCCCCATATTATGAGCGGCTGCCGACGGAATAACCGCTTTCGCTGCCCTTTGGGAGCAGGGGTGATAGTCATGGTAGACTAGCATTGTATCGAATTCGCCGGTATCCGCGAGTTTTGCCAAGAGAGGGATGGCTCTACCCGTGATCCCGATTCTTTCGCAGAGTCCACGTTTCTGTGCTTCCCGGAAGCCCTCAAGTGTTCCGCCCGGCTCCATGATTCGCTCCCAACCTGCTAGGTTGACCTCATGGATCTGTGCCGTCCCCAATTTTGAGATACGTAGCCGCTGCAGGCTCCGTTCGATACTCCAGAGGACGCTATCTCTGCGGTAGTCAAAGTCGGGAGGATCAAAACCGACTTTGGTGGCGATATAGAAGTGTTCCGCTATGCCCTCAAGAGCACCGCCCAGCAGTTCCTCGCTCTTGCCGTAAAGCGGAGCGGTGTCAATGTAGTTGATCCCCAATTCGACTGCACGCTTCGCTACTTCGTCCGTACTCTCTTGAGCACGTTTGGGGTCACTTCCCATCAGGTACGCCCCGCCGAGGCTGACTTCGCTGATCTGCCAGCCTGTTCTTCCCATCTCTCGATATTGCATTTTTTACCTCACAGTTTTTATTCGGACGATGACCAAGGGAGTCCTTTCTCTGTCGCATCGATCATTTTCTGCAACTTGTCGGCGACGTATTGGACATGGATGGTGATGAGCGCTTCACCTTTTTCGACGGTGGCATGCAGCGCGTTCTCTTGGCGGGCGCGGTCACGGGGGTTCTCCGGATTCGGTCCACCTTGGGGCCAACCCTCCTTGGAAAAAGGTTCGAGATACGCCTCGACTTCAGGCGATAGATTACGGGCGTAGTCCAAATTGGCGGCATCGTATTCCTCCATTGTGAATGCCCGCACTCGTTGCGGGTACGCTGCTAACATCACAGAGGTCTCATCCTCTGAGGCGTGGTTCAGCGCAGTTTGGCGCGCCACCGTGTCCAGCTTACCGTCTCTCAGATCTCGATAACCTTGAAGGATGGTTTCTTTGTCCTCAGCCGTAAGCCCCATCCAATAAGACTCCTCATCCATCGTGATATCCAATTCTTGCCGCCACGCCGGCAGCACCTCCCGAAGCAATCCGTGGTTACCGCCGTGACCGTTCACGACTAGGATCGTACGAACGCCGTGGGTTTTCAGGCTCTGTCCCACGTCAAAGATATATGCTTGCAACGTCTCCTTACGCAGCGTCAGTGTCCCCTTCCGTGCCATGTGATATGGGGAGTAGCCCACCGGACAGGGTGGAGCAACAGTGACTTGCGGATAGAGTTGCAAGGCAGCCTGCTGCGAGATGAACGTAGAGAGAACAATATCTAGGTCGAGGCTCAGATGTTCGTTGTGCTGCTCGGTCGCGCCGATGGGGATGATAGCGGCTTTCAGTTCGCCACGCTGCAACGCCTCCCGAATCTCCTTTCGGGTGCACTCCCCTAACATGACTCTGTAGGGGTTGACGTATCGGTTTGCCATGGTTTAGGCTCCTCTATCCTTCTAACCGTCGCACGGTACTGCCATTCTGCACGGCATCATAGATTTCCTTGAACCCATCGCTTCCGTCGTCAGGGACCGCTTCCAGATTAGATCCCGCTTCGCAAGTGGGCATGGCATCGTTCGGATAGATCGCGTGGAGTTCCTGTTTGCCGCAACCGTAGTAGGTGGTCTCTCCGCTTGCGCGGGTATAACGATAGACATGACGGGGTGGGTCTACGAAGGAATAGTCCACCTTGTATTTCTGCACAGCTTCTTGGTCAACCTCCACGCCGATACCCGGCTTTTCGGGGACACGGTAGAAACCGCCGCGCAACTCGATCGGTTCTGTGATGAGTTGGCTCTCCCAGATGTTCATGCAGGTAATTGCGGGCCACTTGGCTTGGGAGCAAACCGCGCCGAGGTGGGCTGCCCACGTCGTAGTAATGCCAGTGCCGACAAGTTGCAACCAGAAGGGTTTGTTCGCTTCCTCACAAACGGTTGCTTGCTTCAGTAGATGATGCGCACCGGCACCAATGACGAAGCCATCCGCCACATCTTCCAGTAGCGTGGTTAGGATAGGTGGAGAACCGTAGTGCATTGCCACAGGTCGATTGATGCGTTGGCGAATCTGTTTGTTCCCAGCGACGTCGCCCTGTGGAATCGGGCTTTCAATCATGGCAACCTGCTCGTACTGTTCGAGGGTCTTGAGAAACTCGACAGCATTGGCTGCATTCGCCAAGGTTGAGTTGAAGTCGAGATCCAGCTTGAACTGCGAGGGGACATCTTCGATAATGGCTTGGAGGGCTGCGTGCAGGTCGTACCATGTCCGTGCTTTGAGTTTGGAGGACATATAACCCTGTTCAGCAGCATCAGCGCACTGTTGCGCCCAATCTTTCGGAGGCATATCCATCGCCCACCAAGAGAGCGGACACCACTCTCGGACTTTCGTGCCAAGAAGGCGATAGGCAGGCGTATTCAACGATTTGCCTACTGCGTCGAAGAGTGCGATTTGGACGCCGGCACCCAAACCGTCCTCCCACAGCAGGTCGCCAGCCTCGCGTCCCACGATCCGGTCTGCGATGTCATCGGATACCCCTGCCCAGGTGTAGTTGGGGATCGTTTCGCCCCAACCGACCACGCCGTTGTCGAGAGTAATTTTGCAGATCTGGACAATGTGCCAGTGCGGCAGCCAATACTGCATGTGCTCGTTCGTGTGTGGTGTGAAGGGTACGTCTAGATAAGTAAGTTCAACATCGGTGATTTTCATGGTGGTATCCTCCTATTGGGATCGGCTCATGTTAAAAAATCGTGCAACAGAAACCGAGTTTTTTCGGAAAAACTCGGTTTCTCTCTGATCTATCTTAACGGTTGAAGAAAAAATCTTCCGCTGTCTTAAAAAGGATCTGTTCCTTGTCCGAGTCGCTCAGAAAATCAGCATGGTCGTTGATAAGCGCTATTGCCGCGGGAAAATCGTTATGTGGGTCGTTCATCACTACGGGACCTCCGCTGTCGCTTTCCCACATGCACCGTTCTGGACCAAAGGCATCTACCACCCGCCGAATCAACGGCAAGAGATCCAGATAGGGAGCCTGCCCATCCCCCAACGCCTGAAAGGGACCCAGTTTAACCATCACGCGCTTGTGTTTCGCCATATCGCAGAGCGTCTTGAGATCTTCTTCAGGGAAGACACCGTCTCGTATCCTCACTCCACAGATATGATCCAGAATTACAGGGGTTTCGGGGAAACGGGTACACATCCGATCCAAATCTGGCAAATCGTCAAGCCCCATGAGGAAACTCAAGGCGAGATTGTGCGCTGCTCCCGCTGCAAACATCCCCTCATACCCCGGATAATCGAGCCATCGCGTGACATCGCCTATCGACATACGCGCGCTTTTGCCTCCACGCACACGAAAGGCATAGATGCCATAACGGGACAACGCGACCATCGTTTTGTCCGGGCTGGCGAGTGAAACATCCGTCACCGCTGGGATGATGCCCGTCCCTACAAAGGTGTCCGGGGCATTAGCGATCAGGTCTATGATATAACTGTGATCCAGACCGTACCACGTCATCTGGACGAGGTTGATCCGAACTTTGCCGACCGAACGGCTGTACTCGAAATACTGTGCTGGGGTAAAAGAGGACAGCCACAGATCGCTTGGATCGAAACCGGGTGCTAACGGATAGTTTTCAAAGTCGTCTGTCCAGACGTGAATATGTGCATCGATGATTCTATCTTGTATGTTTGTTGCCATTCGCTTTTCTTTCCCTTTGCTCTGTGGTAAGTTATATATTTCTTGAGATATTATCACAGATTCCAGTGAGAAGCCATGAAAAACTTCGGAAGAAAAGCGGTTGCCCAGTGAACCATTTTACGCCGCCCAACACTAAAAGGGGCAGGAGGACATTGTGGCGAGGGATATCGGAAAATATCACACCCAGATTGCGCAGTTCGTTGGTGAACTCTGTCGCGTCTACTATAGACACAGTCAACCCGAAGATCGTCGGGATATCAGCAACGAAGTCGCCCTGATTGCACATCAAAACCGCGAGGGGGTCACAGACGAATCCGAAGAAGCGTTTCTGGCGTGGCTCCATGAGATTGCGAGAAATGTGGTTCGGAACTGGTCACGTCGTGAAGGAACCGCTGCCAGACGTGCACTTGGCAGTCTCGACGATGAAAATTTTGGGACTGATAGAATACCATCAGATTCTCATGCACCAGAGACAGAACTCCTCTTTCAAGAGAGAATGACGGTTGTGCGGGACGCAATCTCGGAACTGCCCTTGATTCATCAACAGGTGGTTTGGTTATTCTACATTGAAGAACTTTCGGTGAAGATAATTGCGGGAAGGCTCGGCATTAGGAAAGGAACGGTTAAAAGCCGTCTATATCACGCAAGAGAACAACTCGCGACACGCTTGGCATCCTATTTTACCGAAAGTTAATAATAAGAGGAAAGGAAACTATGAAGCATCAAGCACTACTTCTTGTCATCTCTTGTATGACATTCTCGATCGTTCTTGGTGGGTGCCATGTAGAAGTAAATGTAACAGAAGAAGAGGAAGAGGGTTTTTTGACAGTCAAGAACCGTTCAAATGTAACAATCACGAGTATTTTTATCGCTGCTGCCAAAGACGATTCTTGGGGGGCAGATCAACTCAAATCCGATGTTCTACTACCTGGTACTATAGTAACTTTTACTATTGAACCTGGCATCTATGACGTCAGGATTGTATCTAAACATCATCAAGATTTCATATATGAAGCTGACATCTTGAGTGGGTTGACGACAACCGTAGCAGTCAGATTCAGATAAGGAAGCTGCAAGAACGACCCTCCTGCAAAGAAACCACGTTGAGAGCGGGCGTAATTCGGCGGCTGATCCGATCGCAGATTGGGAAATCCGCGCTACTTTCTTTCAACTGCGTAACTCTTAAACAAGTTGAGCGTAGCGAAATTCTAATCTTATCAGGATTATTCTGAATCCCGATGTCCACATCGGGGGCTCTGAAGGTTCAATTGCGTAAGTCCTATTGATACTATAGTGAATTCCAAAAATAAATAGACACTTTCACCCCCATGTTTGGTAGGCGCTGTTTCCAACTGCGCCGATTTGGAGTGTCTCATTAGTTCTAAGATCCACTAGAAAATAAAACGGAAGGGATAAAACACTAGTGAAACACCCCTTATTGATATGGAAGGCGAGTTTGTCTCTGTTCTTCATGCCTTTATTGTTAATTTTCTTACTCCCGCTTGCAGCACTATCCCAAACCGGGACGATTGAAGGCACTGTTTATGATGGGAACACCAACGCACCGGTGGTCGGTGCAGAGGTCCATATCCTTGGAACCGATGAACGCCAAACAACCGACACGGAAGGGAAGTTCTGGTTTATAGAAATGGTTCCAGGCACCTACACCGTGTCAATAACTCACGAAATGTACGACACTCCTACAGAAACCGATATAGAGGTGACCGCAGGTCATACCATCCAAGTAACGCTTTACCTTGGCGAGGTACTCATGCTAGAAGAAGTTATTGTTGAGGGCGAACGTCTCCCGCCAACAATCAGTCGAAAAGACATCCGTGGGAGCGAACTGATACGCATCCCTGGTGTCGGTAACGATGCCCTCAAAGGGTTGACAACGCTGCCAAGCATCGGTGTCCCGAACGATTATTTCGGCATCCTCTATATCCGTGGAAGTGAGCCAGGATCTAACCTCTACTATTTTGACCGGACACCGCTCGGATATCCGTTTCACTGGGGTGGTCTCCTCTCGACCGTCAGTTCGGAAGTCATTGATAAAATTGACATCTATGCCGGCGGATACGGTGCGGAGTTCGGGCTAGATTCGCAGGCGGTGCTGGATATCCACTCGCGCGATAGCTTGGAGGAACAGATGAACGGCAAATTTAACCTGAATCTCCTCTACTCTGAAGGGATGCTTGAGCGCAGAATTGGGGATGAGGGATACGTTTCCATTGCCGGGCGACGAAGCTACATCGATCTCATTGTTGGACGGTTCATTGATGAACAGCAGTTTCCCTACTTTTCAGATTATCAACTTAAGTTTGCTTATCCCCTCGGTGAGAAGCATCATCTAACGCTCAACAGCTTTGCTGCAACTGACCATTTCCACGTTGAGGAGGCGACATCTGTAGAGGTTACGATGGACGGAGATGAAGTGGAAGAGGGGGCAAATACATTTGAAGGTGGGCGCACCTCTTTCTTTTTTAAAAATGGGTTTAACGCGCAAGGTATCCATCTCCGTTCAAATTTCACTGAAAATCTCACCTCCCAGCTTTCGCTTACCCGTTCGTTCAATTTCCTTACTATTGACTTTAAAAGCCCCATCACCGAGTCGTATGAGTTTGATTCAGATGGAGAACTTATCTCTGAGGTGGACTACGGCCACTATGATATAAGCATTAGGGTTCCGGTCTATACGCTTAGGGAAGACCTGTCCTACAGTTTAAACTTGCGTCCTGACAATATTGGTGGTGGAGATACGCCTGCTGCATTGGAAACGGGATTCCTCTTCTCCTTCACTCCTGCCAACAGCTTTGAGGACAGCAGGATCCCACAATATGTAGGGAGCGAGGAACCTATAGAAATGGTTACCCCAATCGTTGAAGATGGAGAGGTAGTAGGAGAAATCGTTGTGTATGAAGAGCAATGGGAGTTAGTTGATATCGAAGAAAGCCACTACGAATTCGGACACGATTTCTTTCGCGCTGAGGGTTACCTACAAGGGCGATATGACCCGTTACCTTTTCTATCAGGTGCGTTGGGGGTTCGATTGGATTATCTGGATGTGACGGACCAGCTCTCCATTCAACCGAGGGGCAGTTTAAGTTTTGCACTGCCGAGCGGTTCCAACCTCCGGTTTGCGTATGGCCATTATGAACAGAGCCCACAACCGCATCAGATACTATCGGAGAACGGGAATTCTGCGCTGGAATCGAGCCTCGCACGGCACTATATCATGGAGCTCGAACACGAACTTTCAGCTCGAACGGAATTCAAGTTTGCTACCTATTACAAAGACATGCGGAAATTGGTCACGGCGGATGAGATAGCAAATTATCTTAATCAAGGGGCTGCGTATGTTAGCGGGGCAGAGGTGTTCCTACGGCACCGCGTGCCAGATAAATTCTTCGGCTGGATCTCGTACGCCTACACACACGCTGAACGGCGCGAGAATCCGAAAGCGACCTATCACCCCTATTTCTTTGATAACACAAATATTGTTAGTGTTGTCGCCAACTATAACTTCACACCTAAGTTTGAGATTGGCGCGAAGTGGCAGTATTTGAACGGAACCTCCGAAGTGCCGATCAGTTCTGTCGTCCTCATCCAAGACCCAATGACACGTGGATTGAACCCACTTTTGGCGGATGTTGATGAATCCGTCACTGCCGAACTGACCCCGTATCACAAGCTAGATCTCCGGGTAAGTTACAAATTCGACTTTATGGGTTTGCGGGTAGGTGGATTCCTTGATATTCTAAACGTCTACAACCGGAAAAATACTGTAAAATTCGTCTTTACCCCAGATGAACCGCTTGAGGTGCAAGGTGAAGAGGTCGAAATTGAAGAGCCTGAGATTTTTGAAGCACAGCAATTCCCACGTATCCCCTATATTGGTCTTACGGTTGAATTTTGAAGAGGCATGGTTGAAAACCATTCTCACATAATAACTTTTAGTGCAAGTTGATGAAGAGGTTGAGTTCAAGAGTTCATTGAGGAGTGACGATCGAAGAAACGAACAAATAAAACGTGAAACATAAAACGTGAGGAAGTATCTGTCTTTTTTCACGTTTCACGCATTACGTTTCACGCACAAGGAGGTTGAACGAAAATGAAATGTAATCAAGTACAGGAAAAGCTGCTCCACTCCATTGACAAAGAGTTATCTCCACAGATTCGAGCCCATCTGCTAGGCTGCAAAGCATGTGAGCGGAAATATAGAATCTTGCAGGAGACAGAGAAATCGCTAGAAGATTTTGGTGACGCTGTTCGAGATGGTTCTATTTCGATGGAGACACCGCCATTCCCGCCGGTTCGACGCCGTTCCTTCTGGATCGAAATCCACGATAGCCTGAGAACGCCAGTGCCCGTGTGGGTGCCATCTGCTATCGGTGTCGTTGGGCTGTTGTTGTTCGCTGTGGCGATTTTTTCGCCGCTCACTCCGTCGGTGGAATGGGGACCACGAAAGGGAAGTGAAAATACAGGGAGTATCGCTTCCCCACTCTCCGCGGAGGCGATGTTGGAATTCCTCATTGTGCCCGAACCGACGGACACTGGGCAACTCGCCGCCTCAATCGAAGCGGTTGAAACGTTCTTGAAGATACATCCCGACGATTTCGCTATGCACGCCAAACTGGTCGAACTATACCAATCTCGACTCAAATTGGGAGAACTTTCCGCCGCCGAACGTAACACTATGACAGAGAAGTTATCGCGTGAACGTCAACGTTTTTCAGAGCTGCTAGACAAATTTTACGAAGGGAGCGCAGAATGACTCAAAATAGCTTAGGATCAATGGTTCGATGGTTGCTTTCGGTCTGCAGCGTCTTCGTAATCTTTTCGCAGCTCAGCCACGCCGAGCAATACGCCATCCTCGTGGGTGTTTGGGACTATGAAAATCCGAATTTGCAGCTTGACGCACCGCCAAATGATTTGAAGTTGATGGAGGCAGTCCTCTCAGCGCATGGCATCACACAGGCGCAGATGCACGTCCTCCCCAATCCGAATAAGGCGGAGATTCAACGTAAATTCCGGGAACTCAGCCGACGTCTGACCCCTTCTGATAGCCTGCTTTTCTATTTTAGCGGACATGGAACGCAGATTATTGACAAGCTCGGAACTTTTCCGGGCGATGAGGCAAGGGGGCGATACCCGGACAGAAACGACGAAGCCCTGTTACCTATGGATGCGGATTTGGCGTCGCCACAGACGTACCTTCTTGATGATGAACTTAACACCCTACTCCAAGAACTTCCGACACGGCAGGTTACCTGCATTATCGACACATGCTACTCCGGCGACATACTCCGAGAGATTCGTTTGGGGCGCCCCAAAGGCACGCCGGTGACGGATACACCAACGGGAGTCGTTCAACCTACCCAGACTGTGAGCCATACGGAGGACATCTTAGATGAATCCGCCGACTTTGCATTGCTGCTAGCAGCTGCCGCCTACAATCAGGTTGTTCACGAACTCCGCATCCCAATTGGTAAGACCTATCTACCTATCAGTGCGATGACCTATTCCCTCTATCGGCGAGTGTTTTCTCATGCCGTTCCTGCCTGCCCCGATGTATCGGGGAGCATCCCGATGAATCGGGACTTGCAAAATCCTGCGAACCGGACGATTGAGACGCAATGGCGTGACAAACTGACCTACCGACAACTTGCTCAACACCTGCAGAGCGACCACAAACAGTGGAATCTAGCGTGGCAGCCTATCCTTGAGGGCCCAGAGAATCGCTTTGATGAGATGTTTCTCCCTACTGACTTGATGCCGCAAGATAACGAAACATTAACCCTTACAACAATAAAGGGACAGTCGATAGCGGTGAGCCGACGGGCGTTGGCACTTGCCGGTGGAGGCACTTTCCAGCTTGGTGCCGCAAGCGGTGTCAACATGCGACATTGGGCGGTTGTTATCGGTGTGGATGCCTATCCGTCCCCCTTCCAATCGCTCAAGTATGCCGCCGATGATGCCAAAGCGGTCGCACAGGTGCTCCAAGATGCAGGGGTCAACGTGACTTTGATGACACCCGATAGCCTGATCCAACCAACGAAGATAAATATCGTTGAGCAACTCCAACGCCATGCCCAACTTGAAGCGGTAGACCTGCTGACTGTTTATCTCTCTGGACATGGTGAGGATGTCGATGGAACAGGCTACTTTCTACCGATGGATGTCACCGATCCACTCTCAGACAGTGGACTGAGTCTCGAAGATCTGTTTGCAATTCTCAACCGCGCGAATGCCCAACATCGCTTCATCATCGTTGATGCCTGTCGGGTTGCACCGAAGGCGCAATTCGTTGCGGCGCTGTCGCGCTATAGTGAGGAAAGCAACATCATCTTCACCGCGTGTGATAGCAACCAATGGGCACCGGAAGTTCCACGCCTGAAACACGGACTGTTCACCTACTTCCTGCTCAAAGGGTTGCGTGGCAGCGATCAAAACCGGGGCGCAGCGGGCCCCGATGGGACTGTTACGGTGTTGGGGCTATTGGACTATGTAACGCGCGGCATCGAAGATTGGTATTCCCACCTGTCCGAAGATATGCGCTACCCGCAGCAGATTACACCCCGCGTCTTTTATAACGGGAAATATATTTCACTGTTGAACAATCAAGGGATTGACCCGGCGGTAATCAACAACGAAGGGCTGCTTTCTCAAATTACCAATACTCTCCGGCATCAACTCTCCGACAACTTGGAACTGTTATCCCCCTTAAAAAGGAATGATGGTGTTACATCACCAACCACAAAAGGTGGTGATTTGCATCTGCCTTTGACCATTTCACTGATCCCGTGGATAAGTACTGTCGGATTTCAAGACCCTAATCGCAATATTACAACAAACCTTTCCCTCAATATCATTGCGGGCTACCATACGAAGCTCGATGGTCTCGAATTGGGTGGGATGTTGAACATTAAAGGTGTTGAAGCACGGGGTGCACAGTTTGCCGGGGTCGGCAATATCGTCGGCGGAGAGTTAGATGGTTTTCAAATCTCAACCACACTCAACGCTGTCGGCAGAAATGTGGAGGGGTTCCAAATTTCGGGAGGTCTTAACGCCAGCGGCGGCGACCTGAACGGTTTCCAAGTCGCAGGCGGTGCCAACATCGCCGGCAGAAACGTAGATGGGTTCCAAGGCTCGACTGGTTTCAACGTTAGTGGGGGCACCCTTGACGGCTTCCAATTGGCGGTGGGGGGCAATCTGGTTGGTGGAGATGTGGAAGGTGTTCAAGCCACAGCCGGGGCTAATCTGGCCGCCCGTGACCTTCGCGCGTGGCAGGCAGCTGTCGGAGCAAACTTCGTCGGCGGGAATGTACGAAGTGACGGTCTGCAAACCGCAATCGGTCCCAACATTGCTAGGAATTTGGAGGGGACGCAACTCAGCGTAGCCGCTAATATCGCGCTTGATCAGCGCCAAGAAGCAAATATCTCGTACACTGGTACACAGATTAGCATGGTCAATATCGCGCTTGGTGATATTGGTACACAGATTGGACTTCTCAACATCGCTGGGCATGTGAGCACGGCACAGGTGGGGCTTCTCAACGTGTCCGAACGGATGTCCGGCCTCCCGATCGGATTAATCAGTTTTGTTAAGGATAATCCGCTGCATCTGCAATTGTGGGGTAGCGATACGGAGGTCGCAAACCTTGGGATTCGCATCGGTAGCCGCCATGTTTACAGTCTGTTGATGGTCGGCAGTTACCCGCACGACGATTTGGGTAGGTGGTCGTCTGGGTTTGGTGTAGGTGGACATATCCCGTTCAGCAGGCGATTTTTTCTGAACGTTGACTTTATTACACGTGGAGTGACTTATACCGATGACTCGAGGGAGGCTGATGCTCCGATGAGTAGAAGTTCTGATTGGCTAAGAGTGACTTATACCGATGACTCGGGGGAGGACACTTGGGAGTAT
The DNA here is from genome assembly GCA_003635265.1 of Candidatus Poribacteria bacterium. Classification (GTDB taxonomy): domain Bacteria; phylum Poribacteria; class WGA-4E; order WGA-4E; family PCPOR2b; genus PCPOR2b. The sequence goes on from PYIZ01000029.1 coordinate 157,955, forward strand.
GGCGAACAGACCGTCTTGAACAAACTGCGCCTTGCGTTCGGCTGGGAGCGGCACAAGTGGTTCAGCCTCTTCGGTGGTGTTTCGCTCAACTTCCTCGTTTCAGATAGACGCGATACTTCAGATTTTGGATACGGATTTGACTACGTATATCGAAGCGGCGATACGACTGTTCGTATTTGGCCCGGGTTCTTTGCGGGGGTGCAGTTTTGATTTACAACGCTCTAGTCGCCTTTCATGTAAGCGAATTTTACGGCGTTAATTTAGATCAATGCTGCGCTGCAGATAATCTTCGGAATAGCTTCATTCTCAAGTTGCGCGTCCTGCTGCCTCGATTCCCATTCCCTCATGTTATGTTGATGATAAAGGTCTCTCAGATTTTTCAGTAATGCGGCTCCTGCCACACCATTTCGACGTAGTAAATTGAGCTCTCGATTCACGGCGGTCGTAATTGTCCCGCGAAACGCCTTTTCCAGTATACTGGCTTGAGCGGATACATCTTCATCTAACGGGTTCGCAAAAATGAGCTGCAATTCTCTTAGTACATACCGTTGCCCCTGTGTCAGGGAAAGGGTATGCTTGCGTTCCGATTGCAAATCTTTGATTTCTTGAGTGAATAACCGCTTAACCCCCATGATGACTGCGTTGTAATCCGTAGGCAACTCGCCCCCGGAAAGTTCCGGTTCGCATTCAATCTGATTAAGAATACGGGAGATGTCTCTGGAGATAATACTGCCTGTTTCATCCAGAAGGAATAGTTGTTGATAACGTCCCGCTTGACAAAACAGATAGGTCCCTAGTGAACCTTTGGGTATTGCTGCGCGAATCCCGTCTCTCAGATTCGCAATTCGTTCGTACTCCTCTGGATCCTCACGCTGCAACTGCCTCAGAATTTCTTCGGCTTCGTTGAGATCGATTGTTTTTTCATCTTCGTTTTCTTCAAACAGACTCAACTGCTCGCCTTCCCCTTCATAGATGGCATACATTGCCGCTTCGTTAAGTTGCTCCGAGTTATCGAGGATAGCCGCATCTTCACCAATCGTATCGTGAATTTCTTGGATGCGCTGCTGAAGGATTTCTCGCAACCCCAAATTTTGTTCAATGCCGATTTCTGGCAGAAAGTTGAAGCCGTAAATCACATCGTGCTCGCTACCGATACGGTCAATGCGCCCAAATCGCTGGATCAGCCGCACGGGATTCCAGTGTAGGTCGTAGTTAATAATTTTATCGCCGTCCTGTAGGTTGAGCCCTTCCGCCAACACATCGGTGGCGATAAGGGTAGACAGTTCCGACTCTCCACGCTGAAAACGGTACTCTGGATTTGCTTTCGGTGCAAAACGTCCCACCACCCGTTCTTTGCTCTTATCACCGCTATAGATTACGTCAATATCATCCCGTTCGCTGTTGGGGTTAATATTTTCAAACAGATAACGCGCTGTATCCGCATATTGGGTGAAGATAAGGCATTTTCCCTTGTTAAATGGTGGTTCTGCCAAGCATTTTTCAAGGGTTTGTAACTTCGCATCTTGTGCGGGGGTGATTGGGGATACAAGGTCCGACATCACTCGTAATAACTGGAGGTCATGCTCAATATCTGCACGCAGTTCCTCGATTTTGAAATCCGCAATGTCATATTGCGCTGAAGCTTGCCTCAGCGCATCCATAAGGTCCTGTTCCTCTGCGTCGTTGGGTTCGTAGAGAATGTCTTGCGCTGCATCACCAGCGGGAACAATACCTTCTTCTAGGGCTTCGAGAAAGCGTTCGTGAATCTTCAACAATCGACGCACTGATACCTTAAAAGCGTACACACTGGATTCAAACCGCTTGAACAGCAGTATCCGCATCAACCCATGCAGGTTGATTCCTGAACGCTGCAAATTAGTGTACGGCTCTTGTTTCTGCCTCTCCTCGATTACGTAGTTCCAAAGTCCGTAACGGGCATAGGTTAATTCACTAGTCGAGGAAGATTTCAATTGGTCGCTGCGCGGTTTTCCTATACGCTCCCGTAGCCTAAAGTAAAGTCCCTGGTAGGTCTCCTCGATATTGTAGGAGACGGTTTCCAAGATACGCTTGGGGAAAAACTGCTTGTCTCCACCGACAACGACGTAAGCCTTTCGATGTCCATCAAGATATTGCTGAAATTGGGATGGATCAACGGGTTGGTTGGTTTCTTCATCGAAACCGTACCAACGCAGGATGTGATTGCGAGTGCGCCGGATGAGGATATTCCCCAACAGGTCGGGGAGATTTTTTTCTCGCTTCTCAATCTGGTTAAAGTACGTCCGCAGGTTGGGGGGATCGATTGGTAAATCGGTTATGTCTTCGGGATGAAAAAGTTTAATCTGGTGGTATATGTCCCAAGCACTCTTGTTGCGTGGTGTCGCGGTGAGAAAACAACATCGTCGCCCGGTGGCTAAAAAGCTTTGCAACACTCTGTAACGTTGCGTATCGTGGTGGCGGAAGTTATGGCTCTCGTCAACTAACACGAAATTCCGGTCGCGGTACATCACATTATCAAAAATTGTCGAAGTGATGCCATACCCTTGCTTCCCCTGTCCATCGTTACCTTCTCGTAAGACTCCCATGGAAAGCACGCGGGCGTTGAGTCGATAGACCTCATTGTAACGTTCCCACATGTCGACCAACGGGGCGGGGCAGATAATTAGTGGACGTGCATTTTCCGCCCATTCAAAATACTTGACAATCGCCGCACCAACGTAGCTTTTGCCGAGACCAACGACATCTGAGACAAAGGCTCCGCCGTAATCTCGAATAATTTGCACCGCCTGTTGGACAGCAACCTTCTGAAAATCCGCTAACTGTTTGGTAATATCATCCTCCCAGAGTATGTCCCCCTCGTCGCCCCCTTCAAGTCGATCTTTAACCAGTTCATAAAGTGTTTTCATGTAAATGTCGTAGGGGCTCACCGGGGCAATTGCCCAAGATGATTTCATTACCTCCATCAGGGATTCATCGAAATCTTGCGCCTCATCCCAAAGTTCGTCGAACCAGCGACACAGTTCGGCGTGGTTGGCGTTCCCTTGCACCACAACGTTTAGCTCGGTATTGTGGCTCACACCGGATAGCGTGAGGTTAGATGATCCAATAACAGCGATGCCCTTTTCATAACGTCCCTCACCATCATAATCGAAGATGTAGGCTTTGGCGTGTAACCGTCCTTTGGTATAAACGCGGACCCGTAGCCGCTTTTCCTCTATCATCTCGACCAGCGTTTTAATCAACAGTTCACCTTCATCGGTCTGATCCATCAACTCAACCGACTCTGTGATATTCTCTGCGGTCTCTACCCCCATCTGTTGACGTTCGATTCGCTTGGGATAAATTTGCGCTTCTGCGACATCGGCAACTTGTTCTAACCTGCGATACCCCTCGGCAAGCTGCTCCAATGTCTCACGATTGGTGGTGTTACCGATTAGTAAGCGAAGTTCTTTGACGCCCTGCAGTTCTTTCGCAATGCTTTGGAATCCCGACAGGAAAAAGTAACCCACCGCGAATCTTGCTCTTTCGGTGGAGTCGAGGATGAGGTTGATGTGCTCTGCCAATTTTTCGCTGCGGTTGTCGATGATGTCGTGTTGCATAGAGGCATCCTATATCTTCGGGGTGCTTCAAATTGGCGTTTTATTTTCTTCCTGGAACGTGCAATCAATAAAGAACTCATTCATACGGGGCTGGAAACCCCGCCTACAGGATATGATTGTTATTATTCCTTTGCCCAACCCACCAGTGCTTTATCGGGTGATGCAATTTCGTTGATTGATGTGAAGTAGTAGCGTTCCCATCCGATGCGGGGTAGACCGCTGAAAATCATCAGATTGAGTGGGTACACATCACTATCAACAGCGCGTCGAAAGTCGTCCCGAAATAGGAAAGTAGGCTTACCGAGTGCTATCGCTATCCCAAGTTCAATCATGACCCCTTCATCTGGTGGCACTCCGTTCACAACCGCAAAGATTGCGTCCGCGTCGAATACATCCTGTTTGTCCTTTTGTCCAATTCGGTACGCCCAATCGGAAGATACTGTGTCTTGGTTATTGCGTTCAAACGGTTCCCATACCTCTAACCCAACCACTTCCAATGCCTTAACGAGAGCGGGTAATACGATTTCTCGCTGTTGCTCTGAGAAACCGTAGGGGTTTGCAAGATATATTATCTTTTTTTTGGTCATAGTTGGTTGCGAAGATGCTACTTCGCGTTAGTAGTTTGCTTATTCCTTTTTCGTTGTCTGAATCGCGGATTGTCGCAGATTAGCCCCGGTTTCCCATCACTGGAAATTGTTACTTCCCTTGCGGTCAAGTGGATTTTCCCACAGATATAAGCGAAAGATCTTCAAGAAATGAACGTACACTTTCGATCTGTGCCTTATTGAGATTCCATCCATACTCCTGAGCAATTTGTAGAATCTGTTCTGTTGTCGTCCTTTTTTCCTGTTTGACAATATAACAAACTTTCGCAGCGATTGAAAGCATGTTAAAATCATTCACCGACTCTTGCGCGTTGAGTCTGTCAAGTGCTTGCGTCCAATCGACGTATTCGGTCTCCTTTTTAATCTCCTTCATTACAATGTTTCCATCAGGAGTTAAAGAATAGGTATGGCGGCGAATTTCGCCAAAGATGTTTTGATCTGTTTCAAAAGTCTCTGTTACTTCGTTCAGGAAACGAGCATTGACGAGAATATCCAGATTTTCCGCAACCAAACTGCTATAAGGTCCATAATAGTGCGGGCGAAAACCAAGGTCGCCCCCCTCTAATTCTGAGAGGAAATAAAGTTTCTTTTGAAGGAGAGTTCGCCCTCGGATCCCGTTCTCCTCACTACCAATGACAAGCAAAATTAGGTCTTGAATGTGCATAAGAGCTCCTTTCTTTCAGGGACAATGGCCCTTAACTCTCCCTCGTCAGGGAGCTAGCAAAATCCTTTGAACTTTTACGTAAAGTTGTTTTTGTTCCTGTTGTTTTTGTGCTGTTGATAAAGCGTTCCAATCATCCCGCGGGGCATAAATCTGTACAGTTTCCAAGTCAGCCTCATTGACGGGTGAACGAGCTAAAAAAAGTTCAGGCGCATAGCGGCTGAGATTTTTTAGTTTGCGTTGCTTGTCATCAAAAATCATGATTGCTTCTGGGTTAAGGCTATAGCTTCGACTTCCATAGTTGGGATTCCGAATGTGCACCTTATTGACAATTACATAATCGGGGTCAATCTCGAGATCTTCTGCAATCTGTTCTTCCCACTTCCGTTTTTGTTCATTTTGTTCATCATCCATTTGGAGGAGCCGTAACCTATCTGTTGGATCGTCTACCTCCTTTAGTGATAGTTCACCAATCATCTTGAATAATTTTCTTTGATAAAGTCGCTCAAAAATATTACGGGCTTTTTCTTGGTCACACCGCCTTAGGATGTCAATCAATCTTTCGTCGTGATACTCCATGTAATTTTCAACAAACTTTGGTGTTCCATCGTATTGGTAGAGCCGCTTTAGTTCCTGATTTCCCTTGTCAATTGCGAGTTCAATGCCCCGAATAATCATTGCATCGGAGATTGATCTGACCCGATGACGATATACTTGTTCTGTCATGTGATGTTTTGCAAGCAGAAGTTGTTCAAGGGCGTGAAGCCCCTCATCACTAATTGCTAATCCTTTGCGATGTACCCGGAACGACTCAATGATTTTTTCCAAATCATACATCCCATATTTGACCCCGGCAAAATATGAATCTCGCAAGAGGTAATCCATCTTGTCAGCGTCTAGATCACTGGAAACAATGTCGCGCCGAAAGTCCCTCGTTTGTTTTCCTTCAATCATTTCGACGACGAATTGACGTTCTTCAACCGTAAGGACATGGCCAATCTCTGAATCTTTATTAATGATGTCAACTGTAACCTTCTCGTGGATTTTCTCAACGGTTGAATCTCCATCCTTTGGTGCGTACTTGTCTAAAAGATGTTCAGAGACGTGGCTGAATGGTCCGTGACCGATATCGTGAAGCAATGCTGCAAGCCGAATTCGCTCGTATTCTACAGCGGTTATTTTACGAAGTTGCTTGAGTCGATCGCAGATTCGCCCGGCGATGTGCATCACACCGATTGAGTGTTCAAAACGGGTATGCAAGGTTCCGGGATACACTAGAAACGCCATCGCTAATTGACGGATTCGACGAAGCCTTTGAAAAACTCCGGTGTTGATTATATCAACTTCCTTTGGTAAGAGTTCAATGAGACCGTGAATCGGATCTCGAATTTCGTATGGTCGCGCTTGCATAAAGAATGGTTTACCTATATTATACCATACATGTGTTAAGTATTGCAATACATTTGTTAAAATTGGTGAACAAACACATAATTCAGCAATTGGACATAGTGACTGCCTTTTGGATTGGGGCACTTCTTCTACAATCGCGATATCTTCAAGTTCAAGGACGGATAGGCTGTGTTCAATCAAGTGAGGCTGCTTTCTGACTTCGTCCAGATTTTGTGCCCCCAGATTCGCTAACTTGCACGATCAAGCATAACACACGATCGTTAAGCTGTCAATAAAATCATGAGGCAACCCCTAACTTCCCCGCAAACTCTGCGCTTTCTGCAGCCGTGCCTTCACAAGATGAATAACTACCTCATACACGTTCCCCTTGTGTGAGGTTGAGAGTGTCACATATGAGCGTACCTAGGGGCCAATGGTTGGCTTAACCTTTGGTGTTGCTCAAGACATGTCTCTGTTTGCGGCTTCATTTTTCGGAAAAACTGGTGTTCATCAGTCCGAACATACCGCCAAGACTGTGGAACAGCGAAGTTCGAGAACTTGTTTCTCAACGTGCCTAGACTAATAGGCTGTGAGCATTCCCAAACCTCTTTGATTTCAAGAGCATAAGCAACAGTCTGGCCCTCAAAATAAGTGTCGAAATCCGGCTTATTAACACCTACAAGTCTAGACACCATACGCCAAACCTCCTCGGGGGTTCCATGCCACACCTTTCCGACCTGAAACCCACCGTGAATCGCCATAATAGGACTGGAAACGTAGATGAACACGTCGCGGTCCGTTATATGTGGGGCAATACGCCGTCGAAGTTCAGCCTTTTTGAGGCCTTCAAAGACCAAATCTGCATAGCAGGGTTTCAAGGAAAGAAGCAAGGGTTTTGTTGCGTTTATAGTCAATTTGGATATCCTTTTTGAAATAGGGCGTGGAATACTTTGGACGATAGTTGTAATGGGCCTTGTAACGATAGCCCAACACCATTCGCCTCAAAAACAGATTTCAGTACTTCCAGTGAAATTGGTTCTCGGAAGAGGAACGTGTGCGAAAACCTCAACGCCATGAGTTCTTTTAATGGATTATGATCGCACATTTTATAAAGGTCGTTCCATTCCAGTATGCCAAATTTTTTGAATCTTCTGAAAAGTTCTTTGAGGGTATCAATTACGACCTCGTCAAGATGTGACATGGCTATGATTTGTTGGCTAGGACTGCTGACGTACCACAGAATCCGTCCAGGGGCTTTAATCATCTTATGGCGGTTTACCTTTCGATAGTACACGTTATCCCAACGCAGTAGGACATGAGGATTCCCTCCAAAGAGATCATTAGCTGACTGCTGTCTGTCAATGAGGCCCATCGCGTAGACCGGGCGAATCGGGATCAGAAAGTGCCTTTGGTTCGTTGCTTCTAAATCAAGGGGGGAGCAATACCGTTCAAGCTTTAAATCTGACATATCCTGATAATTCCTTGTGGATTCAGGGTATAATTTGGAAATCGCAGACAATACTTCGTGGCGACCAAGGCAACGTGAAAAACAAAATCTCACGAAATGATCGCTATATTTTAGAAATCCCATCTCTAATAGATCTGGTATCAAGCTAGATGTGAGGGCAGAAGTCTCAAACTTGACCATGTCCAAGTTCTTTTCCACAGCCTTAGAAACGGTATCCGCTATTAAGAAACGTCCGAAAAGTGCTCGGTTGGCAGAAAATGCTACTCTTGCTAAGGGTATGGCGAGCATTTTGTCGGAACTGTTCGCGAGAACTCGGATGGCAATAATCTCATTCCCGGACCGGAGCAGCTCGCATTCATAATGGTTGGGTTGAGCGATTAAGGCATCTAATTTCTGCCTGAATTTACCTATCGTTTCCTGATGTTCGAGAAAAGAATCAAAGGGTAAAGATGCCAGATCTTTAGATTCCAAGCGATGCCACCAAAGGTTGAGTCCTGCAATACGATTCGGTGAATAGGATTGCCTTTCAGATAACTCATGAAGTTGTATGATCAGGTTCACGGGATCTATCACCTCAAGCCCCGTGCGATTAGCAATCTCCTCCGACTTTTTTAAGAGATTACGGTCTCTGGTAACAAAGGTATTTACGTTGGAAGCGGCGGCCTTTGCTAACTGCCTAATATCGGATTCTTGGCTTCGCTTGTGACTAGGCAGAAATTTCCTTAAAAGCTTGTCAAAGTCTTCGACCAAGTGTAGGTCGGCCTCTACTCGCAAAAAATTATTAGCTTTGTGGCGGGATTCTTCACGGTGTTCGGGATCATTGTGTCTGTGAATTTCATTGAATAGTTCGTCAGTAATCCGAAGGTTGAGGGAATCTACTAAAAAGTCGGCAAGTAGAGTTTTAGATGGCTTTGTTTTGTCACTATCCGGCTCATAAAAATCAAAGAAGATCTGGGCATCAATAATGATATCAAGAGTTTCATCTGATGTTTCTGCCTGAAAAAGTTGTAATTGGTCCTCTGGGGCTAGCATAAAGTGCCAGATTGTCAGAAGGTGTCCTTCCTTAGACCTGCCAGGCTTCTCATCTAAAGCCACGAACCCTAATTTGTGCCACAAGTTATTCGCTGGAAAATCACGACGACAGTTAAGTTTTATGACCTTCTGGGTGTTGGCTAACCCCTTTAAGTCATTAAGAAGTTGCTTTGCGATCCCCTGACGTTGGTATTCTTCCAACACGCAGAGGTGAGTAATCCGGAAGTAGTCATAACGATCCGCATAGAGAAGATAACCAACGAGTTGACCATCGTCAGTCATAGCTCCCAATACAGTTCCTTTTTCGAGATAGCTTTGAAGAGCTTCTCTGGGTAGAAAACCAAGCCATTGACTGTAACGTTTCATTAGCTCGTCCACCGCGTTGAGGTCAGCGGGTGTCAATTGTGAGATATTTATCTTCATATCTTGCCTCCTTGTTTAATCGTAACGCAAAGTTCCAAGTTGGGGGCAATTTTTCGCTATTTTTTGAATTTTCTCAAAACTTATACTTGCGTTTTCAAACTCTGTGCTTTCTGAAGTAAAGACACTGTGAGAGGGAAATCCTTTTCCCGATGGTCGAGGCAGGGATGCCTCTCCTACAGGTCTCCCTAACGCAAACTCTGCGCCTTCTGCAGCCGTGTCTCCACAAGATGAGTAACCGCCTCATACACGCCAGCCTGTTCTCCTTGTGTGAGGTTAATTGCATTGAAAACAAGATCATCTAGTTGTTTCCGATCTTTGTCGTTTATTTCCAGCATATCCGCTGCATTTAGTTCTTGACGTGCAGCTTGTTCGTCAATCATGGCTGGATTAGGGATAACAATATTTGCGGTCTCATAGGTTTCGATTTTCAATAACCCACCACCAAAATTAGTTCTTCCCATCACTGAAACCCAGAGTTGTGTCCACGAACTATTAAGCGATGCAGCTAGACTAAAAGGGTCTTTAGTGTAGTGAATACATTGAAAATTATTACTTACAAAAAATGGTTGAGGGGATATATAAAAATGCTGAGTGTACCCAATTTGATAGTTGCAATTGATGTTTGCTGGCTGCGGTGCTCCTAGATCCCACCAATTGGGCCGCCCTTTGCAACTGGGGCGTAAATGAAATCCCTGTGATTCTCCCCATTCAATGTATTCTAAGGCATTTGTACCCGTTAGTTCTTTGCGTGAGCGATTGCAGCGAAACAGTCTTAACTCAAACGATGATGGATTAACTACAATTTGATTAGCTTCACGCACGTTCTTTATAGCTGGCACCAGAAAGTCATCTTCTATATTCCATTCTGATAAATCGTCCTTATTTAGAAAGAAAAACTCATTTGCCCCTGTCTTGATACCTAAGCGCACTTCAGCGACGTCTCCCAAACGCACCAACTTATCCTTCCCCTTCTCTAGAATCGTCCAGTAGATATCAGGAGCGCGGAGATACTTCCCGCCCCACTTGTCGCCTATATACTTTGGATTGGGAGGGGCATTATCGCTGCCCTCTTCTAAAAGATTACCTTGTGAAATCGGAAAGACGCGGTGCTCTTGTGTGCTTGACCGTTCCGGCTCGGTCTCAATCTCATAAAAGATGACCGCATCCAGAATCCCTTCAAAAGCGGTTTTGAAGGTAACAAACCGTGTTTTCTGGTCTAATCCCCATTGGCGTTTTTCATCGGGCGCAGAGAAGAGACAAATAACTGTGTTCACATCGGCTGCTGCGAAGGAGCGTCGCGCTTGATTGTCGATAACCTGCTTGATGTGACAATGCTTGAGGGTGAACTCCTGAAGGTCTTTTCCATAGTTGACATCGAGCCATGAGTTAGAGGTGATGAAACAGAACGACCCTTTCGGATTGAGAAGGGAAAGCCCGTGAAAATAGAAGTAGATGTAGAGGTCGCTTTTGGCATTCAGTTTATGAGAGACAGCGGCGGATGGATTGTCAATGTCGTTTGCACGTTTGTAATTAAAGAAACCCGGAAAGGCTTGATACACCGAGCGGGCGAGTTTCGCTTTGTACACTTTCTTGTTTTCGGTTGTGACCCGTTCACGCGGGATTTTTGGATCAGCGATGTTCTCCTGTCGGACATACGGTGGATTACCGATTACGATATCGAAACCGCCCTTTTCACCCGTGAAGATTTCGACAAAGGCGATGTCCCAGACAAAAGGCACGTCCTTCGCGCTCACAAGCGCACTGCGAGCCGCTTTGAGATGGTCCAGGTCTTCGGTCAACACTTCGATTTGTTGTTGCCACTCCATCGCTTGTAGCTCAAGTTGGAAATCAACTCTCTCTTCGACTGTGCCATCAAGTCGCATCTGCCGCTCTCGGGGACCGTCAATTAGCTGTTGCAGGTCGTCAATTTGCTGGTTGATGTCCTTGGCATGTGTATCAACGAGTGTGCGGAAAAGTTCCAATTCTTCCAGTAGCAGCTCTTCTTCAGATCCATAGCGACAAATAGGGTCGTTGTCGAAAAACCGTAGTTTTTCGTTTTTCAGGCGGGTGATACGGGCTTTTAACGCTGGCGGTACGCCGCTAAACGCATCGCGGAGTGTGGCGAGGTTCATGCCGCCAATCTCTTGGACGAGGCTATCGCCGCAGCGGATATTGAAGGAGAAGTGAGGGAGCAAGGGTTCATTTTGTAGGTGGAGTTCTTCACGGGAAAATTCCGCATCAATGACTAGAGCAAGCCAGAGCCGTAACTCTGCTACATGACATGCCCACTCCATCACGTCCACACCGTAGAGGTTTTGACCGATGATACCCTTCTTGCGCTCAAAGCTGGATTCCTCCCGTCCAAGTCCTTGATTGACTCTATCGCGCAGATCATCAAGGATGTGCAGCATCCCGACGAGGAAAGAGCCGGAGCCGCAGGCGGGATCAACGACTGTGAGCTCTTTTAGGGTCGCATCAAGGGACCCCCAAAGCTGCGCCGCTGCGAGTTTTCCATCTGCCTCCGCTTTATCGTCCGGATTAAAGGCAAAGATTACCTCGTAGAGGAGATTTTTATGGGCTTCTCCTAAGTGGTTTGTCAGGTTGTCCACTAAGGCGAGACGGCACATCAGATCAATCTCTGTGCGTTGGGTGTAGAAGATGCCAGCGTCCCCACGCTCATCCGCTTCATCGGAGACGTTGACGAGGCTTTCGTAAACCTTCCCGATCATCTCCGGATCGACAGCGACCTCCTGATCGAGCGGACTATCTTCAGCGATGGTGAAGTTGTACTTTTCAAGGAAAGCAAAAATTCCCTCGAAACGCTGATCGGAGATCTGAAAATTGTGTGCTCCGTCGAGGGGGTTCTCCGTAAACAGACCGCCGTTAAGATAAGGGGCTAACGCCAGTGCCTCTCGGATTTGGTCGGGGAAATGGCGGTGTCCACCATGAAACTTGTTATTGAACGCCTCAAAGAATAGGACGTTGAGCCAGCGATCGACAAACGAATCAACAGGCTCGTTTGCTGACCGGTAACTCTCCCAAAATGATCGGAGGAACTCAGTATCTTCGCCGAGCCAGCGTTTGCGTTGAATAAAGTAGAGGAACATGCAACGGTTGAGAAACTGCAACGCATAATCGTGTGCCCAACGACGGTCTGCGGTCTGGCCCGTCAAGTCATTCTGAAGGATATGGAAAATGGATTGGTAGTCGTTAAAAAATTCCTCGGTGACCGCTTCGACATCGAAGGCTTTTTCATGACCTGTCTGAATTGCGAGGGGTGACAGTTCTTCCAGATTGGGATTGATAAATTCTAAGTCAAGCATCGCAATCCGCTCGGATGCGGTGCGGAGTTTCTCGTAAGGGCTAATTGTGATACGGCGGAATAGGCGGCGTCTCTCAAAGTCATCTGTGTCGTATTTGACGTTGACAAAGTGCCAGTCGGTTTGTTCTTGGTTGCTGAAGATGAATAGGGTGTAGGGGTGGTCTTGTAGGAGACGAGAGATGACGGGACGTTCTAGCGTCAGCAGCAGGCGGTCTGCGTTGAGACGGGCATAAATAACATGAAAAGCATCGTCTATGCCACCCGTCGCAAAAAGCACTGGATCTTCGGCGAGGGCATTTCTAGCCGTGTCCCCCCAGTCTCCGCGGGGAATTCCATCGTTTTTACGGTCGTAGTTTAACTCTGTCCAGAACAGTTCCCGGAGGGGGTCGAGTCCCTGAAAGTTTTGCAAAATGTTAAGAATATTCTCTTGATGGTCGAGGTCTTGTTGCATAAGGAATCTCCATGCGTGGGAGGATAGTATTATAGTAGATTTCAGAATTAATGAGACACTGTGAACGAGCCCCAATAGATCGGGGGGCGTAGAGTTACGGCACACGGAGTGTGCCTACTACTTTTAACGTCTATATGGTCATCGGTTTTAAGATTCTGTTTCTTCTTGCAGGGATTTAGCGGCAAAAATTGTTAAGCGTAATTCCTCGCCGAATAGTTCGTATACGGGGGTTTTACCGCTTAACCTTTCACTTTCGTTCAGGATGATACCGACTCCTTCCCCCCGACGCTCTAAGAAGTGGTGCCTAACAACCTGTGCACCCATATCATCGCTGAGCGTCGTTTCCGATAATAGACGGGCGAGGAGTTCGTTACGGGTTGCTTGGTTGTAGCGCAAATCGTCCACCGTTAAGGTATTTGCCAGTGCCCCCGGTGAATAAAGTTCGAGCCGGTCCGTGAACATAAACAGACGAATCTTCGATCCAGCTTTTGAATAATCTCTATGTACCACGGCGTTAACCACTGCCTCAAAAACGGCTCTCATGCTGTATTGTGATCTTTCGATTCTGCCAATGTCCTTGCGAGCCGATACCTGGTTGTATCTTTCGACAAATTTGAAGGCATCCACAATCTGTTGATCCAGCGGTCCCCTAAAATCTTTAGCATCAATCTGGTAGTTCGCATCCTTTTCCACGCCATTATAAAAAACCGCTTGAATGAAACTGTTATAGAGGTAATCGTCGGGTCTATCATGACACATCAACAGACCGGCTACCGAGGCGCGGTACGCTTGACCCTCTTTGACCAACAAACGCCTTTTAAGTAGCAAGTCTTCTATCTTCTCCCGATCTGTCGCTCCTTCGGTGATAAATCGCTGATATAGCGTTTCCCTCAACGTATCTTTGTGAGTATTCGGCACGAACTGTTCATCAAAAGCGATTCTATGCGCCTGTGAGCGACTTTGTAATAATCGCTGCTCGGTTAAACTATTAAACATCGCTTATTCCCCAGATGAATACGCTATTGTCTGAATCGCGGATTGTCGCAGATTAACAGAATGACACAGATTCAAAGAAGGTCAATCAACTCAAGTAATGGAATGGCTCAATATCTTTCCATCACTCAGTCCTGAGAGGCATCGGAAACTGTTTTTGCACTGCGGATGCGGTCTAATGTTCTCTTCAGGCTTGGAAATGCAACAGCGGCGCGTTCTAAATCCCAATGGATTTGTATAAATTCACTGAAACGGCTGTTATATTCGGGACCTACTCTTGCGGTCGTTGCTCCTAGTGCCGGAACGAGCTGGTCTCTCAATCTTCGTCTGTTACTCCTTCGTGCAAGCGAGACCAGAAATTCTTTGGGATTGGGTATATCGTCTGTATTGGACGGAATCCGGCGTACTGGTATTGATAGAAATTTTGCGAGGGCACTCCGATCTGCCATAATCCAAGATTCAACTTCCATGACCGCAACGCGAAGAAAAAATCCAGAATTTAGAGGGGCGCTAATCCAAGATTGGATAAGCTGCGGCGGGCAACTTTGGGGAGAATCTAAATCTGTCAATATAAAAACGTTATAAGGTCCCCTCGCCGTTTGATTGAGGCTAGGGGCTTTTTGCTGTAGATAGGAATTTCCCTTGAATCCAATTCTCAACATGATTCCAATGTCAAAGCTTTCCAGAATTTTAGTCGAAATTGCATCGCTTAGCCGATCTTCAACTGCAAGAATTACGCTGTTTAGACTCATTATAGTAAACTTAACTGTTCAGCATGTTCAGGCCGGGTTTTTGAAAGTACCACTTCCCCGGCTGTAAACCCATTCTCAAGAAGCGTTCGCACTTCATCAATGTCAGAGGCTATTTTGACTATGGTTCCCTCTTTTGCAGGGGTGAGCAAAAGTACCTCCCTCCCATCAATACCCGGTTCTGTCAGCAAGGCATCACTATGTGTACTAACAAAAATCTGTCGCCGCCGGCTTCTCTGCATCTTAGAAATAAGTGTCGCGAGTTGTGATACAATTCCCGCATTTAATGAGAGTTCGGGCTCCTCCAATAGGAGAATGGACTCACTTTCAAGGAGTGCCCATAATAGCCCTAGAAGACGTAGCGTCCCATCAGAAAATTGATCTTCGCGTTGCCAATCTGCCTTCGGATGCCAGTAGGAATAAAATGCCTGTAAATGAGGGCGCCCGGTGGTTTCATCGCGAATAAATTCCAAACCCTCAAGTTGAGGCACAGCAATCTTGAGGACTTGTTCAATTTTCTTCAGGCGTGAACGGCGAGTTTTTTCCGGGACAGTCGCGACCTTTTCAAGAAAACCTTGTCCGAATGGATCATCTTCAACGATTCTTCCCTGGATCGAATCGGCAAACCGTAAAAGTTGAGGAACTAGGTGCAGGTATGTGATGGCTTGGAGAAAACGCGCTATTTCGCGAAAATCGGCGTTGACATTAATCTGCTCAAGAAAGGTCTGGGTGAGCCGATCTGGATCCTCCTTATCTTCTGCATTGGGCCTATTAAGGATTTGTTCTCCATTTTTCCACACACGTTCATGAGTGAGATAGGTCCGGCGATATCCACGCGTTTCTTGGCGAAATCCGAGTCCATATATCCAGGTTGCAGAGGAATCCGAGTCAGCCGCAAGGTGAATTTCAATTGTAACTTCTGGATCGCGCCGTGCTGCCAAACTACGGATTTTAGAGATACCCCCTCGATCTTTGATGGCTTTCTGAAAGCCCCCCCCTTCTGCTTTTACGATATTTTGAAGGAAGCGAAAGCTGTCGAGAAGGTTGGATTTGCCGGACGCATTCGCACCTACGATAAACTGACGTTCACTAAGACGCACATCAATCTGTTGAAAGTTACGCCAGTTTTTCGCGATGAGGCGGTTGATAATCATAACGGTAACTCCGAGTAACTGTAATCATCAGATTCTGGTTTTACCAACATGTTTTAATTTTTGGTTCTCGCTCCTTATAATATATCACATGATGTTAAGTATACCTTACAAGCGTTAAGTTTGCAACGGGACGTGAGGCAACCCTTAACTTTCCCTCAAACTACTCACTTTCTGCAGCTGTGCCTCCACAAGATGAACAACTATTTCATACACCCCCTGTCTATTCCCATTTGGTCTGAACAGAGGTACTTGTATGCTTATTGTACTGGTCGATATAGTCCTCCCGTGGCGGGGTGAAGATATCGAGGACACGCGCCGGTCCCTTCGCAACAACGCCTGAATGCACTACATTCGACGGAACAATGAATGCTTCCCCGGGTTTTAGGATCCTTTCCTCTGAACCGATCCTGAACTGCAATTCCCCTGACAACACCAAGCCCGCTTGTTCGTGTGGATGGCTATGCTCTGGAACTTCACTGCCTTCTGCCATTTCCAAAAAGGAGAGCATCAAACCTTCTCCAGCAACAATGCCACTGAGTGCGCCCGGAAAGAGTTCCATTTTTGGTAGTTGTTCGGCATCGATAAACGGCATATTCTTCCTCCTAAAAATAAAGGGGCGGCACATTGCCCCGCCCCTAGATTTACTGATGTTCTCGACTCACCTGTCCGTTTTTGGGCCTATTCTCTTTCTACAACCTTAATCTCTTTTGATGCTTTCCAAGGAGCGGTATGGTTCGGTTGCTCCATCGCGACCAATGTCGTACTCTCTTCCAAAGCGATTGTAAAGGTAACTTTGGGCATGGTATAGATTGGGTGTAGATACGCTCGTGCTATTTCGACATCATTTTTGTAGATGCCAATCCAGTTGACGTAGTGCTCATAAAGGGTGGGGTGAACTGCACCGGCACCGATTGTTATGGTGACATCAAACCACTCTCCGACACCCACCTCATCTGGACACTCGATCTTCGGTGTATGTTTCTCATCATATTCAGTTTTGACGTGTTTGAAATCCCCAATGACCTCTTCATCAAATATCTGATTGGCAACTACGGGAATCGCAATCAGTACAGCGATGATTCCAAGACTTAATGCCGCAATCCTGAAATACTTTTTCTGCAGTAATTGATATAGCAAAGTTGGTTCCTCCTGTTGATAAATTGAAATGCTAGATGATTGTAACACACTAGCGGAAGCGGTAACAACGAAAACTTCCGCCGTTTGAAACCTCTCTATTTGTATCAAGAGGCTAGTTCAACGAGGGTGCCGCTGCAGTACCAGAAAGTGCCACTTCTCTGGGCAATGGGGACGCATGATGATGCACCATCTTCCAGTCCTCTCCCTCGTGTTTGAAAACGTTCGTCGCTTGTGCAAAGGATATGCCCATCCTGCCACCGGCAAAGGTGTGGATGGATTCGACGCATGTCACCCAAGCGAACTGATTATCCGTATGAATCGAAATTTCGCTGGGGTGGATGTGCATTCGATGTGTGTTCTGGAATATATTTACCCAACTCGCGCGAATCTCCTGCCAACCGGTGATTGTTTCCCAATTTGGATGAATACATTGCACCCAGTCCGCTTGTAGCCATACGCTGTCCATCATATCAATGCTCAGTTTTTGCATCGCTTGATAAAAGCTGAGATTCGCTTTCTGAACCTGTTCTTGTACTGTCATTTGTGTTTCCTCCGACCAGTCGAAAATCTTTGACATTTCTTTTGCTTCCGTTGCATGCTCGTTTGTCTATTCCTGCCTGCGCCCAAGCCAGCCATCGACAACCGCATATCCCCAGAAGATTAAGGCCTGAATCAGTCCGGTAATCTTGAACTGCCAACGGGGACGAAACCGCCATTGTGAGGTGCTATAAACGTCTAATCCATATTCGCTTTTCCTCACGGAATATGTCTGATAGTGATCATCTATCAACCACCAACTGCCCTCCTTTTTGGTTGAAATGGTTGCCCCTTTATAAACTAAGACCTTATGCTTCCGAAATTCCTGCACCAGTTCCGTTGAGAGCTCCTGGTTGTCTGTTAAATGGCTATCCAAATCTGCGGTAATCCGAAACATAAACTTGCTGTCAGATGTGTATAGGGTGTAACCACGCCAGCGCTTCTGCTCCCGGCCCGCCAAGGTGGGATCATCTGTTTCTGGCTGCACTTCTATTTGTCCTGTTGCACCCCATTCGTCCGCGGATGTTTCAGTTCGATCTAGACGGATCAGATCTTGCCAACTCGTCACAGGTAATGAATTCGCATAGATGAGTACTATTGCCAAGATAATACCTATAAATATAATGACACCCTTAAACAGCTTACGCAGATAGAGCTGTCCCAATCCGGGGATAATCATTGACATTAGCATGGCACGGTAGGATCGCCTCGCTTCTACCACTCTGATTTTCCTCTCTCTTACAGGTACGTAGTAGAGAACGCAGATCTGCGTTCTCTACACTATTACACGGTTATTTTTTCGTCTTTTCCAGATACTCGCGGATGCGCTGTTCATCCCCAATATCGGTGGGTTCATAGTAACGCTTATCGCGCAAGGCGTTGGGGAGATGGTCCTGTTTCACGATGTGGTCTTCAAAATCGTGCGCGTACTTGTATTCTTTTCCGTAACCGAGCTCTTTCATTAGCTGTGTCGGTGCATTTCGCAGATGGATCGGCACAGGATAAGCAGGTTCCTCGCGCACATCTTTTTGCGCTGCAAGCAAAGCCATATAAGCGGCATTACTTTTTGGAGCACAAGCGAGATAGACAGCAGCATGTGCCAAGTTCAATTGTGCTTCTGGAAGCCCGACAAATTCAACCGCGCGGGCGGCTGCATCTGCAATCAATAACCCCTGCGGGTCTGCGTTTCCAACATCTTCAGATGCGAGGATTACCATACGCCGCGCAATGAAACGTGCATCTTCTCCCGCTTCCAATAACCGTGCCAACCAATAAACGGTAGCATCGGGGTCAGATCCGCGCATACTCTTGATGAAGGCAGAAATCAAGTTGTAGTGTTCATCGCCCGATTTGTCATGGCGCAACATCCGCTTCTGCACGGCTTTGTGAATGCTTTCTGCATCTATATAACGTATCTGTTGTTCCTCCGGTTTGCAGGTCTGTACAGCGAGTTCCAATGCGTTGAGGGCAAGGCGGACATCACCATCAGCCACCCGAATTAGCGCATCTGTAGTATCCTCCGAAAGCGAAATCCGATACTTCCCCAAACCACGCTCAGTATCGGTGATCGCGCGATCTACTAACTGGCAGATATGGGACGATTCGAGTGGACGGAATGGGTACACCTGCATCCGGGAGAGGAGTGGGGCATTGACCTCAAAGGAGGGATTTTCGGTTGTCGCACCGATCAGCACAAGCGTGCCATCTTCCACGAAGGAGAGCAGGAAATCCTGTTGCGCTTTGTTAAAGCGGTGAATCTCGTCCAAGAACAGAATGGTCCGTTGATCGTGGAATTTGAGACGTTCTTCAGCTTCAGCAATCTGTTTGCGTAACTCTGGCACTCCGGTTGTGCTGGCATTAACATGCTCGAAATGCGCTTGTGTGCATTGAGCGATGATTTGCGCTAGGGTAGTTTTTCCGCAACCCGGTGGACCCCAGAAAATGCAGGACATCACCGTGTCACCTGAAATTGCAAGATAGAGGGGCTGCTCGGGTGCTAGTAAATGTTCCTGTCCCACAAATTCGTCGAGCGTGTCGGGACGCATCCGGTGCGCTAGCGGACCAGATGTTTTCCGGTTCTGCTGTAAGTTCTGGTCAAACAGGTCCATAACTATTCCGCCCTCCCTGATAGATCGGGATTTCGCTGCGCTCAACCCAATACACTGCCTCAGATAGATATGGCAGCAATTTGATGACTACCCCTCTGTCATTTGATGTACAACGCTGTTTATCTTGTCATCCATCGTCTGGACGCGGTCAGTGCGTGTGCCAAACTTGAGCGTTGTGCTGATCCGAGGGGCACCCATCTCATGGACTACCTGATGGCACTGTTTAATTGCAGCGAAGACCGTATTCCAATCCCCCTCTATATTGGTGCCGTAGGCGTGTAGTTTGGTTTTCAACCCTGCGTCCTTGAGGATACGCTCGCACTCAGCAACATACTTGGAAACTGATACGCCAACACCTATCGGGACGACGCATAGATCTGCGATAACATTCATATCTGGGATCTCCTTTCGGCTGAAGTTACGAGTTATTTTAATTCTCCTAGGATCTCATCTCCATAAGCGAACAGGGCAGGTGTCCCGCCGGTATGTACAAAGACGACCGTTTGGTCCGCCGTAAATTGCCCCTGTCGGATGTGGTCAATCATTCCCCCAAACGTCTTGCCCGTATAAACCGGATCTAGCACCAGTGCTTCTGTTTGTGCAGCCAAGATGACCGCTTCCTTGCTGCCGGGTGTCACCACACCGTAGGCGTCGCCAGCGTATTCTCCGTAACTCTCAAAATCAGCTGCTGAAAAATCCAGATCTAGGTCGAGTATCTGAGACACCTCGTTGGCGACCTTTGCGAGGTTGGCGTTCGATTCTGCGTTGTCCTGTGGACTGGGACTGATTCCCACAATCCTCAATGGAATCCCTAATGCCCGTGCTCCAACCACCAATCCCACATGGGTATGTACCCCTGAACAGACATACAGCGCGTCAGGAGCGATGTCTCGCCCTTGAAGTTGATCCCATAGTTCGAGGAAGCCATCCACGTAAGATACACTTCGCAGATAGTATCCATCGCTGCTGGTGTTATACACCCGACGGCCTTCTGATTCTAGGCGTTCGAGCACCGCTTCCCTCTCTTCAGCAGTCTCCACGAGGTTAACTTCTGCCCCAAATAGGTGGCTCAACAGCAGATTGCCGTTTACCGGCTCGGCGTGCGCGTCCTTCCTCCCTACCATCACCGCTTTCAACCCCAATCGCGCTGCGACTGCCGCCGTCAATCGCGACTGGTTGGACTGGGACGCAGCACCGTGTAGCAGGACATCGTATCTGCCCTCTACTGCGGGCGCAACGGAATACTCAAACTCTCGGACCTTATTTCCGCCAAATGCCATTCCGGTCTGGTCTTCCCGTTTTACTAGAATGCATGGGCCATCTAAGGCTTTGGATAGGCGTGGACAGTCAAGCAGCGGTGTCGGCAGGTCTGCCAAATACAACCTCGGCAGCCGGTCAAGACGTGCTCGCAGCTCATCAGCAGTAACAACAGTTTTGATATTCGACATAGAAATTCCCTCAAAAAGATGTAGAATTTAAGATTTCAATCGTCCGCACGCTCCGCAACGAGAGGCACATCTTCAAATACCGGCTCGGTCACCCGCTCGCGCTTGATGAATAACTCGCGCACATCCGCTGTTATCGCATATAAAGCAGGCATGACAAACAACGTCAGAAGCGTTGCCGCGGAAAGTCCAAAGATAATTGTATATGCAATCGGCATCCAGATCGGGGACTTTCCACCCAACCCGATTGCCATCGGAATTAAGCCGAAGATTGTAGTAACAGAGGTTAAGATAATCGGGCGTAATCGAACACTTCCGCCTTTTAATATGGCTCGCCACTTGTTATAACCGCGTATCCGGTACTGGTTTATGAAATCTATCATCACAATGGAGTCGTTAACAACAATCCCCGCCAATGCAACAGTGCCGAACAGCGCAACCATGCTCAGTGGTGCGCCAATAATTAACAACCCAACCATTGAACCCATGAACCCAAACGGCACGGCAAAGAGGATAATGACGGGCTGAATAAACGACTTGAACTGTGCACCTAATATAACATACATAATTAAAATTCCAACGACAAACAGTCTTCCTAGTTGACCAAATGATTCATTGATCTGGTCGAAGACCCCTCGGAAATCGAGACGATAACCGGGATAAAGCGATTCAACATCCTTAAAAGTTTGAATCAACACTTGGTTGACCTCGAAGGCGTTGGTCTTATCACTGTCTACAGCGGCGGAGACAGTAATTGCACGCTCATTCTCAAACCGACGGATTTCCGAATACCCACCCTCCTCGTGCGCTTCAGCCACATCTCTGAGCGGCACCATCATTCCGTTCAGGGTTGGAATCAACAATTCCTCAAGATTAGCGATTGATTGCAAATCATCTGAATCGTATTTCACAATAACATCAACCGACTCATCGGCGTCGCGATAAGTTGTTGTTATATTTCCTTCAAGAGCGTTGCGGACATTATAAGCGATCTGAAAGATATTCAAACCGTACTGATGTGCCCTATCTTCCTTAACACGCAGACGGATTTCTGATTTCCCTGTCACAAAATCATCCCGTATGTCATAAACGCCATCCATCTGATACAATTTTTCTTTGAGTGAGTTCGCAATTTTTTCTAACGGCTCGAACCGTTCCCCCTTAACTTTCACCTCCACATCTGCTCCCTGTGGTGGTCCCCCTTGCTGCGCATCAAATGTAAGTTTTTCAATGCCGCTGATTACCTTGAGCTTCCCCCGGAGACCTACGATAATCTCATCTGTACTACGCGCCCGTTGATTCTTCGGGACCAGTTCAACAAGCACTTCGCCGACGTTGGAACGGATGCTTGAACCTTCTAGCAGGGAGGTTGGCGTAATCAAGCCGACGTTTGTGACGACAGCGACGCGCTCATCAGACGGCAAGGACATAGCAACTTCTTCGACCTGTGCTAAAACAGCGGAGGTCTCTTTTAGCCCAAACGAAGGCGGCATTTCCGCTTTGATGTAAAATTGCGGGAAATCTTCGCCGGGGAACAGCTGCCTGTCTAACTGCGAAAATGCACCGATAGTGACCAATACCCCAAAGGCTAAGACACCACAGACGACTGCATAGCGCCGCCGAATCGTCACTTTCAGTATACGCACATAGCGTCTTCGGATTCGATCGAACCACACATGTCGTCGCTGTGTTCGACTTTGCGCCTTGCCCCACTCGGCAATATGGGACGGTAAAATCATGAAAACCTCAAACAACGATGCGAGTATCACCAAGATAGCGGTGATAGGAACGATTCGCAAGAACTGCCCCGAAGTGCCCGACATAAACATGAGGGGTCCAAACGCAGCAATTGTGGTGAGACTTGCCGCTAGAACGGGCCACCCCACCTCTTGGGCTCCGGCGATTGCTGCTTCTTTGGGGGGCATCCCTTCCTGAATACGCCGGAACACATTTTCAATGACAACGATTGCATCATCCACAACGATGCCAACCACGAGAATTAAACCGAATAAGGTGACACCGCTGAGGGTGTATCCGGACCAATGCAGAAAGAAGAAGGTTGCCATAAATGCAACAGGGATGCCTAATGCCGCAAAGAACGCGTTGCGCCATCCCATAAAAATATAGAGCAAAACAACGACCAAAATCAGTCCAAAGACGGCGTTGTTTTGCAGGATTCCCAACCGTTCCTGTAAGATGACAGAATAATCGTTCACCACCGAGAGCTCTGTGCCTTCTGGCAGGTTCTGTTTACGCTGCTCGACCAGTTCCCGAATCTGCTTGACCAGTTTGATGGTATTGCCTTCAGTCTTCTTTTGGACAGATAGGCTGATTGATGGCTGGCCATTGATGTGCGATAGTGTGCGCGGTTTTGCATAGGTGTCGGAAACGGTTGCAACATCACGCACCCGTAATGGTGTTCCGGTTGGTCGGGCACGGATAATCGTGTTTTCAATCTCCTGCAGGTTGTTAAACTCCCCCATTGTGCGCACCAGATACTCCGATGTGCCCATCTCTAATGTACCCGCGGGGAGGTTCAGATTGTGGGTTCTCAGCGCATTGATGATCGCTTCGATAGGGAGACTATATGCCTTTAACTGATCCGGATCGGCTTCGACCCAAATCTCCCTTTCCCGCACCCCCGCTAGCCGGACAGCGGAGACGTTTTTAATTTCAAGAATCTCATCTTTCAGATCCTCAGCGATCTCCTTCATCTGATCTTCCGAAATTTCTCCGCCGACAACAATTGTCAACATTGGGAAACCGCTTGACGTATCAATCTCTAGGACTTGCGGCTCGTCTAGAATCTCAGCCGGGAGATCGTTGACTCTATCAACTGCCGTCCGAAGATTCTGGAATTCCTTGTCAAAGTCGCGGTCACTGATTTCCTCAAACTGGATGGTGATTAATGACCTGCCCTCTGATGATACTGATACAATAATATCAGTTTTGTTTACGTTCTCTTCAATCGCGTCCTCAATCGGTACAGTGACCAGTTTTTCAACGTCTTCCGAGGAAGCACCGGGATAAAATGTAGTCACTGTTGCGGACTGAAAAGATATTTCGGGAATCAAGTCTCTGGGAAGCACAATCCAAGCATAGACACCGAATATGATGATGATGATCATGAATAGATTCGCTAGGACGGGATTACCCACGGATAGCTTCGGGATGGACATGAAGGGGGATCTCCTTATTACCGCAAGTTACGTTTATTGTTTTTTTCTTCTTTGAGGGTGTTTACACATTCCTCATGTATCCTTCCGTTGGTTGCAAGAAAGGGAACATCATGCCCTTGATACGCAGAGGAATCTGATGATAACGGGAACAGCGGTGCACCCGATGGCTGCGTCATGCTGCCCCCGGCTTCTTCGAGAATAACCGCAGCCGCAGCGATGTCCCAGAGTTTTGTATAGAGGTCGAAACTGCCATCAAAGTAACCTGTGGCAACTGAACAGATATGGAGTGCTGCGGAACCGAGGCTGCGCCCTTTGCCACATTTCTGTATAAACGGGTGAAGGATTTCGAGGACAGGCGATCCAAATCCGAATAGTCCGATCGGGTCTAATTTCTCGCGGTCGTTGACGTGAATGGAGACCTCGTTCAACGTTGCTCCGCCGCCCTTGACTGCGCTGAACATCCGATCGGTGTTGGGATCAAACAGCACACCGAGCACCGGAGTGCCGTTGTGTAGTAGCCCAATCGCAACCGCAAAGATTGGACAACGCGCCGCATAATTTGCTGTTCCGTCCAGTGGATCTGTGACCCAGCAGTTATCCGATTGCACCGACGACATACCAAACTCCTCGCCGAGGATGGCATAGTCTGGGAAACGGGATTCTAGTCGTTCTGTGATGAGTTTTTCGGAGGCTTTATCTGCCTCGGTTACAATATCACCGATACCCTTATAATCAATATGACGAATTTCTCCATAGTAATCCATTAAAATTTCACCGGCTTCTCGGGCGATTCCCTCAACCGGTTTTAAGATCTCTGCGAGTTCATGCATTCAGTCTACTGTTCCTTTCATGAGATCAAAATTCTAATCCGAGGTTGTTGGTGCTTCAAGCTGCCTATTCAAAGTAGCTAGCCGTTGACGCACCACACGATTGCGGGGGTTGACTTTAAGGAATCCACTCCACAATGCCTTTGCTTCATCGATATGCCCTTGTGAGAGATGGTATTCACCGAGGGCGATGAGAGCTGAGTGCGATTTGGGATCCTTTTCCATTGATGCTTTGAACTCTGCAATAGCGGTATCGGTATCTCCTTTGAGAAGAGCTAGCTGCCCATTTCCGTAGGAGTTTAGTGGATGATCGGGATATTCGCTGGCAAGTGCATCGAATATTTCCTGTCCCTTATCTTCCATCCCGCTTTTGTAGAACGCCATCGCCGCATGTACCTTCGCATAGACAATCCGGTCGTCGATGAGACGCTGTTCTGCCGGCGACATTGAATCTTTTTTCTGCCGTTCTGCGAGACGTGCAGCAGCTTGATATTTTGTCTTTGCCCAAGTGTAGTTGCCGTATTTGTAGCAGATTCCACCAAGTTCTATTTCGCCCTCGTAACTATTGCTCTGGTCCCTAGCGAGTTCGTCAAAAATTCTTGCGCGGTTTTTATCGTTGAGATGGCGGAAAAGCACATACGCAAGGCTCTGAAGTGCGTCGGTGTAGTCAGTTTTAACGGCGATTGCCCGTTCGCAATATTCTGCCTCTTTGTCGTAATTCCCCATCTTCTGGTAGACAAGCCCTAATCGCCAATAGATCTCTGGGTCTTTACTCCGATTCATACCCAAAATAGAGCTGTAGGTCTCAATGGCTCTTTCGTACTCTTCATCTAGGTACTGATTATCGCCTGTTACGATGACAGCCTCAAGAACACTTATATCTCTTCTCACCGCTTCCCTTAGCACCTTCGCCGCACGCTGGTACAAGCCTACTTTCCGATAGCAAACCGATAGACGGAGGAAGCTATATGGATCAATCCGTGCCTTCTCAAGTTTGGCGAGTTCGATCGCATAAAAGAAAAGTGCGCCGGCGTCTCGATACTCTTGAAACTGCAACTTCAAGAACGCAATTTTAAGCACGGTATCGTGATAAACTTCGGGCTCTAAGCCTTCCGCCCCGCCACTTTCTTGCATAATCGTCTCCTTATAAGGGCCCATGATTTCTTCGGGATTCACACCGAAGCCAGAATCTGGAATGCTTTTTGGCATTCCCGTTGCCGGGCTAGACTCAAAGCCGGCTGCTTCGCGTTCCGCACGGCGTCGCTCTCGATAGTTGAGTCTGCGGTTAAATTCCGTCGTGAGCGCTTGCGCGTCTGGTTCATCTGGTCTGGGGATACTTGCCCCCATCAATTGGAGTGCCTTTTTCGCTTCCTCAACCGATTCTTCTGTGCCCTCAATTGCACCATACTGCTTAACGAGGGACTGGTATGTTTGCGTGGCGGCGGCTTGATTTTTGAGATATTCCTGCTCAATTCTGGCTTTATTAACCAATGCCTGTGTTGCCCGTTTGCCGTCTGGGTGACGGTTCGCCACGTTATCGTAGACTTCTGCGGCTTTCTCAAAATTGCTAGCTTCCTCATAGCTTTTTGCCAGCATTAGTTGGGCGTTATGACTACGCTCTGACCCCGGAAAATTATTGACGATAGTGTCAAAGGATTGTTGTGCCGCTTGATAGTCTTCCGACTTGAAGGCATGAACTCCTAAATGCCAGTGGGCTTCGGCAGCTTCTTCGCTGTCAGGGGCAGCAGCGAGAAGATCTTGATAAACTTGGATGCCTAGTTGGGGTTGCTCCATTTTTTCAATATATAGCTTGGCAATGCCCAATTGCGCCTGACGGGCTTCTGATGTTCCGGGTTTAGTATCAATAACCGATTGATAAGCATCAACTGCGCCTTGATAGTCCTTTTCTTGGATGAGTTGGCCTACCTGTTCGTCCATACTCTTTGAAACGCAGCTGTATTGGGTTATCACAACCACAGCTACTAATAAAAAAAACATGCTAAATCTGATAGTCCCACCGGGATGGGAATTCAAAGCAGCTTTCATATTTTTGTCCTCCTTTGCGTCGTTAGTAACTTAACCTTATTTGAGGCTAATGTTAAGTGGTATATTCCGAGCGGTCACCAACAGTTCCATAATGCGGTAATCGTTCAATTTTGGTTTATACTTATTGATGGACCGTTCTGATTTACGATCGTCGGCTGGGTAGGTCGTGTACACGGTTACTACCCAGCGTTCCGAATCAAGTACCCAAACTATCTGTGCTTTTTGGACGATAAGGAAGTACTTGTTCGTATCAATGATTTCTTCGTTGATAACATAGCAAAGTGTTGAATTCAACTCTTGCGGAATTTCACCGACCAAGGCCGGATACTCCACTGGGCTGCCAGCCACCGCATTGATGTCTCCAGAGTAGATTTTGCGGAATCCGAGCACTCCTTCTTCACCAAGAATGAACTCCGAACCTTCAAGAGTGACGACATCTGTTGCATCGTCTATAGGATCGCCATAGGCTAATCGCTTTGTGGAGCTAGGGATGCTGGGGACAGCGGATAAGATTTGGACTGGTTGTCCGTGCGTATCGGTGATTTCGGCTTCGCTCAACCCGACGAAAAACGCAGACGGCAATTGCGATTTCGGGATACGGCGTTTCGGATAGATTGTCCGGCGTTTGGCGGGGAGGTCTCTGCCTCTCGGCCTGCTGGACGCTGTGGAACCGCTCGTTTGAGCAGAAGGCGTTGACGTTGTAATCTTGCCTTGCGAGGTTCCGCCCGGTTTTTCTGAATCTTCGACGAATCTGTAGCCAACCTGCTTTGTCAACTCATGGAGCCGGTGGCGCACTACACGGTTCAGTGGATTCGCTCTGAGCGATTTTTTCCATAACGCGATTGCCTCATCGGTATATCCCTGCGACAAATAATATTCGCCGAGTGCAATAGGTGCTGCATAAAAACTCGGGTCTTGTTCTATGGACGCTTTGAAGGCGGTGACTGCGGTATCCATATCACCTTTAAGGGCAGCGAGTTGCCCATGTCCATAAGGTAGCAATGGATGATTGGGATATTCAGAGGCGAGTGTGTCGAGAATTTCTTGTGCCTTATCCGCCATTTCGCCCTTGTAGGCTGCCATCGCTGCATGTACCCTTGCGTAAACGACCCGGTTATCTATCCCGCGCCTTTGAAATGGAGTTGTTTCATCTGTTTTTTCAGTTTGGGCAATCCGCGCTGCAAATTCGTACTTCGACTTTGCCCAAGTGTAGTTACCGTATCTGTAGCAGAGGTGCGCCAATTCTATTTCACCGGCGTAAGTGTCGCCTTTCTGATCAACGAGATCTTGGAAGATTGCGGCTCTGTCGGTATTTTTCAGTTGATAGTGAAGCACTTCGGCAAGACTTTGGAGTGCCTTGGCATATTCTGTTTTCACAGCAATGGCGCGTTCAAAAAATTCAATCGCTTTGTGCGGATCGTTCATCTTCTTGTATGCTAGCCCCATTCTCCAGTAAATTTCCGGATCTTTGGATCGATTCAGCCCCACGACGGAGTTATAAGTCTCGATAGCTTTTTCGTAATCTTCGTCAAGGTATTGATTGGCAGCGCTGCTGATGATCGCGTCAAGAACCTTTCCATCCTTTTTGACTGCCTTCCTGACCATTTCACTGGCGTGCTGATGCATACCTAGCTTTCGGTAACAGAGGGAGAGCCGGAGATAGCTGAACGGATCGATATGTGCCCCTTGGCGTTCGGCGAGTCCGATCGCATGAAAATACAACGCCCCGGCATCACGATAGTTTTCGGTATCCCAATTCAGGTGAGCAATTTTAAGCACTGTGTCGTGGTAAACTGCCCCTTCAGTACCTGCCCCGCTCATTTCATTAATGATTGCCTTAAAGGGTCTCATAATCTCTTCGGGATTGACATCGAAGCCGGAGGCTGAGTAATCGGGTGCCTCTCCCATTGCGGGACTACGTTCAACCCCACCCCGTGGACGATCCCTTTCACGGCGCTGCCGCTGGCGCTCTAGGGCAAGCTCCACATTCGTCAGCGTCTGATCAGTCGGCTTGGGGATAATCGCTCCCATCATGCGGAGTTCCTGTTTTGCGGTGCTAACGGATTCTTCTGTGCCTTCGACATTGCCGTACCGCTTGACGATAGATTGATAGGTTCGCTTGGCGGCAGTTTCATCGCGGAGACGTTCCCCCTGAATTCTTGCTTTATTAACCAATGCTTGCGTTGCTCGCTTGCCTTCCGGGTGACGGTTTGCCACATTGCCGTAGATTTCTACCGCTTTACGATATTCATTAAGTTCCTCATAGCTTTTTGCCAACATAAGTTGGGCGTTATAACTGCGCTCCGATGCCAGAAATTTATTGACGATAGTATCAAAAGACTGTTGCGCCGCTTGATAGTCTTCTGACTTGAAAGCATGAAGTCCCAAACCCCAGTGTGCTTCGGCAGCTTCGTCGCTGTCGGGTGCCGCAGCGATGAGGTCTTGATAAATCTGTACACCCTGTTGGGGTTGATCCATCTTTTCGATGTATAATTTGGCGATGCTGAGTTGCGCTTGACGCGCTTCCGGTGTTTTGGGGTTGGAGTCAACTACCGTCTGATATACTTCGATTGCACCCCGATAGTCCTTTTCTTGTAGGCGCTTCTCCGCTAGTCTCTCTGGACTTGATGCAACACAAGCGTATTGGGTCATCGTTATCACGATGATGAGGGTGACAATATCGTACCTAATAATTTTCATAGGCTATTCCTTTAGGTTTTGTGAGGAACAGATCCGGGGAAAGATTTCGATTGGTCACTAACAATTCCATGATATGATAGTCTTTGAGTTTTGGTTTATAGTTGTTTATTGACTTATCAGAAGTAAAATCTCTAGCTGGAAAAGTTGCGTGTACTGTTGCCCACCATCGTTCATCGTTGAGTTCCCAGACAACCTGTGCTTTTTGAACGATGAGATTATATTTCTTTGCTTCAAAGGTTTGCTCGTTGATGACATCACAAAGTGTTGATTTCAACTCATCAGGGATTTCATTGAGCAGCGCGGGGTACTCGCTGCCACTTCCCACTAGTGCGTTGACATCCCCGAAATAAACTTTATGGTATCCCAGAAGACCATTTTCGTCGAAGATAAACTCGAAGCCCTCCAGACTGAAGGTGCTAGACATACCCGGCACAAGTGCACCATAGGCAAATCGCTTTGTGGCGTTGGGAAGGTTCGGAGGCGGGTCAAGGATTTCGACGGGTTCTCCATACTTTTCGATCACTTGGTCCTCATTCAATCCCACGAAGAGCGCAGACGGCAGCTGCGATTTCGGGATGCGATTTTTCGGATAGATTGTCCGTCGTTTTGCAGGCAAGAGGTTCTGTCTTTTTTTCTTCGTCAGGGCAGCAGTTCGTCCCGATTGATCGGAATTTTCATCTACTTCAGTCGCTTGTGCTTCACGTTGTTGTTTCAGGGCGTTAAGACGACGACGTACTCCACCGTTTTGTGGATAGGTCTTGAGCACCCCTTCCCACACGCCTATTGCTGCATCAGGATTTTCCTGTGAAAGATAGTACTCACCGAGCGCGATAGGTGCGGCATCGGAAGTTGGATCCTTTTCTATAGTTGTTTCAAAAATGGTAATCCCGGTTTCGACATCTCCCTTGAGCAACGCCATCTGTCCACGACCATAGGCTATCAACGGATGGTTGGGGTGTTCAGCAGCAAGAACGTCTATTCGTTCTTGTGCTTGGATGCTCCCGCCATTTTGGTAGTCAGCCATCGCCGCATGTATCTTTGCGTATAAGATCTGGTTATCGAGACTCCGGCTTTTAGATGGAGTGATTTCACTGCCTTCTTTTTCACGTTGGGCAATGCGCACCGCTGTTTCATATTTCGATTTCGCTCGGAGGTAGTTACCGTATTTATAACATATCTCCCCTAACTCTTTCTCGCCGATCCAGGTATGACCTTGAGTATCAATTATGTCCTGAAAGATGAGTGCCCTCTCTCTCTGTTTGAGTTGATAGTTCAGCACTTCGGCGAGGCTTTGTATCGAATCGGTGTAATCCGTGTCACTAGCAATGCTGCGTTCGAAAGCCTCAACAGCTTTGTATAGATCCCCCATCTTTTTGTAGGTTAATCCAAGTCTCCAGTAGATTTCCGGATCTCTGGTCCGATGCAACCCCGCGATAGGCTGAAGTGCCTCAAGCACTCTTTCATACTCTCCATCCTGGTAATTGTTTGTAGATGAGGTGATAACAGCTTCCAACACCTTTACATTTTTTCTTGCCCCTTCTCTCAGCGTTTCAACCGCCCGTTGATGCATTCCCACTTTGCGGTAGCAGACCGATAGACGGATATAATCATAGGGGTCAATTTTTTTATTGGTCTCTTTTGCTGATTCGATCGCGCGAAAGTAAAGGGTCCCTGCATTTCGATACTTCTGGATAAGAAAATTGATATCTGCAACCACTTTAATCATCGTTTGTGTTTCATCGTCGTTCTGTCCTGACCGTCCGTGTCCTCCACCTTCCCAAGGATTTCCAAATTCCCTTATGACCTCTTCGGGAGTTATACCGAAACCGGAATCCCCGTATGCGTCATAGCCCATTGCGGGACTCAGTTCAGCGCCACCCCGCGGACGATCACGTTCGCGACGCCTCATCCGCCGCTCGTGTGCGCGATCGTACGATGTACCCGAATCCATCTCCGGCTGCGGGATGTGTGCACCCATCGATTGGAGTTCCTGTCTGGCATCGTCAATTGCTTCTTCCGCTCCTTCGACGTTGTTATACTCTGTGATGAGGGATTTATAAGTTTGTTCCGCTGCGATCCTGTCTTTCAAATATTCCTTTTGGATCTTCGCTTTATTGGTTAGCGCTTGGGCGGCGCGGTCACTCTCTGGATGACGATTTACGACGTTATCGTAGGTTGCGATCGCTTTCTTGTATGCTCCTGCTTCCTCGAAGCTTTTTGCCAACATCAATTGGGCATTATGACTCAGATTCCCGAGATTCGGAAATTTGTTAACGATAGCGTCAAAAGACTGTTGTGCCGCTTCATAATCCTTTATTCTGAAGTGATAGATCCCTAGGCGATAGTGTGCCTCCGCGGCTTCGCCGCTATCAGGTGCAGCAGCGATGAGATCCTGATAAGTCTTAACACCCAGTTGGGGTTGATTCATCTTGTCGATGTATAGCATAGCGAGACTCAATTGCGCGCGGTAAGCCTCTGGTGTTCCAGCTTTGGTATTGATAACGGTCTGATAGGTATCAATAGCACCTTGATAATTTTTCTCATCGGCGAGTTTTTCTGCTTGTCTTTGTGTGCTCGTTGAAATACACGCATATTGGGTTATCGCCGCAATGATGGCGATCATCCCGAGAACGGTCATCCGCATAATGGGTGAAGCGGGAATATAAGATCTAATAGTTTTCATGGTTTATCCTCCCTCCACATTGTAACGCACAGTTGATACTTTTGCTGACGTTGGGCTCCTTCATGGAGCTGTTCGTCTATTTTGGTGTTAAGTCCCTCTTTTTTTCATCAGATAAGAATCTAGTACATCTGTCTTGAAGCGCATTCGTCAATAAGATTTAACACAGACTGGCGATTATATCCCTCTTTTTCGAGAATTGTATCACAGCTAATCACATTTGGCTCTGCTGGTCGTTTTCCTGCCTCAAGAATCGAATTAGTCAGCCAACTGGTGCGAATCCCGTTAATTCCAGAGGTATAATTTGTGTCATATTTTCCCTTGACTAAACCAACGAGTTGATCGATTTTGCTTTGTGGATATCCGTCGGGACGCTGGAAGTCTAACGGTTGGGGTTCGCCACCTTTTGGAATAAATCGGATACCATCCTTGATCTCCAACGTTCCCTCATCACCTTCCAGAATGACCCATTCTTCAAAACCGGTACGCGTATTACCGAGGATAGTAATCGTACCGCTCGCACCGTTGTCCATTGTGATATTCGTCTTAGAGTTAATTTCAACGGACTTCAAGACAAGTTGACCTGCATCGTCCTCAAAATTCATGTCAGTTGTGCCGTGTGCTTCCTTCGGTAATAAGCCTGTCATCCAGAGGAAGATATCCTGTAAATGGCTTCCAGAGTCATTGGGTTGACCGCCGCCGGAGAACCGTGGATCGCCGCGCCAACCGCCCCCGCCCCAGCGTTGGGCGAGATAGACATCAAACTTCTGGATATTCCCAATTAAACCTTCGGAAATTACCTGTTTTCCAGCCATGTAGGTGTTCTCATAGTGCCGCTGGTAGCCACCGACTAGATGTAAGCCACTACCCATCGCAATCTTGGTGATAGTAATAGCATCACCGACGACGTTTGCCATCGGTTTCTCCACCAGAACATGGCACCCTGACCGCAGTGCGTACTTAACATGAATATCGTGCAGAGAATGCGGCGAGAAGACCCCAACGATGTCTAGGTCTTCCTGATTCAACATCTCAATGAACTCGTATTCGCCGACATAACGTTTGAAGCTGTTCTTCTGATAGCCTTCTACCCGCTCCTGTAATCCCTTTTCTAAAGCATCGAGACTCTGCTCACTGTTGTCAGCTGCAGCAACAATGTCGACATCGTCTCGGGTGGCAAAAGCAAGTGTGTTTCCACGTCCTGCACCTCCCGGACCTATAACGCCAACTCTGACAACACCGTTTTTGTTTGCCATGATTTTGAGGTGTCTCCTTAATTCGACTGTTTAGCTTTTTCTTTTTAAGTGAATTTTAATCTATGTTCATGTAGGTGATGACGGATAATTCTCAAGCGAAGATTAATTGTCTATCCAAAAAATGGAAAACATTGCGTTCTGTTCATTATTGATCATTGTACCGTGCTAGCACTAGGCGAATGTATGCGTTTTGCTCTCCAGATTCCATGGACATCATATATGCGGGTAGCCATAGCTACCGCTGAAGCCGCGTTAATAGGGAGTCCAACTTTCAGACGTGAAGCTATCAAAAGATGTATTATCCGAATCGGCAAAAACAGCAGATTCATTTTACCATAGTCGATAAGCCCTTGCAACCGAGAAATCCTGACGTACTCTAGGTTTGATCGCAAGATATTTTGGTGTGAGGGCGAATTGTTAAACGCTGCTGTTACTTTTGCAAAGGGTGGGTAAATACCTATCACTGAATTGGCGAGGGAATTGTATACGGCTCGTGTCCAAACACTATCTGTCCGTTGAACATCACGGGGCGGTTTTTCGATGCGTCCTTTGAAATTTGCCAAAGTTGACCGTTGGTTTCGTAAAGGATTGCTGAACCGTCAGGCAACCAAACCGGCTTTTCGCCGCCGTAGCGGGTCAATTGTTGGGCGTTCGGTTTTCCTTCTGGACCCAATTCAACAAGCCAAATCTGGCGATGCTGTCCCTCTGCGCGGGAAAAGACGAGGAGATTCGGATCTGATGGGGACCATGCAGGTTCTGCATCGTCTTCGGGTCCTATGCTGATGGGTTCAACACGCCCGCTTATATAAGAGTAGCTATAAATGTTCCGGTCCGTACCGGCTTCTGGATTTTCGATACTTCCCTTTGTGCTGTATGCTAGCAGTTCTCCAGTTGGGTTCCATGCGGGTGTAAACATCTCTTGTGCTGTCGAGGGGATAGGGATTTCTTCCTGACTCGCAATATGTCGAATATATATGTGTTGCCGCTCCATCTCCTGTCTCGCGAACGCGATGTATGCGCCATCCGGCGAGATGGTTACATCGGTTGCTAGTTCACGGTTGGTAAGCAACAGTCTGCCCTGCGGAGCATCTGAATCGTGGAGGATGACATTTCCCTCTAGGTCTAGACGGGTCAATCTGCCATCCAAAGAAACGGTTGGTCGTCTACCCGCTGCCAACGGTTGTTGTATGCCAATCGTCGGCATACATTCCCAGATGATGTCGTCAAAGCTGTAGTAAAGCAGGGCGTTTAGCGGGGATGTTTCCGGTTCATCGGGGTTCCGTTGTTGTGGCTGCTGCTCAAGTCGTTTCAGTTGTTCAAGCGCTTCAGGTGTTGGTTCAAAGTCTTTTCGGGTCTGCAATTTCCAACCGGTTCCGACCGCTTCAAAACGGAAGCGAACACCCTGAGTCCAATAGCACCACTCCTCAATTTGGCGTCCGAAACGGGTAAATTGGAAAACATCTTCGGGCACACCATATTGAAGTTTAATCTCGGAGCGACCACCATCCTCGATTTCGGCAATATTACCCTCTACATCAATGTACATAGCGGAGATTTCGATATCGATGTGGGGTGTGATGTGGTCTGAAAACACAGAGACCTGTTGTAGATCTTTGCTGCGGACAGGATGTCGCGTGCCGTAGATACCAACACCATCCTGTAAACCCGATTTTCGATCTCCGTCAAGGTCGATAACCGCCATAACGTAGTAATCTCCCGGTGGTATCGAAACCTCATAGTGTCCATCGTCCTCCAGATTTAAGGAGATTGCAACTGGTGACCGAAAGTCAGGCGTCTCTGAAATCGAGAGGATTCCTTCCTTAAATACTTTTCCATCCCACCGAATTTGACCGGAGATACCGCCACTACTGTCTTGGCTCAAGTCGATAGCACCTTCAGCAACTGCTTCTAGTTGTCCATCCGCGTTATACCGTGCACTGACGAAAATTGTAATTTCAGGGTTTGGTCCTGCCGCTACGGTCAATGCAGATGGGGGAGCGGTTGTGATATCGGCAGTACCATAGCCCCCAAGCCCATCTCCTAGGCTATATCCGCCATCACCGTCCACATCGACATTTGCTATGAGATAGTAATCTCCCGGCGGAAGTTGAAGATTGAATTTTCCATCCTCACTCACTCTAGTTTGATAACCCTCTTTGAACAGCGCTGCCTCCTGAGAAGCTTGGATAACACCCCCTTTAAATGACTGTCTTGTCCATCTGACCTTACCGGTAAGCTGTGCTGTTGCCATGCCAGCGAGATCCACCTGCATCTCAGATCCATCCATCGGAACGACCTGCCCACTCATTGTCTGTTTTCCTGTGATTGCGATCTGAAGGTCTGAGACGAATTGGTTGGGCCGAACCAATACAGGTTGAGGAAACGCTTGGGATTCGCGCAGATCGGTAACACCGTAGATGCCGAGCGCATCTCCTGCATCAAAAAGATGGGTGTTATCACTGTCGATGATTGCCATCAAGTAATACTTTCCGGGCGGCAGACTGAGTGTGAAACTGCCATCTGCAGCAACCTGCGTTTCTCCGGCGCGGTATTTCCATGACAGATCTGTGTAGGCAAAGACAAGTGCGTTTGCGAACGATTCTTGTCCCTCATACGTCACTTGTCCCTTGATGCCAGACGAAATCAACTCCAATGCTGATTTGAATTGGTCAAATGGGTCCTCTTGGTAGTCAGATAGGGAGACAATTTGGTCCTGTCCGTCAACCTTCTGCATTCTTGCTGTGATAATAATATCAAGTCCTCTAATCACTTGACGATCTGCGACCTTGACGACCTGTTTCTGTTGGTTTGAATCATTCCAGTTTGTTATGCCAAAAATTCCCATGCCGTCACCAATATCAAATTTGCCGGAGCGATTCAAATCCACAAAAGCAACAAGGTAATAACTTCCTGCCTCAACACGGACCTCGAATTCACCGCTGTTTAACTGTGTTACGCCGGTGTAGAGATGCTTTAAGCCTTCATCCTTGTAGACCTGTACAGTTGTCTGCGATAGATCTTGTCCGTCCCAAATTACTCTCCCCTTGAGTCCACTCGTTGCGCGTTCGGCAAAGTCTTCGATCATTTCTTCAGCGGTTTCGACTGGAGTGGATTGTTGCGCCCAAATCTGGTTATTAGAAAGCGCAATGAATATGACGGCTATCGAAAATATGAGCCAACCTCGACGCGGTTGCATTTTTTCCTCCTGCTAATGCAATTCTGGATTGACTGCTCCCAAAGTTGAAACATTGGGATTCTTAATAGACTGATTGGTAGACATTTTTATCTCCATGCTATTTTCTTGCTTCAGCGATTCTGGCCTCATGTTGCAGGTGAGGACTTACCAAATCTCCACAAGCGTTTTAAGTCTCCGTGTGTCCCACGGCGACGGTTCTGAGGTTTATCGCAGCGTTAAGGTCTCTGTCTTGGGTATGCCCACAATCGCTGCAATGGTACGTCCTATCCGATAGCGACAGGTCTTTGTCTTTTGCCCCACAAGCCGAGCACGTCTTACTGCTTGGGTAGAAGGTGTCTGCCTCTACAATTTTAACGCCTATCCGTTCTGCTTTGTATGCAAGCATCGTGAGAAAACTGGATAGCGAAGCGTCCGATAATGCCTTTGCAAGTCTGTGGTTTTTTAACATACCTGCAACATTTAGCGACTCAATCCCAATACGACTCGCACCATTGACAATAGCCGTTGTTGCTTGGTGTTGGGCATCTTGTCGGATACAGGTGATTCGGTAGTGTAGCTTGGCAATCTTGGAGTTCGTCTTATGCCAATTGCTACTGCCTTTTTGCCGACGGCTTAACTGACGTTGCAGCCGTTTTAGCTTCCGCTCGTAACGATTTAAGGCTTTGGGGTTTTCGTGGTATACACCTTCGGACGTGACCGCTAAGTGCTTGATACCTACGTCAATACCAACAACAGGTTTATCACGGTTGTCAGGTGTCGGATCATTGGTAAAA
>PYIZ01000030.1 GCA_003635265.1 Candidatus Poribacteria bacterium
ATCAGCAGTACCGGCGATGCCGGAATGGGGTGCAATGACGCCTCCCTCAGTCGGTGCACGTTCCATACCTCCAAATGGCGGTCCCGGAACATGGGTTGCCAACTCGTTGTTATCTTCCGTACCCGCATCGTAGGAGATTAAATCCATTGTAAACGAGCGTGGATTACCATCTTCATCGAAGAGTGGTAAACTGTTCCCTAAAACAATGCCGTCGTTCGTTTGCACAAGCATCGTCGCCAGCGAGAGATACCCCATAGCAGCACTAGTGCTGACCGTCGTTGTGACGGACCCGCCGGGAATCACCACCCCATCAGGGGGAGCGGGAAATGCAACGACACTGCCCACTGCGTCTGAACCCATAGCCAATTCAGCCAGCGGTGCATGGTTGCCAGTCTCTGCCAACGCGGTAAGTTCAGCACTGGCTGCCTCACCCGAAGCACCGATTGAAAACCCATGACCGTGCGTCACAAAGATTGGCGGTGAAAAAATCTGACCGCCTTGAGCTGGAGCACCCATAGTTAAATTTGTTAGCGTTACCTTAAATTCAACCCCTGCGGGCATTTCAGGCATCTCGGGTGTCTCAGGCATCTCAGGCATTTCCGGTGCAGGTCCGGTAACCATACCGCCTTGGACTGTTACATCTATTGCAGCAGCAGCCGGGTCAGAAATCAAGACATTGGTTAATCCAATTGTCGAATCTTTGGCTTCGACAACTGTAAAGGTAACTGTGGCAAGCGTGCCGTCCCCTTCTGACGTAGCACCAATAGCGGTTGCACCAAGTCCCACACTCGTATCGGTGGAAGGCAGTGGCGCGACAAACGCACCAGTGGGCAGGTAATCGCCATTTGTGATACTGGCATTCGAGAGCGCAGTTGAATCAAATGTCACAGTTACTTGATAACCAGCAACATTCGCTCCGCCCGTGATGTTGATATTAAGGGTCAACTGCTCTCCAGCGGCTGGAGACGCTATCGTAGCCGGATCTATCGAAACCGTTTGACCATAACTCAGACTCTGAACTGCAAATAGTATAAATGCAGTTAAAATGAAAAAGTACTTACTTGGATTGGAAATCTGACGTTTCATCAGATAACTCCTTTCATTCCTATGCAGGTTAATTCCTCTTTTGCGTTATACATTGCCAATACGGCAAAACTGTCCTCTATTATCCAGTATTGAATTTTTCCAGACAACAGCGGTAATTATAATCAATTTTTTGAGTTTCGGCAAGTTTTTTCTGACAAGGGGGACTATCGGACAGTAATCAGAGGAAAAATGGCACTATCTCTTGCTCTGGGCAGATTCAATCAAAGTTTCGCATACCGATGGGAGAACTCAGTTCACTCCCACCGGAAGCGATCTCTTTTATCACGTTTCACGTCCCGGTATAGTTGTTTTTCGGAACGAAAGACTTACGAGCCCGTGGATCCCGATCTTATTGGGACTTCGCATCATCCTTCATCCGACCAATCAATGTCCGATTCATCCTATCCCGAATTTCCTCAATCTTTTCCGGTGTCCACTCGTAGAACCCCTCGCCTGACTTGACGCCGAGTTTGTCGCCTTCGACCATTTCGCGAAGCAAAGGATTAATCTCCGACGAACTATTGAGATCCTTGTAGAGCTCTTCAAATGCGGCAAGGACGAGATCCCAACCTGCCAACTCAAACACCTGAAACGGCCCAGCGACGCTCAGACGCCGCCCAAAACTGTTGCGAACCACCAGATCAACATCCTCTGCGGTCGCAATACCACGTTCAACGATTGAAAACGCTTCGCGGATGACAGCAGCTTGTAAACGAGGACCCACAAAACCGGGAACCTCCTTCTGGATAACCGCTGGCGTCTTTCCGATCTTCACCATCAGATCATACGCCACCTGCAACGTTTCGTCCGACGTC
The DNA here is from genome assembly GCA_003635265.1 of Candidatus Poribacteria bacterium. Taxonomy (GTDB): domain Bacteria; phylum Poribacteria; class WGA-4E; order WGA-4E; family PCPOR2b; genus PCPOR2b. Next base: position 1,902 of record PYIZ01000030.1, read on the forward strand.
TGAGGGCTGCGAATCAACTCAACAAGCGGGATAAGATAGGGCGGATTAAAATAGTGAGTGTTCAGAATCTTATCTTGACGCTGGGTAAACCTCCCAATCTGCGAAGGCATCTGTGCCGTCGTGTTGCTTGCAAGAATCGTGCGCGGTGGGCAGATTTGATCCAGTTGACGAAAGACCTCCTGCTTGAGAGGCAGATTCTCGATCACCGCTTCAATGACAAAATCTGCCTCTCCCGCAACGACTTCAAGCTGGTCTGATCCCTGAATCCGATTGAGCGTCTCATCAATCTGATTCGGTCTAGCAAGGTCATTTTCGACAAATACCTGAAGGTTGCCTCGTATCCGTTCCATTCCAGCGTCAACCTGCGCTTGGCTTACATCGTGCAGATGAACTTGATAGCCGGCAAACGCAAATTCTTGGGCGATCCCATGCCCCATCAAACCCGCCCCAATTACAGCAATCTGTTGAATATCGTCAAGTGTCATGCGACTCCTTTCCAATTTCATCTAAAATAAACTAATCAATCAATGCACTGATGAACCAACGAACCAACATAGCCATCTTGCACATTTGAGGTTAAAAGCAACACTCGGCTTGCACTATGTCGGGCAATATCTTACCTCGCTGCGAGCGAACTACCCGCTCCCTCCAAGACGATTTTGAGTCTAAATTTCTCATCGTGCCTAATTTAGCGGTACAGGGTGTTAATCCGCAGCCATATCCTTAGCTTCACAGGTATTTCGTGGACGACGATACCTATTCGGACTTGACGCTGATAGTCGCTAGTTCAAAGGCTCTCCAAATCCTTCTGACTCCGTTTCCGGATCAGCAACCGGTGTTTGGCACAATAATTGATAAAAACCACAGAGGATTGTCTCTAGTCGATTTGTCCACAATAGATGATAGCTTGCATTGGTTTACAACAAAAAAGCCCCGAAGCGACGGGGAGTTTTTCGGGCATATGAAGGCTTTTGGTGTTTCAGTATAACATCTATTCTATCACACGACACGCTATAAAGTCGAGCAGGTGCCCCAGTCATTAGTTGTAGATATGTACCAAGGAGGAGTATCCCATGAAAAAGAGACTTTTTCTCAAACTCAACCTTCTATTCGTCTCTGCCTTGTTTCTACAAAACGCCTTGGCTCAAGACTACACCCAGTGGAGTTTGCCGGAAGGCACCAAAGCGCGACTCGGTAAGGGTAAGCTACATGACATTGTATATTCGCCCGATGGCACTCAGATCGCGGTGGGAAGTAGCATCGGTATTTGGCTTTATGATGCTAACACCGGGGCAGAAATCGCCCTGTTGACGGGGCATACAGGGGATGTGTTGTCAGTTGCGTATTCCCCGGATGGCAACACTCTCGCCAGTGGAAGTGGAAGAGGGGATGGCACGGTTCGGTTGTGGGACGCCACCACCGGTAGACACAAGCACACCCTTGAAGGACACACGGAGGGAGTTGCTTCCGTGGCGTTCTCCCCCGATGGGAGTACGCTTGCCGGTGGGAATTATAAAGAAATTTGGTTATGGGAGGTCACCACGGGAGAACATAAGCAAATCTTAGAGGGGCACACAGATAGAGTGCTTTCCGTGGCGTTTTCTCCTGATGGCCGTACGCTTGCTAGTGGAAGTAGAGACGATACGATCCGACTGTGGGATGCCATCACCGGGGAATATCAGCGGACCTTAGAAGGTCACACGGATTGGGTGCTTTCCGTGGCGTTTTCCCCCGATGGCCGTACGCTTGCCAGTGGCGCCGACTGGAGAGACAAGACGGTTCGGTTGTGGGACGTTACCACCGGAGCGCATAAGCACACCCTTGAAGGGCATAATCGTTGGATCAGGGCGGTCACGTATTCGCCAGATGGGAGCACCCTCGCCAGTGGAAGTGGGGATGGCACAATTCGATTGTGGGATGCTACCACCGGAGAACATAAGCGAACCCTTAAGGGGCATACGAATGATGTCTATTCGATCGCGTATTCGCCGGATGGGCGCACCCTCATCAGTGGAAGTTTTAGCGAGAGTTATCTGTGGGACGTCGCCACCGCCCAACATGAACGAATTCTCGAAGGACATACATGGGATGTCTACTCGGTAGCGTATTCCCCAGATGGTCGCACGGTAGGAAGTGGGAGTTATAGAGAAATTCATTTGTGGGATGTTGCCACCGGCCGTCGCAAGCAGCTCCTTGAGGGGCATGCGAATTATGCCTATTCGCTTTTGTATTCTCCCGATGGAGGCACACTCGCGAGTAGAGGTTACGATGAAATCTGGTTATGGGAGACTACTACCGGAAGACACAAGCAGACCCTGAGGCATGGATCTGGCATAGCTTCAATCACGTATTCCCCAGATGGGGATACGCTAGCAAGTGGAAGTTATGCAAATGAAAACTATGAAAGTTTTATTCGGTTGTGGGATACCACCACGGGCAGACAGAAGCAGAGCATTTTAGCGCATAGGCATTCGATCTACTCGGTAGCGTATTCCGCAGACGGTAACACGCTTGCTAGTGGGAGTTATGGAAAGATTCGGTTGTGGGATGCTGCCACCGGAGAACATAAGCGAACCCTTGAGGGGCATGTCGGAGGTGTTCATTCCCTCACTTACTCCCCAGATGGCAACACACTTGCTAGTGGAAGCTACGACGGTACAATTCTACTGTGGGAGGCCACCACGGGGGAACACAAGCAAACCCTTGAGGAATATTCAGGTAGAGTTATTTCTCTAGCATACTCCCCAGACGGTAGCACACTCGCTAGTGGAAACGGGGACGGAGCAATCCTGCTCTGGGACACCATTACCGGAGCGCAAAAGCAGACCCTTGAAGGGCATGTAGGTGATGTCAATTCCCTAGTGTACTCTCTAGATGGCAGCACGCTTGCCAGTGGGGGCGGGGACGGAACAGTTCTGTTGTGGGAAGTCAGCCCCACCACTAACGTAATGGATGTCAATCAGGACGGAGTTGTCAATACCCAAGATCTGGAGTTGGTCTCCTCGCAGTTCGGACGGTCGAATCAAGATTTAGGGGATGTCAACAGAGACGGAATCGTCAATATCCTCGATTTGGTATTGGTCGCAAGCGTTTTCGGGGAAAGATATTAATGAACTTTGGCTATCAAACTCCCCACCGTTTCCGCATCTCCTCCATCGGCACTGTTTCGCCCTGCGTCCAAGCGTAGTGTGCGATCGGGTCCTCTCCAATCCAGCGCTCATCTACCGGCTCGTCCGCACGTTGGTAGCGTGTGTCGGTGCTGAGACGAAAGCGATCGGTCGTATTATCCAACGATCCGTGCATCGTGAACATACCGAAAATCAGCACATCTCCCATCTCAAACGAACTCGTACCCCACTGCCCACCGTAGCGATCCGCCAATTCGATCGGATCATACGAGAACGAACCGGTCACATGGTCCCGATCAACGTCCATCTTTCCGTAAGTCTCCCGCAGAATCTCAAAACGGTGGGAGCCAACAAGAATCACCAACGGACCCATGTCGAGCGGTACATCGCCGAGCGGCGTCCAGCAGGTAACAAGTTGCGGTGTGCCACGTCCCATGTAGACGATGTCATAGTGCGCACCGGTAAAGCCTCCCGGCCCAACCACACGCAACCATTTATAATCATAGGTGATGACGGGCGCATCGTAGAACCCCTCACAAAAGCCCATAATCTCAGGCGATTCCACCAGATTCAGAAAAGGAGGCTCATGGGTAACGGCTTTGTTGCCACCCATAAACATGCCGCGCTTGCCCTCTGCCGGCACCCCTTCTAAGAGCGGGTATGCGCGATCGAGTTGTTCGTTTTCGTCCAACTGTTCGAGGAGGAATCGGCGGGTCGCTTTGACCTTCTCCGGGTCGTGCAAGCCACGGATCAGCAGATAGCCATCCTCCTTAAGCCGGTCTTGAAGTGCCTCACGGTCACCGAGTAGGTCATTCGCGTCACGCAGCCAACCGAGGTACTTTCCGCCTAATTCCATCTCTATTTGGTTCATAGTCAGGATCATCTCAAGCCTCCGTTTTTCGCCCTTCCAAAATCTCGCCCCAAGGGGCAATAAAACAGCGGTCTGCCCACGCCTGATACAGGTCACTCAGCTCCTCAACGAGATCTGGATACTGATTAGACAGATCATTACACTCCGTGCGGTCTGTCTCCATGTCATAAAGTTCCCAATCCCCCGGATACTTACAAACCAGTTTCCACTTCCCTTTTCGTACCGCTGCATTGCCCTCATGCTCCCAAACGAGTGCCTCCTTGTCATTCTCTTCGTCGTCAAAGATAGGCGTGAGGCTTGTCCCTTCCAACGGATAGATTGGGGTCCCGTTGTGTTCGTCGGGATAGGTTGCTCCGGAGATTTCAAGGCAGGTCGCCATGATGTCGGGGAGTTGCCCCGGTTGATGCCGAAGTGTTCCCGCCGTTTGAATCTGCTGGGGCCAATGCGCGATGAGTGGCGTCGCAATGCCACCCTCATGTACCCAATGCTTGTATTCGCGGAAGGGAGTGTTGGAAAGGTTCGCCCACGGCACACCATAGCTCTGATATGTGGTCTCAGGTCCGGGCATCATGCTCGGATCGTTGCCTCGATACACTGGCTGTCCATCGTGCGTCGTTTCGGTCTCGATTAAGCCGTCCTTCCCCACGCGGTCCGCGGGTACCCGAAGCTCCTCCGCGCACCCACCGTTATCAGCCAAGAAGAGGATCAGCGTATTGTCCAATTGACCGGTTTCCTCCAGCGTCGCCACGATCCGACCAATCCCTTGATCCATCCGATCAATCTGAGCCGCGTAGACCTCCATCCGCCGCTGATTCCATTCCTTGTGCTCCGCTTCCTCCCAAGGCGGCTGCGTCGGATCCCGATCAGTCAACGCCCAACCCTCGTCCAAGATACCCATCTCCCGCATCCGTAGCAGCCGTTCTTCACGAAGTTGATCCCACCCCGCCGCAAAACGGCCCTCATATCGCTCGATATCCTCGTCATGCGCGTGAAGGGGCCAATGGGGCGAGGTGTAGGCAACATAGGTGAAGAACGGTTGATCAGAATTTTCCTTCGCATGGTCTCGGATAAACTCAGACGCTTCATCGCTAATCGCGTCGGTCAGAAAAAAGCCTTCGGGAAGCTCGTCGTGCGGAATATGCTCGTTATCGCGGGTTAGCGTGTTCGGCTTCCAATAGTTGGCAGCCCCCGTGATAATCCCGAAATAGCGATCAAAACCGCGTTGAAGGGGCCAACTATGTTTCGGCCCGTCGGGATCGGTGTGTCGGGAGATATGCCACTTCCCACTCATGTAGGTCCGATACCCCGCAGGCTGGAGTGCTTCAGCGATCGTCACACAGCGATCATTCAGATCCCCGCGATACCCTTCCAAACCATCGTCCATCATCATGTGTCCCACCCCTGTCTGATGCGGGTGAAGCCCGGTCAGCATCGAAGCACGCGACGGACAACAGCGGGCGGTGTTATAGAACTGTGTGAATCGCAACCCACCGCTAGCCAGCCGGTCCAGGTTTGGGCTATGAATCTCCCCGCCGTAACAGCCGAGGTCTGAATAACCCATATCATCGTTCAGAATCAAAAGTATATTCGGCTTTCTGTTTTCACTCATATTTTTCCTCACAGGGTGCTTAAAGGTCCTGAGGCGTATTATAGATCATCATTTCGCTCTTCACGTTTCACGCTAAGTGTATCAAAGACTCACACGCGGATCAAGCGAATTCTTGGGAAGTTTCTAATGGGAACGCAAAGGGCTTGACGTTAATTTAATCTTGTGATAAACTCGACTCCTAAATTACATTACCATTCCCACCCCAATTAAAAACTAACACGCTATAACCCGTTAAAAATCCGATGCTCCCACTCGACCTTCTCCGCTATCGAATCCAAGAAGACGAAGTTTCCCCCCGCTACCTGAACCCAAAGAACAAAAAGTATCGCGCAATTGCGAGAGATCTGATTGAGATTTACACCGCGCATCTCAACACAACCAAAGGATCGCTCGCTTCGACACTAGCGGATTATGAGGCAGCCGATACCAATTACCAAGTCAAGCGGGGATTTGCCAAACTGCTCGAAGATCGCTCAGAATTTACAATCCAATCTCCAGTTGAGCCAGAGGTGCTTCGAGAAAAAATCTTCGCCTATGGGAGTAAACACCACCCAATCGTCACCAAAAGCGATAGACTACACCGGCATACGCGTCCGAAGGCACTCGCGAAAATCGCCGATGAACTTAACATTTCGTCGGAGGCAGTGATGGACGGCATGTATGCGGATCTAGAGGAGAACCGCGTCCTAACAGGGTTCGAGCCACCGACCGCAGAGTGGTTGCTGGACCGGTATAACGTCGCACTCGCCCAAGCGATGCTTTACCGCGCCAGCGAAATGACAATCCGGATTTACCGCAATATCCCAACAAAATACAAATTGGTGTTTCAGTTCATCAAGTTTTTCAAACTGATGCACGCTGTCGAGGGGAACAATACCGACGGTTATCAAATCGTTCTCGACGGTCCCGCATCAATGTTCCGACTCTCGCAAAAGTACGGCATTCAGATGGCGTTGTTTCTACCAGCCCTCTTGCACTGTGATCGATGGTGGCTGGACGCAACAATCGTCATGAATAAGAATAACCCGCTCCGATTTAGCCTCACCGACGAAGCTGGGTTACAATCCCACTATCGTGATCCCGGTGAGTTTGACAGCGAGCTAGAGCGGATTTTCGCAACACAGTTTGATAAGATCGATACAGAGTGGACGTTGGAGCGGGAAACAGATATCATCGATCTCAAGGACACTGTGATGATTCCAGACTTCGCCTTCTCACATCCCGACGGGCGGCGCGCGTTAATGGAAATTGTCGGCTTCTGGACGCCGGACTACCTCCAGAAAAAACTCTGGAAACTAAAGCGTGCGGCTATGCCCAACATGATCATCGCAGTGTCAGATCAATTGAACTGCTCAACCGAAGATTTCCGAGACATCCCCGGCGAAGTCCTCTTTTTCAAAACGCGGATTAAACCCAAAGCGGTGCTAGAAAAGGTCGAAGCCTGTGCGATTGTGGAAAAGGAACGTGAAACGTGATCTGAAAAACGGCTTTTACTGTAGAAGACGATCGTGATGAGGAGATAAATTTATGCCGAAACAATCCCTGTGTTTCTCTTTATTTCTGTCAATTTGCTTCTCAATCCCATTGACGGCAACCGCACAAACGGTAAACATCCCTGACCCCAACCTCCGTGCTGCGATTGAGCGAAGTCTCGATAAAGCATCGGCGGATGTCATCACTGCAGCGGATATGGCAACTTTGATCGATTTTGATGCTCCAAATATCAACATTACCGACTTGACCGGACTGGAACACGCAACCAATCTGATACACCTAGATCTTGGTGCCGAATTTGTGCAGGTGCTAGGTATCGTCAATAGTAACTCGATATCAGATCTCTCACCTCTATCAGGATTATATCAACTGACAACGCTGGATCTTGACAACAACTCCATCTCAGACGTCTCACCTCTGGGGGGATTAACCAATCTGACAAACCTGCAGATTTGGAATAACTCCATATCGGACCTCTCACCCCTAGTCGCAAACACCGGCCTAAGGGGCGGAGACCAAGTGGATGTGTGGGGAAATTTCCTCAACGCTCTGTCCATCAACACCCACATTCCCACTCTACAAAGCAGAGGTGTTACCATTGGGTTTGACAACATCGTTGTGCAACCAGAGAATATCACTCAAATCGTGGATATACCCGACCCCGACCTGCGCGCTGCCATTAATGACATCCGTGGCAAAGTACCAGAGGCCACCATCACCGCAGCAGATATGTCGGTTTTGACCTACCTCTACCTTTTCGGCGAGGATCGGAACATTAACATTAGCGATTTGACAGGACTTGAGCACGCAACCAACCTAACACGACTGTTATTTCCGGGCAACTCTATATCGGATATATCACCTCTGGCAGGACTAACCAATCTGACAGAACTGGAACTTCGGTATAACTCTATATTCGACATCTCACCTATAGCAGGATTAACTCAGTTGACATACCTACATCTCGGTAGCAACAATATATCGGACATTTCCGCCCTTACAGGATTAACCAATCTGGAACAACTGTTACTTTGGAGCAACAATATATCCGATATCTCTGCTGTCGCGGGATTAAATCAACTGATATTCCTGCGGCTCGACAACAACTCTATATCAGACATTTCTGCGGTCACGGGATTAACTAACCTCACAGAACTGTCGCTTTACAATAACGCTATATCAGATCTGTCACCCCTACTCAAAAATAAAGGATTGGGGCGTGGGGACTGGGTAGATGTGAGGAGAAATCCACTCAGCACCCTATCCATTAACACGCACATTCCTACCCTCCAAAGCAGAGGGGTCGCGGTTGGGTTTGATGACATTGTAGCGCAACCGGCGGATGTCAACGGTGATGGTGTCGTGAACATCTTCGATTTGGTCTCGGTTGCATCCCACCTTGGAAAACAGGGGCAAAATCTGACGGCAGATGTTAATCGCGATGGGATTGTCGATATTCTGGATTTGGTCTTGGTTGCAGGCATGTTTGGAGATGCAGCAGCCGCACCTTCAGCGCAGCCACAAACATCTGAGATGCTCACAGCGGCAGCGGTTCGGGGTTGGCTGGCCGACGCAAAGGCACTTGAAATTCGGGACCCAATCATGAAACAGGGAGTTATTGTGCTTCAACAACTCCTAGCCTCCCTGACCCCAACAGAAACCCAACTGTTACCAAACTACCCCAATCCATTCAACCCCGAAACATGGATCCCATATCACTTGGCGGAGGACGTTTTAGTCACCCTGACCATCTATGACGAGGCAGGGCAGGTCGTCCGGACAATCGACGTCGGATTCCAACCTGCATCTGCCTACGAGAGTCGATCACAGGCTATCTATTGGGACGGCAGAAACCAACTCGGTGAGCAAGTGGCAAGTGGTGTCTACTTCTACCACCTATCTGCTGGAGATTATTCCGCCACACGAAAAATGTTGATTCTCAAATAGTCCGCCGCGTGTTATAATAGTTTAAGCTGCTAGTCGCATAGAAAAAGCGAGTTTTTCACGTTTGTATCATCTGATTCTGGGAAAATAGGTTGGATGTTTCCGTTAAACAGCATGCCTTCTCGCAGCTTAGGTTAAAATAAGCATCAAGAGGAAACCTGAAAAATGGCTTTTACTGTAGAAGATTATCGTGATTTGGTTCAGCTGCTGTCCGAGCGTCCAGATTGGCGATCGGAGTTACGGCAGCTGCTGCTTTCCGATGAACTGCTAACTTTACCGGAAATCGTCAGAGGATTGGCAGAAGCGCAGCAGCGTGCTGAAGTACGACTTGCTAATGTCGAAGATCGGCTATCTAAAATAGAAACCGCAATACAACATCTGACTGAACAGGTAAGAGCACTGACGGAGAGTCAACGACAAACAGAGAACACCGTTAGCAGGCTAAAGGGTGAATCCCTAGAGTGGTCTTACCGTAACAAGATCTATGGGTACTTCGGGTATCTTATGCGTCGGCTGAAGGTTGTCGATCTGTCCACGATTGATGAAGCATTAGAGGCGACCCTTACCTCCAGCGAATTTCGTGACGTTTTTCGTCTAGATCTGCTAGCTACCGGACAATTGCGAACGTCTCCTGATCGTCCCGAAGTCTGGTTGGCAATAGAAATTTCGTCGGTGGTAGATAGCAATGATGTGGATCGTGCATGGCGACGGGCGGACCTGATTCGGCGGGTGACACCGCTTGTTTTGCCCGTTGCTGCCGGAGACCGGGTAACATCTGGAGCCGAAACCGCTGCCCGTGATCAGAATGTAGTCCTAATGACAAATGGACAGGCACAATTTTGGGATGCAGCTGTAGCGGCATGGATTCGCCCTTCATAGAAATAGAAAGGAAAAACAGAATGAACCCACCCGTTCCTAAGCAGACCGCAACAATCACACTCGACGGAGAGGAAGTCACCTTCACCGAAGGGGAAACCATTTACGAAATCGCGGAGCGGCATCGGAAACAGGTCCCAACCCTCTGCTACGACCCCCGCCTTGAAGCGTTCGGTGGCTGCCGTCTCTGCGTTGTTGAACTGGAAGGCTCTCGAAACCCCGTCGCGTCCTGTACAACGAAGGCAACGCCCGGCATGGTCGTCCGAACAGCAACCAATGAGATTGAAAAATACCGAAAAACCTTGCTGGAGATGGTGACATCCGAAAACCGCGAACTCGATGTCGATTCCTTGCGCGGCTATGCGTCACAGGAACTGACAACGCTCGTCAACCGATACGGGGCGCGCACCGGACGATTCATCGGCGCACAGTCGGGAACCAGCAATACTGACGACAAGAATCCCTTTATCCTGCGCGATTACGATCTCTGTATCTCCTGTTACCGGTGCGTCCGCGTCTGTGCCGAGCAGGAGGGGGATTACGCAATCAGCGTCATGAATCGTGGCTTCCACACGCAGATTACCACTGAATTCAATGGCGAGTTGAGAGATTCGGCGTGTACCTTCTGCGGTCAGTGCGTGCAGACCTGCCCGACGGGCGCCCTCGCCGACAAGAAAGCGATGCGTGCAGTCGATCGACCGGGCGAAATCGAGAAAACCCGCACCATCTGTCCCTACTGCGGTGTCGGTTGCTCAATCGACCTCCTGACTAAAGAGGATAGGATCGTCGGCATCCACCCCGCGATGGACGGACCTGCAAACGAGGGAGCGCTTTGCGTCAAGGGTCAGTTCGCCTTCGACTTTGTGCACCACCCCGACCGGTTGACCACCCCACTCGTTCGCGGCGAGGATGGCGAATTGCACGAAGCGAGTTGGGACGAGGCACTCGATCGCGCAGCTGAAGGCTTCCGACAAGTGAGCGAGAAACATGGCAGACACAGCATCTACGGTGTCGCCTCCGGTCGCGCACCGAGCGAAGCGGCGTATCTCATGCAGAAATTCATCCGTGTCGGCTTCGGCACAAACTACATCGACAACTGTAGCCGTGCCTGACATGCCCCAACGGTTGCCGGTCTGGCAGCCACAATCGGACGCGGTGCGATGTCGAACCCACTGATTGACATGGAGAAACCGGATGTAATCTTCTGCATCGGAACAAACATGACCGAATGCCACCCTGTCGCAGCAACACGCCTCAAAAAAGCAATCGCAGGCGGAGCGAAGCTAATTGTTGCCGATCCACGGCGCATCGGGCTTGCAGAGATGTCGGATCTCTTCCTGCCACTCCGGGTTGGATCGGATGTCGCACTCCTGCTCGGCATGGCGCACGTCATCGCACGTGAGGGACTTATCGATCGAGACTTCATCGAAAATCGGACGACGGAGAGCGACGCCTTCCTTGAACACCTTGTCGAATTTACGCCAGCGTGGGCGGAAGAAATCTCAGGCGTACCTGCCAAGGATATCGAAACCGCCGCGATGTGGTACGGCGAATCGGCGAAAGCCGCAATCTACTACACACTCGGCATCACCGAGCATATCTGCGGCGTCGATAATGTGCAGAGCCTCTGCAACCTTGCCCTCATGACTGGCAACATCGGTCGCGAAGGCACCGGTATCAACCCGATGCGTGGCCAGAACAACATTCAGGGCGCAGGCGATAGCGGCGCACTCCCGAACAATTATCCCGGCTTCCAGCCTGTCATAGATCCAGCGAACCAAGCAAAGTTCAAGGAACTCTACGGCAGAGAGATAGACATAGATAAGGGAATTACCAAAGTCACCGCGCTCGACCTCTGCGGTGACGAAATCCGCGCCATGCTGATTGATGGCGAAAACACGCTACTCTCCGATCCGGATCGTGTACATTGCGAACACGCCCTGAAGAGTCTTGACCACCTCGTCGTCATCGACATCTTCCTGACCGACACCGCGGAACTCGCTGATGTCGTTCTGCCTGCGACCGCCTTCGGTGAGACAGACGGAGTTTGCTCAAACACAGAGCGTCGCGTCCAACGTCTCCGTGCAGCCGTGCCGCCGCCGGGGGAAGCCAAACCGGATTGGTGGATCATCTGTCAACTCGCAAAACGACTCGGCTTGGCGGGATTCGACTTCGGCGAACCGAAAGCGGTCTTCAACGAACTGTGCAGCGTCTCGCCGATTTACGCAGGACTCGATTGGGAGCGTATTGAAAACAGCGAGTACCAGTGGCCCGTGCCCGACAAAGATCACCCTGGCACTCCCCGACTGCACGAAGGCGAGTTTGTGAACGGGCGGGGTATCTTCTCAATCGTGCGTTACCGAGATCCAGCGGAGACCATCAGCGATGATTTTCCCGTCTGGCTGACAACCGGACGCAGGCTCCAATCTTACCACACGCGCACACAAACCGGTCGAGCACAGGGGATCGACTACCTGCTCTCCGAAGAAGCGCTTGAGGTAAACCCCGCCGATGTTGAAGGCTGGGGACTCAGGGACGGGGGCTGGTGCGAGTTGTCGAGTGTACGTGGTAGCGTAAAGGTCAAGGTAAAATCCACCAACCGCTCCCCGCGCGGAACGGTCTTCGCCAGCTTTAGCTTCAGCGATGTACCTGTAAATATCCTAACAGGTTCCGGCTACGACCCGATTACGGAGACAGCGGAGCTCAAAGTATGTCCGGTCCGCGTTGAACCAACCGACAATCCAAGGCTCGGAACTTAACCCAACACAGCATCCGCGAATCTACACAAATCTTCCACGAATGATTTAAAGAGCGCGCATAATTCAAGCCATATTATCACTGGATTCGGGCATCGTAGGGGCGAGGTTTCCTCGCCCAACAGGTTGGGCAACCTAACTTTTGTGTAGGGAACGGAAATCTCTGTTCGATTTTCCCTTACGCATTACGTATCAGGTATTATTCCCCATTTTTCCGTTTTCATCAGCAAAAATCTGCGAGATCTGCGTTCCTATTTAAATTCGCAGCGAACCAAACAAATGACACGAACAAGACTATATTGTCTATTGACATTCTTCCTTGTGGCGACCATTCCTTGGCTCTTCACAAAATCCCATTCAGTGCAGATTTTCGGGTTCCCACCTTGGGCATTCTATAGCTTTTGCACGACAATCCTATACGCCGTTATAGTTGCGGTCTGTCTCCGCCGCTATTGGTCAGTCTCCGCAAAAGATGACGACGATCCTGAATCATAAAGCAGCCGCGAATTTTCACGAATGATTTTGCACAAATTCGCGTGGGGTCTCGGATACCAACGAACTAATGAATAGATGGTTATAAGATGAACACAACAGCACTGCTCGGTCCCGGTGGCATCATCTTTATGGGGATCTACTTAGCATCCCTCATCTTGGTCGGGCTTGCCGGACGATTCGCACGCCGAGAAAATTCAATGGCTGACTTCTACCTCGGCAACCGGGGGCTCGGTCTGTTTGTCCTGTTCCTTACCCTCTATGCAACGCAATACAGTGGGCTCACGCTAATCGGATTTGTTGGCAACGTATATCGAACCGGCTATTTCTTCTTGGTGAGCGTAACCTTTTCAATGTCGATCCTCGCCGCGTATCTAGTCTATGCACCTAAGTTCCATCGGCTCTCCCGTCAACACAGCTATATCACAATCGGCGACTACATCCAGCAGCGGTTTGGATCTACCACGCTAACGGCACTTTCAACCGTTATTTTCATTATCGCACTCGGAAATTATATCCTAAGCAACCTCAAAGCCATCGGTTACATCGTCGAGGCATCAACGGGCGGTTACGTAACATTTGTCCAAGGCGTGATTGTTTTGTCAATAATCATGCTGATTTACGAAACGCTCGGCGGATTGCGAAGCGTCGCATGGACAGATGCTATTCAAGGGGTTCTACTATTGGTGGGATGCGTCTTTATTTTTGGCGTAATCAGCTACCAATACGGCGGATTATCCGCCACCGCGGAGAAACTGATGGTAACGCAACCCGCCTTTTGGCAGCCGCCGACGCTAAAACTAAAACTCACTTGGTTGAGCACATTGACAATCGTCTTTTTTGGACCGTCGATCTACCCACACGCCACCCAACGCATCTATGCGGCGAAAGATGAACAGACGCTACGCCGTTCCTTCCAGATCATGGTCTTCATGCCAATTTTTACCACCTTCTTCATGTTCGTCGTCGGTCTTGTCGGTGCAGCACAGTTCCCGGGACTCGATCGGCTAGGCAGCGAACAGGTTGCCCTATTCTTGCTGAACGATATGGCAGAACAGCTCCCCGGCATCCGAATTTTACTAGTTCTCTTTCTCTCTGCCGCCGTGGCTGCGATTATGTCCACCGTTGACTCTGCGCTCCTTGCAGTTTCCTCCGTTTTTACACAGGACCTGTATAAGCGGATGCGACCCGATGTATCCCAACATCACCTGACTGTTACTGGGAAGGTTTTTTCATGGGGACTTATGGCGGTGCTGGTCTTTCTGGCGATTCAACTCCCACAAACGCTCTGGCGGCTGACAGAGATCAAACTCGAGCTGCTATGCCAAGTCGCCCCCGCCATCTTCCTCGGTGTCCATCTGAAATCCCTTCGTACTGATGCTGTTCTGTCGGGGCTTCTTGTTGGCACCTGCGTTGCGCTAGGGATCATGTTTGCCAATCTTATTGGCATGGGGGTCGCAACGAAACCGATGGGGATCCACGCCGGTGTCTGGGGGTTAGCCGCGAATTTCCTAACAGTCGGACTCGTCTCAAAAGTAGTAAGCATACGCCGTATGCCGTAACTTCTTAAAACATTTATCCACGAATCCACGCAAATCTCGCTAAATAATTCGTGGAGATTCGCGGATGCTCTACTCTGGGAGAAAACAGATACAATGGAACCTATCAAACTCGGCTATGTCGGCTGCGGCTTCATGGCGCAGAAGGTGCATATCCCGAACTTCACCAGCCTTCCCAACTGTGAACTCATTGGATTGGCAGAAGTGCGACCGGAACTCGGTCAAGCAGTGCAGCAGCGATGGGGAATCCCCCGTCTCTACACCGATCACACCGAACTGGCAGCCGACCCCGAAATCGAAGCCGTTGCCGTCTCCGCCGACTTTGCCTTGCAGGGAGAGATTGCGAAGGACCTCCTTAGCGCAGGGAAGCAGGTCTTCATGGAGAAACCGATGGCGGTCTCAGTCCAGCAGGCGGAGTCGATTGTCGCCGCTGGGAAAGCAGCCGGCACGAAGTTGATGGTTGGCTACATGAAACGGTATGACGCCGGCAACGAACTGGTCAGGTCTAAAGTGGATCAGTTTCGAGAAACGGGTGAATTGGGAGGGATGACCTACGTGCGGAATCACGGTTTCTGTGGAGAATGGATCTGCAACCTCGATACACCGATGGTAATGAGCGATGTGCCGAAACCGGACGCCCCCGCACAAACGCCTGAATGGCTGCCATCGGAATGGGTGCGTCCCTATTTGAGCTACCTGCAGCAATACACCCATAACATCAACCTATTGCGCTGGTTCTTAGATGCCAGCGATCAGGCGCAGGTAAAAGTCGTTGACCTTGACGATAACGGTTACAGTGGGGTCGTCATCTTCGAGATGGCGGGTGTGCGCGTAACTCTCGAAACGGGCAGGGTTTCACACTATCGGTGGGATGAGCATACGCAAATCTACTTTGAAGACGGTTGGGTGCATACATGGGCACCACCGCTCCTGCTGAAAAACACCCCCGCTGAAGTAGAGATTTACCGGGCTGGAGAGACGCAGGAAATCTCACGCCCAATCCCGAAGCCGAACTGGACATGGGCGTACCGACGCGAGGTGGAACATTTCATCGAAAACGTTCGGAACGACACGCCGTTTAGGTCGTCTGGTGAGGATACCTTGACCGATGTGCGCCTGTTTGAAGATATCTATCGGATGCTTCTGCACCAACGTCAGGGACAAATATAATTGAGAACTATTCAGCGTATAGGTCGAGATCCATATCTCGACACGGCATGTCGATTTTGGAAAATCGACCTACAGATTGGGTGAATATAGTTGAGGAGAAAGGAGAGAACCGTGTCAGATTTTGTAACGGTTGCAAAAACATCAGATATTCGGCAGGGACGAGGCAAGGCATTCACCGTCAACGGGAAGCGAATTGCAGTTTTCAATGCCGACGGTGAGAATTTCTACGCCTTAGCCAATGCGTGTGCCCATGCGCTGGGTCCGCTTGGCAGGGGGCGCGTCAGGAATGGGTCGGTCATCTGCCCAGTTCACAGCTACGCTTACGATGTCACAAACGGACGTTGCTATACGGATGAGCGACTCCGCGTTAGATCATACGAAGTGGTTGTTGAAAACGATGAGATTAAGGTCAAGTGCTGAGATTATCCCCGTAGGCGCATTGAGTTCTACTGTAGGAGGGATCTCCGAATCCCGACTCCCTACTTTGACTGGTCTTCAAGTTGGCGGTTGAGTCGGGTGATGTAGCGATGTGTCGTCGAGAAGATCATATCCAACGTAGCGATATCCCGCTGCTCCAACCGCGTCCGCGAAAACACACGCCGCAACGACTTCAAAAAGGTCTCCCAATCGTGATTGTAAGGCGTAACACCGATCCGTTGCAACAGGGTTGTGATGCGCCCGTAAAACGCCTCTATCTCGTTCACATCGGCATACTCCAACTCAGCTGGAGGAATATCACCTGCGCTAGCGAGAAAAACTTCGTAGGCAAAAACCTGCACCGCCTGTGCTAGATTCAAGGACGGATTTTTCGCTGCCATCGGGACGCTTGCTATCAACTGACAGCGACTGATCTGCGAGGTGGATAGCCCGAAATCCTCGCGCCCAAACAGCAGCCCGACCTGCTGATGCTGCGAAATAGAGGCGATTTCCTGTGCCGCTTCTCTTGCAGAAACAGAGGGTGGCAATCTGGGGTCCCTGCGCCGATGGGTCGTGCCGACGAGAAATTGAACCCCTTCGAGGGCATCTTCTAGTGTCTCTACGACGCAGCAGTTCTCAATAACGTCGGTTGCGCCGTGCGCCATATACCATGTCGGTCTCGCTTCAAGAAACGGGATAGGATTCACAAGGTACAGTTGAGAGAGTCCCATCCCCTTCAGCGCCCGGGCCGCAGATCCAATGTTGCCCGGTTCGCGCGGCTCAAACAGGATAGCCCGAATATTGTCCAAGTTTGTCGGCACATCAACCCGAATCGCTCGCTGACGTCCAATAGGTTCAGGACTGGAGGTTGTTTCAGCCATATCGTCGTGCTGTTTTGTCATCACTGACCTGTTCATTAAGTTCAAGAGTTCATTGGTTCACTAGTTCATTGCGTCTTTCCGGTCTTCACGTTTCACGCATCACGTTTCATTCATCGGATCGGATGCCGTAGTAGTTTGCGTAAAACTGTTCGCTCTCTAGACGCAACCATTCCCGATCTGCGGCTAGTGCACCGAATCGTTGGTGTGAGAACATCGTTAAATCTTCGCCGGGATCTCCGTCGATTATCCAATTTGCCAACCACCGACCGACTGCCGGGGAACCAGCAATGCCCAGAGCAGCGCAACCGGTGGCTAAGTAGAGTCGATTAATCCCCGGCACGGGACCGATCAAATAAGCACCGTCGGGCGCAAATGTGGTTATACCGCGTCGATACTCAGCGATTTCAAGGGCTTTCAGAATCGGGAAGGTCGGGGCAAGCCGTCTCTGTGCCTCTGCCATAACCTCTACAGGCGGCTCAATATCCCCTGTCCTAAAGTCGGCGGACATCGTTTCCAAATTGATGCTGACTGGCGTCGGTTCAAAGAATCCGTAGAGATAACCTCCCTTGTCAGGTCTCAGATAGCAGCTGACATCCGTGACACGCACGGCTGGGTGATGGTCGGGGATTCCGGGAGTCGGCACCGTGCAAGCCCGTTGATGGCGGATCGGTTGTACCGCCGAGGTCACACCAACCTCTTTGGCAAGACCAGCACCCCACGGTCCCGCAGTTATCACGACATGATTTGATGCAATAAAACCGGCGTCCGTCTCGACACCGAGGGCCTCCCCGTTGCGCTGCCGAAAGCCTGTTACAGGTGTGTTCAATTGGATCTGGACGCCCAAATCTTTCGCTGCGGCAGCATAAGCATGGGCGCACTGCTGGGGATCGACGTATCCATCGTTCGGGACGAAATAGCCGCCCTCAACCTTGGTGGGATCCATCGCAGGAGCGAGACGAGCCATCTCAACGTGTGAAACAAAATCCGCTTCAATTCCGTTGCGGTGAGACCGTTCAATTTGACGTGCGTATGCGTCCATCCGTTCTTGTGTGAGAGCTACCATCAAGCTCCCAGTCTGCCGCAGACCGGGATCATGTCCGGTCTCCTTCGGAAACTGAGAGAACAGTTCAAGGGCGTATCGGATCGCCTGCAACATGGTAACCGAGGAGCGAATCTGACCGACGAGCCCCGCAGCTTGGGGCGTCGTCTCCTCAGCGATTGCATCGTTGCGCTCCAGAACAAGAATATCCTTTTGTCCAAACTTTGCCAAATGGTAGGCGGTACTCAGTCCCCATATCCCGCCGCCGACGATTAAAATCTCTGTTTGTTGTGCCATTTTCTTTCCTCAAAATATGTCAGGAGATCCCTATGGAACTTTTCGACGCCATCTCCCAACGCCGTACCCATCGCGGAGAATTCCGCACGGACACAATTTCTCAAGAACACCTTGACCAACTCATCCAAGCAGCGCAGTGGGCACCCTCCCCATTCAACACGCAGCCTTGGGAGTTTCTCATCATTCGTGAAGCCCCCGGAAAAAATGCCCTCGCTGAATTGACCGCACAGAGTGTCGTTGAGCAATTCAAAGACAGCACTTTCTTAGATGACAATAGCCGCTGGATGCGCCTGACGGAGGCGGAATGGGAAGAACGCCGCGATGGTGTGCTGCTGACCGATCACGTTGATCTCCCGCCAGTGTTTCGCAAAGATCCAAGCAAACTCAAGCCGCTGCTGAAACATGCAAAACATCTCAGCATTCTAGGCCATCTAGGAGCAGGTAAGCTGCCCGCGAAAGAAATCTCCGAACTTGTTCGCACTGCGCCGCTGCTTATCCTCATCCTGATGGATAACACCAGACGTCCACCCGGCGAAGGCGGAGATCGGTGGATGTGGGTCGGTATGGGAGCCGCCGTCCAAAATCTGCTCCTGACCGCAACATCGCTAGGTATCGGCACACAGTTTGTCAGTGCACCCCTCGAAAGTCAGGGGGATCGAAAGCGAATTCAGGAAATCTTCAGTATCCCCGATTCACACGAAATCGTCACCCTACTACGCCTCGGCTACCTTGACTCAACGACTGGCAAATCCGTCCGCCTACCCGCCTCAACAGTGATACGCCACGAAAAATACTAAAGTAGTAGGCATACGCCGTATGCCGTAACGCTCGTACATTTTAAAGTGCTGTAGGGCGATTTCCCAAAATTTATACACTGTGTCGAGATATGAATCTCGACCTACTAATCCAATTAACTAATGAACTAATGTACCAATGAACTATTACAGTCGTCGAGCAATTGCCCCCAACAACTGATCCAATTCCCGAATCCGCATCAACTTGGCTCCCACTACCAAAACGGCTACCCCCAACCCGATCGGGACAAACACGCTGATGAGTCGGGCTATAATGCTCTCCACACCGAGCCAACCCTCGATCTGTACGTACCCCCACCAGCAGACACACCCCATAACAGCAGAAGCAACCGCAAGTTTAATTAGCAGCAGCCAGACACCGCTTAATCCCAACCCGTCAACCTTCCTTCGCAAAAGAAACAGCAGCACGAGAAAATTCAACGTAATCGTGCAGGAGGTCGACAGCGCAAGAGATCGGTGGTCAAAACCGAGCCGATAGATAAAAAGGTAGTTCAGGGTGATATTGAGACCAACAGTGCACAGGCTAACCACAGCCGGTGTGCGTGTGTCATTGAAAGTATAAAACCCATCTGTCGCGATCTTGACCGCCGAAAAGCCGCATAGCCCAAAGGCGTAGTAGAATAGCGCGACCGCCGTCTGTTGTGTGTCCAGAGGATTCGCCTGTCCGCCCTCAAAAATCAGACGACAGATCGGTTCAGCAAGCACCATCAACCCAACTGACGCAGGCACCGTCAGCAGAAACATGAGGCGGAGTGCATACGAGAAAGCGCGGCGATACGCCTCCATGTCCCCCTCTGTAACCAATCTTGCAAGATTCGGCAGGGCAACGGTCGAGATCGCAACGCCAAAGACACCGATCGGCAGATGCATCAGCCGAAACGCACGGTTAATCCAAGTCAGCCAGCCCAGCCCTTCTGATGCGAAGATTGCGTTGACCAGTACGTTTATCTGCAACGCAGCAACCCCTAGGATCGCGGGACCGATAAGCCGCATGACTTGTCGAACCCGTTCATCGCGAAAGCTGAGAAGGGGTTGATAGTGGAATCCGACGTGCCGCGCTGAAGGCACCTGAATCAGGAACTGCAAGGCACCCCCAACCAGTACGCCAACCGCCATCCCCGTCGTCCGGTGCAGGTCAAAACTCGGTGCGACGTAGTAACCACATATCCCAACAATCAACGATCCAACGTTAAAAAAAGAGGAGGCAGACGCGGGCAACCCAAACTTTCCCTTACTGTTGAGAAGCCCCATCGTTACCGCAGCCAACGACACTAAGATTAGGTACGGAAACATAATCTGCGTCAGATAAACGGTTAGATCACGTTTGGAATCGAAGCCGAAGTGTTCCGACGGGTCGAGCGGCACCTCCTGAAACCCCTTGCCGGTGAATATCAGATCAACGATAGCAGGGGCAGCGAAAATCCCGATAGCCGTTATCAGTGTGAGCAGCAGAAAAGTTGCGTTGAAAACCCGGCTCGCCAGACACCAAGCGGCTTCTTCGCCATCCTCCAACTCCGTCGCCGTAAACGTTGTAACAAACGCCTTGCTCAAAGCACCTTCGCCAAACAGATCCCGCATCAGGTTCGGAATCCGAAACGCCGCATAGAACGCATCACCCCCGACACCCGCTGCAAAGTAGTAGGCAATCACCTTTTCACGAACCAACCCAAGCAGCCGCGACACCATCACGGCGATACTCACGATCCCCGCAGATCGGGTTACGCGCTGTTGGTCATCGGACGTTGCTGCTGTAGCATTATCTATCCCATTTTCCATTTATGATAAAATAGTAGTAGGCATATTGCTCTGAATCCCGCCTGTCCCGATTTATCGGGGATCTTATCGGGGCTCCGTGTGCCGTAACCATTGCATAAATTACCGCACAGCGTAGCACAATGTATTTGGCTTCATCAATCCAATGAACCAATGAATCAATAGCCCCAGAGGGGCGGCATGTATATAGAACACGAGCAACCCAAATCCTCTAAAACCCCAGCGGGGTGACATGTGACAGCTTGCGTATTTACAGTCAACGCTTTGTTCGTCTATTCAGCGGTATCTTCCTCCTCAGGGGCATAATCGCTGGCATCAAGTGCTTTAACCCGTGGCGAGAAGACCCTGTGAAAGATTTCGAGTTTTTCACATAGCCACCGATGCTGCCTATCCCAGTCTTGGCGATCTCCGGGATCAGCACCCTCCAAAAAGAGTCTTATGTGCTTCTCCTTTCGTGCAGGATTTTCCCTCCACTCCAGTTCGGAACCAATTTCTTCTTTAATGTCTTCCTCGTCCCTTTTCAAGAGGTAAAAGTGAGCTTTCCCCTCCTCACCTGACAGCACGAGTGTAACACGAACCCAGTTGCCTCTCACGCTAGCAGATGCGCTGAGCCAGAAATCCGAACTCAAATTAGGAAAAGGATAAAAATACAACCAATGTTGCGCTCCAGCTGTTACAGGATTAATTGCGCCGTCGCGTTGTTCTAGACGATTTCGTAGTTCTGTCCAGTATTCAAGATACAACTGCTGTGTAGGAGTTAATTCGGCTCGTGATATTCTCGAAACAGTTTTCGTCCAATTATTGGGGTGCGAAACCACATTAAACTTCGGTGCCCTCCGTGAATCGTCAATCCGCCACAATTCAATCTCTAGCCCGAAGAAGCTGAACCCCTCCGCCGTAATTTCGTTGAGCCAGTCCAAGACAGCACGATGTTCATCTGTGAAGTCCTCAGCAATCCAAACAACCGTTACAGCGTTCAATCCAGCGGCGTAGGTCAATAGTTGACCGAGATGGATGTGGTTTGTCGGCTCAAGCTGATTTTCAATCAGCACCCAACTGTCTGTTACTGTATCTTTGCACAGAATATCAGCCCGGAACGGACCCACATTTCTCTCCTGTGCCTCAACTTCCAGTTCAACCCCAATCGTCTCGCCGAGCAGACCTATATTTTCTTCGTCAGCCAACCAAGGGGTGAAATCACTCGCTTCGCCTTCCCAAAACTCCCTGAGCGGCACCTTGATTAAACGCCCAAGTTCTTCCATTATCTCTATCTCCTCTATGTCAATTCCAGTCCACCGGCGACTTCATCTGTCCCAACAACGTCCTACGAATCCAATCAAACGCTTGAACCACCAACCACCGACGAATATGATCGCTGTCCTGATAATTGCGACTCCGTTCAAAGAGGATTGTGCCCTCCCCAGGTCCATTCAAGGCGATGAAAGTAGACGAATCTTCATAGGGCCCAATCGTTGCAAGTCCCATACCACCGGGCGGCGTAACACGCTCCGCAAGAGCAATAGCGAGGGAACGCGCTTCCTCAACATCTGTAGGATCGGAAATATCAGCCCCCGAATCCTTCAACGCCTCGGTTAAATTAGCCGGAGCCAAGTCAGTAGCAACTAAGTCGGAATAACCCGACTCAACAAGATCTCGTGCGAGTTGACCGCCGGTGAGCGTATCGACCACACCTAACTTGAGCGATTTTTCCTGCATCAGATCGCCGACAACCTCCGCCACCGTTACCTTCCCCACACCATAAACTGCGACGCCCAACCGCTCACGGAGTTTTTCTTCCATCCCAGCCACGAGCGTATCTGCCTCTTCTTCTGTGTCCGCCTTTGCAGTAATCCGCACGTCAGTCTGACCGATATGTGCTGCCAATCCAACGGTCGGATTGCCCTCTGTCATCAGATCACCGATGCCCCGATCAATGTTACTCTCACCCACCGCACATGTGCGTAGCACACGAACCCTAGTGATTTTGATCCCACCCATCCGCTCAATCAGCAGCGGGATAACGGTGTTCTCCATCATGTGGTCAAGTTCTCTCGGAACGCCCGGAAGCGAAATAATGCAGCCCCGTCCATTCACATCTTCGCTCAAGTAGCACGGTGCCGTCCCCACCGGATTTGTCAGTGGGGTTGCCCCTTCGGGAATATAGGCTTGGCGTTTGTTGTTGTCCGCCATCGGACGACCAAAACGGCTGAAACGTGCCGCAATCTCCGCCTCCAGTTCCGTGCTGTATACCAGTTTACGTCCTGTCGCATCCCCAACCGCTTGGCGCGTAACATCATCCACCGTCGGACCGATACCGCCGGAGGTGATGATGACATCCGACCGATCTAACGCTCGGTCAAGGACCTCGGTAATCCGATCCAGGTTATCGCCGACGGTCGTTTTGTAGTACAGATCCAGTCCAATATCTCGGAGCGCGAGTGCCAATCTGTTGGCATTTGTATCGACAATCTCTCCGAGCAGTAGCTCAGTTCCAATCATAACAATCTCTGCGTGCATGAAATGCCTCTTATGTTAAGAATTTGTGCGGAGAAACCGAGTTTTTGGCAAAAACTCGGTTTCTTATCCTTTGGAGTTGGTACATGCCAACTGTGTAGGGAGCGCAGATCTGCGTTCCCTACAAACAATGAACTAAACAGGATTTTCTGCCCGTAACACAACATTGCTCGCTTCAAACTCCCAAACTTCGTTATACACGGTTGGGCGCGGTCGAGGGGGCGGGTAGTTGGGCGGCGGATTGTTCGGATCATGCAACTCCTGACGATCACGACCACGCGGTTTGTCTAACCATTCCCGATCCGCATCTGATGCGTCGATTTCCCTTTGCAAGATAAATTCCACCCAATCGAACGCGGAGATAGCGACCTGCGCCAGAAATACCCGCTTCACGTCTCGACCGTCCCAAGTAGCCAAGTCCGGCAGAATGATGGGACCCGTACAGACTTGGAACTCCTCGTCCACTGCATTGAGGTTCATAACATCTACGGGATATTCGACCGAAATTGTGAGGTTACGCTCCTTATCACGGTAGGTTGATCTTGCATTCAGCAGATCGCCGTTCAGGGTTGCATCAACGATCTCGCCGACATCCGTTAGTTCAGAAAAATTAGAATGTGAACGTACATCAACCTTATAACTCTGATAAATCTCACTAAGTTTTCTTGTCGAAGCTCCTTCAGGTTCGTTGCTCGGTCTTTTCGCAATGCTCAACTGCGATTCACCGCTGAAAGCCATGCGCCATTCACCGCTAGGAATTTGGAACATATTTCTGGACGCAATCGTGTACTCGCTCCGACACGGTGCCCCTACAAACAGTTTTGCAACATGGCCACTCGCTTCGTCCCGTATTTCGCAGCTGGCTTCGAGACCAAATCGGACATGATATACCTGCCCGGGCTCTCCTACAAAACCGCCGGCATAACGATAGTACGGATCCGGTGTCCACGGATGGTTGTGCCAAGTAAACGTCGAGCGTGAAAAATCAATCAAGGTATTTCTCCTTTCGCGATTCGCCAATTCAATGAACCAATGTACCAATATTACCGATCCTTCAGGTAAACATAGGGTCTTCCCCGCCACCGCATCCGACGACCTCGCCCAATGATTGACAGTTCATACCAATCATCGCGAGCCAGCGTGATGTCAGCAGCCTTTGCCCCTTCCTCAATATGGTCGGGGTTGCCCGTCCCCACAAGCGGGATCACCCCACCGGGAAGTGCCATCAACCACGCCAGCGAGATCTGTCCCGGCGTTACGCCATACCGTTCAGCGACTATCTTCACCTGCGCCACCACGCCCTGCTCCCGCTGCTCCTGCCAATCACCGTAGCCCTGATCGAAGGTGTGCGGCAGCGGTTTATTTCCGGTGAGCAGCCCACCCGCAAGCGGGCTGTAGCAGAGCATATTCATCTTCTTCTCTAAACAGACAGCGGCTAAACCGATTTCCAACGGCTCCTGGATCAACAGGTGAAATAGCGTCTGCAACGCCTCCACACGGGTATAAGCGGAAATAGCACGGATTTCATCTGGTGAATAGTTGCTCACACCGACATGCCGAATCTTCCCTTCCGTCTTCAAGTCTTCCAGTGCGCGGGCAGTCTCCTCCGGATGCGCGAGGTAGTCAATGCGATGCGGCTGGTAGAGGTCTATATACTCCATACCCAGACGTTTTAGTGATTTCTCACAGCACTCCTTAATATAGTCAGCGGACAGATTCCACGTATACACATTCTCATACCGTAAGGCGGCGCATTTGGAGGCGATAACCACTTTTTCCCGTGGAATGTTACCCTCACGGATGGCTTCTCCAAGTAGTTTCTCGGATTCACCATCGCCGTAGATGTCAGCGGTATCATATAGGGTGATTCCAAGTTCATAAGCGCGATGGACAGTCGCAATGCTGCGCTCCTTCGCGCTAGGAGTCAGGCTCAGGCACCCCAAGGCAACAAGGGAAACCTCCTGTCCAGTTGTGCCAAGTTCCACATATTTCATTATTTCCTCCTACATCGTTCGGAAGTATCAGATTCATTTACAAAATTGGGTAGGGATTAAGAATTGTATATGACTGGAAAATTTCACGCAGCCGTATGGGTACAGGCAGCGAGGGGATTATAGAGCGATCCGTTACATCTAGTGTTTTCAGGATTTTCAGGTCAGATAGAATTATAACTTTCAGACGATAGAATTTCAAGCGCTAGTTTTGATACGGAAATGGGAGGAATTCAATCGAAAAACCAAGGGGATGGCAGAATGAACCATGAACTAATGAACCGATAAACATAATTGACAGAACAGACGACATTTATTATAATCGCAATGAGGAGGACGATTTATGTTAAAAGCAGGAATCATCGGTTGTGGTGGAATCACTGAGCGGCGGCATGGACCCATGCTAGCACGTTTGAACGATCGCGTAACAGTTGTAGCGTTAGCAGATCTTGCCCAAGAACGTCTCGACTTAATGGGCGGAAAACTCGGAGTTGTATCTGAAAATCTCTATACCGATTGGGAGGAGATGCTTGCCAAAGAAGATTTGGACTTGGTCCATATCTGCACCCCACACCATCTGCATGAACCCCAAGCGATCGCAGCGATGGAGGCTGGTGCCCACGTATTCCTCGAAAAACCGATCGCCACCCGGCTAGAAGAAGTAGATAGGATGATCGCTGTGTCAGAGCGGACCGGTCGCAAGATGACGGTCGGGCATAATCAACTCTTTTCAGCGGCGCATCGGGCGGCGATGGAACAGATACAAGCGGGTGCGATTGGATCCGTATTTCTCGTGCGCACCGAGGGACTCAGTGGGTCCCATGTGGTAGGTCGCGGCGTCTCTCAGCAGTGGCGCACCCAAGCCAAAGCCGGGGGCGGCGGTCCCCTGATCGATAACGGCTATCACCAAGTCTACACCGCGCTTAACTACGTTGGCTCGCCGGCAGTCCGTGTCTACGCACGGATCGGTCGTTATGTGCAAGATATCGAAGTGGAAGACACAGCACTCGTTCTGATTGAACATGCCAACGGCGCGACAACCTCGCTACAGGTGGGTTGGTCAGCTTTGGCAGGAGGTACAAGTGTAAATGAGATTATAGGCACTGAAGGGCAGATCCGCTTTGGCGGAGGTGAGGCACCGGTGGCGGTGTGGCGTAAGGCGACCGGGGAGTGGACACATCCGTCTGTAGATACAGAGGGACCGGATGAGCTTGGCTTGCCGGTGGCAGTGCGATGCTTCGTGGAAGCGATCGAAAACGATGGGAAGGTCCCAGTCTCTGCCGCTGAAGGCCGCCATGTCTTGGCTATCGTCTTGGGAGCGTATCAGTCCGGTCAAAGCGGAGAAGTTGTGGAGGTAGACAAACCATGAATGAGAAGCCGTTTGAATTAAACTATATTCTCGCTTCGTGTATGTACGGCACGCTACCATTGGCTGAGATCGTGCCCGAAGCGAAGAAGATCGGGAGTGACCGTATCGATATCTGGCCCCGTGTCCATGGAAACCAGCGGGAGCAGGTCGAGTCCATGGGGAATGACGCTTTTGCCGAGTTACTCGCAACCCACGGGGTGGGGTTAGGTATATCAACCCGTTTCGATCTGGGCCCCTTCGGCTTAGAGGAAGAGATGGCGTTTGCCCAAGAATTTGGGGCTTCCCTCATCGTGACCGGCAGCACAGGTCCCAAGGATTTAACGGGCGAAGAGTTGCGGGCAGCGGTCGCCGAATTTGCTGAAGCCCTGAAGCCTCATATCACCGCCGCTGAGAAGCAGGGCATCACTATCAGCATCGAGAACCATAGCAGCGCCCTCATCGAATCACCCGACTCAATGAGGTGGCTGATCGAGTTCACCGATTCTCCACACCTCGGCATCGCTCTAGCACCTTACCACCTGCCAGATGACGTCCAACTAGTAGCACAACTTATTGAAGATCTGGGACCGGGGTTAGCACTCTTCTATGCGTGGCAACACGGCATGGGCTGCCACGAGAAATTGCCCAAGGAACAGGAACTGATGCAGATGCCGGGACGGGGCACGTTGGATTTTGCACCGATTCTATCTGCCTTGAAAAAGATTAACTACATCGGCTGGACAGAAATTTTCATGCATCCCGTTCCACGAGGGATCCCAATTCTGGACACGATATCGGACGTAACTGATGAGATTAACCACGCCCGACGCTATTTAGACGAACTAGCTCAAAACGTTTAACTTAAAAGTGGCGCAGGTTTTCTAACCTGCGATAGCTTCGCATGTCAATCGGTCAAACTTCTTACCGCACCAACAAACAGATGTTTTTCACGCATCACGTTTCACGCTCAGGAGGTCACTATGAAAACCAAAATTCTGGGACGCACGGGACTTGAGGTCACTATCATCGGACTTGGAACCATATACATCGGCAGCCAGCCGTCGGGGCCATCAGGGGGCTTAGATGAAGAGATGGGTGCACGGGCGGTTGAAGCCGCGATTGAGGCGGGCTGCACGCTGGTCGACACCGCCCCGCTCTATGGGGGTACAACTGTTGAGAAGATTGTCGGCAACGCTCTCAGAAACCGCCCAGACCTTGCCGCCAAATGCACCGTCGTCACCAAAACGGGTGCTTACCGGGAGGGGAAAGACCATACTTTTGAGGGCACCTTACGCAGCGTGGAGGCTAGCCTTGAACGACTTGGACTCGAACGGCTCGATCTGGTCTACATTCATGATGCGATGGGTGTGCCGATGGAAGACGTGATGAGCAAAAATGGCGCATTAGGTGCGCTGCGCAGACTCCAGAACGAAGGGATTGTCCGGTTCATTGGCTCGGCTTCCAACGATCCGCCGACCAACACCCCTTATATCGAAACCGGCGAATTTGACGCCGCAGTTGTCCCCGATGCGTGGAGCCTGCTGAACCAAGAAGCTGCTGAACGCATCCTGCCCGCTGCAGAAAAATATAACATCGGGATCTCGTGTGCTACGCCACTTGAGATAGGATTGCTAGCGACGGGACCGATACCGGGGAGGGATTACGGCAGACGCTCTTTCAGTCAGGAATGTCTGGATCATGTCGCCAAAATTCAACGGCTCTGCCAAGACTACGAAATCCCCCTCCTCGCTGCGTCATTGCAGTGGTGCACCCGCCATCCACAGGTGACAACGGCGATCCCCGGTGCGCGAACCCCCGAAGAAGCCGTAGAAAATGTGAAAGCTGCCGAGTTAGAGATTCCAGAAGCCTTCTGGGAAGATCTCGCTCCACTCGTACGCCATTGGGAAAAAGGCGTTCACCGGTAGAGTGCAAAAAGAAACCGAGTTTTTGACAAAAACTCGGTTTCTGTTACACGACTGCTTCACATGAACTCTCAAAAATATAAGAGAATCCCTGATTTTTTTGCTTTTCTCTGCGTCCTTTGTGTCTTAGCGACTTTGCGTTAAATTCGGATTATTGTTCCAACTCCGCCACACGTGCATCCAACTCATCCAGATTGAAACGCACGCTGACGACAGAATGCTCCTCGCCCGGCTTGTGAATGAGGTAGGTGGTAGCAACAAATGTGCCATCCGGCAGCACCTCCAAACCGGCATATCCGCAGTCTCCGTATTCTTCGGGCGGAAAGTTGCCCTGATGCCGTAGCAACAGCACACGGTATTCTCCCTCTCGACCATTGACAAGATCGTCGTAAGTACCGACCCATGCGACAAAATTGAATTTCGTCGGACTTGCGAGTGCAGTGTCTCGGAAAACTATCACCAACCGACCATCGGGCGCATAGGCAAGGTTGTGGCGATCTCCGGTGACGCCGGCAGCCCCTTCCCTACATTCCGACCATGTCTGACCTTCATCGTCGCTGGTGATGACCATCGCGTTGTACGCCCGCGACTGTTCACGCATCACCGCCGCGATCTGCTTCCCGTCCGGTGAGCGGATAACGCCTGGTTCGTCCGGCAGCGCATCCTCGTGCTGGGCGATTAACCGCTGCTGCTCCCACGTCAGTCCACCGTCGGCGGTGATGCTCTGCATGATGACGTGATCGCCGTGGCTTCTGGTCCCATGGTCTACATATATCGCAATATATCGCCCGTCCGAGATCGGTAGGACACGGTTTGGAACGACAATGCAGTGCAAGCCATTCGGCTCAAACGGCGTCCACGTTTCACCGTTATCGACCGAAATCGACTGGCGCATATCGCCGTTGCCCTCCAAAACAATCAGGCGTTCTACCCCGTCTGGACCGACGAGACGATGAATACATGGACAGTTTTTTGCGGTCACCCAATTCTCAGGTACGGGGAGTCGATCACTCCAAGTCAGACCGCCGTTCGTGCTCTTTTTTAGGAGGCAAGCGGGACCGCCATGTCCCATCGGATAGGTGCAGAACATCGTGTTGTTGTCCGGCATCAGCACCGTGTCCGGATGACCGAGATATTGACCCACCTGCTTGTCCACAACAACCTGCCGATCCTCCTCGTCCGAGATGTCTACCGTCGGAACGGAGATGTCAATCGGTTGCGTTCGATTCCAGTCTAGCGGAATGGTCTCGCCCCGAACATTAAAATCGTGTATCCGCAACGTCCCTTCGTAGGAGCAGAATCCAAATCTTGTCAGCTCACCGCCAAACAGGAAATGCTTCACCGCTGTTCCGTCAACAATGATCACAACCCGCGTTCCCTTACGCACAATCTCAAAGTTAAACGGCACACCCGGCGTAACCCAATCGGAAGAGAATGCCATCTGCTGATGCCCAAGCACTTCACGGGGCCAAAAAACATAGCTCAGACGCTGAAAACCGCTGATTCCAATATTATTAGTGCCAACCACAAGATGTGGTTTGTCGTCTTCCTTGCAGATAGAGAGTTTGGCTCTGAGATGAAAATCGTTGCGACCAATCCCGCAACCTGCGTATAGAAGGGATTTTTTGCCATAAATCTCAACGTACCCCGTTTCAAACTCCCAACCTAACCCAATCTCCCGGATGTTCTTGGGAACGCCATTCTCAACGAAAACCGTTCGGGAGTCCGCACCGCTTGCCTCGTCATCGGTCACTCCAAACGCTAACCCGATGAGAGAGGCACCAATCATATACATACTGCTATTCTCCTGTCATATTCCAAAAATAGTAGTAGGCATACTCCGTATGCCGTAACCTCTGTATCCGTAACCATCGTAGGTCGGGTTGAAGGATAGCGAAACCCCAGACCTCAATGAACCAATGAACTAACCCAGTGGGGTGATATGTAGTAGCTTACCTTAATATAGGCTACTATCAGCAGTGTATCAGACCGTAGATGACCTGTCAAGTACGCCCTAAGCGTTTTCTATCCTTGACAATTGTGAAATAACATACTACAATGATGCGGTGAACAATTGCTAACATCGGAAATAGGGGAGGCGAATCATGGAATATAAACCGTTTGGGCAGACAGGGATGCAGGTCTCAGCGATCGGATTCGGTTGCTGGGAAATGGGCGGCGGTTACGGCTCCATCGAAGAAACGGAGGTCATTGAGGCAATCCATCGCGCCCTAGACCTCGGCATTAATTGCTTTGACACTGCCGAAGCCTACGGCATGGGCAGGTCTGAAGAACTGTTGGCACGCGCGTTGGGCAACCGACGCAAAGATGTTATCGTTGTCAGCAAGTTCGGGATCAACTACAAAAACGACCGTCTGAAAGGACGAGATAGCCGTCGTTCAATGGCACACGCTGCGATTGACCGTCGTTTGAAAGCGCTCAACACCGATTATGTCGATGTGTATCTCGTTCACTGGCCCGACCGCACCACCCCGTTCGATGAAACAATGGAGGCGTTGGAAGAGATTGTGCAGCAAGGCAAAGCCAGATATGTCGGTCTCTCCAATTTCACTATAGACGAAATCCAGACCTGTATGGAAACCCGGCGTGTCGATGTTTTACAATACGCCTGCAACCTGTTTGATCGGCGCATGGCAAAATGGATCTTCCCCTACGCCCAAGAGAACGGCATCGGCGTAATGACCTACGGCTCGCTCGCCTACGGCATGTTAGCAGGAGCGTTCACCGAGGAATCCACATTTGAGGACGACGATTGGCGACGCAGAGGGGGAAGCAACATGTCGTTAAAGCTGTTTCTGCCGGGGATCTTCCAACGCAATGTTCAAGCGGTGGATAAACTCAAAGAAATTGCGGAAGGGCTTGGGAAAAAGCTGCCCCACCTCGCGCTCAACTGGGTGATTTCCAACCCAGCGGTCAGCGTTTCGCTTGTTGGGGCAAGGCGGGCTTCTGAAGTAGAGGATAACATGGGTGCCGTCGGTTGGCAACTGACCGACGATGTGAAGACGGAAATCGATCGCGTCTTCGCTGAGTACGAAATCGATACAGCACCTAACAAATGGACGGAACAGATCGAACAATAACCTGAAACAAAGGAGAAAACAGTCGCACAGATGCTACCTGCAACCAGATATCGAACAATATTAATTTTTGGTGCCCCTGGCACAGGAAAAGGAACGCAAGGCAAAATTCTTAACCAGATTCCGGGATTTGTACATGTCGCTTGTGGAGAAGTACTCCGCTCTCTAGATCTTCATAGCAGACTCGGCAAAGTTTTTCTAGAATACTCCAGCAAAGGGGAGTTTGTCCCGGACGATATAGCGATTCAATTATGGCGTGATTATATCGATGATTTGGTGCAGGAAAAGCGATTCCAACCAGAAATAGACTATTTACTCCTAGACGGTATCCCACGCAACTTGCCGCAGGCGCGGGCGATGGATTGTCATATCGATGTGCGTCAAATCATCTATCTCAGATGTCAGGACCCAGAGGTGCTTGTGAAACGCATGAAAAGCCGGGCACATCGTGAAAAGCGGTTCGACGATGTCAACGAGCAGGTGATTCGGCATCGGCTTGAGGAGTATGAGTCACAAACCGCACCAACGCTATCCCACTATCCGCCAGACCTAATCCAAGAGATCGATGCGACCGACACACCTGTAGGGGTTCTCTCCGAAATTACAAACGCCTTCCGAAGAGTGCTCAGTTGATATAGGACTTACGCAGTTCGGTTTGTAGTAGCGCAATTCATTGCGCGTCCGGACGGGCGATAAATCGCCCTACTACGAACCTAAGACCTGACTGTAGTTGCCCGTTTCTTAATCTCGATTTATTGGGGATTCATCGGGCATCAAGGCACATGTTCAGACCTCACACCCATTGCAGGCGGGGCATCTTGCCCCGCATCGGTGGTAAAGCATCAAACTACAACACCTCACCGTTCAACTGCGTAAGTTCTACCCGTTAGAACCGGCTGCCGCTGCTATATCTCTGTATTCCGAAATTCGGAACTGTAATGAAAGTACTAAACACTTGGGGTGAGAAAACGTGGAGATCAAACTATTCGACGTGGTTGCCCTCATAGGCGATTTGCCTGAATATAATCTCTGACGTGGGCAGGTCGGTACAGTGGTTGAAATGCTTGCAGACGGAAAAGCGTTTGAGGTAGAATTCAGTGACCGTGAGGGACGCACCTATGAATCAGTAGGTTTGCGCCCCGATCAAATCATGCTGCTCCACTATGAACCGATCAAAGTCCAGCCAACGTCTAATGTGGACCGGGCTGCTGATGCCTAATCTGCCAACGTAAAGAATCTCGTTGCACGACAAACCTATCCCCGGCCTGAGTATCGCAGCACGTTCTATTCAATCCGTCAAACTGCAGCAAGCGCTGCCGAGAGTGCCTTAATGTAGCCGATGGAATACGCCAAAGCCCCTCCCGCGTCAGAGCCATCCCCTTCCAGCGGGAAAATATGATCAGGATTCAAACACCCATCAAAACCTACCTCCTTGAGTGCCCGCACAATCTTGAACATATTCATGTCGCCGTCGTCTAAGAGCGTCTCCTCGTAGCCCCCTGCGGTCGCTAGACTACCGCGCACATTGCGGAAATGAACCATAAAGATACGACCCTTGCGCCCGTAGTTCTGAATTTCATCTAACACCAACGGCAGCCCACCGGCTTCTGCCCGTGTACCACAGCAGTACAGATACCCCACATTAGGACTGGGAAACGCATCAATTACCCGATGAAATCCCAATGTGCCGAATGGTGTATCTGGCAACGGGATATCTGACGGATGGATGGCAAGTTTGATATCGTATTCCTCAGCGATAGGCACAAGCCGCTCGTAGACCCGGCAGAAATGCCGCCACCAATCGTCCAATTCCTCACGGGTGGGCGGATCGCTCGCCGCAAACAGGGGCCAATGGTGGAACCTACGCGACTTTAACTCCGCCTCATTTTGAGGCTTGGGTTGATCGCCGGTCAACCAACGGCTGCCCCCACTGCCGAGAAACCCGGCGCGATGTTCTGACCGATAGAAGGTTATCAGGTGATTGAAGGTGTCTCCCTCGAAACGCTGACGGGCAATCGGCATACCAGCCTCCCCGAATACCCGCATCGCCTGCTCGGTGTTCTCCAACTCCACGTCGCTGCCTTCCTTGTCCCCCATAAACTTCTCGGTGATATCGGGCAAGGTCACGCGATTGATCCGCAGCCCCCATGAGTAGATCTTCTTTTTAATCTTGAGCAGCTTGTCCAGATCCGGGTATCCCTGTTCCTTGACGCCGGGGAAAGAGTCACCGGAACCAAAGTCGACGCAGTCAACCCCCAACTGCGTAATCCGTTTCAAGTAGCTATCCGAAAGATCGCCGCACCCTACAGCTATACCGAACATTGTGTTCCCCTCTATTTTCCGTACCCCGACCGTAACCTTTCGGTCTCCGCCTCATTTACAGTCCAAGTGTCCGAATCAATCGCCACGCGGTAAATCTCCCGCGCCCGTTCAACGCTCACCTTGCCCTCATGCACATCCTGTAACACCTGCTGCGGATCCCGCTCCACAGAGGGACCATACCCGCCGCCACCACAGGATTCCACCCGCATGATATCCCCCGGCTTCAACTGAACGGTAACCTTAGAGCCCAGCTTGGTAGCCTCAGCGTCAGGGTTCAGTGTGTAGCGCGCAATTTCTCCGGCATCCCCGCCGAAAAGTCCCCAAGGTCCCCACTTATCTCGATCCGCCAAGATAGTGAACGAAACCTCATGATCAAAGCAATAATCCCGCCGCAACCCAAGTCCACCACGATATTTGCCCGCACCGTCTGAATCATCCACCAATTCGTATCGGGCGATGCTAAAAGGATAGTTGATTTCTGTCTCCTCAATCGGCGCGTTCTCGGTGTTCTGCCCGTGACACTGCACGGCATCGGGTCCATCGCTGGCAACCCGTCCGCCGTACCCACCAGCCATCGTCTCATAATAGGCATACAGTTCACCTGTGCGTGGAGAGGTGCCCCCAAATCCCATCTGACACATCATCGCCTTCGTCCCCGCCGGAATGCGGTCGGGGATGGCGGGCGCGAGTGCTTTGAGCAAGACATCGTTCAGCCGTATCTGTGTCTCCCAACCACCGACGACGGGGAACGGCGGTGTGCAGTTGACCACCGTCCCGTCTGGCGCATCTATCTGAACCAAACGATAGAAACCCGCATTGACCGGTATATCCGGGTCGATTAGGCTTTTCAGGACATACGCACAGGCAGAGAAGGTCTGGGCATACGTGGAGTTGACAGGTGCCCGACGTTGAGGTTCGGAACCGTTCAGATCGAAAAGCACACCATCATCATTGATGACCAATTTCCCCACAAGGTGTACCGGTTCATCGGTGTAACCATCGTTGTCAACGTAGCCGTCGGCGGTGAAGACACCCTGCGGCAGCTTCGCAATTTCCGCACGGGTCCGACGCTCCGTGTAGGCGAGCAGTTGATCGATATAGAAGTTAATCGTTTCAGCCCCCATCCGATCCAGCAGCGCAGTCAACCGACGCACCCCGGTGTTGTTAGAAGCCACCTGCGCCCGAAAGTCGCCAGCGGTCTCGTGCTTGGACCGAATCTGCGCCAGCACAAGGCGAAAAACGTCCGGATTAATCTCCCCGCTCTCCACCATTTTCACAGCAGAGATAATAACCCCTTCCTGAAAAACTTCGCGGAACGCTCCGATGCTCGCAGGTGCGCCGCCGCCCACATCGACATGATGGGCGAGATTGGCGACATAGCCAAAAAGTTCGTCATTGTAATATACGGGTGAGATAAGCGTGATGTCGTTGAGGTGAACCCCGCCGAGATAGGGATCGTTGGAAAGGATCGCATCACCCGGACCCAAGTTCTCCGGTCCATATTCCCGGATAACCCGCGGTACAGACTGAGACAACGAACCGAGATGCACCGGCTGCGTGAACGACTGCGCGACAGGCTGCAATTCTCTGTCAAAGAAGGCGCACGAAAAATCGGCGCGGGTCTTGATGTTGGTCGAGTAGGCGCTGCGGCGGAGCGCGATGGTCATCTCCTCCGTCGCCTCAATCAACGCGTTACGGATAACTTCAAACTTGATCGGATCAAATGTTGGTTTCATAATTTCTCTTAACCAAAATTGCTAATGTAGCGCAAACTGTATGAAGATCAATTTATTAATTGGGTAATGTGTGGTGTTGATTGTCTGGCTCAGAATTTACAGGAATCAAGGATTTATAAGGTTAGAACCACTTCTTGATAGAGAATCGTCCGTTGTAGAATTACCGAATTATTTTTTTAAACTTCATTTAGTTTGCGAGATGGATCACAATCTAACAGATCGTGGTACAAAAGACCACTTTTAGGCAATAATTTTTTGAAAAGGAGCCTTCCCAGCGGAGCGATATATAATAGAGTTTACCAACTCAATGAACCAATTCACTCCACCCGCTGAAACGCCAATCGCTCTCCGACAAATCCCTCACGCCAGATACTCGTACACGCCTGCGCCATCTCCTCAAGATTCTCCGTAACCTCAGCAAACCGATTACCGGGGACAGGTCCCATCGTGGGCGAGAAGATTAAATTGTCCCGTCCGTAGAAGATCGCAAGGTCTACCATGCCAGTTTGATAGGCAACCTCGCGCACCGATGGAAGGGTAATGGTGCCGGGCGGAAAATAGAAGTAAAGCAAGTCACCGGGGATTGGCATAATCGTCGGATTCTCAAGCCCTATCTCGCTCGGTGCAAAAGGCGGGACAAGACAATAAACTTCGTTGCTCGCATATTTGGCATGAAAGGCATCGTTCTCTTGTGGTAGTGCATTCCATACCGCCTCGCACGTCTTCGGCGCAAGGTCGTCAAGCATCCGCGCAATACAACTCACACCACGCTTCCTGAGGGTCACTTCAATATATCGATCCATTTTAATCTCCTTGATTTTATATGTTGGTTCATTAGTTCATTAGTTCAAGAGTTCATTAATGAACCAATACGCCAACTTACGCATCACGTTTCACGCATCACGTTCCACTTCCATCAACCGTCCCAAATTGGACTGCGGCGTGAAACGGTTTGCAAGGCGCAACGCTTCCCACATCGTCACCTGATTCGCCGTCAGCACCGTTTTGCCGACTGCCGCCTCAAGTTCAGGCAGAAAATCGACGGTGTGCAACGCAGTATCGGGGATGAGCACCGCTTCGGCATCGGGATGGTCGTTGGCACATGCAAACCGCAACACCTCAGCGCGTTCAATAAGCGCGACCTCATCCCCCGTCCAGACACCGAGACACCCCATGTGAACCACTTCAACGCCACCCGTCTCCAGAAAAGCGCGAAAGGCATCTGACAGTTCTTCGGGATAGGTTGCGGCGACGGCAACGCGCTTCAGTCCGAGTGCTTTGCTAGCGCTGAGGAACGCCAACGATGTACTTGATGCTGGCACACCGAGCGCATCGACTAAATCCTTCGCTTGACGCCGTGCCCCCTCCACACCAAAAGCAAAACTAGCACTTGTGCAAGCCCACAAGCAGACAGCGACGTTGTGAGGACGCAGCTCCTCCGCCCCCGCCAATAGGTATTCCCGACTACCGGTGACAAGACTCTCATCTATTCGATGCAGATTTGGGCTATCGGTATGAATCACCTGCACCTCAACCGGGGGCTTTAGTGCAGCAGCAAGGCGTGGATAGTCATCCTCAGCGGAGTAAAGGGGGTAAAGGATACCAACTTTTAACTTGTTTTCCATCCGTTACGGTTCCTCGTTCAAATAGTCGTAAACAATCTGTGCATATCCCTCGGAATAACTGCTCTCCATGTAGAAAGCATCGCCATATTCCAACGGTGATAGCGGGGTAAGATCACACAGCGGGGAGGCACCGAGGGCAATCCTACCCTGTCCTTTCGCGGTGAAGTGTACTTCCAAATCTTGGGTTGTTTCGCTGCAATCAATTAATTGTTTGAGGGCGGGTCCCGGACCGTCCGCTCTAGGGATAATCTTCAACCGCCAAGCAGGGGTCAGGGAGGGCATGGCGTAGTGGGAAACAGCCGTTTCCATACTAGAACTGATATTCAGTACCGGCACACCGCCGAGCTCGGTTTCCGTCACCATGCACCGATCCGCTTGTGTCACCTTCAGTCCCGCGTACACCTTCGGCGTTCCGTAAATCTCCCTGCCCGCAGCGATCCCAGCGGGACCGTCATGAAAAACGTGAGAACAGTAAAATCCGGTCTGATCCCTGAAACAGCACTTCATCACGATAAAAGACTCTTGGAAGGGACCATAGTTTGTGCAGAAGGGCACCTCCAACCCCGAAGCCACGCACAGCCCGTCCTCTGCTGCTTCCAGAGGCTCCGGGAGAAAGTCCTGAACAGCGGCAGGGTCAGCGTGAAAAAAGACAAACTGAAACCGCACATTCCGATAGACCGCCGGCAGCGGCGGATAAAAGGGGTTGTCTGCCGGTATATTCCAGCCATCATCATGTTTAAGCCCCATGCCCGGACGCCTCCTCTCCATCGGAACGCAGTTTTTTGGTCTCCGCCTCATCGACGCTCCATGTCTCAGTATTGACAGCGACTCTATAAATCTCCCTCGCCCGATTAACGCTCACCTTCCCTTCGCGCACATCGCGGCACACCGAGTCCGGATCACGTTCTTCGGGAGGACCGTAACCGCCACCGCCGCAGGTACGATAGCTCATTATCTCCCCCGGCTTGAGTTGGACGGTCACTTTGGAAATGAGTTCGACGGGATCTGTGTCAGGGTTCAGGATGTAACTCGCTTTGAGCCCCGGCTGTCCACCAAACAACCCCCACGGTCCCCACCGATCTCGATCCGCCAAGATGGTGAAAGAGGGTTCATGGTCGAGAAATTCGTAATCCCGGCGCAATCCGAGTCCGCCGCGATATTTGCCAGCACCATCAGAATCATCCACCAGTTCGTAGCGCGTGATGCGCACCGGGTAGTTCGTTTCGGTCTCCTCAATGGGCGCGTTCTCAGTGTTCTGTCCGTGCGTCTGCACAGCGTCGGGACCGTCACTGGCGATCCGTCCCCCAAATCCGCCTGCCATCGTCTCCAGAAAACAGTAATACTCCTCCGTGCGTGGGTCAGTTCCACCAAAACCCGAATGACACATCATCGCTTTCGTGCCCGCTGGCACTCGGTCCGGCATAACCGACGATAGTGCCTTGAACATTACATCAATCAGCCGAGTCTGTGTCTCCCACCCTCCGACGACCGGGGCAGGTGGTACGCTATTAGTCACCGTCCCTTCGGGTGCGAGCATGCGTACAAATCCGTAGAACCCCGCATTTGTCGGGATGTCAGGGTCAATTAAACACTTGAGGACGTAGGCACAGCCGGAGAAGGTTTGGGCATACGTGGAGTTTACCGGCGCTCGCCGTTGCGGGTCACAGCCGGTCAAATCAAAGAAAACACCGTCATCGTCAATCACCATTTTCGCTACAAGGTTCACCGGTTCATCGGTAAAGCCGTCCGTGTCAACGTAGCCATCAGCGGTGTAGACACCTTGGGGCAGTTTGGCAACCTCTGCCCGCGTGCGTCGCTCGGCATAGGCAATCAGTTCATTGATGTAGAAAGAAAAGGTCTCCGCACCCATCCGATCCATAATCGCGCTCAATCGGCGCATTCCCGTGGTGTTGGCTGCCACCTGCGCCCGAAAGTCGCCGCCCGTTTCGCGCTTTGACCGAATCTGCGACAGCACTAACCGAAAAATGTCGGGCAGCATTTCACCCCCACGCACCAACTTCACCGGTGGGATGATAACCCCTTCTTGATAAACCTCACGGAACGCACCGACGCTCGCCGGCGCACCACCACCCACATCGACGTGATGGGCGACATTGGCGACATAACCGAACGGCTCATCGTTGTAGTAGACAGGGGTGATGAGGGTGATATCGTTGAGGTGACCACCGCCGCCATACGGATCATTGACCACGAGTGTATCGCCCGGTCCGATGTTTTCAACCCCATAGTCAGCGACAGCTTTTGGAACCAATTCAACTAACGATCCCAAGTGAGTGGGCTGACCGAACGATTGAACTACTAACCGCAACTCGCGGTCGAAAAAGGCGCAGGAAAAGTCCGCACGGGTCTTGATGTTGGTTGAGTATGCGCTGCGCCGCAGCGCGATTGTCATCTCCTCTGTTGCTTCCAACAGCGCATTGCGGATAACTTCAAATGTGATTGGATCGACTCGATCTGGGGTTTGCACCGACATTTCCTCCTACAATCTCGACGAAAGTAGTAGGCATACTCCGTATGCCGTAACCTATGTACAAATCAACGCACGACAAAGCACACTCACTACAATTGCACCAATAAACCAATGAACCAATGTACTAACCAAATCGGTCAGCAGAGAGCGGTCCAGGATCACGTCCATCCAACGCCAACGCTACCATCCGCTCAGCAGCGACAAGACCAATCGAGTTACCATATCCACTGAATCCCACTGCGAAAACGATGCGTTCCTCGTTCGGGAAGTTCCCAACAGCCACACGACGGTCAGGCGTGAAACCGTGAATACCCGCCCACTGCCGTTCGACCTCAAACTCAACGCCCGGGAACCATAGACGCAGATAGTTCACTAAGTTCACATGTAAGTCTGGCGTCAAAGCATCTTCGGCGGTGTACTCCTGCGCCTCGAAAAACGCACGCGCTCCTCCGATGAACAGACGCCCATCCGGAAATTGACGAAAATAATGGTTCTCAGTGATACCCGCAACGTTGATCAAAGGCGCGACCGGTGTTGTCACCGTCACCTGTCCCCGCACGGGCCGCACGATCCCACGCAGATATGGGTGCAGATCGCAACCATAGCCGTTGGTCGCAACATAAACCTTGCGACAGCGGATATGCGCTCGGCGTCCGCGGACAAGCAGGTTGTCACCTACCGATTCAATAGCGTAGACTTCGTTGTGGTCATAAAGGGTGGCACCGGACGTGGCAGCGATGGCTTCAGTCAGTCGCGCAGGCTGCACCATGAAGTCGTTTTCGACCTGCATCGTGGCAAGGTAGCCCGATGATCCGTAGGGATCGCTGTACGAGAAGTCAACTGTCGCACCATCAGCTTCAAGTGCGCGCGCCCAATGCTCTAGCTCACGGGCTTCGGCGTGAGTTTCAGAGAGATGCGCTGCGCCATCCTCAAGCGGAACGTCAAAGTGATTTGACAGCGAGCGCATTTGGAGCACGTTTTCACGCACCATGGTCAAGATCTCGCGGGCGGCTTCCCGTCCGACCTGCTCGATGAGCACCGGATACGGCTCGCGCTGTCCCGTCAAGACAAATCCAGCGTTTCGCCCCGAAGCCCCAGCGGCTGGAAAACGCGCATCTACGAGCGCAACGTCGCGCCCGCGTTCACGAAGTAGGGTCGCGGTATAGGCACCCACGATGCCGGCGCCGATAACGACATCTTCGTGTTCCGCCTGAATTGGTTCGGTTACCTCCTGCCATACGGATACGGTCACGGTTTGACCTCCTAGATGCAAGCCCAGAGATGGGAAGATCCACAAATGGACGGATATGCTCCAAGAACTGCCAAAATTGTAGCACGATTTTGGCAGAAATGAAACTAAAAAGTTCGGTGGAAACCTCTGAAAAAATAAGCACAAAATACAACAAAATTATGGTATAATCTCCGTCACGATTATCTTAAACCAAAAGGTTCGTCAGTTCGATTAATCAATGAACCAATGAACCAATGAACTAATGAACTTCGGAAATGTCAACAAATAATACAAACAGTGTTGGTATCATTGCAAACCCAGCATCGGGCAGAGATATCCGCAGACTCGTCGCCCACGGCGCGGTGTTCAACAACGACGAAAAGGTCAACATCGTCCGCCGCGTGTTGCTAGGACTTGAAGCGGTAGGCATTGAGCGCGTGTTTTTTATGCCCGACTCGTTTAGCATCGGTCCCAAGGCGCTTGATGGGCTACAGACGGAACTTGATGTTTCGATCTTACCTATGTTAAAAACGTTCAGCCAGAGAGACTCGACGCAAGCGGCTGCGCTTATGGGAGCGGAGGGGGTCGGCTGCATCGTCACGCTGGGCGGAGATGGCACCAACCGCGCGGTAGCCAAGGAGTGCGGTGATGTCCCCCTTATGCCGATCTCCACCGGCACTAACAACGTTTTTCCCACAATGCTGGAGGGAACGATTGCTGGGATGGCAGCAGGCTTGGTAACCTGCGGTCTGGCAGATAAGGCGGTGCAGCGGGCACCTCGTCTGAACATCTTCTGCGAGCAACCCAACGAGAGCAATCGGGGTGAGGATTCCGGCAACGTCGAAACGCCGGACGATATCGCTCTGGTAGATGTCGCCGTCTATGACGAACGATTTGTCGCTTCCCGTGCCATCTGGGATGCATCCAAAATAAAAGAACTCGTTTTAACTCGTGTTGAGCCGGGTAGCATCGGGCTATCTTCAATCGGTGCCCACACCCCGGATAGAGTTGACTCCCCCGAACACGGCCTGTATCTTCGGCTGGGATCGGATGGGCAGCCGGTGCTAGCTCCCATCGCGCCGGGTCTCCTCCGC
Source organism: Candidatus Poribacteria bacterium (assembly GCA_003635265.1). Classification (GTDB taxonomy): domain Bacteria; phylum Poribacteria; class WGA-4E; order WGA-4E; family PCPOR2b; genus PCPOR2b. The sequence goes on from PYIZ01000030.1 coordinate 44,395, forward strand.
GAGGTCCGCTTGGTGGAATCCCTCCCCTTGGGCCCGGGCGAAACGGTCACCGTCAAGCATGAACAACCCTGTGTGCTTGCCCTCGATGGTGAGCGCGAAATTGAACTGCGACAAGGCATGACCGCGCGATTACAATTTAACCCCAATGGTCCACGGGTGATAGACGCACGCAAGGCAATTGATATCGCCGCGCGAGCTGGCGTGTTTGTCCGACAAAACTGATTTTCACGATTGAGCCCTTCCAAGAATAGAGGATATAAATCCATGCGCTACCGGAGATTGGGACGGACTGGACTTGAGGTGTCGGAAATCGGAATAGGTGGGGCAGTCTTCGCGGGCACCAGCCACGGTCTCTTCGATGAAACGGATGCCATTGCCGCAATTCGCACGGCGCTCGAAACAGGCGTCAACTATATTGATACGTCACGCCACTACGGACCAAGCGAGGAGATTATCGGACGGGCACTGATGGGGTACACCGGTGATTACATCATCTGCACAAAAATTTCGCCCCGCCAAGTAGTCACCGCAGCGGGGACCATCGCGGGTGTCGAAGAAAGCTTGACAGCATTGCAGCGTTCCCACGTAGATGTGCTGCTTGCACATGATATCCAACACCTTGGCGAAGGCACAGACGCAGTCGAGACGATTCTCCAACGCGGCGGAATGGTGGAAGGCTTGCGGCAACTACAGCGAGAAGGACGTGTCCGATTCATCGGCGTGAGCGGTCGGCTTGCAGAGGTAGTCGCCGCAGTGCAAACCGGAGAATTTGATGTTGCCCTCAGTTTTAATCGTTTTAACCTCTTGGACTGGAGCGCAGAAGAAGTGCTGCTTCCGCAGGCGGAGGCTCACAACGTCGGCGTAACGATGGGCGGTGTGTTTTATCAGGGTTTTCTGTCACTTCCACTGGAACTGGTACTACAACGGGTGGAAAACGGGCTATTATGGGCTTGGGATTGGACGGATACACGGCAAGAATTCGTGCTGAACCGGCTTGAGAAGTTGCAAGAGTTTGCGGACGATGATCTCGCGGCATTGCGACGGTTGGCGGTGCAGTTTGTTCTATCAGAACCACGCGTTAGCAGCGCCGTAATCGGTATGAAGAGTGCGGTTGAAGTAACCGAAAACCTCGCTGCGGTTGAGACAGGCGGTCTGGACGCAGAAACCGTAGCGAAACTGAAAGCACTATGAATCACTTTTCAATGACATGCACTACTATTTACCTGAAACTGTAAAGGAGATAATCAATGAAGAAGCAATTTTTTTGTTTCACTTTATTCCTGTTGGTGTGCCTCTTAGCTGCATCAACGGCAGTAGCGCAGGTGGAAATTTCAGCCGTACCCAGTGCAACTAACCCTGCGGTAGGCTACCAAATTGAGGTGTCCATTAATATTGCTGGGGGGGCCAACGTCGCTGGCTATGATTTTAGGCTCACCTTTAACTCGACAGAACTTGAACTCATAAGTATTAAAAATTCGGACTACCTCCCGGGGGAGCCGTTTAGACAGACTGAAGATTTCCACCCAGACGGTACATATGTACCAGACATCCAAACCGGAGACGGTTCCGCGCGATTTGCTGCGGTCACGTTGACGGGGACCGCCGAAGGCGATGGAACGCTTGCTATAGCGAAGTTTAAGGTATTAGCCGAAACGGAAACGACAATAGGACTTGAAGATGTCGTGATCGGGGATCGGACGGCACAACCTATTGCACTCACATCGGTTACAGGAACGACGCTTACCCCAACCGCGGCGGATACTGACTTAGAATACCTCTTGTCGGTCCCGATGGGGATCAGCCTCATTCACGTCCCTCTGAAGGTGAATACCGTTGATGGGGAGCCCTTCGTCGACATTGACGAGGGGCCCTTCGACTCTGTAGCGGACCTCTATGACGTGCTCGGTGGCGCGAATGCCGTCAACTTCCTCATCACTTATGACACCCAGACCCAAGAATGGCGCAGCTTTTTCGTCCCTTTGGACAGACGTCGTCCCGCGGACGTAGAGTTGACCGATGACAAAGGGGTTATCGCCGATCTGAGAAAACCGGTCTCGGTTCGGCTGCGTGGCGGTGCGCTAGGGACAAATGGAACCAGCACCATCAACTTAAACCCTAGCCTCAACGTTGTGGGGCTGCCGTTGAACGATTCAAGAATCACCCGTGTGAGCGACCTACTCACGCTTGAAGGAATTAGCGGTAACATCCCTGCGATTATCCTCACCGATGGCGGGGAGTTCAAGTTAGTTGGACGTGCAGGCGGTCCTGGCGATGTAGCCATCACCGGCGGACAATCCTTTATCCTGAACGCTGGGCGAGCTGCGACAGTCTCCATCTCTGGTGTTGGCTGGAGCAACACTTCGGGCACGGCAGCCGCCCCGCCGGGGGCAATGGTGGGTATCGAGGTTAGTGACGTAACACCTATCTTGGCGTTGAGAGGTTCGATCGTTGACAAAGACAGCGGCTTGGGCAACACAAACTTCCGCGTCACCGTCCAGAACCGATCAAACGGCAGATCAGTCACTACTGTAACAGAAAGTGAGCACCACTCTCGCTCGAATATGTGGGAATCAGCGGGAGTTGGCTATCAGCTCACCGATGTTGATCTGGAGACGAAGCGAGCAGCTACAGTTGGAGACATCCTTGAAATCTCGGCACAATCCATTGATCCGTTAGTCAATGTAGAGCCGTTGGAGTATACGGTAACGGCTGAAGATGTCCGGCAAGGCTGGATTCAGTTGCCGGCGTTGGTCGCCTATGAGATACCGGCGGAGACAGCACTGTTACGCAACTATCCGAACCCGTTTAACCCGGAGACATGGATACCGTATCAACTCGCCCATGCTGCGGACGTGACGCTTACCATTTATGACACCAAAGGCGCGTTGGTGCGTCAGTTGGATCTGGGATATCAGCAGGCGGGATATTACACAAACAGGACGCGGGCGGCGTACTGGGACGGTCGCAACCACTTAGGCGAGCGAGTAGGGAGCGGTGTCTATTTCTACCAGTTACGCACAGGCGATTATTCCGCCATCCAGAAAATGGTTATCCTCAAATAACGCTATCCCCTATAGAGTAGTAGGCATACTCCGTATGCCGTAACCCTAAAACTCAACCGTCACGCCCCCATACGGAAGCAATGGTAACTGGTGGACGTTCCGCTCCTTCGTGTAGCTCCTGTTGTAATCGACATCCAGCACATTCTTGCGATTGTACGCGTTAAGCAATTCAACAAAGATCCCCCATCGCCAACGCTGATAGATGAACGACTTGCTGATACGGAGGTCTAAGCGGTGGAATGGCGGCACCCGTACTGAGTTGGTTTCGCCGTAGATGGGGTTGTAGCGAGGTCTGCCTGTATCGGGATGCCGCACGATCTCGGCATCGATCACCGGCGTGTACGGATTTCCGGTGCGGTACTGCCACTTCGCGCCGATCTCCCATGTGGGTGTGAGCATATAGCTCGCTGTGACTGTTGCAACATGGGGTTGATCGAACGAGTAGAGCCGTTCCATCTCGCCGGGACGGTCTTCGCGTTTGGAAACAGAGTAGGTATAATTTGCCCAACTGAAAAATCGGTCGCCAGCGCGATGTTTGACGGAAAGCTCAATGCCGCGTGCATACCCTTGCCCTTGGTTCAGATATACCCGGTCAAGATTCCCTTCCCTTTGGTCACGCGTAATCAGATCTCTAAAATCCTTCTGATAGCCCGCAACCTTAAGGCGTGTTTGGGGGCTGATTTCCCGTTCCAACTCGACAATATAGTGATCGGCCGTATTCTCCTTTATGTCAGGATTTCCGAATCCCTGCGCGATCTGCCACGGATAGGGACTGATCTCGTACCGTCCATAGGCGAACCGGAGTTCTGAACCGCCCGGCATATTGAATTCGAGGCTGCCTCTCGGTCCAACAGAGAGAAGATCGGTAAGGTTAAAATAGTCAAGTCGGAATCCTACCGTAACGGATAAGATGGGAAGCAGATCATACCGATTCTGCACATAACCTTCTATAAAATTGAACCGTTGATCAAAGTCTACGGTAATTTTCTCTTCAAAGGTAAAGTACTGAGACTCGCTCGCTGTCGGATCCCCTTCATCGGGGAGGCGCGGGAAGTTGGCAGATCCATTCCACTGCGTCGTTGAAACAAGCAACCCCGATTCAAGCTGATCTGTCGGATTCAAATGATAGACGATATCCTCACGGAGCTCGTACTGGACCGGCTCCAGTTCCAGAAAAAGCCCTCGACCAAAACTAAAGGCTTGCAGATAACTTGCCCGCGAGATTGAGAGGTGTGAAGTGAGGCGGTCTGTCAGCGTAGATCTGAGATCTGCCGCTTGGACATTAAAACGACTTTCAAAGTCGAACCGCCCTGCGAGTGTCGGATCATACTCCACATCCGCCAACCCCAGCTTAAATCCCATGACATCGTCCGCAGCGAACGCCTTGACGTTGAATTGATGGTTTTCAGAAAAATCGTAGCTGACCTTCGCCTGATAATCCCAGAATCGTGGGAACGCCGTAATCCGCGTAACCTCTATCGGCAAAAGGTCGATGTAACTCCGCCGCCCCGCGAGATACCATGAACCACGACTCCCAATCGGTCCCTCAAGTAGTCCTTCGGAGTAGATGAAGTTTATGTTAAATTTACCGCCTATCCGATCTTCTCTGCCACGTCGCGAATAGATGTCGATTACGGCTTGTGCATCTGCACCAAACTCCGCACCGAATCCGCCCGCGTAGACATCAATTCTGTTAAGTATCTCTGAATTGACGGTAGAAACGAGTCCGCCAAAATGATAGGGATAAAAGAGTGGCGCGCGATCCAGATAAAAACGGTTGTCTTCAGGGGCACCGCCACGGATATAGAGTTGACCGTCGAAATCGCTGGCCGCACCAATTCCCGGCAAGGCTTGAAGTGCTCGGAGCGCGTCCCCTGCGCTGCCGGGAATCCGCCGAATCTCCAAAACTCCCACAGTCTGTCTGCCGACAGTGGCAGGAATCGAACTCGATTTGACCTCAACCCCCTCCAAGGTCACACTAACAGGTGCGAGATAGATTTTGACTTCGGTGATTTCGTCCGCCTTCACCATGGCAACGTTGTCCTCCTCAAGGAGGCGATAACCTACAGCAATCACAGTCAATGTATAATCACCGGGGGACAGATTCTCGAATCGAAATTCACCATTTTCATCAGTCAGGATGCGCCGCTCTGTTTCGACCAATCGAACTGTGGCGTTTGCCAGTGGATCGCCGGTTTCATGACCATAGACAGTGCCGCGAATCTCCCCATTTTTCGCAATGAATTGCTCGGAGTATGCAATGGGAGAATATACGAATAATGCAACTAGAAGGATGAAGGATAAATACCAAGATACTCGTTTGATATCGTACCAAGAGTTCATTAGTTCACTCGTTCATTAATTCATTAAAGAGAAAGTTCATTAGTTTACTCGTTCAATAGTTCATTAATAAACCAATGCACTAATGAACCAATGAACCAACTTACGCATCACGTTTAAGTCCTTCCAAAATCTCCTCAAACGTCTCTGCGACAAAGACCCCTGCTTCACGCAACGCTTTCACCTTACCACGCACCGAGCCGCGTCCACCTTCGACAATCACCCCGGCATGACCGAATCGTACACCCTCAAGGTCGTCAACAAATCTGCCCGACAAAAAGGCAACTATTCGGAGCCGAGAAAGCTTCCCCTTGAGTCGAGCTGCAAGTTGTTCCTCCGCAGCTCCGCCCGGCTCGCCGTAGATGACCACAGCGTCGGTGGCGGGATCATTTTCGAGGCGTTCGATTAGTTCCGTGAAATTAGAACCTACAATCGCATCTCCACCCACTCCGATGGCGATACTCTGCCCAACCCCACGGCTTGTTAAATAGCTGGAGATCTCACTGGTCATTCCTCCGCTGCGGGAAAGCACGGCGACATGTCCCGGCATAAATGAACGCCGCACATTGTCCACACGGCCACCGATGGTGCCGAGTTTGGTAATCCCCGGACGGATCAACCCCAACGAATTGGGACCGATGACGGTACAACCAGTACGATGGGCGGCGAACAGTAACTTACTGGTGTCTAGTTGTGGCACCCGCTCAGTCATAATCAGACAAAGCTGCATACCGGCATCGAAGGACTCCAACGCGGCATCAAGCACAGCGGGTGGAGGAACAGAAATGATGCTGATAGTAGCTCTGTGCTTCTCAACCGCCGCTGCAACCGTGTCGTAGACAGGTATCCCATGAACACGCTGCCCTCCCTTGCCGGGCGTTACACCCGCGACGATGTTACTCCCGTAAGCGAGCGAGTCCTCGACCATACGGCTCGCCTCTCTGCCGGTGATCCCCTGAACTAGGACACCTGCTTTCGGGTCAAGCAACATGAGCGCGATTCCTTTCCACAGCCAACCGCGCAGCCGCATCTAGCGACACCTCGCGTCCATGGACTTCCACACCGGCTGCCTCCATTATCTCCCGCGCTTCCGTCTCCCAGTTACCGGGAACACGAAAGAGACTGATTGTCTCGGAAGGCTTCCTTCCTGTTCCCTCAACACCCATCAAGACGCCACGAGCGATGACATCCGCACGGGTATTGTTCACCACATTCATGATGACCGCCATCCCGTTAACACCCGGCTTCGACAGCAGGAGCGATGTTATAGCGGCAACCTTCTCCTCGGTCGGATTACCTCCCACCTCGCAGTAGTTTGCGGGACTCCCTCCATGTGCCTTGATAGCGTCGAAAACGGTCAGGCTCGCGCCGCCCCCACCGATTAGGAGTGCGAGATCGCCGTCAAATTCCACAACCCGTCCGGCGACGCCCCGATGGTCTATCGCATCAATACGTTGGGCTTCCAGTTCCAGAGCGGTGGGCGGACGCCCCGTAGCGGTCATTGTCAATTCACCCAACGGCTCCAACCGCTCCCCCTGTCGATAGACCGCCTCATCCTCAATCTCCACTCGCGCATCAAGCCCGATAAGTGTCTCGTCCTTGGTAACGACTAGCGGGTTGATTTCCATTGTGACCGCATCACAGTCGAGAAACGCTTGGGACAATTTGGTGAGGACCTCCCCGACCGCCACGAGGATTCTTCCCGTCAAGCCGACCTCGGCAGCCAGTCCTCTCGCCTTATACGGTGCAAGTCCCATCCATGGATCGAACGGCTGGTGTGCGACCTGATCGCTCTGGGAGGATTCAACGTCCATACCACCGGCGAGACTCAATAACGCAACGGGCAATTTTTCAACTGTATCCCATGTAATACCAACGTAAAACTCGCGTTCGTAGTTTAGTTTCGGTTCAATCGAAATTACGTCAACGGTTGTACCGCGCACAGTCATTCCTAGCAAAGCCTCTGCTGCAATGACCGCTTGATCAAGGGTCTCCGCAAACTTCACCGCCCCGGCATGTCCCCGCCCACCGAAAGGGGTCTGCGCCTTGAGAACAACGGGCAGCCCAACACGCTCGACGGTTGCTCGTACTTCATCAATTGATTCAACTGGAGTCGATTCCGTAAAAACCAAGCCGAAAGTAGAGAGTAGTTTTTTGCTTTGATGTTCGAGGAGTCTCATCGCTTTTCCTTCTGATGGTAACAACCTGCGTGATTATACCATATTCCGACAAAAAGATGGGGAGGTTTTGAGCCGTTTTAACCGACTAACGCCACGCTGTGAGCACAAAAAAACGGTATCATATCCCTGAAAAAAGACATGATACCGCTGGTTGTATTACTTCAAGATGACCCTACCGCGTAGAGGACGCTGGCGCATCTAGTGCCTCATCGGGCTTTGACGCTTCTTTCACAACCTCCTGCTGCACAAGCGCTGCGCGTTCAGCGGGATCATCTCCTGGCTTGAATACGAGTATCCACATTGCAAGTCCAAGAGCAACGACAGTGCAGGTAAGCATAAGCAGCGGCTTCCACTCTAAGAGATTCATGGTGATGAAACTTATACCCAGTAGGACACACCCCATGCCTGGATGAAGGATATGACCCTTACCTGCATTACTCGCTATTATCAGAATATACACTCCCATCAAAATCATCCATATCCCACAACCAATTCCCAATCGCGTCATGTGTTTCAGGATATATTGCGATGCTTTTTCTGCAAATGCCATAGCGGTATTCCTTCCCGCGTTACGAGTGCCGTCTCTGGATTTTATCGGCAGTATCCCATATCTGTTTTCACTGGGAATCCGTCTCTGGGGTCTCCCTGGTGCGATACCGTTCCACCTGCTCAACGATCTCTGGATCAGCGTCTCTCAGGCGGCGGAGTCCCTCTTCCGGTCCATACCGCTCCAACATGGACATCGCCCGCTCGAAACGCTCAGACGAGAACCGTTCTCTTAGCGCTGTTTCAAGCGCCTCCTCGGTAGGAAGTGCAGGTGGCTCCGGGGACACTTCGGTGAGGATCTTTTCTGGTCCAACCGTCGGCGTTGCTGCAGAACTATTTTCGGTGTCATGGATTGCGGATTCCTCCCACACCGATGTCGGGATAGGGTCAGATAGTAACGGTTCGGGTTCCACAAAAGGGACTTGTTCTACGGGTTCGTCAGAGGGTATATCAGACAAAAATTGGTCGGGAAATTCAAAATCCGTTGGCGTGGGCGGCGAATTTGCAGAACCAGTCGATACGGAGCCTTTCAACAGCGGCATCAACCACTCACTAAGTGCTTCTTGATCCCCTTGGAAACGGGCAGCTATCCAAAGACTAATCTCGCGATCCTGCACCATTTTCATTATGCCAGATGCTGGATCGGCGGTCTTCAGCATCTCACCGACCCGTTTTGCCATCACTTCATCTTCGTCCTTAGGGTCTTTACCGGGGTTTGCGGCTTGGTAGTCCTGAATAGCCATAGCGTAGGCATCAGCCATGATTTTACTATAATCTATCCCCGAGAACTCCGCTAACCCATGTGCTGCCATGAGGTCAATAAATTCTTGCGGTGTCCGCGGATCTTGTTCCTGCATCTGCTTCTGAAATGAATCGGACTCCATAACCTTCATTACTTTCTGGAATATTGGATTTTCACGTTGCTCGGGGGTTAAGAACCGATTCATCATATCAGTCATCGATTGCCCAAGTGATGTTGATGCTGAAGGCACACCGCTCGGAACATCGCTGGGCTCCGACGCTTTATCTAGCTGTCCTTGCTGCACTTGCGCTGCCTGCTCCACAGTAGAGACCTCATCCTGCGTTGTACCTTCAATCTCTCCTAAGATGAGGACAATCACAGCCAGCACAAGAATAGCACCGCCGCAAATGGGTTTCCACGTCCCCTTCAAAACCGTATTGAAAATCAAAGACACACCAATCAATGCGCCAAATATCCCTGTATAGGGAATCCCTCTACCTATCCAACAATACAACCCCATGAGAATAAGCAGAACGCTACCTATAATCATGACATATCTATCATCCTCTACGAATTTTCGGACTGTTTGTAGCAAGATTCCTAACAATATCAGACCAAGACCTATCACTCCAAAAATTCTGGCAGGTTCGGTCCACCCTTTCTGCCAGAAATATAAGGCATAGAAGAAAGTTATTAACACTGGCACATACGGTAAGATAACCCTGAGTTTTTTTGACTTTTCCAGAATTTTCATGAGTTTCCCCTTACTTATGTTTAGCCGGTGGACATATCGCTCAACTGGAGCGAAAGCCCATGCCATCCCGCCCCAATAAATCGGGATTCAAAGCAACTAGGGTTAGGCTGGCTCGTTGGTTCATTGGATTAATGATACCTGCACATTGCGCTCCGTTGGAGCGAAAGATAAGAGCGTCCAACTCAACTGGCATTATTACGATCGACGGTCACTTATGCGACGGATTTTCAGATACCAGCTGCAGGGCACGCCGGGCACGCTCCACCACCGGCAGATCTACCATCTGACCATCGACGGCAACCGCACCCGCGCCCTCCGCTTCCGCCGCCTCAAAGGCGTCCACCACCCGCCGGGCATACTCAACCTCCGCATCGGTCGGACGAAACACTTTCTCCACTACGTCAATCTGGGCAGGGTGGATCAAGGCTTTGCCGGTAAACCCAAGATCACGAGCAATTCGAGTGTCCTGTTCCAGTCCTACCAAATTCCGAATATCGACATAAACTCGATCTATCACCTGCAAACCTGCACTGGCAGCAGCGATAGCAAGCGCGGAACGAGCATAAAGATAATCCCCCGCTTCCTCTTGCCGCACATTAAACATCCCCATGTCCATCGCAAAGTCCTCCGCACCGAACATCAGCCCAACAAGTCTTGGACTAGAAGCCGCAATCGCAGCCGCCTGAACCAGTCCCTTTGCACTCTCAATCGTGGCAAGCAATCGAACACTTCCCCGTTGAAGTCCAGCCCCCTCCTCCCGCTCATCCAGAATCGCGCCGACCGCCAACACATCTTCGGGACTATTCACCTTTGTCAGTGTAAGTCCATCTAGACCGGGACGAATTACCGCAGGAAGATCTACTTCTATCTCTTTGGTCCCAGCGGGATGAATACGCACGAAACGGAGCATTCCACCCGATGGACGATCAAGCGTTTCAGGCATCATGGCACGGGCGGTATTTTTTTCGCCGGGCGGCACCCCGTCCTCTATATCGAACATCGCCACATCGAGCTTCAGTCCGTAGGCTTTATCAATCATCCGCTGCTGATGTCCGGGCACGAACATCCAAGACCGCATCACCTGCATAAAACCCCTCTCTTTCACCTGTCCCACACCTCATGCCTTAATGAACCAATAACTTTCACGTTCCCCGCTTCCTCGCCACCTCGCTTCTTCGTCATTCAGTCTCTTCCAGATGCATCGCCTCACCCTCAAGCAGGAGACTGCGAATATCGTAGCGTCCGGGGTGCTGCACCGGCAGCTGTCCAGATTCCACCATCAGATCGAGCGGGTTTGCGCGAGTTTGCATCGGCAGGCGAACCACCTCATGACATCGTGCAGATTCGTAAGCACCCATCATCATGTGCATCGTCCACAGACCGTTCTCCGCCTGGTTGCGGTGGACACAACGCTCCTCAATCCAATCAACCAACTCCTGCACCTGAACGGCAGCCGCATCCACCGCCTCCACCTCTACGTCTCGCCAGCCACCCGTCTGGGTGTTGAAGTAGCGTATCCAACCATCGTCGAAGTCGATCATCCCATCGGTCCCCTGCACAAACGCCCACTTGTTTTCGGAGACAACGTCTGTCTGGAACGTCCCTTGCACACCGCCCTCAAACAGTAAAAACCCCGCCACACAGTCTTCGCTACGCACACTACGCTCGTACCGGTCGGTCTTCCGCTCCACCTGACCGAAGACCCATTCTACCTTGGGATCGCCCAGAATGTAGCGCATACAGTCTAGCCCGTGGCTCGTGGCGTTGAGCAATCCGGTCAGGCGGGTATGTGATACCCGTTCAGGCTTTCCGATTGCCCCTGCTGCTATCAGTTCCTTCGCTTCCGTCCACGCCCCAAGGAATCGACGCTGAAAGCCGATCGCTAGCTTGACCTGATTACGCTGACAAGCAATCATCATTGCCTCAGCCTCGCCCAAGTTGATCGCCATCGGTTTCTCGCAAAGGATAGCCTTGGGCTGACGCGCAGCAGCGGCAATTGTCATTTCTGCATGAAGGGGATGCCACGTGCACACGCTCACAATGTCAGGTCGCTCAACATCAAGCATCTGCCGATAATCAGTGTAGTAGTTAGGAATACCGTTTCGTTGGGCAAAACCCGCCGCTTTGGCTTCTACTGTGTCCGCACATGCCACTATCGTGGTTGCCTCGGTCCGATTATAGCCGGAAGCGTGGCTGTTAGCTATGCTGCCACACCCGATAATGGCAGCGCGGTAGCCTGATGGTCTTTGATCGTTCATCGTTTGCACCCCATTCATGTCAATTTCTTGCAACTGTTCAGGGCAATACGACCAATCATCCCTGAACAATTAGGACTTTTCTAATCAACCAGCCCCAAAATTTTAACACGGTCGCGTATCCCCTCGCACAGCCCGGGGTAAAACTGTAACTGACCATCAGCCCCAAGATTTTGTCCATCATACATCGCTGCGGTCTCATAGAGCGTGTATCCAGCGAGTCCACCGAAACGGTAGATATATTCCAGCAGATCGGCGTGTACCCCTCCGTCGCGGCTATGTCCGACCGCCTTACTTAAATGGACAGGCACATTGGTATCAGCAGCTTCCCGCAGCATCTCCAACGTGAGTGCATCGTTGAGCATTTGCTCAGGCATCCAACCGCGCCCAAACAGGGTCGCTTCGTCCGCTAGCCCGGTGCGCAGCCAACTTCGCCAGTTGAATGTGATGTTGCCGGGGCGAGTACGCCAGCGCCCCTGACAGGCATCGGGCCGAAACGACTCCATCTCCGCATGAACCTGCATCCGTTTGCCAGCCGCCGACAAACGCAACTTTGTCGCTCGCAGAAACTGATCGAAGAATTCACCGCGCAGCGCCCCAAGCAGCGCCGAGTCGTACGGTTCCACGTTTGGATTGACACCGTACCGCCGCTGATACTCTGCCCCCACAGGTTCATTGAAGCCGTATATCTCCGGTGTGTTTGTCCAACTGCTATGACAGGAGATGCGAACGTCCAATCCATCAACGCCGGCTGCGATGCACGCACCCACCCAACTCAGCCAGTAGGCTTGCACCTCTGGATACGCCTCACAGAGGGAGCCCGAAAAATACTCATTTCGTCCCCTTGCAATGGCAATGACCCCATCGTTGGATTCTCCCGCAGACGTATCTGGTTGGTTAGTGACATCAAGGCAGACGAGGGCATCACCGAGCCCTGCATCGTACTCAAGGTCACCGGTGCGGAAGTCGCGCAGGGGCCTCCAAACCGCCTTGTGACTGGCAACGACAATTGGTATCGACTGGTTGCCGGGACCAAATGCCTGTACCATCTCCATCGCGGTATTGCGAAAGCTACCATTTCTGTCATCAAAATTGGTGGTGATTGCAATAAACGGATCAAGCAGATTCAGTCCACTCAAGTTGAGGACTCGCACCGACTCCCCCTTTGACGTGACCGGGTCGCCGTCGAGTTCAAAGACATCGCGGGGACAGGTTTCAACAGATTCAGTCAACGCAAAAGTCAGGTCCTGCTTCTGGTAGACGTTGTTATCGTCGCTGGTCCAAATTTCGATATTTTCTGGTCTGATACGGACCGGGGCCATGTCTCTCTGCCGTAGTTGAATCTGCTCAATCGGCATTTTCTCCAAATCTGTTGGTATGTCTGCACTACGCCCTCGCACCCGCATTTCCGGACGCGCCATGACCCACGGATCAACCTTGCAAACCCCGCCAATACACGGCAAACCGGGCACAGCGATCATCTCAGGGCTATTTTTGGGATTGGCATGACTCGCACCCGTCTCGTACGGCTTGATGGTAGCATAGAATTCCATCTCTCGTTCATGCGCTAGGCGGCAGCCCAAAGCTAAAGGCTCGCCCAAATTCACAAGGGTCTGGCGAGTCGCTTCCGAATTATCGGCAAACTTTTCCCACATCCCTTTCTGGTAGTAGTTCCAGTAAACCCGACGTACACCCATCCAGTGGAGGCGATCTATTAGATTTTCTACCAGATCGGGTGTAAAGACCAAGCGATTGCAGTCGTCCGGAAAGTCAACCAGCGCAGAGAGCAGAAACCGATTATTTTTCACTACCCCCTCCTTGCCTTTGTTCACGAGACCAAACCCACCTTAATTTGCGAACCGAAAAGTGCGTACCAATTTAGCGCATCACGTTTTCTCGTTTTCTCGTCTTCCCATATTCTCGTCTCACTCATACGGTATCGCATCGTTGAAAATCTGCGTCCGCTTCATAATCCGTCGTTCAGTGGATGGGAATCCCTCTCGGCGGTGCATGGTGCATCGGTTGTCCCATATAATCAGATCGCCGACCTCCCAATCGTGCGTCCAGACAAAACGATCCTGCGACAGATGGTCGAAAAGCGTATCAAGCAGTTCACGGCTTTCCGATTCACTAAAACCCACAATGTGCCGGGTTAGATGGGGACCGACGTATAACGCCTTACGCCCGGTGTCGGGGTGAGTGCAGACAACGGGATGGTCGATCAACTCCGGCGGATTCTGACTTTCGACATGATGGCGATGAACAGCACGCAGTCCTTTGAGCCGTGCTTTGAGGTCGGGGTCAAGCCCATCATAGGCGGCGTAGCAGTTGCACCACCGCGTGGCACCGCCGACGGAAGGAAGTTCGACAGCGTAGATGATAGAAAGCGTTCCCGGACGCCGTAGGTATGACAGATCGGAGTGGAACGGGATCTCGTCGTTGCCGAGTGCGCCGATCGGTTCACCGTCCTTCTCAACATTAGAAACGAAGAAAATCTCTTTGACAGGACGGGGCATCTGCTTGCGAACATGTTCGACCGCCTGACCGAAATAGTTAGTGAAGCGAACCTGATCCTCATCGCTAATCTGTTGCCCACGGAAGAGAAGGACACAGTGCGCTAGCAACGCCTGATGGATCCGCTGAACCGTATCTTCAGGCAGTGGGTGCGCTAGCTCTAGTCCCTGAATCTCCGCGCCAAGCGCACCACCGGTGGGGATCACTTGCATCTGATCACTTCTGTTTGTCGTAACAGCCATCCAAAACTCCTTTAGCTAACTTCAAAGAAACGCAAAATTAATACATTAGCCCATAGGCTCATCGGTGCAATTAATGAACTTTTGAACCAATGAACTAATGAACTAAATTTTGGTCTACGCCTCTGAAACCTTTACCTTCTCAATCTGATTCGAGATCAGCCAATCCAAAAAGTCTTCCTGTTCCTCTGTGATCTCAATTTCGGCTTGATTCTGATCATCTAACGGTGAGGTCACGTAGAACACCCCCTCGTCGTACAGTTCAGAGGTAAGTTCAAGTGGGAAGAAAAACGCATTTGGATCGCCACTATGTTCCCATTGACGAGCACTCGCACCTTCGGTGAAATAGTGAAGTTGCCCGCGTAGCGTCTGCGAGATTTCGTAAGGTTTAAGCGTCGGTTTGTCTATAGCAGCTGCGAGATATTTAGCCATATTAGTTCATTAGTCCATTAGTTTATTAGTTCATTTCACGCTTTGCGTATTCCATATACCTATTACACTGTCTCGATGCTGCGATCGGAAGCAGCTTGGGTAATTATAGCACATCTATCCAAAAAATGAGAATCGAAATTTCCTCCTTTGTGCTTGACTATTGCCCCACTCGTCCCTATAATTCTCAGCACAATTATGGATTGGTTGGGAGAGTTACGGCACACGGCGTGTGCCTACTACTTTAGTAAGTACACCCCAAAACATTGCAAGGAAAGATGAGATGAAAGAACAGTTGGAATTTTTCAAGGAGAACGGTTACCTCGTCGTACCCAACGCTCTATCCACCGAAGAGGTTCGATCCATCAACGAAGCAATCGATCGGGATCTCGTCGAAAATTCCGTGATGTGGATGGACCGCGGACAGATGGGGCGGACTCAGAATGTCCATGCCCTGCTCGCCTGCCCGGAGATGGACGTGACCATGCGTCCGCCGACGCTGCTGCCGCTGATAGGCGCAATCATGGGAAAAGACCTCTGCGCAGAGGAACACTCCGTGATGCTCCGCGCACCGAACCCTGACGGCGACACCGAATGCCGTTGGCACCGCGATGCGAGCCGTGATGCTAGCGGAGAAGACAACCCTCCGTACTACACGCGTTATCTATCCGTCGTCTATTACCTAACGGACGTGGACGACACCACGCACACCTTCAGCGTCTTGCCCGGCACCGCGCAGTCCGCAGAATGGCTCCCACTTGAGGCCTACGATCTCAGCGCAGCGCAGCATCTTGTCGGTTCCGCCGGTACAGCGATCCTTTTCAACGCGGCAACCTTCCACGCCGGTAATGTCCGACGCACCACCTCCGAACGACGCACCATCCACATCTACTGTGGCAGGACAACAAACCGATACCTAAGTAACCACACGATTTTCCCACGCCGCCTGTGGGCGGGTAAGGACGAAGCCACACAGCGTTACTACAGCCGCCCCAATCCAATCACACAACTCTTGATAGATCGGTTTGAATAGATTGAGAAGAACACCTTGTGTTCGTCCAGAGCTTTAGCACGAAAACGGGAAGACCGGAAAACGAGAAAACCAGAATCTCGTCCTCCCGTTTTCTCGCTCTCTCGTTTTCAACTGTCCCTTACGCATTACGCCTTACGTATTTCTTTTTACTTCCCACATTTCTATTGTCCAAGAATGGCATCTGTGCTATTATGGGCGGGTTCACAATTCGCAACGAAAGGAAGCCTCCCATGAAAATCACCGAGATTGAATCAATCCCCCTGCGAGTTCCCTACGAAGAACGTATTCGCAAACAGTTTTATCACTTTGGACTGGATGAACGGGTGACGGTTTACAAAGTTCATACGGATAACGGTTTAATTGGGCTTGGAGAAAACCCCGGTCCACCCTTCGAGCAGGAACTCCTCAACGCATACATCGGTACAAACCCGTTCGATCATGTCATGGGCGAGGGACGATTCAACCTCGATATGGCGTGCTACGACCTGATGGGCAAACATCTGGGATTGCCGGCATGGAAGCTGATGGGGCAGCAAACTCGTCAGTGGGTATCGATGGGGTGGTGGATGCCCTCCATGTCGCCCGAAGATAGTGCCGCCGAAGTGCAGGTGGCTGCTGAACGCGGGTATCGCGGACTCAAATGCAAAGCCAGAGCGTTCTATGACATCGTTGAACAATCACAGGCAATGCAGGAGGTCGCGCCGCCTGACTTTCGCGTAGAATTTGACTTTAACGGTGCATTGACCAACGTAGAGAAAGCGCTGCCCATCCTACGAGAGCTGGAGAAGATTCCGATAGTCAAAGGTGTGGAAGAACCGATCTTCGCGTATGACGTTGAAGGGTGGCGACGGCTGCATCAGGAGATTCGCATCCCATTCTATCTGCACGGCGTCGGTGTCATCCGAGAGGGCGCGTCGCGTCAACCTTCAGGACCTTGGATCGGGCTTCGTGCCGGCGATTTCGATGGTGCGTTGTGTAGCCACGAATCGATCAAAAGCGCGTTGGCGTCCAGCTGGGCTTTTGCCGCAGCAAATACACCAATTCTGTTACAGTACGTGGGCACCGGCATAACCGCAGCGTTCGCCTGCCATCTGGGAGCGGTGATGCCGACAGCAACCCTGCCGGGCGTTACAGCAAGCCACACCTACGAAGATGACCTGATTGTGGGTGGACACACAGTTCAACGAGGATTCATGAAAGTCCCAGAGGGACCGGGACTGGGTGTAGAATTGGATGAAGATGCCGTCAGTCGCTATTCTCAAACGCCTGCTCCGGAGTGGCTTCGACATATCTCCGTCGTCACGCTCCCCGGCGGCTTGAAACACTACTACCAAAGCCTACAGCAAGCAGAACGACTGATGAAGCAGGGGGTAGACGAATCCTTCGCGCCCGGCGTCAGGTTGGACGAATGGGAGGACGATGGGAGCGAAAGGTTTGATAGCCTCTGGCATCGGCTCCGCGAAACTGATTGGCCCATTTGGGAAGTGTAATTGGTTCATCTCAAAAGAAAGTGCAACACGCCCTAAAAACGTGAAACGTAATGCGTGAAACGTGAAAAATGAACTAAATCAGTTTCTGTTGTACAATCGCTTAACATAAGCCAATGAGGATAGACAAAAATGAAAAGAGTGTTGGGGCAGCTGCTTGCACTTACCCTGCTGATTTTGGGGGTGATTTTGCAATCCGCAGGTGCCGATTCCGATGCAGCTTCCCCAGCGGTTACTGCTGGGGAAGGACTGCCGGGCGTCGAATCTATCGCGGATTTAGACCGGTTGGCGGATCTCCACTTCACCATTATGAGTGACAACAAGGGGGATTCCCCTCTCAGCAGCGTCGAATTTGCCCGAATGACCGAATGGATTAAGGAGGGAAATCCCGCCTTTATGATAGGCTTGGGCGATCACGTCAAACATCGGTGGGAAAACACCTTTATCCCATGGCTACAATCCGAACCTTGGTGGCGTGAGCACTTCTATCCCAACGTCGCAGATGGCGAGAACGAATACTACAGCCCGACCCACAGACAATCGGACTACGGCGAAGGCGCGCCGATACTCGATCTGGTAGAATTGGAAGCCCACGCAAGCGTCCTCCGTCCAAACAGATCGGAATACTATGCCCAAATCTCGGTGCGCGACTACACCGTCCACTTGATTCAGATGCATTTCTCCGACCAGCCGATGGATGCGACGGTGGCATTTCCAGAAAGCAGCCGAACGTGGATGATGGAAACCCTCAAAGGGATCGAAAAAGGAGATAAGGACCTGATTATCGTGGCAGCGCATTCGCGGACGGGCGCATGGGACATGGTACTTTCTCCAGAACGCCGTCAATTTTTGCTCAACAAGGCGGATCTGGTTCTCTCAGCTACAACCCACAGATTTGAGGCGTGGGTGCCGGAGGGGTTTGCGGAGGGAGATGCTGTCTGTGTTAACACCGGATCGGTGAATTATCCCGGACCTATGGCAGCCAACGGCTATGTCGAAGTTCACCTCATTGAATCAGTAGGGATTGTGGGACAGTACATAGACCTCACGCAGACAGAACGTCGTCTTCAACAGGGACGTTTTGCTTGGATTAAACCCAAAGATGGACCGATGCGCTATCTCAACCTCCGACCAGCCGCCGCCGATGAGACCAACGAACCACTTGCCAATCTCAGCGAACCATTCGACGCAACGGAAATCGAGCAGGGACTCTCACAACTGATTAAAGCAAAAACGGGGGTTGACTTCGCTTTGGTAGGTACAAGGCAGGGACTTGACAAGGGACCTGTAACGCGAGAGGCAGCGTGGCAAGTGTTTGGCAAAAACACCAACATTCGAATCGTCCGCATTCCAATGGCGAAAGTGCTCCCGGTCCTTGGGCTTCTGCAAAAAACCGAGCTTGCCCCACAGGGCAACATCATTCGGGTCGCAGCACCGCATCCCACAATGACGGGGATTATCACCGTGGCGGGCATCACGCATGAAGCTATCGAACCGCAAGCACTAGAGGATAAAGGTTTACGGCAGGTTGATCTCCTCATCGAATGGCTTATCTCTCAATGATCTTCTTGTCCGTATTGAAAAGGAGGATACCCCTGTGACGACAGCACCAGAAATCAGCAAAGATAGCGTCATTATACTCTACAAAGGTGGCCGGCTGCCCACGTGGCACGATCTGACCCCGGAGGAACAAGATGCGTATCAGCAGGAGCATGTTGATCTGATGCTATCGGTTGCCCGCGAACATCGGCTGATGCGACTAGAAGGCTTTAAGCTGATGACACCGCAGGGGGCGTGGGAACGTTTCTGGGTTATCGAGTTTCCTACACTGACGGGTGCAGAGGCGTGGATCGATGCTGAAATGGCACCGCCCTACGGTCGCTACGGCTACTACGAATACTATACCGCGCGGCATTGGGGACGCGAGCATTTTTCCCGGTGGGTCGCCCGTTCCCCCGAACCGGTCGTGCCAGATGGGACGGATCCGCATCAGGTTCCGGTACTCGACGTGGATAGAGGCAGCGTGGTTGCCCTGCTTTTTGGACGCTGGCGACCGGAGGCGAGCGAGGCAACACCGGAAGCACGAGGGGACACCGAGCATATTGAGCTAATGCAGTCGGTCGGCCGTGAACACGGACTGATGCGCCTCGAAGCGTTCCAACTGATGGGCGCACAAGATGCGTGGCATCGGGCATGGCTAATTGAGTTCCCCACTTTGACCGGAGCGGAGGCGTGGATTGACGCTGAAGTACTCCCGCCGCACGGTCGTTATTCTCAGAAGACCTTCTATCTAGCACGCAGGTGGGCACCGCACTATTTCGCAGGCTGGGTACAATACACCCATACCTGACACAAGAAAACGAGAAAACGAGACGAGGAGGTGTATGAGCGAGGGAACGTCGGGGTGCAGAAAGTGAGAAGGGGCGAAAGTGAGCAAAAACAAGGTATCCTTTCACATCATTTTTCTTTTTCCACTGTCTCACAGACTCGTGTAGCTCAAATCTTAGAAATACACATCACGCATCACGTTTCACGTGCGAATCCTTAAACGATGCAAAAAACATACTTGTCAACTATATTGGAAATAAACCTAGGGAGGGAAGTTATATGGATTTAACTGATAAAGTTGCGATTGTGACAGGCGCGGGACAGGGGATTGGTCGGGCGATTGCGCTGCGACTGGCGGGTGCCGGTGCAACGGTCGTCGTAGCTGAACTGAACCGTACAGTCGGTGAGGCAGTCGCAAACGAGATTGAAGCGTTGGGACGCAAATCCCTCGTGGTTGAGGTTGATGTCTCAAAGCTGGATCAGACGCAACGGCTGGCACAGCAAACATTGGACACCTTTAACCAGATCGATATTCTGGTGAACAACGCCGGAATAGCGGGAAAAACGGCGACGTTGCCAGATCTGGAGGAATCGGATTGGGATGCGGTCATAGATGTGAATCTGAAGGGCGTATTCCTCTGTTGCAAAGCGGTGATTGACCACATGATCGAGCGGCAGTACGGCAAGATTGTTAGCGTCGCTTCAATCGCGGGCAAAGAGGGCAATCCAACGCTCATCCCGTATTCGGCTTCCAAAGCGGGCGTCATCTGCCTGACGAAAGCTCTGGCAAAGGAGGTCACCGAGTACAGTATCAACGTCAACTGTGTTTCACCAGCGGTTATCCGAACCCCAATTCTGGAACAGGTGTCACAGTCCACCATCGATTATATGGTCAGCAAGATTCCGCTGGGACGGGTCGGAAAGCCGGAAGAGGTCGCAGCGGTAGTTCATTTCCTAGCGTCGGACGATGCCAGTTTTGTGACCGGGCAGTGTTACGATGTGAGTGGCGGTAGGGCAACGTATTGAAACGGAAACCTAACGCAGAAATGGTCAAGCCTCTCAATGGGGTGTGTGCAAACTAGTCCTTCAATGTAAATCGAATTGGGATTTTTACCCGCTGAGGTACCGATTCGCCGCCTTTCTTGGCTGGGGTGAAGCGCCACTTTTTCACAGCTTCAATCGCTGCCTCATCAAAGCCGTACCCTTTCGGTTCCACCACCTTGATGTCCGTTGGCCTTCCGTCCACACCAACCGTACACTCAACGTTAACAAGAGCTTCCCTCTGAGCACGTTTCGCGGCTTCAGGATACTTTGGCTCAACTTTTCTGAGAACGCGAGCGTTCTGATCGACATTAACCTCTACCTCCGCATCAATGGTCCGGTCATCGAGACCTGCATCCCCAATATCACCTAATTCAGTATCATCCGGGGCAAACTGTGTGTCGCGGTCAATTTTGGGTCCCAGCGACTCCGTGGGGATTTGTGGACGCTGCTGTTGCGGCTGGATATTTCCAATTCCTTTTGGTATCGACACGCCACCGGCAATCGGGGCATCTCCTGCATCAAGCACATCCTCATTCAGTGTGTAAAGTTGTTCCTGCTCCCTTGGGATCTCTACGGCTGCTAGTGTTCTCTGTGGTGTACGTAGCGCCCGTACCTGTACTGAATCGGGAGGTTTCACGCTTTTTATAACGCGAATCTTTGTCCTCCGGGGTTCCCGAGTAGGCTCGACGAAATCCAGAGAAACAGGCTCCTCTTCAGGTATATACTCTTGAATAGCGTATATAGTAAGCAAAAATCCCGCAAAGACATGGAAGCCGAGTGACACGGGCCAAGCAAAGTGCTGGGTGACAAAAAGCTTCTTCTGTTTTGCCGTACCGATCGCTTCCGTGGAAACAATCGCGTTCTTCTCCTCTTGATTGAGTGAAACATGCTTCAACTGGACAGCCGCCGGCAAGCCCATCTTCAACCGCTTTTCGCGATACCTAGCTTTCCTGCGCCGATCCTGTTTAGCGTCCAAGTATTTAGAAACTGCGCTGTTTCGGCTATTCATAGCTGTTTTCGCAGACGGGGACGGAAGGTCAGGTACGACAGGCACCTACTTCCGTTCATCTCTGCCATCCTTCCTTTCTTTTTCGCTGTTGGTGAAAAAAAAACAGGGAAAATAGATTTCTTCACAGTCATTGAGAACTTACCCTGATTCTACCGGTTCAATGCATTGATACGATTCCGCTTCGGCCGAAATCTGATTCCAGTCCCAAAGTTGTGGGATATACTCCACGTTTGCCCACATCTCTGCCTGATCGGCGTAGTGTGAGCTTCCGGGGTGACCCGATGCTCCCAACGGCACAATCCACCGTGAATTGGTCCAGTCCGATGGGTCATGGATGTAACGATTGACGGACATACCTGTTGCAATGAATTCATTGTGAAGGGCGTAACTCCCGGCGAGCGGCGTGTCACCATCACCGTGCGTCGGAACCGATAGCGGATCCAATAGTTCAGCAAACTCCGGAAACACTGCCGAAAGGGGATGTTGTGAACGCGTTCGATGGAGCTGCCCCCACTTCCACTTTGACATATCATCACCAAGCTGCGCCTTGAGGTCTGTGACCGCAGACCGGAGGGCGGAAGTCAACACATCCGACCAATCGTGACCATGCGGCAGCAAAGAGCTATCACCTCCCTCAAGTTCTTGGTTCATCCTCACGACAATCTGACGGGCATGGGCATCGCTCCCCGCGGCACCTGAAAAGATTTCTGCTGCCATATCTCCCATCAGATGGTCAAGCAGGAAGCGGATGACATACGTCTTAGTCTTAGAATAAATCAACGGTTGGGGTTGATCACGATCCATGCTATAGTTCCACGTTCGTAGCAGCCCCAACGCTTCCTCCGAATCATCATCAAGCGGCGTGATCCGAACCAACGCTTCTGTGAAGATACGCGCCGGATTTGAAACCCGCTCTGCGTGAATACGCGCCATGTCGGCGACGGTCGCCGTCCCCGGTGCAAGCGAAAGGATCCGCGTCTGAACGCGTCGGGCGCGATACTCAGGCGTGAAAGACAATCCCACGTAGTATGGGTAACCGTGACCGGCGACACGTTGGTTGCAGGTGACTGCGTAACCGGTGTCGGGATTGATGGCTTTGGGCAGTTCGTCATGGGGAATGTAACCGTTCCATTCATATTCGCCCGTCCACCCCGGCACTGCCCGCCAGCCGTTCGATTCAGGTCGAATCGGGATTTTGCCTTCGTGCAGGTAACCAAAATTTCCGTGCACATCGGCGACAGCGTAGTTATTCACACGGTCTGTCCAGTTGCGGAACGCGTCATGCAATTCATCTACGGACCTCGAGCGCATGGCGTCACGTGCGGCATCGACCCAGATGGAGCCGGCAATGAGCCCCGGATCACTGATTGTTATACCTGCTCCGGAGGCAGGATTCCCTGCAACAACGGGACCGTGGTGGGTAATCGTCACCTCCAACGGTACTGCGTCCGCACCGCGCACCTCGATTGTTTCGTCCAGTACCTCGGCGGGTCGCCATTCGTCCTTGAACAGATACTCACGACCATTCGGAGCCTCGCGGAAGCGTTCGATGAAGAGGTCCTGCGTATCCGCGCCACCATGCGTCATCCCCCACGCCACATGCTCATTGTGGCAGAAGTGGAGCGCGCCCGGCATCCCCGGCACAGCGTGACCAATAACCGTGAATTCGGGACATGATAGATGGACTTGGTAGTACACACTCGGCGTGTCAAGGGCGCGATGCGAATCGCCACCTACTAGTGGCAGTCCTGATTCGGTCAGTTCGCCGGAGATTGACCAGCCATTTGATCCCGCATCCACCTCATCAAGCCAGTTCGCCGCCCCAGCAGCCTCGCTCAGTTCATCAAGCCCTTGAAGCGGAGTACCCTCGTAGACCTCGCCGGGTGGCACGGTGAGCAGGTGACCACTTGGGTAGCCCTTCATCAATTCAGCGAGTCTTTCGGGACCGAGTGTTTTTGCCAAGCGCATCCGGTAAAGTTTCGGTTCAAACGTTCCCAAAAGGGTATTGCGTATCTTGTAGACAGCCAGGCAGTGCCAGTTTTCCCAACGTTCAGGGGTTTGGTCGAGAAGCGTATATTCAATAGGTACGGTTTGGAGTGTATCCAGATAGGCGTTCACACCAGCCGTGTAGGCATCAACCATAACCCTGGCTTCGGGACTAGCGATTTCGTAGTCGAGTTTTGCGGTACGCCCCATTCCCGCCGCTCGTAACAGCCGATCTTGAGCCACGCCCGTGGGACCCACGAATTCCGCCCATCTGCCGAGCGCACGATGCCGATCGGCATCCATGTGCCATAGCCGGTCCTGCGCGGTAACAAAACCTTGTGCGAAAAATAGGTCGTTTTCGTTCTCAGCCTTGATGTGAGGGATGCCCCACCGATCCCGATACACCTCAACAGGCCTGCGAATTCCCGCAAAACGCATCGTGGTGGTGACATCGGGCAGGGCAGCTTCCAAATCTGCTTCCGTAATTTTAACTGACATTGCTCTCTCTTTTTACAGAGAATCCGAGTCGGTGATTATTTCTATTGTAGGGAGACGGAATGTTTATAGACTACTTGAAACATCATACGTAACATGTCGAGATCTTTTTTATATACGACGCACTACTTATTATTTTTCATTAGCACCAGCGAGACGAATTCCCTTCTTATCAAGGTAACAACTCAGGAGATTCGGGAACAATCACTTCAATTTCCTGATACGATTGAAAGTGTTTCACGTTGAAGGTATAGATACGTGTGATATCGTTCACTAGCATTGTTGCAATCAACTGTAGGTCGAAAATTTGCTGGCGCGTGGGCGGATATTTATCAATGAGTTCCAGTAATTTGGGCATCAAATCTGCGGTCTGATAAATTTTGCGTATGTTTTGGGATTGGAAATATCTTCCGATTTCCACACGGGCATCCACGGAGGCAATTGGATTTGTGACTCGCTTGGGGTTGGTCATCACCGCATAGAATTCGGTTAAATTTTGCGGTGCTATACAAAGTGAAATATCACCTCTGAGTCCACGACTGATGAGGTTGACCGACGGCAAGTGAAATGTAGAATCCTGATCAGCACGATAAACAAGAATGTTGGTGTCAACCAGTCCTATTCTCTCACTCGGCGAGATAGTCATAGACCTCCTCCCGTGAAATTTCTCCTTTCACACCTAGTGACCAACTGCGTAAATGAATAGTTTCTGTTTCGTCTTGAGGCTGCACAAACGGTTTTTGATGCTTCTGACGCATAAATTCGATTAATTCCTGTACGAATTCGATTTGATCATCGGGTAAACCGCGAACATCAAGCATATCCATCTTAAAATCTCCACTTCAATAATAACTGACCAACACGAACACCAATCACAACAACAGATGCATCAAACCTCTTGATAGGATAGAAGCTACGTTAATATTATATTTTAACTTTTCCCAGATGTCAATGTTCAATGATGTTATGACGATGTCTTACGGAAAAAGTTTGCTCCAACGCATGTCAACTGATCCCTAACCGTTCACATACCTCATCCAATTCCCGTTGACCAACGTCGTCGAGTAGGGCGGGTTGCGGAGAGCGCCAGCGTGGCGATTTGATAATACCTTTGCGATAGAGAATCTCTTTGTGGACAAGTCCTCCCACACGAAGAATTGGATTAATCTCGCGTTCCCAGACTTCACGAGCTGCCGTTTCGTCGCCCGCCTGCCAGTAGTCCCAGACCTGAACGAAGGCGTGCGGATGACTGGGCCATGGCATCGTGCCTTGCGAACCACGGCGTAGTTCTTCGATAAGGAAAGACCCACTCGCGCCGCCAAAGACTGTGACCAGATCGCCACCATGCTGAACCGCCTCGTAGACCTTCTGCACTGGCGGCGCGTTCTCAACTTTGGCATAACGCACCCGTTCACACTCCTCAGCAATCTGTCGCAGCTGCGCTCCGCCCAGCGATGTGCCTGCCTCCTGAACGAAGATTGGAACACTGACGGCGTCTGATAGCGCCTTGAAGTGCGCTTTTTTTTCGTCTACTGGTACATCTGCTGCGGGAGGGGTGCACATCACCGCCGTTACGCCGAGATCTTCGGTTTGCTGGCTATATTGCACGGTTGCAACGGTGGACACTGCGCCGGTGTTCACAACGACCGGCACCCTGCCGCGCGTCTGATCTACCACCACTTTGGCAATCTGTAACCGTTCGGCTTCGGTGAGTTTCATAATCTCTGTGGCGAACGCGATCACCACACCGTGGACGCCAGCGGTGATATTGTACTCGACAACGCCCCTCAAGCTATCTTCATCAATGCGGTCCTGTTCATCGAAGGGCGTTACCAAGACCGGAAACATGCCGCGCATCGGTTGTTGGGACATTCATCAATCTCCTTAATTATTGGTATCTGTTTCAATAAGAAACAAAAATTCTCGATTCGGCACGTCGGCATCACGCACCCAATCGTGGGTCGATTTCATTTTCGCCATCACGTTCCGCTTATAGTCTATCTCAACGACCTCAACGAGAGAACCGTTACCCCGAAGGATTTCATTGAGTTCGTCGGCGGTTGCCCGTCCCGCCGAACTGTAAGATAGGATAATCCACCGGGCGCGCGTATTCCGAATCAACCGCTCAATCGCCTCGACCGCGATAAAGCGTCCCGTACGATCGTTTCTTCGGAATTCTTCAAAGACAGACGATGCCAAAGTGTCCGATGTATCCTTTCGACGCAATGCCTTACCAAACAACTCAGGGTCATCGTTAAGGCACACCGTTGACCAAAGATGGTAATATGAGGCGTATCTGACCCTAGAGGGCGGCATCTTCTCATTATTGGACCCGTAAGGCGGATCGTAGTATGCCAAATCAGCGGTTCTATCGTTCACCAGTTCAAAGATGTCCCGACGCGACACTTCGTGTTGCTCGTCGGTACAAAAGAGATTTGGCACTTCGAGCACTAACTCATTAAACGATCGAGGCGACCACTCCTTGAGGTACGAAGCAAAATGCCCAAGGGTGCTATCAACCCGATCGAGCGCAAGGATAAGGCTTGTGAGTGCGATTGCCCTTTCAACCTTCGTCAGGGGAAGCCGATCAATTTCCTCCCGTATGGCATCTAATTTCCGCGTGTTATGGATCTGCCAAGGCTTCTTGAGCCCGTCCGCTTGCACCGCTTCTGGGTTGCCACCATAGCGTTCTGTGAACCATCCCTCCCTAGGTAATAGTGTGTTGAGGTGTTCAATGAGTTCAACGTAATCCGCTTTGCACTTGCGGTTAAGCAGATAACATACCCCGAATACCTCGGACCATGCAGCGATGTCGTTGCAGAGGACGCGGTAGCCAGTCTTGGCAAACGCTTGGGACACCCGCGTTGTTCCAGAGAAACCATCTAGGACTGTCTTGGCGTCGGTTTTCTTTGCCAGTTGCAATATGTGAGGCAGGAGTTTCAGCTTTGAACCTGCATACTTAACCCCTTCCGTAGTGGGAGCATCAATCATATCACTCAAGTTTTCCTCTAAAGCCTCAGCGCAAGCATCTATTTTTTGACGTAAGTTAATAGGTACTGTATCTTGGCTCCCTTTCTCACTTTCTCACCATCCCACTTTCATGATCCGCCCTAGCCGAACAACATGGCATAGCAATTCATGCCCTCTCGCTCTCTTGTTTTCCTCAGCGTTCTCTGCGTCTCTGCGGTAAAGGTTTTCTCGTTTTCCCGTTCTCTCGTTTTCCCGTTTTCGCCTCTCCTACTCCTTACTGAGTCGCAAAATCACGTGTCCAAACTCAAACGCTCCTGGCGATGAGCCGGCAAACACTTCCGCATCAAGCCCCCACGCCAGTTTGTAGGCAGAAAGAATCTGGATCATGGCGTTAGACACATCGCCGTGGCAGAGCACTGCGACCGTGCTGCCGTTGCTCGTAATCTTTGCTCCGTAAAGACCACTGTGGATTCCGACCTTCCGAATAGATCGAACAATCTGCTCAACCTCCGGTAAACCGAGTCCAGCACGGAAACGATTGCTCCAATCCGATGCGTACATCAGTTTTCCCGCCTCCGTGAGATGGTAATGAATACTCTGCGGATTAGTGCTCGCCTCCTTGAAGTGTTTAATAATGCGTTGCGCACGGGCATGTTCATAAATCAAATGTTCGACACGGCTGCGCACACCGTACACCTTCTGCGGATCCACCTTTATGAGCGGATTAACTGGCTCGCCGTATTGGTCAAGGAAATCTACACCCTTCAGCCGTACCGGCAAGACCTTCCAGCATTTTTGACGGAAATCCTTGGTGGACAAACGACATAGATGATTATCGCGTAGTTCTTCCAGATTGAGGGTCTTCTGAAGAATTGTCAACCCCATAAACGCCGCAGTACGCGCATCAACATAGGCTGAACTAGTTGGGGTTCGTTGCGCTCTGCTGTGAATGCCGATTAATCGTGTATTCGGGGGAAGGGGAACGGTTTCAAGTATCTGATTCGGTTGACTACGGATAGAGAGTGGGGTGTCCTTCTGTCCGGCGGCAACAGTGATTGCATCCACGACTTCACACGGTACACCGACGATACGGTTCTCGATAATCCCATTGATGCGAGCGATGTCAAGCGCGCTCAGATTGAGTGCATACAGATGGTTAATCGCTGTGAGCGTTGCAACGCCGATCGCTGTGGAAGAACCGATTCCTGCCTCCACCGGGATATTGCTCTTAACAACAACTGCCACGCCGTCCGGCAGGCATTCGACCAACCCCTCTTTCAGGATTGCAAAAAATCCACCAAGGACATATCCTGCCCACATGGCTCGTGAATTTTGCGCGAAAAGCGATTGAACCGCTTCGTAGGATTTTAGATTTCCATCTGTGTAGAAATCGTCAATGGAGATCTGCACGGCGGACTGATACCCGTGTAGCCCGGCGTCAAAACTTAAAGCGCTCAACCGACGGTCTTGCCTCGCCTGACAACCGACAACAGCAGAACGTTCAAGTGTCAATCCAAAAACATGAGCGCCATAGTGCGCCGCAATTCCACCCATCACATCCAGCCGCGCCGGGGCTCTGGTAATAATGACCTGCCCATTTTTTTTGAATCCGGATTCGCTGAATATCTGAAAATCTTCATACCGCAGCATCGATTCAAACTCAAGCACCTCATAAGGCTTGATTTCGGGTCCGAAAATCTGTTCCACCTTCATCGGGTTGTTACCCTTCAGGATTTCGGGGGTCGCGTCCATAAACCGGTCTCCGAGTACGAAATATACCGTGACAAAGATTTTTGGTCATTATAATGGGGTGAAATGGCATTGTCAATACCTTTATTGCCTTTTTGATTTAGATTGTCTTTTGAAAGGAAATTTGCTATCATTTAAGTTTGTTCGACAACGAACTAAACTGTGATTCTTGGTATGGATTAAACCTTACGCAAAAGGGTGGATTTATGGCACACGCATACACTCCCGGACTCAAAGTTGCGGCGGGCACGACAATACGCAATGAACGCCGACTCCCAATCGCGGGGGAGGTAATTGTTCAAGTCGGGAATAAGATCGACGCAGAGGATGTGGTTGCAAAAGCATCTCTGCCGGGGAACGTTCAACTTGTCAATATCGCAAATCTTCTAAGCATTCCCACCGAAGATATAAGGGACTACATGCTCAAAAGCGAGGGAGAACCTGTGGGAAAGGACGAAATCATAGGCGAGACGAAGGGCCTGTTTGGACTGTTTAAGTCGCAAGCACGGGCCCCGATTGATGGGACTATCGAAACCATCTCCGAGATAACTGGGCAGGTCATTATTCGTGAAGCACCAATCCCCGTCAACGTGATGGGGCACATCTCCGGATCAATCGTCGAGATTATCGCCAGCGAAGGTGCCATCGTCGAAGCGTATGGAACGTATATCCAAGGAATTTTTGGGGTCGGTGGGGAGACAGTTGGCGCACTCGAAGTTGTCGTGGATTCTCCAGATGCCCCATTGACCAAAGATCTTGTCCAACCCGCACATCGAGACAAAATCCTCTGCGGCGGTGCTGTCGTCGGAAACGATGCCATTCAAGAAGCAATTCGGCAAGGGATCAAAGGCATAATTGTGGGCGGCATTCACGACAGCGATCTCCGTGACCTCTTGGGATACGAACTTGGCGTTGCGATAACGGGGTCAGAATCGCTCGGTCTGACGCTGGTCGTCACGGAAGGGTTTGGGGAGATAAGCATGGCGGCCCGAACCTTCGACCTGCTCAAAGCACAGGCGGGTATGATGACCTCGATTAATGGCGCAACACAGATCCGCGCTGGCGTTGTCAGACCAGAAATCATCATCCCTGTCGAGGTGCAGGCGGAGACAGTTGACGCAAACCTCGCCGGCGATGCACTCAATATCGGCACACCGATTCGCATCATCCGTGAACCGTATTTCGGGCAGTTGGGACGAGTATGCGCCCTGCCCGTCGAACTTCAAGAACTTGAGACAGAGGCAAAGGTGCGCGTGTTGGAGGTTGAACTAGAAGATGGAAACAGAGTTGTCTTGCCGCGGGCAAATGTGGAAATTATCGAAGTGTGAGGCGTGAAACGTGATGCGTGATTGGTTCATTTAGCATGGGAGGTGCGATATGTGTATATCAGTGGACAAACCAGATCTTCTAAAACCCCGGCGGGAAGAAATGTGTATAGCAATTCATGCTTTCTCGTTTTCCCCTTCTCTTGTCTTCTCGTTCCTTCGTTCTCCCCTTCACGTTCCATTCACCCGCTTTAGCCAATCCTGAAAATTGGTCGTATGGCTGCCCGCCCAAAAGAGCTTGTTACAGGTCGGACATCGATGAAACTGATCCTGTGTGCGATAGACATAGTCCGGCACCACTGATTGTACCTCCGCCTTGGGAACAGATTCAATAGCGGTATTGCAATCGAGGCATCGCGTAAAAAAGGAATTGCGATCGAGTTTCAAGTGAAACGTCTGAATGACCTGCTTGAGCTGCTCGATCGGATCTTGGCTAGCGAGTAAGAGGTATCGCTCCACCATACGACGCTCTACAAATTCCCGATCCCGCGTCAGGATTATCCGATTCTCACGCAACGCTTTGAGAGCGAGCTGCGCGTCGAGTGCGGGAGATTGGTAAGCGACATCGTAACCTAAAATCCGCAGCCACCTACCCAGTTTGCCCACATTTTCATCCGCAAGGAATTTCGGATCTGAAGCACCTAGCATGATTAGGCTTTCCGCCGAGGATTACTCAAAGACCTCAAATGCGCCGTTTTTGACGGTAAGGACTATCGGGTCATAAACCGCCTCTCCGTTGGGGTCAAAAGAGAATTTACCCAAAACAGTGTCCAAATCTGTGGTCTTCGCTAGTGCGTCCCGAATCGCATTTGCATTGATAGATTGCGCGTTTGCAATTGCCATAGCGAGAATATGGAACGCCGCATGCGACTGCGCCGCCCAAGCAGCCGGCTCTGCCGCGTATGTCCTGATATAACTCTCGACGAACGCTCGACTCAATGGCGTGTCAGCCGTGCTGAGCCAACCTATAGAAGTAACTGCGCCCTCGGCAGCCTCACCCGCGGCTTCCACCTCAATACTGGTCAGTTCGGGAACAATAACGTGTATACCGGGCATGAGATCGCGCGCCTGAATCAGAATCGGAGGTATGTGAGATCCCAGAGCGGAGATAAAGAGGACATCAGGATTTAACTTCATTATCCGCGTTAATTGCGCCGAAAAGTCGGTCTCGTCACCTGCGTAGATCTCTGTGGCGACAATCTGGACACCGCTCTCGTCAAGCGCAGCCCTGAACGCTTCGTCACTTCGCGTAGAGTAGGTATCGCGGTGGTGATATATTGTAGCTGCCCTCTTGTAACCGTATTTCTTGTGAGTCGCCTTGACCGCAGCGGGATTAAGAACACCTGAGTTCAGCCCTGAGCGGAAGATAAAATCGCCACGCGCACTCAGACCGGGGGCAGACGAGACCGAGCTAACAATGATAACACTATTTTCTTGGGCAATTTGAATTACCTCTTCAAGCTGCGTTGAAATAGCAAAACCCACGATAGCAGGCACCCCATCTTGATGAATCAATTTCTTGACCGGTTCAACGGCGCTCACGCTTTGATCATCCTCAACGATGAACGTGATTTTGGTATTGCCGAGGATTCCTGACTCGTTCATCTGTTTGCGGGCGAGCTCGAAACCATTTAGCATTGACAGACCATACGGGGAAGCGAATTGCCCGGTCTGAGCTATAACCACGCCAACGGAAATCTCTCTCTCTACATCTTCCGCCTCAGCTGGTGCGACGACAAGTTGCCCAAACGGGTTATAGACGGAAAGCCCCACAATGAGCGTAGCAATTGTCAAGACAGACGCGAATTTGGTGAACTGCCTGATGTTCATTTTGAACCTCCTGTGGTTGTTAAAGGAAAAAATAAGCGATTCGACATTTTTATTGGCAATGGGGATATGCTGAAGAATAAGGCAAAAATATCATACGTCTGTACCTCAACAGAAGTGAAAAAAAGGTTGATCCTAGAGCATCTATCATGATTGTCTCATCTAATTTTCGTCTATGTAAACCACGGGCATGTTACACCCAAAGTGTTCGACTAAATCTTTTACAATCTCTTTTTTTACATTATTGTTGATATTCGCTTGAACATAAATGCCAGTGCCTCCTATCGGTTTAGGGCTCGCACCTCTCGGAAAATCGGCGTCAGGATTTTTTGAGAAATGGTGAGGTTTTAGTTGTAAGACCTCTTCAAATTGATTGGGGTAAACTTCAGACAAGATTTCACAGAAGCGGGCTAAAAATTCAACCCAAGATTTTACCTCATGCGTGTCGCCTTCAAACGTAAATGCTTTGATTTTCTTGCCTATCCAAGTCTGATCTAGCTCGAGAACCTCATCGGAGTCAAGGTCCCCTGTGGGCGGAGAGGGTTCATCCGCTTCTCCGCCTTCATCGGATTCTGGATCTGGTGATGGTGGACCGGCTGTCCCAACCTTAAGCGCCTTCAATGTTTGCTGGATAATTTCTGTGATTCGCTGCCTCTGCTCTGGTGTATTTATGGCGATGTTGGTAGAAGATGCGATATGGTTGACAAAATCTTCCGTAGGAGATTCTAGTTGCCCGGTCAAAAATTCCTGAATCGCTTTTGAATACTTCAAGTCTCGCGCGGCGGCAAGTGCTTTATCTAAATCGAAGCGAGATTTGGTGAACGGTTTAAGTTCAGCAACAAGAGATGGCTGAATATCAAATAGGTCAAACTCAAGAAAGGGATCGCTATCCATTAGGTTTGGTTTGTCCAAATCGGTGTAAAATCGGTATAAACGCCCGTCCGTCAGAACGCCGAAACGGGTCTCTTGAACCGCAGCAAAGTAGTCCTCAAGTTGTCCGGTGTGAGCGTCTAAATCTTCCCCCAACTGCTTGCATTCAACTATCATGATTGGAGCGTCATCTTTTTTAATCGCATAGTCAACCGTTTTAGGCTTAGGCCCCCCACGCATATCGGCTGGATATTGCCTTTGCATGTCTGTCAGGGTTCGTTGGTATCCCAATAACTCAATGAAAGGCTCAAAACATAACATCTCTGTGTTTGCTTCGTCCAGATCCTGATTGGTATATTCTTTGATGGTATCAGATAGATCTTGAAGTTTCTCAATTAAGCCCATAAACCCCTCCTACGATTTCGTTATCTAACTTATTCAGGGTTTTAGTGATTCTTATTACGTCTATCCCCAGTAACACCTCCGTAGGTCGGGCATCCCCGGTCTCGGGATCCTCTCGGACTTGCCCGACCGAAAGCTCTAGTGAGTGACAGGTACATTTCTCTTCAGAGGAGACTAACGTATCCGATTCACCAATTCAATGAACTAATGAATCGATGAACCAACATAGCCCCAGAGGGGCGATAGGTGTATAGCACATCGTTAAATACTGCCCCTTGATTCCTTAATCACTTTAATAAGCGATTTGACATCTTCATCGGTGACAGGGATCGGCTGTTCTATTATCTTAATCAGACGCTGTGCAGCCTTATTTTTGGGTGCTGTTTCCGCACATGGACGCTTAACAATATCCCCTGTGGATTTGTGAATCACTTTCTGCGTACTTTTTTCAGTATTCACAACTGACCCTCCGTTAGGTCAGATTCTGTAATCACACGGGTTACAGAGATATAGTAAAAGTATTATAACCTGAGATTCGTGCAACAAACGGCAGCCCCGAATTCATACACAATTGCTCACGGTTTTCTAAGAATAATTACTGTTTCATAGTAATCATCTAGAGAACGAGGCCTCGCATTTCTGTTTGACTTTTTGAGTTGTACATCTATTAGATCTTCAACATCAAAACCCGCCTTTTGTGCCTCTTCAGTAAGCAACTCAGCTGTAGGGACTGCATAAAGTATTTCTCGCGTTGAAAATTTATAAAAGGTATTTTGCTTACCACTCACTAACGCAACAAAAGCTCCACGATTTAACACGCGGTACATTTCACTAAAGGACTGCCGCATATCTAAAAAATATCTAGCTGTAGGTTCTGCCTTCACATCGCGCAATTCGTCTTGTGCAAGCCAAGCAACAACCTTCATCTCCTTCTCACTAAGCTGCGATAAATCAACATTGTGTCCAGTCATGCCGCCAACAGCATCATCTATCAGACTATCCACGTCCGACACGCCAAGTGTCCGAAGTGATATGGCTCTTGCTTTTGCATAGCTCTCTCTACCACTTGAAGCCGGCAAATACGGGGGTGATGTTACCAATATATCAAAATTAGTTACTTCCCTCGGTAAACTTCTTGCGTCTCCAATTATTGCTTTGGCTGGTGCTAGATTTATCCTCAAAACTTCCTTCAGCCATTCCCCTACCGCCGCAACTTTAACATAGTTCCGCAATGACCGAGAAAATATATCTAAAAGGGGTGTTTTCGCAAAACTCAAAGAGAAGCGTCCGCTGCCTGTTCCTAATATCCGCATTTTTACCTTACGTGCAATTGCATCGGAAATCAGCACCTGGATTAGCTCACGAATTTCCGGAGTTGATATTTCCAGTGCCAACCTTAGCAAATTCACGTCTTCTACTAATTCACTTGTGACATCAGCAGTCATTTTCCTGTTTTTAAGCAACCACTCTGGGAAGAGTTCTTTTTCACTCAGGTACTTTCTAAGCTGTGGGTCTCTCAATAAAGTTCTTTGTCCGCTCCTAGACATCTCAATCTCATCAATGATACGAACATGTTCTTCTTCTAGCAAGCTACTTTCATAATTTAACGCCTCAATTTTTGTGTTTGATATAAGGACAGATAGTGGATCTAAATCTATCCCCGTACTTTCAAACCCAAGTGTTGCTGCCTCAAGCAGTGTTGTACCGCTACCAACAAAATTATCAATAACTTTTAATGGCACCCTATCAATAGTATTGCTTCCTATGTTGATCAGAGCACGCACCATTCTAGGGAAAAACTTAGCTTTGTAATAATGAATATCATGCGATAAAAGAGACGATGAATTTTTGACTTTTAACGCTTCAAAAACAATTTTCTTTGCTCGCGGAATATTTGTCTTGCCAAACAAGCCTGCCAGCAATAGGTCTAAATTTTTCTTCACCTCTTCCGGCGTTTTAGACCTCATCAGCGGTGTTTGAGAAAGCTCAAATATCGTAAAGTGCGGGATTGCCTCAATAAGGAGTAGTGCCCCTCTCTCACAATATCGAAGCACATTTCCACAATTCCCCTGAACCTGATTAAGGTAGGCTACAACAACACAATCGTTTTCTGTAAAACAATATATTCTTTCGATAAAGCTAAGACACTTTATGAGCCTAGATAGCTTATTGACTGGAGCATGGGCAGCAAACCCTTGAACTCCATTAGAACGACAATGAGAACTAGGCTTCGATAAACCTTCCAAACCTGCACTAGAAGGTTCAAGCTTCTCCAAATTCGCCATATTCGCTACGCTTTCCAATTGTACAGACATCAACGCTTCAAGTTCCAACCGTGCGAGCAAAATGTCGCCTTCAATATCAATATTTTGTCTCAGTTTAAAATAAAATCTAGCTAGGTTATTCATTCAGAAATGATTCCACAAATCCTTTTGAACTAAACAATTTCTCTATCCGACTGTCGTAAAAAAGAGATCCTGTAAAACACAATACAGCATCATAAAGATTAAAAACACCGTTTTTCTTAAACACTCTCATTTCACCTTCATAGGCACTGTTCTTTAAGTCAATCTCGTACTCAGGTTTTGTCCACAAAACATTTTTTATATCTTCAAGATAGCGGTCATTTGCACGATTGGGAAAGAAGTTAGAAACGAGGATCGCCAAAATATTCATCCCAGGAACTTTCTCCTTAAAGTAAGCTCCTAGCTTTAAGACTTGATAAGTCCCTTTTTTAATGTCATCGGTCCTATCAAGACCGGGTGCATTCTTTGAATCGTCAATACTACCACCACACCCACATGTAATCCACTTCCGATTATCTATATTTCCGTAAATGTCTCGTCCTTTCCTACTGTAGACATCTTGAAGTTCACTCCATGCCTCAATAACCAACGCAGTGTTACTTTTATCACTCACATATTTAATTAGGGCTGGATAGGGCCAATCTACCACGCTATTAGCTCCGAGTGAAATTCGTAAATTCCTATGGGCAATATAAAGACTCATCCCATCTTTCACGGTTTGTGCTGTTACAGAAGAATGGTCTCTCAACTGCTTAGTCACACCATCTCTCACTTCTGTCATGGGTTTCGACAATGACACCTCAAGTGGATAAACAACTAGCGGTGATGATTTAACTTCCGCGAGAATAAGCAATTCTTCATCTGAAACCACTAAATCAACATCTCCACGGCGGTCTGTTGACTTAGAGCCTGTTTTAAAAGTCATTTGATACGGTTTTGCATCAAGTAAATGGAAGCAATGTACACCATCGCTTCAGCGGTTTCGGCAGAGCGTTCATAGTCCAAAGTCAATCGGCGAAACCGACCGAACCAAGAAAAGGTGCGTTCCACAATCCAACGTAATGGAACGACCACAAATCCCGATTGCCTAAGAGATGGGGCAATGTCCAATTGACACTGATGCGCCATATATAACCAGTCGCCTAATTTTCCACGATAGCCAGCATCGGCGCAGACTAACTGAATCGTTATGTGCCACCTAAAGATTTCTGTTAATAACTCTATTGCGACTCGGTTATCACTGATATTTGCATCAGTGACCTTCACCCGCAATGGAATGCCAATTGTATCGGTGACTATGTGGCGTTTACGACCTTTGACTTTCTTATGTGCATCAAAGCCGCGAGTATCTGCCAGTTCGGTCGTTTTAACGGATTGGCTGTCAATGATAGCTACTGTCGGTGAAGGTGCTTTGCCAATATCACAACGGATTTGCTCGTGAAGTGCTTGATGAATCATAAGCCATGTGCCATCAGTTTTCCATTTTCTGAAATGGGAGTAGACCGTTTGCCATGGCGGCATCTGATGCGGGAGCATTCGCCATTGACACCCTGATTTGACTATATAAAAGATAGCGTTGATAATTGCACGCATCTTCCACTTGAGAGGTCTGCCTACCGGCGAAGGTTTTGGCAGATAAGGTAACAGTCGGCACCATTGGGCATCCGTCAAATCCGTGGGATAGTTTGTTTGGGTCATGTTTATGCCTTTCATTGGAGTTGGATT
>PYIZ01000031.1 GCA_003635265.1 Candidatus Poribacteria bacterium
ACTGCAGGTTTGGCAGAAGGGCTTGGACTCGGTGCTGCGCTTGGATTGAATTTGGGGATGCTGCAAGAAGTTTTCGCCCAAACGGGTGCGAACTCTCGCGTCCTAGAAACCGATGGCGAAGACATGGAAGCTCGTGACCACGAATGTTACTTCTCGGCGGCACATGCGTCGAAGGATTCAGGTATTGCGCTTGACCTCGCCGAAGCCGCTGGCTTGAACCTCCCACTCGCCGAAGCGACGAAAAAGCAGTATGACAAGATGATTGTGCTTGGCAAGGGAGAGTTGGATAAATCCGGAGTCGCTGAACTCACTTTCCCCGGCAGAGGGTAAAAACTAAGGAAAAACACGAAGAAAGAGTAGGGGGTTATCTGCCCTGTACTCCTTCTTCTCAGGCTGGAATGGTCATTCTGTTGCTCAATCGCTGATGACAGGTTCATTGACCACTGCTAGAAATGCCGGGTTATTGCGCACTGAATCGAAAACAGCTTGTTCAAAAGTCCGTTGAATCCAGCCGCTAGCTGCCCAACGTCTATCCTCTGATGCTCGCTTGAGATACTCAAGACTGGCTTGACGGTCGTCACGAAATTTCAATACAAGACTCGCTAGCCAAGTATAGACATTCCCACCAACACGGTCCTTGTACTGTTGTTCGTGTTCAGCCACACGCTGAAAGAGGCGGATTGCAGCTTCACCCTCATCAATCCGTGCACAACCTGCAGCGAGGTTATGGGTGGCGTAGAGAATACCGGTGAAATATTTCTTCGTGACCCAGCTTCGGATTTGCGCCACACTATCTCCTTGAGGATATGTTTCTACCCGTTCGTATATTGCATCCAACCGTTGTCGCGTTACTTCGTTGTCCTTGGTGATACTTGCGAGTAATGTATCACGCTCGACGTGGTATTGTTGAAGTGTTGCTTCAGCATCTGCGAGTACTGCTTTAATTTTGTCGCGTTCGTACAATTTATGATATGTGGGTAGCAGATGCTCTCCTTGTATTTCGATGGTAAAACGTTGTTTGTGTGGATGCACCGCGTCTGAGGCTCGTATCCAGTCAATGAACATTTCGTAAACGCTAGCCGCTTCTTGATAACGTTTCAAGTTCCCAAACATTGTGCCACGATCTCGCATATAGAAGAAATATTGTGCCATGAGTATCTCATCATCCATTTGCTCGACGAGGCATTCTGTTTGTGCGAACCAATCTTCCGCCCGTTCAACCTCAAAATATGCCCTTCTCACATGGAGATAAGACTCAAGCTGATCTGCAAGGGATACTTGAGCAGAGAATCTTTGCAACAACATCTGATGGGAATTAACTGCCCGTTGGAAATCAGCGACACAGTTCTGCTGCATTTCAAAAAGACATTTATAGCCCGCATCAAACGCTGCTTTGACATCAGAACTAGTTTGTGCGAAATTCCAGAGAAGTTTGACATATTCTTCGCATCGCTGAAAGCGGTGATACAAATTTGCCAACGCCCAAACTGTTTCAGAATCTCGCGCACCAAGTCGATAAGCTCTTTCAAGCTCGGTGTATCCTTCTTCGAGTAACTGACGGTCGACGATTCCCTGTGGCAAATTGAGTTGAGAGTCAATCATTCCCTTTACTGCCATGCCTATTCCCCGGTAAGCTGGTGCATAATCTTGTTGAATATCTGTGGCGCGCTGGAATTGTTCTCGCGCCCTTTCCCAACTTCGATTGGCAAGACACTTCTCACCATGCGCCATCACTTCTGCAATAACCTGATCGGTGAAGTTTTCAGCTAGAGATTGGCTTTGAACGGCATTTTCGACCATGTTAATCATCTCCTTTTTCAGGCGTTTTCGAGCATCCGACAATCGATTTCTGACGGCTGTCAGCGAAATGTCCAAGAATCTGGCAATCTCGTTCTGTTTCATCTCTCGCATATAGAAAAGGAACAAGATTTCCTTAGAAATGTCGGGCAGCTTCATCAGGCAACGCCATAGCAGTTGATGTGTTTGAGTCCGTTGCATCCTTTCAAGAGGTGTTTCTTCCGATGTATGATATGGCAACCGCAGCATCTTATCCTCCAGCCAAGGTGCCTCAACCATCAACCCCTCCAAGCTGTAATCGTTCCGTCTCTTCCGAGTGAGCCATTTATTCGTGATGTTTCGAGCAATTCCGCATAACCAAAAACCCACCTTTTCCGGTTCTTTCATAGAAGGAAGAATTTTATACGCCTGCACAAAGGTCTCCTGTGCTAAGTCTTCCGCCTGATGGAAATTCTTGACTTTGGGCAAAATCACAGCATAAACAGCGTTTTTGTATTTTTCGACTAGTGCTTCAAACGCTTGCCGATCCCCTTTTTTGGCAGCTTGGACAATTTCTGTATCACTCAGCATTATTGGTAACCTCCCCTCGCTGTATATATGTGCCCATTTACCCGAAAACATCGGTACTTATGTGTATATTTTTTTCAGTACGGGTTTCATATAGCCGGACAATTATGTTTGAATGTTTGGCTTTAGACGGGAGAGAAGGTCCCAAGCACCATCGGCTGCGATGCTCCAGTGACCTGTGGCAGGTTCGTTGGATTCCCATGAATCGCCTCGTTGGCAAGAACAGCGAAGGCAATTGCCTCCTTCGCATCACTTGAGAAACCGATGGAATCGATGGGTAGGAGTGGAATTGGCTGGAATAGCCTCTTTAGATGGGCCATCAATGTGAGATTGTGAGTACCGCCCCCACTGATATAGATTTCGTCGACGGAATGGTGTGGGAATAGAAACCGTTGATAGTAGTCAAAAATTGTCTCCGCCGTAAACGCTGTCACGGTGGCAACCAAATCCGCCTGCCCTATGTTCTGATTTTGTGCCTGCTGAATCGTCTGATCCGCAAACTGCCTACCGAACGCTTCGCGCCCTGTTGTCTTAGGAGGGTGTGCACTGAGAAAAGGGTGTTGCAACCACTCCGATAGAAGCGACTGACAAACGCGTCCTTGTGCGGCAAACTTACCCGCGTTGTCGTACTTTTCTTTTCCATGCGTGAGACTTTCCATAACCGAATCGATAATCATATTCCCTGGGCCCGTATCGGACGCAAGGACATCGGATTCAGCTGCGC
The DNA here is from genome assembly GCA_003635265.1 of Candidatus Poribacteria bacterium. Lineage (GTDB taxonomy): Bacteria > Poribacteria > WGA-4E > WGA-4E > PCPOR2b > PCPOR2b. The sequence continues at coordinate 3,089 of PYIZ01000031.1, forward strand.
CTGCGGGTATGAGCGTTACATTGGATATACCGCCGATGTTTTGCAAGGCAACTGTCCGATCCGTCTGCCGAAACAGCAGAAAATCGACATACGGCACAAGTGGCGCCCCTTGTCCACCTGCTGCGACGTCAGCAACCCTGAAGTTTGCGATAGTCGGGAGGCCGGTGCGATACGCGATGACTGCTGGCTCACCGAGCTGCAATGTCGATGGGACGTATTGCGCCTCTGGTTGTGGGGGTAGGTGGTAGACCGTCTGCCCGTGTGAACCAATCAGGTCTATTTCTCCCGCTTCTAACTGTGCCTCGCGCATGACTGCCAGCGCCGCATCTGCAAAAACTTCTCCGATAAGAAAGTTCATCTGGCAGATTTCGTCAACACGGCTTGTCTCTGGTTGAAAGAGGTCAAAGATCCGATTTCGGACTTCTGTCTCAAAAGAGTGGGAATGGAATGCAAGCAGTTCAATCTGTGTTTCTAAGCCGTGCCCCCGAATTTCGACAAGTGCGGCATCAACACCGTCAACAGAGGTGCCTGACATCAAGCCGATAACTTTTTTCGTGTCTTTTGCAGCAAGTTGATGGAAGGATTCCATGGTGGTAGGTTCTTTTCCAATTCAATCGTAGAGCAGATAGGGACGGCCCTGTTCGGTGAACTTCGTTACCTCTGCTTCCCAAGACTGGACGATTTCCGTAGGTGAGTCGTGCTTCGTGAGTTTTAAGCGTAATTCGTCAGTGCCAGCCAAGAGATCAAAGAAGTATCGCCCTCTAGTCTTCAGAAATTCAAAGTGATCCAAATAGTTGCGTTGAGCCGTTGTGATAAGATGCAGAGCCACGTCGATGGGTTTGAAGTGATTTCGATTAGTGACATGAACCTGTACTCCGTGACATTCGTGATTTGCGTATTTGGAAAAGGTAGGGGTAAAGTGGATGGCACGAAAGTGGGTGCCGGGAAGTTCTAAACTGTTGAGCATATCTGCCCATCTCGCCGGATCTATCCACGGTGCCCCTATCCATTCAAACGGTTTGGTCGTCCCGCGTCCTTCGGACAGGTTCGTGCCTTCGATTAAGCAGGTGCCCGGATACAGCGTCGCTGTCTCGACAGTTGGCATATTTGGTGACGGCGGAACCCATGGTAGTCCGGTCTGATCATACCACATTCTTCGCTGCCAACCGTCCATCGGAACAACATGCAATCGCGGTGAAGGTGCAGAATCCAGTTCTGCCCTACAAAATTGTGCCAGCTCACCGACAGTCATAGCGTGCCGGACCGGAATCGCCATCTCTCCAACAAAGGACTGGAAAGCTGGCTGGAGCACATTGCCCTCAACGCGATCTCCACGGATCGGATTGGGACGGTCAAGGACTATAAAGTCCACATTGTTGGCTGCAGCGGCTTTCATAGATCGAAGCAGCGTTGAAATATAGGTATAAAAACGGGCACCAATATCTTGAACATCGTACATCAATACATCAATTCCAGCGAGCATCTTCGGTGTTGGCTGTCGCGTCTCTCCATAGAGGCTGTAGATCGGGATCTGTCTCCCTTTGCCGATTGCAGAGGCAATCTGGGTTCCGGCCTGTGCGCTCCCCGATATGCCATGCTCCGGGCTGAAGATTGCTGCGAGTTCGACTTTCGGGTGTTCAGCGAACAGCGTTAGATTACGCCGGAATTGTGGGTCGATTCCGGTTTGGTTGGTGATTAACCCAATGGACCGACCCTCAACGAGTCCGAACCGCTCTCTGAATAAAACACTTAAACCGACTTCGGTCATAGTTAGGGTCATTTATAGTAGATTTAACAATTAATGATACATATTGATAATATCCTCAATGGGCTTCTCGGCATTGTATGAACGGAGTCGCTTTATATTTGCAAACTTGTGTTCAACGGGATTATAATCGGGCGAATACGGGGGTAAGTATAACAACGATGCGCCACAGCGTTGTATCAATGCTTGAGTCTTGTGGGTCTTGTGAATGCGTGCATTATCCATTATCACGACACTCTTGGTGTCTAAATGTGGAGATAACTCTTCATCAAGCCATGTATTAAACCTTTGTGCATTACAACTGCCCGATACTAACTTTGGGGCAATCAACATCGAAAAAGCTATAGGAAACACTGGGCGTTTTGTGCTTGTATGTTCAGTCCTTGTTATTGCTATCGGAGTGTATTCTTTGATCGATGCGGATATCTATATGGGCATATCTCAGGTGGCAATCGGTATGAGTTTGATATTTGGCCGGCTCTTGAAGGGGAAGTGGCAGCATATCTGCTGCGCTGCTGCTCTTGGAATCGCTGTGGGTGCCATTGTCTTATTTGTTGGCTCAAAATCAGCCCTCCTGCCGTAGGACTATTCTCCCAAATACGCCTCCCGCACTCGCACATCGTTCAGAAGGTCTGATGATGTGCCTTCAATCGCTATCTCCCCGGTTTCCATAACGTAGCCACGATGCGTAATCTGTAGGGCGAGATACGCGTTCTGCTCGACAAGAAGGATCGTCGTTCCTTGTTTGTTGATCTCTTCGATTATCTCGAAGATCTGCTCAACCAGAATTGGTGCAAGCCCAAGCGACGGTTCATCAAGCAGGAGGAGACGAGGATGGGACATCAGCGCACGACCGATAGCTAGCATCTGCTGCTCGCCACCGCTTAACGTGCCGCCCTGCTGCGTTCTGCGCTCCCGCAAAACCGGAAAAAGATCGAACACTCGATCAAGATCCTCTCTGATGACGGCGGTATCCTTGCGCAGGAATGCTCCAAGTTCGAGATTCTCTAACACTGTCATTTCAGGAAAGATCAGCCGCCCTTCGGGGACCTGCGAAATCCCCAATTCCACACGCTTTTCCGCTGAGGTTGCGGTTAAATCTTCACCCTCGAAGGTAATTGTCCCCTGCGCGGGGTGATGGATGCCCGATATCGTCATCAAGGTCGTTGATTTGCCCGCCCCATTTGCTCCGATCAGACAGACCATTTCCCCCTCTTCTACGTGAAGTGAGACACCCCTGATAGCGCGAATATTGCCGTAGTAGGTGTGAATCTCGTTAAGTTTGAGCATCGTAGGATTCCCCAAGGTAAGCTTTGACGACACGCTCATCGTTTTGGACCGATTCAGGTTCACCGGCACTGATCTTTTCCCCCTGCGCGATCACGGTAACCCATTCTGAGATCTGCATCACCATTTTCATATCATGTTCGATCAGCAAAATCGTGATTCCTTGCTCACGGATGGCATGGATAAGCTCTATCAACTGTTGTGTTTCCTGTGGGTTCATGCCCGCCGCGGGTTCATCCAAAAGGAGCAGCGATGGACTCATGGCTAACGCACGTGCAATTTCGACCCGCCGCTGGTCTCCATAGGATAGATTGCCGGCGAGTTGGTCCCGAAACCCCTCCAGTCCAACGAAGCTGAGTTGCTGAAATGCATACGACGTGATATATGATTCTTCCTGACGCTGTTTTTGGTTACGGATGATTGAACTCCAGAGCCGGCTTTTCGACCGGCAGTGCCTGCCAATTTTAACATTATCCAAGACACTAAGATCAGAAAATAGGCGGATGTTTTGAAATGTCCGCGCCATACCAATTTCCGCGATCTGATCCGGACGCAGCCCAACAATGTCTCGATCTTGAAACTTAACGCTTCCTTCGGATGGAGGTTCCAGTCCTGTGACACAGTTAAAAAGCGTCGTTTTTCCTGCACCGTTGGGACCGATGAGACTGGCAATCTGCCCTTCTTGCACTGATATATCAACATTTGACACGGCGGTCACGCCGCCGAAATGCTTGGTCAGGTTTGTGATTTCAAGAATTGACGTTATTTCGCTCATAGTTGTTGTCCACATCGCAAATAAAAAGTTGACAGGAGGATTCACGCCTGATACCCGCCTGTGTTGAATAGCACCACCCTGTTTTCAGGCTGAATTTCCCCGGCTGATACTAGTTTGGAGAGTCCCGCGACCGTTGCCGCGCCTTCAGGGCAAGCCAAGATACCCTCGTATGTTGCCAAAGTTGCCATGGCTTCCTGTATTTCGTCATCGGTTACCGCAATTGCAGCCCCATTACTTTGATAAATGGCATCAAGGATCAAGAAATCGCCGACAGCCTGCGGTACTCGCAGACCCGCTGCAGTTGTTTCCGCGTTTTCCCACGGCTCGGCTTCGGTTGCCCCTTCCTGCCACGCTTTGACGATTGGAGCGCAACCCGTCGATTGTACGGAGATCATGCGCGGACGTTTCCCATCAAGCCACCCGATGGCTTCCAACTCCTGAAATACCTTCCACATTCCGACAATCCCCGTGCCTCCGCCTGTCGGGTAAATGATGACGTCGGGAAGTTCCCAATCAAACTGTTCCGCAATCTCAAGCCCCATCGTCTTTTTCCCTTCAACTCGATACGGCTCTTTGAGCGTTGAAACGTCAAACCAGCCTTCAGTTTCCTTGCGCTCGGCAACGATCTTCCCCGCATCAGTAATCAATCCATCAATGAGGGTAACATCTGCGCCCGCCAGTAGACAAGTGTCACGGTTAAACGCAGGAGCATCTTGGGGCATGAAGATATGCGCCTCCATCCCCGCTTGAGCTGCGTAGCTGGCTAGCGCAGTCGCTGCGTTACCGGCGGACGGGATCGCGAGTTTGGTCAATCCGAGTTCTTTGGCTTTGGAAACTGCCATTGCTAATCCACGTGCCTTAAAACTTCCAGTGGGCAGACGAGACTCATCTTTCACCCATAACGCTTTGAGTCCTAAGGAGGAAGCGAGCCGCTGTGCTGGCAGAAGCGGCGTCATTGATTCGTTGAGGGAGACGATGTGCCGTGAATCAGTCACAGGGAGTAGTTCGCCATATCGCCACATTGAGGCTTCCCGTTCCCATAAAGAAGATTTATCCCAACTTTGGGCGATCTTGTCCAACGCATACCGCGCAAATAGTGGCTTCCCGCACTGCGTGCACAAGTTCTGCGGAACGCCGGGATCGTACGTGTGCGCGCAACGGCTGCATTCAAGGTGAGTAAAATAACTCATAGAATTCCCAACAGTTTCAGGATCAACCCCTTCATACTGTGAAGTCGGTTCTCCGATTGATCAAACATGATAGATCTCGGGTCCTCAACGATCTCGCCGGAAATCTCATAACCACGGTGGGCGGGCAGACAGTGCATAACGAGAACGTCCTGCCCTGCGAGTAACTCTGCGTTCAATTGATACGGGGAAAGCATCTCAATGCGGCGTTCCTTCTCCTCCTCAAACGCAGGATCCGTGAAAAATTCCATATCGACCCATGTGTCTGTATACACAACATCGCTGTTTGCAATTGCTTGGTGGAGTTGATCCGATGTTTTATAAGTGCCGGCTTTACGGGCTGCTTCGTAGAGTTCCTCATCGACCGCTGCGGGATTCATCTCCGGCGCAACAACAGTTACTTCCATACCCGTCTTCAGCCCGGCGGTAATCAACGAATTGCATACGTTATTGTGTACCCCAACGTATGTAAGTCTGACCCCTTCAACACGCCCCAATTTTTCCTGTATGGTCATCAAATCACCGAGTGCTTGGGTTGGATGGTAACGGTCACAGCACCCGTTGATGACTGGAACTGTCGCACTCTCGCCTGCTTTCACTACATCGGCATGTTTAAGGAAACGTGCGAGAATTACATCTGAGTAAGCCGATAGCACGCGGATTTCATCGCGTAAATCTGCGAGAGCGAAGTTAGTGGCGCGCCAATCCAGAAAAACTGCATGACCACCCAACTGGGTCATACCGACTTCCCCAGCACAACGGGTTCGAGTTGAGGTCTTCTGGAACAGCATCGAAAGAGTGCGCCGACTCGTAGCATCCGCATATCGTTCTGGGTTGTTTTTGATTGCGATGCTACCCTCAACAACCTCAATCACATCTTCCGTTGACCAATTTTTTAGTGAAACAAGATTCATGGTAGGTCTCCCAAAAAGTTTGAAAGCCATGATTATACTGCATCGCCGCGCTCATGTCAAGCCAGAATCACACCAAAAAGGGTTTGACCCCGATACACTCTTCTGCGAAAATAGAGAGGTGGCTGATTGCTGTCTATTTGCCCATCGCTTGATGTACCCAATACATAGCCGTACACCCTGAGGTGCCAGTGAATGGATAAAATCAAACTCCAACTCTACACCAAATCCGATTGCCCTCTTTGTGATGAAGCGAAGGAATCCCTTGAATCGCTCGCAGCGCAATTCCAAATCCAGATTGAAGAGATTGACATCACAGCAAATTTGGGTTTATTTACAAAATATAAAGAACTAATTCCTGTGCTTGAGTTGGAAGGAAAACGGTTGTTTGTGCATCGGATTCATGTGAATAGCCTCAAGCGAAAATTAATGTGGCAGCGGTGGCGGCGGTGGTTTAAAGATACGGTCTGGGAAGACCAAAAATAACCCCTAAGCCATCTATCTGTCCCCGCCCCGCCTTGCGGAGGCTCAAGTATTGATTGCCTGACTCTACACTTGACACTGCAATCAATTTGTGATAGACTTTGCGATGCAAATATAACTGTATCAACTATCGAATCGCAACAAAATTTTTAGGAGGAGGTTTACGTATATGGCAGATGTAGGAAGCGCTGCACCTGATTTTACACTTACAGGCACTCTCGGTTCTGAGGATACAGAGGTCTCTTTGGATAACTTCAAAGGGAAGAATCTAGTGGTGATCTTTTATCCGCTCGACTTCTCGCCGGTTTGCTCCGAACAGATTCCTGATTTTAATGAAAAGGTTGATGAAATTCGCGCGAAAAATGCCGACATCATCGCAATCAACCGTGATTCAGCGTTTGCACATAAAGCGTGGAGCGAATATCTTGGTGGCGTTAAGTTCCCGCTCCTAGCTGACATGAATCTTGAGGTGTCGAAGCAGTTTGGAATGGCGCTTGAAGAGGTCGGTATCACGAACCGCGGCGTTATCATCATTGATGCCGAAGGCAATATCGCTTTCAAGCATGTCGAAGATGCACCACCGGACAACACCCTGGCGGTGAATCAGGTGTTGAGTGAACTCGATAAATTGAATTAAGTCGATATTAAACTTCGACAAAAACACTAAAATCATCAACGGGCTTCAGAGATTTAATCTTTGAAGCCCTTTTTTAGTCAGGCACTGCCTCGACCCCTAGGGCAGGGATAAAGAAACAGAGCACCGTTTCGGCAGCCTTGCCATGTTCAGTTGTCGGTTACTTGGATTGAGCACCATACGCTTCTCACGTTTCTATCCTGTGCATCACAACCAAATTATCCCGGTGAATCACTTCGTTATAAGAGTAATAGCCGAGTAACTTTTCGATTTCGCTGGTCTGTTTGCCCATAATTCGTTTCAAGTCGTGGGTATTGTAGTTGACAAGCCCTCTGGCAAGTTCAATACCGTCTTCGTCTCGACAGGAGACGGTGTCTCCATGATTAAAGTTTCCTTCGACTCGTTGAATTCCGGACGGTAAGAGGCTCCTACCTTGATGAACCAATGCGCGACGCGCGCCACCGTCCACAAATAGGCGACCTTTCGGCGGGCGTGAATAGGCAATCCATCGTTTCCGTCCCGACATCCGCTCCTGTGGAAGGAATAGCGTCCCAATCTTTTCACCTGCTAAAATTCGGCTGACGACTTGGGACTCAGCACCATTCGCAAGAACCATCATCTCACCTGATCCGGTTACAATTTCAGCAGCGTGTAGTTTTGTAGCCATACCCCCAGTGCCGCTCTGGCTGCCCGCATGTCCTGCTGAACGTTTCAATTCATCGGTAACGTCATATACAAAGCTAATCAATTTCGCGTTCGGGTTTTTGCGGGGGTCGGCGGTATAGAACCCGTCTTGATCCGACAAGATAATCAGTAGGTCCGCCTCCGCGAGGTTAGTTACATACGCTGCCAGCGTATCGTTGTCGCCGACCTTGATCTCCTCTACCGCGACAGTATCATTTTCATTAATAATTGGCAGGACGCCAAGCCGCAGAAGTGCGCGTAACGTATTGCTCATATGTGTATAGCGTTCACGGAAGTTAAAGTCGTCCTGCGTCAGCAGCATCGTCCCCGTTATCTGGCTGTATTGTGAAAACCGCTGTTCATAGGCGTGCATCAATCGGGTCTGTCCAACTGATGCCGCGGCCTGCAATCCGGGGAGTGTTTGTGGACGTTGTGCGAGCCCCAATCTTCCTGTGCCCGCAGCGATCGCGCCAGAGGTGACCAGAATGACCTCCTTACCCCTCTGTTTCACCGATGCGAGATCTTGCACCAATGCGTCCAAGCGATCAGGATTAAGATCGAAGTTCCTTGAAACGGTTGTGCTGCCCACCTTTACGACCACACGTCGAGCACGCGCTAGCAGTTGACGGGGTTCAATTTGTGTTGATTTCATCGGGGCTATATGTAAACTCGAAGGCATCAACTTGGACGGTGTCGCCTTCTGTAACACCAGCTTTGATGAGCGCATTCAGGACGCCCATTTTTTTAAGTTTTCGATGGAGGAGTACCAGTGCCTGATCATTCTCCATATCGGTCATGAGAACGGCGCGACGCGGTTCTTCACCACGCACGATAAAGCGATTTGCTCGCGTGACCAGTTCAAATCTTTCGTCAGGTTTGGGGATGTGAAAAGTTGGTTGCGGTTCCACAGTTTCTTGGCGTTCACGAATCCGATCATTTATTCGTTGCAAGAGCTGATACGTCGCTCTGATGAGCCGGTCTACCCCCTGACCGGTGACCGCAGAGATTGGAAAGACACGCCGTTTACCGAAATAATCTTTGACTCGCTTCAAATTGGTCTGTGCATCAGGAAGGTCAATTTTATTGAAGACAATTAACTGCGGTAGGCGGATCAGGCGAGGGTTATACCGTTCAAGTTCTGTGTTGATCTGTTCGTAATCCGTGATCGGATCGCGTCCATCAACGGAGGCTGTATCAATGACGTGAAGAAGCATCTTCGTGCGTTCAATATGCCGCAGAAAGTCATGTCCTAGCCCCGCCCCTTCGTGCGCCCCATCAATGAGACCGGGAATATCTGCAAGCACAAAGTTATGTTCTGGATCAACTCGGACAACCCCCAAGTTGGGGGTTAGCGTTGTAAACGGATAGTCCGCTATCTTCGGTTTTGCGGCAGAGGTTCGTGCGAGCAGCGTCGATTTGCCTCCGTTCGGATAGCCGACCAAGCCAACGTCCGCAATCAACTTGACTTCTAACGTGACGGTACGCTCTTCCCCCGGCTCCCCCTTCTCAGCGACGCGCGGGGTTTGGAATGTGCTACTCTTGAACCGTGCATTTCCCTTCCCACCAACCCCCCCACGAGCGATGACTACACGCTGTCCTGTCGTTTTCAGATCGACAATAATCTCTTCTGTCTCCGGCACCCGTACAATCGTACCCGCTGGGACCTTGACAACGCGATCGTCGGCATCCGCGCCGTGCATCAGTTTGCCCATACCGTGTTGGCCGTTCTCCGCAACCTGATGGGGATTGTATCGAAAGTCAATGAGGGTGCTTATTCCTTCAGCAACCTCCAGAATGACGTTTCCACCTTGTCCGCCGTCGCCGCCATTAGGGCCGCCTCGCGGCACAAACTTTTCTCGACGAAAACTAATGCAGCCGTTTCCACCACTACCGCCCTTCGCATAGATTTTTGCGGTATCTGTGTTTATCATTGTCTCGCTTCCTTACTGTCTACAACGCATACTGAATTGTGAACGAAACAGAAAAATAGTGGGTGGGAGGGGAAGAGTGGTCGATTCGTTAAGGATATAAAAAGCAGATTTTCGGTGGTTAACTTCGACTCATCTGCACCGTGGCACCGGCAGAATCGATGGGTAACACCTTGATGTCGCAAGAAATCTGATTGCGTCTAAAGGCTTGGCTCATTTGAGAGCCGACTTCATCTGTTGATGTTGTACAGTAGGCTGCGATGCTGGGACCCGCCCCGCTCAGAGCCACACTTAATGCGCCTGCACGCATCGCAGATTCAGCTACATCATCAAACCCAGGAATGAGGGAGGTGCGGTACGGTTGATGAAGTCGATCTGCCATGGCAAGCGATAACATCTCTAATTTTCCTGTTGCAATGGCTGCGACCAGCATCGAAGAGCGACTTACATTGTGGATGGCGTCAGAAAAATCGACCATTTTGGGTAGAACACCGCGGGCTGCTTTAGTCGACAACGAAAAATTGGGGATTGCCACAACAACCCGCAGATCTGAATCACAGTCCAATTGGATTGAATGTACGTGGCTGCCCTGCATCATAGATATAACCAAACCACCTAGCAGTGATGCAGCAACATTATCCGGATGTCCTTCAAACTCCGTGGCAAAATCAAGCAATTCCGCGCGGGAAAAGGGATTATCGCATAAGGCATTTGCTGTCAACAATCCACCGAGTATTGCTGTGCCGCTGCCACCCAATCCGCGAATTGCCGGAATCCCATTTCTTAAAACCAATCGCAGCCCTTTTGGGGCATACCCACACTTGTCGAAAACCATATGTGCGGCTCGGTACGCCATATTCCGCTCGTCTTTAGATAGCTTATCGACATCGACGCCGGTGACCTCGATCTCCCGTCCTTTGTCAATTTCTTCAAGCGAAATGGTGCTATAGAGTTGTAGGGCGAGTCCAAGGACATCAAAACCCGGACCTAAATTTGTGGTACTCGCTGGAACACGAGCGGTCGCTTTATGGGGCATCAAGTTTACCTGCTGAACTTAAGAACAACTACCGGATCCGTGAAATTGCCGAATCCATCCGGGCTAAGGCTTCCTGAATATTCTCCAGCGAATTTGCATACGACAATCTCAAGTAACCATCGCCAAATTTCCCAAAGGCGGTGCCGGGTAAGACCGCAACGCCTGCGTCTTCAAGCAGGTAGTCCGACAGGTCTTGGCAGGAAAGGGGCAGTTGTGAGACATTCGGGAATACGTAGAATGCGCCAAGGGGTTTGATGCAACTCACACCTTCAATCGCATTAAGACCGTCAACAATGGCGTCACGCCGCTGTCTGAACTCAGTAACCATTTCATGGACAAAATCTTGTGGGCCCGTCAGTGCCTCAATACCTGCAAACTGTGTGAAGGTAGCGGTACAGGAATTGGAATTAATCGTCAGTTGCGTGATCTTATCGGCTAGTTCCGTAGGTGCGATTCCATAACCCAAACGCCAGCCGGTCATAGCATAGGTCTTCGAATGTCCCTCAAGCAGAATCGTTCGTTCCTTCATGCCCGGTAGGCTGATAAGGCTATCGTGGACACCTTCATATAGAATTCGCGAATAGACCTCGTCCGTCAGCACATAGAAATTGTGCTTAATCGCTAGCTCCGCGATTGCCTCCAGATCGCTTTTTGCTAACGTGCCGCCTGTCGGGTTTTGTGGTGAGTTGATGATCAACAACTTCGTCCGATCCGAGATAGACGCTTCAAGATCCTCAATCCGGAAGCGAAAGTCAACCTCCTCGCGCAACGGAAGCGGGACTGCTTTCCCATCAATGAAGTCAATCACAGATTCATAAATGGGAAATCCGGGGTTAGGATAGATTACCTCATCGCCTTCATTGACAAGTGCCAAGATGGTGAAGAAGATGATAGGTTTGGCACCCGGCGTGACGGTGACTTCATCCGGATGAATCGCTACACCCCGCGTTTCCGAAATGTGTTCAGCGATAACTTCACGAAACTCCAGTAAACCTGCGGATGGTCCGTATCCGGTGTGGCCATCCTTCATTGCCTTGAAAGCTGCCTCGCTAATATTCGCAGGGGTTATGAAGTCGGGTTGCCCGATTTCGAGATGGACAATGTCTTTACCCTGTGCTTCTAACCCCTTGGCTTTGGCAAGTACCTCGAAGGCAGATTCCGTTCCCAAACGGTCCATTCGATCTGCAAAATTCATCTATCACCTCAATTTGTGAAAATAAATTCTCCTAACGTAGAATTGCGTTCAACTAAATCGGTTCTACTTTGAAGATGACACAACGAAACCATTATTTCCGGTAACCCAAACGTTGTTAGCATCCAGCACAAAAATACCGTTTGCAGGGACCTTACTGATGATGGGATCATCAATAGTTTGTGTCACCCAAGTTGCTCCACCGTCGGTTGTATGAATGATAATACTGACACCCAACCCTCCGCCAGCCGCCCAGCCGACAGCACCATCGGCAAAGCTGACACTCAATAGCTTTTCCTCCGTTCCGCTTGTTTGAAGCTCCCAACTATCGCCACCATTTGTGGTGCGTAAGACGATACCGTTTTCTCCAACCGCCCAACCGTTATTGGCATCCACGAAGCAGATATCCTCTAAGATATCCGGGATATTTGTGGGTTGATCCACCCATGTTTTTCCGCCATCGGTAGTTTTCTGAACTAAGCCATCTTGCCCCCCGGTTTCAGGACTAATTCTAACCCCTGTCACCCAACCGGTAGATTCATCAATAAACTGGACTGCATTAAGCACAACCGTTTCTTCATCGCCCACAGCCGCGGCAACCTCACCACCACGAAGCACACTCCACTGTTTCCCACCGTTGGTAGTTTGAACAATTGTGTCATTCATCCCAACTGCATAGCCGACTTTGGGGCTAACGAAGTGAACACCTTTAAGCCAGTTCCCAACTTTGCTCGTCTGGATATCCCAGCGTTTTCCACCATTTGTTGTCGCAACAATCATACCCTCTTGACCCACTGCCCATCCATTTTTTTTATCAAAAAAGTAGATATCGTTGAGCATCTGATTAATGGGCTCTTCCGCTTTCTGCCACGTTTTACCGCCATCTCTGGTATGTCCAATATATCCCGGACTGTCCATATCCAATGCTGAAATACCGACGACCCAACCTTCGTCACGGCTGATAAAAGCAACCCCATTATAGTCCCGAACATCCTCCATGTCCATCTGTTGTAAAACATTCCATTGTCCATCAGCTTGGGGTACAGTTGTTACCAACACAGCCGCTAATAGAATCGCTCCCAATAAAACCACTCTTTTTTTCAACATACTTCAATAGCTCCTTTCACAGTTTTTATATTGACCTATCTTTAAGACTTAAATCCTCTCAGCCTCACTTTTTTATAGGCTTTATTGCGGGTACAATCTGTTATTTTAGAATAGGCTAAAGTATAGCACCCATCATAGGTGCTGTCAAGCACAAACACATTGATTGCTCTACGACATGCTTTTGACGAGGCCCTCAATCTCTGTGCCATTTTTAGGGTCATTTAATTCTCCTGTAGGAGGGATCTCCGAATCTCCCGATTATCGGGATTCTCGATGAAATCGGAACCGACGCCTCACACTAGGATTGACTTCCCGACTACGATTTTTCAAAGAAAATAGTTAAAAAGCGGAAAACAAAATAGCCCTAGTGCCATTTTTTATAGACCTTGACACAACGGCGGACAATGACATATAATTTTTCAAGCGAAAACACGTGTGGGGAAAAATCAGTGATACACATCGAAAGATTTCAATGGGACGAACGGAATGAAGAACATCTTTGGCGACGGCACAGTGTAACCCCTGAAGAAGCAGAAGAGGTTTTCTATACTGACCCTTATTTTAGACGCGGCAGAGATGGCACCCGATATGTATACGGACAGACGGAAGCCGGACGTTATCTATTTGTGGTCTATCTCGATTTGGGTGGTGGTATGGTCCGCGTAATTAGTGCACGGGATATGAGCTCGCACGAACGACGGCTTTATTTACGGAGGTGAGATGTATGGTAAGAATACCAAAATTCAACAACGAAGAAGAAATTCAAGAGTTCTGGTCAACACACGATTCAGCAGATTATTGGGAAGATATGGAAGATGATGAAGTTATAGTCAGCTTTGTTCCTCGAAAACACTTAATCGTTATGCCATTGAACGAGGATCTTTTACGCGATGTGCGAAAATTAGCTTTGGAAAAAGGTTTGAGCTCTGTTCAATTGCTACAAAAGTGGATTGTTAATGGGTTGCACCAAGAATCGGATGTTACCTAAAAAAAGCCCCAAGACACCATATTTTTGTGCCTTGGGGCTTCTTAGTATCTAGGTTGATCGGCTTACCAACGTACTTGACAAAACTCCTCATAGTCAATCAATTCGCGAATCGTCGGGTTCTTACCGCAAGCGGGGCATTCAGGGTCCTGACGAAGCGTCAGTTTCTTAAACTCCATCGACAAAGCGTTGAACAGAAGCAGTTGACCGACCAACGGTTTCCCAATATCAAGCAGCACTTTGATAGCTTCAACGGCTTGCACATTCCCGACAATTCCCGGCAACACGCCGATCACTCCTGCTTCTTGACAACTCGGCACCATGTCTGGCGGTGGAGGCGATGGGTAAAGGCAGCGATAACACGGTCCTCTGCCGGGATGGAAAACTGTCACCTGTCCCTCGAATTGGAAGATGCTGCCATGCACGATCGGTTTTCCGAGCATCACAGTGGCGTCGTTTAGCAGGTAACGGGTCGGTAAATTATCACAGCCATCAACAATCAGGTCATACCCCTCAAGGATTTCAAACGCATTTGCCGAAACAATCTTTTCGTTATGTGTGATGACTTCAACGTCGGGATTAATGTCTGCAATCGTTTCTTTTGCGGACTGTGTCTTCGCCTTGCCCACATCGCTCGTTCCGTGAAGAACTTGTCGTTGGAGGTTGCTCACATCTACAACATCGTCGTCGACAATTCCGAGCGTTCCAACACCGGCTGCCGCTAGATACAACCCGGCAGGCGAGCCAAGCCCACCTGCGCCAATGAGGAGCACCTTCGACTCGAGCAGCTTGGTTTGACCCATTCCCCCGACCTCTTTGAGGATGATGTGCCGACTATATCGCTCAATTTGTTCAGTACTAAAATTGTACATCTCAAAATTCCCTCGTTTTGAACCGCAAGAAATGATTCTAGTTGTTTTCCAAGTTTGCCAGCAGATCCGAAAGTCCCTTGCCTGAACGCGCCGAGATTTGAACCGCAAACCGTTCCCGAATGTCGTCAAATGCAAGTTCAACCGTAAAATCGTCCCCACCGTACATCTGCTCAAGTACCGCTGTTAAGTCTGGTTGGATTGCGTCCAACATCTCTTGAGTGTTCGGTGCGATATGGCGGTTATTAATAAAAAACAGAATCTCATCTCCGTTTAGATGTACAGCGTTCTCCAGTTCTTCGGCCTCTTCTAAACGAACGCATCTTTGAAGCGTTTCGGTGAACGCCTGATGGATCTTTTCACGATTATCGCCCTCTACCTTATGCTTCCGATTATAGAGAAAACCGTGACGATTCCTAGCTGCATCTATGCTATAATTCGTGCTTTGAGAAATTAGCAACACGCCGGGACCCGCATGGGTGAATGAGTAATCAGCGTAGTTCAGATACTCGTCTGGTTCGCCTTCCGCCATCCACCTGTTGAATACCCTGATGAAATTCTCGTAATTAATCTGACTGTCTTCTGTAGTGAAGACCTTGATGTTAATCTGTTGTAAATCCATAGTTTGCTGTAATCAAAAACTCCTTTTTTGATAAATGATTTTAACACCCCTATTGGGTATAAGGAGACAGAATTGGTTCGTCCCCTTCACTAGAAAGCTAACGGAAAAAATGCAGTTGTTTGCGAAGGGTCTTATTTTCTTGATGAGCAATTGCCAACCACGCATCAACAATCTGGCATAACTCCCGATATACTTCAACTTCATCGTTGCCATGACAACACGGACCAATCACTCCCGGACAATAACCGATGAAGCATTGGTCCTTCTTCAGACCATTCGACAATCTTGATGTACCTTGCGCTTTTAGCCATCTTTCTGATTCCGTATTTGTCGCATCGTCACCATTCTCGATTTATGCCGTAAGTATCGAAGATTGTGTCCACACTAATTATTGGAAGTCCTTCCACAAGCCCTTGAGCGATTATCAAACGGTCAAACGGATCTCGGTGATGAAAAGGTAACGTGGTCAATTTTATGAGACTATCAACTGTGATATCCAACATCTCAATGTTATTGAAATGTAGCTGTTCTGGAAACATCTGCTCAAACGGTTCGCTTAAATTAAGTTTCCCTAACCCTACTTTAATCGCTATCTCCCATAGACTGGCGATACTGAGGAATTTCTCGTTGTTTGGATCATCAATTAACTGTCGGGGCCTACCACTGAGTTTTTCATCGCCAGCGAGAAACCAAAGCAGCGTATGTGTATCCAGCAGGTATCTCATTCCATGTACTCTTTGAAATCGGGAAGTTCGTCATCAAAATCTTCACCGATATGAATACGGCCTTTGGCACTCCCAAAGCCAGTCTTCAACCACGGTTCCAGGAAAATGGTTTTCCACTCATACTGATAAGTTGGCATCAAAGTGTCTATGGACTCAGCATAAAACAGAAGATGATACTTCACATACGTCTTGTCCAGCAATTTAATGCAATCATCGAGTTCTCCAAATGTCGGTATAACTGTCGGGTTATCCTTATCCCAATGAACAAGGCGTTTATCTGCAAAATCCTCACATGCTTTTGCGGATTTCTTGAGTTTATCTATATCACCTTTTACCATCATGGGGCACACATGCTTCCCACTGGCATCTGCATATTTTTCAAACTCACTTTTAGCTACCTCCTGAGGTCCCAATCCAAATCTAGCCAAACCTGATTTCGCCAACTGTTGGGCTGCAGATTCAGACCACCGGATGGAACAGTAGTATTTGAAGGATAGTTCTTCAGGGTTTTTAGCAATATCATCCAGCAAACCTACAAAGGATATACCGTCCTTCTGTGGCTTGATTTGCCGACGTAGCCCTGATAGCGCGTGAGAAAGATAGGTCCTCCCAAAGTAACTATAGAAAGTGCTCGGCTTTTGGATACGCGGATTCTCACGGATGATGTCTTGGACTTCCCAGAACATGTTTGTATCCCGCAGGAGCCTCTGAATCTCACCCTGAATCATCTCCATCCATTTGAGCCATTTTTCAAGTTTTGAGCTCTTTTCAGACACAAATGCGGCGTACTCATACACAGGTGTTTCAATAGTACGAACAGGACGATATTGTTCCCAGACAGCTTGCTGCAAACGCTCAACAGTTTCTGGAGAAAAGTATCTTTCTCCTGTTTCAACATTTACGCGAGCGGGCACATCTTCAATAATGACCAATTGCCCATTAACTTCAATGCTATACGTTACCTTTTTCTCAACTAATGTTTCGTTCCACTCTTCATTGTCCGACATTTTATTTTTTCCTCGCCTTGAAGTCAATCCACCGTAACGGATCTGGCTCGTACAAGGTGATGATTTTAACTAACGGTCTTGATGGGTAACTACACTGAATATGTAATGGTCTCTTTGACTGCGTGAAGCCAAAAATCAAGCAACTCGGACCATATCTATCGTTTGGGTAGTCTTCGATCACTTCGCTATCTTCGAGTGCTTCTCGGACCTCTTGCACACTGATATGACGGATAGTACTTTGGTCCGTTGCATGTTGTGAGAATTCAAACTGACCATTTCTGATTTTCGTGCCGATTTCATCAAGAATTGCCATCTCTCAAAGTTCAAAGACCTGCTCTCTGGAGACAATCTCAGTTTCTTCCCCTTCTTTGATTGCATTTGCCAAAGCTATATCCTCAAGAACTTCAGTAAAAACATCATACAACAGATCTCTCCGTTCTTGTAGCAATTCAGCGAATGCTTGTTTGAATACTTCCTTGAGTTGATTTTTATCATCAATTATCTGTTGCATAGCAGGCTCCTAATTGGCTTTATTTCAAACGGTTTGTACTTTTGGGTAGCAAAATCATCATTTGCCTGATCCCGCATCCTGCTTTGATTTGAGTCGCCTCTGGTACTTCTTCAAGACCTCCAACAGTGCTTGTTCCAAATCAACTCCTGTTGAGTTCGCCACGCATACCAGCGCAAAGAGCAGATCGCCAAGTTCAGACTGCCACTCGTTAGTCGGCTGGAATGGTTTTCTGCCGTAAACCGTGGAAATTAGGATTTCCTTCGACACTTCACCCAGTTCTGAAACCAGATCGAGGGTTCGGTGAGCGACATCGGTTTCGAGTCGATTTATCTCTACAAAATCAGCAACTTGCTTTTGGATACCTTCGTTCATTATCTTTTGCCTAACGACCTAAGTTCAGTTGCGGGAGGGCTTCGTGGAAAGTGTATGACAGATCAAGCCCCATCGCAACCCGGCAAACATTATTAAAACCCGAGATTCCATGAACTTCAACGGCTTGTTAGAGCATTTATAAAATTATCGAAATAACAGGCAATGAATCCATTTAATTCATCAATCCATTCTTTCTCCGCTGTTTTTATAAACAGCGGAGCCTTGGATTTGTTATTTATCCAGGTGTTCAGTAGACAGACCCGATAAGTGATGAACTGTTCAACATTCTCAAAGTTTGCACTCTTGTGTCGAGCATACTCTAAAAGAAATAAATCAAAGAATTCTATAGTCTTTTCTATACCATATTTTCGGTTTGCAAACATGAACATGTAGATGGTATTGGCTATTTCATAGTCATACCAATGATAACAACAATCATCAAAATCGAACAGTTTGACCTGACCGTTATATAGCTTCATATTGGAAGCGTTAAAATCACCGTGAATTAGACCATAAGAGCGATTTTCTTTGTTTAGGTTCTCCCACCAATCTAAAACGTCAAAGCTCCTTGGGTATTGACTGTCGGGTTCAATCTGGAAGTAAGGAGACTCATCGGCAAACCGCCTGCTATATCGGTGAGGGTGAATTGATGTCTCATGATGAAGTTGGGCAAGGGATTTAGCTATTCTAGCCACATCATTCCTGCGATTTAGATCGGGATATTGCCCTTTAGCCCACTCGAAAAAGGTGATATATTTGGTCTGATCATTTACATCCGCTGTCTCAATCCATTTGTTTTGTGGTCCCTTTTGGGGCTTACAGATGAATCGAAGTTGACACCCCAGATTATTTAATAGTCGGATTTCTTCCAAAAGAGCGGTCTTGCTTCGATGTTTGCTATCAGTTACTCTTATAATTTTCTTTGTGTCGCCAATTCGGGCGACAAATACAAGGTTTTGCCCCCGTCTCAATAACTTCAGGGGAGCGTCAAGTGATAGTGTATCTTCTATCATTTTTATCATGATATGCCCTGGTGATCAAGTTCGGTTACAGTGGGGAGTTGCCGAACACGCCCGAATTCCAGTCAATGAGAACTTCACTGTATCATCAAACCTCCTCCAAAAAAATAAAGCGTGACGAACTACACTTCAGTCCATCACGCTTTACTTTGACAACCCCGTATCCGTTATTCACCTTTGCGAATCACGAGTCGATAGTGCTGACCAACCTTCTTGGTATCAGTAATCTCATGCCCATCATTCGTGAGGCTCTTGGGAACGTTCTCAATCGGTTCGCCATCATCAATCGTGATTTCAAGCAGTTGACCGACATCCATCGTCTCCAAGCGGATCTTGGCTTGCACGTAATTGAACGGACACGCCACACCCTTGAGATCAAGACTGTCAACAATCTCCTCGACCGGCTCCGCTTTCGGCGGTGCCTTGGGGATACGCGCAGGTCTAGCTTCCCGTTTCTTCGTGTCTGCCTCCTCCTCTTGACGAATCCGCATCCGTCCGTAGACGTTATGCGCTTCCTCGACAAAGAGGGTGGCTTCCTCGACGCGGCGGTGCGTGAGTTCCCTATCAAAAGTGGTGGGATCTTCCTCGGCCGCCTTAAAGATATGTGCTCCAAAGCCGGGGAAGACAACTCCGGGTTCAAAGAACCGACTCCGGAACTCTCGGACCGTCGTCTCATTGTCAATGTGTTGCTGTCCCTCGGTTGTCAGCAGTGCGTCCGCGGCTTTGATCATCGCTTCAAAAGCGTGTTCAGCGGAATCCACATATTGGTCACGTTCCAAGTCGATCCCCGCCTCATATATCAGCCGGTCCGCCTCTTCAAGTATGAACGAAACCAACTCGACCAATGCCCCCGCACACTCGCCGACACCCGTTTTGAGTTGAAACTCCTTCGTGTCGCCGGTGTCGATATAGTAGCTGGGATCTTCCTCGAAGGACGGAATCTTATCATACTCACGGAGGATCGCCTTAATCTCGACCTTGCCGAGTCTCGCAATGTAGTCGGTGAAAGATTCATCGCCATCTCGTTCATCAATGTATCTTCCGGTCAGGTGCTCGATGAATTGTGGGATGTTCTTGCCGTGAATCTTTCCGGCGGCAAGCCCATAAGCACTTGCATTTTCAATAGCATGACCGCCCAACAGAACCTGATAATACGGGGCGATGTGTTTCCCCATACGTCTTGATGAACCAAAGAACCCGATGTTTGCGATGTGGTGCTGACCGCATGAATTGGGGCAACCACTGATCTTGATCCGCAGATCTTGGAGCCCTTCCTTCACACCGGTTTCGATGAAATAGTTCCTCAAGTAAGCGGCTAATCCACGAGAAGATGAGATCCCCAACTTGCAGGAATCGGTGCCGGGGCAGGCTGTAATATCAACTGTGCTTTCGGCACCCGATGCACCTAAACCGATAGCATTGAGTTCCTGATAGAGTGCAGGTAAATCGCTCAGGCTGACCCACCGCAGAACCAGATTCTGCTCAACGGTCGTACGAATGGTGTCCTTCACATACTTACGCGAAATATCCGCCAATGCCCGTGTCTGATCCGCGGTAATATCTCCGAGCGGCAACGTGATATTGACAACTGCGTATCCCGGCTGTCGCTGCGAACGCACGTTTGTAGCATGCCACTCATCAAATCCTTCCGGTTTCGATGCACCGTTAAGCTGCGTCGGCGGCTTAAGTGGTGTTTCGTCATACGCATCTAGATTGTCGAGATGAGCGGTCCACGCAGGATCATGCCGTAACTGTTCGCGTTCTTCCAATACAAGACGACGAAATTCTTCGATTCCCAGTTTTGCCACGACAAACTTCATCCGTGCTTTGTTACGATTCTTACGTTCTCCAAGACGGGTGAATACCCTCGAGATCGCCTGCGAGATCGGCAGCAATTCCTCTTCAGGCACAAACTCATCAAAGACTTTTGCCTGATGCGGCACAGGGCCAAGGCCACCACCGACAAGCAACTTAAATCCACGCCTCGGTTTTCCATCAACCTCTTTAATCGCTGCAACTGCGCCGATGTCGTGCATGTATCCTAAGCCACAAGCGTGTTCATCGCATCCGGAAAACGCGATCTTGAACTTACGTCCGAAGTCTTGTGCATCTTGGTGTCCCAACAGGAAAGCGGACAATGCCTTGGAATGAACCGTCGCGTCAAACGCTTCATCGTTACATACACCAGAAAGTGGACAAGCAGTGACATTCCGAACCACGTTACCACATGCCTCTTTGGTCGTGATGCCAACCGATGCCAATCGACGCATTAACTCTGGCGTGTTGTTAATATCTACATAGTGATACTGTACATCTTGACGGGTCGTGATGTGAATGATATTGTCCGAAAACTCTTCGGCAACATCCGCAAGCATTTCCAATTGCGCCGCGTTTAGACCGCCGAACGGAATTTTTACCCGAATCATCTGTGAACCTTCATCACGTTGTCCATAAACGCCGTGACGGAGTCTAAATTCGAGGAAAATCTCCTCTGGCATCTGACCCGCTTGGACACGACCCAGCTGCATCTCATAAATTTCAATTGCGCGGGCCTCCTCCGGATCTATTGCCTCGGTGTTAAAAGGTGCTAAACTTTCTGTCGCCATTATTGGCTCCTTCCAAATTGGGGTTGGGGTTCGTATAAACAACGCCATCTCTGATGGGGTCTGGTATTCTAATCTATTTCACTGTTCTCAATTCTGATATTCTCGTGAGCTATTAAAGTTCAAGTCACTTCCTATATTCAGGAAACCGTATTTCTCGTTCACTTTCCTCCGGATCTTGGTTCAATGAGTGGAGTTGGCTTCGCGATCTTTCCTCTCCGCTGAAAAAGATCGGTTTCTGTGCCTTTTTAAGCAAGATTGTACAATTATTATAACAAAAAAGAAAGCAGAGAGCAAGTGCTTATGCTTATGTCAGGCAACAAAATTACATTCTCTTTAGAACAACCCGGCAGCAATATTCCTATAATGACTATAATTATATCTTAGTTTCATAAATTTTACAACCAAATCTGCTAACTTTGGGGTACTTTAGCCGGTTACGCTTCCGGCATGAGGTTTGACAGAGATCTGGACATAAAGTATAATAACCGCGACCGAAAACATAGGGAAAATTGCCGTTGCGTTTTAGGTGCCATATCCGACGCGGTAGGGCGTGTTATCCCTTCACGGTGCTAGATCTTTTTTTGGCATTAGTGATATAATCATCTCCAAAACTGTATGCCGATAGCATCAACTCGGCGAATCATAGACCTGTAAGTCATTCGAGGGCAGGTAGTGACAATGAGAATTTATAAAATCCTAGTTGTCGATGATGAAGTAGATATCGTCGATTTTATTGAAGATTATCTGACGGGAGAGGGATATGAGGTGGTCAGAGCTTACAATGGGGTTGAAGCACTTGATAAAACGCGACAGGACCTCCCCGATCTTGTTGTCCTCGACATTATGTTGCCCGGATTGGATGGCTTTGAAGTCTGTAAGCAGATGCGAACAGAGTCGACTGTGCCAATTTTGATGCTTACAGCTAAAGATACCGATGTAGACAGAATTGTCGGATTGGAAATCGGCGCAGATGATTATATGCCGAAACCTTTCAATCCACGTGAGTTGGTAGCACGGGTTAAAGCAATCCTGCGGCGAACCTACCGCCAAGATTATCAATCCCATAGCCAAGCAGCAACGCTGAAACATAAAGATTTGTTTATTGATGCTGAACGCCGGACAGCCACCATTGGGGGTAGACAATTAGAACTCACAATGAAAGAGTTCGATCTTCTACTATTCTTGATGCGAAATCCAGGGCATGTCTATTCACGTGATCACTTACTCGATTATGTGTGGGGGCAGGATAGCTTCGTAGGAGCACGTACCGTTGATGTACACATACGGCGGCTGCGGGAGCATATTGAGATAGATGCGAGCCAGCCCCAATACATAATAACTGTCTGGGGAGTTGGTTACAAATTTACCGATGCGTAATCTTTCAGTTGGAAGTAGGAATAGAAGGACAGATAGGTTGCGAATTTCTGTCCCTTGCCGCTGTTCCAATCTACCACTTTTGCATTTTTTTAGGCATGATGCCCTTACCCTCCACGCCTCCCTTTTCTCCTTCCACCATTCTTCTCTTTTTTTTAGGTTGATACTATTCCTCACACTGGCTGCAGTCGGTGTGGCGAGCTTCCCCGCGCAAACGTATGCCGCATTTGAGGATGGATTTATCGGTGCGCGCGCGTTCGCTATGGGCGGAGCGTTTACTGCAATCGGAGAAGAATCAGATGGACTGTTAGTTAATCCCGCATCAATTGCCAACTTGAAGCATCAGTCGGAATCACGCCAATCCGTACAACAGTTATCGGCAACAACGGCAAGGCTGCATGTCGGATTGAGCGATGAAACCTCAATTTCACAAAATCTGATTAGCTACGCCTATTCCCGACCAACGCGAGGTGCTCTGGGAATTCTCTGGAAACGATTGAATGTCGGAGACTTGTATTCCGAGAATTATCTCCTCCTCGGGTTGAGCAAACGTTACGAGTTTGGATCGAAAGAAAAACGTCGCATCTCACTTGGAGGTGCTGTCAAATTACTGAATTGGGACACAGCACCTACGATCGGGGCAGATAGCGCCGTTGTGGAGGACCTGCCCGGGCGAAGTCGGTTCGCTCTTGATGTTGGTATGATCTTTCGTCCATCCCCGAATATCCCGATAGCACTATCTCTCCAGAACCTCAACACACCTAATATTGCCTCTACCAATTCGACCGCTGCAGAAAATCTGCCGCTACAGGTAATGCTCGGCATGGGTATTGTCGCCCAGAACTCCACATGGGGAATGGATCTCGTTTTCAGAGAAAGCGAGGTCGATGTTAAGGTCGGCATTGAATCTCAGTTTTATGAGGAAAGCGTAATCCTACGCGGCGGATTCCGGCTGGAAAATCTGGCATGGGGGACGAACTTGACGCTCGGTGGTGGGTATCGTCCGTTCAAAAGCCTCCGAATTGACTACGGCTTCCTTTTCCCTATAGGTGGGATCAGGGACACAGCAGGCAGCCATCGGTTTAGCGTTGTTTACGATTTCTGAAACACTACCAATTGAATGAGATCGCATAAAAGGGTGCTTCCGTTTTCCCTATTTAACCTAAAACTTCCCGATATAACCCATCCTTTCTATGGTAACAATGGATTCACCCCTCTCAAAAATGAACCAGCAACCGATCGAAGGCGTCACCCTTAAATCTCTCCTTATCGCATGCCTACTCATTCCGATTAACTGCTACTGGGTTATTGAGATGGAAGTGATCCGATACTCCGGCCATCCGGTCACCATCTCCCTCTTCTTCAACGTCATTTTCAGTCTTTTTGTGATTATTGGGGTTAACCAACTACTCAAATGGTTTTCGCCTCGTTCCGCGCTGAATCAAGGAGAACTTATCATCATCTACCTGATGCTGTCCATTGCATCTGGCATCACAGGTCATGACATGCTTGAGATCCTCGTCCCGATGTTGGGTCATGCCTTCCGCTTTGCCACACCGGAAAACGAATGGCGTGAGCTATTTCTGCCCTACCTACCGGAGTGGCTGACTGTCAGCGATAGCAAGGTCGCCCGTGGGTACTACGAGGGTGAAGTGAACCTCTATACCCCTGAACAGCTGATCGGTTGGGCATCACCCGTCCTCTGGTGGACCGCGTTTATCTTTATGCTTGTCTTCGGGATGTTTTGCATCAACGTCATTATCCGCAAACAGTGGATTGAGCACGAGAAACTCAGCTACCCAATTATTCAGCTGCCACTCCAGATGACGGAGACGCAACGGCAGAGGTTCTTTCGGAATCGAGTGATGTGGCTCGGATTCGCCATTGCGGGAACCCTTGCGCTGTTAAACGGACTGAATTTCATCTTTCCTATTGTCCCTGAACTTCGGACGCGGATTCGAAGTTTTTATCTTTTCACCGATATTCCTTGGAATGCCATGGGTCGAATTCCTCTCTCTTTTTATCCATTTGCCATAGGGCTCGGATTTTTCATTCCACTTGACCTCTCTTTCTCCTGTTGGTTCTTCTTTTGGTTCTGGCGGTTCATGCGTGTTGCCGGTGCTGCAATGGGTTTGCAAAGCCTGCCGCAATTTCCCTACATGAGAGAACAGGCATCGGGAGGGTACATTGCACTTGCGGTCATCGCACTTTGGGCAAGTCGAAGACACCTGATAATGATCGTTAGAAAAGTATTTGGTGGAGCGGAAGATCCCGACGATTCAGACGAGCCGATGAAATACCAAACGGCGGTGTTGGGGCTTATCGGTGTGATGATATTCTTTGTCTTTTTCTGTTATCGCGGCGGCGCAACAGTAGGTATCACAATCGCTTTCTTCGCTCTCTATTATGCAATCTCCATCGCGATAACCCGTATGCGCGCAGAGTTAGGGACACCCGTCCATGACCTGCACTATTCCGGTCCTGACGAGATTCTCACACGAACAATCGGCACGCGAAAACTGGGACGTGGGAACTTAGTGATGTTCTCGATGTTCTGGTTTATCAATCGTGCCTATCGTAGCCACCCAATGCCGCATCAACTAGAGGGATTCAAAATGGCAGAGCGTACCCGCATGAACCTGCGGCATCTCATGCTTGCACTGATGCTTGCCGCATTTCTCGGTTCACTCTCTGGTTTTTGGGCGTTGATTGATCGTGGCTATCAACTGGGGATGGAGACACGTGCCTACTGGCCCTCGTTAAGCGCATTCGGCATCGAACCGTATCGACGGCTTGACCGTTGGCTGAGCACGCCGACAGATACGCTAATGGCGGAGAGTGGGTTTATGTTCTGCGGTTTTATCATCGCGAGCTTTCTGATGTTCTTCCGCATGAGATTTGTATGGTGGCCCTTCCATCCTGCTGGTTTTGCTATCTCAACGAGTTGGGGAATGAACGTGACATGGAGTTGTCTTTTTATAAGCTGGCTTATCAAGTGGCTGTTACTGCGACATGGTGGAATTGGACTGCATCGTCGCGTCGCCCCGTTCTTCTTGGGGCTTATCTTGGGTGAGTTCACTGTGGGCAGCCTCTGGACAATCTTCGGCATTCTAGGGAAGATGTCCACCTACGGTTTTTGGGTGTGACACATAGGTTCTATGTGAATTGGAAGTGGTCGTGTTGCGTCACTCCTCAGATACTCAATGAACGAGGTGGTAATTCTAGCCTGTTTCGTTGAGTGATATGCAGCTTTCTGTATAAGGTTTCAACTGTAATCTTCTCTTGACCAGAAGTTACATTCGTGATACTATTATTATGGCGTGTTGACATTTCACTGTCCAATGCCGTAAACGCGCCCATCAACGGGCACCCGAAATCGTTTCACGGGAGCATCAAAGCAACGGCTGTCGGAACGAAGATAAGTCGAATCTGTCAAATCTCAACAGAACCCACCATGAAAACACGGCAACAGAAGATCTGGGAACCTAGGACGCCAGACATTGATAAAAGTTCCCGACTGGCAGTGAGGCTTGGGATCTCACCATTAGTGGCACAGCTGCTCATCAATCGGGGAATTGAAACGGAAGACGCTGCACAAGCGTATCTCTATCCAACGCCCGATCAGCTGCATTCACCATTTCTAATGCACGGGATGGAGCAGGCAGTTGAGCGCATCCGTTTAGCAATGAAGCAGGGTGAACAGATCTGGATCTTCGGAGACTATGACGTAGATGGCACCACAGCCACTTCGTTGCTGGTAACTACTTTCAGGCACCTCGACTTCCCGGTTAAACCGTATATTCCCAATCGTTTTGACGAAGGGTATGGTCTCAACAAGGCAGCTATTCAGACGCTAAAGGAACGGGGTTGTGATCTGTTAATTACCGTTGACTGTGGTATCACCTCGGTTGAAGAGGTAGAGTTCGCTAACTCCCTCGGTATAGATGTTATCATCACCGACCACCATCAGCCACCGCCCGGTGCGCCACCGCCAGCGATTGCAGTCATCACCCCCAAAATGCCGGAAAGTGAATATCCCTTCGATGGACTTGCGGGAGTCGGGTTGGCGTTCAAGTTAGCGCACGGATTGATGGGCGGTGGGGATTTAGACTCATTTCTACAATCTCAACTGGATCTGGTCGCGCTCGGCACGGTTGCGGATATGGCACCGCTAACAGGAGAAAATCGAGTACTCTCAAGCCTTGGTTTAGTAGAACTCAATAAGCGTGAGCGACCGGGGATAAGGGCGCTCTGCAATGTGGCAAATCATGGCGATGGCAAGCAGATTGTCGGACATACATTGGGGTTTGTCTTAGGACCTCGCGTTAATGCCGCGGGACGGATGCAGACGGCGGACAAGGTGGTTAAATTACTGACAGGTGAATCCTACAATGATATAATACCAATTGCCAAAGAACTTGATGACTATAACCTAAAACGACGGGAAGTACAGAACAAAATCCGGGACCAGGCGACTGCTACGATTGAAAAAAATCGAGATCATACAAAAAAGACAGGATTGGTTGTTTACAATGAGCCTAGTGAAGACTGGCATCAGGGAGTCGTCGGGATTGTCGCTTCGCAGCTGCTTGAGCGGTATTACCGTCCGGTGTTTGTGTTAGCGGTTAAGGGTGAGGAAGCACACGGTTCGGGACGCTGCATTGAGGGCATGAATCTCGCTGATAGCTTAAACGCGTGTACCGATCTATTAGTCAAACATGGCGGACATGAGGCGGCGGCAGGGCTAACAATCAAAACAGAGAACATTGATGAGTTTGCTGACCGATTTGATCAATATGCGCGTGAGCACCTTTCTAATGAAGATCTGAACCCGAAGCTAAAATTAGATCTTGAAGTCCAGTCTTCTTACTTGACGCTGCAAGCCATAGAGGAACTGCAGCAGCTTGAGCCCTTTGGCGAGGAGAATTCACCGCCACACCTTGCACTGCGCAATCTGCGCCTCCAGAAATCCCCAAGCGTAATGGGTAAAGAGAAGAACCATCTCAAACTATTCGTGACGGATGGAGAACAACCGCTCGAAGCCGTTGGGTGGGGGATGGCGGATTACTTCATTGCGTTGACGAACAAGAACATTCGATTAGACCTAGCTTTTGAGCCCGAAATAAATGAGTGGAACAATAGCCGTCGTGTTCAACTGAAGATTTCGGATCTGCACCTCCACACACTAGAACGAAGCGCCGTTGGAAGGATGTTTCCTACAGAGGAGGAAAAAAGTCCTGTTAAAATTGTTGACCGCAGAGTTTTAGACAACAAACGGGATTACCTGTACGATCTCCTCACACAAAAAGAACCGACATTACTGTATGTACGGGACGAAAAAGCATTAGACCAACTCTTCGAGATGCTAGGTTCAACGGAAAAAGTTGGGCGGTGCGGAGCCGATATGTCCGAAGCTGACAGGGCGCAAGTTGCAGATAAGTTGGCACGAGGAGAATTACTGGCAGTTGCTTCTGATTGCACATTGCCCCACCCGCCTCATGTCACCCATATAGTCTTTTGCCATCCAGTTCCTCAACATTTAACCTTTTTTGATCGATGTCAACCTGCATTCAAACATCCTGAGACGACATATATCCATCTTATTTTTCAATCCAAGGATATAGAATGGATGTGGAAGTGCATCACTTGGGAATATCCAGATAAGCCGATTCTCCAAAAACTCTATAAATGCTTACAAGCACTCAGCCAAGACAACGGGTACCGACTTACTCTTGAAACAGTCGTAGCGGCTGCACAAACCGATTCAATCCCAGTACCTGCTGTCAAGAATGGCCTTTCAATCCTTGAAGAATTGCAGCTTTTGACGCAACATCCAAATTTCTCAACACAAGAAATTCAACTTTTACCGCTACCAACGAAGAAGCGTCAACTCCATGAATCCGAAACCTATCTAAACGGCGAACAGATAAAACAGACAAGCCGATGGTTTTCGGAATTCCAATTGCGGCAGAATGTCAAACAGATTTGGGAGAGAGTGTCGTATGAGTGTCAACTATCTGATTCGCCAAATCCTAGCATATAACCCCGATGCGGATTGCGATCTTTTGCGAAGAAGCTATGAATTTAGCCAAACCTGTCATCATGGTCAGCAGCGGATATCCGGAGATGCTTATTTTAGCCACTGTTTTGAGACAGCTAAGACGTTAGTTGAATTGAAACTGGACACGGATACCATCTGCGCAGGACTACTGCACGATGTGCTTGAAGATACATCAGCCAGCCGTGATGAACTTGTAGATCAATTCGGAGACACAATTACCGAATTGGTTGAAGGCGTGACCAATATCAGTAAGTATAAGTTCAAAGGCGGGATCCAGCAAAGGACGGCAGAAAATTACTTGAGGCTACTTCTAGCGACAGCGAAGGATACACGCGTCATCCTGATTAAGTTAGCAGATCGGTTGCATAATATGCAAACACTTGCCTCATTGCCACCACATAAACAGGAGCGCATTGCCAAGCAAACCTTTGAGGTATATGCCCCACTCGCCCACCGATTGGGTATTGCCCGGATTAAAAGTAGACTTGAGGATTTGGCATTCAAATATTTGTACGCCACCGAATACAGAGAGATTGCTGATTTGCTTGCGGCGAAGTTAGGTGAACGGGAAGCGTATACGAAATGGATGGTCGATGTTGTCCAACAGGAGTTAGATCTGATGGGCGTCAAAGCGAGGGTCTACGGTCGCCCCAAGCATATCTATAGTATCTATCAGAAAATTCATCAAAGAGGGGTTCCGTTTGAGCAGATTCGAGATCTATTTGGGCTTCGTGTGCTGGTCAATAGCGTAGGAGACTGTTATGCAGTGATCGGCATTCTACACAATAAGTGGAATCATATTCCCGAGCAATTTAAGGATTTTATCGGTCTTCCGAAGGCGAATGGCTATAGATCTTTGCACACAACCATTGTAGATCGCGGTCAGCCTGTAGAAATTCAGATTCGTACCCATGAAATGCACCAGATCGCTGAATACGGAATTGCTGCGCACTGGCGGTATAAGGACGGGATGCCATCGGAAACAGATAACGAGCGGATTTTTGCTTGGTTCAGAGAAATGCTTGCAGAGATTCAAGAATTCAAAGATCCATTTCAGTTTATCCGCTCTATGAAAGGTGAGTTATTCCCAGATGAGGTTTTTGTCTTTACGCCCAAAGGAGATCTCCACAGCTTACCAGCAGGTTCCACACCAATTGACTTCGCATACAAGATACACACCGATATTGGACAAACCTGTTCCGGTGCGGAAGTTAATGGAGCGATAGTTCCCTTTAAGTATAGGTTACAGAACGGGGATCGGGTAAACATTCAGACGCGGGCGAATGGACATCCAAGCCGCGACTGGCTGCGGTGGGTTAAAACAGCACGGGCGCGTAACAAAATCCAGTCTTGGCTCAATGAGCAAAACCGTGCACAAGCAATTGATTTGGGGAAACGATTGCTTGAACTTGAAATGCGACAGCGCCAACTGAATCTGAAACATTTTTTCAAATCATCAGAACTACTTGACATCGCGGAGAAACTCGTGTCCAAGAAAAAGGCACAACTGCCGCCGATTGATGAACTTTTTAGACAGATTGGCAACGGCAAAGAATCAGCAACCCATGTTGCCAACCTATTGAGCCCTGAACCGCCACCTATCACTGAGAAACAGGAAAGGACAACGCGCCCACCGCAGTCGGCACCATCAATTGAAATGGAAGGTATTGATTTAGACTTGGCGCGTATTATGAAGTGTTGTCATCCCATTCCGGGAGATGAAATCATCGGGTATCTCACGCGAGGACGCGGCATTTCCGTCCACCGTGCGGATTGCTCTCGAATCATTAATGAGCCAGAAAGAATTTTTGATATTGACTGGACACCTATTGAGAATGTCACCTATCCAGCACCGATCACCGTGGAGTGTGATAACCGTCCCGGAATGTTAGCGGAGATTACAACATTAATCGCTCAATACAAGGTGAATATTGATACCGTCGGTTCTCACAGAACCAATAAGGAAACTGGCTATGACCAATTCACTTTGGAAGTAAATGGAATCGAACAATTAGAAGCTATCATGGAGTCAATTCGCTACTTAAAAGGGGTGCGAAGTGTCTCCCGAATTACATCTTTTTCCTCTGACAAACGCAGGAATCTATAAAAAGAACCAAAACTTGGCGTTCCCTATGCCGCCGAATACTCTTAATTGCCATAGGCAACTTGTCCCCCACCAGAAATCGACTTTATGACCCTTCCGGTACGGAGACATCGTACGCATACCCGGACTCGCTGACTCCCGTCCTCTGTTTGAATACGGACCCGCTGCAGGTTTGGTAGTTGTCTATGTTTTGAACGCTTACTGATCTGCCCACGGGTTCGGGCAATTTTATTACCTGCCATCGGCTTTTTCCCGCAAACATGGCAAACTCGAGCCAATTGAACCACCTCCTTTACTCGTAGTGCAACCTATTTAACATATCATATGTCCTGCTGAAATGCAAGGTTTTTCGTGTCTACCGGGAGGGAATCTTCTCAATCTAAGGTTCGATTGAGGTCGATATCCAAAGCCTCTATCTCCGTGGTCCATCACCGGGTACGGCTAAGGACCTTATGATTTCAGTGCTAACCGCCCTGTGGCGCAATCCGTTCTGTCTCAAGCCCTTCCGGACGGAGAAAATCCTTATAACGTGTTTGTATCTCGACACCGTTGAGACTACGCGTAAAACCTGCTGTTTCTGTCAGATGTGTTGTTGCAATTTCAAGCGTATTCTCTCCTCGTTTAACGTCATCCAGTTCCAGCCCGTACCGAAACCAGTGGGCGGACATGCCGAGCGGTGCTTGGATGTGCATCGAACCCGCGAGTTTTACCGGGATGGTTAAGGCACGTTCGTCGGTAATCTCCGCGTCCTCCCAAGGAAGTATCCTGCCATTGAAGCGAAATTCAATGTCATCCTCAATACAGAAGAAAGAGAAACGCAGCGTAAGGAGAGGTTTGCGCGCTTCTCCGTCTTCCTTGGCACTTTCGATGTCATCGGCAACCCAGATATTAACCGCGGTGGTTTCTCCTTCCTTAAGTTCCAACGGTAATTGGCGCTCTGGTGTGGTTGTCGGTTTCTCCAGTTCTCCCTCTCGCGGTTGGAGTAGGTAACGCTTATCACTCCGTGCATGGACTTCAGGATAAGCCACCTCTCGCAGAATCTGATATTCCCTTTCGCTGAAGGGCCAGGACAGGTAGCCGTCATACATGCCAGCCCAGCCATCCCAGCGAAGTGTCTGCGCTAATGCGTTGTACATCTCAATGCTCGGCAGACCGACCCGCTCATCATAGACGCGTCGGGGCGGACGGTAGTAGGCTGCAGCGCCAGCCGCATTCGCAGCATCGGGCATCCACCGAGGTTTTGGCTGTGTCTCAGTCAGTACATACGGATCTTGTCCGACAACGTAATTGATGCTGCCTTCCTTGAGCCATGTTTCTACGTCCAGTCCCATCGACAGATTTTTTTCCCTCTCAAGATCAACACGTGCCATGATCGGGATTTCTCTTCCCTGTTCATTTCCGATAGCGTTTGCCATCTCCCGAATTTCCGCGATGAACCGATTCATCAATGGGATGTTTTTCTCTATCTCATTCTGCTTGAAGTAATACGCATCGAACATAAAGTCCAACTCTATCCCATCAGCCTCATAGTCCTCCAAAATCTCCCTGAGTACAGCAAGTTTCTCCTGTCGGACTAACTCATGAGCAAAGTCATAACACCATTCTGCCCTTCCTTCTTCACCGATACACACCTCAGCGCCATGGTTCCATTTCAACAGACCACACCGCTCGCTTCCCGGTGCCGAACTTGCCTGTAACTTCAGGGAAGGAAATACAGTCAGCCCCATTTCACGACCTCGTGTGATGACTTCGCGTACCTGATCGGTGCCCATCTTCTGGGCTTCTTCCACCATCCGCATAATTCGCCAATCGATGTAGTTTTCCCAAACCTCTTTCATTTGCCCCACGACACGCCCAACCTTGCTGTTATGGAAATAGACATCGGCATATCCAAGTCCCAACACCAAGAGATCTACACCGGTACCAAGTACCTCATCGACGGGCCACTGAAGCTTATGGATGGAAGCCGGCGGTTCTATCCGCTTTGCGTTGAAATGATGAGCATCGTTGTAATAAATCAGTCGTGGTTTCGTCATCGCTATATTTCTCCTCTGGGGTAAATTCTTAGGAACAGGCTAAGAGCGTCCTGTCGTTTTGGGAGCAAAATCACCTTCCGATGTGTGTCACGCCACAATTCTCGCTGTTTGTCCCTGTTGAAGCACAATGTGCTTTTGCCACTCAACATCGTTTTGCTCGCGAAAGTCCGCGCGATAGTGCACGCCACGACTCTCGGTGCGTAGAATTGCTGCTTCTGTCATCAATCCCGCAACATCGCACATGTTTTGAAATTCAAACTCTTGAACAGTGTGCAAATAGCGACTCAGATTTAGTGCCTTCAATTCACCGAATATCACCTCTAAATCTTCACCATGCCTCACAAGCCCAACGTGTCGCCACATCATCTCTTGCACCAATTCTTGTGCTGCTTCAATCTCAATATTGGATGATGGAGTTGGAAAGGAAGAAAAATCATCGTCGGAGGAGATCCGCATACTTGCATAACTGTGCGATTGGATTGTCCCTACATATTCAGCAGCCGCTCGCCCAGCGCGTGCACCAAACACCATACATTCAAATAAAGAGTTGTTTGCTAACCGGCCAGCGCCGTGAACGCCGGTACAGGCAACCTCCCCACAGACATAGAGTCCGTGAAGGGTTGTCTCTCCGTTAAGATTCGTGCGAACACCACCAATCATAAAATCTGCACCAGATCTGACGGGAATAACATCCGTTGTAATATCAATTCCAAACTCATGGCAAAATTGGTAGATATCTGAAAAGCGGTTTCGTACGAAATCAGGTGGAAAGTGCGTTACATCTAGATAAACACATGGGCTTCCAGTTAATTCCATTTCATTCAGAATTGCACGACCTACAACGTCACACGGAGCCAGTTCCTCAAGTTCGTGATATTTTGCCATGAACCGTTCCCCACGCGAACTAACTAAAACACCGCCTTCCTCACGTACCCTTTCACTAATCAAACAGTACGGTGCCTCCATCAGGAACAAAATCGTCGGATGAAATTGGACAAACTCCATGTCCATCATCTCACAGCCCGCTCGCCAAGCTGCCGCGAAACCATCACCTGTTGCAGTCACCGGATTTGATGTGCATTGATAGATATGTCCAAGTCCGCCCGAAGCGAGGATAGTGGCTTTGGCAAAAATGCAGTGGAGCGCGTCGTCAATGAGGGCAACCACCCCATAACAGTTGTCCCCTTCGGTCATCAAATCAACTGCAAAGGCTTGTTCGATAGCCCGCACATTTTCCCACTTTTCGCGTTGATTGAGTAATGTCGTCTCCTCCTTTTTGTCACGGTTCGTTGTGCTGGGGATTAAGTCTGAAACCTGCTGCAGGCCTTTTTCAACCATCACCTCGACAGCTGTTTTGTTGCAGAGTCCCTTTCCCACTCCTAGCGTTTTTTCAACATGGGAAGCGCGGGTGCCATCTTTGCTCATGATGGCGATCGCCCCATCCTGTGTATGGGGATAATTATCTTCTTCTGTCGCACGCTTGGTAATCAGCAAGACATCGCCGTGTTGGCTAGCTTCGATCGCTGCACTTAGCCCGGCGTTTCCATCCCCAATCACTAAGAAATCGGTGTCAATGCGTGGTAACTTGGCTGAATCAAATTGGACGATATATCGACGAGTCATTGTGGGTCCGATGTGGTTAGGAGGTTTATAGCTGCACTCCTTTCCTGAATAAAGCCTTTGTTTAACTCAAAGCAGATTGTTGTTTTACTGAGGTAACCTAAGTTGCTAGTTGTCAACCCCGGTCGGCCCCGACTACGCCGAGAGTCTAAGACTTGGATAGACATATCCAAGCCATAGGCAAGTGTTAAAAGGCACCAGCGACTCTCATCACCTTACCGCTTCCTTCGACAACTCGTTCCCCACTTTCTGAATCAATGTGCGCTTCAACTTCAATCAGACGCTTGCCCATTTTCACGCGATTGGCTGTAACAATCAATTTATCGCCTGCCATCGCTGGCTTCTTGAAACGGACCTCTAGCTGCGCTGTTACCGCTGGCCCATCAAAGCTGGCAATACCCACATAGGTGATCGCTTCATCGAGAAGTGTACTCAAGATTCCACCGTGAATTACATTTGCCCAACCTTGAAAATGACCAGGAGGTGTACACTCAATCTTAACCCGTGTTCCACCGGGGGTGATATCTGGATTAACTTGCAAGCCAAAAGGGTTTTCCTTACCACATGCAAAACAACGATTATTGTTCTCAACGCGCATCCGTCAACTCCTACTGATCTTTCAAACGTAACATGAGATCGTATTGTAGCACACCGTATGACAAAAGGCAAATGAAATCAGGAACTACACCGATCATTATAACTGAGTTCAGATATCAGTTACTAAGGTTCAAATTTTTGCTGATAATTCCCTTGACAGAAGAGTGAATATTTTGTAAACTAAGATTCTACGCAAAAGATACATGCGCTTAAAAGGACGTTCTACCCAAAAAATCCCTTAAATGAAAGAGGAGAGAAAGAGTTAGATATGAAAAAGTTTTCGACCCTACTGATATTTCTTATATTGGCTGTTAGTGTTGGCTGCGACCAAGAACAACCGATTACACAACTGGAGGTTGGTAGAAACAAACTGCTCCTTGCCGGTCTGACAATCGAAGCCGTTAATCACCTCGAAAGGGCAGAAATTGAGGAAGCCAAAACGCCAGCCGAAAAAGTGGAACCACGAACCCTATTGTTGATTGCCTACTCACACGCCATCGCGACCGGAGACGCTAAAACTCAAGAAGTTGAAACTCCGGGGCTTGAAGCTAGGTATAAACAGGCGCGGAGTG
This sequence comes from Candidatus Poribacteria bacterium, assembly GCA_003635265.1. GTDB lineage: Bacteria > Poribacteria > WGA-4E > WGA-4E > PCPOR2b > PCPOR2b. The sequence goes on from PYIZ01000031.1 coordinate 39,158, forward strand.
CGAGGATTGCGGAATTAAGCAATACTGAAATGAAGAAAATGCTTCAACTGCTCGCCGAAAGACATCGTACACAAGACGCAACGATACAGATCTTGGTCGATAAAGGAGCAGATGCTGCCCCCGTATTAATCGAGTATCTCGGCGTAAGAAGATATATGGTCCTTAGACCCGAGCTGATTGAAATGCTATATCAAATCGGTTCCGACGGTCTAGACCATCTTACCGCTGCGCTCAGTGATGCCGAAACCTCCCTAGAGATGAAAATGATGTTGACGCAATTGATTGGACGGATAAACGATGTGCGCGCAATTCCTACGCTAGAGGCAGTCCAAAGTGGTAGTCCGCCAGGATTGAGGATGGAGGTCAACATCGCGCTTTATAACCTGGGTAAGCAAGAGTATAGAACAGAAATCATCAATGGGTTAGGCGATACCGATGTCGCTGTTCGCCGTGCCGCTGCGCAGGCAATGTTAAAACTTGATGATCCCCCACTCGATGAAATTGTTACCGCCCTCAGCGATTCCGACGCACAGGTGCGTATGTATGCAGGTCAAACGCTTGAACAATATCCAGCTGAACAAGCTGTCGATCCGCTCGTCCAAATTCTGATCAATGACGCAGATGAAAGCGCGAGAGAAGCAGCAGCAAGAGCTTTGATCGTTCATGGTGGGCAAGATTTTGGACAAGGTATAGCACGACAACTCATTAAAGCGTTGCCGACTGTACCCGATCCAAAAGATAGGATACGGATTGTCTTGGTCCTCAAGAAAGATGCGCTCATAAAGCAAATTAAAAATGCGCCAAAAGAACACGATGATAATATTGAACTCGATATCTATTACTATTTTCTCAACGACGAACAGAACGATATGGTTAAAGAAGAGATCAATATGCTGTTGAACGATCTACGGCGTTAAAAGTCCTTTCGAGCGATTGATTTTGCGGCGATGTTCCCGGTCATCTGTGTGAATTGATACAAGATACTGGGGATAATGACTAAAGCAGCGAATATCTAACTCTTACCATTGATTGGGTAGAATCGTTTATCACTTAACTGTACGAGATGCGGTCTAGTAACGCATATATGTAGAAATTTATAAACTCGTTGGATATCCGTCAATGTTGTCCGGTAGAAGATCTATTAATCACGACACTGTATTGATTCGCCAGATGTACCCTAGCCAGCGACCGGAAGTAGGGTGACTATGTCGCGTTTATCTTCCCCTCTTGGAGCTGCTATCAAACCGATTGTTCATCTTGATACGCCCCGACAAACGGACTACGAGGGTAAGTTTATTGTACTGTCACCAGTCAATCCACAAGTTGATGCTGAGGAACTCTATAGGTGCACGCACGGCTCAGATGCAAAGGAGCAGATATGGACCTATATGAGTTACGGACCCTTTGCCAGCGTACACGCCATGCAACGCTGGCTTGAAGTTAGGGCAAAATCGAAAGATCCACTCTTTTTCACGGTACACCATCGTGAATCGAAACGCCGAGTCGGGATGGTGAGTTTCCTAAACATCGTTTCTGATATGGGACGACTCGAGCTTGGACATATTTGGTATTCGCTCGATGCCCAAAAATCAAATGTAAACACTGAGTCCGCATATCTAATGCTCCGCGAGGCGTTTGATAGGTTGAAATACCGTCGAGTGGAGTGGAAATGCGATTCCCTCAATGAGCGATCACGATTAGCTGCGCTACGTCTCGGTTTTCAGTTTGAAGGTATTTTTAGACAGCACATGATAGTAAAAGATCGAAATCGAGACACTGCTTGGTATTCAATGTTGGACAATGAGTGGGCGGATGTTAAGAAGAACATGGAAATGTGGTTGTATCAAAACCCAGACCAGCAACTGTCCTTAACAACACTTAATAGCAATAGATCCTAAGCGCTTGAATCCGTTTTCAAATCCTAAAAATCTGTGGTTTTCAATCGGTAATACATATATCCAACATCAGATTAAAAATAGCCTACTACTCCTCTCTCCTTCCATTATCCGATTCAGCCATTAACTTCAAAGTGCACACTGCCAACTGAAATGGTCACTACCTTTAAGCTGAATCCTCGCCAATTTTTCCTATATTTTACTGACGTTTAGAGCCAAATCTGCTATGATATAAATTGGAGCGAATCGCGATTTGCACTTTTGCGTTTTATGTGGTTGAGACTTTGTCAAAGATCAAACGATTGAGATAAATTCTATGCGCAGACGAAACAAACACTTAATCCTAATTGCCGGCCTCGGACTGATTCTAATCCTTGGAGGTTTTCTGTTTTTGCGTTCTGCCTACCTACTTAATCGGGTTCGCATCGTGTTGGAGTCTGAACTCCAAAGCCGCTTAAAACACTCAGTCACCATCGATACGATTTCAGGAAATGTGTTCACCGGCTTAAATATCAACGGGATTAAAATCGCAGATACAAGCCCAGAAAATCCTCCCCTCATCACGCTAGACGAAATCCGGATAAGATATAGATTATGGAGTTTGGCGCGGAAGAAATTACGCATCACCCAACTCCATCTTAAACAGCCCCGGGCTAATGTGCGCATGAAAGCAGGCGGAACTATCAATTTAGCCGAGTTAATGCCCAAGGACGAATCAGAGACGGGTACGAAGTTTCCGGTTCAGCTGTTAATCTCCGAGATTAGTATCGAAGATATCAGTATCGAAGATGGCATTATCAATATTGAAGATGAAAATGGTTTTTTCAAGGCTGCAATCGGCGGAATTTACAGTCGTAGTCGTGTTGATGGTCCTCTAAACAACTGGAAGTACCGTGCCCGGTTGGAAGTGCGAGATGGACGTTTTGAACTGAACGGTGTTGAAACGCAGATTGATGAATTCAGAACTGAATTTGAGCTGCAGAAGCATCAAGGTGCATTGCACTCACTGCGCTTGGCGCTGGGCAATTCCGTGCTGACCATCTCTGGTGAGGCAGACAATCTAGGCAAACAATCGCCGCAGGTCAAAACAGAAGCCCAAATGACCCTTGACTTCCACGACGTCCAAAAAATTCTGCCCACTTCAACGGAAATAGAGGGAGTAGCAGAAGTGGAGGTAGAAGCCAGTGGTCCGGTTTCGGAAATCGTCGGCAGTATCGGAATTACTCTCCCCTCGGTCCAATTAAATGCGCTTCAATTCGAGAATCTCACCGTCCAAGCCAAGTTCACGTCGCGCAGTGTCCAAGTTACCAATATTGATGCCCTGTTTGCTTCCGGAAACCTAACGGGGGCGGGAGAAATTAACCTTTCTGCGACACAAGCGGGTTTGCAACGTCCCACCTACAACGGTTGGGTACAACTTAATTCCCTTCGGACAGAGCAACTGCTGCCAATCATAGATTTTCCCCAAGATTTATTGAATCTTAAGGCAGATGTGAATGGTGAAGTTCAATTCAGTGGTAACGGTGCGGACCTCGGCAAGATCAATCTTGATGGAAACTTCCAGCTGGACAATGCGAGTGTAAATGCAGTGCCAATTCGCCTTTCAGCAGCGCGCTACCAACTCAAGGATGAACATCTGTCAATCACGGCGAACCTTGACGATGCACAAATCGAAGTCAATGGGAATCCCGGATTAACCGGTCAGCACGATATGGATCTTCGCATTACGAAAATTGACACCGGTAAGCTCTCGCGGATCTTGCAAATGCCAGATCTTGCTGGCGAAGGGACGCTTACCGGAAAAAGCAGTGCCGGTGAAGAGGATAACCTAGCTTATTCCTTGCAAGGTCTCCTCAAGGTTCCGGAAGCAACACTGTATGATGTGCCAATAGGCGTGTTGACAGCGGATTTTCGTTACGCGGGGAATCAAGTTTTTCTGAACTCCATACGTCTTGCCAAGGGGGAAAGCGAATTGATTGCCGATGGAGTTGCCCTTATGGAAGGGGACACACCAATCAATCTTAATGTCCGTGCCCAACCACTCCAAATCGCAGACTATGTAAGGCTAGCAGGCGATGATTATCCAATTGAAGGAATTGCCACAGGTGAGTTGGTGATAGACGGAACATTAGCACGACTGAATGGGCGTGGCACGCTTCAGATCGAAAATGGCAAAGCGTGGGAATTGTCGCTTGACCCGTTAACGCTACCGATAGGAATTGAGAATTATGTCGTGAAAATCCCAGATTTTGAGTTGTTAACCCGTGGCCAAAAAGGGATCCTCAACGCACAGATTGATCCGAATCAAGACTATGTAATCGACTTTCAGAGTGAGCCAATGCAGTTGGCGGAGATCGCAATCGCACGCGGAATGACCGATTTCTTGTTGGACGCCGATTTGGTTGTAACAGCCAAGGGTCAAGCTAACGCTGCGGATCCACTTGTCGATGTAACCTTCGACTTCTCAAATGTTACTTATGCAGGCAATCCACTGGAGGATGTTTACATCACCGGAATCTACAAAAACTATGCGCTGAATTTTGAAGGCGTGGGTTTTAATGATACCTGTCAAATCCGTGGGGTTTTGGAATCAATTGAAGGCATCCCCTACCAGATTATTGTCGATGGTGTAGAAGTCGATCTGGTTCCATTCCTACGAATCTTCAATGTGGCAGACTATTTCACAGGTACGGGTGATGGTAACGTTGAGGTTGAAGGGCTGCTAGAAGATCCGTCGAAAGTTAAGCTCCGGATGTCCCTCTCTAAGGTGGCGCTTGATGTGAATGAGCGCCAGCTGATCAACCCCGCTCCAATTCGCGTTTCCTTTGTGGACAACCTATGGGATGTTCAATCGTTAGTCTTGGCTGATAAACGGAATGGCAGCCCATTCCTGAGTGCGCAAGGTACTTTCCCTGTTCAGAGTGCGATAGATGCCCGCCGATTGCATGGAGGCTCAGAACCCACCAGTACATTCAGTTTTATTGTAGAATCCGACGGATTTCCACTTGAGGGATTATCGTACCTGTTGGGACTACCACCACTCTTCTCAGGAAATATCAGCTACAAGTTCACGGGGGATGGGACTTATGAAGATCCACAGTTGGAACTCAACTGGAACATTCCAGCCCTGATGCTTCAAACACCCGTTGGGAAAATCCCAATCCGTGAAGCCGTGGGAGGTCTCGTCTATAACGAGGGGAGTCTCAACGTTGAATCTTTCGATCTACGCTTGCTCGGCAATCCCGTTAAAGTGCAGGGGAATATAGAGGTTGATCTTGAGTCTTTTCCAGCCTCACGACTTAACCTCCATGCTTCATGCCCGAATTTTAGGTTAGATTCTAGCGATTTTGAGAATTTGCCGGATTACCTAAATAATCATTTAATCCTCTTCGATCTGGAGGCACAGATTACTGGTGATCTGGTTCAGCCGGAATTGATAGCCTCAATTGATGCGACACAAAAGAAATTACAACTCTTGGATCTGCCCCATCCGATTGAAGACCTGAAGGTTGCGCTTCAGATCTCAGTTGGACAAAAAGCATCACCTGACTTAATCACAACGAATTTGAAATCTGCTGATTGGCAATTCGTTGGCGGCCGGTATCGTGCATCAGGCGTGTGGAGTTTGCCCAAAACGGACAAAGCCCTACCCTTGGCTTCAATTATAGACGTTTTGGAACAAAACAACTCAGTCGAGTTTCAGCTGCACGTCAATGGAGAAGACGTAAATCTCGTCACGCCGCTGAGTTACATACTGAAACGTGAATTCCACGGTATAGAAAGTCAAGCCAATTTAGTACTTAACCTAGAGGGCAGCGGCTACCATCCCGACCAAATGTCGGCAACCCTCACGTGCAATGATCTGCATGTCAAAGTAAACAATCGTGAAATAAGAAACATCAATGAGATTCGATTTCACTTCAAAGACAGGAAACTCGCACTTGCACCAATTCAACTAGGCGAGGGTAACACAGCTTGGATCAACGCCGCGGGCGCCATCGATCTAGATGGGACTATGGATCTCAGTTTAGAGTTGAATCGCCTGCCCTACGGCGTACTAGTACCGGCGATAACCCTGACACTGCTCGATCAATCTTTCCTGCAGTTCGATGGTGTGCTGACAAGCCAAATCCGTGTCGATGGCGATCTTACGAATCCAATTATATCTGCGACATGGGAGTCAGATGGTCATGTCGGAAATGCTAACCTTAAAGACAGCGGCAGGGCGGACTATCAGGAAAAACTGCTCTTCATCCAGAACATACAACGCATTGCTGGAGTAGATAAGCAGTTGGAAATGTCCGGCACGATTCCGATTAATCTTGCCTTCCAACCGCTATCTCTTGAGGACCGATTCCTAGATCTCCCCATTGACCTGAAACTCCAAGGACGACAGATTTCCTTGGTACCCCTAGGCTTACTACTACATCCACTGATTGAACATGCCGATGGTATTGCTGACATAGATCTCAGAATACAAGGAACAACGGCGTCACCTTATCCGCAGGGGACATTTTCTGCTCAACAAGGTACGCTCAAGTTGGCAAACTTTGATACACCAATTTCAAACGGTACGTTTGAATTGCAGGCAGATAAAGGGCAAATTCGTATTACTACACTTAGTTTTCAGGTAGGTCAGGGAGAGTATACGGCAGAAGTCAACTGCGCGTTGGATGGGATCATTGCCACTGATTTTGAGATTAGCCGATTCAGCGTTCATAAAGCAAGAATTGCTGATTTTATCGGTGATCAGTCTCGGTTTCTTAATCCGACCGTGTCTAGGTTTTTACCTCCTGAAGCAACTGGAACGGAGACAACACCAGCTGAAGTGTTGAACGGATATATTACGGCGGAAGCCAGTCTAAAGATCCCAATAAATCAGTTTCTAATTCCCGGCAAAACTGCATGGATCCCGCAGTTCATCAAGCCATTCAATCTGCCAAATGTAATTAAACATGTAACGGGTCAACTAAATATTCGGAATGTTCTGATTGAAGGCTTAGGCTATAAGATCCGCAACCCCAGACCAATTGAAATACAACTTGCAAACCAGAAACTCAGCTTGGAAGAAGGATTTAGCTTGGAAGATCAAGAGTCAACGGCAGATGAAGCAGAACGACTGCGGGTGATGGGATTCGGAAGTTGGGAACTTGGGCAAAAATTGCTCTTTCATGTTGAAATGAACAATCTGGATCTCGGCTTTATTTCGGGGTTTCTCCCTGAAGCTTACGCCGTTCGTGGCTCCCTGAACGCTTCGCTTGATATGCGTGGAACGGATGCGGAACCAAGAATATCCTTTACTTGGGAAACTCCAGAACTACGGGTAAACCAAGCAGAGGTTGACCAATTTACCGGTAGTATCGTGTACGAAGATCGTAAAATCCGAGTCAGTGGTAAGCAAGATAGTGATGCGCACCTGTCTATTGGGAAAAATCGTGCCGCCCTGTCCGTAATAATTCCATTTCATCTGTCGCTATTAGAATTCACAGCGGAACCTTTGCCAGCAGACATTGAAGGCGGATTAGATATAACCATCGAAGATTTAGAATTCCTATCTCTTATCTTTCCTCAGTTTGCCTTTACCGAAGGCATGGGGTTCGTTAATGCCACGCTCGGTGGTCAGTTTGATTCGCCTATGCTTAAAGGATCTAGCAGTTTAAGGGGGTTTGCGTTCGAGCTGCCGAACTCACACATCAGTTTAGCAAATGGAACAGCGCATCTCAATTTAACTGAGAACGGTGTGGTTATCCAGCGCATTACGGGTGATATGAATGGTGGTACGTTTGAGATTAACGGTACGATACATTCTAATTGGTTTGATGTGCGGAATGTAGATCTCGTCGCTGAATTTAGCGAAGGAACCACGTTTAGGAAACCCGGTCTCTACGAGGTTGAGTGTCAGAGTGTCAATTTACAGATGAAAGGGGAGATCACGACAGACGGACATCTCGAACTTCCACCGCTAACGGGTTCAATCCGGGTCAAAACAGGTACATACAAGCAAGACTGGAAGCAGCTAGTCCAAGACCTAGTTGATAAGGAGGCGGAGGTACAGTTTGAGGTCTGGTTTGATTATCCCATCGTGCGTGATGTCCAGCTAGATCTTAATATCCTTGCGCCGAACAACTTTTTGGTGGAATCAAACTTAGGAGAAATTGTTACATATCTCGGAGAAATTGAGATCGAAACATCCATCAATGGTGAAGTCGTGGGGCCCATTCAAAAGCCTATTTTTAGCGGACGCGTGGATCTGTTGAGAGGTGAGTTATCCCTCTCTGGAGGTCATCAATTCGAGATTCGGGAGGGCTCGTACGCAGAAAACAAAAATGCGTTGGAATTTAACCCCTGGTATGAAATTACCGCTGAGACGGTTGAACCAATTCGGAATGTCCAAGTTCCAACTGCAAACGGAGAATTCGAGACGAGAGATATCAGAGTTGAAATGTACTTGAATGGCTACCTTGAGGATAAGCACCCTCCGGAGTTTCAAGCGGAGGTCCTTGGAAAAGGTGCCGGCGAAGATTACCAATTAACCCAACGCCAAATCCTTTCTATTGTAGCTTTCGGTGGAGTGGATCCGCTTGATTCTGAAGCCTATACACCAACTGATCTTGTTGAAGGATATATAGGTAGCCAAGTTGCGAAAGCAACAGGCTTTAGCAAAATCGATTTCGATTCGAGTCTAGACAATTTGGAGCAGTCGCGAATCCTTTTGACAAAAGAACTCTCAGAACGCCTTTCGTTGACTTACTCTTCTACCTTCCAACTCCACGCTGAACCTCGTATTGAGGTTGAATATCAGATTAGGCGAAATTTTTATATCAAGGGAGAACGGAATGAGCGCGGAAAATACGGCATAGATCTCAAGCTAGAACGGCGGTTTTAGATTGGCTGCACTCTAATCACATTGACTGGTTCACAACGGAAAGTGCTTCCTGCAGAATAGTTGCCGATAGGCATCCATAATACAAAAACCTAACATATTTGCTATAATCTCGTAACATCTCCCTGTTACAATAATTTTTTCTGTGTCTTATCTTTTAACATTTGGTTGTATCTCTGGGGGCTGACTACCTATATACTCGAGGGTAATGTCGGTACGAACCCATCACCATAAAGCAACTAGAAGAAATCAGGAGAACACAATTTTATGAAGAAACATGTAACAATCGTTCCTATTACTCCCCAAGCAGACTCGCCCATCTTGGACGGCGCACGGAATCTCTCGGTTGACTCGACCAAGAAATCCTTCCCTTCACTTACGACCACACTTTGTAGTGGATTAGCATTACTAATTTTGCTCATTGGCTGCGAACCAAAACAGCAAATCGATCATTTGAAGGTTGGACGGCAACAACTGCTCAACTCAGGGCTGGCAGTTGACGCGATCAAGCATCTGAAGGAAGCTGAAATAGAGGAGCTAGACAAGGCACCACCCCGTGCGCTGCTAGTCCTTGCATACACACACGGGCTTTCAACGGAAGTCGCAAAAACGCAGGGATTGGAATCTGAGTTCAAAACGGAGCGTGCGCAGCGGTTAGCGGCGCTAGGAAATGAAGAAATTGAATACCTCCTTCAAATTTTGGTTAGACGTTCTCGCCTTCAGAAAGATGCAATGCAAGTGGTCGTTGACAAAGGTGTAGATGCACTCCCTGTCTTGATTAATGCCTTAGGTCAGGCTGACTTTCTAAGCCTGCATGGTGACATCGTCGAGATGATGTATCAGATTGGAAGTGATGGTCTTGGCTTAATGGCTGACGCCATTCAGAGCGCTGATACACCAACGGAGGTGCAAATTGAACTTGTACGCCTTATCGGACGGATCGGCGAACCACAGGGGCTTGAGGATCTGGAGGCAATCCGGAACACTACCGAGGATGCCGGACTTAAGATGGAAATCAACGTCACCCTCTACCGGCTTGGGAAGCATGAATATGCGACGGCGATCCTTAATGGATTGGCCGCCGATGACGTGAATGTCCGGCGTTCCTCTGCGCGGGCGATGATACATCTTGGTGGTTATCCGGTAAGCAAAGCCCTCAAAGCGCTTCAAGACACCGATGATCAGGTCGTCACCTATGCAGCGCAAGCACTTCAAAATCAACCGGATGCACAAGCCGTCGGACCTCTCACCGACGTCCTCACAGGCACCGCCGACAACGCTGCCAAACAAGCAGCTTCTGAAGCACTACGTATCCATGCCGAACAGAAACGGGCAAAGGGGTTGGCTGCTCTGCTTATTAAGGCATTGATTTCTGGCAAAATTGAGAGCGCAGAAGATCGGCTACGTATTCTTCAGCTGCTTCGGAAAGAAGCGCTGATGGGGCAAATTAAAGTGACTGCCTTAGTCGATCCACAGTTGGTATACGACCTTGATAAATACCTAAGACAGACCGAGACACATGAGATGGTTAAGGGCGAGTTAAGACGGCTCCTTGAGGCACTGGAGTAGAAGCTAATGGTCGCCATCGCTGCCTCCGAATTCATGCTTGAACAGGCTTGTCGCGCCAATTTAGGGAGGTCAACAGCGTTCATTGAAGTGTTACTCCCTCAATCGGTGACCTCGAGCGTGCTGTATGATCCAAAAATAGCAAACGTAGCCTGTAACACACCGGTCCCCGATCCGCGCGCACCCGCCGCAATCCCGGAAGCCTTGAACTTAGACGCTTAACACCTGAACTCCTACCCTGTCAACTGAGGTGCAAGGATAGGAAGGATATACGAACATACGAATGGACAAACGGACAAATAAGCAAAATCATGCGCGGACGAATCAACTTCTCAATATTCCATCTTTCATATCCCACCTTGTTCCCTTATCACTTTTTGTGATAATTATTTTCTCGGCTATTTTCCTCAACTCGGCTTGGAGCCAACCTGAAAATCCTTCCGTTGTTGATATCTACTACAGGCTGGATGGTAAAATCCTTAATTCAGGTTCAATTTATGAGGATGTGAAGCGCAAGACGCGGGTTCGAATTGGAAGTTTGGCTTCGTCTTATCTAATTCGCAAAAGCATTGAAGGAATCTATACAACTGGTCTATTTTCTCAGGTTACGGCAATTGAGCAGCCAAGATCAAATGGCGTGCAATTGACGTTCGATCTCACCAGTAAAGTACGAGTTGGGAAGATCGAGTTTAAGGGGAACAGTCTGGATGACGATCTGCTCCTGCGCGTAGTGGTTTCACGTCCAGAAAAGGAATATTCCACTGAAATTGCCGAGGACGATCGGCTTAGACTTCTCGATTTATATCAAGATTACGGATATTTTCAAACTAAAATTCATCTGACCGATTCAGCCGATCCCAACTCCTCGCATCAAGTTAATCTGTTGTACAATATCGAAGAAGGCAGCCAAGCGCTTATTCAGGACATCGAATTTGAAGGTGCGAAATCAATTGACATCGAAGAGTTAGAAGAAACTATTAAAGGTGAAAAAGGCAAAACCTATCAAAAACATAACATTGATACGGACGCTAATCGCATTCGAGAATTATATAGGGAAAATGGGTTTTTGACTGTGACAATCCTACCTCACCGGCTATACGACGATGCGGGTACGGTTGCCCTTAACTACGAAATTATTGAGGGGAAAAAGATCGAAATCAAATTTGTTGGTGATGATATCAATGAATCGGAACTCAAGCAAAAGCTAACTCTATTCAAACGGGAGAACTTTTCGGAAACAATTCTTAGAAGTACAGAACAACAAATTCGTCAAATCTATCAAGAGAAAGGATATTACGAGCCGAAAGTCAGCCATAGGCGGGAGGAAAAATCGGGTCAAGAAGTAGTTATCTACTTCGAGATTGAGTTGGGGAAAGCCCCACGAATTCGGCGCATCAATTTCGAGGGGAACGTGGCATTTGCAGATGCTCTTTTGCTGGATCTGATGAAAACTCAACCGCGCAGTCGATTTGTGCCTCCTATATTCGGCTGGCTGTTTTCCAAAGGTATTTATAACCCGGCAACACTTGAAGTGGACAGGCGGGCATTGGAACGCCATTATAGAAAAGAAGGATATCCAAACGTAGACATTGTGACCGGGGCGCCAGAGATTGATAAAGATAACCGGCTCATTCTGCACCTATTAATCAGCGAAGGAAAACAGCAGCGCATAGATCATCTGTCAATTGAAGGCGCAACAATCTTTGAAACGGCTGAATTATATGAAGAACTTGACCCGAAACCCGGAAAACCTTACAGCGAAGATATTGCGAACCGCGGTGAGCAGCAGCTTGACTCTCTTTATAAACAGAACGGGTATATTTATGCACGTATCAACCACATCTATCAGCCGGAGACGCACACACTTACCTATAGGATTTCTGAGGGAATTCAAGCCAAATTCGGTAAATTCAGGTTTGATGGAGGAGGAAAAGTTAAACTGCACGTTTTGCAACGAGAATTTGCAAACCTCGGCTTGATTGAAGGGGCGGTGTTTAACGAAGAGCGATTATTTGCCGAATCTCGGCGACGCTTATTGACCGCGGGCCTGTTTAAGGAAGTCAAAATTAAGGAAGCCGATCAATATGCTGAAAATACGGAGATTATTGACGTTAATGTGGGTGTTGAAGTGAAACAACCCGGATCGATCAGTGTCAGCGGAGGCTATATTTCCTCTGAAGGGATTCGTGGCACGGTGGAGCTTGCCCATAACAACCTGTTCAAGCGTAACATGAAAATTAGTAGCAAAGTTAGTAGAGGGACGAGAGGTAACTTGTACGAAATAGCTCTTATTGAACCGTGGTTCAAACTAGCACCCTTTGATAAACTCATTGGACCGACAATTGGAACTTTTCGACTGTTCAACGATAATCTGGAGGAATATGAAAACATACGCGCACAGGGTGGAACAGCGAAACTCGCCAAACGGCTTGGGAAATTCAGCAATCTTGCATTACAGTACAAATCTCAAGATCTACGTGACCGTGACGACCCGCCTAAAATCCAGACTACCGTGAGTAGTCTCGGTATTGAGTTCCATCGAGACAGCCGCGATCATTTCCTGAATCCGAAAAACGGCTGGTTAAATGAAGTTGCGATCGAGTATGCCGGTGGATTTCTCAGGGGCAAAACCAGTTTTTTCAAATTTACTACCGATCATCGGTACTATTGGCAGCTCTGGGGAGATGCTGTCCTTGCGAGTGCAATTCGCCTCGGATATGAAAAAGGGCTTCGGGGAAACCGCGAGCGGGAGATCATTTCCTTCGAGCGTTTCTATGCCGGTGGATCAAACACTGTCAGGGGATATCCGGAGCGGGGACTTGGACCAGAAGATGAATTCGGTAATCATCGTGGGGATGTATTGTTCATTTTGAACACAGAATTCCGTTTTCCAATCTATAAGTTTATCGGCGGTGCCCTGTTTGTCGATACGGGCAACGTATGGAATAAATTTTCGGATATTCAAGAAATCCTTCCGCGTGTGGCAATGGGCTCAGGTGTACGCTTAGATACCCCGCTTGGACCTGCTCGTGTCGACATCGGAGTCCCGGTAATGGGGGAATTTAAACCCCTCTTCTACGTGCAGCTAGGTCAAGCATTCTAGGCGTAAAGGTGAGGACACAAAAACAGTTTGATACCGTGCTGCGTGTGCGCTGATGTGCCTCTCTAACAGGATAAGATGGGGAATAATTAGATGAAGTTGACAGGTGAGCAGATTGAAGAATTTAGGACAAATGGCGTGCTAATCGTCAAGAATGCCCTACATGAATCGGAGTTGGATCCTGTGATTGACGAGCTTGAGGCGTGGGTGGATAGGCGTGCGTCTGAACTGCACAGTGCAGGGAAACTTCAAGAACTGTATTCCAATGCTCCTTTCGAGACACGCTTTGGATTCCTTTATGAGCAATGCAAAGAGGTTGGTGATGGACTCGACATCAGTACATCTCGCGGTGAGGCAATGTTTGAGTTTCTGCATAATGAGAATTTGCTTGATACGGTAGAATCACTCGTTGGTCCAGAAATCACCTGCAATCCCATCCAACATGCGCGGACGAAGCCACCGACAGCATACGATGGACACACCGGACCATCATTCCATGTGGTTCCTTGGCACCAAGATGCAGGCGTGATGATGCCCGAAGCTGAAGTGTCAAACATCGTTACCTGCTGGCTGCCGTTGGGAGACGCAACAATCGAGATGGGATGTATGCAAGCACTCCCGGGGGTTTTCAATCATGGCTATCTAAGCCATTTTAAGGAAGAGGCAGCGACCATTACGATCCGACCCGATGTGCTGCCATTAGTTGAACCAATGGATCTCATCTGCTACAAAGGGGATGTGGTACTATTGAACAAATTTACCCCGCACCGTTCAGTTCCCAATATCTCCGATAAGTGCCGATGGTCGCTGGATCTACGTTACCAGACCACCGGACATCACACAGGCAGAACAGCTTATCCAGAATTCATAGTGCGCTCTCCAAGCAATCCTGCAAGCGTTTTGTGTGATTACGATGAATGGTGCCGGCTCTGGATTGATGCCCTTGAGAATCCCAAAGGGGTAACGATGCACCGGACGGATTAATCTCCATGTCGGTTTCATGCGATAATTTCTCACGTGGTTTATGGTCAAACAAGGAGGAAGTTTATGGTTAATTTTAATGGCGCATGGCCCGCTTTGGTCACACCCTTCACAGCGGAAGATAAAGTGAATGTCGGGGTGTTACACGAGCTGGTGGAGTATCTGATCGATAAACGGGTTGGAGGATTCTACGTCTGTGGGGGCACCGGCGAAGGGCTTTTCATGTCGCCAGAGGAGCGCAAACTGGTCACTGAAACCGTGGCTGACCAAGTGAATGGGCGTGTGCCGGTTATCGCGCATATCGGTAGTATGATTGTTGGCGATGCGGTCCAGCTAGCGGAACACGCACAAGAGGTGGGCGCCGCAGGGATAAGCAGTGTTATTCCTCCGATGTTTCAGAACAGCGAAAGTTTGTATGCCTACTTTGAGTGCGTGGGTGCCGCTGCTCCTGATATTCCGCTGCTGACTTACATATTTGGTGGTCCTACAGATGCCGTTGCGCTGATGCGCCGGTTGATGGACATCCCTACCGTTGCTGGCGCGAAGTACACAGGACCCAATATGTACGAATTTAGAGAGATTGTGGAGTTACGCGGGGATAACTGGAGCATTTTTTCGGGTATGGATGAACAGTGTGTTTACGCTGCGATGCAGGGCGCGTGCGGTAACATCGGTTCAACGCTCAATTATATACCCGGAATCTATCGTGAAATACACGAC
This sequence comes from Candidatus Poribacteria bacterium, assembly GCA_003635265.1. GTDB lineage: Bacteria > Poribacteria > WGA-4E > WGA-4E > PCPOR2b > PCPOR2b. Next base: position 54,303 of record PYIZ01000031.1, read on the forward strand.
AGTTACCAGAGAGGCGACATTGCGAAGGCGCAGGAACTCCAAGTGAGTGCCAATCAAATAACCCGTCTGTTGTTCTCTTTCGGTTTCTTTGGTGCGATCAAAGAGGTGATGCGAATGTTAGGTTTCGACTGTGGGAAGCCGCGTCTCCCTCAACTTCCCTTCGCCACCGAGCGGCAAGACGAATTACGAGCGGAGTTAGACGCCATTGATTTCTTTACTGTAGCAGAAATGTAACCTCTACTCTTACCCCCAAAATCAGCTAGTCCAGCACTCCTCCGTGTAGGCATCGCGCAAGAACATCTTTTTCCGTCCGGGTCCAGCGCGTTCAATCCACTCAGGTGGAATTTCCTGTGTGTAGCGATGCGGCGGGCCTGCTTCTTTGAAAATGTCAATCAGAAAAAGTCTAAACGACTGTGGTGAGTCTAGCGGTTTCGGTTCAACACCGTGAAACATTCGGGCGTTAAGATAAACCATGCTTCCCGGCGGCAGGTCTAGATGTCGCGCCGCAAGTTTCCGACCCGCAACATCGTCAAATTCGCCCGCCAGCATCCTTTCCGGCGTAACATCTTCCGTTGGCGGAACCCGATGGCTTCCCGGTATGACCGAGAGGCTTCTGTCGCCCTGCGTGAAACCATTGGGATAGTAGAGTATCTGGATGTACCATTTATCCCGTTCAGCGAGATTGATGGGGTTCTCATGGCGCCAATGATGGTGGTCTTGATGAAAACCGAGCCGCCCTACACCGCGGGGGGCGATATTCATCGCAGAGTGGCAGAAATGATAATCGGGACCAATCGTGGCGCGGAGCAGCGCCGTGACAAGCGGTGCGTCGATAAGTCGATCTGCCCATTGTCCTCTGTCGTTCCACGGTCTAACGAAGTACACCTTGGGATCGCTCGGTCTGCCATCCTCCTCATCTAAAGCCCGCAGATATTCACGGGGACCATCTAGGTTGAGAACCTCATCAGTCAACGCCGACAGTGCCTCCTCCGTAAAAACTTCGGGGATAGCAACATAACCGTCCCTGTGAAAATCTTCGAGATTTTCTTGCGAAGGTGCATCTATGCGAAATATCGGTCCCATAGTTGAGTTTCCATTAACCAAAGGGGAGAGTAACCGGCGTATGCATCTGTGCAGACTGACGACATGCGAGACATAGCTCAATCACACGCTGGGCATCTTCAATTGTCAAATCCGGATCCGTTCTGTTCTGGCAACATTCCACCCAATGGGTCATTTCATCGAGTAGGTTGTTATTTTGGATGCGATAAAAATTGCTAATCCCGTCCTTCGTGAAAAGCGTTCCCTCGTAAACACTTTGCTGCGTCCGAATCGCACCCGCTGTGCCGACCAGTTCAATTTCATAGGTGGGCAGGCGAAAACCGTCGACAGAGAAATAGATGTCGATTGACCCCATGACCCGATTCTCAAATCGCAGGATGATTTTGCCGTTGTCCATAAACGGCGAGCGGTCTGAAAGGTAATTATCGTATTCGGCGTACACCCTTGTTACCTCGGAACCAGCGAACCATCTAACCACATCGGCAGCATACCAAATCAGAGACAGTTCGGGTCCCCCTTGCGCTTCCTCCCAATACCAATCGTCATCTGGAAAGCTATTGATATTCCCATGCTGGTGCAACGCTCGAATCGAAATCAGTTCGCCAATCGCTCCGTTCTTGAAGCGCTGATATGCCTCGCGGATACCCCCGTCGAAACGCTCCGTTGTGCCCGAGGTCGCAATCACTCCATGCTCCCGCACCGCCTTCACGATACGTTCTGCCGCTTCGGTAGTTGTCGCCATAGGCTTGGCGATGTAGATATCGACCCCCAAAGGGGCAACCTGTTCGACTAAATGGACAGCTTCGGTGTTCTTTGCACAGATGCAAACCGCAGCCAAATCCTCCTTCTGAATCATCTCTACGGGGTCATGATACAATTGGAGATTATATGTTGAGGCATATTCCGCCGGTGTTTTGCCGAGGGATATAGCTATCAGATTCGGGTCGTAGTCCAGATCAGCACACGCCACCAGTTCGGCATCGCAGATAGAGCGCAAACAGTTTGCAAAAGCATTGGGCCAGAAAACACTCTGGAGCCCAACAATACCTGCTCTGACACCCATCTATTTCTCCTGTGATGCTACACGCCATCTATCAGATGTTAAATCAGATGTAGCCAATCCGCTAGTAGGAAGTCAACCCGCTGAATGAGGAGAGACACGCGCCCCATCACCGTGTTCCCAAATGCTGAACCGAATCCAATCATCAGAAAGACAATGCCAACCTTTGAAACGCCACCAACCACGCCCCGATGCTCAACTGAAAAGAAGAAATAGGTCAACGTTGATATCACACCAACCAGCATGAGAATGATACCGAAAATCTGAAATGGCCCTAGGGCCCAGCCACTTGCGTGAAGCTCTGCAAAGGGAGTCAATGTGCCGTGTATCTGCCGAAAAATATCAGCCCGCATCACATTTGGAATCGCCAAACCGGATCCCACCCCGATAAGGATGGCGATTGGATAACGGATTAGCCAAGCGTGTGTTGGGGCAAGACGAGCGAAGAATAGCAGCCCAATACCGATTGGGATGAACCTCACCAAGCCTACCCATTCTTTCTCTTTGAAGGCTGCCGCGAGCGGGTCCCATGCGAATGGAATCAAGCCTTGGTGAATTGTCAGTACGGTAAAGTAGCCCACCGAGATGCCAACAAAAAGATGTTCGGCAAATCGGTAAAATGGATTATCTCGATAGAGAAAACTATAAATGCAGAGTGTGAGTAGCGCAGCCACCCAGATGCCAACCGTTTCCATAATCTCAACCCATTCCATCTATGAAACCTCCTGATTTATTCGGCTTGGCGCCGTTGGATAAAGAAGGCAATATTGCCCAGAACCACAAGCCCAAAAACTAGCAGATGTGCGAAAGACTGGATGCTCATGCCTTCAGTCCCTTTTGCAGGCCTCCCAATTAGACTTTCATACTCTGCCGCACCTAGAAGTCCGGGCATCAAACCGATCAACTGCTTTGTCTGTAAGTACGGGTACATCTGCGACACAATTACACCGGTCACACCTGCGGCAATCTGTTGGTTATATCTTGTGTTGGTGTAAGTAATCCACCATTCTGTCGAGCTCCCTGATGCCAAGTCAAGAACCAGATCAATCTGCTCATAATTCTTGATATCCGCCATCATGGGAAGTTCAGCGAGCGGGGTTTCGGCGTAATCGGATTCAAAAACAGAATCGATTGCCGTACCCATGCCGAGCAGTACCTGCGTTGCCCCAGGGCGGAAGCCGAGATAAACGTAGTCTTCACCGTAAACCGCTTCCGCTTCTGCTGCAACATCTTTCAACATTTCGTCTCCGAGCGTGGCTCCTTCGGCTAGAAGTGTCATGCCAATAACTCGTATCTTTTTTTCGAAACAGTGGTAAATTACTGCTTTTGCCATCGGGTGGAGTTCTGCTAGGGATGAGGGACCATAGTTAAATCCAATCATGAGAGTTGAACCAGGTGCTAGATCTTCTATGTAGTCGTAGGTGCTGCGCGTAGGTTGAGAAATAGTGATCGGAAGATTGACTTCCAGCAGGGAAGGGATGATCACCGCCAATGCAACCAAGATGAAAACATACCGCCGGTCTATGTTCATCAATTTTTCAATCATATTTTATTCTCCTTCTACGCCTCCGAGATATGAACGCTCGATTCCCAAGATAATACGAATTGACTGAGAGATAACCCCGAGACTGATGCCGAGAATAATCCCCCGTCGAGCAGAGAGATTTGGATTATCTAGAATCCACTGCCTAGCGTCAGAGGGCAAATTCTCTCCAAACGGCATCACAGCATTCCAGATGAAGTCTCCAATCGGTACATTCCCAATCATGACAATAAGGGCTGCACCGAGTAGCAGCGTTGCTTCAAGGGTACGTGCCCGGAAGGCACGATAAGCGGCAGATGCGATAAAAAACGCAAGCAGTGAAAACATGGTAGCGTCCATCGGGACTTGCACGTGGTTAAATAACCACACAAATATGGGACTTTTCTGTCCAAACGATAGACCTATTTTTGATAGGAAAGGAATCTTATTAAGAAAAGTAGGGATACCTATCAGCAGCATAATGATCATACCACCGAACACAAGGTAACTGTATTGCCAATGTTCGGTGCGACGACGGATGCGGGTCCAGTGGGTTTGTACCAGTGTTGCTATAGCTATTACCAGTGCAAACGGACCGATGACTAGCGCCCAATCAATAACCTCCTCGTTGATCCATTTAGACCACTGGTGCGGGCTAAATTCGGTGAGCGCCATCACAATACCAAATGCAAAGCAAAGAACTAACGGAACTTGTCGCCTCATAACACCTCCTGAAACGTAAAACGCTACCTGACTTGCTGGAAGAATACCGTCATCCAAGAAATTCCACACAGTTCAAGGACGACACCAATTATAATAGCACCAAAAATCATTACCTTGCCGTAATCCTGTCCCTTGAGGCTGCCAAGCAACATTGGTTCGCGGGACAGATACGCACTGGCCGCGAACAACTCTTCACCAATTAGCGTATAGTCACACGCAGCAATAAAAAACGGCAGTTGGTGCTCCTTGTCGGTTCCTGCAATCTGGATTGCCCCGATAGAGTTACCTGTTTCCGCCAAAATCAACGACTCGGCGTAAAACGTGCCTTGCAGGAAAACCGCCGCCGGCTCTTCCCGCACCATCATCCCATCAACACCCGCAGCGTAAGCAAATTGGCTTTCAGTAAGGAAGAAGATATTCTCCTCACTATAAGCATCAGGTCGTCCTTCGTTGAGATAAGCGGTTTTCACCATCTCCCGCACCACGTTCATTACAATCGGATCGTTGCACGGAACTCGCAAGGGCGTTTCATAATCGGCGGTCTTCTGTGCCACTTGGCTGAGAATGTTCATACTTGCGATAGTCGCGACGTTGCTGACACCGCCCAAGCCGAGGATGTACATAATCGAGCGCCCCATCTCCGTCGCTCGACCGATCGCCTCGTCCACCGCTTCAAGTCCGGGAATGCGACGGATGAATAATTCCTTTCCACTTCGGGCGTGGTAGATACAATAGACTACGACCGCTGAGTAAAGCAGCACAGCAAGGAAGATCCATATTTTACCACTATGAAACCACTCTCCTGTGGCTTTAACAGGCAGCGTTGCCTCAGAGTCCACTGTCAGTCCGGCTGCTGTGATTGCTTGCACAATGTACGAGTAGGCTACACCGCGTTCTGTCCCTTCATCAACATAGAGAGTCGTCCCCGCGGGAATCGGTGCGACCTCCTCAAACTCACCATCTGGGGATTGGCGTAGCACCTTATACCCGGTAACACTTTCCGATCCCGCACTATCGTCTGGCGATTTTTCCCACGAAATTGTAATACTCTTGCCATCGTCGTTTGGTGTGTCAATCGCTTTGACATTTTCCACCGGTGTTACTCCCTGTGCAAAGGCATTCAAGCAGCACCCAAACACAAAAACCAGTATAACTAACCCTTGAACCACGGGCGGTGGACAAAAGATTTTTTGTCCCTTCATTTTGTGACCTCCAATCTTTTGATTCGATGCATCTATTTCCGTGGCTGAGAATACCATTAATAACTGCGATTATAGCACTGTACCGCAAGTCCGCCAAAAGGAAACAGGCTGCACCGACCTTTCTGAATGGATATTGATACCTGTTTATAGTTTTGTTAGAACAATCCCAAATCAGAACCCACGCCTCTTGCCAACAACATTGCGCAGCGGTTCCCCTTTCAGATAACGTTCCAAGTTCTCACAGAAAAATTCAAAAGTTTTGCGTGGACGATGTTGGGAGGAACCAGCGCGGTGCGGGGTGATAACTATGTTAGGAGCATCCCAGAGTGGACTCTCCGGTGGGGGCGGTTCAATTTCCGTGACATCCAAACCCGCCCCGGCAATTTCGCCGTTCTTTAACGCTGTAGCGAGGGCATCTTCGTCGATAATGCCGCCACGAGTGACGTTGATTAAGTAGGCAGTCTGTTTCATAGAAGCGAGTTCTTCGCGCCCAATCAGGTGATAGGTCTCCGGGGTTTTGGGGCAGGCGAGCATGACCGAGTCGGAACGCCTAAGTAGCTCGTGCAAGTTTTCCCGCGTTGCAGGTTTCAGTTCAGCGACTTCGTCCGGTTTATCTTGACGTACCGGATCAATAGCCAAGATTGTCATATCGTAACCTTGAGCCCTTTTTACCATTTCCATGCCAAAGCCACCTAAACCGATGATACCGAGCGTGCTACCCGTTAATTCAACCACTGGCATCTGCCATGCCCGGCGTCCCTCACTTCCCATGACATGTGGGATACCTCGCGCTAGGGATAGGAGCAGTGCCCATGCGTGTTCACCACCTTGGCTCGCATAGAGTCCTGCCATATTGGTGACTGTCACATCATCTCTCTCAATGATTTCTGGAAACAGGAAGTTATCCATGCCTGCGCTATTGGATTGAATCCAGCGTAGGTTAGGCGCAGCCGCACAAACCGATGGCAGAAAAAGCCCCAATATGACCTCTGTCTCTGATGCAAACGGGAGTGCTTCCTCTTCGCTAGTGGCGTGGCAAACTTCGTGGGCGCCGTATTTGTGTGCAATCTGTTGGAAGGTTTGAATCTGTACTTCATCGAAGGCAAAATGGATCAGTATTCTCATGCGTATTTCCTAAAAGACCAATCTCCATGACAATAGGGACCGGCGGGAAAAATTTGGTGGTAGTTCAGTCCAACTATGATACCATCTTAGCATAGGTTGTTTTTTACGACAACAAAAAAAGTGACGGGATGCAGCTATTTATTTCATTCCAACCTATAACTAGTATAGATGGAGGACAACATGATTATTGACTCGCACCAACACGCATACTATCACGGTCTCAATCCCGCAGGTGTCATCGCCGAAATGGACGAATTCAGGATTGATGTAACTTGGTTGCTGACTTGGTATCATCCACCAGCGGAACATGCCCCCGGCAGTTGCCGCGCATTCAACCCCTGCAATATCCGACCCGATGGAACACATGCAGGTGCGACATTAGCCGAACTACTAGATGCGCGAGATCGGTATCCGGATCGCTTTATCGCCGGGTATTGCCCATGCCCATCCGAAGGAGATGCACCATCACTTTTTGAAGCCGCCTATCACATGCACGAAGTGCGGGTCTGCGGAGAGTGGAGCTATCGGATGTTGTTAGACGACCCACGGGCATTAGAACTATTCCACAAGGCTGGCGAACTCAAGTGTCCGGTCGTGCTACATTTGGACGTTCCGTATCTGCCAGACCAGAACGGCAGGCAGATTTACCAAACTCACTGGTACGGCGGTGGTGCAGCTCCCTTAGAGCGTACCTTGCAGGCTTGCCCCGATACAATTTTCATTGGTCATGCCCCCGGTTTCTGGCGGTATATCAGCGGCGACGCTGAGGCAGATCCAGCGACATACCCGCGTGGACCGATTACATCCGGCGGTCAAGTCCAACGCCTCCTCGATGCTTATCCTAATCTCTACGCAGATCTGTCTGCCGGATCTGGGTTGGGTGCGTTGCAGCGTGATATGGAACACGCACAGCAGTTTCTCACCCGTTACGCGGACCGTCTGCTCTTCGGTCGGGATCAACATGGTCAAACGCTGCAACTATTTCTGCAGGGACTCCATCTGCCTGACGAAGTAGCGAACAAGATTTTCTATCAGAATGCCCTCCGTTTGGTGCCTCTCGAAAATGTCAATTAAGACGCCGCAGCGAAAATATCAATCAGTATTGACGCCCTCTCTGCTTTCTGCTACAATATCGCACCGACAGTTTTTCATTTCACATCTCAAATATAGGAGAATGTAATCATGGCAAACCACCCAATGGATAGCATCGAACCGGGTATCAAAGTAACAGCACAGATGTCCCCCGAACCGACCGAGGAGGATCTACAATTCACCAGACAGATGGGGGTAGAATATGTGGTCCTCTGGACGGACGGCGAACATGCAAATTACGACTATTTCATGAGTCGGCGTGAAATTTTCGAGAATGCCGGATTAAAAATCTACGGCTTCGGCAACGGCGATGTCCACAATCAGGACGCAATTGTGTTGAATTTGCCTAACCGTGACGCGAAAATCGAGCAATACAAACGATATATTCGCGACCTAGGCCGTGCAGGGATCCCCTACACCACCTACGCCCATATGGGTAACGGCATCTGGAGCACGGAACGTGAAACAACCCGTGGTGGCGCAAGTGCGAGGGGGTTTGACCTAAACAAAGCGCAGGAAGGACATTGGCGAGAGAAAACCTATCAAATGCCGCTCTCCCACGGGCGTGAATATTCGGAACAGGAGATCTGGGACAACTACACCCACTTCATCAAGGAAGCCGCACCAGTCGCGGAAGAAGCCGGCGTTATGATAGGCATCCATCCCGATGATCCCCCTGTGCCAAAGCTGGCAGGCATCCCACGCTGTATCTTCAGTAGCTTTGAAGGCTACAAACGAGCACTCGAAATCGCCGATAGTCCCAACGTTGGTATGTGTCTCTGTGTTGGCTGCTGGCTAGAGGGAGGTGAGTTGATGGGGAAAGATGTTCTCGAATCCATGCGATTCTTCGGTGAGTGGGGAAAGGTCTTCAAGGTGCACTTCCGTAATGTGGATCAACCACTACCACATTTTGTCGAAACCTTTGTGGACAACGGCTATCAGGATATGTACCAAGTGATGAAGGTGATGCGTGAGGTGAATTTCAAAGGCGTCGCCATTCCAGACCACGTCCCGTCTATGGTAGGAAATCGAAGCGGAACAGCCTACACCATTGCCTATATGAACGCACTCGTCAAACGCGCAAATGAGGAGGTCGGCGGAGCGTAATTTATCGCTTGCGGCGAATCCATTGGAGTGCCGCTTGCAGGGTCTTGTCGTTGCTGTACTGTGAGATAATCTCTCTTAGCTCGTTGAGGGTGGTGTTTTGCAACATTTGAACCTTTTGAATCAGCAGCGGCAAAGCCCGGACGACGTTGTCCACAATGGTTACGCCGGCACACTTAGCAGTTCGCGACATTGGGTTGAGGTCAACCGTAACCACCGTTTTACCCATTTTTTGCAGCGCTTCGCAGCGGTCACCATCCTCAAGAGGAACAAACACTACATCGGCTCGAAAAATCCCCTCTGGATGGACAAACTTCCGATTCGAGTCGATAAACGAAAGCTGCGCGTCCGTTGTCGGCATTAATACATCAGTCGCTCCATGTTTCCTGAGGTGCTCCTGTATCGCGCCTTCCCGTTCTTTCGAGGCATGGAAGATGTTCACCTCTAATGGAGCTTCGAGGACGCTTGCGAAGGTTACCAATTCACAGGGGGTCAGTGCGGCGACATTTCCATTAACGGAGATGACCGGATGCTTGGCAAGCAGGAGGGCGGCTGCGCCAGCGCGGATTGCATCCATAGCGAAAGGTTGTGTCTTTTCACCGATGAGGTAGTCGAAGGCTTCGCCACGACCGTGCGCCATTAGGCCGTGGATGGAGGTCACCCCACTCTCTACGCCAGCGACGATTGTATCTCGCAGCTTCAACGATAGATACCGAGGATGGCTCTCAGGAACATCGCTCATAACAACCTCCCTCTTTCACCTTCAGATAGTGTTGTTTCAGTTGCTCCTTCAAAAGGGTGGGTGCTGAACACCGCGTTTCCCAACATAATCATAGATGCAACCCCGCCCGCCTCCTCAATCTGGCTGATGGTCTCCTTTACACGGCTATCCTCTAACAACCCGCTATTGAGTGAGAACTGTTTGGACAACCGAATGCAGGCGTTAAAATCAACCGCCTCCGATTTCGCTAGTTTTTCTAAAGCCTGCAACGTTTCATCCGCCGCTCTGTTGATGCGCTCTCTTCGTTCAACACTTTCGAGGATGGTTTTCGTCTGGATAGAACTAAAATATCGGTAGTAGATGGGTTGAGCTGGTATCGGCAGGCGTTCCGCAGCGAGGGGGTAACCTCTCTTTAGTTTAACGAGGCAACCACCGTGGTACTGCGCGCAAACATCTCCTAGTCCTGTTCGATTCTCCACTTCTGCCACGTGGGCAGTCATCGCTAATTCTTCTTCAGATTTACCTAATCCTAATAAGTCATTGAGTGCATACGTTGTAGCGAGCGAAGCTGCGCCACTTAGCCCAAAACCGCATCCGAGCGGTAAGGGAGATTCTATTTCCACTTGAATTGGTTGCGGCGTCAATTTTTGGATAACTGATACAACGGTGGGAAAGTAAATCTCGCTGCCGTTAAACTGAACAGTAGTCCGGTTATTCTGCTGGGACACCGCTACAACAACGCCTTCTGTAATGGTGAACCCCATACCGAGCGAGTGCATCTTCGTAGCTTCTGGGTGAGGAATGATCTTGAATACGCAGGAGAGGTTGCCGGGTGCGAATGCTTTCGCCTGTGTCATATTTTCGCTGTTTTAACCTTGTTTCCGTTGGGATTGGTTCGGTGATTGTAGCACATCTGTCGCCGAATATTATACGGAAATGTCAGAGGGTGTCAACGGAAATCAGTGACTTCAGAAATAGGTGAAGAGTGAAGTCAGAATCCGAATTTCAGCATAAACTTGATTAATTCAAGGAGGAATTATGAGTGAAATAACCCTATCCTGTACGACATGTGCCTTGCGAAATCCGCCTCTGGATGAAATCTCAGAAACGCTCAAGCATGCACCGAAAGCGGGGTATGCCTACTGGGGATTGGCAGGTCCCATTGCTTGGACCCCCGGACTTATCCGGTGGTTGGATACAGAAGGGCTTCAACATCAGGCAGCCGAAGCAGGACTGAAAGGATTGACGGAGGTCTACGCGTCAGCAATTTCTACCGATTCTATTGAGGCAGCAGAAAGTTGTGTTGAAGATTTACTGCTCAACGCTCAAGCAGCTGTCGATCTAAAGTGTCCACTGCTTGTGTTTTCGGGCGGGAAGCGGCAAACTAACGGTTTGAAACACACATTGGCAGGACTTGAGAAACTTACGGGTGTAATCGCTGATATGCCTGTGAAAGTGGCATTGGAACCGCATGGGGGATCTCAATTCCTATATGAGGCAGATTACGACGAAATCTTCGCGCATATCACCACGAAACAGATCGGAATCACGATCGATACAGGACATTTTCATGTGGCAGGCGTGGACTGGAGAGCACTTATCCACAAGTATCCCGATCGTATTTACAACATCCATGTAAAAGATCACATCGGTCACCAATCCGTCCCAATCGGCGAGGGAGAAATCGATATGCCGAGCTTAATCCATGAACTTCGCGCAATCAACTATTGCGGGCCACTTGCCGTCGAGTTAGAGGTCGAAGACCCTGAAAACTTGCCCCAATACGTCACCGATTCCTACCAATACCTGTCAGATTTGATTCAAACGTAATAACAGGTGGGTTACTCTTTGTATTATCTCTTAACTTTTACCTTGCCCCACATCGTAGAGATTTTTTCGCCTAATTGGACACTTTGCGGCGGTAATCCAGTATCATACGCCTCCACGGTTGAAAGTGCTCGCCGTAGTAATCCCTGCGAACCTCCGATGGCATAAACCTTGCCATTGACAGCAGCAGTAGAGAGATTCCCTCTTGGGGTGGGCATTTCTGGTGCCTTTGTCCAAGTATCTGTGGCTGGGTCGTAGACTTCGACACTCCGAAGTTCATCACGACCGTTCTGTGTTCCTCCAACAGCATAAATCTTTCCGCTAACGGCGCTAGTGGATAAACCCCATCGTGGTGTGGGCATATCTGCCCGCCGCGCCCAAGTATCTGTGGCTGGGTCGTAGACTTCAAGGGTGCGAAGGCTCTCAAGCCCATTTGGTGTCCCCCCAATGGCATAAATCTGCCCGTTGACAACGCTGGTCGACAACCCCCATCGTGGCGTAGGCATATCCCCTCCTTTCGCCCAAGTGTCTGTCGTTGGGTCATATACCTCGACCGTGGTTAGCGCATCTTTATCGCCCCCAATAGCATAAATTTTCCTGCTAACGGTGCTGCTTGACAGGCCCCATCGTGGTGTGGGCATATTTGCCTTTCGCCCCCAAGTGTTAGTTATTGGATCATAGGCTTCGACGACATCGAGCATCCCGCCGAGGTCTCCTCCACCGATGACATAAATCTGATTATCCACCGAACTTGCGGCAAATCCCTCTCGCCGGGTAGGCATATCCGCTTTTTTCGCCCATCTATTCGTCACCGGATCATACACTTCGGTCTTAGACAGAAGTGTATTGCCTACTCTACCGCCAATAGCATATATCTTCCCTCCCACTACACTAGTAGATAGTGAAAATCTAGCGGTTGGCATATCTGCTTTCTCGCTCCATTTGCCTGCATTGGCAGGGTTCAAGAGAAGCGTAATCCAGCAAACTGTAGCGAAAATTAGAACGCTGTGAAGAGCCAATCCCTTCAGAATCAAAACTGTGTTCCTTTAGCTATCTATGCCAGTCATATTCAAGCGCTAGAGAACGATCCGCTAGCGGCAGATCAATCCGATGACCACCGCGAGCGGAAGATAACTTTATGGCAATCTCAACTTCAAGCGCGACAGCGACTCTCCTGCCTGAATTCTTTGGTTCGTCAAGTTTGCCTGCCAAGCAGTCCATCACATCCGCTAATCCATTAATCGAACCGCCACCAATCTGCATCTTAGCTCCGGGCCACGGCACTTCTATCCGGTGCCGTCCGGCGGGAGTATCCACATCCTGAAACAAGGTCCAGTCCGAGTAATGCTCTGGGTGAAAAAGTTCACCCTCCGTCCCTGTAATCCGTACCGCAGGGGCACCCTTTCTGAAATGGACGACAAGGTCTGTGTCGGTGACCATCATGCCCTGACCACGGAACTCGTTACTGCCTGAGTCGCGCTTAGGTAGATCTCCCAAGCCAATAACCCAAGCAGGTGAGCTGTCGACAAAGTAAGACCAATTCTGGTGTTGAGACAGGTTTTTGTCCGATTCTGCCTCAATGGAAAGTACCTCTCCGATCGCACCGCTTGTTATCAAATCCTTAGCTGTCCCAAACGAGGGATGGCTAGTCGAAATGGCACCGCAGCAAAGAGGTACACCGGCATCGGCACAGGTTTTTACCATGCGATCTGCCTCCTCAAGCGTGTAAGCCATCGGTTTCTCCGTCACAATGCCCTTTGCGCCGCACTCCACGGCGTAACATGTCAGGTCTGCTCGCCCCTTGGTATTAGTGGAAATAGCGACGATATCCGGCTTTTCCTGCCGCAGCATCTCCTTAGCGTCAGTGTATAAGGCTTGGATACCATACCGCTCTCCAAAAGCCGCAAGTCGTTTGCGATCACGCTCGGCAGCGGCAATCAATTCTATCTCTGGTCGATCTGATAGTGCCTCTGCATAGCTACTAGGCATCGATTTTCTAGGCGAATGCCGATCATGGTAATAAAATTTGCGATGGATGTCCAGCTCAGGTGTAGGACGATCGATGTCGTCAACATGCCACACTCCCATCCGCTGCGCTAGATCGTAGAGCATCCCCATCCATCCGAGTCCTATCACGGCGCCTCGATATTTCGCCATTTCTGTCTCCTTGTTCTGATCTCGATTTTGCGGTTAGTCTTTGACTGCAATAATCTCTGACGTTTGGTGTTGCAGCTGCACTAATTCATAGAAAATCCCTTTTTTATCCATCAATTCGTTATGAGTTCCTATCTCAACAATCCGTCCCCCTTCCAGTATGACCAGCCGATCTGCATTCCGCAGGGTTGATAGACGGTGGGCAATTGCGAACGTGGTGCGCCCTTGGGTCAATCGAGCAATGGCGTCCTGAATCTGCTTCTCCGTCTCCACATCCACCGACGACGTCGCTTCATCAAGGATGAGTATTTTGGGATCGTGCAGGATAGCACGAGCAATAGCGACACGCTGTTTTTCGCCTCCCGACAACTCTCCGCCTCTCTCGCCTACTTGGGTATCATAACCGTCGGGTTTGCCGACAATAAAGTTATGAGCATTTGCTGCGATCGCCGCCTCCATAATCTCATCAAAACTTGCCCCGGGTTTGCCATAACTGATGTTTTCCGCAACCGTACCACTGAACAAGAATGGTTCCTGCGGCACGATACCGATTTGACTCCGCAAATCCTCAAGGCGGATTTTCTGAACCGGCACACCATCGACTTCGATAATGCCTTGATCAACGTTGTAGAATCGACAAATTAGATTCACAGTTGTCGTCTTGCCCACTCCTGACCTGCCCACAAGCCCAATCATCTCTCCCGGTGCGACATCAAGGTCGATCTCGTGGAGAACAGGCTTGCTCTTATCGTAACCAAATGTGACATCTCTGAAACTAACCTTTCCAGTGATGTTGGATATTGCGCGCGCATTGGGATCTTTGTACGCTTCGGCTGGCGTGTCAATGACCTCGAAAATTCGCTCTGCACCCGCAAATGCCCGTGTCATCCAGTTGTTTACCTGTCCAAACCACTCTATCGGCTCATAGAGCCTCCACAAATAGGCGTAGAACGCCAATAGCGTTCCTAACGTCAGTGCATCTGTAATTACCTCGCGCCCACCGATAAGCCACATAACGAGCACCCCAAGACTAGTCAAAAGGGTTGTTGTGGCAAAAAATATCTCCCAGTTAGTCTCTGTCCGAATAGCGATCTGCCGGATTTTCTTGTTTCTTTCTCCAAAGGACGCTATTTCTCTTGCCTCTTGAGCAAAGGCTTTGACCAGCCGGGTGCCGGATAATACTTCGCTCACCGTTGCCATGATATCTGACCAAGTCTGATCCCATTTGTTGAAGTAGAACCGCATTCTCTTCCAAAAGATAACACCCCACCCCATTAGAAATGGGACGGGTAGAAGGATAAGCAAGGCTAACAGCCAATGCATCCAGATCAGAATGCTTAAAATCGCAATAACTGTTAAGGCATTGTTGACTAGGTAGGGCAGTCCTTCCACCAGAAACTCTTGCAATCTACCAGCATCTCTGGTTACACGGGACATGACCGCGCCGACCTGCCGTCTGTCATAGAATTGTAGCGACAGTAGTTCGAGTTGTTGATAAAGTCGGTTTCGGATATCAGCAGTCATACGCGCTCCCAACCAGCTCACTATCCAGCCGTGTGCCCATTCCAGCCCCCAGTGTAACACACGTATACCAACCAAGCCAAGCACCAGTAAACCCAGCAGGGTCAAACGTTCCGGCATAGTTTCGGTGTTTCCCTCTTCCTGAATGAAGACATCATCCACTATGTGCCGGTAGACCATCGGGGGAATCGCACCCATACCCGCCTCTAATATAGAGACCACTGCTAAGACGATGGCATATATTTTGTAAGGCATGAGATAACTAGCAATACGCTGCAGGGTTGCTAGGCGTCGAATACAGTTAGGGCATATTCCATTCTTTTCAGGGAGCAGTCTATTACATTTGTCGCATCGCGTCCGTTCAAGTTCCGTATTGATTAAGAATGGGTTTCCCTTACGGAGTTGCTCAAGCCCTCGTGTGACCTCAGAAAACTTCTCCGCCAAAGAACTAGAGTAAGGAACCGTGATAGTTGGTTTATCTTTCCGTTCAATGTTCAAACGGCACCCACCAACCAGTGCTTCAGTCTCCACAAGAATCAATTCCGCAATAGGTATATCAACAATACTGTCAGACCCCACCGTTGGGACAATCAGGAGACGGTTATCCGTTACAATTACCCACTGTTCCCCAAACCCACCCTCCTGATTTAGATCAGTGGATACACGGATAAGCTCCTCTTCTCCCGTAGGAAGCAGTCCTTTCACTTTTGCTATGACCGAATGTGGCATTGATTCCAGTAATTTTATTTTCATAAGGTTTCATCAACTCTATGTAGTTAGATAACACTACCTAGCTTAATCCGTTGCCACTAGATTTCTTCACCCAAAAGTGGTGGGGATTCCCTTTATTGGCTGCATTGAAATTATACCATGTCTGGGCAGCTACATGCGCAATAAATTCGCCTGAGGCTTTCTTGTTCCTTTTGCTTTGTAAAACGGTGCATGATATAATTATCAAATGGTCAATCGTAGCGGAAATCCTTTAACCCCGACGAAAAATTGACGGAGTCTTCCTTGTCCAAACACAGCCAATGGTCAACAACAGATCGAAAATTCATGCAACATGCTTTGGCGTTAGCATCGAAGGCACGTGGGCGTACCAGCCCGAATCCGATGGTCGGCGCAGTGATTGTTCGAGATGGCGAAATCGTCGGTGAAGGTTATCACCAAAAAGCCGGGGGCGCGCACGCAGAGATTCATGCGCTGAATCAAGCCGAAGAACTTGCGGAGGGTGCGACAATGTATGTCACGCTTGAGCCGTGTTGTCATTGGGGACGAACACCGCCATGTACCGATTCTATCATTCGTGCGAAGTTAGCCAACGTTTTCGTTGCGATGACAGATCTGAACCCACGGGTTGCTGGCAATGGCATACGTCAACTCGAGGCAGCGGGAATATCTGTTCAGGTGGGCATCTGTGAAGAAGAATCGCGACAACTTAACGAAGTATTTATCAAATACATTACCACTCAGTGCCCCTTTGTCATCCTAAAATCTGCAATCAGTCTAGACGGAAAGATCGCCACCGCTTCAGGCGAATCTCAGTGGATTACCTCAGAAGCATCGCGGTTGAAGGGACATGAGGTACGTGCTCAGGTTGATGCGATTCTTGTTGGTGTTGGTACCGTGATTCAAGATGACCCCGCATTAACTGTGCGGCTCCTAGAAAGGCAAAACGAAGACCCGGTGCGTATCGTCGTTGATTCGCGTGGTCGGACACCTCTGGGAGCGAAAGTTTTCAATCCAGATAGCAATGCGGGTGCGCTAATCGCTGTCACAGAAAGTGCACCCCTAAAAAAAATTGAAGCCTTGAAGTCCGCCGGTGCCGATGTTCTCACCATTGCAGAGGAGGGAGGACGGGTCTGTTTGAGGTCGTTAATGCGAGAGCTTGGACGGAGGGAAATCACAAGTGTGCTGATCGAAGGTGGAGGAGAAATCAATGCCGCCGGCCTACACGCGGGAATCGTGGATAAGGTGATGTTTTTTGTTGCACCAAAACTTATAGGTGGTAAAGATGCCCCCAGTGCCATTGAAGGTAGGGGAATTGCTTGCTTGGCTGAGGCTTTTGAACTCTCTGACGTAAAAACCTCCCAAATCGGGGCAGATTTTCTGATTGAAGGCTATCTGTCGTAGTGCTATCCAAAGGTGGAGAAGTTGATGAAAAGATACGAATATCTGGAACATACCGGCGATATCGGGATCCGCGCCTATGGGGACACGCTGGAGGAACTATTCATTAATGCAGCACAAGGGCTACTTGAGGCTATCGCAGACCTTAGCACGGTTGGCACAACGACGCAAATTGAAATAGAGGTATCGGCAGAATCCCTTGAAGAACTGATGGTTGCGTGGCTAGACGAGTTAAATTTTCGGCATGAAGTCGAGGAGATTTTCTTTCGGACGGTTGAGATTCGGGAAATTTCCGAAGTCCCGTATCGGTTGGCAGGGGTTGCCTATGGCGAACCAGTGGATTTTACGAAACACGTCGTCTACACAGAGATTAAGAGCATCACCTATCATCAATTAATTGTGGAGCGGACCCTGGAGAATCGGTGGATGGCACAAGTAATTTTTGATCTCTAGTGATATATCTAGTTCTCACTGTGGCTTTGATGGTTCAAACGCTTTTGTAGGCGATTGTGGTCTTAACCGTCACCAGCGTAGACAATCACTATTATGCCCGCATAACAACAGGAAGTACCATCGGACGGCGATCCGTTTTCTTCTTGAAGAAACGTCGCAGCACCACTCGAATCTCTTCCTGCACCGTTTCTGTTTCGCCCTTGCTCCCCGGACTCAGATGGTTGAGTGCGTGGATGACTATCTCTTTGGCTTCGTTCATCAACTCTTCGGATTCATCCATATGGACAAAACCTCTTGAAACCATGTCCGGACCCGCGCTAACGTCGCCGCTGTTACTGTTGAGGACTACAATCGGAATGACCATACCATCTTGAGCAAGTTGCTGACGGTCATGCACTACGATGTTCTCAACCCCCATGTCAATTTTCCCATCCACAAGGACCCGCCCCGCTGGCACTTTTCCCTGAACGCCACAGAAATCAGCGGTCAAAGTGATTAAATCGCCGTCTTCAGCCACGGTAATATTTTCTGAAGAAATTCCAACTTCCTCCGCAAGTTCTGCATGTTGCACCAGATTGCTATATTCACCGTGCGCCGGAATAAAAAACTTAGGACGAACAAGGTTCATCATCAATTTAAGGTCTTCCCGCGCACCGTGCCCCGAAACGTGGATATTGGCGTTTCTTTCGTGCAAGACGTGTGCACCACGGCGTAATAAGTGATTAATCATGTGCCTAACGGATAGCTCGTTGCCGGGGATAATTCTTGCGGAGATTACAACAGTATCCCCCGGCTCAATATGCAGAAATGCGTGGTCATCCTTTGCAATGAGTGCCATTGCAGATCTCGGCTCGCCTTGACTGCCGGTGCTGAGTACCACAACCTCATCGGGTGCGAAACGATCGGCTTCACGCGCATCAATCAGGATATTGTGCGGGACATCCAAATATCCCAACTCCGAAGCTGTTCGGATATTATTAATCATTGAGCGTCCAGAGACCGCTATTAAACGGCGGTGTTCAACGGCGAGATCTATGAACTGCTGGACGCGATGCAGGCTAGACGAAAAGGTAGCAAGGAAAAGCCCACCCACCGTTCGTTGAAATACCCCATTCAAGTCGGCATAAATTGAACGTTCAGACGGGGTGAAACCCGGTCGGTCTGCGTTGGTGCTGTCAGAGATGAGAAGGAGAACGCCCTTTTCACCAAGCGCAGCGAGTTTGTGAACCTCAGTCAGCCGACCATCAACGGGGGTTTGATCGAACTTAAAGTCACTGGCGTGGACAATGATTCCAACGGGGGTATGAATGGCAACCGCCACAGTATCTGGGATACTGTGACCAACATGAATAAACTCTAGATTAAAACAACCTAGCTGCAGCGTATCATTGGTATCTATAACGTTCAATTCTGCTATGTCCAAGACGCCATATTCGCGTAGCCTCCCTTTAGCCAGAGCAAGCGTTAATTTAGTGCCATAGATGGGCACATTAATCTGACGGAGAAAGAACGCAAGTCCGCCAACATGGTCCTCATGCGCATGGGTAATGATGATACCCTTAATTTTATCTCGGTTCTCGCGCAGGTATGTGATGTCTGGAAAAACCAGATCTACGCCGGGCATATCGGCTTCCGGGAACATTAGCCCGGCATCCACGACGATGATGTCATCGCCATGTTGGTACACCATCATGTTTAGACCAAATTCCCCTAATCCACCGATAGGAACAATCGACACACCTGCGTCTCGATTTTCAGACATTATATATATAAATACCTCCAGATCAGTTCTTAAACAGTTCCATTTGATAATGACATATTAGCTATGTTCTTTATAGTTGACGTACTCCCACACCCTAAAGGGTGGGGATTCTCCCCAGTTCCTGATAGGGTGTCGAATTGTGCTATCAACAAGGATTGCCCGACGAATCGGGACTTACGTCCTCTCCTTCATGGGTTGACGCCCCAACCCTATAGATGTTAATTGCAGCGTTGCGGTCTCGGTCATGCACCGTCCCACAATCGTTACACTGCCAAGTTCTATCACGCAGATTCAACGCTTCATTGATAGCATCGCAGACGGAACAAGTTTTACTCGTTGGATACCACTTATCAATGAACTTGATTTTAACACCTTTTCTCTTGGCGATATACACCAACTTCTTGACGAAATCGGCAAAGCCTAAGTCACTGACTTTTCGTCCCCAAAGGGCTTTCATGCCTTGTAGGTTCAAGTCCTCGAGTCGAATCTCGTCGTATGCGTCAGTCAGTTGGTGTGCCAACTTCCAGTGGAAGTCCTCTCGTTGTCGTTCAATCTTACGGTGCTTCCGTGCTAAATCGAGCCTTGTTCTTTCCCGATTATTTGACTTTTTCTTGGTTCGTGAATGCGCTCGGTTTGCACGTTTGATAGCGTTGAGACTGCGTTTGAAAAACTCAGGAGAGTCTATATCGTGTCCGTTATGACCGGTGAGATACCTTTTCAGACCAAAATCAAAGCCTGCGATTTTACCCGTCATGACCCGATTAAGGTCTGGTTCTTCATAGTCTGTTAAGATAC
>PYIZ01000032.1 GCA_003635265.1 Candidatus Poribacteria bacterium
CTGCCACAAGCGAACATGAATTTGGCTATCACGGTTTTAGCCGCTCTGATCGGTTGCGGGGTGGTGCTCCTGTTTTATCACCTAGAAAGTCAAAGAAACTGATGCTAACTTGGTAAGTTCCGTTGAGACTTAATGGATTAAGCTAATCTTGATGTGCGTTGAAGTAATTTCAGACAACCATCTAGTTTTTCTTGGATAGCGTGATGATTACAGCGTTTCCTGAATTTGTGCAGCAAAATGTCAACATTCTCTAGCGAATCCTGCTATACATCTGCACTCAAAGGAACGAACAACATGAGCAATTTTAGGTTTACGGCGCAACTTTTTTCTAAAGACACTTCCCATGTTAAAAACTCACAAAATCGCTTTAGATCCAAACAACATTCAATCGACACAATTCGCTCAACACTGTGGGTATGCTCGTGTTGCGTATAACCACGTCCTTGCTGATTTTAAGGCTGGCTTGGACGAAGGACAATGGCGTTCACATATAGAATTAAATAAGCGATTCAACGCTACCAAACATGAGCAATACGACTGGTGTAAAGCACTCAATCAGCGCGCTGCTCATAATGCGATTTACTTCAACTTTCAGGATGCCGTCAAACGTTGGAAGGCAGGTGAGAGTCGGTTTCCAAAGTTCAAGAAGCGTTCACGGGGTCAAAGTTTTCAAGCGGATGCGGGTCGAGGCACAACTATCGTCGAAGGACAGCGTATAAAACTACCCAAGATCGGTTGGGTTCGCTTATGTCAAAAACTTCGACACCTCGGCACTATCGTTAAGGTTGTTATTTCTAAAACGGCGCACCGTTGGTGTGCTTCTATCACTGTTGATACTTTTGATAACGATACGATTGTTGACAATCGACATCTGCCTGTTGTTGGTGTTGACGTAGGTATCAAGCACTTAGCGGTCACGTCCGAAGATGTATATCACGAAAACCCCAAAGCCTTAAAGCGTTACCAGCGGAAGCTAAAACGGCTACAACGTCAGTTGAGTCGAAGGCAGAAAGGCAGTCGCAATTGGCATAAGACGAAAGCGAAACTTGCCAAGTTACACTACCGTATCACCTGCATTCGACAGGACGCTCAACACCAGGCAACAACGGCTATCGTCAATGGTGCAAGTCGTATTGGGATTGAGTCACTTAACGTTGCAGGTATGTTAAAAAACCACAGACTTGCAAAGGCGTTATCGGACGCTTCGCTATCCAGTTTTCTCACGATGCTTGCATACAAAGCAGAACGGATAGGGGTTAAAATTGTAGAGGCAGACACCTTCTACCCAAGCAGTAAGACGTGCTCGGCTTGTGGGGCAAAAGACAAAGACCTGTCACTATCGGATAGGACGTACCATTGCAGCGATTGTGGGCATACCCAAGACAGAGACCTAAACGCTGCGATAAACCTCAGAACCGTCGCCGTGGGACACACGGAGACGTAAAACGCTTGTGGAGAGATAGTAAGACCACACCCGCAATACGTGGCTTGTCTCGTCGAAACAAGAAAATAGCATGGAGATAAAAATGTCTACCAATAAGTCTATTAAGAATCCCAATGTTTCAACATTGGGAGCAGTCAAAACAGTTGGTTTCTTCGTTAATACTGCCAAACCTCACGCGCTACAGGTCGCTACGGAGGCTTGCGATTGGCTCAAAAAGCACGGGGCAAAACCGCTAGTTCCCGATGCGGAAGCTGCGCTACTCGGGCTGGCAGGCGCGGGGTGTGATCGCCGTGAATTGGCTTCACACTGTGATCTGTTGTTGGTCCTCGGTGGTGACGGCACACTTCTCGACGCCGCACATATACCCGAAATTGAGAAGGTCCCAATCCTCGCCGCGAACCTTGGTAGCCTCGGTTTCCTCACCGATGTTCCGCGTGATCAGCTTTACGCTGCGTTGACCAACGTTTTTAACGGTGACTACAAAATAGATCGGCGTATGATGTTAGAGGTCAGCGTCGATAACCATGAACGGGAGTTTTCCAATTCTTTTGCGCTGAACGATGTTGTGATTCGCCACTATACGCAACTCATCGAATTGGAGACGTACATTGATGGCGAGCCATTCGTTACCTACAACGCCGACGGATTGATTATCGCCACATCAAGTGGTTCGACCGCCTATTCCTTAGCGTGTGGGGGACCAATCGTTGAGCCGCATCTCAACGCAATACTCCTGACACCGATTTCGCCGCATTCATTAACGATGCGTCCTTTTATTGCACACGGGGATTCAGAGATTACGGTAGTTATGCAATCCGATTATAGCAGCGTCAACCTGCTCGTCGATGGTCCCCGTGAGACACACACGGTTGCTCCCAATTCCTTAATCCGTGTGCGTAAAGCGGACAAGACAATCCAACTGATTCGTTCTCACCACCATAGCAATTATGAAGTTCTACAAACGAAATTGATGTTGGGAGAAGGAACGAAGCGGAAAGCGTGAGATGTGAAAAATGAACCAATGGAGTAATGAAATAACAGCTCTGGTTCGTTAATTCAATGTTGCCATGATTGAAGAACTTTACATAAGCAATGTTGCCCTTATTGATGAGCTTCAGTTGGAGTGTGACGCCGGTCTGAATGTTTTTACCGGGGAGACGGGTGCGGGCAAATCTGTGATCTTAAACGCTGTGGGGCTTGCGCTCGGTGAACGCAGTAACGCTGGACTTGTCAGAGATGGGGCGACCAACGCCAAAATTCAGATCGCGGTTGCGCTACCCCCGGATCATCCCGTGTGGGCTGGTTTTAACGACTCGGAGTTTGCTGACGCTTTGGATGCAGAAGAAACGTTAGTTCTATCCCGACAGATCAACGCAAGCGGGCGCAGTCGTTGCCACGCCAATGGACAGCTTGTGAGCCTGACATTCTTGAGTGCAATCGGTGATTTACTCGTCGATATTCACGGTCAGCATGCGCACCAATCTCTCTTCCGGTCTGAGACCCATCTCGATCTCGTTGATACGTTCGGCAGGCATGAAGCACTGAAGGCGGAGGTCTGTAAAAAGTATGACGAACTCCACGCTGCCCAAGCACAACTCGCTGATTATTCCCAAACGCTCCGTGAGGCGACGCAAGAGAAGGATCTGCTGGAATTTCAACTTGAAGAACTAGAGGACGCCCAGCTCCAAGAGGGAGAAGAGGAGGCGCTTAGTAACGAGCGACATCTCCTGAGTAATGCGGAAACCCTCTTTGAATCAGCCAATCAACTTTACCAAGAACTTTATGGCAGCGACCTATCGGAATCTTCGACGCTAGACGGACTCAAAATATCGAGCCGCACTCTTTCTAAACTCTGTGAACTGGACGGCAGTCTGTCAGAATTGAACACGCGTTTCGAGTCCGCCCTGTATGAGTTGGAGGACATCGTCTATCAGATTCGCGACTATCGTGATAAAATTGAGTTTAATCCGCACCGCCTTTCAGAGGTTGAGGAACGGCTAGACCTCATCCACCGACTCAAGCGGAAGTACGGCGATTCAGTCTCCGAGATTTTAGCGTACCAAGCCCAAGCCTCGCAGAAACTTGAGGATCTCCAGTTCGGGTCCGAGCGCATTGAAGAGTTGAAAGATCAGATTCACCTTGTAACACAGGGTGCCCAAGAACTTGCGACGGAACTTTCCAAGAAGCGAAGAGAAACCGCGACTCAACTTGAAGGTCTGATTGAGCGTGAGCTCCAGACGCTGGGGATGGAAAAAGCGGTTTTCCAGATCCTTGTGTCCCCGATTGAATCCGCCGAGGGCCCCTTAGAGATTGAGGGCAAACGGTATGAGCTGCGATCTGACGGGATGGACGAGATTGAATTCTTCATTTCCCCCAACGTTGGATCCGAACCGAAGCCGTTGGCGAGAATAGCGTCGGGTGGGGAGATCTCGCGCGTCATGCTAGCGTTGAAAACTGTGCTTGCCCAAGTCGATTTGATTCCGACGATGATCTTTGACGAAATCGACGCAGGTATCGGCGGACGCACTGCAGATATCGTTGGACAAAAACTGAAGGAGCTATCGCGTTTTCGTCAAGTCTTTTGTATCACTCATCTGCCACAGATTGCGCGTTTTGCAGACCAGCATTTTCGGGTCGAAAAGAGTGTGGAAGGCGATCGCACAACAATCTCGGCAAAACTCCTGACACCGGAAGAACGGGTTGAGGAGGTGGCTCGAATGCATGGCGGCGAAGCGACAGTAACGACGCTCGCACATGCGAGGGAGTTGTTGAAGGGACAATAGCATATGGAAGATAGATTTATACAAGAGAGTGGTACAAATGTTTATACCGGTTGTGAATTGCTAGTCAAAGGCGCCCTCGAAGGGCAGGTCAATTTGCTGACAGGATACCCCGGCTCACCGTTGGCAGAGGTGTTCGACGTAATGAAAGCCAACGCAGCACTCCTCAAAGAACACGGTATCCTTGCGCAGATTGGGAACAACGAAGCCCTCAGCGTCGCAAGGCTCAACGGCTCACAAATGGCGAATTTACGCGCTGCTGCCTTCATGAAGAACGTCGGGATGCATGTAGCGTCCGATGCGTTGGCAATTAGCAATTTGGCGGGGACAACGGGCGGTGCCGTTGTTGTCGTCGGGGATGACACATGGGGATCAAGCACGCAGGTGCCAGCGGATTCACGCTTTCTAGCCCGCCACCTTTACACGCCAGTTATCGAGCCGAGCACATTTCAGGAGATGAAAGATTGGTTGAGCGCTGCCTTTGAAATCTCTGCCAGATCCAATCTGTATGTCACCTATATCGTAACACTCACTCAAGCAGAGGGCGGCGGCAGCGTGGAATTGCGCCCGAACTGCTATCCCGAGACCTCCACGAAAAATCAGACTGTGATCGATACAGCATTGATTAACGGTTCAAACCGGATTATTTTGCCACCGGACACACCTCGGATTGAGATTGAAACCTTAACGGAGCGATTCCCAACTGCGGTCAAGAGTGCACGCGAACATAACCTGAATCAGATCTACCACTTAAATGACATGGAACACGAGATCGGATTTATCGCTTCGGGGTTGGGGTATTCCTATCTCGAACACGCGCTTTATGAGTTGGAGTTCCAAGAACGGATTCCAATCCTTAAACTTGGGTTGACGCATCCAGTTGATGAAGAGATTGTGCGCGAATTTGCATCGCATGTGCGCGAAATCTACGTGGTTGAGGAGAAGCGACCTCTGCTTGAAAAGGACATCAAGGCAATTGTCGGACGCTTCTATCAGAATGGCGAAATGGATCGGCTTGTGCAGGTGTGGGGCAAGGAATTTCCAGACGATTTGGAAGGGATCCCTGATTCGCTCGGACTTAACCCAACAATACTGATACAGCACCTGATTCCGCTGCTTCGGCATAAGTTCGGCAGCAAAGATAAATCTATCAAAATTGATCCGGAGGTGCTTGTCCGTGAGGAGCAACACCTCGAACAGGTCAAGGCGCATCAGGTTGATATTCCCGCACGAACGCCCACTTTCTGTCCAGGGTGTCCACACCGCGACTCCGCGAGTGTCTTCAAAGAGATTGCCGATCAGTTTATGGATCCGAAATATATGAAGCAGCATCACGCACGGTCTCCCGTTGACCTCGTCTTTCATGGTGACATTGGTTGTTACTCAATGCTGAAGTATGAGCCATTTCCGCGCTTGATGCACAACCTCTCGGCGATGGCACTCGGGGGCGGGGCAGGCGCCGGTATCGATCCGTTCATCATGAATAAACAGATTGTCTTTATGGGGGATTCCACATTCTTTCACGGTGGGATGTCAGCGATTTCCGATTCGATCAAAAATGGGCAGGATCTGACCTATGTCATATTGGACAATCAAACAACTGGGATGACCGGACATCAACCCACGCCATCGACGGAAGACGACATCCTCGGCAATCCGACCTTTGCACAGGACATCGAAAAGGTTGTAGAAGGACTTGCGGGTGATGCGGATCTCTTTATTATCCGCACCAACCCGGAGAATCGCGTAGAGTATAAAAAACTGGTCGAAGAGACGGTACTTAAGCCGGGTGTCAAAATTCTCATCGCGGATAAGGAGTGTGGCATCACCTATCACCGTCGGCTACGACGTGACCATCAACAAACAATCAAAGAACGCGGCTTTCTATCGGTCGAAAAACATATAAATATCACCCCTGAAGTCTGCGAATTCTGCCTTGAGTGTACCAACGCAACCGGTTGTCCCGGCTTAAAGATAGCCGAAACAGACTATGGACCCAAGATTGGGATAGATCAATCGAACTGTGTATCCGATGGTGCGTGTGCGCGGATTAAATGGGCGTGTCCCTCCTTCGAGGAGGTGACTATCACCCGTAAGCGTCCACCACGCCAACAGGTAGATTTGGGCGTTATGTCAGCCGATTCTGCGGAGTTACCACCACCGCCACCACGCACCTTCGATCAGACATGGAGTGTCCATGCCGCGGGCGTCGGCGGAATGGGAATTGGTACAATCTCTAAAGTTCTGGTGCTTGCAGGACAGGCGCAAGGGTATCATGTGAAGTTTTTCGACAAGAAGGGATTGGCAATTCGTAACGGAGGGGTCTACACAAACCTTATTTACTCGAAAGTAGCGGTGGAACTCTCTCCGATTATTCCATACGGGAAAGCAGATCTACTGATTGGCATGGATATGTTGGAAGCGGTGCGTGGACTTGATGCGAAGGCCGGATTTTGTGTTGCTTCAACCAATCGGACGGCTGCCATCGTTAATACTGCGAAGACGGATACGGTGACGACCCTTATCGGTCAGGACGATTTCAAAGTTACGGATTTGGAGAACTGGTTACAGCGTTACACCGACGCAGATGCCTATTTCGGGGTAGATGTGTTCGAGATTTCCGAAAGGCATCTTGGTAATAAACTCTATGCCAACATGATGTTGCTCGGTGTTGCTTTTCAGCGAGGGCATCTGCCTCTTGAACTTGAAAATATTCAATCGGCGTTAAAATTAGCGGTTAGACCCGCGGACTTGGAAACGAATCAGCGCGCTTTTGACATGGGTAGACGCCTCGCTGTCGATCCAGACGCTTTTGCGACAGCGCAGCAGCAACAAACGTACAAAACCTTACTCCGAGAGAAATGCGACAGTTTAGCGCGCAAGCGGCGAGGTGGAACCCTCGCCCACGAATATGAGGTACTTGTTCAACAGACAGTGGAAAAGCTGGAATTGGACGACGAAACCAATCGGAGTTTTGCCTTGTATGTGTATGACCTCATCCAATTCGAAAATTTAGAGTATGCCCGTCTGTATGTTGAAAAGGTTAAAAGGATCCATTCCAAAGATGTATCTGAGATGGGCTACCGTGCAACGAAGGCTGCGATTAAATATCTGCATAAAGTCATGCTCATCAAGGACGAAGTATATGTGGCGCATCTGCTGACGAGCGAGACTAAATTAAGACGTGACAAGGAGTTGTACAACGTCATTGAAGCGAGTGGGGATAAGATCAAGTACCTCCACCTGAACCGTCCCCGTTTCACCATTATGGGTCGGGATCTTCAGTGGGACATGAACACCAGAAACTGGCAGCTAAATTTAATGAAACGGATGCGCTTCCTCAGACGTTTGCTATCGCAATGGCATAAACTAGAAAAAGTGTTCCGAGATTGGTATATCGCTGAAGTGATTGATACCTTTGCACCACACGATAGAGAGAGCTATGAAGATCATGTCAGTGCGATAGAAATCCCTGAAGAGGTGCGTGGATATCGAGAGGTGCGTTATCCAAAGATGGAAAACGCCAGAACAAAAGTCGAAGAATTATTGCGTAACACATAAGGTTTTCACATTTCGCTTCACATGCCATGCAAATCACAGGTCAAACGAAAATCGTTGGCATTATCGGTGACCCGATCGAGCATAGTCGCTCTCCGCAGATACACAACGCAGCAATTACCGCACTGGGATTGGATTATGTCTACGTGGCTTTTCACGTCCAGCCTGAAAATTTAGGCGCGGCGATTGAGGGGTTCAAGGCAACCAATGTAGTCGGTATCAACGTAACGATTCCACACAAACAAAACGTAATCTCGTACCTTGATGAGATATCAAGGGAAGCGACGCTCATCGGTGCCGTCAATACGCTGATTTTCAAAGATGGAGCGATTACCGGCGAGAATACAGACGCCCCCGGTTTCTTACGAGCCATGCAGGAAGAGGGACTCGACGTGCCGCAAGGGGGTTCGGCTGTCATAATTGGAGCGGGTGGGTCAGCACGCGCAGTTGTTGTTGCCCTTGCCCTTGCCGGGGTGCGGACGATTTGTATTACTAATCGTACCGTTTCAAGAGCGATTGTGCTTGCCACGGATCTTTCAGAGAAAACAGACGCATCAATCTACGGAATAGGGCTTGATGATCCCAAGCTACCGGACGCTGTGGGAACGAGTCAGTTAATCGTCAATACAGCAGCCACGAGTATGGATGTTTCGCATCCGTTGTTGATTGATCCTGAGTGGTTAGCACCAAAATCCATCGTTTACGATATTGTCTACACGCCTCCCGATACGCGACTTCTACAAGCTGCGGCGGAGAAGGAGTGTCACACAATCGGCGGCTTAGGTATGCTTGTCCATCAAGGAGCGATTGCCTTTGAGAAATGGACCGGCGTCAATCCGCCTGTTGAGGTCATGCGGCAAGCACTCCAAGGTGCATTCGATTAGAAGTGAGAGGTCAATTATGAGTATCGAAAATTCTTTTTCTACAGGAACCCCGACATCTGCGCCAATTAAGGTGGATATTTTTCATTCGCAGTATCTTATACAACCAACTGAACATTTACCAGCGGACGACATTCGTGAATTGGCTGCCTACGTAGATGGGCGGCTGCACGAAATGAGTCGAAAAACTTCACGTGATAAATTCGATATCGCGATCATGGTCGCACTGCAAATTGCGGCGCAGATGTGCGAAGATCAGAAACGGTTCCAGCAATCGATCCATCGAATGATCGAGGAACTTGAGAAAGCGGTAGAAGGTAAATCTGTTCCTGAATCAGAACAATCCACGCCAACAGGATTCAATAATATATAAATTACTCAATTTCATAGATGACATTCACCGTGACGGTGATCTGAAGTTGACCCGATTGGATAGGGGTTTCCGCCGCCGCTGCATCGTCAGCAAATGCAAATTCAAGTCTGGCAGGGTACGGTGCATAGAAATCGCCCGACTCGGAGATGGAGATCGGTTTCCCAAGCGTGACTCCGCCTTCAGTTGCTAGCGTTTGCGCTTTTGCTTGTGCATCCTGCATCGCTGCCACGCGAGCCTGCATTTTTAATTTTGTGGTGTCGTCGATTGTGAACTGAATTGAATTGATCTCCACCAAATCCCCGCCAGCTTCCGCCGCATCGTCAATCACATTCCCAACAGTGTCCAAATCACGGATCTTCGCAGAGACGGTATTTGTCACGTTATATCCCCGAAACTCTCGCCGACCTTTGCTGTAGTCATATCGTTGGTAAATGCTGAAATGCTGGGTCTGAATGTCCGTATCAAGGAGACCGTTGCCTTTTAGTGATTCGATCACCCCTGCCATCGCTTCAGCGGCTTCTGTCCGTGCCTGCTTCACAGAATCCCTTTCCACCGAAACCCCTATACTCAGCACCACCAAATCGGGATCCCCTGCGACTATACCGGTACCGGTCACTCGAACTGTCTTTTCTGTTTTCTCCCTATTAATAACCTCTATGGTACGTTCCCCCGGTTCAACCGAAACCTGCACATCGTCCCCCAAACTACCCGCTACTATCACTAAATCGAACAGGTCTATACTCCCATCTTGATTTACATCCCGCGGGGAAGCGACAAAATCGATCCCCGCCTGCGTATTCAGTAGCGGAGTCAATTCAGCAACCGTGAGTTCGATCTCTTCTTCTGGTGTAGTTCCCTCATCTGCAGCACATCCACTCAACAGTATGATCAGACATACAAGAGGACAGATAAATTTGGTTTTCATGGATAAAATCTCCTTACATATGAAGTGTGAAATGTGAAGTATGATAAAATTCACCGCCTCTGCGGTAAAACACAAATGAGCAGATTTGAGTTTTACAGAAAATAACGCTCCTTCTGCTTTGCGATCTCATATTCCTCGTAGGCCTGCTGCACGGTGTCCACCTCAGAGACTTCGGCGATAGGCACATCCCACCACGATTCGTAACTGGGGACGCGCTTCCCAAAATCGACATCAACCTTGATCACTGTTGTGCGATCCGATGCTTTTGCCTCACCGAGTGCGGTTTTCAGGCTGGTTGCTGAATCCGCTTCAATGACGTGTGCGCCAAGGCTTGCGGCGTTCGCAACCAGATCCACCGGCAACACTCCACCGTCAAGCTGACCTGTGGCATCGTTACGATACAGGAATTTCGTTCCAAATCCCTGTGCACCGGTTGCTTCAGAAAGCCCGCCGATGCTGCTGTGGCCATAATTGTTCACCAGCACGATGGTCAGTTTGTAGCCTTCCTGGACTGCGGTCATAATCTCCTGTCCCATCAGCAGGTAAGAACCATCGCCGACCAGCACGTAGACCTCGCGGCTTGGATCCGCCATCTTGATCCCTAGCCCGCCTGCGACCTCGTAGCCCATACAGGAGTAGCCGAACTCTACATCATATCCCTTGGGATCGCGAGTGCGCCACAGTTTCTGGAGATCGCCCGGTAGACTGCCCGCCGCACCGATAAGCACATCCTTCGGATCGGAGAACTCATTGACAACACCGATGACCTCGCCTTGACTGAGGATCTCGGTCTGATCTGGATGATAGATTCGCTCTACCTCGGCCTCCCACTCCTCCCGCAATTTTGCGATCTGGGCGGCGTAGTCCAGATTGACATGATAGCCTTGGACGGCGTCACCGAGTTCTTCAAGTGTTACGCGCGCATCTGCAGTCAGCGGTAGCGCTGCGTGTTTGGCAGCATCAAACTCCGCCACGTTGATGGTGATGAAACGGACATCTGGATGCTGGAATGCCGTCTTCGACGCTGTGATAAAATCGCTCAAGCGAGAACCTACTACGATGATGAGATCCGCATCACGAGCGATGATATTCGCACCCAGCGTGCCGGAGACACCCATACTCCCTAAGCATTGTGGGTGGTCGTAGCGGAGGGAACCTTTGCCTGCAAATGTTTCAGCGACAGGGATGCCGGTCTGTTCAGCGAAATGAGCGAGTGCGTCGGTTGCCTCGCTGTATTTTACGCCGCCGCCCGCGATGATAAATGGTCGCTTGCTGGTACGAATCCATTCAGCGGCTTTTTTAAGCGCACTGATGTCAGCACGTGGGCGTGGAATCGTTTGAACCCGCTTCTCAAACAGCGCAGCTGGATAATCATAGGCTTCGGCTTGTACGTCCTGCGGCAATGCCACCGTAACGACGCCCGTTTCCGCTGGCGAGGTCAGCACACGCATCGCCTCGGGCAACGCGGTGATAATCTGTTCCGGACGATTGATTCGGTCCCAGTAGCGCGAAATCGGCTTGAAGCAGTCGTTCACCGAGATATCCTGTGAACTGGGCGATTCAAGCTGCTGTAGGACAGGAGCAACAAGCCGTGTTGAGAAGATGTCGCCCGGCAACAGCAGGATAGGTATCCGATTGATTGTCGCACCCGCAGCGGCAGTAACCATGTTGGTCGCACCGGGTCCAATCGAAGAGGTACACGCAAAGGTCCGTAGGCGGTTGTTCATCTTTGCATACGCCGCAGCAGTATGCACCATCGCCTGTTCATTGCGCGTCTGATAGAACCGGAATGACTCTGCGTATTGATGCAGTGCCTGACCAACTCCAGCGACGTTACCGTGCCCAAAGATGCCAAACATACCCGCAAAAAACTGATGTTCGATGCCATCACGTTCAACGTACTGGTTTTTGAGGAATTCGACGACGGCTTGTCCCATCGTCAATCTTTGAGTTTTCATGGTTGTCTCCTTCGTTTTAGATTCGTCATTCGCTGTAGGTGTATACTCCTCCGAACGGAGTTGATAGAAATAGATTCCATCTGCCACTGATTCGCCACCCTAATAAATTTTATCACATAATTGTTCTGTTGGGTAGAAGATAAACTCACACGACACGAAAAAAGAGGGATATACTGAAGCAATTCACTAATCGACGTTTCGATGTCGAGATATGAATCTCGACCTACGGGTTTGGTTGATTTTAGGCAAATTTGGTGAGAAAGCGAAGCATTGGGGGCGAAATCGAGGGATACTACTTGAGGATGACCATCCGCCGTAAGGCAGTATAATTACCCGCGTGAAGTTGATAGAAGTAAATTCCACTTGTCACCAATTCCCCACTGTCGTTACGACCATCCCAATAGGCTGCCTTTGCCCGATCTGTATAATACCCCGCGGATTGGTGCCCTAGATCCAGCAGCCGCACAGGTGCACCCTTTGTGTCGTAAATCGCAACGGTTACGTCGGCGGCATGGGCAAGATGATACGGTATCCATGTCTCTGGATTGAACGGGTTGGGGTAGTTTGGAAGGAGTGCCGTTTCGGCAGGAGCGAGTATAGCTAGCAGTGTTTCGAGATTAGCGATACCGCGTCGAAAGGTGAGCGAGCCGTCATCTGCTGTATGTGCTATATCAATCCATTTCTGAATCGTTTTAGGGGTGATGTGAACGCTCATCGGTATGGCGGGGAATGATCAGTGATTTCTACGGACTAGGGGTGCTGCAGAAGTCGTCGCTTCATCAAGGTGTGCGCCGACCGCGACCAGATCAAAGATATTGACCACACCATCGCCGTTGACATCTCCCGATAACCCTTCCCCTGCTTGCCCAAAGCGTTCTGCGACTGTTGCCAAGTCAAGGAGATTCACAATGCCATCTTGGTTGACATCATGAGCAGAAACCTTCGGCGGTATATCCGTTGGAGGCCCGAGGTTCCACAGGAGCACGGTGCCATCCTCACTCCCACTTGCGAGTATGGTGCCGTCCGGATTAAATTTTACACTCAAGACAGAGTCTGTGTGTCCCGTGAAGGTAGCTTTGCGTTGTCCTGTGGTAACATCCCACAACCGTACCGTGTTATCTGGTCGACCTGCACCGCTTGCGAGCGTGGTGCCATCGGGACTGAATGCAACACTACTAACCCAACGCGTGTGACCCACGAGGGTGGCTATGATTTGCCTTGTGGCAATATCCCACAGATACACTGTGCCGGTCCTAAGCCAATCCCAAATCCCACAGGCGAGTATCCTACCGTCCGGGCTGAATGCTACGCTCCCGACGCGGCCCCCATGTCCCATGAGGGTGGCGGTATGCTGTCCCGTAGTAACATCCCATAGATGCACTGTGTTGTCCTTACTTCCACTTGCCAATATAGCTCCATCCGGACTGAATGCTACGCTTAAAATCGCGTCTCCGTGCCCGGTAAGAGTAGTTTGGAGCTCCCCTGTGGCAACATCCCATAAATGCACTGTGTCGTCCTCATCCCCACTAGCGAGCATGGTGCCGTCCGGACTAAACGCGACACTATTGACAGCGTCTGTATGTCCTGTGAGAGTGACTATGGGTTGGTCTGTGGCAACGTCCCACAGCCGCACCGTCTCGTCCCGCCCTCCAGTTGCGAGTGTGGTGCCGTCGGGACTGAACGCGATACTGTTGACGCCGTCCGAATGCCCGCCGAGGGTGGTTTTGTGACTTCTGGTTGCTACATCCCAGAGTCGCACCCTGCCGTCTAGCCAACCTCCCCCAGCTACCAGCGTGGCACCATCTGGACTGAACACGACACTGCTGACACGGTGCGTATGCTCTCTAAGGATGATTCTCGGTTTCCACGTAGCGGTATCCCGCAGCCATACCGTTTGATCCCAACTCCCACTTGCCAACGTAGTGCCATCCGGACTAAACACTACAGTGCTGATACCGTCCGCATGTCCTGCGAGAGTAGCTTTGAGTTGTTTTGTGGCGACATCCCATAGTCGTACCGTGCTTTCCCACACACTTCCCGTAGTTGCCAGCGTTGTACCATCTGGACTGAATACTACATTTGAAACCGAACCTTGATGACCTGTAGGAATGGCTATGGACTGACGTGCCTGCATATCCCACAACCGTACCGTCAAATCCCAACTCCCGCTTGCTAGTAAAGTGCCATCCGGATTAAACGCGACACTTCTGACGTCGTTGGTATGCTCCGTAAGGGTGGCTATGGGCAGACCTGTAGCAACATCCCATAGCCGCACTGTTTTGTCGTCCCAACCCGCGCTTGCGAGTGTAGTGCCATCCGGACTGAACACAACACTGCCGATGGCGTTTTTATGTCCTGCAAGAATGGCTATGGACAGACCTGTAGCAACATCCCATAGCCGCACTGTCTCGTCACTACCTCCACTGGCGAGCATGGTGCCATCCGGACTAAACACTACACTATAGATATGGTCGGTATGCCCTGTGAAAGTAGCTTTGAGCTGCCCTGTAGCAACGTCCCACAGTTGCACGGTGCTATCTTTGCCATCCGAACTCGTTTCTATGCTTGCGAGCATAGTGCCATCTGGACTGAGCGCGACACTTAAAATCCCTATAAGGAGATCAAGCGTTGTACCGGTATCGGTATCGTAGATCCACGTCCCAATAGAGCCTGTAACCGCTAGACGCTTTCCGTCGGGGAAATAGGCTATCTCTCCACTTATCCAACCTTTGCCCAAACGTGCTTTTGCACCTTCAGGTAAGCTCCATTTGGTGTAGTCTTGGGCGTAGATGTTTGGCAAGAACGCAAGTGTTCCTAAAAAGAAAAGTATGAGCATGAAAAATTGTACTGTTTTCATCAGTTAGATCCTCCTGCATTGATTGCGGATGCCAATCCTACTTCAAAATAAGCATCTTCCGCGTTGCCGAATAATTCCCTGCGGACAGACTGTAGAAATAGACACCGCTTGTGACCTGTTCTCCACTTGCGTTACGACCGTTCCAATACGCCGACTTTGCTCGATCCGTATAATATCCGGCAGGTTGAAATCCCAGATCGAATTGACGTACTACCGTGCCCTTCGTATCATAAATCGTGAGGGTTACATCGGCGGAATGGGCAAGACGGTATGGAATCCACGTTTCCGGATTGAATGGATTGGGGTAGTTGGGTAACAAGTCGAAGACTCTCGGAACGGAGGCTGTGTTTTGTAGT
Source organism: Candidatus Poribacteria bacterium (assembly GCA_003635265.1). Lineage (GTDB taxonomy): Bacteria > Poribacteria > WGA-4E > WGA-4E > PCPOR2b > PCPOR2b. The sequence continues at coordinate 15,133 of PYIZ01000032.1, forward strand.
GGCAATGCTGCCAAAAGTTGCTCAAGTACGGCAATGCCGCGCCGATGGACGAGAGAACCATCATCTGCTGCGTAAGCCATATCGAGCCATCCCTGAATTGTATCTCGGTTGAGATTCGACGGCCCACGTCTTTCCCCATTTGCAGGGAATAGGAATGCAATTGGCGCGGTCGGAATCATTGTTTCACCAAACACGGCAGCAACCTTGACGAGATCCAGAATATCAACAACACCATCTCCGTTGATATCGGCACTGTTTTGTCCTGTTTGCCCTAAGTTTGATCCAACAAACGTCAGATCCAAAATGTTTACCACACCATCGTGGTTGACATCACCAGGTTTTATTGCGGGAGTGAACTCCCATAAGAGTATCGTACCGTCCGCACTCCCACTTGCGAGCAGTGTGCCCTCCGGGTTGAACGCTACACTGCGAACGCTAACCGTATGCCCTATAAAGGTGGCTTGAAGTTGCCCTGTGGCAACGTCCCACAGACGGACCATCTTATCCCTACCGCCACTCGCCAGTGTCCGACCATCGGGACTAAACGCGATACTGGCGAGATCGTACGTGTTTTCTGCAAGCGTGGTTTTGAGTTGCCCGGTGGTAACGTCCCACAGTCCCACTGTTTTGTCTGGACCTCCACTTGCTATCGTGGTGCCATCCGGACTGAACGCTATATCTCCGATAAAGGGTCTATATTCCATGAAGATGGCTCTGAGTTGCCCCGTGACCGGATCCCATAGCCGGATTGTATTCTCTGTACTCCCAGCGGCGAGAATGGTGCCATCTAAGCTAAACGCTACGCTCACGATAGTCGCTATTCCCCACGTAAAAGTAGAGAGCTGCTGCCCGGTGAGGACATCCCAGAGACGCAGCGTCCTGTCCCAGTGTCCATTCGCAGTGGCAAGCATGGTGCCATCCGGACTAAACGCTACACTGTTGATACCGTACGTATGCCCGATAAGGACGGTTTTGAGTTGACCGGTGGGGACGTCCCATACCCGTGCCGTGTAGTCTACGCTTCCACTCGCCAGTCTGTTTCCATCTGGACTGAACGCTATCGCCCTAACACTGTCTGTATGCCCGGTAAAGGTAGTTTTGGGCTGCCATGTATTAACATCCCACAGCATCACTACCGTTCCACTTCCACTTGCGAGTATGTTACCATCCGGACTAAACACTATATTTGAACTGCTATCTTTATGCTCCGCGAAGGTAGCCTTGAATTGCCCGGTGGCAGCATCCCACAGCCGTACCACCCCGCCGCCTCCGGTTGCAAGTGTGCTACCATCCGGACTGAACGATAGACTTTTGATACCTCCGATATGCCCTGTAAGAGTGGTTTTCAACTCTCCCGCGGTTGCATCCCACAGCCGTATCGTATCGTCGCGCCAACCGCCCCCACTGGCAAGTGTGTTTCCATCCGGTCTAAATGCAATACTATAGACACCCGCCACATGTCCTGTGAGGGTGACTATCGGTTTCTCTGTCTGCACATTCCACAGCCGTACTGTCCTGTCACTACTACCAGTTGCGAGTGTGTTGCCATCCGGACTGAACGCAACACTATAGACGGTTTCCGTATGTCCTGTAAGGGTGGCTTTTGACTCTCCTGTGGCTGCATCCCACAACCGCACTGTCTCATCACTACCACTAGTTGCAAGTGTATTGCCATCCGGACTAAATGCTATCCCATACACACCGCGTATATGTCCGGTGAGGGTAGCTTTGTGTTGTCCTGTGTGTGCCTCCCATAGCCGTACTGTCTTATCAGTGCTCGCGCTTGCCAGTGTGGTGTTATCCGGACTGAACGCCATATCTGAGATACGGCTTGTATGTCCAGTGAGAGCGGCTTTGAGTTCCCATGTTGCAACATCCCACAGTCGTATTGTTCTGTCGCTCCATCTTCCCCCGCTTGCGAGCGTTTTACCATCTGGGCTGAATGCTAGACTCTCAATCGGTGTCGTGTGCCCTGTGAGTAGCTCAAGCTCTGCCCCGGTCTGTGCATCGTATATCCAAACCCCGATAGAAGCCCCCACTGCCAAGAACTTCCCGTCTGGTGAATACGCTATATCATATATCCCGCCTTTACCGAGACGCACTTTGGCTCCTTTGGGCAGATGCCATTGCGGTGAATCTTGGGCGTAGGTGTTCGGTAGGAATGCGAATATTCCGAAGGAGAGGAGCATGAGCATAGAAAATTGTAATATTTTCATCAGTCTGATTCCTCCACGTGGATTACGGTGCCAATTCTACTTCAAAATAAGCATCTTCCGCGTTTCTGAATAACCCCCGGTAGATAAGTTGTAGAAGTAAACCCCACTCGCCACTGATTCCCCACTGTCATTTCGACCATCCCAATACATTGCGTTCGCACGATCCGTATAATGCCCTGCGGGCTGATAACCCAGATCAAATTGACGTATTATCACACCTGCTGTGTCATAAATCGTGAACGTTACATCGGCGGCATGGGCGAGGTGATACGGTATCCATGTCTCTGGGTTGAATGGGTTGGGATAGTTTGGGAGCAGTGCGGTTTCGGCAGGACCCATCATGGCTAACAGAGCGTCGAGATTAGCGATGCCTCGTCGAAAGATGTACGAGCCGTCATCTGCTATGTGCGCCACAGCAATCCATTTCTGAACTGCATCGGGAGTGATGCGGGCACCGATCGGTATCACGTGGTGTCCTCTGCGCGCTACGGGTGCCGCGGGAGTTGCTATGTCATCAAGGTGGGCACTGACAGCGACCAAATCAAAGATGTTAACGAAGCCATCGTTATTAATATCTCCCAATAGCCCCTCTCCGGCTTGCCCAAACATCTCTCCGACCGTTGCCAAGTCAATAAGGTTTACGATGCCATCTTGGTTGACATCGTAAATAGTGGGCTGAGACGGTGTATCTGTTGGAGGTAGGAGATTCCACAGGAGCACTGTGCCATCGTCGCTTCCACTTGCTAGCATGTAGCCATCGGGACTGAACGCTACGCTGTTGACGGCGTCCGTATGTCCCGTGAAGGTGGCGATGAGTTCCTTAGTGCGGACATCCCACAGCTGCACGATGCTCTCCGTTTTCCAATCCCCATGTCCAGTTGCGAGCGTCCTACCATTCGGACTAAACGCAACACTGTTGACAGGATTTCCATCCCCTGTGAGAGTGGCTATGAGTTCTCTTGTAGCAACATCCCACAGCTGCACTAGGCCTTCTGTACCCCAATTCCCATGCCCACTTCCGACTGCGAGTGTTTTGCCATCCGGACTAAACGCAACACTGTTGACAGGATTTCTATCGCCCCTGAGAGTTGCTATGAGTTGCTGAGTGTGAACATTCCACAGTTGGAAATTACGGTCCCGACTCCCAGTTGCGAGTATGTTGCCATCGGGACTGAACACTAAACTTCTAACGCTGTCCGTCAGTCCCGTGATAATGGCTTTGAGTTGCCCTGTATCTGGATCCCACAGTCGTACCTTCTTGTCTTGTTCCCAGCTTCCAACGTTGTTGCCTTGTCTGCCTCCCCCAGTTGCGAGTGTTTTGCCATCCGGACTAAATGCTACGCTTAGAATAGAGTCTGTGTGTCCTAAGAGAGTCGTTTTGAGTTGTCCTGTATCTGGATCCCACAGTCGTATTCTGTTATATCGTGAATCTCCACCTGTGCTGTCGTAACCGACGATTGCCAGCGTGCGGCTATCCGGACTGAATGCTATGCTACTGACACCGTCCGGATGCCCCCCGAAGATGGCTTTGCGTTGTCCCGTATTCATGTCCCACAATCGCACCCGGTTATTTGGCCAACCTCCTCCTGTTGCCAGCATAGTACCATCGGGACTGAATGCTATACTGGTAATACCGTCTGTATACTCCCTGAGGATGCTTCTCGGTTTCCACGTGGCAGTATCCCGCAGCCACACCGTGTTATCCGAACTCCCGCTTGCCAATGTGTTGCCATCCGGACTGAACACCACACTCCTGAGATAGTCTCCCTGTCCTGCAAGGGTGGTTTTGTGTTGTCCCGTCTCTGGATCCCACAGTCGCACCGTATTGTCCCAACTCGCACTTGCGAGTGTGTCCCCATCCGGACTGAACGCGACACTTATAACCGGACTCGTATGTCCCTTGAGAATAGCTTTAGACCGACCTGTACCTACATACCACAATTGTGCCGTTTTGTCCCAACTCCCAGTTGCCAACGTCGTTCCCTCCGGACTGAACGCAACACTTGTAACCGATTCCGTGTGCCCTGTGAGGGTAGCTTTAGGCAGACCTGTGGCAACATCCCACAGCCATACCGTTTTATCGTCATCTCCACTTGCCAGTATAGTGCCATCCGGGCTGAATGCGACACTTGTGACCGCCCCTGTATGCCCTGCTAGAGTGGTTTTGCGCTGTCCTGTTCCTACATCCCACAGCTGTACTGTTAGGTCATCCTCGGTTGCGAGTGTGTTCCCGTCTGGACTGAATGCGATACCCTCGGTATGATCTATATCGCCCGTGAAGATAGCTTTGTGCTGCCCGGTCCGCAAATTCCGCAGTTGCACCGTGTTGTCATCCCAACTCCCGGTTGCGAGTGTGTTACCATCGGGACTGAACGCGACAGCTGAGACATTGAAGGATTCCGTAATGAGGTCCAGCGCCGCGTCAGTATCGGTATCGTATATCCATATTCCGATTGTACTCGCAACCACTAAAAGATTTCCATCGGGGGAATACGCCATCGTCCCAGTTGTCCGACCCTTGCCTAAACGTGCTCTTGCATCTTCGGGCAAACTCCATTGGGTGTAGTCTTGGGCATGGGTGGTGAGTGCGAAAGTCCCTAAAGAGAGGAGGATGAATATCGAAAATTGTGATCTTCTCATGGGTCGGATTCCCCTTGTTAATTACGGGTGCCAATTCTACTTCAAAATCAGCATCTTGCGCGTTGCGGAGTAATTCCCTGCCGACAGGCTGTAGAAGTAAGTCCCACTTGCGACCTGTTCTCCACTGTCGTTACGACCGGCCCAGTAGATTGCCTTTGCACGATTCGTGTAATGCCCCGCAGACTGGTATCCTAAATCAAACCGGCGCACCTGTGCCCCTTCTGTATCATAAATCGTGAGGGTTACATCGGCGGAATGGGCAAGACGGTATGGAATCCACGTTTCCGGATTGAATGGATTGGGGTAGTTGGGTAACAAGTCGGAGACTCTCGGAACGGAGGCTGTGTTTTGTAGTGGCAATGCTGCCAAAAGTTGCTCAAGTACGGCAATGCCGCGCCGATAGACGAGCGAACCATCATTTGCTGCGTGAGCCATACTGATCCACGTCTGAATCGTATCTCGGTTGAGATTCGACGGCCCGCGTCTTTCCCCATTTGCAGGGAATAGGAATGCAACTGGGGCGGTAGGGATTATTGTTTGACTAAACATACCAGCAACTCGGACGAGGTCCAGAATATCAACAACACCATCTCCGTTGATATCGGCACTGTTCTGTCCCGTCTGTCCCAAGTGTGTTCCGACGAACGTCAGATCCAGAATGTTCACTACACCATCGTGGTTGACATCTCCGGGTTCTGTTGCGGGGGTAAAATCCCATAAGAGCACCGTGCCGTCATAACTGCCACTGGCAAGCGTGGTGCCGTCAGGACTGAATGCTACACTGGAGACCATACTCTTATGCCCTATAAGGGTGGCTTGAAGTTGTTCGGTGGCAACATCCCACAACTTCACCATTTTGTCATCACCGCCGGTTGCAAGTGTTTTACCATCTGGACTAAATGCCACACTAAAGACATTGTACGTATGTCCTATAAGGATGGCTTTGAGTTGCCCTGTAGGAACAGCCCACAACCACACTGTATTGTCACGACTCGTCGTTGTCAGATCCTGACTCCCAGCTGCTAATGTTCTGCCATCCGGACTGAACGCTATATCTCTGATAAAGTCTTTAGGTCCCCTGAGGGTGGCTTTGTGCTGCCCTGTGACCGGATCCCACAGCTGTATTGTCTTTTCTAAGCTACCAGCTGCGAGGAGGGCCCCATCTGGGCTGAACGCTACACTTGTGAACTCCGTTACACCCCATTCAAAGGTCGCATGCTGTTGCCCGGTGGCAACGTCCCACAGTCGCACCGTTCTGTCCCAGTATCCGTTTCCTGTGGCAAGCATAGTGCCATCGGGACTGAACGCTACACTGTTAACACCGTGAGTGTGTCCTATCAAGATAGTTTTAAGTTGCTCGGCAGCAACGTCCCACAGTCGCACCGTGTAATCTGAACTGCCACTCGCTAGTGTACCACCATCCGGACTGAATGCTATCGTTCTAATAGTCTCCGTATGTCCCGTTAGGCTACCTTTGGGTTGCCATGTCGCAGCATCCCATAGCCGTACTACATCGCCACTCCCACCTGCAAGTATGGCGCCATCAGGACTAAATGCTATCTCTGAGCCACCGCCTGTATGTGAAGCGAAAGTGCTTTTGAATTGCCATGTTGTTGCATCCCACAGCTGCACCTCACTGCCACTTTCAATTGCGAGTGTGGTGCCATCTGGACTGAACGCTAGACTCCCGACACTGCCCGTATGTCCTCTAAGGGTGGCTTTTAGTTCTCCTGTCATGTGCCATATCTGTATCGTCTCATCATTATCACCTCCTCCGGTTGCGAGCATAGTACCATCGGGACTGAACGCTATATTTGAACCCCAATTCGTATGCCCTGCTAGGGTGGCTATGGCCCTGCCTGTTCGCGCGCCCCATAGTCTCACCGTCCCGTCGCTCCGACTCGCTCCACTTGCCACGATAGTGCCATCGGGACTAAACGCTACACTGTAGACATTACCCGTATGCCCTGTAAGGATTTCTTTTATTTGTCCCGTTTTTGCATCCCACAGTCGCACCGTATGGTCGTTATAGCCTCCCGCACTCGCTAGCGTTGTACCATTGGGGCTAAATGCTACACTGTAGGCAGTCGCTGTATGACCCGCGAGGGTAGCTTTGTGCTTTCCTGTCCGCACCTCCCATAACCGTACTGTATCGTCCGAACTGCCACTTGCGAGTGTGTTACCATCCGGGCTAAACGCTACACTTGCGACGTAGCTTGTATGCCCTGTCAGGATAGTTTTGGCTTCCCATGTTGCAACATCCCACAGCCACACCGTTTCATCGTCCCAACTTCCGCCACTTGCGAGCGTGGTGCTGTCCGGACTGAATGCAACACTTGTCACCGATGATGTGTGCCCCGTGAGCAGAGTGAGTTCCGCTCCAGTGTGTGCGTCGTACACCCAAATCCCAATGACAGTCCCTACTGCCAGGAGGTCTCCGTCAGGAGAATACGCTATATCAGTGATCCCGCCTTTACCGAGACGTGCTTTCGCACCTTTGGGCAGATGCCATTGCGGGGAATCTTGGGCGAAGATACTTGGTACATATAGAATGGATACTAATAATAGGTTGACGCCAAAATACATTCCCTTTTTCATGAGACTCAACCCCCTTGTTCTGTGACTGTCTATCAATTTCTGTGCCAAACATCTGTCGGCACTAGAAAACGGGGTAAAAGGGTTGATTGCGGCCTTATATCCCACAGTCGTTAGCGCTAAAGCCGTCTTGAGATGGGGCACATTTCGCTTGCAGGCGGGCGGGAGATTGCCCGACATCGTACACACTGGTGTTTACTTTTAACCTTCAGTGTGCAAAGTGTCTATTGAGCAGTTGCTGGTGGGAGTGTATGCGATTGGGATAAGGATTTGACCGATCTGCTCGGCGTTTGGGACAGTAAGTGAAGAGTTCAGTTGGAACTTAGGCGTGTAATACAGCTTGGGTTCAACAGTTCAAATTTTGAACATCGTTGTCTTATAAATAGACGCGGTGAGAACCAACACGCAGCTGCCTTAGAGATTTGAATTTTCAAGCCAATCACAGAAAACGAGTACCGCTCCCCGAATTTCTTCAAACAGCAGGGTTGTTTTCTGCGCTAGTGTTACTACCCGTACTGCCTCTAATTCATACCCATAAATGTGGCGCAGCCTATGACGAAAACGGCGGTATTCATCTGTGTCGGATAGAAGGTCCTGAGAAAACAGTGGTGGGCGCTCAACCCGCAGTTGACCCATTTGGTAAAGGAGAGTCCGATGCCACTGTTCATCTGTTGGTAAGTCGCCATCTAATGTGACGGCAATTCTTTCACAGATACGTTCAATACCTGAATAAAAATCGTCCACATAGCTCGCCAACGCACGGGTGGCAAATTGGTCCGGTTGCTCACCCGCTCTTTTCAGTGCTTCTGCAAGCCCTGAAATGATTGGCTCAAGTGCGGCAATTTCAGCCATTAATCTCGACTTCAATGCGGCGTGGGGATTTTCATCCATAGGTTTCCCTTCCAAAATGCGTTCCCGTATTTCTGTAGGCACGGAATCTAAAAGCACCAGATGAATAGATAGCCACGGTGGCATTAGCGTTTCCAGAACCGCTTCCGCTTCCCAACACGCCTCGCGTGACAGTCCTTCAATAGCCAGATCGAGATCGGAAGCTTCATGCCAAGGACTATCGCCGACAAGTGAACCGAAAGGGATGACCTGCTTTGCACCGAACCTTTTCTGCAATACCTCTGCACAGTGTGCGGCGATGGAAAGTGCCTCTTGATGACGATGAGTTAAGCTCGGTGAATCCAACTACCAATCACCTCTTTCCTCGACAAAATCTTCGACCTCGCGCATCGTCGGCATAAAGTTCGCGCAACCGTGTCGAGTGACGACAATTGCGCCGGTCGCATTGCCCAAGCGGGCGGACCGTTCCCATCCCCAATCTTTCAGGTGACCATAAATGAAACCACTGGCGAAGGCATCTCCTGCGCCAAGCGTGTTATACACCTCGACGGGGAATGGATCGGCGTTGATAACGTCCCCTTCGGACAGATGAACATCTGCGCCTTCAACCCCGCGTTTCATCACCAAAGCCTCTGGACCACCGTTGAGAATGGTCTCAATCGCGGCGTTCACGTCGCCTTCTATATCTGGGTTGGAGATTTGGGAGTGGGTAATGGAGAGTTGTGAGACATCGGAAAGACTTGCCGCTTTGACCTCCTCCTCCGTTCCGAGTGCGATATCGACCAATCGTAGGGCAGATCTGGCAACCACCCCGAAAGCGCGGGGGTCATGCCACTGGTCTGCGCGGAAGTCAAGGTCGAAGAACACGGTCGTTCCAACGGATTGGGCATATTCAGCGGCGAAGAGGTTCGCGCTGCGACTCGGGTCCTTGCTCAGGCCAGTACCAGAGATGAGTAAGGCGCGACTATCGGCAATCGGTGCAGCGAGGACATCGTCGATGGTGAGTTCGATGTCGGCACAGTTATCGCGATAGTAGACGAGCGGGAATCGGTCCGGCGGTTCGATCCCAAGCACAACCGCACTGGTTCGATGTCCCGGTTTGTGACAGACAAACTTTGTTTCGACATCTTCGTCATTTAGGAACTTGAGGATGAAGTCACCCACTGGATCTTCGCCGAGTGCGGTGAGAACAGCGGATCGGAGTCCAAGTCGCCGTGTTCCGACGCTGATGTTCGTTGGGCATCCACCGACAAACGCGCCAAAGCTACCGATTTCGGGAAAGGGTGTGCCGATGTCGTTGGAATATAAATCTATCGAACTGCGTCCAATTGCTAAAATATCATAAGTTCGTTCGCTCATCGGTTCACCCTGATACGTACTTCTTGAATTTCTCACTTTGCTCTGCGAATCGGCAGGTAACCAGAAAAGCATCATTTCCGCAAGCGATTAACTGAACACCCGCATCCGCCCACCGTTTGCCACTCTCAAAATCGTTGACGTAGCTGCCGAGAACGATTTGAGATTCCTTTGCCTTTGCGATCACCTTTTCTATACTTTCGACAATCAACGGGTGGTCGAGCTGTCCAGAGATTCCGAGCGATGTCGAGAGGTCATACGGTCCGAGGAATATTGCATCGAGTCCATCGGTCGAAAGAATCTCATCAATGTTCTCCACCGACCTCGCAGTTTCAATCTGCCCGATGATGAAAATTTCCTCATTCGCCTGAAGAGTATATTTCACACCATCTAATTTGCGAAAATCGCCGTAATCGGTGTGTCCTATGCCGAATGCGACTCCCCTATCTCCCTCCGGTGCATATTTCGCCCACTCTACCACATTTTCGATATCTTCGCGGGATTCCACACGCGGAATCATCACGCCAGAAGCACCGGCGTCAAGTGCGCGTGAGATAAAATGTCGCTCCTTGTCTGGCACACGTACAATACTGGGGAGATCCGATCCCCTTGCCGCTCTGACGATACGCCCGACCGTTTCCATCGTAAAGGTCGTATGCTCCATATCTACAATGATGAAATCCGCTCCGGCGCTCGCTAGAATGGTTGCAATTGATGGCACCGCAAACTCCATCACAAAGGTGCCAACAATGACTTCTCCGCTTCGTAACGTTGATTTAATCTGCTTCGCTCTCATATTTTAATTACACCGTCCGCTATCAGAAATCGTGCTTTTGGGAGGGAGATTCGCGATAAGTTCTAAACATAATTTGATGCAATGTTCAGTACAAGAACCTTCTTTACATCCGATATTTTGTTACCTTGCTGTAAAGAGATTTTCTATTTCCCGTAATAGTTTTCGCGCACCAGCCTCAGCGTTGGTAGTTCGTTTCAGCCTTTTTGAAATCCTTAAAATTCTATCACAATAGTCGTAGGTTAAACTGAGATCTCCTATAGCACGGGCATTTTCCGCGACATTGAAATAACAGATTGTCGTGCGCGATAGACTTTGATTCGCTGCTTCCCACAGGTTGGCATGCGCGTAATTGTCCGCGGAAAGAGCATATAATCTGCCGGCGTCAGCCCAAGTCAGTTCCCTTTCTAAGGCGTCCGCCCGCATGGCATAGTAGGTTCCCGCTTCCTGCGCACACTGTCGTGCGCGATTGTAACGGCGGCTAGCTGTGTAGGCGAGCCGTGCTCGTGCATAACAATCTGCGCCCGATTCCCAATTCTCCGACTCAATAAAGTTGTCCGCAGATGTTTTATAAAATTCCCCCAGTTTTTTGTACTCCGCACGGCTCCGTCGGCTCTTCCCCGCTTGGGCATGTTCTTCAGCTGATTGACGTATCTCGGCAGCAAGCCTCTCATGGGGTGCCTGAAGTGCTTCATGGAGTTTTCGCAGCACATATTCTGGGGCAGTTTCCTGTGGATTGAGCGGTTGAAATGTCAAATCGGAACCGGTGCCACCATCTGTAGGAAGGGGACCTGAACCTACAGCAGAAGGCACATCGGCGATGTCACGAGAAGAGAAACGATTGTTAAGCAAGGTTCTGAGTTCCGCAACCTCGTCAGTCGACAACTGGTCAATTAATCCAATCATTTCTCTTGCTGTCGAAGGAGGTTGGGGAGGAGTCATCAAATCCGACAGATGCCGAAATATCCAATCCGCTTTTTTGGTGGCTTTGACACTGCTTAAGTAGAGGCGGTGTGCTTGTTGCACTTCTTGCAATGCGTGCTGTGACTGTGTGCCGCCGATGAGTTGAATGGCTTTATCGTAGTGTAGATTGACTTGGGCTTCAAGTTGAAGTTCGTTCTGTTTTTCTGTTTTTGCTTTCTGTTCCTCAGATATATCCAATTCAATTTTCTCTGCCACCTCGGCAGAAACTCGCAAATCCTTTCTGTGTTCGGATAGCATAGCGCCTTGTATCGCTGGATTTGATTGCTCCGTCATTGTATGCCGCACGGCGTCTGCATACCATTTTTTGCGGATATGATCCAAGTCGTTATACAACTCTGAGGCGGTTTGATACCGAGTCTGCACGTCTCGATGCAATGCTCTCTGTAAGATCGCACGCATATCTTCAGGCAATTTGTAGTCGAATTCGATTTCTTCGCTCTGCTTTCTCACCTGAATTTCATCCTGGGTTTTTCCTCGAAATGGGAACTTTCCCATAAACATTTCGTAAAGGATTAGCCCAGTTGAGTAGAGATCTGCCCGGTAATCGTAACTCCCTTCGTACTGTTCGGGTGCCATGTATCTGCGTGTGCCCGTGATCGTGCCCGCGTAGTCAGTGCTTGCTTCAAGGATACGCGCAACGCCGAAGTCAGAAATTTTCGCTACTTGATCCGCAGTCAACAAAATATTTTGAGGCTTGATGTCCCGATGGATAATGTTCTGTTCATGGGCAGCGACAAGTCCTCGGGAGATATCAAGTGCAATATTGATCGATAGATTACGGCGAAGAGGAGTCGCGGTGATTAACTGACGTAAACTGGGTCCGTCAACGTACTCCATGACGATATAGGCGACGTATTCATCATCGCCGGGTTCGACGGTATGGATGGAGACGATGTTGGAATGTCCCCAATTCCGTCCCATCGCGCTCAATTCGGTAAGAAGGTAACGCATCCGTCCCGAGGGGTAGATTGATTTGGGCAATACTTTGATCGCAACGGTACGATTAGTAAACTCCTCTTTCGCTCGAAAAACGGAGGCAAAACTACCGTTGTTAATCAGTTTTTCAATACGATATTTTCCTAAGACCAGTCCGTTTATCTGCATATACACCATCCTTATTACTGGCTGGATATGGTCGTTTGACAGACTAACACAAACCGAATGGGCTGTCAATATACAAATATACGCGCATCTGTGAGACAGGTGCTTGCCTACGGGATTATTAATCTGCTTTGGCGATTTGCACGGCTTCTACCAACTTTTTCGCGTTCTCTGTCAGGAGATCTAACCGCCCATCGGCAATCACCTGATTGTTGACGAGTGCACTGCCAACGCCAAGCGCGGCTGAACCTGCCTTGATGAATTCTCCTGCATTCTCAATACTCACGCCACCGGTGGGAATCATTGGGATATGCGGCAACGGTGCTTTCACATCTTTGATGTAGCTTGGTCCCCCACTGCTTGACGGGAAAACTTTGACATAGTCTGCCCCGGTTTCCCATGCAGCCAAAATCTCCGTCGGCGTAAATGCCCCGGGCATTACAATTTTACTATATCGGTTGCAGATTTCGATAACATCTGGTTTTGTTACTGGGCTGACGACAAACTCCGCACCTGCTAGCATTGCTGCCCGCGCGGTTTCGGCATCGAGGACCGACCCAACGCCTACGAGTACTTCATCACCGTATCGTGCGGCGACATCGCTGATAACGCTTAACGCATTCGGAGTTGTCATCGTCACTTCAATCAGGTCGACCCCACCCGCTTTGATTGCTGCTGCAACTTCAATTAATTCAGCCGAACTGTTCGCACGAATGATGGCAACAACTCCACAGGATTCGACCCGTTGCATCTGTTCCAGTTTAGTCATTATTTACCTCGATCACAATAGATCATTAAAAATTATCTAGTAAGCTCAAAACCTTACTTTTCTATCGTTTGTATGTGTATCCAGTATTTTCCTTCACAGGATCCCAAGCGGTGGTGTTACGACAATTTCGTCAGTAACCATGCCAGCCGGCTGCGTCGCAACAAAGAGAATGGTCTCTGCTACATGTTCTGGCTTCAACATCAAATTCAGGTCAGGATGCCCCTCAATCTCCTTCCAGAATGGCGTGTCGACCGAGCCGGGGGAGACCGCTGTGACACGGATATTCTCGCTCCGGACCTCCTCCGCCAAAACCTTTGTAAACGCTAGTGCGCCTGCCTTTGCTGCACAATAGGCACTTGAGGCTGTGAATGCGACTTTCGCAGCAATTGACAGCACATTGATAATTTGACCGGATTGACGTTCGAGCATAGAGGGTAGCACATATTTCGAGCAAAGGTAGGTGCTTTTGAGGTTAGAGGCGACTACCTGCGTCCATGTCTCCGGATCTGAATCGGCAACGGTCTCGAAGACACCGATCCCTGCATTGTTCACAAGGATGTCGATTTGACCGTAAGCCTCTAGCGTTCGATTGACCAGAGTCTCCACCGCCTCCGCCTGTGTTACATCCGTTGGTACAACGAGGGATTCGCCACCATCTGCGCTTACGAGACTGGCAGCTGCTTCGAGGTCATGTTGTGTCCGCGATGCGAGGACAACTTTCGCACCCGCTTGTGCAAACGCCAAAGCCGTTGCGCGACCGATGCCCCGCGATGCTCCTGTTATAATTGCAACTTTGTCCTTCAGCATCTCGATCTCCCTCAAAGTGGTGCGTTTCTAGGACTAGGTATCGTCTAAATACATCTCATGAACTCTGTCCGAGTCGAAATTTTATCTCGAAACTCACCAAGCATAACGTTGGTCATCGTTTGCGAGTGCTGCTTCTGTACGCCGCGCACCATCATGCACAGATGCTGTGCTTCGATGACAACAGCTACCCCAGCGGGATGCAAAACGTCCTGTAACGCTTCCGCAATCTGCTTCGTCAGTCTCTCTTGCACCTGCAAGCGACGGGCAAACATATCCACAATCCGCGGAATTTTACTGAGCCCAATGATTTTCTTGCGAGGAATATAGCCAACGTGACACTTTCCAAAAAATGGTAAGAGATGGTGCTCACAAAGGCTATAACACTCAATATCTTTGACAATGACCATTTCGTCGTATTCTTCGTTGAAAATTGCATCGTTCACAACATCTTCGACGTTCTGGTCGTATCCCTGCATCAAAAATTGGAGGGCTTTCGCTGCGCGTTGCGGTGTTTTCAGGACCCCTTCCCTCGTCGGGTCTTCGCCGATATTCTCCAATATCTGTGTATAGATATATTCAAGTTTTGGATCGGCGGCAGTGGTTCCGTTATCAATTGAATCTGCGTGGTAAATTTTCATTAACTAAATTCCGTCTCCGTAGTAATCAAAGTGGTTCTTAGGAGTTTCTCTCAATCGAAGCCGATGTAACTGAATCGGCTTCAAATTTGGTTCTATAATTTCCCAAAGCACCTTCACAAAGTTTTCTGAAGTTGGATTGAGGTTCTCAAACTCAGGGGTGTCCAAGTTAAGATGCTTATGATCAAATCGTCCGTAGACCTGCTTCTGGATTGTTTCATCAAGGCGGTCTAAATCCGCAACCATGCCGGTTCTTGAATCCACCTCACCTTTTATTGTCACTTCTAGGGCATAGTTGTGCCCATGACCGTAGAAATTGTTACACTTTCCAAAGATCTCTTGATTTTCCGCATTGCTGAGTTGTGGACTGTGCAATCGGTGTGATGCACTGAATTCGTAAACTTTCGTGAGATAGACCATCTGTCCCTCTCCATAATAGTCGGCAGACAGGGTTGAATCCTCATATAACCTGATGCGATGTAAGGTGGTCCCTTTTAGATGTGGTTCAATCGCACCCCAAATCTGAATCGCTAAGTTCTCGCTTGTCGGCTGCAGGTGTGGGTTATTCGCGAAGGTAGGGTGTTGGACGTTGATATGCTTATGATCATAGTAGGCAACGACCTCGTCCTTGAGCACTTCGTCCAGATCCGTGATATTGATGACCATCCCGTGTTCAGGATTAAGCCTACCTTTGACTGTCGCCTCTAGGACGTAGTTATGTCCATGACTATTTGGATTCGCAGTTGCTCCAAACAGGGCATAATTCTCCGTATCGCTGAATTCAGGAATACGATAGTAGTGTGAGGCTTCAAAAGCGATTTGGCGCGTAAGGTAGTGCACGATGAGATTCCTTATCCGTGAAGCAAGATTCGTTATTCAGCCATCACATTGTAGTAAGCACGCTCCGCGTGCCGTAACCCTGTACTGGTGCTTCTTCACCCCTGTCACAGCCTAGCAACCGTATTATCTACCGTTTCAAGCTGCACACGCATTACCCACTCCCCACCTCCGCGAAAATGCACATGCCGCTTCTTCAGCCATTCTACGAGCGTATCTCGATTCGGTGCTTCCCATTCGCAGACCATTCGACCGAGGACAGTATCACACTGCACTTTCAAGTTCTTGACTCCGTCACTTTCGTCATCAAGAAATCGCTTGGCGAGCCTTTCTACATCTTGTCGTGTCATGCAGGCAATGATATGAGCAGAAACAAATTTGGGCATATATGACTCCAATATAATATGAAGAATAAAACGAATTATGAGTACAACGAAGTTTGCCAAAGCCCCACCGGCACCTCATCGAGAACTGCTGGAGGTTGATTTTCCAAAATCAACAGGCTTTCGTAGTCATCCCGATACATCGGGATGATCATGAGGTATAAAGATGTCGAGATATGAATCTCGACCTACGGGAGTTAAGTGCAACGGAGTAAGAAGATTAGTCGAGCAATTCCTGACAATCCCAATCCTGTTTGTAGATTGGAGCAGTAGGGACACAAAGTTTGTATCCCTACTAGCTCGGTATTACTTTCAATTACCCTTTTGCAATAGGTGCGCCGACAAGGTTACCCCATTCAGTCCAGCTACCGTCGTAGTTGCGGACCTTTTCGTAACCCAAAAGGTACTTGAGCGCGAACCATGTGTGCGAGGAACGTTCTCCAATTCGGCAGTAAGCGACCGTCTCTTTGTCCGGATCCACGCCAGCACCCTCGTAGATCTCCTTCAACTCATCGTAGGATTTGAAGGTGCCGTCGTCCGCCACTGCGGTTGCCCACGGGATATTGGCTGCACCCGGAATGCGCCCCGGACGTTGTGCTGTTTCGGGCAACCCTGGGGGTGCGATAATCTCGCCGGTGAACTCCGCTGGTGAGCGCACATCTACAAGGTTGACCACTCCCTGCTCCAGCGTTGGGAGAACGTGATCCTTTGTTGCCCGCACGTTGTCATCAGGGAATTTTGCTTTGTAATCGGTGGCAGCAGGCGAAGACGTATCCGTAACTAAATCGCGGCCCTCGTCAATCCATTTCTGGCGACCGCCGTCCATCACCTTCAGCTTGCTTTCGTCATGCCCATAGTAGCGGAATTGCCATAGCGCATAGGTAGCAAACCAATTGTTGTTGTCGCCATAGAAGATAACTGTGGTGTCGTTACTGATGCCGTTATCTTGGCACAACTCTTCAAACTGCTCTTTTGTTAAGATATCGCGCCGCACTTGGTCGCATAGCTGCGTCTGCCAGTTAAGCCCGACAGCGCCGCTGATGTGTCCTTCGTCATAAGCCGCTGTATCCACATCGACCTCTACCAAACGGATGCCAGCGTCACCGCCATGCTGGGCGACCCAATCGGTGGTTACTAATACTTCAGGGTGTGCATAATCTGCCATAACAAAAAACCTCCTGCTTTAATTTAAAAATTGATATATTCTGCTGTCTGGGTGGGAGATACGGTTGATGCCCTGCCTATTCTTTTTGTTACTGTCGTGTCCCCAATAGATCGGGGTTAAGAAGCTTTCCAGTGCTTACGGAGTCGTGTTTGCTCGGTGTTGTAATCTTCCCACTTGGGGAGGACAGCACCGGCACCCACATTCCGTACTAGGAATCGTAGCATATTTTTGTGTGAATTACAAGTTTTTTGATAGACGGTACGGTGGGAAGGGTGGCAAGAAAGAGACAGAACGGAAGATACGAGGACTTGATGGCAGGCATTGATTGATGAATATCCGCAGATCCTAACTACGGCGTATTGACATTTATGTGGGGTATGTCCGCCAACCGCCGATGAGTACGCCATCGTAGGGGCGAGGTTTCCTCGCCAAATACCCGATGTGTGGCACTATAGTTCTAGGTTCATTGAGCCAAGACTATTGCGTGACGTTGTTGGTATCTTGGGGAACCCAATCCCTACGGATTCAGGCTTAGTTCAGAACAGATGGAACGGAGATCTCCGTTCCCTACGAATGACTCGGTTCTGTGTCGTGGTAGGGGTTTTGGTAGGGAACAACGATCGTTGTTCCCTACGATATGCGTCAACGGTTAGAGTCGCGATTCGGAACAAGGTGCAACCGATTGTGGGAGATGCTGATTGGAGCGACAGCTGCGCCGAATCCGAGACTTAATGACCACAGATCCGCTTGCACGCTTCATACTAAGGCTTTGGCTTTGTTCGAAACGTCATCCGGAGATCTGAGTTCCCGCAGCAGCGATCCTGAACAAAAATATCAACTAGGTATACGGTATCAAATTGCAACAACGGGGCTCCTTCGGCGCGCATTATCTGTATCTGGTTTCCGATATTCTCGTGCTCAACTAGACCGCGAGGTAACCAACGGAGGGACGCGCCCGCACGGTCCCGCAGGTCAATCCAATACCTTCTGATATTTCTATCAAATCCAAAGCGAATTCCGTTTGCGTTGAGCGGTTCAGGGTCGATGTCAGCGGCTCCGTCTTGCACGTCGCCCCATACTAGTGTCGGCGGCGTTATATCAAGCCGAAAGTGTTCACCTGATGGCACAACGGGTGGTCGTTCTTGAATCATGGGTTCTGGTTTCTCAACCGTAGATCTCTGCGGGCCCGTCCGAAACTGTATCACTATCTCTACGAAATCGCAGTCGAAATTTTGAGTGTATATCTTAATCTCGTAGTCGGTGTCGTATTCCAACAGATCGCGGGAATGCATGCGCTCTATAAGCACGACGTTTGTTTTCTTACACCAGTAAGCTTGGGGAGAGTTCCAAGTCAGGCGCTTATCGCGCTTTTTATCGTAGACAGAAACCCAATGGCTATCAAGAGGTTCCTTAAATACGAATCGAAATCCGCTGAGATTCAATGGTTGCGGATCAACATTAACCTCTCCGTGTTTCACGGTGCCCTCTGCGATCATTTCCGGTTGAGGGAGGGGTTCATCTTCCACCACGATGGGCGGCGGTTCTTCGACCACTGGCTCCTCAACCACAGACGTTTCAGTGTCGCAGCCGAGAATCAATATAGCAAACATCAATAAAGATAATTTTTTCATGGAATACCTCATGCGTGATGCGTGAAACGTGATAACTATTAGGCCAGTGGTTCGACCTAAATGGGTAGGTCTTAAATAGTTAATTGCATTCCACTTGGATTTACTTCAGAAAAAGTAGGAGTGCTCCCCAGAGTGGTGAGGTGGCGGGACTGAGGCGTTGTCGGGGCAGTCGATTGTGCAGCTTATGCTATACTGAGAAAAAGATTCCCACCTTCAGCTACACGAACACGAACCCAAGGTTCGATCCAGATGGTTGTGTCCGGCTGCTCGATGACAGCAGGCCCCAAGAAATCACTCCCCCACGGCAGCAGTGAGCGATCGTAGATGGGACATGTTACAAACCGATCTTCCACGTAGACAGGTCTGGTGCCCTTCTGTGCGGCTTGCAAGGTGGTTTTAGGATTGGGGATGAAGTCCTTCAATGACAGGTTGGGGCGTGCACCAATTACAGAGGTTCGGAGATTCAGCAGGCGGATAGGGATGCTCTCAAGCAGCGTTTCTAATCCGCTGAATGTTTCGTCGACCTGCCCGTATTGACGGAGATATGCGCGACGAAAACTCTCCGTGATAACGTCGGGAGAGACAGGTCCCGCCGGCAACGGTGTCCGTATGACGTGGGTTTGCCCTTCATAGGAAATCTCTGCTTCCCGCAAGACGTTTACCTGTGTCAGGGGGATCTGTTCGCTCTGGATCAATTGTTCTCCCTGCGCGAGGTGTTCAGCAAAAATCCTTTCTGCATCGGTTGGGTCGAGATCGGAGAGACGACGGTTGATCATGGTCACGAAATCGTGCTGGAGATCGGCGATGACACACCCCCAAGCGGAGGCGATGCCGGGATAGTAGGGGACAAGTGCCTGTGAAACACCTAGCTCGCGGAGGAGGAAACTGACCATCAATGGTCCTCCGCCGCCGAAGGAGAAGAGGACAAAATCTCGTGGATCGTGTCCACGGTCAATGGAGATGCGCCGGATGCTACCGGCGATTCGGTTATTGGCGATGGTGAGGACTGCGAGTGCCGCTTCTTCTAAGGAGAGACCGAGCGGTTTACCAATCTTCTCGGTGAGAACAGACCGGGCTGTATTGAGGTCAAACGAAAAATCGGTTTCTCTGGCGATGGGATAGTCCGGGTTGATTCGTCCCAGAATCACGTTCGCATCGGTGACGGTGGGTTCGGTGCCACCTAGTCCATAGCAGACGGGGCCCGGTTCAGCACCGGCACTTTCGGGTCCCACTTGGAGAAGACCTCCCTCGTCAATCCGAGCGATGCTACCGCCGCCTGCGCCAATGGTATGAATATCGATCATCGACACCATGATCGGAATGCCAAACTCCGGTTCGATCCCGTTTGACACGACCGGCTTACCCTCTGTTACTAGAGACACATCAAGACTCGTGCCTCCCATATCGTAACCGATTAGGTTTTGGAAACCACTTTCTGCGGCGATCTTGGTGGCGGCGATAACCCCAGCTGCGGGACCCGATAGGACGGTGTTTACTGAAAAGTCTTGAGCGGCTTCCACCGACATCATTCCACCGTTCGACTGCATGATGAGAAGATTCCCGTCGTAACCGCGGTCTTGCAAGCGGTGTTGAAGCCGTGCCAAGTAACGACTTACTATCGGCTGAACGTAGGCGTTCACAGTAGCGGTGCTAGTGCGTTCAAACTCACGGAAGAGGGGGAGGATATCTGCGGAAGCGACAGTATAAATATTAGGGAAGCGTGTTTCGAGGAGGGCTTTGGCGCTGCGCTCGTTCGTGGGATTGATGTAAGCGTTCAGGAAACTGATGACAATGGCTTCGACACCGTCCGCAACCAGTTCTTCGGCAGCTGCGAGGACCTCCTCCTCCGCTAATGGGACGAGAATTTCGCCTTCTGCCGAAACACGTTCGGAGACCTCTTTGCGTCGATCTCGTGGGACTAACGGTTCATAAGATCCGGTGAGGCCGTAAAGGTGTGGTCGATCGCGACGCCTCAATTCCAAAATATCGCGAAAACCGCGCGTTGCAATCAGACCACAGCGTACACCTTTGCGTTCCAAGATGGCGTTGGTCGCCACAGTAGTACCGTGAATGACCAGTTCAATGTCAGGATAGGAAACCTCAAGCGCATCTAGGCCAGCAATTAAGCCGATAGATGGCTCCTGTGGCGTGGTTGAAGCCTTTCCAATCTGTAGAAGTTTCTGGTTTTCATCTAAGACAACAATATCGGTGAAAGTGCCGCCGATGTCCACACCAACAAGCTTTCCCATAAAATTATCGCAGGTCTCCGTGCAGAGAGTGCCTCACTCCTTCTTTAACGCTGTTTTGCCCTTGACATACTCCCACACCCTAAAGGGATGGGGATTCTTACAAGTCCCTGCCCAATAGGAAGTCGAATTGTGGTATCAACGCGGATAGCGTCAAGCGGGAAATCGCTGACTTGATGTCAACTTGGCTGTTAGGCAATGCCTAACAGTCTTTCAATTCTGCGATTTCCTTAACGACTTACGTCCGCTACTCCAAAGGACAATGCCCTGCCCTTTTGTCCCCCGCGGGACAACTGTTTGCGGTGGCATAGTATGCGATAGAGATTCGGGAGTCTCCCTATGCCAACGACTAAACTCGTTACCAGAACTAACGTCCGGGACCTGTCCCCAAAAGGGACTAACCGCGTGCGCGATTACCGTCGTCAACTCGTCTCTTTGGACTCAATCGGTTATCCGGCTCCGCCGTTCTGAAAAGTTGTTTTCATTCATGTTTTATAGAGGGCTGGCTCTATAGCTTCCATATCCATGACAGTAGATTGTGAGGGACCCTATCAAGCGATAGGGCTGTCATTCCCCCACGAAAGCCAAGAAAAGTATATCATAATTTCACCTGCAAACTCAACTTTTTTTGACTAACTAACGGGTTTGGCGGGCTACATCCCCAACCTAAAGGATGGGGCATTGTCCGCAAGATTAGGTAAAGTAGGGAACAACGATCGTTGTTCCCTACAACCTGCGTTATAGCAACATCTGAAGTGTTTGCCATCAAGTATCAAAGGGACAACTATAGGGTCATTTAATTCTCCCATATTATTGTCTGAATCACGGGTAAAAGATGCGATAGACAGTTGGTATAAGAACGCGCAATGAATTGCGCTACTACAAACGGCGGGGCAAGATGCCCCGCCTACGGATTAATTGTCGTCAACTGCGGCATCGGTTTCCGACAATGAGGCGGTGCCAGAGGGGAGGTGGATACCAAGATTAGCGCGGATCTTACTCGAGATCTCGGCGGCGATTTCGGTGTGTTCCACTAGAAAGTCTTTCGCGTTGCTCTTACCCTGTCCAAGTCGTTCATCGTTATAGGAGAACCAGGTACCACTTTTCTGAATAATTCCTGCCTCCACACCCACATCCAAAATTTCTCCGATTTTACAGATACCTTCGCCGAAGATAACATCGAATTCAGCTTGACGGAATGGCGGAGCGACCTTATTTTTAGCGACCTTCACACGGATACGGTTTCCGACTATATCTTCGCCGTCCTTCAGACGGTCTGCCCGACGTATTTCCAACCGAACCGAGGCGTGAAATTTCAGTGCCAATCCACCGGGTGTTGTTTCTGGATTTCCAAACATGACGCCAATCTTCTGTCGGATCTGATTGGTGAAGATCACACAGGCTTTGGACTTGTTGGTGACACTGGACAGCTTACGCAAGGCTTTGGACATCAAGCGCGGCAACAATCCAACGTGGGCGTCCTCCATACTGCCCTCAATCTCCGCATGAGGGGTGAGCGCTGCAACGGAATCGACAACCACAACGTCAACAGCGCCGCTTCGAACTAAGGTCTCAACAATATCTAGCGCCTGTTCCCCGGTATCCGGTTGAGAGATTAAGACATTTTCCATATTCACACCAATCTGCTTGGCATACATCGGGTCCAGAGCATGCTCGACATCGACAAACGCTGCGACACCACCCTGCTGCTGCGCTTCTGCGATGATGTGAAGTGCGAGCGTGGTTTTACCACTCGCTTCGTGACCAAAGATCTCAACAATTCGTCCACGGGGAACGCCACCAACCCCTAGAGCAATATCTAATGCTATTGAGCCGGTCGGAACGACGGCGACAGGAATCACCTCGTCGCTATCAAGCCGCATAATTGAGCCTTTGCCGTGCTGCCGTTCAATTTGAGAGACTGCGAGATCGATCGCTTTCTGCTTGTCTGCACTTAATTCCATGTTGTTAATTCTCCTTGTATAGATGGATTAGAATCGTTTTAATGGGTTAATTGTATCATAACATTTGTTAAAATGTCAATAAAAAAAGAGAATACCCGGATACAAAACTATGTTGATGGAGTAGTGATGTTGTTCCTCATTTTCCTACTACGATAACCCCGTTACGGACTTCGACCTGATCATCAGATTTCAGCCGAATCTGGTAGATATACGGTCCGATGTTCACAATTTCTCCCGCCTCATCTCTGCCGTCCCATTCGACACTCATTGTATTGGAGCTCATTACCGTTTGGTTCACTAAGGTTCGGATGAGTTTATTATGAAGGTCGAAGATTTCAACGACCGGCTCCGTCCCCCCGATGTGGGAGGTGTTATGGTTCACGATCGTTAAACGTGTCCGATCGGCGATCCCATTTCCGTCCGGAGAGAACGGGTTAAAACTCCACGCTACCTGGATCTGTGATGGGACCGCCTGAAACAGAGCAACTTGAGAGATGAAGTTAAGTTCCATATGGACGACCCGTCGATGCAGATCAATTTCGCCGCCCACCAACTGCCATTCTTGCGCGGATGCATCCCAAGCGAAAATTTTCAGATCTGATTCTCGTCTGATGTTTGCAACCATCAAATCTGAAGCGCGATAGGCTAATTCAAGCAGCGCAGGACGGCCAAGGATTAGATACTCCAAGGGATCAAAAGATACGATTTTCGCGCCTGACACATCAAAAAACTCGACCTCATTGAGTTGGAGGTTATTCACTTGCTTGCTCTCTGTGATTTCGAGGCGAAAGTAACGGGCGGAAGGTCGGGTGGGTAGTTCGATGGTGGTGACTCGATCATCGAATGCCGTGACCTCAAGGACGTCTATGAAATTTTCGTTGTCGTTCGATGTGAAGAGTATCGCACGCTTGGGACCGAAGGAGTTCTCCCCTTCCACGTTAGCGTGCACAACGATACGGCTGACGGTGCGTTGAACCTTGAGATCAATTGTCAGACTGACAGGCAGGGGCACTAGACCTGCAACCCACGTAGACGGTGGCTCCAAGATGCCATCTACGGCGAAGGTTGGTGGTTGATTATGCAGTGCACTTGTCGCTTCAGCAGGAAACACACCTTGGCGAAGTGCTTCAAAGCGGTACACAACTACCGGCGCTGTTCCTTTCACAATGCGACTGTTTGCCCGATAGCTGAATGGATCAACCGCTTCAGGTGGCACCGAAAAAAAATGTAGTTTCGTGATCTGTTCATCAAAGGCATCCACCGGGATGACAACGGTTGCCCGATCTCCATCACTCAAGGTGAAAACCCCGCCTTCGGCTGCTTCAGGTTCTAACTCCGGAAGGTAAAAGAGAGAAATTGTCTCTCTGTCCACGGCGTTCAGTGAATCCGGATCCGATGCCGCTAGTTCCCTAGCAGTTACTGAAAGTCGGTTTACCCCAGCTTCTAGCATCACGTCTATGGAAAAGGTTGCACAGTAGGGTCCGGTCAGACTTGGTTGGCACGCATCTGTTAGAGGGAGTCGAATGGCGATGGATTGAATTTGTCCCTGTATAACCCGATCGTTCGTGTCCAAGAACTGAATCGACTCAATCGCAATTGGCTCAATCTGCCACCCTTCGAGCATCTCAATTTGAATGAATTGTGCGGAGATGACTGATGGAAAATCAACCACGGTGCTATGGAAATTGGGATCTATGCCCGATGGAATGTTGAAGGGTTGACCTGTGGAGAAACTGTTTCCAGCTTTAGAGAACGCAAGGTGTGCCAAGCGGGGACCGCGTGGAAACCCCTGATCTACTACATGTCGAATCAGCATTCCCTTCAGCTCCTGTGCATTTCCAAGATCTACGACAACGCCGTAGATTGAGTGTGTCAATTGCGCGAGATCTGGGATGCCACCGGGGGTGTTGGTCGAAACGATAACCTCCCTTCCAATTGAGGACTCAACGATTCCCCTGATTTCTACTGTTTGGTTATTCGTCGTGAAATCGGTAGTCGGGCTGATGATAGAGAGATTCGTCCGAGCTGCTAATTCGCCCGCGGTTAGAAGACTGAGGATAATTAAGAGAAGGGAGAGGTACAATCGCATATTTTTAGGCGTGAAACGTGATGCGTGAAACGTGAAAAACATCCGCGAATAAAGAAGATACTTGGTTCATTGGCTCATCGGTCTGTGTGTCAGGCTGTAGGTCGAGATTCACATCTCGACGCCCAAATGTCGATTTTGGAAAATCAGTCTACAGCAGGGTAACCACAAGGGTTACCCCTACATTGGACACGCAATTCATCCTACTCGTTGGTACGTGAACCGTGATGTGATTAGAGTGCTTGTTGATAGAGGTCGATCATGTCTTGCTCAGTGCAAGGGCGGGGATTGGTTAGGTGGCACTGATCCGCCATTGCCTGCTCCGCGAGGCGAGGAATCATCTCTGCCTTCACATTGACCTCCCGCAAGTGTGACGGGATGCCAATATCCTTGCATAACTGCGTGACCTGATCTATTGCAGCTTGTGCGGCTTCCTCCGGTGATAGTGCGTGGATATTCACGCCAAATGCTGCAGCGATATCCTTTAGTTGGTCTGTTGCCGCCTCCTTGTTGAACGCCATTGTGTATGGGAGGAGAATCGCGTTTGCAAGTCCATGATGTAGATCGGCGACCGTCGAAAGCGGGTGTGCCAGTGAATGGTTGACGCCCAGTTCTTTCTGAAACGCTATAGCACCCATCATCGCCGCCATCATCATCGCACCACGCGCTTCGAGGTCGCTGCCATTTTCGACAGCACGCCGTAGGTTTTGGGCGACTAGTTTTACCCCGGCAAGCGCAATCCCATCGCAGATTGGATGATAGGCGGTTGAGAGGTAGGATTCAAGGTTGTGGGTAAGTGCGTCCATCCCTGTCGCAGCGGTCAAGGTTTTGGACAATCCAACGGTCAATTCCGGATCCACGATTGCGACTTTGGGCAGCAAGTAAGGACTAAACACTAACGCCTTGCGGCCTAACGATTTTATCGTGACGACGGCGCCGCGCCCAACTTCGCTCCCGGTTCCT
The DNA here is from genome assembly GCA_003635265.1 of Candidatus Poribacteria bacterium. Classification (GTDB taxonomy): domain Bacteria; phylum Poribacteria; class WGA-4E; order WGA-4E; family PCPOR2b; genus PCPOR2b. Next base: position 41,153 of record PYIZ01000032.1, read on the forward strand.
GCGGCGGTTGGAATGGCGAGCATTGATGGAAGGTCGGACGAGATTTTGTCCAATCCGCCATTAAGGACTTCGTATTCTGCTAACGACAGGGGGTGTGTTGCCTTCAAACAGATTAATTTGGCAACATCTAGCGGACTCCCACCGCCCATACCAATTACAAATTCGCAGCCTTCCTTTTGAAAAACCTCCACGCCGTCGAACACATCGGCTTCGACCGGATTCCCGTGGACGCCGTCATAGATTGCGTAGTCGATTCGTGCCGCTTCGAGTCGCTGCGTCACTTCATCTGCTAATCCTACTTCGCGAATCCCCTTGTCCGTTACCAATAAAACTTTGTAGGCGGAGTAAGCCGAGAGTTGTTCGGCGAGTGTGTTAATTGTCCCGACGCCGAAGATGATTTTGTTAGGAAAACTGAAGATAGAAGGAGACATGTATCTATCCTTTTTCTAATGCGTGATGCGTGAAACGTGATGCATAAGTTGGTTCATTGGTTTGCCAATCGTAGTTCTGCGGTCGTCTTGCCGCCATGTTCGACAAGCACCTCGATAACGGCTTCATTGCCTTTCCGAATTGCATCGTCCAACGCGGTTTGGTCATGATCTCCGGTTGCCCGGCGATTAATATCTACTCCGTGCGTTATAAGCAACAGAGCTGCCCTACGATAGCCATCTGAGTTTTCCTGTCCGCTGGTTGAGCCGCCTTGGGCTGCGGCGTGGAGTGCTGTTGTCATACCGAACGCATCCCCGTTGACATCTGCCCCATCTCTAAGGAGCAATTCAACGGCGTCAGCACACCCGGCGTCCGCCGCCCAAGCGAGCGGTGTTCGCCACCATTGGGCTCGGCGTGCGTTCGCGTCTGCCCCGGATTGAACGAGTTGCTCACACAGATTGGTCATATTTCTGTGTGCCGCCCAATGCAGAGGTGTTGCACCTCGGAGGACACCTTCTCTGAGTGATTCGCCGATTGCGAGTGCGGGTTGTTGTTCGATAAGTTCTTGGGCAGTAAGTTCATCTCCGTTGTCAATTGCATCGATCAGTTCATCTACAGATGCCATACTTTACTCCAATAAAACTGTGGTTCTTATTCGCGTGGGTTCGCATGATTCGCGGAGGCTTATTTTCCTCCACGAATCTTTATTGTTGGTGTTGTAAACTTTCGTAACGCCAAAAGCATTATAACCCAAAGCAATCTGCTAAGTATAAGGGGATTGCATGTAAATGTCAACAATCTTTCAAAGTAGCGAGAGTCATGGAAATTGTATTGACAGCAACTTGGGTCAGTGCTATAATGTGCAAGCCAGAGTTAGGCTATTGCGCCGATTAAGCACTTATATCTAAAAAAATTAACACTGATCCATGCTCATAATTTTCATCATTAAATAGACGGGAGGCGGACCGTGATAACGTCTTTCTTAGAAAAACCTGCTGATTCACCGCTTATGCCAATCCCAGAAACAGCGGTAAATATTTATACGCCAAAAAATCCCTTTGCGGCAGAGGTCGTGAGTAAGTATCGGATTACCGATAGTTCCAGTCCGAATTACGGTTGGCATGTCGTTCTTAATCTTAAGGGGAGCCAAATGGTGGGAAAATATCGCATCGGTCAGAGTATCGGCGTGGTGCCGACCGGACGCTTCAATGATGCGGCGTTCAATTATGCGCATGAGGCTCTGAACGATAAGATTCGGCTGTATTCAATCACTTCTGCCTGCTGGGGCGATGATTGGAAGGGAGAAACCGTATCGCTATGTGTCAAACGGGAGATCGCAGAGGATGCGGAAACAGGCGAATTGGTTTTGGGCGTAGATTCAAACTATATCTGTGATGCGAAGCCCGGCGATGAGATGCTCATTACAGGACCCGTGGGCAAGAGTTTCCTACTACCGGATAATCCGCTCGATTACAATTACGTCTTCACAGCGACAGGGACGGGGATTGCCCCGTTTGTTGGGATGCTTGTGGAGTTATTCAATCAGGGCTTTGAGCGGGAAGTCTGGCTTATCTTTGGCGTTCCGTATTCCACAGACATCATGTATAACGAAGAATTTCTTTATTTCGCAGAACGCTACCCGAATTTTCACTATACCACTGCGATTAGCCGAGAACAGACCAACGCGCGTGGCGGCAAGATGTATGTGCAGGACCGCCTCGAAGAGCATCAGGACGGGCTTATCCCTCTGCTAGAACAGCCGGATACCCTGTTTTATATGTGTGGGCTAAAGGGCATGGAATACGGCATCTATCCATGGCTCTATCGGATAGAGTCGAACCTTGTCAACCTACCGGGCGGTCTGACTGTGGCGGACATTGAGGGGTTATCTCGTGATGCTCCAGAGTGGTCAAAGATTGAGAGGGCACGGGATAAAGAACGTCTATTCAAGGAAACGTATTAAGACGTTAGAAGTACATTAGTTCATCGGTTCACTAGTTCATTTTTGTCGCCCTTCAGAAGTTAATGAAGCATAATGCGTAACGAGTGTAAGGTCGATGGCTCTCGGAACAGAGAATTTACGCATTACGCATTATTCCTTACGTTTCATGTCTAGCCAACTTCCTCACCGTCGAGCCTACCAACCTGCAGATCGATTTCTTCGCGGGTCTCCATCTTATCGATTTTGCCGTCCGCCATGTAGAAGATTCGATCCGACACATCAAGCATCTTGGTATCGTGGGTGGCTGTGATAATTGTGACCCCGTTCACCTCATTCAAAGTTTTCAATAGGGCGATGATCTCAAGCCCGGTCCGTGTGTCTAGGTTTCCCGTCGGTTCATCTGCGAGGACAATTGCGGGATCGTTTGCGAGGGAACGCGCAACGGCGACACGTTGTTGCTGACCACCGGAGAGTTCGAGCGGTTTATGCTGGACCCGTTCTCCTAACCCCACAGTGGTTAGCAGTTCAACCGCTTTTGTGCGGCTATCGTCCGCGGTCATCCCAGCGAAGATCATAGGAAGGGAGACATTTTCGAGGGCGGTCATCACAGGGATAAGGTTGAACGACTGGAAGATGTAACCGATTTTACGGCAACGCAGCCACGCCAATTCGTAGGCATCCAGTTGCGCGATGTCCACCTCATCGATGTAGACCCTGCCTTCTGTCGGCTTGTCCAAGCCACCAATCATATTGAAAAGCGTCGACTTACCGGACCCCGAAGGTCCCATAATCGAGATGTATTCGCCGCGGCGGATTTCAAAGTTAGTGCCGCGCAACGCCTCAACGACGGTGGTGCCCATCTCGTATTTTTTGATCAAGTTCCTGACCCGGACTGTGTTTTCCTTGGGTAGATCCCTCGCAAACCGTGCGGGGGTTTCCGTCGGCACGGGGGGCTGCCCTGCTGTTTCCGGAGTTAATCCTTCTAATTCTGCCATTTTACCTGTTTCCTTTCTTCGTTTGTTGGGGAACCGCAAATCCTACCATTCCCCGCTTGCCTAACTGCCGCATAAACTGGAATAGCGATGTCTCCGCCTCTTTTCTCGTCATGCGATACTTATCACAAAGTTGTTTGACAATATGACCGATGGAGTTATGTCCATCGCATAATTGCCATACAAAGCCTCCTACATCGTCCAAGACAACTACACGGTTGGGAGGTAGCATAAACAGTTTCGCTACCAACTTTAACCACAGCGTCTCCTTCTGGGGGATAACCAATGCGACTTCCCCCTTGTCATCGACCTCCCATTCGATTAGCTGGTTGCGTAGCGGCAGTGATTTTATGATGTCCGCTCGATCCAGTTGCGATTCTGGACGTTTCTTGAGCCTGAGTTTATAAAGAATTGTATTGATCATCGTTTTATTTAGTTCATTGGTACATTAGTTCACTAGTGCATTAATGAACTCTTGAACTAGTGAACTCCGCTTAATGACACTGAATACTTGCGGCGATCTCCTCTGCTGTCCTCGCTGCATCCTGTTTGGCGATCGCTTGAACGACGTAGATCCGATTGGAGTGATGACAGCGCCAGAGGTTGACGGCGAAAGTTTTGCGACGCATAACTTTGTCGATAACCAGAGCGGGGCCAAAAGGAACGCGGTCTATGAGGCGGGTTTCCTCGCCAATTAGCGTGAGCCGTTCCTCTGCGTCACCGTTGCTGGATTCGATTGAGAAGCCGTATCCACGGATGGCTTTGGCGTATCTCCCGCGAAACCATTCCTCAAGATCTTGTTCCTTCAGGGTAACATCTGCGACCCCATACCGTTCGATGCTAACCTTTCGGCTGCCGTCTACGAATGAGAAGAGCAGGTAGCCGGACAATAGTTTATGCTTGTCGAGCCGATACCGCCGCGGAACTTCTGCATTGAGTTGATAAGCGCTCCAGAGCGTTGCCTGTCCTACCGGGTGATCTTGAACAGAACTAAAGATACGGCTGGTTGTCTCCTTGATATTTTCCTTGAGATGTCCCATAACCTGCACGATTGTAATTCGTTTGCAGATGTGGCAGTGGAAGATGACGCCGCTTGCCCGAAAGTCGCCCTTCCAGTTGAAGAAAGCAACCTCTCTGTCCTCAAAAAACTCCTCATCCTTGATTAGATTGACGTTACGTTGGATGTGGAGGTTTGTGTCTTTGCGTTTATAATTTTTGCGGACGAGTTTGAAATAGTCGTCGAGAACCTTTTGGAGGTCTGGCTTTTTTTGCTTTGATTCGGACCATTTTAACTCAAGGCGCGGCATATCCGCATCCTCAAGGCGCAGGTATCCGCTTTTATCGTCGCCGGATAATCCACTCAATTCCCAATCTTCGGGTAGTTCAAGGGTGATGCCACCCCACCCTAAAGTTGTCCAGTTCATAACGTAATACGTAATGCGTGAAGCGTGGTTAGGAGAACGGTACGTGTTGTACAAGAGGATCTGTGCTCTCCATATTGTAGGCCTGAGGGACTTCACGTAGAGTCCCCTGACGTTGTTCTGGAACCATCGTTAGTAGCAATCGAATAATATGGGTGAGAAGACTCAGGCGATGGGCAGTAACCGCCGGACCCAATATGTGCCTGCCCTTGTAATACCAATCCCGGCTCTCTAGCAGAACCGAGCGCATATTCATAGAAACGGGATCTATCCTTGCCTGTTCCGCGTGAATAACCTTCAGCGAGGTTCGCACTGATAGAACCTAGAGACCGGTAGAGTTGATTTGACAATGCCAGTGTACGTTTATCCCGCATCAGTTTAGTTGCGTCATGCCACCCAACATCCGCAATAAACAATCCTAGACGATAAGCCTTTATCTTCCATAAAGAGTCGTTAGTGATTTCAGTAGGAACCGATTTTTCCCATTCTTCATAGTTCATTCGACCGATTTTTTTGCATACTCCTGTGAGATTTCACGGTTAACGCTTTATGTTTTACGCTTCACGCATTAGAACGGTTTGACAATGACCGCTTTAGAGACTAGCGCAATAGCGACTGTTCCCATTCCAATCAGTCCAACGCCACAAGTAAAGCCTGCCGCCAGAACAGGATTAAACATGAACCAGCGTTTCAGACCGAATTTCTTAATCATGTAAAACCGACCGACAATTGCGCCGAACACTTTTGGAAGCATCATACCCGGATCTGCACCGATACCGCCCACGATTCCGTAGAACCACATACTTGGCATCTTCGCTACCCAGAGTACACCGTAGATTGCCAGAGAGGAGGCGAAGCCTGCCGCCACATAATTGCCACGAATGGCTTGCAACATCTGGCTGTTTCCGTCCCGCAGCGAGGTTTTCCAGAGGCATTCATTGGTCGCATAGAGGGGCCACCACGTCTGTGCGAATGGGTATTGCGCCGACGGGATCGGTGCAACTTTCCAGACAAAATGCCAAACCACAATGCCAGAAACGATCAGAATCGGCATAAGTAGCAATCGTGCGGCGATACTACTGGTGAAGGTGGTGCCTGTCAATTCGAGGACGCGCCAACTTTGTGTGCCACGTCCGTAATCTTCGTCGGGCAGCGGAACGAACCAGATATCGATCTCCTCATAACGACTCAAGATAAATGTCGTTTCGTGAAGGTAAGGGATCTCGAAAAGGTCGCGACCGAGTATCCCGTACGTTCTCGCAGTGATGTATGAATTGACCGGGGTATACAAAAAGGCGAAGCCGACTAGGAAAATCAACGGGAAGTTCGGCGCCATATAGGTGTGAACAATATAGATGAAGGTCGTCATCCCAAAGAGCCACAGGATTGCCATCAACCAGAGCGGAAAATCGCCGCGTCCCGGAGGTGGTGCGCGTAACGATCTACCTACATCAGTCTGTTCCTGTCGGGCTTGCTTAAACTTTATCACCATCGGAATCGAGGCTGCCATGCCAACGAGGGCGAAGCTGAAAGATTTTCCCATCCCGAAGCTGATCCAGAAATCGAGACCATTGTATAAGCCCACACCACGAACATCTAAGCCGGGACGCCACTGATGTAAAATTTCCGCAGGATAGAGGATTCGTGGATTCAGAATAAACTGGGTAAAGAACGCGCCTGCGAGTTCCGTCATGATGATAGGAAATGGCAGCACAAAACCGGTGAGTATCGCTCCGAAGTCGGTTGATAAGGCGAACACACCTGTTGGTGCGACTTCTTCGATTACATTCGTGAAATCAATAAATGGAATCTTTAGGAGCTGTATCGGCGTTGACATCATCACCCCTGTGAGTGAAGGGATGCCGATATAGATAAACCCCCAGATCAACCCCGCCATAGATCCGACTGAAAAGACACGCCAACGCCATGTTTCCTCGCGCCCGGTGGTCTCTGCCAATGCGGTCGCACCTTGTGCTTCGATGGGTGCCATTGGGTATGGCAGCCGCTCCATGTCCGCTGTCAGTCGAAACAGAAAGTAACCTGCACTGATATAGCGGATCTCTCCCAAGAGCTTGAATATCAGAAAGAATGCGATGGGCCAGAACCAGTCCATGTGCAAGAGCGAACGCTCTGCGATAGCTAGCGCATCTTTCGGCGGCACAATCCAGAAAGGGATCTTATCCGCAATTTCGTACGACGCAGCTTGTGGCGTATTGACAAAGTATGCGTACCAGATAAAGCCGCGATACTGACCCCCGGACCCGACCGCTGCACCGGTGAGTCCAAGTAACATATAAAGCTCTTGTCGTCGAGCGGTTGTGAAAGATCGACGGGCTAACTCCGTGAACAGGATAACTGCGACCCACGGCGCTGCGCCTGCGCCGGACTGACCGGATACGAGGGTTAGATAGATTGACCCCGGCATCATCAGCAAGCCGACAAAAAGTGCGCCCAAAAAGACCTTCAGCGTTAGACCTGACTCAAAGGTGCGGATTCCACCATCTATGTCGTAACGCTGCGCCCAAGTTTGCCATTCTTCTGCTTGTGTAATGCGTTCTCTTGCCATAACAACTCACAGTTCATTAATTCAGGGGGGCATTGGTTCATTAATTATGGACTTAATAGCTTATTGATGGTATATCCTTTAGTAGGTTGAGCTGCCAAGATCGACAGTTAAGTGTCGAGATATGAATCTCGACCTACGGGTTGTGCTGACTGGTATTTACATGTTACTCATTAGAACGGTTTGACGATGACTGCTTTGGAGACCAGCGCGATTGCAACTGTTCCCATGCCAACAAGTCCGACGCCACAGATGAAGCCTGCCGCCAAGACGGGGTTATACATAAACCACCGTTTCAGACCGAACTGTTTGATCATGTAAAACCGACCGATGAGTGCGCCTATAACTTTTGGAACCATCATCCCTGGGTCTTGACCGATCCCGCCAACGATTCCGTAGAACCACATACTTGGTAACTTTGCCATCCAGAGCAGTCCGTAAATTGCCAGCGAGGAGGTAAAGCCGGCCGACACATAGTCGCCACGAATGGCTTGTAGCATTTGGCTATTCCCATCTCGAAGCGAGGTCTTCCAGAGACATTCATCGGTTGCGTAGAGGGGCCACCATGTTTGTGCAAAAGGATACTGTGAGGACGGGATAGGCGCGATTTGCCAGATAAAATGCCAGACCACGATTGTTGCAACAATTATGAGCGGCACCATCAAGGCACGTCCAAGGACATCGCTTCTGAAGGTTGTTCCAGTCAGTTCAAGCACACGCCAATGCTGTGTGCCCGCACCATAATCTTCATCGGGTAAGTGGACAAACCAGATGTCAATCTCTTCGTAACGGCTTAAAATAAAGGTTGCTTGATGGATGTAGGGCAGCACGAAGAGGGGTCGCCCTAGCACCCCGAATGTTCGTGCGTTGATATAGGAGTGCAAAGGGGTGTACAGAAAGGCAAAGCCGAGCAGGAACGAAACGGGGAAGTTTGGCACCATCCGATGCACAATCCATACATATACCAACATGCTGAGAACCCACAGACCGCCCATGAGCCAGATTGGGAAATCGCCGCGTCCCGGCGGCGTTGCCATTGACCCGCGTCCTGCAGCCTCTTGCTGTCGTGATTGTCTAACGCTCAGCATGATTGGTATGGACGCTGCCAACCCGACGGCGGCGAAGCTAAAGGATTTACCCATATTGAAACTCAACCAGAAATCGAGGTCATTAAACAGCTTGACACCACGCATATCCAAGCCCGGGCGCCACTGATGTAGGATTTCCAATGGATAAAGGATTCGCGGGTTCAGGATAAACTGAGTGAACATTGCTGCCACAAATTCGCTTATAATGATTGGAAACGGTAGCACGAATCCCTGTAGTATTAGTCCGAAATTTGTCCATAGGGCAAACATACCCGATGGTGCAAAACTTTCGATGCTCGGGGTGAAGTCGATAAATGGGATTTTTAGAATCTGTATGGGTGTTGACATCATCACCCCTGTGAGCGAGGGGATACCGATATAGAAAAACCCCCAGAACAGCCCCGCCATAGAGCCGATGGAAAAGACGCGCCAACGCCATGTTTCGCCCTGACCTGTGGTTTCGGCTAGTGCGGTCGCGCCTTGCGCCTGAATCGGTGCCAGCGGGTAGGGGAGTCGCTCTAAATCTGCTGTCAGACGGAACAGAAAATAGCTCGCGCTAATATAGCGGACCTCCGCCAACAACTTGAATATCAGAAAGATTGCAAGGGGCAAGAACCAATCCATATGCAGCAGTGAACGCTCCGCAATCGCCACTGCGTCTTTTGCGGGTGCGACCCAATAGGGGACTTTGTCCGCTATTTCATAGGATTGTGCCTGCGGTGTGTTGATAAAGTAGGCGTACCAGACAAATGGATAGGCACGATATTGGGTCCCAGAGCCGACTGCCAGAGTGGTTAGCCCCAGCAAAATGTAAAGTTCTTGTCTCCTTGCAGTTGTGAAAGACCGGCGCGCCAATTCTGTAAATAGAATAACCGCTACCCAAGGTGCTGCGCCCGCGCCCGACTCCCCGGCGACTAAGGTCAAATAGATTGAACCCGGCATCATCAACAGTCCGATGAAGACCGCGCCTAGAAAGACTTTCAGGGTTAAGCCGGACTCAAAGGTTCTTAAACCTCCGTCAACATCATAACGTTGTGCCCAAGCTTGCCACTCTTCTGCTTGCGACACCCTCTCTCTTGCCAAATTTATGCTCCTTTCACGAGCCCGTTATTTTTTTTCTCGAAAAAGCTCTTCCCAGACGTGGGCAATAATAATTCCGACAATGAGAATCACGGCAGCGAGTAGCTGTGCCTGCCATCTACCTTGCATGGCGAAAATCGAAAATACCCAAAAAATTGCACCGACAAAAATTAAGACATACGCTAATTTTTCCACTGATTCTATTTTCTCCTTCTTCAATCTGCTGGTGTTGGTTGAGCGACTAGACCGCCAACGCCCGGAGCATCTTCCGTCTCGCTCTCTTGGCGTCCACGCTCATGAAATTCACCGCGAATATCGGCACTGAACGTCCGCCAAATCAACAACTGTTTTCGGACAAGGTTCAAGAAACGACGGTTGACGCGCTTCCATGAAGCGATTTCCCCACTCTCGCGGTGGACATCGAGGTGAATCTTATACAACTCTTCCTCTTCTCCGCCGACCGGTGAGGTGACAAGCCGAATGGATTGGCTGACCCCGAGATCGTAGGGAGCGAGCCACACCATCATGCTGATATTGTAGGCTTCCTCCTCCTCTTTACCTTCCACTACTACCGGCGTTCGACCAAAGGCGACCTGATCTGTATAGAAGTCGCTTGCGGATTCGTCGGCATGCGCCTCAAAGTAGTCGCGCATAAAGATATTCAAGCCGAGCGATTCTTCTGCTAGTACTGTGAAGGGGAGATCGAAGTGCCATTCGTCGCCTTCAGGCTCCGGCAGCTGCCATTTCCGCTCGATGTCAGGCACCGCCATGCGACTCGCTTTAATTGCAGGGTACAATGTACTTCCAATCACGACAATCATTACGATAATGGTTGCTACCACTGTTGACATTGACGAGTAGTTGAGAGTCAATCCCGCGAGTAAACCGAATTTGACAAGCACAGTTGCGACAGCCTGACCGAGCAGATAACCGAGCACAGCGCCGACGATCGCATACACACACGCTTCTGCGAGGAACAGGAAGGCGATATGCACAGGGGCAAGTCCGACGGAACTGTAGATGCCGATTTCACGGACCCGTTCGTAGACCGCACCGAGCATCGTATTCAGAACAATCAGCGACGCAATTAGGATCGGTATAAACAGATTACCCATACCAGAGAAAGAGGTCATTCCGATAGAACTGTAGAGGTAGGTGTCCCGATCTTTTCCAACGAAGAAGTCGAGTGCGATTCGATTCATCAGAGGAGCCATGATTAGGTCCAGTTTGTCTGCTGCGCTAAAGATTGTTGGATCACCGGGCTGTACTTCCATGTTAACAGCGACCGATCGTAGCGTTCCACCCTGATTCATCACCACATCATACGGAAGGATAGCCACAGCGTCAGGAGGCAGATGGATATATTTTTCCAACTCTCCTTCCATAGCTTGGTTCTGTCCCTGTGCACCACCGCCTCGCGCTTCCTGCTGCTGCATCAGTTGGTAGTCAACCGGTGTCAGTTCCTCACCATCGTTATCCTGTAAATCCTTGAAGCCGATACCGAGGACACCTGTAACGGTGAAATTCGCGCCGTATACGGATACAGTCGCTTTGCCCATATCCGCTTCGGTGATACCGAGTAGATCCGCCATACCTTTGGGCAAAACGCAAGCATAGGGCCATTGTGTGGGCCACTCTGCCTCATCGTCCGGGTGATACCATCGACCATACTGAAGGTAACGATCAATCCCTGTTACACCGGGTTCATTTTGACTCATCCCGACCAGCATAGTGGCGGAGTAAGTCTTTGGCTGACCGGTTGTGGTATTGACAGGGGGTACAGGATCTTGCAGATTGGGGGTGCGCTCTAACTGCACAAACGACTGATCACCGGTTCCCGCCGACTGATACCACGCGCGTGGTGCGACGATGTTGTGCACTCGCAATACGGAGTCTTCACCGAGCTCAATCAATGCACCCTGCTGACGTAATTGGGCTGTGATTTCTTCAATTTCTCGATCTGCCTGCTCTGCTGATTTACCTCGCTGACCCAATCTTTTCTTCAGCAGCAACCGTAGGTCTTTCTCAGGGATTTGCGTTTTCCGCAAATCATTTGTGAGTGAGTTGACAACGGGCTCCTCAAGCGGATTCCAATACTGATCTCGGATGAGCATCCCAGTGTACCGCGGCGTTACTGAAGGTAGGTTGGTACTGTTAGGGTGCATAAATGTACGCACCGATGTAAAGGAGATGACCGTGAAGGTAAGGATGACCAATGTGCTACAGGTGAGGATGGTACGTCCCTTCCGCTTACGCATATTGGAAATCCCCAAGCTGAAAGCGGCAGCGGAGGCAGACAAACGTCCCACATCTGCCTTATACACCTTTGATCCTTCCTGCTTAATTTTTTCCACCTGTTCCTCAAACTTCCGGACGATAATACTGATCACGATTGCCGTCAATGCAAGGACAACGAACGCAATTAGGATGATAACCGGTGTTGTAGTAATCTGGAACGCGGGGTGTACCTGCGCCAAGAAGAAAAAGACAACGAGGAAGATCGCGGCTGTCCCGACAATCTGTTTTTGGACGGTTGGGAAGGCGAACAGCAGCCGTTCCATGAAATAAGCGAACGGAATCAGAAGCGCGAGATAAAACATCACGCCGTTCACCACGTCATTGCCTGTTTTCTTCACATCGGGGTAGGCACGGGATTCGTATCCCCAAGCCGCACGAGCGAGTTTGAGTGCCTGCTGATAGTCTTTTTGCGTGAGGGCAGCCTCAGCCTGATTCAGATGTTCGTTGGCGAATTGGTGGAGCTGATCGAGCCGGTCACTACTGATGCCGAACCGTTTGTACAGACTTGCTCGGTTCTCATCGAGCCACCACATATCGCGGACGACAACGTATGGAGTCACGCGAATGCTACCGTTCTCACGAACTACAAATCCTTCTCCGGTATAAAGTGTCGGGTTCTTTGTTCCACTCTTACTTGCTTTAATCAAGAGCAACCGTTTGCCGATTTGTCCATACGCCATACCAACTTTGATACGACTGTTGGGTTCCGAATAAACGAGCGCGATTGGCTCAGTTGCCGAGACACCTTCCTGCTGCCACGGCTTCGATACCCCATACTTTTCTGGTGGGCTATCACTTGCAGCATCAAAAACTTCCAGTTCACGCAGCGTCCGTAGGTATCGCTGATCCACAAGATCGTAGATAGTGGTGGACACACAGGGGAAAACCACTATCCGGCACCCACGACGGTGGGTGTTAATCGGAATTAGGTTGGGCAAGAGTTTCGCGCCAAAGTTACCGAGATCTGGTGCATAGACAATATCTCCAGAATCGGGATGGAGGATATAGGCTTCAACCTCCTGCGTTCCTTTGAGGCGTATGGTGGCGCGTCCCTCCATCGCGAGGCCTGCGACCTCGAAGTTACCTTTATTGTCTCCCATTGCGATGAGATCGCCACGCACGCCCATCATCGTTTTGTGCTGATTCCGCAAGGCGAGGATAGGATATTCCACCGGCTTGTTTGGAAGTGCACTCTCGCGAGCATCATACTCGACCACATCGCCAAACAGGTTACAGTAGAAGTTCCCCACCCGCGCGGCGGTGGGCATCTTCGGATCGCGCATCGCTTGGATAAGAACGGCAGCAAGGGTTTTCGCCTGTTTATGCAAAGCACCATCTTGGCTCAAATCCATTCGGTCGATTGTATCGAGCGGGGTATCGGTCAACACACGGGCATCGTCGATGGTGGCAAAAGCGATTCCAGTAAAGCCGGTGAGAGTTGCCACTTCACTATCAAAGGCGATCTTGCCGGGAATATAGGTTTTCCAGATCTTACCGCCACTGGCGGAGATTGCGTTGACAAAGTTGGTCGCACCGCCAAAACCGGCGATATCAATGAGTGCTTTGATATCATCAACTTCTTCTTGGGTGAATTCGGACGGGTCCTCGTAGCGCAGGGCAAGCATCGCATCCATTCGATTCAGCAGGCGCACCTTATTCTTGCGGTTCTTCCGCGCCTCACGGATATCGTTTCGGATGAACCGTTCGACCTCCTTACGGATATAGTCCATATCCTTGAGCATATCCTCGGAAGGTTCGCCCTGATTCCTCATCTGTTCAAACTGCATCTTCATCAATCGAGAGACCCCGGAGAGTCCGACCAATGTTGCGTAATGTTCGGTGACTAGGCTTTCAAGGCTCTTACCTTCGATGGCTTTTTTCGGATCGATACCAGCTGCAACCGTCCACTGGGTGTTCATCACCGCTTGGCGGATCTGGTCGTCAGTGAAAGTCCATAGTTTCTGGATCCGCTCACCGAAATCGGCTTGCTCCGCGTATTCCGCAAGTTTATTTCCGATGGAAGCGAACTCACGACGGAGGACAAATTCGGGTTGTTGGTCGTAAAACCACCCTTTGTTGAACACGCCGAATTGGTCGTTCTGGCTGGAGAGGTCAATGGAGATAAAGAGGGAGGTGTAGTAACGGTTGAAGATATCTTGCAGTGCGATTGCTTGTTCGATAGAGCGTATTTTCCGAGTGTATTCTGATTCGCTGATACGTGCAATCTTCTCCACCCGTTTCTGTAGATTACGGAATCGAGCGTTACGCATCGTCAGCAGGTTATCGCGCAGGAGAATCTTGGTCTCCTCGTCCGGGTCGCGATCGAGACGGTCAAGGATGTTCAGTAGGTTCTGGAGTTCGACAATATCGTTCTTGGCTCGCCGCTTCACCATCTCTAGTAGATGTTGTTCTTCAAGCTGACCAAAGATCTGCTCACGGACAGCCATCGCCCGGTCTGCTGCATCTTCAGGGAGATAGTGGCGGATGACGAGCGCCTCTTCGGCGAGGTAGGGGCGGTTCAGCGACGCATGGCGTTTGAGGAGAGATTCAATTCGAAAGCGCTCAAGGCGAGCGTTACGCATTGCGGTTTCGAGGATACTCTGTTTGTCTCTCGTGAGGTCATCAACCAAGATTTGGTCTAGTTCTCGTGAGGTTGCTGTTCCCGTTGTTGGGTCCATCATCTCCAACTTCTGGTGGAGTTGGGTCTGAACAATCTCAAACTGCTTGAGGGTCGCTGCATTAAGGAAAAGTTTTAACTCATCATCAAAACCTTGCGGGATGTGATCCGGCTTAGCACTCAACTGGGTGATGGCATTTTTGATGCGATCCTCTGCATCACTGGTTGAGGGAATGTTTGCGAGCGCCCGTTCAAGGAGTTGTCGTTCTTCTTCAATATAGGCTTCCAGAGATTTTTCAGCGCGATTGACAACCCTACGGGCTGACTTGATTCGTTCCAACCCCTTAAAGTCAAGATGGCGATCTAACAACTTCTCTTGGGCATACTGGAGGGTGAATTTCCGTGGATCTTCAAATTCCCAATCCTGCAAAGCTTCCGACAGTTGCTGCGCGTCTACCTCCAAATGCTGCGGTAGGTCACTTGGCGCAGGTAAATAATGGCTACCATCTTCCCGTTCCTTAGGTACGAGATAGCTGCTGTCTGGTGTTTGGGCATATTTCCCTTCGATTCGTTTTGCTGCCAAATCTGCTATCAGTTTGTCGATTGCCCATACATCTAACCGAGCCATCGGTAAGGCAATCTGTTCAATTAGGGCGCGCTGGGCTTTACGGCATTCCTCCAATGCCTGTGAACGCAATTTTAAGGTGCGCTGAAGCATTGAACCGAGGAATTGAGTCGTCTGCAGCGCATCTTTCTTGAACTTTGCAAGGTTCACTTCCAGTCGTGACTTCTCCTCTTCGGTAAATCCTTGTTTTTCCCGTTTCTTGGTTGTTTCGAGTTTTTTCTTCTCTTTCTCCTTTGCGTCGCGTTGAGCGTTACGCAAGCTATTAATTTTTCCCTTTGTTGATGCGAGATCGGCGAGGGTTGTTGCTAGGGAATTGACATCTGCTTTGAGTCCATGTACTTCGTGGAAAAAGTCCGGGGGTAGGTCTACTAGCACGTTCCGATCAATCGACAGCAGCAGCTTGCGCCCTAATTCTTCAAACTCAAAGAGGTCCGTGCTTAAACCGCGGCGCAGCCCGCGCATTGTCGGTGTGCCGGGAGAATCCGCTTCTCGCCCGACGACATCTTGACCAATCCCTTCCATAAATGCTCGCATACCACCTAGCCCTTGGAAGTGGGCATCTGTTGCGACAAACAGGAGGGATCTGCCCGGACGGAATTCCTCTTGGCTAAAGATACGCGCAAGTTCCAACAGCGTGGCGATGCCACCGGTGGGGTCGGCACCCGGTGCCATTGCAGGAACGACAGACATCGAGTCGTAATAGCCGGTGATAACGACCAATTCGTCCTTGAGGGTTGGGTCGCCACCTTCGAGGAAACCACGAATGTTCTGTCCGATACGTTGTTCCCAAGTGATGGTACTAGTGAGACGTGCATACAGTTTCTGAGGAGACGAGTCCATTTGCATCTCCCCTTCGCCAAGCATTGCCAAGAGCTCATCGGCGTCTTCCTTAGCAATCCAGAAACGGGGGATATTGGCGGGGACCGTCAGAAATTTGTTCTCAGCCTCACCGCGGATCGTGGTCTCCGGCTCGATGAAGAGGACGGCTTTTGCGCCAAGCATGGCAGCGTTAATCCATTTAGTGCTGGAGTTAAAGTCAACTAGTGCAACACTGCCTTGGGGGATAAAGATGCTGGATTCATAGGCGGCGACAAACTCGCCTTCCTCGTCAATTTGCCCATTGTTGTTGTTATCAATACCATCAGTTTCATCGCCGGGGATCTCATCTACAAAGTTGTCGCCGTCGTTGTCGATGCCGTCGGTATCCCATTGTAAAATCTCAGTCAGCGGGGGAATCTCACCGTATTCGTCAATCTGTCCGTCTTCATTGTTGTCAATGCCATCTTGTGTCTTTTGCAGGTGACCGTTAAGAACGTCGTCGGTGATGCTGCCGACACCGATACGGAAACGGTGGGCGAGGTCATCCAGCGTATCGCCCGGTTGAACTTTATGCCAGAACCCTCCGATATCTTTGCCGTTAAACGAGGAGAGTTCGCCAGCTCCGCCATAAAAGAGGGGTGCGGTCAATCCGCCGGTAGGAATAAAGAGCGAGTTGCCTTCTACCAGCACTAACTCGCCCGGTTCGTCGATTTCACCATCATCATCGTTGTCGCTGCCATCGGTTGCTTGGTCTCGGAGGTATTGGTTATGGGGGTCAGCCAAGATAGCGAGCGGGTCAACTTGATAAGATTTGGCGATTCCATCAAAGGTTTCGCCTTGAACGACTACATGAGAGACACCGTTGGGGAGGAAGGAGGTACGAACAAGATTGGGCCAGATGGACCAGATTCGGTAAGTCTTCAGAAGCGTCTGATCTTCGGAGAGAACTTCTACTTTTCCATCACCGTGATCTATTGGAACAGAAACAGGAAACTCACGGCTCTCGACGTTTTGTAAGCCGATTTCGACGAATTGGTCGAAGATGTATTTGCTGCCTGATGCGGCTTCATCGTAGCCAGTGACGCGGGTGGGAAGATTCGAGAGTCGAGCAATGTCTTTTCGCATTCGACCGATATCAACTTTGTCGCTAATTTTGACTGCAACCTCCGAAAGCCCGACGGATAGCTGCTCCTCAACAGCAGCATCCGCGTGCGGAGATAGCAGCGCAAGGATGCAGAGCCATAAACTAATGTGATAATATTTCTTGGTGATCATGGTGATTCCTCCGAATTTTTTTGGTAGGCTGACCGGCGCATAGTATGCTATCGTATTTTAATCTGTCAGATTCTATCATAGTCACAAAGTCTTGTCAAGACGCAAAAACGGATCTAACTTACAAAAGTAAGCATTATGGACGGTATATTATCTCAAAAATTTATGTCCCCTATTGGTGCATCGATTCATTTGTGAAACCTGATGTCCCGATAAATCGGGCCAGGCAGTGAATCGTTTCTACACAAATTTACGTTAATTTTATTTTAGGGCTTGCAATAGAACGGCGTAATATGTTAAAATACGAATCACAATCGTTAGAAAGTGTAATAAATGTGCTTTTCTGCGATCGTATACCGCTTTTTACTCTAACCCGATAAGGAGGTATGTGATTATGTCTGTTTCATTACGTATTAAGGGACGTCGTGACAAACTCGGAATGACACAAACACAACTCGCCAAAGCAGCGAAACTGACCCCTGCAGCGATTTCACAGTTTGAGTCCGGTGCCCGTAAACCTGCATTCGACACGCTTTCAAGCCTCGCTGACGCGCTGAAAGTTACCACGGATTACCTGCTTGGCAAAAAGGCGCACGGCTACGATGATCTTTTGGCGGATCCAAAGGTCAGCGTTATGTTTAGAGGCATCATGGAGCTTTCCGAGGAAGATAAAGAAACACTGATCGAGTTCTACCAATTTCTTAAAGACAAAAATCACAAAAGCGCGAAGTAGTGCATGATGAAGGATCTACTGTTTAAACATGAATCAGAGACCTTCCCGAAAAGATCAGACTGCAGAGCAGGTGTCCTCCAAACCCACTCTGGATCCCGCCGAGGGTGCGCGACAGTTGTTGCGTGAACTAAATGTTCAGAACATCCCGATTCAGCCGCGACATATTGCGGAACAGCTACAAATCATCGTTTGGGAGCGTGAGATGGAAAGCCAGTACGATGGTTGCTTGATGCGGGTCGGCGACACTTGGGGCATTCTGCTCAACAATCTGATTCAATCAGAGTCCCGAAAGAACTTTACAATCGCTCACGAATTGGGGCATTACTACTTGGAGAGTGGGCAAACGGAGAGACAAAGTTCCGCTGCAGGTGAGACAGACAGCGTGGCGGAATTTGTCCCTCAGCACCGTTGTCAGCGCGAGGATTTGCACGGCTTCGACTCGCACCGATTGGAGGAGCAACGTGCCAATCAGTTCGCGGTTGAGTTGCTGATGCCCTCTCCCATTTTCCGAGCGGACGCTACAGATCTGCCTGAAATCGGCTTGCCGGCGATTGATACGCTGGCTGCTAGTTATTCTACCTCTTTGACTAGCACAGCGATCCGGTACACCCGCTTGAGTCCGCATGTCTGTGCGATTGTCCTGTCTGAGCAGGGGCAGATTAAATATTTTGCGTATTCAGAGCGGTTTCGTCAGAACAGCGATTGCTATCTTGACACAAACAAAGCCCTCCATCCTGACTCGGTTGCCTCGCTGCTTGCCAAGGGCGGATCGAAAGAGGTCAAGGAGCATCAGCGGACAGTTCCGTTATCCCATTGGTGCTCGACGCAATCGGATCAACCCCTCGTCGAGCAATCCCGCCGATTACCCCGCATGAATCAGGTGCTCTCGTTTCTTTGGTTGCCCGACTCTCCTTGAAGTCGTAACGTGACGTGCGGGACAATTAAGGAGATATTCGATGGCAAAGCCTTTTCGCGTTGCTGCTATTGTAACCACCTTTTTTCCGAACAGCCATGCTGGTGTAATAGTTCCCAAATTCCTGCGTGGCTTTCCTACCGACGATGGACTGATTGCGCCGCGCACTCAACTCGCTTCGCTCTTCATTGACCAGATCCACCAGAATGATGTCGGGCGGCAGATCGCTCACGAATACGATATTCCCATCTACGAGAGCATTCGCGCCGCGCTCACCCTCGGTGGAGATAGTTTGGCTGTAGATGCGGTGCTGCTCATCGGTGAGCACGGTGACTATCCACGCTCTGCCTTGGGTCAAGAGATGCTCCCACGACGTTACTTCTTTGAGCAGATCTGCGGCGTTATCGCCGAATCTAATCGTCCTATTCCCATCTACAACGACAAACATCTATCCTACCGTTGGGACGATGCCCATTGGATGTACACAACCGCCAAGCAGCTCAGCATACCGCTCTGGGCGGGTTCAGCACTACCGGTGGGTTGGCGTCGCCCGAACTTTGAGCATCCACTTGGCGCACCGATCGACGAGGCATTGTCCGTCGGGTTTCACATGATTGAGCGCTACGGCTTCCATGCGCTGGAAAGCCTACAGTGTCAGGTGGAGCGTCGGCAGGAAGGCGAGACGGGAGTTCGTTCAATTCAATGCCTGTCCGGCGCTGCGGTTTGGCGCGCTGCCGATGCGGGACGATGGTCGTTTGAACTCGCTGATCATGCTCTCGGTGCGATTGAAGACGGCCCCGGTCACCTCGATCCGTCGCGGGTCGAAGATCCACACGTCTTTCTGATTGAGTATTGTGACGGGTTGAGAGGTGCGGCTCTGATGCTTGGCGATAACGGCTATGTCCGCAAGTTTGCCTACGCGGCGAAGCGTGGCAGCGTCATTGATGCGATGGAGTACCACACCGATTCGGGGGCGACGCACGCGGTCTTCAGCTATATGGGACTGAATATCGAGGACTTCTTCCTGACCGGTGTCCCGCCTAGTCCGGTCGAGCGAACCTATCTGACGACCGGCATTTTGGAGGCGGCGATGCGCTCCCACGGCAGCAACGGTTCCCCGATCGAAACCCCGCACTTGGCGATACGTTATACGCCTACTGAAGCCCAACTCCGACGACCCACAAGCACTCGCCCGACAGACGCGTCCCTTTCACCATGGGAGATGCCGGAGCCGGGAGCCACTCCCACCGCGAACTCGATTCCCACTGGACGTGATGGCACGATTCGTGGACATCGACGCTAAAATGGCGGACGAGCCTCTTTAGTAGGTCGATGTTCCCCGTGAAATTGTACAGATCGCAACGTCCGTTCCTTCATCTTGATAGCTCACAGAATTTTCACTTTTTAACATTAAACCGTAAGAGGTTGGCTATGAATCCAGAACCTATTGGACGAACACCACACTATGTTAGTTACGCCACGATGATGTTATTTTTGATTGTGGTTGTATCTCTGATGAGGTGCGATCAGATTCGTGAACTAATCGCTTCCGGCACCGATCCGGAGGAAACACTACCGCAGCTCAAGGTTTTTACGTGACCCAATCACGTCAGTGATGAGATCAGGTTGGAGTTCGAGGGTGAGTTTGGTATGCGGGTGGTCGTGGACACATATACGAGCAATGAGGAACTACTCGCCAAGCTGCAGGCTGGTGCTACTTCCTACGATATTATTATGCCTTCTGATTATATGGTTGCCATTATGATCAGGGAGGGGTTGTTAGCGATGCTGGACTGGAACAATATTCCGAACGTTAAGAATATTAGTCCACAATTTCGGAGCAAGTATTTCGACCCAGAAAGCCGCTACACCGTGCCTTCTTCGTCCAGAGGTTAACGCAAAAATTACGGAAGCCACGAGGTTCGGGACAGCCGTGGGGGAGGCGAGAAATTATCTCCCCGAAGAACTACGCAATCCTCCGGGCATCTATCCGCCCGAAGAGGTTTTAGGTCAATCTGAATTCTTGATAGATCTGGGTGATTTCACTGCTAACTATGAGGAGGTCTGGATCGAAGTACAGCAGGCAGAATGATAGGACGCTGGGTATCGCGTTTCACGCATCATATTCCACATTCAGTTTGCGAACTTTCTTCAGCCAGGCCAACAAGCAGGTTCGGGAGCGATTCCCACCACGCCTCCGATGCACTAACCCGCAACAGGTGGGTATTGCCCGGCACATCGTTCGCGCCTAAGCCGCGTTCGATGACCCCTGTATGTGGATCCTTCTCCAACCGCTTCGCGAGTCTGTCTTCCAATCGCTCACGTGAGCGGATTGCGGAGATGCCTACAAGTTCTGCCGAAGGCAGGTCCAAAAAGAAATCTACGTTCCAGTGCAAGGTTTTGCCACGCCGGGGTAATAGATTCATGTCTCCCAGACCGCATTCAGCAAATCGACAGAGCATCGTTTCACGGATAGAGTGTGGGCGTTGATTGCCGCTTCGTGTTGCGTGCCGGACGAGCCGCCGCGTCAACGTGGTCGCACCCTTCTCTGCGAGTGCGGAGCCGACATAGGCGTATTCACCGGCGGGGGTTGAAATCAACTTCCCTTTCTTAAACCGTCCGAATCGTAGTGTGGTGTCCTTTTTGAGATGAATTCGCAGGATGTATGTTCCCGCTTGCAGTTCATCTCCGATTATAACGATGTTTGGAATTTCCACTCAGTCACCGAATGTGCTAGATGTCGGTTCCGTTCCCCCGATGCATCGGGACAGGCGAGAATCCCGATTTGTCGGGAGATTCGGAGATCCCTCCTACAGGTTATTCGGGGTCTCTTTTCATCTGAAAGTGTGTAGCATTTTCATCGACGATTGTGAAACCCAGCCTTTGGTAGAAGGCGGTAGCACGGGTGTTAATTTTTAGTACCTGAAGCGTCACTGGCTTTTCTTCAAGGTTAGCATCGTCGATAATGCGCTTCATGTACGCTGCCCCAATTCCCCTTCCTTGGTATTCAGGCAGGATATAGAGCTGATCGACCTTGACGGAGGCGGAGGTATTAGACCTTGACAAGAAGCCCACGTCGGTTCCGCAAAACTGGATGATACGAATATCCTGTGAAGCGAACCGCCTATTGTGCAGATCTCTTTGATAGGTATCGTCCCAACCCCAGATCTGTTCCACGTATTCTCGGAATGCTGCTTTCTTAACGGTAAAGACAAATTCGCTGTCGGTTGCCTGTGCCTTCCGAATGCTTAACTCTTTCATATTAGCACCCATGGTGGTTTTCTTTGATTTTTTAATCCATGATATAGCAGCCATTTCTGGTCGAGCGGATTAACTGCAGCAGCCGAGTGCGCTTACCACAGCGTCTCCAACCTGTGAGGTTGTGGCTTGACCGCCGAGGTCTGGCGGGAGGGTTTCGCCCTTTTCGACTACCTTTAGAACGGCTGCGTCTATCGTGTCCGCTGCTTCCGTTTCACCGACGAAGCGCAGCATCATCGCACCGGAGACAATCGCTGCCAACGGATTAGCGATGCCTTGCCCCATAATATCCGGTGCGCTGCCGTGGACCGGCTCAAACATTGATGGGAATCGGCGTTGCGGATCGAGATTGCCGCTCGGTGCCAGTCCCATACTTCCGCTGATAATTGCGCCGATGTCGGTCAGGATATCCCCAAACAGATTGCTAGCGACGACTACATCGAAGTCCTCCGGTCTCCGAACGAAATCCATACACGCTGCGTCCACAAGCAACGATTCTGTCTCTATGTCGGGATATTTTTCCGCGACTCGCTCAAAGGCGGTATCCCATACAATCATGCCGTAGCCTTGCGCGTTCGACTTTGTGACGGATGTGACTTTGCGCTTCTTATTTCGTGCTCGTGCTTGCTCGAAGGCGTAGGTGATGACACGTTCGCTGCCGTGACGGGTGAATACGCCGACCTGCACGCCGATCTCTTCAGGAAACCCTTGGTATTGGAACCCGCCAACGTTGGCATATTCGCCCTCTGTGTTCTCCCGTATCACCACCAGATCAATGTCCCAAGGTCCTTTGTCCTTGAGCGGTGCGTTGATGCCGGGATAGAGAATGTTGGGTCGCTCGCAGACGTACTGATCGAATCTGCGTCGGATAGGCAGCAGAAGTCCGTTGAGCGTCAAGTGGTCTTGGATGTCGGGGTGTCCGACCGCGCCGAGATAGATCTGGTCAAACTCCGCCAGTATATCAAGGGCGTCAGGTGGCATCATGTGCCCGTGTTCAAAGTAATAGTCTGAACCCCACGGGAACTCGACAAAGTCCCACGTGATGTCATACCTATCAGCGACGACGTTGAGGACCTTGAGGCCTTCCTCCATCACCTCGATCCCAATCCCATCGCCTCGAATCACTGCAATTTTGTATTTGGCCATAGTTACCCTTTCCAATGTTCCGTTTAAGTTGATATCTATCGTCCGTGTGGGGCTAATGATGCGTGAAACGTGAAACGTAACGAGTAATGCGTAATTTTTCCCTCTGTCCCGTTACGTATTACTCATTACGCAATAGGGTTGAAACCATTCAGTAGCTGTAACGCTGCATCGACCATCTGCCCGCCGGCGTTGGGTGCGAGGTAGCTACTCCGCGCTAGCCATGTCTCATAGCCGCCGTGTTCATGTCCAAGTGGAGTTGGGACGTAGCCGGTGTAGTCGTTGGCAAGTTCGATGATAAAGGTCGGATCGAGCGGTGAGGCAGCCTTGAGGTCGATACCGAACTGACAGAAGATCTCGCCCGTCAGCGCGACAACCCCACAATCTCCGATGCGGAAGGCTTGGATCGGTGTTGTGCGGGTATCTTCCCACTCATTGACGAGGATGCGTTCACGTGCGTAGAGTTCATCGACAGTTGGATCATCGCTTGCGTTTGCCCATTGGGCTTTATACTCAGCAAGTTCTGCGCTGGTCGGTTTCCGTATGCCGCACGTGATTTCCGTCTGCGCTACCGAAAGCCCTAGGTCATCGCCCATTGGTGCCGTTTGCCAAGTTCGCCACACCTCTGCTGCAACTATCCGAGCGACCTTCCGTGTCTGTGCAAAGGCCCGTCGATCCGTCGGTGGGTGATGGACATCAATGTTGTTGATGTCGCCGGAACAACCGTTGGAGAGCATTGCGACGAATCCTGCGCCTGCCGTCCGCTGAAGTTCTTCGGCAAACAGCCCGAAATAGTCTGCGGAGATCATGTGTCCCGGTGCACCGACATAGTGCAGGGCATAGTTGGCGAGGACAGCTATCGGTTGACCATCGACCGTCTCGACGAAAAGCGCAGCGATGTCTGGATCGGTCGGTCCAACGGTTTCAGCGATGTCGGGGTTGTTATAGCCCGGGTTCATCTTCACCGTGCCATCCTTCATGCGGAATCGTCGATTGAACACACAGCGCGGCTCTTTTCCTACACCGTAACCGAGCCTCGCCGGCTGCGTCCGTCTAGTCGCCAACTGAACAGCGTCAGCGACGCGGACTGCAAAGAAATCAAGGTAGCCCTGATCGGGAACGGTTTCAAATCCCGGCTTCATCGCAGGTGCGGAGTGCGTATGGGTTCCCGCTATCAGCACTCCCTCGCTTGGAATCCCGACACATTCCGCGATCAAGGCTTTGGCTGCGTCACAGACTTCGCGGGGGATGCAGATAACATCACAGATAACAAAGGCGAGTTGCGTGGTTCCGTCGTCGAGTACCAGTGCCTTCGCGTGAAGTTCGTCATGGACCTCTGTCGCATGACGTGCCTTGAGTGAACCTGCAAGGTAGGCGCCGAGTGGCGGCGTGATATTGGTCTGTGCGGCACCAGCTTTTAAGGTAGCCATTCGCTTTCTCCTCTCATCGTATCACCGCGTGTAACGGGCAAAGTAGAACGTCTTGAGCGGTTCCTCGGTATCGTTGATAAGGGTATGCCCTGGGTTTGATGGTGCCACAGAGACCGCATCGCCCGGATGTTGCCGGTAGACATTCTGGCTCACCACATGGATGCCGTTTCCCTCTAGCATATACCACACCTCGTCCATATCGTCGGCATGTCCGTGGGTATCGGGGGTCTGCATCGCGTCGATCGTGACCATCAGGACGGAGTGCAGCTTCGCAAGTCCATCAGCCTCGCCGAAAATAGGGTGGACAAGATGAGTCCAATGCCCCTGATTCAGGTGTTGCTCGCGGTAGTTTCTGATGAGCACATCTTCGCGGGGTGGTCCTGCAGCGTCGGCAAGGGTTTCTTCCAATATCAGGAATTCTAAGGGCGTTGTGTTTGCCTCGTTGTTTAGGACATGGGTGGTCCCCGGCGGCACGATGATACCGTCTCCTTCGCGGACCTCCTGCTTGAGGTCATCGCCCTCGAAAATGGCTTCCCCATCGACGATGTAGAAAATCAGTTGCCGATCATCGAAAGAGGTTGGGATTGACGCGATTCGCGACTCAAGATAGCACCGGGAGAAGCTATCAATATAGTTGAGGATTGCTCCCGGTTTGTGGGGATCATTGGGATCCTTCTTGGAGAAGATTTCTCGTCTGATGATGTTACCGTGTGTGAGACTTGAGGGGGATTGCAACCAACTTCTCATTTCCATCTTTTGTTACCTCCAATTTCTCTAATTAGGGGTTATGCACTTCAGTAGCAAGGGCAACCACAAGTTTCTTAGTCCCGATCTATCAGGGGTCTGCACTGCGTCGAAAGTAGAACGTCTTGAGCGGTTCCTCGGTATCGTTGATGAGGGTATGCCCTGGGTTTGATGGTGCCACAGAGACCGCATCGCCCGGAACTTGGCGGTAGACATTCTGGCTTACCACATGGATGCCGTTGCCTTCGAGCATATACCACACCTCATCCATATCGTCGGCATGCCCATGGGTATCAGCGGTCTGCATTGCGTCGATTGTTACCATTAGGACGAAATGTAGCTTGGCAAGTCCATCAGTCTCTCCGAAGATGGAGTGGACGAGATGGGTCCAATGCCCTTGAGTCAGGTGTTGCTCCCGGTAGTTTCTGATAAGTACATCTTCGCGGGGTGTTCCTGGAGCATCGGCAAGGGTTTCTTCCAATATCAGAAATTCTAAGGGCGTTGTATTTGCCTCGTTGTTTAAGACATGCGTCGTTCCCGGCGGCACGATAATGCCGTCTCCTTCGCGGACCTCCTGCTTGAGGTCGCCCCCCTCGAAAATTGCCTCTCCATCAACGATGTAGAAAATCAGCTGCCGATCGTCGAAAGATGTTGGTATCGATGCGATTCGCGATTCAAGATAGCACCGGGAGAAGCTATCAATATGGTTGAGGATTGCTCCCGGTTTGTGAGGATCGTCGGGATTTTTCTTGGAAAAGATTTCTCGCCTGATGATATTGCCGTGTGTGAGACTTGAGGGGGATTGTAGCCAACTTCTCATTTCCATTTTTCGTTACCTCCAATTTATTTGCGATAGATTTAAGAATTACTTAGACACTCGCAATGCACAGCCAACCCCCTAAATCCCCCTTATCAGGGGGACTAAAGGCAACCACAAGGGTTGCCCCTACAAAGATTGAACGCAATGTAGGGACAGGTGTTGTACCCGCCCAAAACAGTGCTTCAGGTGTATCGAGATTGGTTCAATTTGCCAGATGTTAACGGAATCTAGCAGAATTATAGCACGATTTCTGAAAAAGTGAGAAATGAAAATGAGTTGACGGTTCGGAAGAAAATTATGCAGGCATCACCACTACTTCAACTTCGTCGATGACAATTTCGCTGTTTGCATCGGAGGCATTGTGTGTGAGTTCTACCTTCAGATAATTGTCCCCATTGTTAAGCGACTGCTGATTCAGGTTGAACCATACGCTCGAAAACGGCGGGAGTGGTCGTCCGAATGTCTCTAATCGACCGTCTGGGTGAAAGACGCGCTGAAGGTTTTGGATTTCAGTCCCGTTGACTGCTACGGCGATTTCATCTTGGGGGAGCAATCCCTGTGCGGTGAAGTATAGGACGACCTGTGTGCCCAGTGTGTCTCCCTCGCAGAGACGGAAGCGGTATTCGCCGGTTGAGCCGACTTGGCGGGTGAGGATTGTCTTATCATCTTTGACACCGCCTATCGGTGATGCGCCGCCCCATAGGGAATGATAGCGGTAGTGGCGTGTCTGACTCGCTACGGTTTCTGGATCGCGTAGATCGCGTAGAGAGCTCAATGAGAGCGGATAGCCTTCGACAGGGCCCGGATAGCGGGCGGTGCCTCCCTTTCGCGCCCAGTGATATTGGTAGTTGAAAACCGACACACCGTCGGCACCTGCGCCATAGAAATTCTGTGCGAGCGCACGGTAGTTTTCGGGTCTGAGCAGCGTTTTATCATCACCACGACTCATCATGGGGCTCAGTGTGGGGTACATCAGACAGTCCGATTCGCGTGTCAACTGGCTAAATTCGTCGTAGGGTGCGTTGAAATCGGCAAAGTGGAAATCACAGGGACAGATGTAGTCGATGAAACCTTCCCGAATCCAAGTCGGGATATCGAATCCCAAGTTGTGGCATTCCTCCAGCGTCTGCGGAATCATCACCCCCAGCGTCAGCGTTTTCCGCTGCTGCGCTCCACGTCGGTCCAACATCTCTCGTATCCGCCGCAAAAACCCGGTCATAACTATCTGACGGTCGCGGGCGACATAGGTGGGAAAGCAGTGTCCATGCCGAATATAGTTGAACAGCAAGCCATCGACATCGAACCGTTCTACCACCTCGTCTGCGACGGAGAAAACGTAATCCTGCACCGGGGCAAAGCTAAAGTCCTGACCACCGGGGAATTCCTCTAGCTGCCAAGACGGATTGTCCAGTATGAACCGCGCACCCTGTCCCCCGTTGCCGTGGCGATCGTTCATGCGAAACTTTGCGACGAATTCCATGTCCCGCTTATGCGTTTGTTCGATCAATACCTCCAACGGTGTAATCCCGGCATCCATCATAGGGACGAAACGTTGGTGCTGGGGTCTTGCGTCGTATTCGAACCGATCTGAACGGAAAAAGACCGTCCAACCCTGTGCGTAGATAGCTTGTGCGTAGCTATCCACACCGTGATGTGCTAGGGCATCAACCCATTCGACCAGATCTTCCGATCGGGCGGGGTCGTTTCTTGTGGTTTCTTCGTCGGGCATATGGGCGACTTGCTGTCCTACCTGATAGAATGCGAGATTGGACGGATCGCTGGTGTAGATCAATCTGCGCTCGCCCCGGGGTTCAAAGGTGGGTAGGGATTGATTTTCGGGTTTTGTTGTTTCGTTGGTCATGGTATTATGGCTCCGCTTATTATGGGTTCACTAGTTCATTGGTTCATTCACGTTTCACGCATTAGGTTTTGGGTTTGAATGTTGTACCTAAAGAGCACCGTTTCGACGAAATGTCTCGATTTCTTGTGGGGACATGTTAAGATAATCTCTAAGCACCTCGTCCGTATGCTCGCCCAGCTTGGGTCCGCGGCGATGTTCAGTTTTGGAATCGCTGATTTTAATCGGGCTTGCCACCTGACGCGCAACGCCGAACTCCGGATGTGGAATCTCAAGAATCATCTCATCTTCAGCTACCTGTGGGTCACCGAATGCCTCTTCGACGGTGTTCACAGGAGCGCACGGGACTTCACCTTTGAGCAATTCTAACCACTCAGCCGTTGTCCGCTGACGAAACAGGTCTTTCAGGATCGGGACCAGCGTTTCACGATTCTCCAAGCGATCCGCGAACCCCCGAAAGCGCGAATCGTCAGCGAGTTCCGGTGCGCCGAGAATCTGCACCAGACTGCGGTAGAAGTTCTCCTTTGCACATGCCACGACGATCCAGCTATCCTTTGTCGGCATCACCTGAAACGGCACCTGAGATGGGTGTGAGGAGTCCGCCATCCGTTGCGGCTGATAGCCCTTTGTCAGATGCCAAGCCCCCACATAACCCAATTGTGACAAAGCGGTGTCGAACAGGCTCACATCCACATCGCATCCGAGACCGGTGTCACGCGCCCGCAGGATGGCACTCGTCAAGCCCAGTGCTGCCATCACACCTGCGCTGAGGTCGACTAGGGATAGTCCCGTCTTCTGTGGTGGGGTGTTGGGTTCGCCTGTTATGCTCATCCAGCCGGCGTACCCTTGCATCAGGTAATCGTATCCCGGCTCCGCGGCACGGGAGCCGCTGCGTCCAAAGGCGGAGAGGGAGCAGCACACGATTGAGGGCTTTACTTTTCCGAGGGCCGCGTAGTCCACGCCAAGTTTGGCGGGCAGGTCGCCACGCAGGTTGTTAAAAACGCCATCCGAAATGGAGACCAGTCGGTGGAAGACTTCGGTTGTATCGGGATGTTGTAGATTGAGGGTGATGCTCTTTTTGTTTCGGTTGAAACTCTGAAAGTAGACGCTATCCTTCTCAACCGTATAGGGTGGGACATAACGAGCCACGTCGCCACCTGTTTCGGGATTTTCGATTTTAAGGATTTCTGCTCCCAAGTCTGCGAGCATCATCGTGCCCCAAGGACCTGCGCCGAACTGTTCGACCGAGATAATCCGCACTCCTTCTAGTGGAGGGCGATTAACGGTGCTGCTTTGAATTTCTGTCATCAATTTTCCTTTATTTTAGGGAAGAACCCTTTTTTAGGCGCACTGTCCCGTTTGTAGACCATGATAGAACGTGCGAGATCAATCACCACTGCCCCGTCCTGATTGATGCCCCGTGAACAGACCCTGACAATTCCCGCTTCGGGATATGAGTTCGACTCGCGCTTCGATAGCACCTCCGTTTCGCAGTAGAGGGTGTCCCCTATAAAGACTGGGTTCGGCAATTTAACTTCTTCCCAACCTAGGTTTGCCATCGCATTTTCGCTGACATCTGGAACGCTCATACCCGTAATCAGTGCTAGCGTGAAGGTGCTATTGACGAGGATTTGTCCCCACTTTGTCTGCTTGGCGTAGTGTAGGTCAAAATGCAGTGGGTTGGTGTTATGGGTGAGTTGTGTGAACAGGGCGTTATCCGCTTCTGTGACAGTATGGCCAAATCTGCTTTGATAGACATCTCCAACTTCAAAATCTTCGTAAAAACGTCCCTCCCAACCTGTTTGAATTTTGTTCTTGGATTTCGGCATCTATCTCTCCTGTTGTTAGTTCATTGATTTGTTCGTTCATTTGTGGTTACGGCACACGGCGTATGCCTATTACTTTAGTTTATTTTGTTTTTACGTTTCACGCATTACGTTTTACGTCTCTGTTGCCTATAACTCTACAACGGATGCGGGGAATAATCAAGCCTTTTTGCCCTTGCGCCACCTTTGTGTTTGTGCTATAATTCTCGCACTATGAAAGCTGAGAAGTCTGTGGCAACCACAGGACCAGTTGCTACGAACAAGAAAGCGCGGTACGATTATCACTTGATGGATCGTTTCGAGGCTGGGATTGCCCTTCAGGGAACGGAAGTCAAGGCGATTCGTGCTGGCAGGCTGAATTTGACCGATAGCTACGCTCGCGTCGACGATGGGGAGGTCTTTTTGCTTGATGCCCATATCGGTCCATACGAGCAGGGCAATCGCGAGAATCATGAGCCGAAGCGTAAACGGAAACTCCTGTTGAACCGTCGGGAGATTAAGCGGATCGAAGGGAAAACCCGACCCACCGGCATGACAATTGTGCCGACGAAGGCTTATTTCAGTAATGGTAAGGTAAAGGTTGAAATCGCACTAGCGCGTGGTAAGCACGACTACGATAAACGCGAAGATATGCGGAGGGAAGCAGATCAACGGGCAATTCAGTCGCATTTAGTGCATTAGTTCATTGACCCCTTGGTTCATTAATGAACTAGTGAGCTCTTCTTTAATACGGGGGTGAAAAGGTTTCGACGAGAGTAGATGATCTAAAGGTTGCATGCCGAGGTCTCCGCAGGCCTCGTTAAACAGGCGGAAACAATTTAATTGCCGATGAAGAATTGGCTCTAGCTGCCTAATAAGGCGGCTCGTCCGGCTAATTTGCGGTCCCGTCGAGTTAGCCCGACGTCAACAAACGGGCTGTGCGCCTTACTTGTTCTCAAGGGGCATGGCGCGAGATTTAACTTGAGATAGTCCGCAGTGAATCCGGCATAAGGGAGTCCTATGGACGAAACACCAAAGCTTAGGCTAAGCATGTAGTAGCCTTTATTGAAATGCTCTCGGACGCGGGTTCGATTCCCGCCACCTCCATCTTTTTAATTTTGGTACATTAGTTCATTGGTTGATTGAACTGTTGCGCCAAGCACCCATCGCCCCGCTGGGACTTTTTGTTGGTTGATTGGTTCATTGAGTTGATGTACATTGCGATTTTCTTTCACGTTTCACGCATTACGTTTCACGTTTCATCTCCCATAAATGGCAATATCCTTGTAACCTCCTGTCAGACACAATTGAGTTAATCATTTTGACACCTAACAATGTTACAAGGAGGAACTGAACCGTGCAAACGTTAAACCGAGCCAAGCTTATTGTGAGATCGCATGTAAACGATCTCCTAGAGAAAGCAGAAGATACGCGTAAAACACGAGGCCTTATGTTGGAAGAGATGCGCCAGAACGTGCGCCATGTCAAGGCTTTAATCGCTGGTGCGATTGCAGATCTTAAGCTGATAGAGCGAGAGATCGATGCCCATGGAATTGAAGCCAATAGGTGGGAGGATAAGGCGGTCTTTGCCTTAAAAAAGGGGGAGGAAGATCTTGCTCGCCGGGCACTCGCACGCAAAGGTGAGCATATAAAAAAGGCAGACCTGTATCGTGAGCAGATTGATACACAGCAGGAGATTATCGACTCCCTCAAGTCCAGTTTAAAGACGTTGGAAACCAAGCTGGACACGATGCGCTTTCAAACTGCGAAATTGGCTGCCGCTGAAAGTTTAGGGGCGTTGCAGGCGACTGTCGATGCAACGACACCTGCTGATACAGTACTTGACACGACTGCGTTCGATGCGTACGATCGGTTAGTTGATCGTGTCCGCGATCTCGAAGTGCATGCGGAGGCGTTAGCGGAGTTGACGCAAGGCGATGATCTTGAGCAGAAATTTCATGAGCTTGAGAACAGCGAAAAGGTCGAGGCAGACCTTGCGGCGTTAAAAACCAAAGTCCATCCTGAAAAACAAGGGAATGCGCCCTCAACGGAGTGATGCGGATGGCTGATTTTCATCGGTTACCGTTTCGTATTCAGGAGACAACCCAGACTCAGCTGGGTGCAGATGAGCAGATTCGGTTGTGCACCCTTGGAAGGTCGAGCCTGCTGAACCCCGATTTTGTCCTTATCACTTCTGACCGAGTGTTGGTGTTGGAGGAGCGTCAGATGGGGAGTATGAGTGCTTCCTATGTCAACATTCGATGCAATCTTTCGTTTGCTCAGATTACAGGAGTCAAACTTGCCCAAAGCCTCAAACACCGGATCTTTGGGCAAGCTGCCCTTGAAATTGAGGTGAACGGAGATAAACATCTGATTAACAACATCAGTCACCGCGATGCCAAACATGCAATGGCGTTGATTTCCTCTTGCCACGAATGACTTGTAGGAGGAAGCAGATATGGGCGATTTTCTAAATTACATCCTCGTCTGGTATAATGTCTGGTTCACGGCACCGATTGCGTGCGTCTTTCTTTTTGCCATCTTCCAACTTGTTATGGGCGGGCTGGATTTTGGGGGCGGAGACACCGATGTAGGTGCTGATGCCGATGTGGAGGTTGACGCCGATGTAGAGGTTGATACCGATGTAGATACCGACATTAATGTTGACGGCAGTTCGGGCGGAGGCGGCTTTTTCCCCGGCGTATTAGGGATTTTGAACGTTGGCAAAGTGCCTTTTACGGTTATTTTGATGGCACTTTTTGCGACTTGGGGAATTTCGGGCTTGATTGTTAATGAGTTTCTGAATATCAACGTTGACTCCCCACGATCCACGCTCTGGATTTCTGTCGGGGCTGCGCTGCTATGCAGTATATTCGGCACCCGTTACCTCACACTGGGGCTTTCAAAGCTATTTCCTGAAAGTGATCGTGCCACTAACGACTCTCACTTACTCGGTTTAAGAGGTCGAGTGATTAGCGGTCGAGTCACAACTACCTTTGGGACAGCACGTGTCCCAGTGCCGCAGGGACCCGAGTTGACTGTCAGTTGCCGTATCCGTGACGGCGAGGATGTTCCGTTAAAGGGGGACACAGTGATTCTCATTGATTACGATTTGCAGGGACGGATTTTTGAAGTAACGAAAGAGGATAGTTCACTTATTTCATTATAATGATTCGACGCGTATCCTTACGCAAGGAGGTTGAAAATGGAAGGTCTTAGTGCGGTCCCTTTTTTCGGTATTATCGCTGTAATTGCAGCGTTTTTCCTGATTATGTTTTTCACCTACAAAGCGTTATATAAAAAGGCACCTGCCGATGCCGCACTGGTCATTTCAGGCGGTAAAAACAAGACTGTTGTGTTTGGCGGTAAAATCGTTAATCCACTGACAAAAGCCACACAACTAGTCTCGTTGAATACCATGCAGCTTTTAGTTCAGCGGACTGGACCAGATGCCTTAATCACAAAGGACAGCCTACGTGTCGACATTGAAGCCCAATTCTATGTGAAGATTGAACCGAATGCACAAGATGTCCTCAATGCGGTTGCGAGCCTTGGGGATAAAACCTTGGAGCCAAACAATGTGAAAGCGCTACTCGAAGGAAAACTAGTCGGGATACTACGGAGTGTGGCAGCAACAATGGAGCTTCAGGAGCTTCATGAAAAGCGCCAAGATTTTTCGGATCAGGTTCGAGAAAGCTGCAAGGATGACCTTGAACAGAACGGGTTTCAGCTTGAAAGTGTCGCGGTAACGAACCTTGATCAGACCCCGCTCGATCAGCTCGATGAGAACAACCGTTTTGATGTGGTTGCCATTCAGACTATCAATCAGGAGGTCCAAGAGCGGCAAACGCGGACCGAACGAATTAAGCATGAGAACAGAGTTAAGCAAGAAGAGGATAAACTGAGAGCGGACCTGGCGATTAAGCAGCAGGAGGAAGCAACGGAGACCGAGAGCCTAGAGGTCGAGAAGCGGCTGGCATTTGCCCAAGAACTGCAGCGCAAAGAGGTCGCGACGAACAAAGTTGAACAGGAACGTGTCGTCAAAGAGGCGGAACTTCAGCAACAACAAGCGCTTGAGGAGGCGCGTATCCGTCAGGAAGAAGCGGTGCAATCTTCGCAGATCCAGCAGAAACAGCGGGTTGAAACCGCTCGAATTGATCAGGAGCGGCAGGTCCAAGAAGCGGAGATTGAGCAGGGACGCACCGTTGAAGAAGCGCGCGTCCGTCAACAACAGGCGATTGAGGAAGCCAATATAGCCAGACGAATCGTGCTTGTTGAGAGGAATCGTGAAGAAAAAGAGGCTCAAGCCGCAAGCGAAATTCAGGTTGCGGTGAAGGAGAAGGAGCGCGAAATTGCCTCTACAGATCGGTTGGCTGCAACTGCTGAGAGAACCAGATCTGAAGCCCAAGTCCTGACGGTGGAAGCGATTGAGGAGGCTGAACGTAATAGCCGAATTGCGTTAATCAAGGCGGAACAGGAAGCGGATGAAGAGCGTATTTCAAAAGAACGGTTAGCAAATGCCGAAGCCTACGCTGTTATCGAAGCGGCTAAAGCGGAGCGAGAAGCCGCTGTTCTCAGAGCAGAGGCACAGAAGACCCTCGCTGAGGCACTTTTGGTGGAAGCGAAAGCGAAGGCGGAAGGGGAAGAGGCACTTATTGAAGCGAAGAACTCAGCGGATCAGCGGATTCTGAATAACGAGGCGCTGTTGAAATTGATCCAATCCCTGCCCGAAGTCACAGGCGAATTGATGAAACCCGCGGAACAGATTGAGAGCATTCGCATCCTTGACCTTGGCGGCAACGGTGCAGGCAACGGTGCATCAGGCGGGAACGTTGGTAAAATTTTCGGATCTATTTTGCAGGCTGGCGCAGCGTTGCCAATGCTGAAAGAGGTTCTGAATTTTGGAGGTATTGACACTCAAGATCTCGCCAAAACCGTGAGCCAATACGTTCCCGGTTTGGACCTTACCGGCAAAACGGAAGTACCGGAGTCAACTGACCAAGAATCAACTGGCCAAGATTCAACTTGACTATGCGCTCTAGCACGTTGAGTCATGATGACAACGCTGAATCGGTATAACAGGCAATTTGGAATTGTCGATGACGAGACAAGTGGCAACATTCTTGTAACATCGCTTGCACCATCGACGGCTCCAAGTGAATTTCAATTTAGCAACGAAGGAGTCTAAGATGAAAGAACAAGCCGATGAACACCTCCAAATGGATGGAAAGAACATGATCGCTGTGGAAGTGGCGTTCATTTCTATCGATGCGAGTAGTGGTGCACCAATCCTCTTTTTGAGGGAGACGGAAGGCGATCCAAAATTGGTGCTACCTATATGGATCGGACAAGGAGAGGCGCTTTCGATCCAATTCCAGCTCAAGGGTGAAGAGCCGCTACGTCCGATGACGCATGATTTGATGAAAAACATCATCGAAAGCCTTGATGCGACAGTTGATGCGGTCTATGTGCATACCATGAAGGACTCAACCTATTTCGGACAGATTGATGTGGTAGCCGACGGCAAAATACTGGAGATTGATGCGCGTCCGAGCGATTCAATCGCGCTCGCTTTGAGATTGGGGGTGCCTATCTATGTGGCGGAATCCATCGTTCAAGAGATTGGCTTCCCTGAGACGGAGTTGAGGGAGGCAGAGCGGCAACAGTCTCAAGACGAGTTAGAGCATTTAGATGAAGAAACCCTAGGCAGATATACGGTGTAATGGCTGAGATGGTAAGGGAGTGACCACCAATGCCGATCTTTGAGAAACTCAGGCGAATATTCAATTCAAATATAAACGACCTACTAGATCGGGTTGAGGATCCGGAAAAGATCTTGAATCAACTCTTGGAGGATATGCAGCACGAACTCAAAGAGGTAAAGATTCAAGTTGCTGCGGCAATTCGGGATGCAAATAGGTTTGAAGCGCAGTATAAGGAAAACCTAGAGAGTGCAGAGAAGTGGGAAAAGCGTGCCATTGTGTTTATCCAGAACGGCGATGATGTTCGTGCCAAAGAAGCGCTACGCCGCAAGCGGTCTTCCGAGGATTTGGCAGCGGGTTTTCGTGAACAATTTGAGGCGCAGCAAGAGAGCGTTTCTGTACTTAAAGATGGGTTGGCAACCTTAGAACAAAAGATCGAAGAGG
Source organism: Candidatus Poribacteria bacterium (assembly GCA_003635265.1). GTDB lineage: Bacteria > Poribacteria > WGA-4E > WGA-4E > PCPOR2b > PCPOR2b. The sequence goes on from PYIZ01000032.1 coordinate 77,149, forward strand.
CAAGGAGCAAACGTGCCCTGCTGATTGCTCGCCAAAGACGGGCAGAGGCGGAACGGGCAATCCATCAAACCGTGTCAGGTATGTCCGATTCCAGTGCGTTGAACGCTTTTGATCGGATTGAGGACAAAGTTCTTGATGCGGAAGCGGAGGCTGAAGCGCTTAGTGAAATGCGTCAGCCCAGCTTGAAGGAGGAGTTTGACAAACTCGACAAGAAAGACGAACTTGATGATGAACTTGCCAAACTCAAAGCCCGCTTAAAAGAGTGAAATTGAAAAGGAGCTGCGGTCAATGGGATTACTGAGAAATCTTGCTATTCTAGTACTAATATTTTTGCTGATTTTGATTGGATTGAAGATTGTTTTACCTGTTATTTCTTGGGCATTTGAGCTCGCGTTTACCCTCATTGTGCTCGGTGCAATCGGGTTTACAATCGTGTATCTCTACCGAAAACTTCGGGCTTAACGCGCACAATATACACCTAGATCATATCTTCAATTACAGTAGAAAAAGCCGGGAAGGGGTATATCTCCTCACCCGGCTTTTTGTGTTTAGGCTGCCTGTTATCTGAATCAGGATTTACAGGCTCCTTAGTCCCGATGCTTCATCGGAGATTGAGGGATTAGCAGGATATCGATTCATTGGTTCATTTTCCAGATATACTCTTCTTGTAGGTCGAGATTTATATATCGACAATACGAAACCTAACCGCGCTGTAAGATAATTACGCTTGACATCGTTGAAAATAAACTGTTATCATAAGCCCGATTTTAGAAATGAGAGATCGGATTTCTTTTGCACGCCAAGTGAGAATCAAAATTTCGTAGTGAAAAATTGGACGAGGTGGACTTTGAAAAAGAGTTGTTTTGTATTGATAATTAGTTTTCTTTGCTTGATTGCGGTTCAAGCGCACGCACAAATTAAATGGGATTCATCGAAATTCATGCCGTTATCGGAGATTGCGCCCGGCATGAACGGAGAGGGATATACCGTCTTTTCAGGCACGACTGTTGAAAAGTTCAACTTTAAGGTAGTCAGCATTGAGTACAATTTCTATCCTAATTGGCATGTGATATGGGTGAAAGGTAGCGGCGAGAACTTTGAAAAGACGGGTGTCGCCGGTGGCATGAGTGGAAGTCCGATGTACATTAACGGACGGCTCATTGGTGCGATTTCTCTCGGCTACTTTTACCAACGTGAACACGCAAACCTCATGGGAGTGACACCGATTGAGTTAATGGTTGAGGTCACACAGCGGGGAATGCAACCCAATCTGAGCTATCGAGGTGGGACGCGCTTTAACTTCGGGTCAGACGTTGTCTCAGATGGCTTTGAAATGTTGCCCCTAACGCCCGAAAAAAAGCAGATCCCCGAAGGACGCATGGGAATCTCGCCGTCTCCCAATCAGTTTGAGAAATCGCCACGTCTTCAGATGCCTGTAGCGTTTGCGGGATTACCTTCGGGTGCAATCGGATATTTCAAGCAATTTTTTGACGCATATCATCTCAATCCGATACAGGGCGTGGGTGGAGGTTCACCGGTAAAAAAGGCGCCGATTGAGCCAGGACAGATTGTGGGTATTGAGTTTGTCCGTGGGGCTTTCCCCATCTTCGGCTATGGCACCATGACTTACGTTGAAGGCGATCAACTTTTGGGCTTTGGTCATTCGATGTTCGGCGAAGGCAATGTCAACCTGCCGATGTCGGGCGGTCATGTCCACTTCATTTTACCGAGTACGCAGCGATCTTCCAAAGTTGCCTCTCCAACGCAGCCGATTGGCACACTCGTGCAAGACCGTCAGGCTGCGATTGCGGGTACGATTGGCTCCCACCCCAGTTATATTCCCGTTAATGCCAAGATTCAGACAATGGATGGGAAGGTCCACTCAACCCCCTATGAAGTAATCCGCCATCGTGATTTCTCGACGGCATACACCCTCATCCCGCTTTGGTACATTATTGATGGCATTGAAATCTACAGTGGTGACCACTCCGTCAATGTTGAAGCGAAAATTCTACTGAAGGATAAACCGAATCTGACATCGCGGGAGATTGTGCGGCGAAATGTGTACTCCTCCAGCGGTTCACCGGGATTTCAGGCGACCCGAGCACTGACTCCCCTGTTCAGTTTAATTGGTAATCAATATGAAAAGATTGATGTGGAACGCATAGATCTTGATGTCAAAATGGAGGACAAACGGAAAACAGCGGTCATTGAAGCGGTACGAATCAACAAAGATCGATACCGCCCCGGCGAAAAAATTGAAGTGACCATGCGCCTGCGTCCATACCTCGAAGAGCCAATTATCAAGACCGGTACGATTACGATTCCGGAAGATGCTCCGGAAGGTCTAACCACCCTTCTCGCGATTAGTCCGAACTTATATGAAGGTTGGCAGCAGGCAAGAGCACCCTTAAACTATCAACCGACAAACATCAACCAATTGATCAGATTATTGCAGCGAGAGGAAAAAAATAGTGACATTATCTTGGAACTTTTTGTGCCCAAGGTGGGTATGACTGTTCATGGGGAAGAGTTTCCCGAACTGCCGGTATCAATGCTTTCCGTGATGAACACACCGACGCAGTCTGGTGAAGGTGGTCCCACTCGCGGTACAACGCTGCACTTTGAAAAGGTGACCACGCCCTATGTGGTCTCTGGCAGTCGTTTTTTGCGATTTACGATTGACCGCAATGCGCCGTAATTTTTCAAGATCGATGGGTTCCGCTGACGTGTGAAACCTAAAGCGTGATGCGTACGTGCGAGCATGGCTTGGATATGTCTATCCAAGCCGAGCAGGTCTAGTATATAAATCTTGCCTTACAGGCTAATGAACCGATGAACTAATGAACTAACTCAACGGAGGATTTTTCTTTCATGACGTTTTACCGTGTGTTTTATATTTTCAGTGTTGCTCTGGTTTTCTTTGCGATCCATCTTTTACCAGTATTTGGGGTAACGACACAGATCTGGGAACAGCAGCACCAAAAGGACTTTGAATCTGGCAAACCGGAAAATGTCTCGCTCTCAAGTAAGGGCGAGCTTATGTTGGCTCCTAAATTGGAGGTCTTCTTTGAGAATACCGAGGAGATATATATCTGGTGCCTCGCCGAGGATTCCAAAGGAAACATTTACGCAGGCACAGGAAATAGGGGCAAGATTTACCGAATTACTCCCGATGGCGAGTCATCGCTCTTTTATGATTCACCGGAAGTTTCAATCTTCACGCTCGCTATCGACCCTAATGATAACATCTACGCCGGCACGGCCCCGGACGGTTTAATCTACAAGCTCACTGACAGTAGTACCCCGCCGACAACGGTACTCAGTTCAGAGGAAAAGTACGTTTGGGCTATGACCTTTGATGATGCAGGGAACCTATACGCATCGACCGGCACTAGTGGGAAAATTTACAAGGTTACACCCGATGGACAGACGAGTGTCCTCTATGATTCCGACGAAACCAGCATTTTATGTTTGCTCTATCATCAGGGAATGCTGTATGCCGGCAGCGATGGCAAAGGAACTATCTATAGCGTCAAAACAGAGGACGGAGCGGCAACTGTTATTTACCAAACCGGGCAGAAAGAGGTACGCAGACTTATTATGGGGGCGCAAGGAACGATCTATGCCGGAACTATCACGACGGCGGCACCGCAGCCCGGTGGTCCACCGCCAGGTCCTCCCGGTCCGCCAACCCCCCGGGGTCGTAACGATGAAGAGAAGAAGTCGAGAATCTATAAGATTCAGCCAGATGGCATCGTGTCTGTTATGTGGGAGGTGCCCGAACCCCTGATTCTGTCGATGGTCCCTGATCCGGAGAAAGGACTTTACATCGGTACGGGGGATAGTGGAAAGCTTTATTGGGTCAACACAGATGGCGATTCGGTCTTGAAGGGCAAATGCAGCGCGAGCCAGATCGTGGCGATTCACCGCACCGCAAATGCAGATCGGCTCTTGCTTGCCACAGGCAACCCCGGCAAGATTTTTGAATTGAAATCGGATTACCTCGCCAAGGGTACGCTTGAATCCAAGGCACACGATACAAAGGTTGTTTCGCGATGGGGTAAGTTGTCGTGGGAAGGCGTTGCGCCCGAAGGGACGGCTATCTCTTTTGTCACCCGATCCGGTAACACAGAGAAACCGAATGGTACATGGAACGACTGGTCAGAAGAACTGACGGTCTCGGAAGGGTCCCAAATTACCAGTCCCTCCGCTCGGTACGTTCAGTGGCGTGCCAAACTCACAACGAGTGAGATATCCGCGACACCTGTCCTCAAAAAAGTGACTGTTGCTTCTGTTCAAACCAATACCGAACCGCGATTCACCTCGATTGAAATCCGCCGAGGCAGTGCCCCCGAAACACCGAGTGTGCCCGAAGGCGGTCGTAGACCGCGAGAAAGTCGGACCGCCTCCAATCCCAATTCGGAAGGAGGCAGTACAAAATACACTGCCTCGTGGAAGGTGAAGGACGACAATAATGATACATTGCAATTTAACGTCTATTATAGAGGGATTGATGAAGCAAACTGGAAACTCCTCAAGGACGAGTTGAAGCAAACCAGTTATGCTTTGGACACGACCCTAATGTCGGACGGGCACTATGTCATTAAAGTCAGTGCGACGGACAAACTCAGCAACCCGCCCAATTTTGCGAAGACTACGGAGAAGATTAGCGACTCCTTTGATATTGATAACAGCCAACCGACGGTCACCGATATAACTGCGACAGCGAACGATGACCAAACCTATCAGATCTCCTGTACGGCGGAGGATTCGTTCAGCTACATCCAGAAAGCGGTATACAAAATCGACAGCGATGAAGAGTGGCAGGTCATCTTCCCCGACGACGGCATCTTCGATTCCAAGCGTGAAACTTTGTTACTTCATACCAATTCCTTACCAGAGGGTGAACACACTATCACCATTCGCGTCACCGATGCAGCGGGAAATACTGGCGTCGGACGCGCAACTTTTTAGTTCACTAGTTCATTGAACTCCTGAACGCTATACCTAATCATCTCGTTGGGGTTTTGGGCGATAACTTGTGTTAGTCTTTGAGAGAGACACTCATCATGAAAGCCAAATCTCTAGCACTAGTTGTAGGTCTAATCTTTTGCGGTATCGTATGCAGTCAGGTGCCCGCAGCAAGGGAAGTGTCTCAAGAAGCCGTTATATTTCGTAAGACGAGAGATGCGGTTTTTACGATCTACGGCGACAGAGGACATGGGAGTGGTTTCCTTGTTGACAAGGTTGGACTTATTCTTACTAATTCCCATGTGATCGCCTCTTCGAGCCGTATTTCAGTGCAGCTAAATCCCAAAACCCGCGTCCCGGCAACACTTCTCGCTGAAGACAAGCAAAAGGATATTGCTGTTCTACGGGTTGCTCCAGAAATCGTAGAGGAACTACCAATCCTTAAAATCGCCGATAGATCGAGTGCCAATCTTGCATTTGAAGGCGAAAAGGTTATCGCCATAGGGAGTCCTCTAAATCAAATTCGTATTCTCACTTCTGGAATCGTAAGTAAAGTCGAGGAACGTGTTATCATTTCAGATGTAAATATCAACCAAGGAAATTCAGGGGGCCCTTTAATTAACATGGATTCTGAAGTCATCGCTATCAACACGTTTGGCGATGTTCCATTAAGAGGCTCCGGCCCCGGAGTCTCAGGCAGTATTTCAATATCTCTTGCCCTACCTCTCCTTGACCAAGCCCGTGGCAGACTCCATGAAGAACCGCCCCCTTCCACCCTTTTGCCGGTTGTTCCTGAAGACTCTTTCCCAATAGAAGGCTTGAAATGGGCAGCCGAACGGTGTGGGCAAGCCTCCAACTATACGCTAAAGGCACCCGGTTTCAATATACAGATCTCTACTCCCTCACGTTGGTATTTTCGCCAAAAGATTTCAATGGAACCTCTTACTGAGAAACGCCGAAGCAGGGAAGCTGCTGCAGGAGTTAATCCATCGAAGATGTATGATCCTTTAAGGGACCGCTTCAGGGAATGGCGAGAATATGTGGGAGATTATAGCCCGCTTGTGACAATTACTATCGAGCCAAGTGTTGGCCAAACCGGTGGTAGCTTACTCTTAAATATGCTTGGAGCAGCGGCGGCAGGTTACTCCGGCACCCCCTATTACTACGGTTCATACACTTACGAATTTAAATCAGATTTGCAAGACGCTGAACTAATGGATGGAGGTAATGTTGTTCCAGAAGTGCTCAGGGCAATGGGGATTATGCCTGTTTCTATCTCTGAAAGATCCATAAAAATGGAAGACATTGCCCAAAGAGGTGTATTCATGTTTCTGCCAGAGATGTTCAAATCGCCGAATCTCCGACTAAAAATCCTTGATCTAAAAAAGCCGGGACAGGTTATCAATGTTCCAATTCCACAGGCGTGTCGGGAGCAGATCTTGGCGGATTTTGAGCCGTACATGGACATGCAAAACGCTGCGGATGCAAAGCTTCGACTTATGGTAGCGCAGTGATTCAGATCGTAAAGGGCACCTCGAATGACCTACTGCTTGAGATTTATGCGGGTCAATCAATATTTAGTTCTAATATTAATCGCAATCGGATTCACGGTATTCCAACAAGGTTGTACGACGCCTTATACCTACTCGTATCCGGGCAACACCGCGTTTACTATAGACAGCATGGATCGGCTACATACCGGGATGAGTCCTGATGAAGTTCGAGCCATCTTTGGTTCACCCCACAAAATCTATGATGCCTCTTTTGGAAAAAACGTTGGGGAACCGTGGATCGGCCGAGTTTGGCTGTACTTCACTCAGGTAGATCCTAAATTCATATACGTCAAACGATATAAAAAGAATTTATTGGTCTTTTATCCTCCTGGTGAGCAGATGATACTTAACCATTGGATCATTGAAGAATAGCTGAGGTTGTATTTGTGGGTAGCGGTGTAGGTTGGGTTGAACAGTTAAACGTGAAGGTTCATCAACGACAATGGAGATTCGACCTTGCAAAAATACGGTCTTATAGATGGATATAGTGAAACCCACACACGCAATCCAACTGACGATCAGGTGTTGGGTTTCAGTGATATTTGGGAGACTTCAGGTTTCCGAGTGAACTTTGAAGCCTTTTTCTGTGCATAATTTTTAGTGGGTTTCCGTTCAACCCAACCTACGTACTTCCATCAATTGAGGAAAATTCTATGATTATTGATTCACACAGTCACGCATGGCCACGCTGGCCCTACGAACCCCCCGTTCCTGACAGCGACAGCCGTGGCAGGATTGAGCAACTCCTTCATGAAATGGATCGGCATGGCGTTGATCGAGCAGTTCTGGTTTGTGCGCGAATCGATCACAACCCGGATAACAACGACTATATTTTCGAGTGTGCCCAACGGTATCCAGACCGCATCATTCAATTTGCCGATGTCGATTGTTCGTGGACGGATACCTACCACACTCCGGGCGCTGCAGATCGCCTCGCCGAGGCGGCGGATAAATACGCGTTAAAAGGGTATACACACTATTTCAGGGGAGACGATGACGGCAGTTGGTTCTTTACAGACGAAGGACAGCGATTCTTTCAGACCACTGCGGATCGAGGGTTAATTGCCAGCCTCGCCATGGGACCGCAACTACAGGCGCCATTACGCAAATTGGCGGCACAGTTCCCGTCCATCACCTTTCTCTGTCACCACATGGGCGGTGCAAGAGCCGGGGAAGAACCGCCTTATCCGAACTTAAACGAGATCCTTGCGTCAGCGAAGGTGCCGAATATCAATATCAAGATGTCTGGGTTTGGATATGTCTCCCAAGTCCCGTGGGGCTATCCTTATTCGGATACCGGCTGGATCGTTCGCTCACTCTACGAACATTTTGGTCCGGATCGCCTCTGCTGGGGGTCGGACTACCCCGTGGTTCGTTCCTACATGACCTACCAACATTCCCTCGAAGCGTTCCGGACACACTGCACCTTCATCCCTGATGCTGATAAGGAGCGCATCCTCGGGGATTCCCTCCATCGGTTGTTGACTGTGGGGCAGAGTGGTTAGGTCCCTAAAAATATGAGAGAAAAGATTGAGTCGCTTATAGAGACACTTGTACCTCCTGAAGTTGGCGCATCTTCTCAACTCGCAGATAGTTTTCTTAATTCCTATAGAGAGTTGCTTGAAGACGGTGATTCATATCCACCAGAGATTACTTTCCCTGCTCTTTTTGATTTTATTGTGACGGCAGAATATGTGAAGCGAATGGTTGCTGATTCTGGTTGGATGTATTGTAGTGGGCATGACTACTCGGAGGGCCCTTCTATGTACTTTCCTTTTCTTAAAACATGTCCAAGGTGTAGTGTCCATTCAGGCAGCAAACCTACTGCGAAGAGCAATAAACCTGGATCAGACCCTATAGGGGACATTTCGGGCAATGCTACTTTGTTGATCCTTTCTAAGATTCTTGAATATACTAGTCCAACAACGCAAATCTGTAAGAACCTGTTTTAAAAAGAAAACTTCTACTCAAGAGTTAATGTTTACGTTCAATCATTGGAGCAGTAAATCCAACTCCAATGAAAGGCATAAACATGACCCAAACAAACTATCCCACGGATTTGACGGATGCCCAATGGTGCCGACTGTTACCTTATCTGCCAAAACCTTCGCCGGTAGGCAGACCTCTCAAGTGGAAGATGCGTGCAATTATCAACGCTATCTTTTATATAGTCAAATCAGGGTGTCAATGGCGAATGCTCCCGCATCAGATGCCGCCATGGCAAACGGTCTACTCCCATTTCAGAAAATGGAAAACTGATGGCACATGGCTTATGATTCATCAAGCACTTCACGAGCAAATCCGTTGTGATATTGGCAAAGCACCTTCACCGACAGTAGCTATCATTGACAGCCAATCCGTTAAAACGACCGAACTGGCAGATACTCGCGGCTTTGATGCACATAAGAAAGTCAAAGGTCGTAAACGCCACATAGTCACCGATACAATTGGCATTCCATTGCGGGTGAAGGTCACTGATGCAAATATCAGTGATAACCGAGTCGCAATAGAGTTATTAACAGAAATCTTTAGGTGGCACATAACGATTCAGTTAGTCTGCGCC
>PYIZ01000033.1:0-165825 GCA_003635265.1 Candidatus Poribacteria bacterium
AATCCAACTCCAATGAAAGGCATAAACATGACCCAAACAAACTATCCCACGGATTTGACGGATGCCCAATGGTGCCGACTGTTACCTTATCTGCCAAAACCTTCGCCGGTAGGTAGACCTCTCAAGTGGAAGATGCGTGCAATTATCAACGCTATCTTTTATATAGTCAAATCAGGGTGTCAATGGCGAATGCTCCCGCATCAGATGCCGCCATGGCAAACGGTCTACTTCCATTTCAGAAAATGGAAAACTGATGGCACATGGCTTATGATTCATCAAGCACTTCACGAGCAAATCCGTTGTGATATTGGCAAAGCACCTTCACCGACAGTAGCTATCATTGACAGCCAATCCGTTAAAACGACCGAACTGGCAGATACTCGCGGCTTTGATGCACATAAGAAAGTCAAAGGTCGTAAACGCCACATAGTCACCGATACAATTGGCATTCCATTGCGGGTGAAGGTCACTGATGCAAATATCAGTGATAACCAAGTCGCAATAGAGTTATTAACAGAAATCTTTAGGTGGCACATAACGATTCAGTTAGTCTGCGCCGATGCTGGCTATCGTGGAAAATTAGGCGACTGGTTATATATGGCGCATCAGTGTCAATTGGACATTGCCCCATCTCTTAGGCAATCGGGATTTGTGGTCGTTCCATTACGTTGGATTGTGGAACGCACCTTTTCTTGGTTCGGTCGGTTTCGCCGATTGACTTTGGACTATGAACGCTCTGCCGAAACCGCTGAAGCGATGGTGTACATTGCTTCCATTTACTTGATGCAAAACCGTATCAAATGACTTTTAAAACAGGCTCTAAGGTTGATGTAAGAAGATTTAACTACTCCTTGTATAGTATCAAAAAGTTGAAGAAAATCACCCATGTTCAGGCAGCGGGTGAAACAAACCTTGAAATTTAACGAAACTATACTCGTGCAGATTCGTTAAATCAGGTGTAAGCAGTTTCAACTACTCCTTGTTTAGTACTATAAAGTTGATGAGAATTACCCAGTGCCAAGCCGCACTCGATTATTGATGCGGCTTGGTTTTTTTTATTTTTGCCCTACGATCGAAGGTAAAAAACTCTATCACGATGAACCCGTCAATTTGCGTCTGACACGGTATTCAGCCGATACTGATTAATAAAATCCTCGTTCAGCGTTAGCCCTAGCCCCGGTTGCTCGGTCATAGCGATGTATCCGTCAATCACTTGGAACGGTGGATCATAGAGTTTCGACCAGATCTCGTTGGGTTCGCAGTCGGGGTAGGCGGAAACGATTAAGCCATTGGGCACCGCCGCTGCCAGATGACAGTTGATATCCGGGAACTGCGCGCCGTGCGGGGCAACAGGCAGGTGATACGCGTGGCATAGCGCCGCAATGCGCATCAACCCGGTGAACCCTCCCCCTATTAAGATGTCCGTCTGTATCAGTTGGAGGGCACCCTCCGTGATAAATTGCCGGATCCCGTAAAGGGTGCCTACGCTCTCTCCACCGGCAACAATGGCACTGGTTGCTTCCTGTACCATACGCAAGTAAACTGCCTCATCGTCGCCACGCACCGGCTCCTCTATCCAGTAGAGATTGTAAGGTTCAAGTTGCCGAGCGATTTCTACAGCCGTCTTTCCATCCCACCCACGGTGCAGATCTACCATCAATTTCTTCTCCATACCGATCAATTCCCGTGCGCACCGGACCCGCTCCACAATCTCCTCCGGGCTTTTCGCTTCGTACATATGTATTTTCATCGCGTCATAGCCGAGGTCGGCGTGTTTTTTGACCAGAGCCGCTATCGCTTCGGGCGATTGGTCTGCCTCTGCAACGTAGCCGGAGCCATCGGCATAAGCGAGGACTTTGTCCCGATATCCACCCAAGAGTCGCCACACAGGTTGACTACAAGCCTTTCCGTAAATATCCCACAGAGCAACATCGAGTGCTCCAATGGACAGCATTGCAGCATGACCGGGACCGCCGGAACGCCATACTGTTTCGTACATCCGTTCCCAGAGCAGTGCTGTCCGTCGCGGATCTTGCCCGATGAGCACAGGTGCTAGTACTTGGGAGATGACGTCGATGCTCCCACCACGTCCGATACCGGTTACGCCTGCGTCTGTATGGACCAGGACAAGCGTCCAGTCCCCGGTTGTAGCTCTTTCTCCCGCTCCGATTGGCACTCTCACAACAAAGGGATCTATATCAGTGATACGCATTGTGGCTTCTCCTTATTTTCTATAGATTGATCTGAAGTTCTAGCCTCATCTGTGGTTTATCTTCGACTCCGCTGCAGGAAATACAACGGAAAGACGTTACGGTAGACATGATTTAAGACGCCAATCTTTCTCTCAGGTTCAGGCGAATCTGGGTGTCACCATAATTTTCCCGGAATGTCCATTTTTTGATGTTGAGACAAGGGAACTTTATGATAGAATATGGTGGAAAGTTGATCAATATGTGTCCGAAAAAATTAAAGTGATAATCGATTACTTGCCAGCGTTGCAGCGTGCAACGCTTTGAGATAGCTATGCTCAACACTTGATCTTTTAGAATAGAGGTAATAACAGATGAAAGTTGTACTATCTGCCAAAGCGACCGAGCAGTTTCTGAGCGAACTTCGTACCACTTTTCCCGACGTAACCTTTCACCGGGCAGCGACCCAAGAGGAAGAGATAGAACTCATTCGGGATGCGGATGTGTTCTGCGGTGATCCGTCACGCGCGGTTTTTCTTGCCGCCCAAAAACTCCAGTGGATTCAGTGTCCGGGGACCGGTGTCGATAAGATTGTATCAATACCTGAGATAAGAGATAGTGACGTTATCTTGACGAACGCACGGGGACCTCACGCCAACCCGATGGCTGACCATGCGTTCGGCATGATATTGACCTTTGCCCACTGCTTACGTGAACAGTGGGACGACCAGAAAGCGCACCGTTGGGATACTGGAAAATATGATGAACGAGTTTTAGAGATTAGTGGAAGCACCCTAGGCATCCTCGCACTCGGCGGTATTGGAATGGCGGTTGCACGGCGGGGACACGGCTTCGATATGGAGGTCTATGCCGTTGATACGCAATCAATGCCAACCCCACCGGAGGTGAAAGCGGTTTGGGGACTTGACAGACTGGATGAACTGCTTCAGATATCCGACTGGTTTGTCATCACCGCGCCGTTCACACCAGAAACAGAGGGACTGATCAATCGCCGACGACTGGAGTTACTCAAACCGGGCGCATATGTGATAGCAATATCACGAGGAGGCATCTTGGATGAGGAAGCGTTGATAGACGGGTTGCGCTCCGGCCGAATCGCTGGCGCGGGACTGGACGTCATGGATGTAGAGCCTTTGCCTGCTGACAGTCCGTTATGGGATTTAGAAAACGTCATCCTATCGCCTCACGCTTCAGCGTTGACCGCTGAAATGTGGGAGGGACGGCGCCAGATTTTCAAGGAGAACCTCCGTCGATTTCTCGCGGGTGAACCGTTCATCTATGTGTGTGACAAGCAAGCAGGGTTTTAGAAAAGAGCGCAGATCGCCGTTCCCTACAGACCCACATGATAGAACTCAAGCTACTACATATATGAAATCCAACGCCAAGACAATGTGAGCCAAATTGAGTCAATCACCGCTCGCAGTGGATTGACAAATCCACTGCACACGTGCAAGTACGGCTTGGATATGTCTATCCAAGCCGAGTGGGTTTGGCAACTAGCAACTCGGGAATATAAGGAGACAAACTATGGAAACGACAGATTTTGGCAAAACAGGTCTCAAAATCACGCGCCTCGGTCTGGGGCTTGCCGAGATTTCGCGCCAAGAGAGGTCCAAGGTTGTTGCGGAGGCGGACCGAGTGCTCAACAGTGCGCTCGATGGCGGCATCAATTTCCTTGACACCGCTGCCTGCTACGGTAGAACCGAGGAGATAATTGGTGCGACGGTTGCTCACCGGCGGGATGAATATATCTTGGCGACGAAGTGTGGCCACACCACAGACGACGGGGATAGAGGCACACCGTGGACGGAACACGAATCGTGGACTGGACCGGCAGTCTCCGAGAGTATTGACCGCAGCTTGCGTCGGCTGCAGACGGACCACTTAGACATAGTCCAACTCCACTCCTGCGATGTGGATGTGTTGGAACACGGCGAGGTTATCGACGCACTGGTTCAAGCGAGGGTTGCCGGCAAAACGCGTTTTATCGGCTACAGTGGAGACAATGCGGCTGCTCGTTGGGCGGTAGACAGCGGGCTGTTTGATACTCTTCAGACTAGCTTTAATCTTGTAGAGCAACATGCCCGCACCAAAGGATTGTTTGAGGCGGCGGAGGCGCAAGGGATGGGCGTCATTATAAAGCGACCTGTTGCCAATGGCGCGTGGGGCAAAGCGCAGAGTCCCTACTCGTATGCGGATGAATACTTTCGACGAGCACAGATTATGGAGGGAATGGGACCGCTGCCACAGGCACCTGAAAATCCCATCCTGCTGGCATTGGGGTTTGTACTCGCCCAACCCGAAGTCGATACGATCATCGTAGGAACTCACAATCCCTCCCATCTGACATCAAACATTGAAATGGTGACGGGGCAGCTACCAATTTCGGCGGAAACCGTTGCGGCATTACACCGCCGCTTTGAAGAGTTAGATGACGGTTGGTTGCAACTGACGTGAAAAAGCGTACGAATTAGAAAGATTCTATACAAGGAGAGTTATCGAATGAAAATCACAAGCGTTGAGGCAATCCCCAGTGCTTCGCCGGTATCCAATAGGCGAGGAGGGCGAAGTAGTTACGTCTACGTTAAAATTTCGACAGATGAGGGCATCGTTGGGTGGGGCGAATCAACATGCGGTCCCCTGTCTGTTGCAAATGTTATCGAAGAGCTTGGAGCGACGTTGATTGGTAAAGATCCGTTTCGGATTGAGGAACACTGGCAACGACTCTATCATCTCTATCATAATGTCCGGGGTGGTGTGATTCAGATGGCGGCGATCAGTGGGATAGAAATCGCCCTCTGGGACATCAAAGGCAAGGCATTTGACGCACCGGTCTGGCAGCTGCTAGGAGGACAGATGCGTGATCGAATTTGGACGTATGGTCGCTTCGATGGACAGACGCCTGAACTCGCCGTTGAGCATGCCCTGCGTCAGGTGGATACGGGTTTGACCGCATTAAAGGGCGATCCCTTTGGTCATCAGGGGCTGTTCATCAGTGCGGAAGCGGAACGGGATGCTATCGCCAAGGTGAAGGCGGTGCGGGAGGCGGTTGGAGACGATGTTGAGCTATTGGTCGAAGTGCACGGGAGATTATCGCCGTCGTCTGCAATCCGAATCGGTCATGCGTTGGAGGAGTTTCGCCCATACGTCTATGAAGAGCCGGTTCCGCCCCAAAATGTTGACGCTATGGCGAAGGTCGCGGAAGCCGTGAATATCCCACTCGCAACAGGGGAAAGACTCTACACCAAGTGGGGGTTTGTCGAACTACTTGAGAAACAGGTTGTGGCGCTGATTCAGCCGGATGTTTGCCACGCGGGTGGAATTTCGGAACTAAAGAAAATCGCCGCGATGGCAGAGGCATACTATGTCGGTTTTCAACCCCACAATCCCTACGGTCCAGTCAACACAATGGCGGCAATACAGGTTGATGTCTGCACGACAAACTTCATGATTCAAGAAGGCGGTCATGCCCCATGGTTTGATGAAGTAGTGGTCGGTGAATTTCCTCGCCAGAAGGATGGATATTTTGATGTCCCAACTGCCCCCGGCATCGGCATTGAAATGAACGAGGAAGTGTTACGGGAAAATCCACCTGTCGAGCGACGTGGAGCAGAGGGGTATAGCCGACAAGCACCATGGCGATCCAAGCAGGATACCGAATGGGTTTGAAGCCACATAATGTAGCATCGTGCCCATATTTTTGACGAGGAGGGGAGGTGCACAAATGTCAATTTCAATCCAAAAGGTATCGCCGGCGGTGGGGGCAATGGTAAAGGGCGTCGATCTTTCTGTTGCTGTCCCCCCGGATACCTTTGAAGTGCTTGAGGGGGCACTTGCCGAACATGGGGTGCTTGTGTTTCGCGATCAGCATCTGACGCCGGCGCAACACGTAGCGTTCAGTCACCTGTTCGGTTCCCTTGAGACACACGTCATCTCTGAGGCGCTGCTGGAAGGCTACCCAGAAATCTATGTGGTTTCCAATGTGGTTGAAGATGGAAAACCAAAGGGCAGACCATACGCCGGCACCTATTGGCATTCAGATCTGAGCTATAAGGCAGCACCGGCGATGGGTTCGATGATGTACGCTCTAGAGATTCCTGAGATAGGCGGGGACACGATGTTCGCCAACATGTATGTAGCCTATGACACGCTTTCGCCCGGGCTGCAACGGATGCTAGAGCATCTCTGGGCGGTGCACGATTTCGGTCATGCCGATAGGCGCTATTTTTCAAAGAGAGGGGCTGCGGCACGGCTTAATGAAACCGCGAGGAAAAAAACTCCACCTGTTGAACATCCGGTGGTTTGCACCCATCCGACGACCGGTCGTAAGGCGCTGTTCATCAATCCTGGCTTTACATCGCGTTTCGTCGATATGACGGAGGAAGAGAGCGAGCCGCTGCTGGAGTATCTCTTCGAGCATATTACGCAGCCTGCCTTCATCTATCGTCACCGGTGGGAGATGAACGATCTCGTTTTCTGGGACAACCGCTGCACAATTCATCACGCCATTCGGGACTATGGGGAAGATACACCACGGCACATGCACAGAACCACAATCTGTGGCGAGAAACCTGTTCCTGTTTAATTTCAACGCAAGGACGCGAGGACGCAAAGACGCAAGGGTCTTGAAGTTTTTGCCTCATTGAACTATAACAACATATTTGAAGCGCAGACACTCACTTATCTTCGACTCACCGGTTGCAAGCTGGGCATGGTAATCAATTTCGGTGAGCGAATGGTCAAAGATGGTATACATCGTGTAGTGAATAATTTGTGAAAACTCAATCCAGTGTCTTTGGTTTCAAGGCGAGGATGCTAGGAATAGGGGTCCCTTAAATTTTTTCCATCCTTGCGGCTTTGCTTCTTTGCACCCTTGCGTTAAAATAATAAGGCTTCGTATAGAGAGAAATCCATACTATATCGGATGAGGAGGGGTCATGAAAGCTGCTGTCTTGTACGAACTAAATCAACCGGTTGTTGTCGATGATATCGACATGGAAGGTCCAAAAAAAGGTGAGGTGCTTGTTAGGGTCGCCGCAACGGGTGTTTGTCATAGCTGTTACCATGCGGTTACAGGCAAAATCAGCTATCCACTTCCAGTGGTGTTAGGAGATGAGGGCGCAGGGATTGTCGAGGAGGTCGGAGAGGGTGTCACTTTGGTGAAGCCGGGCGACCATGTGATTCTGTCGTGGGTGCCCTCCTGCGGATATTGCATCTACTGTACACAAGGTTATTCCAATCTCTGCCTGAAAGCGAGGCAGAGCGAACGTGGAAGCCTCTTTGACGGCACAACACGCTATAAAAAGAACGGTAAGACAATCCACCATTATGCGTGGGTCGCATCCTTCGCGGAATATACCGTAATTCCCCAAGAATCTGCTATACCGATTGACAAAGAGATTCCATTAGATAAAGCTGCGTTAGTCGGGTGTAGCGTCACAACGGGGTTTTGTGCTGCAACCAATACGGCTCAAGTGCGTCCGGGGAGCAGCGTCGTGGTATTCGGGACGGGTGGCATCGGTTTGAATGCCATTCAGGGGGCGGCTGTTGCGGGTGCTGAGAAGGTTATCGCGGTGGACTTACTGGATGCAAAATTGGAGATGGCACGACAGCTCGGCGCGACCCATACCATCAACGCTAGTAACCTCGATCCCATCCCAGAGATCCAATCCCTGACAGATGGGTTAGGTGCCGATTATGCGATTGAAGCGATCGGGGTGAATGTGACATACGAACAAGCAATACGCGCTATACGACCTCGAGGGAAGGCAATCTGGATCGGCGTACCTGATCGCGAGCCACTGTCTTTGGAGCCCGGCATACTGGGTGGGGAAAAAATGGTGATGACGAGCACCTACGGTTCAGCACGTCCCCGCGATGATATGCCCCGCTTGCTAGCGCTTTACCGCGCTGGTGTTCTCAGGTTGGACGAACTGATCAGCCGCACCTATCAATTGGAGGAGATCAACGAGGCGTTTGAGGATTTGCTCAATGGGGAGGTCGCTCGTGGGGTGATTCAGTTTTGAGAGCGAAGATGAGTTTTTTCTTTCAATTGGAGCATCTATAATGAGTGAAATCCTTGAGGAAATAGAATTGCAACGGGGTTCGACATTCCGTAATGATGGACGAATTAAACCTATCAAAATCCAGCGTCGTACAACGCGAATTTCTCTTGGAGTTTTGGCTGCGGTAGGCTTCACTGTTATTCTACTGAGCCTCACCAACCTCTCTTTTGCACAGGGAAATAGGCATTTCGGACAAAAGCCCTATCAACAGGTTTCTCAATTCAGTGGTTCTTTGGGTGAAAAAGAGGAGAAAAAAACAGGCGCAAAAAAAATCCTCGGGGAAATCAAGCCAGCGCGAGGAGATAGCAATTTTATCGGGACATTACAGCCGACACTCACAGCCGCTGGCGGAGATTGGTCAATTCCGCGTCTAAGCGGCACATTCGGACACGCATTCAGTTTCAGCATGAAAATAGGTAACGGCGTGGTCTGGCAACAAGCCAACATCGATTGGTGGTTGCTGTGGGATATGATTACCTATATCGGTTATGATTTTAAGGAATTTCAGATAGCACATCAGGAAAGGCAGCCCGCGCCGAGCCCGGAAGAATTGCAAAGTATTAAAAATCAGACATGGGAAGAGGTCACAGCAAGTATTGACCGAGGCATCCCAGCGATTGCATGGCAACCGATGACCGTTAAGCAACGAGATAGTGGCGTGAACGCATATGGATGGGGGTTGCTCGTTGGCTACGATGAAACCGAGAAAACATATACCGTTCGCCATCAGAACTATATGACCGAGTATACCGTTCCATATGATCAGTTTGGATTCGCAGATTCGGCAAATTGGTATTGTGTTATGATTCTTGCCGGGAAGAAGCCACTTGATCGAATGGCGTTAGAGGTCAGATCACTCAAACATGCGGTCGCTTTCGCATACGGTACGCGGTTTGATTTGGACGATGCTCCTTACCCTGTTGATGCCCTTGGATTTGCCGCCTATGAACTTTGGAAACAAGCAGTAGAAACCGGTAAGATGGA
The DNA here is from genome assembly GCA_003635265.1 of Candidatus Poribacteria bacterium. Taxonomy (GTDB): domain Bacteria; phylum Poribacteria; class WGA-4E; order WGA-4E; family PCPOR2b; genus PCPOR2b. Next base: position 9,260 of record PYIZ01000033.1, read on the forward strand.
GGTCGGGTTTACAGAGCACGCAGCTTGGATCTTGTGGGAAATGCGAGAGAATGCCGCGGCGTATCTCCGTGAAATCACCGATCGCTTTCCAAAAGTATCAAGACGTGCATTGTTCGAGGCGGCGGTGTTTTATGACGAAGAAATCAAAGCCATCATGAAATTGGTAAACGTCTGCAAAGAACACAAAAGTTTCACGGCACGCAAGAGACAAGAAGCGGCGGCTATCATCAACGCTGCCCTTGACGCGGAAAAGAAGGCGATCCGAAAAATCGAGGAGTCTTTGGCGGCGCTACCCGTAGAATCGAAGTGATATGTTTACACTACACGGCAACATCTTCCAGCCAATCCTTGCTCACTTCAATCCCAAATCCCGGCGCATCGTTGGGTACAAGATGACCGTCCCTGATCACAGCCGTTCCGGGGATGGCGACCATCTCCTCAGGCGGCACGCCCGGTGGCGAGACACCCTCGGAACGTTCGCCCCAAGAGATGGCGGGCATCGCAAAGGCGAGATGTTGTCCGTAGGGGTAATTCATGCCGCCGTGGGTGATTACCGAAATGCCGGCGGCTTCGGCGAGGTGACAGATTCGAACGCACGAGGTGATTCCGCCCGCCCATAGTACGTCCGGTTGGAAGATATCGACGAGCCGTTGACTGGCAGCCATAGAGAAGGGCAACGGCATATACCAATGTTCGCCGGTAGCGAGTGTCTGCCACGGCAATCGCTGACGCACCTCAGCGAACCCCTCAAAATCCTCTGGTATCAGATAATCTTCTAGCCACTTGAGACGGTAGGGTTTCAGCAGCTCGGCAAGTCGAACAGTATACTCCACATCCAGCGACAGCCAGCAGTCCAGCATCAGTTCTACGTCATCCCCAATCAGTTCTCGCGTTCTTGCTACTTCTACTTCGTTTTTATTTAGCCCTTCCAACCCATCGGCGGGTCCGTAGGGCAGCGGGAGTTTGGTCGCCTTGAACCCCAACTCCATGTACCATTCGGTTTCGAATCCGGTGGAGTAACAGAAGATGCTTTCCTTCTGAGGTCCCCCAAGAAGTTCATAGACAGGTCGCTTCAGCAGCTTGCCCTTCAGATCCCATAGGGCAAGGTCAACAGCGCTGATAGCATAACTTGCGATTCCGGTACTGCCATAAGGGGTAGCCATCCGAAACATCATATCAAACACCTTCTCTGTTGCCATGCAATTTTCGCCCACAAGGTGTCGAGCGAAATGGTCGTTGATGACTTTGACCACCGGTCCCCCATTAATCGTGACACCAACGCCAAAAGTGCCGTCTTCAGCGGTGATTACGCAGCCCACTCGGTTCCAACTAGCTCCCGACGACGCCCGTCGTGTTCTGTAAGCGGAATAACGCGCCATTGGGCTTGGCGAATCGGGGCGATCCGGCGGCGGAAAACTCCGCGGCTTGGTTTTGGGTCTCGGTGTGATGTTTATCTCGGCTGCCCTTATCTCCTTGATTTTCATCCGCTCATTACCTCCCTCTACAACGCTTGGCGTGAGTTAGTCATTATGCTATTGCCGCATCGTTCGAAAGTTCAAGGGTTCATCAGTTCATTAATATCTATAAACCCAAATTGTTTTCACACTTCACGTTTCACTCATTACCCCAAGGATATGATTCAACGCGGAATGACCGGTCGGCGAGTGGTAGGTCTACCTTAGCTCCACCTTGCATTGAAGAACCGTGAATTGCGAAGCCTATCTCCGTTGCGCGACGGACATGTTCGATGTCACAGGCGGTTCGCCCACCCGTTTGCACTGCCTCCACCAAATCGCTCACCATCGCCTTACCGGCGGGCCACGGTTCGGTTTCCTCCGGGAGATCTAATGGACGTAACCCCGCCCCAGATGGATCGTCCGCTGACCAGAGATAGCTCTCATTGGCATCGTCGAGGAGAAATAGCCGCCCATTCTCGCCTGCGACTTCAAAGGTCATTCCTGCGTTTTCGTGGCGACCATTTGGTGTGACGTAGAGTACTGCCCCATTTGCGAGCCCGATCTGCGCATTGCCAGCCGGGTCCATACGTCGGCGCGAATCGGGAGGTTCCGCAGAAACGTCGTCTACTAAGCCGCTGACCCACACCGGTTCGACATCACCCGCCAAGCCTAAAATCGCATCGTACGAATGGCAGCCATGATTAATCAGATTTGACAGTGCATAGGCAGTGGCACTTGTGACCTCTCCGATCACACCATCGGCAACGAGCTCGCGCAGTGCACAATAACGGGGCATCCAGCGACGGTCCAACCCTAAAAGCAGCGGCACTTCCTGACACGCGGCTACGATACGATCCATCTCCGCTAGGCTGGTAACGAGGGGTTTGTCGCACAGGACACCGTGTACCCCAGCCTCGACAGCCAACTCAATCTGATCGGCGTGCATCGTTTGGCGCGTGGCGATACACAGCAGATCTGGCTGGATTTCCGCAAGCATCTGCCGGTAATCGTGATAGCTTGGGATCTCGCCCCAGACCTCTCTCCAACAATCCACAAATTCCGTCCGGGTTTCTGCGCCGAGGTCAAACACCGCTACCACATCCGTCTCAGGGGCGGCGTGAAACGCAGTCGCAAAATTATGGCTGCCTGGGGTCCGGTGTGTCATACGATGGCAGCCTGCAACCGCGACGCGCAATTTATCTTGGCTTAGTTCCACTGTTTCTCTCCTCATCTTTAGCTGTTAGTTGAGACTCTAATCTATTCTACCACGAAAATCCCGCGCCCTCCGGTGCAAGGAAGCAGCCGTCGACGAAATGATCACGCTCTTCATCGGTCAATAGTCCTGTTTCCAGATACAGTGTATTAGGCAGCGCACACAAGATATTCAGATTTATCAATCCGCCACCATGCGTGCAGCACGGGACACCAAACGCTGCCGCCAACAGGCCGGTAGCAACACATTCGGAGAAACCACCGAGGCGAGCGAGGTCTACCTGTACAATGTCTATCCCGCGACGGACGAGGAGTTCCTTAAACTCTTCCTTGCCGTACAGATTTTCGCCGGTAGCGATGGGCATGGCAAGCCCGTGGGCAAGTTCGGCATAGTCATCATAGTTGTGGGCGGGCAGTGGTTCTTCAAGCCAGAAGACACCCATCTCTTGAAAAACCTGCCCACGACGCAGTGCTTCGTACACTGTGAGCGTCTGGTTGGCGTCTACCATAATCGTGATATCTGGACCAATCTCTGCCCGAATCGTTTCTAGCCGTTGGATGTCCTCCTCCAGCGTTGGCGAACCGACCTTGACCTTCACAGCCTTGAATCCTTGTTCGGCTGCTTGAGCGCAGACCTCCTTGAGTTCATCAAGGTCTAAGTGCATCCAGCCCACCATCGTATAGGCGGGCACTCGATCTTTCGCTTGACCGACAAGGCGGTGCGCGGGTTGTCCTGTTTCTTGTCCAAAGATGTCCCAGAGGGCAACATTCACAGCCGTGAGGACATACATCGTCATGCCGTGGATAGCCTGCTCTTCTAGTGCCCGTCTCAGGTCTTCGTCAATCAGTCGAATGGCGAGCGGGTCCCGTCCCACAAGCAGCGGCGCGACCTCCTCATCAAGCATGGTCTGGAGCGTCTGGTTTGCGCCCCGAATCGAGGAGAAGCCAACCGCTGAACTACCGACGAGACCTTTATCCGTGTGAACTTTGACAAAAACGCGTCCCGGATGTCTATTGGCTCGAAGTGCATCGGTTATTGGACGCTCCGGTGGCGGGGCAATATACAATTCGGTTTCGAGACGAATAATTTTCATTGTTGTCCTCCTTGTGCCTGCGCGTTAAATGTTCAGCGGAATCAATGCATCAAAAAGGTCCTACGTCAAAATATCGGTCACCAACTTCAGCGTCGCTTTAGTGTTCCTGTTGATTTCATCTACCGTGGTTCCACCAACACATTCAACATATAGTGGTCCCTCAAAACCACCGCTAACCAACCCATTTAGAACCGTCTCAAAATCGACTAACCCTTCGCCCGGCGTGACCATCACATCCGGTACACCATCTTCAACGACACAATCCTTGATGATCGTTGTCGTCACTCTCGGTGCAGCGATCGCGACATTGGTTTCGGGACGAAGATCACCTTTGGTATAATAGATAATATTGCCGGGATCGTAGCAGATCCCAAAGGCGGGGTGATTTACTTTATCATCAGCGTCAATAAGATCTTGGACTGTAAGACTGATTCCACCGTGCGGTTTCATGGTAATGTTGACACCCATTTCCGCAGCATGTGGCGCAGCCTGACGCATCAGTTCAAAGTAGTCCGCGTAGTGCGCCTCGTTCCCCGTACCACAATCGAGCAGCCACTTAGTGCCGAGTGCAGCGGCGTTATCAATGAGTCGTTTGTAGTCATCGACAGCGGCTTCCAAACCGAGATTCAATTTCGTACTGCCGATCAGCATGGAAGGGGTCAATCCAGCAGCGGCTGCGGCTTTGCGGGTGTCTGCGATTTCCGCCTCCGTACTATCCGCTTGCACGGGAATTTGACCAGCGTTGGCAAACACTGCAACATCTGTATATCCGGCAGCCGCAATATGCTCACATGCTTCGGCAAATGTGAGCGAGCCGTAGGGACGGGTTGTGCAGCCGATTGTATGTTTCATAGGGATTATCCTTTCAAGTATTGAATTTTCCTAGGTTCGTCCAAGGATATGACCGAATTGTGGCGAGAGCTGCCCCAGCCATTCAACCATCCGAAGGAGGCGGTATGTTTGCGGAGGTAGAGGTCGGGTTTGAGTAGAGCTGTTGATAGATGATATAGCTATCAATAACCTTTTTGATGTGACGGCGTGTTTGATCTATTCCAATATCTTCGATGAACTCATCCAAATCTGGGATCTGCTTTGCTTTTATCCATCGCCGCATCCGACCGGGACCGCCGTTGTACGCGCCGGCGACCAGTGCGTGATTGTTGTCAAATTGATTCATCAAACTTTTCATGTACCATGATCCCATCTGAATGTTGATATCTGGATTATACAGCATCTTTGTGTTGAATCGAGGAATTTTAAGACGGCTTGCGAACTCGGGTCCATTTGCCGGCATGATCTGCATCAGTCCTATCGCACCGGCGTAGGAAACAGCATCAGCGTTATACCGACTCTCTTCACGAATCATAGCAGCGACAAACAGCGGGTCAATTTCGTATTTTGTTGTATGTTTTTGAAGGAGGTCTGCGTAGTAAAGTGGATACAGGAGTCGGTACAGTTCTATCGGTATGGCGTTGTTTGTGCCACGCAGGGGGCGGAAGTTTGATAGCTTGTCTGCATATCGGTGCGCCTGCTGAAACCTCTTGAGTTTTTCGAGGCATATTATCAAATTATAGTAATTATCTCGCAGGTTTGAACTGTCGCGCTGTATGTTTCCTTCAAGTTCGGTTAGGGCATCCTCGAAAAGCTTGAGACGCATCAACTGTTGGACGCGAGCGGTTTTCTTAGATCCGATGTTTTTCCAGGCAGGGCTGTCCAAGATAACACGGACGCGAGAAACCGCTAGGGTTTCCCGTTTGGCTGAAGCAGTCATCTGTGATTGAAGGCGTTTCAGATGTTCTTTTGCAGCGCCGCTGTAATACCAGTGATTTCCTTTAACGATTTCGCCATATACTGCCTCCGCTTCCTTTAACCGATTTTGACGTTCATAGGTTTTTGCTATCCAGAAGCGTGCGGCTTTAGCCCAACTATCGTGTGGAAAACCCTTTTGCAAGGTTGTGAAAGTTGCAATACAATCTGCGTATCGTTCGTTCCTGAATTGGATCCAGCCAATTTGCCAGTATGCTCGCGGCAACCGGTCGCTGTTGGTGTATTGGGTCGTCAAACGACGGTACGAAGCGATAGCTTTGTCGTACTTTTTCTCGTTTTCCTGCACCCACCCAAGATCATATAATGCATCGTCCGCCAATGCGCTCCAACTGTATTTTTCAACGAAGTCAATCAAATGTTTTTCAGCCAGCTGTGGCTGTCCCTTACGCCGGTAGCAAAGCGTTGACTGGTAGAGTGCCCGCGTGAGATAGCCACTCGTCGGGTAGAGAGAAACGATTCTATTATATTCCTTAAGTGCCGAATCATATTTTCGCTGGCGGTGGTATGCGCGACCTATATAGTAGGTAGCGCGCGCAGTGATTTTGTCTTTATGACCTGTAGCTACTTTGCGAAATTCCGAGCGCGCACTTGTCAACTGACCGCGATTGAATCGCACCATAGCGTGCGTCATGCGCTGATTACGCGTGATCTGGAGTTCTGGATGTCGTGCAACCAGTTTTTGAAGCGCGTCAAGGGAACTCTGTGCGATCATGTCCGCATTGTTTGCGTTAATAAGCTGTTGGTAGGTGTCTTGAGCTTTCTTCCAGTCACCCAGTTTTGCATGGGTCTTTGCCGCCTCATAAGTTGCTCTCCTGACATGACTGTTTTTGGGATCAGCCATCAATGCTAAGAAACTTTTGAGTGCCTCGGCGTGATTGCCAGTGTGATACTGTGCTTTACCGAGCTCGTGTTTAGCACTAGCAAAATGAAAACTCTGCGGATGCTCATTAATCAGTCGTTGATACCAGACGATAGCGTTTTGATTGTCTTTCATCTGTCCGTATGATTGTGCCAAATGGTAGATGACATAATCTGCCAAGGGATATGTTGCAGAAAGCGCGAGCGTATAATGTTCAATCGCTTTGGTCCATTTCTTTCCTTTTTCGTAACAGTAAGCGAGCACATGATGGATCGCCTGTTTCTCTGGATGGGTTGGCTGTGTTTTAAGCAAATCTTCCAAGTTTCGAGCAGCTTGGGCATAATCTCTCTGATCGACTAGGGCGAGTGCCCTTTCAAAGGGAGATTCTGCAAACGCCTGTGGAATCATCCAGATAGTGATAGCGATGGGGAGTAGATAACTGTACAAATTTTTTTTCGACATATCGTTACGGCGGTCTGGAGTGAGATTTGTCAACGTGTCCTTAAAGCGATTCAAGTGGTTATGGGCTATCTTCAAGCAGCTGTTGTACCACTAAGTTGTCGGGTGCTTGCTCCTGAATCCACCGAGCTACCTCCTTCATGTTTTTGGGCCATTTCTTTTTTTGGAACGCCTTTGCGAGGCGAATACCGGTGTCAATAAGGGTTGTTTGAACTTCCGTGTCGCCGGGGGCAAGATCTAATGCGTCACGATATTTGGCTTTCGCTTTGAGATGTTCATTGCGACCGATTAAGCAGTGCACGAGGCTATTTCGCACAAGCGCAAGGTTATCCTTCACCGTTTGGGGATCATCGGCACGGTCAAGTTGTCGGTCAAACTGTGACTCAATACTCAAGAGATTCTGGTAAGCAACCCCGTCCTGTGGGGCTTCGGCAAGGGCCCTATCAAAAATCCCCAACGCTTTCAGGGGTTGCTTCTTCATCAAATAAAGATACCCGATCGTATTATAGATTCCTGCACCCCGATCGGATTCTGGGATGCTTTCAAACACCTTGAGCGCGTCCGTATATTTCTTTCGGTTTAGAAAATAGTTCCCACGTTGGATTTGAAGATTGACCAACCCCGTTTTGGCTTGAGCGTTATCTGGCTCTAGTTCCAAAATCCCTTCAAACACCCTCCCTGCGCTGTCGAAATCCTTTGCATGTTCGTAGACATACGCGAGACTCAGGCGAAGGTTGATGCGCGTCGGAGCTAATGCGAGTCCCGCTTCAAGTTGTACAATCGCTTGGGCGTAATGCCTTTGATTATCGAGTACTTGCCCGTATTTATGGTAGACCGCGATCAGGTTGTTCCGCGCTTGCGGGTTCTCCGGATCGGCAGTGAAAGCCACCTTAAATTCACGAATTGCCTGCGGGTAGTCTCGCCTTTGGAAATATAAATCCCCTAGCAAGCTGTGGACATCAATGGCACCCGAATCAAACGCAAGAAGTTCACGATAGGCTTCGATAGCCAGATCTAAATTTCCCTGTTCGCGGAGTGTGTTCGCCCGTTTCCAGTACAAATCTGTGAGATTGGTTTTCACACTGGCAAGGTCGGGCATCAATTGACGGGCCCGCTGATAGGCATCAATCGCTTCTTCCCAACGTTGGGATTGAGCCAACTGTACACCGAGATTGTTATAGGATCGAGCGAGGTTCTGCTTGGCATCTGTGGCCCCGGGATTAAATTGCAGTGCCTTTTGGTACTCCGCAATTGCGTTTTGGTGGTCCCCGTTTCTTGCGTACACCTCCCCTGTCAAATTATACAGTGTCGAATCTGTCGGGTCGAGTTGGAGTGCCTCTAAAAAAAACGCAATTGCTTCTGAATAAGTTTCATCTCCTAGTGCAGCGATACCCTGCTCACGATAGAGTTGACGTAGATTATCTTTGGCTGGCTGATAGCGAGGGTTAATCTGAAGCGCGCTCTTGAAAGCTGCGATAGCTTCGTCAATTTGCTGATTTTGATAGTACATCACGCCGGCGGTGTTGTAACCCTCTGGCGACGCCTCCCGATTGAGCATCTTTTGAAGATGGACGAGTGCCTCCTCTCTACGTCCGCTTTTCTGGTAGGCCTGGAGAAGTTTTTCGTTGGCTTGCGGAAAGGTCGGGTCAAGTGCCAAACAGGCTTTGAAATTTTCAATCGCTGCCTCCACTTGGCCTTTATCGAAATTAACGGTGCCGAGGAGATAGTGGCTCCGGACGTGTTTTGGATTGGCTTCAATTTGCGCTTTAAGAACTGCAATTGCAGCTTCATGTTGAGGCGTGTGGAGTGGAGTCGCGTAGACTCTGTGCAACGTCGCTTTATCTCGATCCGTCGGACGTTGTGCCGTTGCTGCGAAGAAAAGCACATCCGCTGAATCTGGGCTGTGTCCCCACAGTCCAATTGCGTGCCCAAGTTCATGGAGACAAACGGTTCGCATCTTTTCCTGAGAAAGCAAAGCCACTGAACCGCTTTCACGTAACGATAAAACTACGTCTACCTCAAAATCGGTTTCTGAGAGCCGGGCGAGTTCCGTCCTGCCGAGTGCGGTATCAATGATTCGCGTCAATCCACTCCGCTGCCACCGCACACGAATGTCTGCGTTGTCGATCGCCGCTACTTCTTGAAACTGTATGCGCCCATCAGCGGTGGCTTCCCATTCGCGCATGGCATAGCGGAAACTTTCCAAATACGTTTCAACCCCCTTAACCCCAATAGGCATCGGTGCGATATGGACGCGGATTGACATTTGGGTAAAACGGGTAATCTTCCCGTTGGAGAAGACTGTGATATGGTCAAAGTAGGCGTCTACCGGGAAAGCGGAGGCGGCGAGGAAAAATATCAGGATTGAGCGAATGAAAACGGGGACGTGACGTTTCATAGCGGGTGTCTTCCATGCGTGATAGATGAGCGAAAAATACCGTACTGCTTTGAATCAGGCAGATAGCAAAGCCTCTTAGTTCTTTGGATCCGGCACCTTGTACCTTGGGTCCGTAAAGTATCTGGACCCATTAATTTGATGAATACGCCACTTGGGTGACTTGCTTGATTTGTTTGTCAGGTAAAAAGACGCCGGCTGTATAACGCACGCGAACGAGCCGGGGTCTTGAAAGAACATAGGGGCTGTTGCACTTGCTTCTTCCCAGGGAGCCTTTATATTCTTGGGACGAATGTAAAAGTCTGTCAGCTCCCAATTTTCCCAATTTTGAATTCCCATGCAATCCGTTTGTATCCATTTAGCTTCAAGAAAACCTTTAATATTGTTCCAACCATGGGAGGTCCCGGTGAGAGTTCCCCATTCGATTCCTTGTGATGTATCCAAGGTTTTCGTGAGGGCACTCATATCCTCTTCCCTATAGGCTTTAATCAAGTCCCTGTAAACCTTCTGAATTTCTACTATTTTTGCTTCAAAATCGACCTCTCGGGTCGCTATTTCTTCGTCCGGTATGTGTTCTATGTATGACTTTCTATAGTAAGGAGCTGTCGGCAACAGGAAAAATTCGGTGAATCGGAGTCGTTCGGTAACTGTTTCATCCCCAACATCTCCACAACCTGTGAGGTGTGCAAACACAACTATTAGAAGTAAGGTGGTCGTAGCGAGGCTTAAAATTTTTCTTTGTTCCATATATTTTCCTCCTAATAGAACTTATGCACTTCAGTAGGGAATAACGATCGTTTTTCCCTACGAACTCTTGATGGCGCGTCTATTATTGTAGTTGCCCGATTCATCGGGCGTTGGGAACAGTATCTATTGGTGATAAATCACCGAACTACAAAGGGTTGAGCATTCAACTGCGTAACTCCTACTCCTAATAAAACACGCTAGTAGGCAAGGGTGTTAAGAGTCACTAAATAAGTGACAATTTCATGGGCGAATTTTATCTCAGTTATGTCATCAAAGTGTATCCTGTTCGCGTGCCCGAAACTCACTGTAAAATCAACGGTCAGGTGGGATAAAAATTCGTAACCGATTCCACCTGACGCAGCCAAACCTGTTTGTCTTGCTTTTTCCAATTTGAAGGAGGGATGCCAGGTCGTGAGGACCGCGAGTCCGAGAGTACCGACGAAGTAAAAATTGACGTTTCGGAGCGGAAAGTACATCAGGCCGGCACCGGCACTTCCGTTGGCAACCATAGTATCCCGATAGAGATTCGATAACGGAAGCCATGAAATACGGCTAGTATAGTAGAGAAGGAACTGATCTGACAGGCCGTGTCCGATTTTGAGCTCTGTCCCAAAGGCAGATTTTGTTTGACGCGGATCTGGCCAGCTGCCTTCATACGCATCTCCCCAATAGGCTGCCAGTGGTGCTGTAAAGCTAGTGTAGCCAACGCCGGCCCCAATACCACAAATGAAGCCTTTGCGTCTGCCACGGAGGCTTTTGGTACTAAGGGACGACTCTTGCTCTTCGTCAATAACAATGATACCTGTGTCTCCCGTAGGCGATTCCGTGGGTGGTATCTGGTTCTGATCTTGCCCTTCGTTAGTGTTCATCTCAGCTGCTGCGTTGAGAACGCGTCCATGTTGCGCGACAGGAAAGGTGAAAAAAGCGACAATTAGTCCGAAATAATATAATTGCAATACGATTGTCTTCACTCTGTTCACCTCATAATGATTTCGAGCCGAGGCTTTGAACGTTCAAGATATAGGGTTAAACATTTAAGAATCTGATGAGGTATGTTGATTAGGACTTACGCAAATTGAACAGAAAATTGACATATTTTTCTGAAAAGTCGTTATTTGGTTTCATTTAACCCCCTAAATCCCCCTTATCAGGGGGACTTTAAGAGGAAATGCGTAAGTCCTATTGATATGTTATCGAATCGGTAATCCGCGATAAATCAAGCTTCCTGTAATTAACGCAATCAGCAGAAAAACAACCCCGGCGCCGTAAAATCCCAATAGCAATTTGCCGAACCCAAACAACGTGCAATAAACAAATACCGAACCCAACACCCAGTTGAGCAGTGCTGGCATACTGCTCTCTTCGATTGGTTGGACATTTGCAAGGCTAGGGATACGTCCCCACCAACCACCATTCGGTCGGACGCGTTGATAGAATGCAATTAACCTCTCTTCTGAAACAGGGGAAGTCACCAGAGTTGTGACGAACCAAATGAGTGTTGAAGTCGGAACAATGATTAGCATCTGATACGCAAAGTTACCCTTTGTCTGGGGCAGAGTGAACACAATTGTTGACACAACTGCGGAGGTAACCATCGCAGCAATTTCTGACCACGCATTGATCCGCCACCAATACCACCGCAAAATCTGCACGAGTCCGATCCCAGCATTGAGAGCGATCAGGAATTTCCACGCTCCCGCGATTGAATCCATGAATAGGCTGGTCACGCCTGCAACGAGCATAATCAGCACCACCGAGATTCGCGAAGCAACCACGTAGTGACGGTCGTCAGCCTCCGGTTTGAAAAAGCGTTTGTAGAAATCGTTGACGAGATAAGAGGCACCCCAGTTTAGGTGGGTATCAATCGTTGACATGAACGCCGCAAGAAACGCTGTGAGCATAAGTCCCAACAATCCTGTCGGCAGGTATTCGAGCATCAGTTTCGGATAACCCGCTTCCGGATCGCTGAGGTTTGGGTAGACAACCATTGATACGAGGGCAACGAGAATCCAGGGCCAAGGACGCAACGTATAGTGTGCGATATTGAACCATAGCGTGGCGAGCAATGTATTCCGTTCGTCCTTCGCTGCAAACATCCGTTGAGCGATATAACCGCCGCCATCTACTCCGTTTGCCGCCCACCACTGAACACCGAGATAAACCCCAAAGGTCAGTATCGCCATCTGACCAGCACCAAAATCCGGGAAGAAGTGCAGAATCGAGTGGTCTGCTCCATGTATCTCCGAGAGCTTGGTTTTCAAGGTGCCTATACCGCCGATCTTGGCAACAGCGATAACCGCTAAAGCTATTGATCCTATCATCGCCATACCGAATTGGACCAAGTCCGTTATGACAACACCCCAAAACCCGGACAGCGCGCAATAGATGCCCGCAATCAACATGCAGGCGAGGACAACTAGCACCTTCGATGTTCCGGTGTCGGGTAGATTAAAGGTCAACACAATAATCTTCTGCATTGCCAAGATTACCCAACCCATTGTGATACAATTGATTGGTAATCCGATGTATAGGGCGCGAAAGCCACGCAACAAGCTAGCTGATCTGCCGGCATAACGCAATTCCGTCAGCTCAACATCGGTAATAACTTCTGCCCGTCGCCAAAGTCGGGAGAACAGGAATGTCGCTAACATCCCGCTCAAGACCATGTTCCACCAGAGCCAATTCCCCGCAATGCCGTCGTTGACGACAAGCCCCGTGACCGCCAACGGTGTATCCGCCGCAAACGTCGTTGCGACCATCGAGGTGCCTGCGAGCCACCACGGTAAATTTCTACCAGAAACGAAAAATTCGTTAATATCCCTCCCTGCACGTTTAGAATAGTAGATACCGAGTCCAAGCGCGAAAAGTATATAACTAATGATGATTACGCCGTCAATAGGTGAAAGTTTCATTTAAGGCCAGTCTCCTTATAATGTTTGTGTGTTAAGGGTAGTCCGGTATGGTTGATTCGGTTCATCAACATCGCATCAGGCGAGAAATTTTGAAGCCAGTATACTTTAAGAAAGATCTGAGTTTACGGGAAAGTTCGGCTATCTTAGCATGGAGTAAAGCCCAAATCAAGTGAAATGAGAGGCAAATTTCCCCTACAGACAAAAATATTAAAAGGCGGGAAATTTGCCTCTCGGAGATCTTGGTTTCGCTTGCCACCTATCCTCAAATCTGCTAAAATAAACCTACAATCCATCGGATTTTGCAATAATCGATAAACTCCATTTTGCGAACAGAAAAGGCAATCCGCATAAAGTCCTATCACGCGGATACAGTTCATGGGAGATTGGTATGAGAGATGAACCGTTAAGGTCTATTCACGTCGGTACGGGTGGCAGAGGCACTTGGCCCATTGATGTTGTGATGACTGATCCAAATTGGGAGTCTGTTGCCTTAGTGGATGTTAATGAGAATGCCCTCCAAAGTGCCCGTGAGAAAACGGGACTGGGAAAATCCGCTTGTTTCTCAAGCCTTGAAGAAGCAGCCAAAGTGGTCGATGCCGATGCTGCGTTAATTTGCACCCCAACCGCGACGCATGCCCCTTTCGCCCGGATGGGGTTTGAAGCCGGTTTACATGTCCTCGTCGAAAAGGGAATGACAACCGACCTTGCTTTAGCAAAGGAACTAGTCAAGGATGGACAGGCGAGTGGAGTCAGATTCTGTGTGGCGCAGAATTATCGCTATCAGCCGCTGCAGCAGACAATAAAGGGGATCCTTGATGAGGGGACTTGCAGCACACCGGCGATCGTTGACCTGATTCATCATCGCTATCGTCCGGACCCACGCACGCTGAACTATCTCAATGCGATGATCTGGGACATGAGTTGTCACCACTTTGATAACCTTAACTTCTGGTTTGGTCCTGTACAAACAGTGATTGCGCGGACGTTCAACACACCTTGGAGTCGATATCCTTACGACGCGGGAGTTTATGCGATCTTTGAGTACGAAAACGGGATGGTGTGCAACTACGGCATAACGCACTGCGCCCAAAACAGTTCATATCACCTACGTATGCAGATGGATGGAGGCACACTCCGAGCGTATGACGTGGAAGGAATCGAATTTCAACCGACGGGTGGTGGTGAGTCTGAAACGATTGAACCGTTGTCCTTACCGCGCAGCGAACAGCTTGTGCTTGATGCGTTAAGGGAATATATCCGCGACGGGGTTGAACCGGGGATCTCAGGTAGGAACAACCTTCAAACGCTCGCTCTCTGTCAAGCAACATGTGATGCCGCAAGCGCTGGCAAGATTGTCAAGGTAGCGGATCTACTTGAAAAATAGGGATAATAATTGAAAGCGAAAACCAACTAATAGCAATGACACGTAACTGTCGATGGCAGGGACATTCTCTTACCTTTCACGCTCTATTCATATCTCGTTACTACAAACTGAACTGCGTAACTCTTTTTTGAGAGACTACGATGCCAAATAGAACCAAACATCCATACCGAGAATTTGTACTAATCACCAACCCAATTTCGGGAAAAGGCAAGGCGGGTGCAGTCGCCGAACAAGCACTCCAGCATCTCACCGCTCAAGGCTACACGGGTCGGCTAGAGTTGACAACCCAGGCCGGGGACGCGAAACGGATCGCGCGGGAGGCTATTGAAAATGGTTCTCATTGGATTATTGCGTGTGGAGGCGATGGGACAATTCACGAGGTTGTCAACGCGATTGCGGAGCGACCGGACGTAATACTTGGTGTTCTGCCGTGCGGGAAGGGAAATGATTTCGCAGAAGCGTTGAAGATTCCTACAAAACCGATAGAGGCCATCGAAGTGCTGTTGGTGGGAACAACACGGCAGGTTGACCTCGGCAAAATTGGAGATTACTATTTTGATACGATTGTCACGTGTGGATATGATGCCGAAGTGAGTCGGCGTGTTACAGAGGAGGGCACGCCTTTTTCTGGGACAGCTGCTTATGTGTATACGGCAATCACGACGCTTTTTCGCTATCGATCACCTGTGGTTCGCCTTGAAGGAGACTTCGGCTCCTATGAAGGTGAAATCCTGCTGACTGCAACCGGGCTCACGGCTAGTTATGGCGGTGGGATGAAAATCGTGCCGGGAGCAATTATAGATGATGGGTTGTTTGATGTATGTATTATTGAGCCCGTTCCCCATCGAACCGTCTTGCGCTTGCTTTTCACCCTTTTCTGGGGAGGACATGCCGGACATCCCGCGGTCCAGATGCACCGTACGAAGTCGATGACCATCGAAACAGATCCACCGATACTCCTTTACGCGGACGGAGAACGAATCTGCTACACTCCTGCAACCGTTGAAATCGTTGAACGCGGTCTGACTGTTATCGCACCTCAATAAGTAGTAGGCATACGCCACCCCGATAGATCGGGATTCAAAGCAATATGCCGTAACCCTTGTGTGGGAAGACCAGAAAACGGGAAGACGGGAAAACGAGATAGACCGTAGGTTGGGTTGAGCCATAGCGAAATCCAACATCTTAATCAACCAATGGACTAATGAACCAACATAGATTTACCACAGCCGCTGTGCAGCAAGTCGTTCTTCATCTAGTTCCACCCCTAATCCAGGCCCGTCTGGGACGATGATATGTCCTTCCTCGTAACCTACCCGCTCCTTGACAATCTGTTCGTAGTAAACTAATGGTCCTGCGGGATAGCACGGAAAATCAATGTTGGGAACCGCTGCTGCCAGATGCGCCCGCGCTGCCGTGCCGATGGAGAGTTCGACAGTGCTTCCCATTAACGTCTTAATCCCAAAAAGTTCAGCCAACCCAAACACCTTTTGACAAGCAGTCATCCCGGAATAACCGACGCCGAGGTTGAAAATATCTACCGCTTCATGCCGCGCTAGCCGCACGGCTACGTGAGCTTCCGACGAATGCTCACTAATCGGCACATCTGCCGCTTGTTTCACGGCAATAAAATCCTCGACGGGAGCGTTTTGGCGACCTTTGACGGGAGATTCAACAAGATTCGGTTTGAAGGCTGCAAAGCGACCGATGACGTCAATCGCCGTTTCCACGTCGAACCGTCCGCTTGCGTCTAGGGCGTTAATCTCAACGCTGTCGCCCCAACGGTTCCGTAGGTCAGATAGGAATCGTTCGTCCAGCGTCAGATCTGCTCCGAAATAGTAGCGGATGGTCGGGTGTCCTTGGTCCTGCAATCTTTCAATGCGCTGCAGATTCGCTTCTACATCCGCTTCGATCTGACACGGAGCGAGGGGATAGGCGAAGGGAATCCGTTCGCGATATTTGCCGCCGAATAGTTGGTAGATTGGTGTGTCTAACGCTCGACCGATGGCGTCGTGTAACGCGATGTCAATTCCAGGGAGGACCTGATGCTCCCACTCCTGTTTTTCCAGATCCACCTGAATCGCTGTCAAGTCAAACGGGCTGCGTCCGAGGAGTAACGGCTCCAACCGAGTTGCTAACCCATTGACCGTTTCTGGGGTGAGCTCAAAGTTGACGTCCGACATCTCGCCTAAGCCCGTAATATCGGCATCGGTATGCAAGCGGACAATAATGTGGTGGGAGATTGCCTTCTCCGAATCGGAAGGACAGGTTTGCCCCATTTCGCGAGTTGAGTAGACAGGAATCAGTTCAAGATTTGTAATCTGCATCTTTTCTCCTAGTTACGCGGTAGGTAATACGTAAGGCGTAAAGAAAAGTGCTTACGTATTACTCGTTACGGATTATTTTTTGAAGGTGTAAGTGATGGTAACAAAATTGGCAAGCTTTATGTGTCTCGGATTCGTATTAATGCTGATCACAGTCAGTTCACACAGTGTGCAAGAGGCTGAGACAGAAGTTCAGCCGCCAGACCTTCGCACACGCAAATCTGGCAGCGATTGGGATCGCTTCTTGGGTCCGACCGGAGATAGCAAATCCGCTGAAACAAATCTCCTAACGTCGTGGTCCTCGGCAGGTCCGCCCGTCGTTTGGGAAAAGGAGATCGGGACTAGCTACGGTGCGCCTTCTGTTTCCCAAGGTCGATTGTTCATGTTCGATCGCCACGGTGGATTGGCTCGCTTAACCTGCATGAAAAGCGAGACAGGCGATGAACTGTGGCGATTTGAGTATCCGACAGACTATGAAGACCTGTACGGCTATAATAATGGGCCGCGAACCTGTCCGATTGTTGATGATAACCGTGTTTACATTTTTGGTCCCGAAGGTATGTTGCACTGTGTGGCTGTATCAGACGGAAACCTGTTGTGGAGCGTGGACACCACCGCGAAATTCCACGTTGTCCAGAACTTTTTTGGTGTCGGATCTGCCCCTGTGGTTGAGGGTGAATTGTTGATTGTTCAAATTGGTGGTTCGCCGCCGGGGCGTGCCAGAACCCTACTCGACACCCGCGATCCGGTTCAGGGAAATGGTAACGGCATCGTCGCTTTTAATAAGTGGACCGGCGAAGTGGTCTACCAGATTACCGATGAACTGGCAAGCTATACAACCCCAAAGCTCGCGACAATCAACGGTCGCCGATGGTGTTTCGCCTTTGCCCGTGGTGGTTTGGTTGGTTTTGAACCCCGCACTGGAACCGTAGATTTCCACTATCCATGGCGTGCCAAAAAATTTGAATCCGTCAACGCTTCCAATCCGGTTGTTCTTGGCGATCTAGTGTTTATCAGCGAGACATACGGTCCGGGAAGCTCACTGCTGAAAGTCCGCCCGGGCGGATACAAAGTGGTATGGAAGGATTCCGAGCGTCGCCGCAATAAAGCGATGCAGCTGCATTGGAACACGGCTATCCATCACGAGGGCTATCTCTACGGTTACAGCGGGCGGCATTCTAGAGGATGCGAGCTGCGCTGTGTCGAGTTACGGACGGGAAAGGTGGTCTGGTCGCATCGTGTTCATGAACGCGGTTCGCTGCTTTACGCAGATGATCACTTTATAAGTTTGGGTGAATTTGGCACGTTGACCCTGATTCGTCCTACCCCTGAAAAATTGGAGATTTTGTCCAAAGTCCAACTTACCAACGAACATGGTGTAGAACGGATCAAATATCCGGCTTGGGCGGCACCAGTCCTCTCAAATGGGTTTCTCTACCTCCGCGGAAAAGATCGGCTCGTTTGCTTGGATCTAATGCCTCAAGACGAATAACGGGTAGCTAGAGAACAACGTCATCAATCAATCCGCTCACCCGCTTTTCCATTCACCAGCAGCCGGACCGAACGTCCAAACGTATGGACGAACAACTCTCCCTTCTCTTGAAGATGCCACCTCTCCAACAAACAGTCATCGAACGATCGTACATTAATTTCAATCGCATCATCGAAAATCTTCACTTTCAAATCTTCAACAATCGATTTGTGCTGATGGTCTAACGCATCAGCGATCCGCAAGATGGCAGCGAGCCGGGTCACCTGTTCTTTTTCAGTATACGAGAGCCGCTGAAAATGATAATGAGAGGGTTTATTCGGGTCAGGGAATGCTTTGCGATGATAGCGGGCGATGTTGGCGACCAATTCAAGCTGTTTTTCATTGAGTCCAACGATCTCCGAATTCCGTATCAGGTAGTAGGAGTGTTTGTGATGGGATAACGGGTTAACATACCCACCGACTTCATGAAGTGCTGTCGCCACACTCAGGAGCAGCCGTGACTCTGAGGATAAACGATGTATCGGCTGCAGTTGATCAAACAGCAGCTCTGCCAAATAGCGAACCTGTTTGGCGTGTCCCATGTGAAAGTGATACTTATTGCCAAGTGCCATCGCCGCTTTGATAATTTCTGCTTCTTCGGAGGTCACATCCCACGAGTTCCGGTGGCGATCCGCCATCTCAGCAAGTAACCCGTCCTTGAGTCCAACATTTGCGGCATAAATCCCCCTCGCGCCGATGACATTACTCACTACCTCCGTGAGAACGAGACCTGCGGGCAAAATAACGTCCGCCCGATCCGGCTCCATACCGTATCGCTCCATCCGGTCCTGCACACTGAGCCGCGAAATCTCTCTGACAAAGCGTTGAAAATCCCGCAGCGGAATAAAACGAACATCTCTGGGGAACTCGTTGTTATCTGGATCTAGAACACCGAGCTGCTGCCCAAACTCTTCAACATTGCCCCCGGTGCCAAGCACTATATCAATTTCGTATTGGTTGATGGCATCTAGCGTGGTTTCGAGCAGCTGCTCCATGTATGCTCTGAGCAACAGGATCTGTAGGTCTGAGATAGTATCCGTCCGCAGGAAGGTCTCTTGTAGCCGCACGGTTCCCAATCGAAGACTGTTAGAGTAGATAATTGAGCCGTGATCGATGACGTCAAATTCGACACTGCCTCCACCGATGTCGATGACGAGGGCAACCCTATTCTGGATATCGACCTTTCGCGTCACAGCGAGTTGAACGAGGCGTGCTTCTTCACCGCCGGAGATACGTTCCAACTGCACGCCAGAGCTATTGTAGATACGATTTACAAGGTTATCACCGTTGATAGCCTCGCGTGTTGCACTGGTCGCAATGGCGCGTGTGGTGTGGACCTTCATCTCCTCAATGACTTGGCGAAACTCACCAAATGCTTCAATTGCCTGTTCAATGGCATCATCGTTTAGAAATCCAGTCAAGAACACTTCGTGCCCTAACCGAACAGGTGCCCGATGTTGATATACCTCCTCAATAGTTCCATCAGTTTTTACTTCAACAATTTTCAGTCGAATCGCGTTCGATCCAACGTCGATTGCCGCAAGCGTGGTACTTTCCATAGTTTCTCCTCATGTCTATATATGGGAAAATATTAGGTTATTCCACTGTGGATTGTCAAGGTAAGAATTACTTGGGTTTTCCCTTGAAGCTATGCTAAAATAGCCCCAATTGATGGTAGTAGGCATACGCCGTATGCCGTAACCGTTGTGTAAATACGGCACGGAGGAAGACTTCTGTAGGTTGATTTTCCAAAATCGAAAATACCTAGTACACAGCGCGATAGTCCGGGCTGATTGAGCCTAGATTATAGCGCTATAGTGTCTGGTATTCTGTCGAGATATGAATCTCGACCTACAAGTATTGGATTGGACTAGAAAAAGAAAAGATTTTACGCATTACTCGTTACGCATTATTCTGTTAGGAACGGGCATGACCTTCAAATCTCTTTCGTATTGGTGCTGGTTAGCTGTGTTAGCACTCTTGGCATTAATTCTGGCAAATACTCCCCTGCTTAACCTCCTCGCGTTTGAATTTTGTGCGGTTCTCGCTTTTGCGATTTCATTTGCGGGAGCTCATACCGCTGTGACAGGTGTGGCTAATCTAAGACAACGCACACAGCTGATGAGAGGGACCGCTGCACAGATGGTTATGTCGACTTTCTGGCGAGCGTTTGGAATCAACCTGACATTACTGGTTGCCCCCTTAATCATCATTTTATTAAATGCCTTCCGCATCATAAACTGTGATTTTTTGGAAGGGTTCGTTTTCTTCCTCCTCTTGCCCGTCATCAGTTGTGCGTATGCCACTGCGCTAGGCGTATTCTTCGGGTTATGGGTAAAGCGACGTTGGTTGGCGTATCTCGCTTATCTTGCTTACATCTTTGCTACGCTCCTTGCCCTTGCCTACAACCTTATCTTTCACCCGCCTATCTTCGGTTACCACTCAACCTTTGGCTACTTCCCGGGGCCCATCTACGACGAACGCATCGTAATATCCGGCACCCTACTCATCGCTCGTGGCACAACGCTGCTCTTGGCATGGATTTTCTTATCGCTTGCGATCAACACACTGGAGATTGGCAGGCATACCCGATTGGAGCCAACCCTCTATTGGCGAAAGCTGTACCGATTCAAGCTACAATTTGCAGATCTAAACCACCGAATTCGCCTCGTTGTGTTGATAATTCTGTTTGGGCTAATCTACCTGTTTCGCGGAGACTTGGGATTACGTCCGACGCGAGGATATATTGAGAACAAATTAGGCGGACTGGAAGAGACAGCGCATTTCAAAATCTACTACGAAAAGGGATCAGAGGTTGAGAAAGAGATTGAATGGATTGCGCAAGATCATGAGTTTCGCTATGCACAGTTGGTCCGTTATTTTCAGATAGAACCCACCAAGAAGGTTCAATCCTATGTTTACACTTCACCTGCACAGAAGAAGCGACTCATGGGGGCGCGAGGCACATCGGTTGAAGATCCGCTTGGGTATGGTTTTCATATCAACTATGAGGATTTCCCCCATCCCGTCATGAAGCATGAGTTAGCACACGCTTTAACGGCGGACTGGCATCCGATCTTGAAGGTGAGCCTCAAGATTGGGCTGCATGAAGGAATCGCTGTTGCTGCGGATTGGGATGAAGGTAAGTTGACAGCCCATCAATGGAGTCAGGCGATGCAACAGTTGGATATTGCGCCGAAGATGAACCAGATCATGGGGCTTGGTTTCTGGGGAGCAGCCTCGTCGCAGAGTTATACGTTAGCGGGTTCTTTCGTGCGCCTTCTCATTGAAAGATATGGGGTCGAAAAGGCCAAACGGGTCTTTCCAACAGGGAATTTTAAGGAAGTTTACAATAAGTCCTTAGCCGAGCTCGAACAGGAATGGAGGGACTTTCTGAAAACGGTTCCGTTGACAGAGGCGGATCTGGCTATCGCGGCACACCGCTTCAACCGTCCAAGTATCTTCCAGAAACCGTGCGCCCATGAAATTGCGCAACTCTCTTCCGATGCGTGGCGAGCATATTACCGAACGGACATGAGCACAGCGGTTCGGTTGTTTGAACAGGTCTACCAATTCGATCCAGATAATCCGCGCCATCTGCGAGGACTCATGTATGCACATTATCAAACCGAAGATTACCCTTCAACCTTGGATTGGACGTCAAGAATCATCGCGCATCCCGAAGCGAGTATGAGCCGGATCGCGGAGGCGAAAAATGTGGAGGGGAACGTCTACTGGCAGCAAGGGAAGCGTGAGGATGCCCTTTCGCAGTATCAGGAGGTTTTTGCACTTCACACTTCTGATGCCTTTGACCGAGAAGCACAAGCAAAACTCGCAACACTTGCCCTTAATTCGCCTGATGTGGAGGATAAAATTAGGCAGACCCTCATCGGTCAGGCGTCAAATCGGCTCAAGATGACACTGCTCCACGAAGTGGTTGATGCGTTGCCGGATTGGGGCTTGGGACACTATTTGATAGGACGACAACTCTATATTGATCAAGAATATGCTCCATCAAACCAATATCTGCTGAAGGCTGCTGATTTGGGGCTACCGCACCAGAAGTTAGCCGTCGAAAATATAAGGCTTATTGGCGTGAACTTGTATCGGTTGGGACAATATGAGGATGCTATAAAGCAGTTTAGCCGGATCGCTGGTGATAAGACGCAACCCCTTGGAATCATTCACCGTGCCGAAGATTGGATTGAACGATGCGAATGGGCAATTGAGCAATTAAGCCAATCAGCCAATTAATTAGGTTCTCTTTGCATCTAACATCACGTAGGTTGGGTTGAACGGTCATAGCGAATCCCTATCAATGATAATAGGAGTTGCGTTGTTCAATATCCCGCTCTCTATAGATAGGTCTAGTGAAACCCAACGGTCCCGGTCACGCCTGTCGCGATCCAATCGAAGTATCACGTTTCACGCATCACGTTTCACGTTTATGTCTACCAACTAGCGATGAAGTCCTCCACGTCGAAATCGGCGGGCATATCAGTCAGCAATAACCGATCCTGTCGGGACTCTAGGTCGGGAACAGATCGGTCTATCTCCTCCTGAATTTTGTCATAAAGCGTCCGAAATCGATTCCAAAGCAGATCTGCTTCTTCCGCTGAAAAGCGGCGAGAAAACTCCTCGAAAAGATAGAAGTTGAGACGGTGCTCCGAAATCGCCTCCACCCGTTCCTCAAGCGACAGATTCGCGACATCAGGCTGTTTCAATGTGCGCGTTTTTTCCACCAACTTTGATAGGTATACCACACACACCATCCGCCATGCTTCGCCGGGGTGAAGCGTCGCTAGTCCATTGCGGAACCCCGCCGCATCTTTGGCGAGGATGGCACGGAAAGTGGATTCAATCACATCGCACTGTTGTTCGTGCAGTTGATAGAAATGCACAAACCGCTCTCGCGTCTCTTGGGGCATACGCTTCGTGAAATCCGGATGCCAATAGAAGTGGTTGACCAAGGGATAAACAGGACCACCGAAGGAACGATAACCGAGATGCACTGTCCGCCGTAACTTTGCGCTGTAGTTACTCCCCCAATGCAACATCATGTGGATATAGACGATGCCATCCCCCGCTTTAAGTTCTACAGGCATACCGCCCGGTATCGGTTCACGCCCGTTTGTCGCCAAGTGTCGGTTTTCTGCTTCCGTGTTCGGGCGCTTGTGGCTTTTCGGCACGACCCAAAATACGCGGTCATCATAGAGGGGGATGTTCCATTGGACGTAAGCCGGTGCATTGTCAATCACATCCATCTGCATACCCCGTAGTGGTGCCTGTTGAACGGGATCAATATCGCGGTGCCAGCTAGCCGGACCGTGATCTCGCACCGGACTGCACATAAGCGCCATCAGTGTTGGGGCTGCCTCTGGTGCCTGCATCAATTGTCTGCTAACACCCAACGTATTTTCGTGGAGACAAAACTCCACCGCTTTAGCGGTTGTCTCGTCAGCGACGCCATCGAAAAACACGCGTGGCTGCGCCGCAGTTTCCCAATATCCTCCCGGTGGATCATCGGGTGTGCGTTCCTCTGCCCAAATGACCTGCTGTCGCTCAACCAACGTTTCAAAGCACTCACGCAGCTCATCCAACTGTTCCGGTGGGACGACCTCACGTAGAATAATATAGCCATCGTCAAGCAACTGTTGTGGATTGACTTTCATGGTTCTCTTCCCTTTCCCTTCAAAGGCGACAGGTCAGACTACACCTTCGATTCTAGGATCTGCATTACCTCAAAGACAAGACCGTTGGGCGATCGGTAAAAGGAGATTCGGCGTGATCCAAAATCGGTGCTAATCTCCACCGGTGCTAGGAGCACTTCGGTGCCTAACGCTGTAAGTCGTTGGTATGCCTCGTCTAAATCATCAACTTCAAACACCGCGTGGGTCAGCCCCGGCATGAGCAGATGGTCGAGCGCATCTTGAAAGACCGGTTTCGGCGTCAAAAAGAGGCGGGTTCCACCGAACTCTAGCAGCGCGTGGGGATGGTCTCCATCTTCTCTGATGCGTGAACCGCGACTCAACAATTTACCGCCCAGTTCTTCAAAAAAGCTGATTTCCGCATCCAAATCTTCGACCTTAATGCCGATATTCCAAAGACTTGCCTCCATCGTCTGTCCTCCTTACCGATACACCGGCGACCGGGTGATATACGCTTTGGTTATGTCAATGATGAGCGCAATATCGTCGCGTGCGTCTACGATTGAAGAACGCGAGGGAGTGCCTTGCGTGATACACTGGCGGAAGTGCCGCAACTCACGAGTGAAACCGCTCTCCCATGGGATCGCTGGCTCCTTGTAGAAACTGTTTCCGTCTGCGTCAATCCCCTGCACGACCAACTTGGTAAGCACCCGACGCGAAAAGCCGGTTGGGTAGGAGAGGATAACGCGCTTTTCCTCGCTGTAGATCTCAAGGGTCTGCTTAAAATCCCACAACTTATTTAGATCGACTCGGCTCACCACACAACGCGCGCCGTTGGGGTATTCCAAGATGGTCGTTATCGCTCGGCGGTCGTTCCAGATCTCCGTACTGATGACTGCGCTCGGTACACCTAGCATAGTCCGCAGGCTATAGAGATCATGGATGAGGCCGTAGGCAATCCCGCAGGATTCAGCCTTCTCAAAGAGATCCCCAAAGGCTTCACGTCGTGCGGCTCTAGATGCTTCCCGCCGTTCCGCCATGACGCTAGGCGGTAGATCATTGAACCGCTTGACCTTAAAATGGCTCAGGTGAAGCTCATTGCTCGGATGCAGATGATTGGTCTGCACAAATTTGATGTCGTCCATGGTATCAACTTCGCGTTTCGCCATCTCAAAGGCGGGTTCATATACCTTCATGTATCCTGCCTGACCCACCTTACCCGATCTTCGCATCGCATCGATCATAGCATCGGCTTCCTGTAAGGATGTGCAGATGGGCTTTTCGATGAAAACATGCTTTCCCGCCTCAAAGGCTTGCACCGCTGCTTCGGTCTTGGGATCCGTATGGCAAAGCAAGACCGCATCAATGTCCGCCGCCAACATATCCCGAATATCGGTCACATATTTGGGTACTTTGAACCTTTGGGCTAGGTATTCTGCCTGTCCCGGTGATACATCGCAGACGATGGGTACTTCAAATTCATCATCAAGTTCAAGCAAGTTTGGAAGATGCTGGACCTGGGCGATTGCACCGCATCCAACAACGCCAATTCGTACTGTTGACATGGTCTCTCTCCTCCATTTTTCGGGGTACGGACTTAACGATACGTGCGAAGTGTTCCGGCTCGTGGCGTGAGCGTATTCCACTCTGCCGCCATTTCGTTGACCTTTTTGAAAGTCTCTAACAGAGGTTCCCACATGACATCTCGGATTTCAGCAGCAGCTTTCTCGTCCCCCGCTGCTAACGCCTGCTTAAGGGCATCCGCCATCTGCGATTGGATCTGCGCGCTGTTCTGCGCCATATCTGCCACCGACCGCGCTGTATTAACGTGATGATCGATGAGCGCATCAATCGGCGTGGTCGAATCTGTCTCCGTATCATAGTCGCTGGACGGTCTGAATTGGGGTGGGAGACGTTTCCCGTCGTCGGAATACTGGGTATGGGTTGGTTGGATATGGGGTGTCACTGAGAGATACATATACACCGGTTCATCCCCAAGAACCCGCACCGAATGAGGCTCGTCCGCGAGGGCGTAGCACATTTGCCCCGGACCAAGTTCTTTGGTCACACCGCTGATCTTAAACTCTACCCGTCCCGACAAGATGATGAATATCTCGTGCCCCAAATCGTGGGTGTGAAACTTATCGAGCGATCCCGGTCCCGGCTCCATGCGACAGAAGCGAGCGCGTATCTGCGGGGTTACCAAGATATTGCGGATATCTTTGCGACAGTCATAGACCGTGAAACCCATGGTTTTCTCCTTCTTACAATAGTTAGCTGATTAAGAATCTCTAGCTCGCAGGTGTATCAAGCCCGAGCGCGACATCAATGTCCGCCTGATACTGCCGGACTTCCCCGGACAGTACGCTTTCCATACTCACAGAGCGTTCAGCCAGAGCAGATTCGTATGCTCCAACTATTGCTGCAACCGCTTTCATGCCACCATCACCATCTACTTCGGGACTTGTCCCGTTACGAACTGCTTCCCCGAAGTCGTGATATTCAATAGCGAGGTGTTTGGCATCAACCACGAAGGCCGCAACGGCTGTATCCGCTGGAGGTTCATACTCAACACCGCCCTTACCAAAAAGTCGCTCGGTTATTTCGTTGAGTTCAAATTGAGGCAGAAGCGACAGAATTTCTTTCCCTTTTAATTCCCGTCCTTCCAGACGCAGCACCACTGGATTGCCGTTGCGGTCTCCGGGGGCATATACGGCTCCCCAACGACCGTGTACACTCCGTTCCCATCCTTGGCTGCCACGTCCTCCGCCGACATACGAGAGTTGAACGATAGCCCCTGACGCCATTGTGTAGAGTGCAATGACTGAATCCTCGCCGGTCGCTTCAACGGTATCTGGATAACTCTTGGCACGTTCCCGATAAGAAACGAGTGGATGATCGGCGTGGTCCGGCTTGCGACGCACAGGCTCAACAATAAGTCCCCGACCAAAAATTTGGCTATATTCACCCATATAGTAGCGGATAATATCGGCGTAGTGAACCCCCATGTCCAAGCCGATCGCCCCTTTCTCCTTGAGGTGTCGCCAAGGGGTAATAGCCATGGTGTCACCCCCACCGAGAGATGTCTGAATCATGAGGTAGGGGTCGCCTAGCAGCCCTTCATCAATAATCGCTCGTACCAACCGGTTAGGCGTGTCCCGGCGATAGTTTTCCGCCGTTGCGAGTACTGCACCACTCCGCTGAGCAGCATCAATCATCGCCTGACAGGCACGGATCGTAATCGCCAGTGGCTTCTCAACCATCGTATGCTTCCCCGCTTCAAGCGCCGGTGCACCGACCTCGTGATGGGTCGAACCGTCGGTGACGACATCCACCGCTGCGATATTTGGGTGAGCGAGGACCTGATCTAAATCGGTGAAAACCATCGGTTTCCTACCAAGCATACGTTCCGCTTCATTCGCCACTAATTCCGCGTTCTCTTGCCGAATATCGCAAACAGCTACCAGATCAAGGTTGCCGATACCGCTATCCTTGAGTTCTTTATAGCCCATGACATGGCGATGCCCCATACCACCACAACCGACAAGGCAAATTGGAACCTTTTCCATTGAGATCTCCTTGCTATAGTTTTTCTTTGAGCTGTAATATCTACATTTGAAGGGTCAGTGTGCAAAAAGTGTTATCGTGAATAGCAATCTCCGATAGATCGGAGTCCTCGGCACGGGACAGGGAGAGAAGGTGGTGAGTTAAAAAAGTGACTGGAGAAGGTGATGAGCAAAACACGAAGGGAATCTGTGCACGTTTTACGTCTGTGTTGAAACGAATTCCGCGATAATTCCCATTACTGCAAACATCAAGATGGCATACCGAAAGACACCTTAGGCAAACCTTCTAGGAGGTCGTTGGTGCGACCTCCAATTCAGCATACTGTCCACTATAGAAGATAAGTGGCTCGCCATCGTAAGTTTCCCCCGCAAGGGGTTCCCCAATAAACAGATCATGGTCGCCGGCACGTGCTACCTCAACAACCCGGCAGTCTATATAAGCGAGGGCGTCAACGAGAATGGGAGCTCCGGTTTCTGCCACTGTCAGCTTTAGGTCCGAAAAATCTTTGGGTCCCGGTTTTGCAAACCGACGGGAAAGATCCTCTTGGTCATGTTTAAGCACATTTATTGCATAACACTGACCTTGCGTCAAGTGTCCGTGCATATTGCTCTGAAGATCTACGGAAACCACGACTAGCGGCGGGTCGAGCGACAAAGACATGACAGCGTTTGCCGTCATGCCCGAAATCTGTTCGCCATACCTTGTTGTTACAACCGTGACTCCCGTTGCGAAACGGCCCATAATCTGCCTTTGAAGCATCGGATCAAACGCCATCAGTCTCCTCCTTGTCTATTCTTAGATAGTTGGCATCGCAGGAACAACCTCATTCGCTAGCAACTCTTGGGAGCGTCTCCATGTGGCTCTGTCGTCCCAGTCATGTGTGATCATCAGCAGCGTACCAAATCCACCGGATTGCTCCCACACCTCTTCAAGACGACGGATACACTCTGCTACATCACCGATGATGCAGATATTCTTGAGCACATATTCTGGCGTCACGTCCTCATCGGGAAGATCCGGATCGTGCTTCAGAATATTGAGCATATTTGCTTTTGTGAGAACGGTGATCAGGTAGTCATAGGCACCTATGAAACTGCCATTTATTGCGTGCTCCCATGCTTCTTCGGTCGATTCCCCGACGAAGATGCTACGCGAGATTCGCCAGTCTGCTCGATTAGGAGCGGGCAGACCAGCCTCTTCAGCACCGGCGCAATACGTCTCCCAATGATTTTCAAGGGTTATTCCCGGTACAAGGTTCGTGCTTATAGGCATAAAACCGCGCTGCCCTGCTGTCCGGGCTGCCATCGAGTTTCCTCGGACAATGCTCATAGCGACCGGCGGATGGGGTTTCTGGTAAGGTTGGAGCAGTACGCCAATTCCGCGTTCGTGATCGAGGGTTTCAAGTTTTATATTCCAGTAATCTCCGTTGAACTCGAAAGGGGGATCGGTTTGCCACAACTTGAGGATGGTGTCAATTGCCTCCATGGTCATCAACCCTTGTGTTTGTGGGTCAGGCAAATCAAACAGTCCCCAATCGGTTGCGACGCCGCCTTGCCCAAAGCCACAGTTGAGGCGACCGCGAGAGAGGTGATCAAGAAACGCAAGGCGCACTGCGGTGTTGACCGGGTGATGCTGGGGGATAATCGACACACCGGTGCCAAGGCGGATGTTCTTTGTGCGCGGCAGCACATTGCCGATGAACACATCGTTAGATGGGATAGGTTCCCATGCGACCGTATGGTGCTGGCCAATCCATGCCTCGGTAAATCCCAACTCGTCAGCGAGGACAATTAAATCAATGTCCTCTTCAAAACACTCCGTCCGGTCTTTCTCCGGGGGGTGCAGCGGCATCATAAACACGCCTAGGTTCATTTTTAGACCTCCCTTGTGTATATCTCTTAATGCTTCGTGACGGCAAATTACGGTTCCTTAATTGGGTCCAATCCTGCCAACTCGCGAAAGCGATTGAGTGTCTTCAAGATCCCCTGCTCCATTGTGTATTGGGGTGTGAACCCGACCTCTTGAGCGATTGGATCCGCATCATAATCCCATGAAATTCCAAACACGCCCGGTTCAAGCGTAATCTGTGCACTAGGCACCAACTTCTTTAAGTAAGCGACACCTTCCTTAACTGTGCGAATTCCACCTTTGACATTGAAGACACGCGTCTGCGTCACCGGACAGGTGCAGGACATCACAATAGATCTGGACACATCTTCGACGTATTGCCAATCTATCGCATCGTCACCGAATGGAGAAGCGTAGGATTTTCCATCTGCAACAGCTTCAATCATCTGCGTTGAAAATGAACTCATCCCCCGTGTCCGTCCGACTCCGTAAACCGCTGTAAATCGTAGTCCTATCGTGTCTACACCGTAGTTATCAAAATAGTGTGCTGCATACCTTTCGTTCATGGATTTGCACGCCCCGTAGATGAATTTGGGATAATGTGGGGCATCATTTGCAATCTGCTCGTGGTTATAATCTTCTGGCGATCCGAAGACTGCGACGCTACTTGCCCATACAACCCGCTTGAGACCGAAGATTCGCGCTGCCTCAAACATGTTGATTGTGCCCTCACATACAATCTTCAACGCCTGTGGTGGGTTGGCATTGCACGCTGGCACCTGCCACGATGCGAGATGGATAATCCGATCGATTTGGTGCTCTTGGACCGTTCGCAACACATGGGGGAGATCGGTAATGTCCCCTTGAACGAAAGTAAACTGTTCAAGTTGTTCCTCTGTCAACACCATTTTGGGAATCGTAAAATCTGGAATAAAATCGTATACAATAATCTTTTCGCCGGCGTTCAGAAGGTCACGAATGACATAGGATCCAATGCACCCCATTCCACCTGTTATCAAATATGCCATAGACTTCAACTCCTCTTAAATCATTTCCTTTCTGTAATTGTTGAGAAAATCAGTGAGGCACAGAGATATTCTGTTGCGTAGTGCGTGAACACCGCTAGTTTTCCTTATATCCCTGCTTTGCTCGCCTATTGATGGGACTGGGGTGAATTGACATCGACAAGAATATCATTGCCCTCAATTTTCACAGGATAGGTTGGAAGTTTCTCCTGCTCTGGCCAGAGACATTTTCCTGTCTGCACATCAAACTCCCACATGTGAAGCGGACAAGTGACGACGTTATCATCGAAGAATCCGTAGGTTAAAACGCCGCCAAGGTGTGGGCAGATGTTATTCATCGCGTAATACTGACCGTCGATGTTATATATACCGATAAAAACGCCTTCAACCTTAACGCCGAGGCAATCACCGGGCTGGACTTCAGTCGTTTCGGCAGCTTTTACAAACTGAGACATTCGTATTCCTTTCTCACTTATTTTCTATATCTTACACTTCATGTTCAATACCTTCATTGTATCACGTCTCTCAATATTCCTCAACCTAATTTCTTATGCGGAATTCCGGTGGACACAGCGAGAAAATCAAATAATGACCTCCAGCAATGCTATTGTGTATGGAAGGGATAGGTAGAAAAAAGGGTAAGGGACAAATCTTAGGCATCTGTGAAAATGAGCTGCTATTTGAGGAGATTCATGCAATCCTCAAATAGCAGTCCCAGAAAGATTATCGATGAACAAACGCAAAATTTAATCGAACGATCTGCTAAGATGTGGAAGGTTGACACGCTATATTACAATCTTCCAATCTTCCTGTAGCATCACGTTTCGCGTTTCACGCATTACGTTCCTGTCTAAATATATCCAGTTGATCCATCGGGACGAATTGGGCAGGTGCGCTGCCAGTGGACATATTCGTTATCTCCGATGACGTCTTCATTTATCTCTACACCGAACCCCGGGCGATCGCGCAACTCAAGATACCCATCTTTGGGCAGATAGGGTTCATCCACCCACTCATTCCATTCGGTTCCTGTTGGCAGGATGTATTCGAGGATCTTGAAGTTGGGTGTTGCTGCAGCAAAGTGGACGTTCACCGCGGTTGCCAACGGTCCCATCGGATTGTGAGGGGCAATAGAGACATAATGTGCTTCGGCGATGGCGGCTATTTTGCGCATTTCGAGCAATCCACCGCAGACGCAGATGTCCGGCTGGATGATATCTGCCCCTTGTGCAGCCATCAGGTTGAGAAATTCAAAGCGTGTGTAGAGAGATTCACCGGTTGCCAATGGCACCTGCATCTGAGCACGCAAACGTCCCCACGCGGGGATATGTTCTGGTCTGAGTGGTTCTTCATAGAAATAGGGATCATAGGGCGCTAGCGCATTGGATAATTGTAGTGCACGAATTGGTTCAAAGATCTTAGCGTGCGGATCGAATGCAAATTCCCAGTCCTCCGGGGTATGCTTGCGGATCCCCTCGAAATAATCGGCGGCAGCAGCACAAACTCGCCCCCAACGATTTGCGTCCGGCTCGATCGGATAGGGGCTGGTTTTGAAAGCTGTGAAGCCCCACTCTTCGTTTAATCGATGTCCTGTTTCTCCGACCTCTTGACCATCACGACCTCCAATGCCGTGATAGACGCGAATTCGGTCCCGAGCGGCTCCACCGAGGAGCATATAGACCGGAAGATTCGCAGCTTTACCGCTGATATCCCACAGGGCATGGTCAATTGCGGAGGTAACGGCGAGACCCACCCCACCAGCAGGGAAACGGAATTGCTGGTGGATCTTCATCATGATGTATTCTATACGACGTGGATCCTCACCTTTAATCATCTCAAAGATGTAGTCTGCAATGGGTTCGGCGGCGAGATTCGGTCCCACAGAGTAGGATTCGCCCCAACCGTGAATGCCTTCGTCGGTCTCGACCTTAATCAGTCCTCTTGAGCGTCCGCCGAAGCGTGCCATATAGGTTTTGATATTCGTAATCTTCATTAATGTTCCGACCTTTCTTTGCCAGAAGAATGTTGCACTCAGTCGTTATCTAAAATACCATCTTTGGTCTGTCCCCATTGTAATCCCAACCTAAGATTTTGTCAATCAATTTTTCCTGTTGACGGGTCTCAACGCCTGTGTTATATTGAAAACGCTCTGTAGATGACACAGATTTTTATTGCGTTTGGTGAAAACAGAATGGCACATCCCCCGTATATTCTTTCGATTGATCAAGGCACAACCGGCTCGACGGTTCTACTCATTGACGCGCATGGCAAGATTATTGCACATGGTTATCGTGAGTTTACGCAGCACTATCCCCGTCCCGGTTGGGTTGAACACGATCCCATCGAAATCTGGGAAGTAACGCATCGAGTCATCGCGGACTTAATTGATGAACATGGGAGTGCAGACGAGATTGCAGCAATTGGAGTGACAAATCAGCGGGAAACGACAGTGGTATGGGAACGCAAGACCGGACAGCCAATTCACCCCGCAATTGTGTGGCAGTGTCGTCGCACATTGGATATCTGTACTGATCTGAAGGAACGGTCACTGGAAGAGGAAATACGAGCGAAAACGGGTTTGGTGCTTGATCCGTACTTTTCGGCGACAAAGATCGCATGGATCCTGGATCAGGTTGAAGGTGCACGTGAGCGCGCTGAACGGGGCGAACTCATTTTTGGAACTATTGATACGTGGTTGCTGTGGTGTCTAACAGGCGGCGAGGTTCACGTAACAGACTATACCAACGCCTCGCGGACGATGCTGTTTAATATCGACACCCTCGTGTGGGATGACGAACTGTTGGATATGCTGCGCGTACCAAAGTCTGTTTTACCAAACGTGGGTGCTTCCGGGAGCGTTTTCGGAAGAACAAAGGATGTCCTACCTCTGCCGGACGGTATTCCAATTGCTGGCATTGCTGGAGATCAACAGTCAGCGCTATTTGGGCAGCTTTGTACGCAAGCTGGCATGGCGAAAAATACCTACGGCACCGGCTGCTTCCTAATGCTCAATACAGGTGAACAACGTGTCCATTCAAAATCTGGACTGTTGACAACATTAGCTTGTGGTCTTGATGAAACACCAGTTTACGCGCTTGAAGGGAGTGTGTTTATCGCGGGCGCGGCAGTGCAATGGCTGCGGGACGGGTTGCATCTTATTGATTCTGCCGCAGAGACTGAAGCAATTGCCGCCAGCGTTCCAGATTCAGACGGTGTATTTGTAGTTCCTGCCTTTACAGGCCTCGGTGCACCGTACTGGGACGCAGATGCGCAAGGCGCGATACTTGGTTTAACACGGGGCGCAACCCGCGCACATATTGTCCGGGCGACGCTGGAATCGATTGCGCTCCAAACGGCGGATGTCGTCACAGCGATGCACACCGATGCGGGGGCTAAATTAGAGCGGTTACGCGTTGATGGCGGTGCAGTTGCGAACGATTTCCTGATGCAGTTTCAGGCGGATATATTGGGCATGGATGTGGAACGCCCAACACGAATCGAAACGACAGGACTTGGTGCCGGGTATCTCGCGGGGTTGACTGTTGGTGTGTGGAATGGGATCCACGAATTGGAAGCCCATCGGAAGATTGACAAAGTCTTTTCGCCACAAATTGATGCCAATCAACGACAGGTAAAACTGGACGGTTGGAAAAATGCCGTCCGAAGGGTTATGAGATAGCATGCGTTTACAGTGGAAATACGCCTTAATTATCAACCTATCAGTTTTGATTCTTCTTGCTGCCTTCTACATGCTTCTCAATATTAAAGCTGTGGATGACCTTGGAGACCTTTACGAAAAGGGGTTAACACGCGGCGCGATTTTCAAAGAAATTACGGAGAAAACCATTCGCCCGCTCGTTGAAGACGAGATGGCCTCCAAAGAAATTGCAGAGAGGACCATTCCTCCGCTTGGCGAAGACAAGATTGAGGATCGGCAGACGCTATACAGGGAAAAACTTGAAGGTGCCCTCCGACAATTAAAAAAGGACAAACCTAATGAGATGCGAGATGTTTTAGACATAAATGTAACCGTCGGAATGGATGCTAAGATCCAAGCCAGTTTAATTCCAAATAAGGAGGCGAACGACTATATCAATTTAACCGATGAAGGGGTACACGAAATAAGAAAAAAGGGCTTTGAACTCTACAGAACGCCTCAAATTAACGGCAGAGATGCGACAGCAGTAATCATTCCTTATTCGGTTGAATTTGTTGGCGAAGAATTTGACACAGAACCGATTGATGGATTTATTCAAGCACTCTTTGCAGGACCCGATCTCGCCAACCATCTTTACCGTCTGCGCGCCATGCTCCTGATTTCCATTATCGTCGTGAGTGTCCTACTAGTCATCATCATTGATATGATGACAACTCGCTTGGTACTTCGTCCTCTTCAAGGTATGATGGAAATTATCAGACGCGCGGAAGCCGGTGACCCTGAATCGCTGCCGCAGTCCTATTCCTCCGACGAAATCGGGCGTGTGACCTACAGTCTTGCACGGATGCTAAGGCAATTGACAGGGACGCACGCGAAGCGAATTGCCGCACTTCAACAATTTGCCGCAGGCGTCGCCCATGAAATCCGTAACCCGCTGAACACTATCGGGATGACAGCCCAACACCTGCAAGATCTCTTTTCACGGAACAACATTAAATCCAGCGATGTTGAAGAAGCACGAAATTTGCTCGATATTGTCAACTATGAAATTGAACGGTTGCAGCGGATTTCTGAGCAGTTTGTAACCTTGAATCGTCCCAAAACTCTCAATCTGAAACCCACGAATCTTAACGCACTCATAGACCAAGTCATCGCAGAGTTTAAGCTCATGACCGAAAATGCCAAAGTTATGATCGTCACCAATTACACTACAGACTTACCCCAACTGCAACTTGATCCGGACTTGATTCAGCAGACGCTGTTCAACCTGATACAGAATAGCATTCAAGCCATGTCCAAAGGCGGAAGAATTTATATCACAACCCAGCCAACCCAAACACTCTCCGGTCAAGGCATCGAGATCGAGGTTCGTGATACAGGAATTGGCATTCCCCCTGATATTCAAGAGCGGATTTTTGATGCTTATTTTACCACGAAGGAGAGTGAAGGAGGAATGGGACTTGGGCTTGCGATCGCGCATCAGATTATTACAGCGCATCAGGGAAGGATTGAACTTAAAAGCCAAGTCGGAATGGGAACCGCATTTCAGATCTATCTGCCTATTAAGAGCTCCGCTAGTACCCCATCCGATAAATCTGTGAGCCAGAAGGAGGAGTAGGTATGCCAGCAATACTGATTGTCGATGATGACCAGGGCCAGCGGACTGTTTTGCAGACCATATTGAAGCGCGAAGGCTACACCATAGAGACAGCTGAAAATGGCGTTGATGCCCTCGAAAAAATTGCAGACAACCTATTTGATGTCGTTGTCAGCGATATGCGGATGGCTCAGATGTCAGGGCGAGAATTGCTCCATGAAATTAAGAGCCGAGATCCGGATCTACCTGTACTGATTGTCACGGCTTACGCTGAGGTGAATGACGCTGTGGATCTGGTGGCACGCGAAGGGGCATTCTATTACCTTGAAAAACCGATTCAGATTGACACCCTCAAAAAGGAGATTAGTCGTGCCATTGAGATGCGACAAGGCATAACAGATGAGGAGTCAAGTGACGAAATCGATGTTCAAGAGATGTATTTTGATGAAATCATTGGTCAAAGCGATTCGATGCGTCAACTGTTCAAAACTATGTCTCGAATCATTCATCGGGGTGCCAATCAAGTGCTAATTACGGGCAATACAGGCACGGGGAAGGGACTCGTTGCCAGAGCAATTCATGAGTACGGAAGACGCAAGGATAAGCCGTTCTTGCAGATTAACTGTGGTGCTGTGCATGAAACGCTGATTGAAAGCGAACTCTTTGGACATGAAAAGGGGGCGTTTACCGATGCTCATCGGCAGAAGGATGGCGTGTTTGAAGCGGCAAAGGGCGGCACGGTTTTTCTAGACGAAATTGGCGATCTATCCCCGCATACGCAGAGTAGACTACTCCATGTCTTGCACGAGAGGGAGATCATGCGTGTCGGTGGGGTGCAACGGATTAAAGTTGATGTGTGTGTCCTTGCCGCGACCAATAAAAATTTGCAAACTGCTGTCACCGAGGAAAACTTCCGTGAAGACCTGTTTTTTCGGTTAAACGTCATTCCACTTCACATGCCCGATCTCCGGGAGCGAAGCGAGGACATAGGGCTTTTGGTCGATCACTTTCTGCAGAAGTTTGGACAAGAATATTCTGATGCCGAACCCAAGCGTGTGACACCTAGGGCAATGTCTGCCCTGCGACGGTACGATTGGCCCGGGAACGTGCGTCAACTTGAGAATTATCTACACAGGATCTTCGTGCTGTCGGAGAACGAAGTCATTGACCTTGAGGATCTTCCGCCCGAAATTTCGGATAGTTCATTGCCGCCAGAGGATTTTCCGGTAGAAATTCCAGCGGATGGGGTTGCACTCGAAGAAATTGTAAAGGAATACATTCGAGTTGCCTTGACACAGACCGGTGGCAACCAAACCAAAGCTGCCGAACTTCTCGGTATCTCCCGCCGCAGGCTTCAAAACCGAATGCAGAACTATGGGTTTAGTAGCAGGAATTTTAAGGATTAGAATCGGCAGGAATTCTACCAATGGATGCTTGAGCAATTCAACCGGGCCCGTTGGGTAGTGTTATGCCGTGTAATGAGTCTAATCTGGGCATTGTCCCCCATGATTGCCTGCCTATGTGCATTACTCGCAGGATAACTTCCTCTTGCCCAGTAACCACTCTGTCATACATATCATCTTGCCTGAATCATGTGCAAAAGTATTGAACGATCTGTTCTCTCAACTATTCAATCACCGGTAAATTTAGACGTGATAGATTTCCCTTGCCGTGATGAACAGTGTTACGAGCCACAACTGTTTCGGTAGCTGACCACGGTGGGGCGAGAGTGTTTGGATGCGGAAAGATACGGGGAAAGTCGCTGCTAGTGATGAGCAGACAAATCCGCGAGCCAGTTGGAAACACATAGGCGGTTTGTCCTAACTGTAAGCGGATAGGAGCAACATCGCCCGACGTAAGTGGCTGCGGATCTGTCCAGTTTTCACGGTAGCGACAGCGCAGCGAACCAATCGTCAGACAGGTCACGGCACCGGAAGGTTCTTCGACACAGAGTTTGGCAACAAAATCCGTATCGGCGGCATTGCTGGAAATGCAGAGATCAAGCGTAACTTCGCCAACTGCGGTCAACGGCGATTCTAGTTTTGGACTTCGGTAAAAGAGTAAGTCAGACCGATCAAGAAGTGGACGTTGGTCAACTGGACCGAGGTGGTCAAGCCCCCAGTAGACGGGACCTCCGCGTGTCAGAACGGGATCGCGCGGATCGTACACATAACTATCATCAACGCTTCTGTCCGAAGGTTCTTGTGTTAGCTCCCCGTCACCAGTCCGCATGTTTGCACTACCATCTGACTGGAGATACCATGATTGTGTCGTTCTTTCTGGCGGGGGCCAATCTCGTAGGGAAATCCATCGGTTTTCTCCCATCAGAAATACTTTCACAGGGGGTTGGCTTGTGTAGCCGTTGTCTCTTTCTCTTAAGTGAAAATCGAGAAACTGTAGTTCATGTGCAAGGACCGGCAGATCTGCTTCTGTTCCCAGATCCCAGTCACCATAGCGGCAATGATCCGGACCTGTGTTTCCGATATTTCTATGCCCCCACGGTCCGATGAGAAGACGTTGCCCGTTTTTTGCCGATTCTGTTGCACCATTGTCACGGATGTTTTGGTAAGCCTCAAACTGTCCCCGTGTGAGATGGTCGAACCAGCCCCCGGCGTGAAATCCCGGTACCTTGATGTGCGGGTGCATCAAGCATTGGTCTATTGATTCCCAATAGGCATCATAATGGTTGTGAGCTGCCCAATCCGACAGAACGGGTGTCTCAAAGCCAACTTGGCTAGCAATCGTTTCGGGATTCGTCAGGTGGTTGAGTTCGTTCCATGAGAAATGCGCCATCGGTGGTTGGTTGCGACAAGAGGCGTGCGTCAGAGACCACCGGATAGCATTCCCGAGTGCGAAGCAGCCATCGTAGCGAATCCAGTCACGGAAGAATGAGCCGGGAGCGACAGCAGGAGCGATACAACGCAATGCCTCGTGACCGCCGCTCGCTGCTGGCACTTGAACGATTCCGAGATAACTGCGTCCCCACAACCCAATCCGACCGTTGCACCACCTCTGGTTGGCTGTCCAATCTAGCGTCGCTTGTCCGTCACTAGCCTCGTCAACCAGTGGCACGAAAGCACCATCAGAATCATACTTCCCACGACAGTCTTGCGCAACAAACGCGTAGCCCCGTTCAGTAAATTGATGTGCTGTACCTTGAAGACCGACACGATGGTAGGGAGTGCGGACAATAACCGTGGGAAATGGCCCCGGACCATCGGGGAGATAAACATCTGTGGCAAGGTTCGCTCCATCTTCGGCGGGGACTTTTTGGCATAATAGTGTTTGCATTGGTGACTCTCCTAAATTTTACTTTCAATACTATAGCAATAATGAATAAGGATAGGGACGTTTTAGTGGCTGCGTAAAGTCCTGCTTAATACATTTCAAGATTGACACAGCTAATGGTAAATGCTACAATGAACCGCCAAATTGATCTAAAGAGAAGGGCACCCCGAACGGCTAAATGAAAGGAAAATCCAATGTTGATGCTGCTGATAGCTATTGGAGTTGTCTTGCTATCCTCTGCTATCTGTTCTGGATCTGAAGCAGCGTTGTTTTCGGTTCCGATAGTTAAAGTTCGACGAATGGTTCAATCAAATCGGCCCGGAGCGCAAACCCTTCTGTCCATCCGTGAGCAGATGAATCGCCCGATCGCAACCATTGTTATCCTCAACAATATTGCTAACATTGTTGGAACCAGCGTTGTGGTTATTGTGGCCACCAATGTTTTGGGAAACCAATGGGTAGGTTTAGTTTCAGGGATACTCACCTTTTTGGTGATTCTCTTCTCGGAAATTATCCCCAAAACAGTTGGAGAACGATATTCAGAGCAGATTGCTGTAATTATTGCTCGGCCAGTCGCTGGATTGACCCGAATTTTAACCCCCTTGGTATGGTGCATCGAAAAAATTACCAACCCTTTAACGGCAGGTGGTAACAGTTTCACAACGGACGAGGCGGAGATAAAGTTATTGGCAAAAATGGGACAAGAGGCAGGAACGATTGAAGATGATGAATTTGAAATGCTCCGAAAAATATTTGATTTGAATGACATGACAGCTGCCGATTTAATGACACCGAGGGTGGTAATGACATACCTAAAGGGTGACTTAACGCTCGCTGAGGCAAAAGAGGAGATTCTGAATTCGCCACACAGTCGAATTATTGTAATTGGAGAAACACCGGATCAGGTCATCGGAGTCGCTTTAAAGACCGAATTGCTGGCAGGAATCATCGAAGGGGAATTGGATCAATCTATCTCAAATTTTACCCATAAAGTACATTTTGTACTAGGACGGAAGCGTGCCAATCAGCTTTTGTCGATATTTCAGCAAACTCGCCAGCATTTAGCCGTTGTTGTTGATGAATATGGAGGTGTATCAGGAGTAGTAACACTTGAAGATGTTCTTGAAGTCCTCACAGGTCAACTTGTTGATGAAACTGATACAATCGTTGATTTGCAAGAATTCGCTCGGAAACAGAACAATTAGCAGCGTCTCAACTCCACGGCAGGGGTTGTCCCACGGGGGCAGGTGCGGGGAATCGACTGACAACGTCAATCGGCACTCCCTTGTCAGCGGATTCAAAGACGCGTTCGCAGATTTCTAGTACATGCCGAGCGTGTTTTCCTGAACACCGTACGGGTCGGTTATTCCGAATTGCATCCGCAAAGTCGGAGGGCCCCTTGCCCCAGTCTAAACCCTCGTACGCACCTTCGGGGGATGCCTCAATTTCCCAATCGCCTGCAGGTGTACGTTTGCGAATTCCGCGCCCAT
This sequence comes from Candidatus Poribacteria bacterium, assembly GCA_003635265.1. Classification (GTDB taxonomy): domain Bacteria; phylum Poribacteria; class WGA-4E; order WGA-4E; family PCPOR2b; genus PCPOR2b. The sequence goes on from PYIZ01000033.1 coordinate 49,582, forward strand.
CGTCGTGTGCTTGGATCGAGAAAACTCCGTGCGTACCATGAATTTCGTAGGGTGGGATTTCCGATCTTGCAGTCCAACTGTGGTAGAGTAGCCCGTATGCACCGCTTTCAAATTCAAGTAGTCCGAAGCCGTGGTCTTTCTCGGTGACTTGGTAGTGCGTCCCTGCGCGTGGACCTGCATGTAACATCCGTTCCGGGACGGTAATCCGAGCCAAACCGTAGACCCGTTTGACGGGCCCCATCATCGTCGTCATGGCAGTCAGCGGATAGGGTGCGACATCCTTGAAAGGTCCAACGCCTTTCTGCATAAAGGCATCGGCAGTCGGATGCCAATACTCAACGGGTCCGCCAAAATTTCCAATGGCAGAAACGACTTCGCCAATCTCTCCTTCGCGGATGCGTTTCCAGACATTTTGCTGGACATGACCGAGCATCGCTACCGGCGCACATGCAAATTTGACTTCCATCGCGTCCGCGGTTTCGACCAACTGATCTGCTTCCTCGATACGTAGTGCAATGGGTTTTTCTGAATAAACGTGCTTTCCCGCTGCGAGTCCTGCCAACGACACAGGGTAATGTCCCGTATGAATTGTCAGATTAATAATTGCTTCAACATTGGGGTCATTTAGAACACCATCGAAGGATTGATAAACTTTTCCTCCGCCATTTTGAGCGAGATCTCCCGCACGAGAAACATCTTGGTCATAATAACCGACGAGTTCGATTTTATGTGGATAGGCTTGGCATCGTGGCTGATAACCTTTGCTCGCAATCATACCGCAGCCAACAATGACTGTCTTAACAGGTTTGAAATCGGACATTCGTTATCTCCTTGAACTGAACTTTAAATATTATAACAGATGGTCGTAGGCTGATCAAGGACGGAAAAAGGTGAATCAGAATCCGGAACAAGTAGGGGAAGCCTGTAAAAAAAGAGGAGAAACACAGGTTGAGAAGCATTAAAGTAGAACTGCCATTCCCGGACGTTCAGATTGATTCTATGAAAGAAAGTGATCTGCCGGCAATAATGGATATTGAACGAAGTTCGTTTTCCTGTCCGTGGGAAGAAGCTTCATTTCGTGAGGGGCTGAGACTGGGGAGCCATCATGTTTACTTTCTGGTCACCCGATATTGCCAGAATCCGATTGCGTTTATTAATTTCTGGGTTGTGGAAGACGAGGCACATATTGCAAACTTCGCAGTTTCTCCCGACTACCGAAACCGAGGTGTTGGCAAATATCTGTTTGTGGAATCGCTTGCATATATCCAAAAGTTGGGAGGCGACCATGTCTCTTTGGAGGTGCGAGTGAGTAATATACCTGCGCAGCATCTCTACAGACAATTTGGGTTTCGAATTGTGGGTATTCGAAAGAAATATTATATGGACAATCGTGAAGATGCCTACGTTTTTCAACTTTCTAACCTTGGAAAAATTGATTTGTGCATTGACCATACGCATAATACAGATGCCGAATCCAAGGCTTGCTAAAGATCTCCAGTAAATTGTTTAACCGTTGATAGAAAGGAACTCTACGATGAGAAAATGCTTTTACTCTGGCGTCCGGCTGCTACTTTTGTTTCTGTTTGTCGCTAGCTTGACGCCGGCTACAATGGGAGCACAAACCAACGGCTTAATTATCATGATAACCGATTTTGGTACTAAGGATTTTTACGTCGGTGCAATGAAGGGCGCAATGTATAAGGTTTTCCCGCAAGCGAAAATTGATGAGATTTCTCACGGAGTCTCGAAGTTTGATATTAAGGAGGGGGCATATACCCTCGCCAAAGCTGCACCGGAATTTCCGACGGGGACCGTTTTTGTTGGCGTTATTGATCCGGGGGTAGGTACACAACGCAAGCCTATCGCAATGAAAACGAAAAATGGGAATTATTTTGTTGCGCCGGATAACGGACTCTTAACACTGATCGGCGGTTCAATGGGCGCTGCAGAGGTGCGGGAAATCACGAACCGTGATGTCATGCGTCAGAACGTTCAGTCAAGCACGTTTCATGGGCGGGATATTTTTGGCCCCGCTGCGGCGCATCTTGCCAAGGGGTTTGCGTTTGAAAAGATCGGACCCGTTCTGGAGGAATATGTCCAGCTGCCAATTTCATTTGCAAAGATAGTTAATGACACAATTGTTGGGCAGATTGAGGTAATTGACGAATATGGAAATGTTATCACGAATATACGTCCCGATCTATTTGAAAAACTGGGTATACAGGGCGGGCAGACTATTGAGGTTGAGTTTAGCGACCACAGGACTGTCATCTGCAAATATGTCAAGGCTTACGGGGATGCGCCGGTCGGCTTTTTTGTGGGGTTGTTTGGGAGTGGTGGGGTTTTTGAGGTTGCCATCAACCAGGGAAATCTTGCCGAGCAGTTAAAACTGGAAGCTACAGGGAAGTGTATTGTACGGAAGGGATCGGACTAAGATAGGAGCGGATAAAAATGAACAGTGTCGTAACAAGATTAGGCATTCTCTCCGTCACTTTGACGGTTATGAGTTTTATCTCGATGAACGTGAGCGAAGCTCGAATCGAGCCCGAAGATATCGTTGCGATGTGGCTTTTTGATGAGGTCGAGAAGGATGTGACGAAAGACCTCTCTGGTAACCTGCATCATGCGACGCTGGTGGGAAACCCGGAGTTGGTGGAAGGGAAATTCGGCAAGGCATTTGCCTTTGGGAAGGGCAAGTATCTGGAGGTGCCGCACCATAGAAAGTTACAGATCAAGGAGGTCATCTCCATCTCTGTATGGGTAAAAAGACCACTCCGGCAGGATGCAAACGATATTGCTGAAGCACCTTTTTATATTATGGATAAGGGTGGAAACTGGGGATTTGGTCAGCAGGGACAGGCGAATTATGGAATAGCACTTCACAAGATTCTCAAGAATATGTTCTTTTTCTTTTTTCGAGGTGGGTTCCGAGGAGTGGAAGGTATCCCTGACGATCAGTGGCATCATTATGTCGCTGTTGCCAAACATAATGAGGCTGATCCTAAGATTTATATTGATGGAATTCCGCGGGAGATCGCGCTCCGGGATGGCGAAAAGAGAATAGCGCTGTTCCCGGATTCCAAGAGGAATTTGCATATTGGTGCACTAATCCCGGAGAGATTTGATTCTTTCAGTGAAAATGTGATCGACGAATTGGTCATATTTAATGCTGTCTTAAATGAAGCTGAAGTTATAAAACTCAAGTCAGGGATAGAGAATACCTTGTTCGATGTTTCCGCATCTGGCAAACTTGCGACGACTTGGGGAAACCTAAAGCGAGGTTGGTACATCCTTCCCTGATTCATCAGAGGTTGAACAGGTTTCTGATTGATTAACATCTTGGAATTTGATATAATGAGCAGCATCAATTGAATCTCGATTCTTCAAACTTGGAAGATTCATTATAAACTGCCACCCCGATTTTTTGAGGAGATAAATTTATGGCAAAAACATATAGAGTTGGAATCATTGGTTGTGGCGGGATGGGGAGGTCTCACGCTAACGCTTGGTCCACCACCGGTCGTGCTGAAGTGGTGACTGCTGCGGATATGAATTCAGAAGCTGCATCTAAACTGGCGAACGAGTTTTCACTGCCAACGCATTATACCGATGTCCATGAAATGTTTGAAAAAGAGACGTTGGATGTTGTAAGCATTACAACATGGCAGAGTGTTCGTGCAGAACTTACACTGATTGCTGCCGAAGCAGGGGTGTCCGGGATTCTGGGTGAAAAACCGATGAGCGCATCTTACGGTGAGGCACAGGACATGATGGCCGCCTGTGATAAGAGTGGAACCAAGCTCGTCATCGGACATCAACGGCGTTTTATGCCCCAGAATTGCGAGGCGCGGAGACTCATTCAAGAGGGCGCAATCGGTGAACCACAGGCGATGTTGCGTCGCGATGGGTACGGCTTGCTTAATCGAGGGACACACGAAATTGATGAAATGCGCTACATACTTGGCGATCCGGAACCGCTCTGGTTAATTGGACAGGTGTCGCGTCGGACAGACAAGTGGGAACGGCGGGTGCGTTGTGAAGACGTATGTATGGGCGAAATTTGCTTTGAGGGCGGCATCCGCGGAATTTATGAAAGCGATCTCCCCGATCCTGGACTGCGTGGCGATGCTGTTTACGGGAGCGATGGCCAACTCAGGCGCGGCGCAGATGGCACGATTGAGTTACTGAATAGCAAAGTCGCAGGTTGGCAGACCATCACCCCACGTCAGAGTGAACCGAACCAATACGAAGAAATGATTGCGTGGCTCGATGGGGAGATTGAGGAACATCGTAACGCAGGAAGACACGCTGCTACTACTATGGCAATCCTGATGGCGATTTATGAATCTTTGCGGATTAAGGATGTTGTCAATTTTCCGTTAACCACACGCCCCAATCCACTAGATTTAATGGTTGAAGGCGGTATGTTACCTGTATTTGTGGAAGGACGTTACGATATTCGCGCTCCATTTCCAGAACAACAGTAGAATTAAACATCGTAAGCGTTCACAGAAAACAAGAATCAAGCGGTGTATCGAAGTTCGCCGTTCTTGTTTTTCCATTACACATTACGTTTCGCATCTATGACATGGATTAAACATTTTGCAGAAATTGGTGACTCAGATCTCCCGCTTGTCGGTGGAAAAGGTTTCAATCTTGGCAGGTTGACGGCAGCGGGGTTTCTTGTGCCACCCGGATTCTGTGTGACAACAGACGCTTATCGTACCACCCTTGAAACGGTTGATACGCAGAATAGCGAAGCGGTCCAAGCGGCTGCACTGCCGGAGTTACTTCAGTCGGAGATTTTAGCGGCTTATAACCAATTGGGTACAAATTCGGTTGCGGTGCGCTCGTCTGCTACCGCAGAAGATCTCCCTGATGCCAGTTTTGCCGGACAGCAGGATACCTTCCTAAATGTATCTGGGAAATCTGAACTTTTGGAGAAGATTCAGGCGTGCTGGGCATCGCTATGGTCAGACCGTGCTGTTGCCTATCGTCGTGAACACGGCATTGAGGATGCACAGTTGGCGATGGCGGTTGTGGTACAGGCGATGGTCGATGCTGAGGTTTGCGGTGTTATGTTTACCCGCAACCCGACAGGCGGGGATGAACTCGTCATTGAGTCAAACTGGGGCTTGGGTGAGTCGGTTGTTTCCGGAAACATTACCCCCGATCATTTTATGATTTCACGAGAAACGGGAAATCTCATCCGTGAGACCGTAGTAAGCAAACGGAAAATGATCACACGCGAGGGAGTGCAAGCAGTCCCAATCGGTCAACGAGAGATTCCAAGTCTACAACGTGGACAGGTTGCTGAACTTGGTCAGCTTGGTATGCAGGTGGACGCGTTCTATGGTGCGCCCCAAGATGTCGAATGGGCATACGCCAAAGGGCAATTCTATTTGCTGCAGGCACGTCCCATAACCACACTCACAGACGCAGCAGAGATTGAACAGCTACGTCGTCAGGAGATTGAGGCACTCCAGAAAAAAGCCGATGAAGGTGGAACGGTCTGGAGTCGATACAATCTCGCCGAAGTCTTACCCGCTCCTCTCCCCATGACATGGACAATCATGCAGGAATTTATGTCAGGTCGAGGTGGGTTTGGGCTAACCTGTCGTGAGTTGGGATACCTTCCTAGTCGCAGGTTTGATGAGGAGGGCGTGCTAGATCTAATCTGCGGACGCCTCTTCTTCAACTTGAGTCGAGAAGTAGAATTTAATTTTCATGGATTTCTGTTTGAACACGATTTTCAGCAACTCAAACGGGATCCACACAAAGCAATCTATCCCCAGCCGACCCCGAACATCAAGCGTAGTAATGTCCTGTTTTGGCTCAAATTTCCATACTATATTGCTAAGGCAGTTAGCGCAGAGCTTAAACATGGCAAGATTTGTAAAGACCTTGATAGAATCCTCTCCGAAAAAGTCTGTCCAACATTTGAACAGTATGTCCAAGAACAAAGACAGATTTCGCTCGAAGAACTGTCAGATCAACAGGTGATTGACAAATTCCACGAGTGGCGCCAGAAAACACTCAACGACTTTGCTAAGGATGCGCTCAAAGCGACGGTGTTTGCGAGTTTCTCTTATCAGCAGTTGGAAATCACCTTGCAAAAGTGCTTTAGTGAAGAAGAGGCAAAAGATCTCGCTCGACTGTTAATCACAGGATTGGAAGGCGACCTAACCGTTGATGCGAATCTAAAAATGTGGGAAATCGCACAGGGCGAACTTACACTGGAAGATTTCTTGGAGAAACACGGGCATCGATCGGTCGGCGAATTTGAGCTGGCACAGCCCCGCTGGCGCGAGGACCCTTCCTACGTCGAACAAATTATCGCATCGTTCCGCACTAATCCCGACGCTAATCCGACTAAGCATCTTCAAGCCCAAAGGGCAAATCGGGAGAAAGCGAAACGGAGATTGACACGGTTACCGGTAAACAAAGCCGCCGCGTTTCGGAAACGGATCAACAAGGTTCTTGACCTCATACAACGGTACATGCCGTTCCGGGAGACCGCGAAGTTTTATCTCATGCTTGGCTACGAATTAATCCGAAACGCCTTGCTCGAACTCGATCGACGCTATCAACTTGACGGCGGTATCTTCTATCTTGTACCTGATGAATTGGATCGACTCATCCAGGGAGAAGACCTCCAAGCAATCATTGAGGAACGCAAAACAACCCGATCGCGATTATTAAAGATTGAACTGCCGGATGTTATCTACAGCGATATCCTTAACCGTGTCGGTGAGCCTCAAGCGATTGAAGCAAAAGATGAGATTCAGGGAGTTGGAGTGTCGGTTGGCGTTGCTACCGGTGAGGCGTATGTCCTCCGAGATGCAGCCGATGCACAAATTGCTGGCAAAAATTATGTCTTGGTCTGTCCTTCAACAGATCCGGGTTGGACGCCGCTCTTTCTTCACGCCGCTGCGTTGGTGATGGAGTATGGTGGTATGCTGTCGCATGGTGCTATCGTTGCGCGGGAATATGGCATTCCGGCGGTAGTCAACATTGCCGCCGCAACACAACGCCTTCAATCCGGTCAACGGCTGCGGGTTGACGGTGGTCGAGGGATTGTCTCAATTTTGGATGATGAATCTGTGTAATGAGTCCTTCGTTCACAATTAATAACCTCTCGGTCAAATTAACCTACGTCTGCAATAAATTTTAACGATTCATCGTAATCATACTTGACAAAGATTTCTAATCGTTGTAAACTCTAGGGTAATCCAACAAACACCAACGATTTCTCCCATTTTTGACTGTATGCTGAGAAGATCTTCAGAACTTAGGAAATACATATCAGAAATTTGAGGCGAAAGAAACTCCGATAGATTCAGGGGTGAGAAGAAATGAATTCCCAACCAACAATATCCCAAAACAATATAGATGAATCCGCACTGAGCGTGGAAAGTGTGAAGAAAGAGCTTTATAAAAGAAACCATCCCAGCTTAATGCCAATTGACATCGAAGCGCATGCGGAAACAGTGTATCAGATATTAAAACTGAAGGAAAAACATAATGTGGTGATGCTGGGCCACAATTACATGGAGCCTCTTGTATTCGGTTTATCGACAAAAAGTGAGCAGGGCGATTCACTTGGGTTGAGCATGTATGCTGCAAAAACCGATGCGCCGTACATTCTCTTTAATGGGGTCCCCTTCATGGCAGAAACCGCGAAAATCCTCAATCCTTCAAAGACAGTTCTCGCTGCGGATAAGACAGCGGGTTGCTCTTTGGCAGATAATTTTGGAGCTGAAGAAGTACGAAAGTTGAAGGTGCTATATCCGGGCGTCCCGGTAATGATTTACATCAATAGCTACGCCGATGCGAAGGCGGAATCGGACATCTGTTGCACGTCCGCAAATGCTGCCCAAATAGCCCGAGAAATGCCGGGTAATGAGATTCTGTTTGTACCTGATATTTTCTTCGCAGAGAATTTGGAGGAGGAACTTAAGGGGACGAAAACAGTTTTCTACCCCGGTAAAGGCAACCAAGAGAGAGGAGCAGTATGTGAAGTGCACGAAAAATTCCTGCTTTCCGACCTTTTAGCAATCCGTAATTCCTTTGACATCCCCAAAGGTCATCCCACAAGGATACTTTATGCACACTGGGAATGTCGTCCCGAAGTGCTTCAGGAAGCCGATTTTTACGGCAGTACCAGTCAGATAGGGCAGGACATTGCGAAAAGGGTAGCGGAAAATCGATTGGAACGTGCTTTTGTTGCTTCCGAGTGCGAACTGACCTCTAATTTGGCACAAGAATTTCCAACTGTACAATTTTCGACAGCATGTTCGGTACGGTGTTCCCACATGGCGAAAGTCACCCTTGATAAAGTGCTTAACGTCCTACAGGCACTGGATAAAGGCGATGATTTGAGTCCGCACGAGGTTACCCTTATGCCGGAGGTCATTGAACGGGCAAGAACCCCAATTGAACGGATGCTTGAGTTAAGTGCGTGAAACATAAAATATCTGAAATTGATAGCAACAAAAAAGGCTCCCATAAACTTGGGAGCCTTTTTTAATTTATATAATCGGATATCTCGTCGATTTCGATTTGTTAACCCTCGAGTCTCACAACGTTTTCCGCCTGATAACCCTTGGGACCTTGTACAACTTCAAACTCAACTTCCTCTCCCTCATCAAGGGATTTAAAGCCAGCCCCTTCGATAGCGGAATAATGTATAAACACATCTTCCCCTGAATCGGTGGTGATGAATCCGTAACCCTTTTGGTTGCTAAACCATTTAACACGGCCTGTTGCCATCTTTTCGCACCTCCTTTCACTTCGGAATATTTAACTGCAAACGTCTCATGAAGCTGAAAGAAGCATAGAGGTACAAAATGACAGCAAATCCGGGGAAGAAGCCTCAGTTTTGCACTTCACACAACTTGTAAAGCATTCTTGAATCCATTGTACAGTTGCACCTATATTATACTTAGCTCCTAGTGGAAATGCAAGAATTAAAGGGTGTTCAGACTGTTTTCGACTGATTGCAAGGGCTGATTAGAGATTATGGATTTTCCTGTGTAGTGAGAAGTTCTGTTACTCCAACTGCTCGGTCAGTCAACGTTTGTCGTGTTGCTGAATGTAGAGTTCAGCGATCTGTTCTTGCAGTTCAGCAACTTTTTTTCGGAGTTTGCGGCATTCCACTTGGAGTTCGCCGATATCCGCTTGCATCTGTGCGGACTCTTTCCCCACCGCCTTGGTTTTAGCTTTACGTCTGCGATCAAGCGAATCCTTAATATAGGTGAGGATTACGATTATAACGCTAGTAGATGCGATAATTGCAACAATTTCTACCATGTTTAGACCTCCACATTATTCAAAAAACGTATCCCTTAAATAGCATTGCTCACCCCACTACTTTAATTTTTCATCGTGCTGCTGAATATAAAGGTCTGTGAGATATTCCTTCATTTCATCAACACTCTTTTGGAGCGCGTTGAGATCGGCTTGGATTTGCGTGAGCGCCTCCTGACTAACATCGGTTCTGTTTTCAAATTGATACTTCCTTTTCACTATGTCACCGATCGTCTGAATAGCTACAATAACAACAATAAATAAGCCTACGAAAAAAACTACTTCCATTATGTTCAAGCCTCCATTTACGGTGTTAACGCTTATAGTGATGCGATCCAATCATTAAGATTCCTCAATCATAGCTTATTGTTGACCGCTTCATCTGTTATTCTTCTGTTGACTGCGTGGTGTTTTGGCACTTCGATTGTGGTGGATGATGATCAAGTCGGCGATATGCTCGCGAATCTCCTCTAAATCGGTGGAAAGTCTTTGCAGATCCGATTGTAACTGATTGTCTTTCTCCTGCGCTTGGTTGGGATGGTATCCGCGCTTCTTTAGGGAGTAAGATATTCCTAACCAGACGGGAATCAGGACGACTACCGTGACTGTTCCCATCACAATTGCAACAATCGACACAACTGTTGCCATTGGATGTTCCTCCATTATGCGGTATCTTTTGTGATGATGACCAGTTCAGCAATTTGCTCTTTAAGTTCAGCGATATCTCGTTGAATCTGCGCGATATTCTGCTGAACTTGCTCAAGTTCGCGGTTCGTTAAACCTTTTGTCAACCCGCGCTTTTTGGCGGCGTAGGAGAGTCCCATCCATACTGGTCCGAGCACAATCGCCGCGAGGCTGACAAAAACAATTATCGTAATCATAATCGTTTCATTCATAAAATTTCTCCTTTGGCTTTTGGGATTACAATTACCATTGAAGTATAAGATTTTTGCCATTCTCGGAGAGATTAGTACAAGATTAGTGCACGTTGGCAGAAATATATGGACAGTTCGAGTAGGGTTCCGATTGCATTTAACAGTACCGTTCCGCCGGAAAGCGGCAGCCCATTATGCGCTCGGGCTGTATTAAACCTACCCAACTTATATCCTGTTTCTTGCCAAGCGCCTAGTATCTGGCTTTGCACAGAGTTCAAAGACTAGCTGTTCTAAGATGCACTCTGGATCTAATTGACTGCTCTTGAGTTGTACATCCGCCTCTAGTGTTTGCTCCAGTCCATGGATTAACTCGTCCGTACTAAAAAAGGGAATCGCTTGGATAACTTTATAGGCGGCATAAGGATTCTGCTTGAGAAGATTGACTTGCGCTGCAGTGGGAAGGTGATTGGACATCTTGTCAGCAAGCGGCTTGAAAACAGTATCTGCGAAACTTTGGTAATTCATTCGATCGACTGTCGGTTTTAGCTCACCTTGATCGACAAGCAGTTTTGCTTGGAGTGTGAGTCTGATTTGCCGTGCAATGAGCGCATTAACTTTGATCGGTGGTTCGCCGCTTTCTAGAACGCTGTGGAGACTGGACAACGCTTGCGGAACAGATCTTCTCCCAAGCGCGTCAGTAAGCGCGAAGATATTCTCAAAACTGCTCTGGGCGATGACGGTTTCGATATCCCGCTCGTCAACGCGTGTCTTCTCCCCCACAAAAGCGATTATTTTTTCGATTGCTTCGGCAATTAAGTGCATGTCGTTTCCTGTTCGCCTTTGAAGGAGGTTAAAGGCACTGGGCGAAATCTTCTTTCCGAATGTTTCGAATTTTCTGGAAACACCTTGGTAGACTCGATCTTGCTGGCGCGATCTTCCGGGCTCTAGCGAGGCAAACGAGGCATATCTGCCGACACGACCAATCAATTTGACAAGCCGACTACGCCCATCAACGTTACCTTTGACAGTAAAGATTAGAACACTCGTTTTGGGCAGCTCCCCGTCTAGCCACTCGATTAGGATTTCAGTATCATCAGCTGCACCCGATATGTGTTGAAAATCATCAATTTGAGAGGTAATTTGTGGCAAGTTGCGGAGAAATTCGAGGTCTTCAGCACTCAAACCTTCTTCGTTTTCCTCAATGAGATCACCGATGGTCTCCCTGTAATCGCTAGTCTCGTCAGCAATGTCCTGTGCTGAAACGCCCAAAACCTTGACCATCAGTGCGATTGCCTTGCGTGGATTTCCTTCTTCCGCGGCTTCAGCAGCACTTTGTATTATCTCCGGCGATGATGGTCCCTGCTGCCTCTTGAACACCGTGGCTTCGCTTACAACAACAACCCGCCAATCTGCCATCACTGGGTAAACCTCCACTGCACTGAGAATCTCGCGAACAGAGACTTCCGCGCCGTCAAGGTTCGTTAGATTAAAATCACGGGTTTCAGGCGATAGAAGATTTTCAAGCATCTGCTTGAGAGTGTTCTCTACTAGATACTGCTCTTCGCCGCATAGCAGATAGACGGGCCGAACCTTGCCGGCTTGCATTTCCTTAATGATGTTTGGGGTTGTGGATTGTGCTTGTTGTCTCATAGATGCTTGGACCTAATGCTGTGCAGGAAAAATGATGAAGGAGTGATGGTGCCCCGTTAGGAAGCACGGTTTGGTAGCTGTTTTGAGTTCCGGTCACATCGGAGAGAGTTGACAGGTTTTACAGCCTAATCGAAACACTGTCACGCACGGTTGGGAAATCTTAGAAACCGCTTCGCATTTTCACCCATGATGTCATCGTATTCGTCGTCCCGTAGATCCGGCAACAGTTCTTTGAGGAGGCCGGTGAGTTGACCGTAACCGGGGTCTTCCAAAATCCACGGAAAATCGGTCGCCCACATCAGACGTTTTGCGCCAAAAAGATCGAGGATTCGCTGATGCCATCGGGCAAGATCCCGATACGGATATGCTTCATTGCTGAAAGCGTATTGGCCTGATATATGCATCATTACATTTTCAAAACAGGCAAGCCGGTGGGTCGTGTGAAAGGCGGGATTATACTCGACTGTTTCAATCCGCGGGCGTCCCTTCGCATCCCACGAGAACTTGTCTTTGCCGGGACAGATACCGAGATGGTTCAGGACAATCCGAACTTGGGGAAAGGCGTCAATCAGATGCTGAAGCAGGTGTGCATCAATCGCGCGAGGATAGAGCCAAAGCACATAATCTTTCTCTGCGGCATGTTTCCAGATAGGGTAGGTTTTGATTTCCTTGATGTTAATCCGAGTAAATGGATCTCGCGGACCTCCAATCGAGGACAGCCGAAAACCGATAATCCCAGTTCCGTCTGTAAGTCTATCCATGTGATCTTCTGGCTCGGAAAGATTCGGCGGGACTAGTCCAATACCGAGGAAGCGGTCAGGATATGTTTTCAAACAGTGTAGCAGATAGGCGTGGTGTTTGATCTCAGTGCCGCCGGTCTGCACTAGCATTGCTTGGTCAATCCCGTTTGCTTCCATCTCAGCCAGTAGTTTTTCGGCTGTCTCTTCCCGATCAGGTGGACAGACTGGAGTCGGTTCTCTCGGAAATTCAGCGGAAACCTTAGCGAAAACGTGGAGATGGGAATCTATTCGCGTCATCATTCCTCCAAACAGAAAAGTTTACGCCGTTCTGGCGTCGTACAGAGGTGAGCGATAGAGGCAAATCGTTTTGGATCTACACGCCCCGACGTCCGTTTTTCGTAAATGAGGATGAGGGACTTTCGTGGTGTATCTGTGTGGTTGTCCATAGCAGTATGCCAACCGTACGAGTTGAACATAATCGCGGTGCCTGCTTTCGCCGGAAATCGCTTGTGACCGGGCATTGCTGCTAGTCGTTGCGCTTTGGAGTAAGGTCCCGCGTCAGGCTTGTGGCTCCCCGGTACAAACGCAAATTCACCAGATTCAGGTTCGACATCGTTCACGTAAACTTGGACCTTGATATGCAGCGGATTGCTCTGTGGCACATCGGGGTGCCAACCGGTATAACAGACAGGTCCTGGTGGAACGGTACGGACCTGCGGTCCAAGCAAGATCAGATCATCGTCCGTAAATGCCATCAGACTGCCGTAATAGCTGGGATGATCTATTAGGTCTACGAAGATTTCATCCTTATCAAAAGGGTCGGGGATGTCGTAAAAGGACGCAGCCGCTTCACCCGCCTCTATGCGGTCTAGCCATGCGGGCTTGCACTTTTCTGCCCAATAATCAAAGACGTTTTGGAGGCGTTTCAACTCATCGCCCTGAATCGCATCTTCAAAGACAAGGTAACCCTTTTCTTCCCATTGTGTTGTTTGGGCTTCGGTGGGTCTGATCATGGAGTCCCTCCTATTCTTGAATCAACATCAGAGTGGTGAAAGGTGCTTATACTTCTGTTTTTTCAAAAGTTGTTGATTGTTTCCATCTCTTCAGGCGTTAGCTCCCAATCAAACAGGTCAAGATTTTCCCTCAGATGGGGGTCAGAACTAGCTTTGGGAATCACAATCAAGCCTTTCTGCAGCAGCCATCGCAAGGCGACCTGCGCCGCTGTTTTTCCGTGTCTATTACCAATCCCTCCCAAAACCGGATCGTCAATAATTTTACCAACTGCTAACGGACGATGAGCGGTCAGGGGCATTTGGAGTGCGTGACAGTGCTGCAGCAGGTCCTCGTGTTGACTGTGGGCGTGATATTCCACCTGATTGGTAGTGATAGGTGCCCGAGAAATTGCTCTCGCCTGATCTACCTGTTCAATACTAAAGTTGCTGATACCGATACTTTTCGATTTGCCTGCGTCGTGTATCTCGTTGAATGCGGTCAAGGTTTCCTCCATCGGCACAGTCCCATCGCCGGGATGGTGAACTAGCAACAGATCTACATAATCAGTCTGCAAATCATCTAAACATTCATCAAACTGGGAGTGCACCTGATCGTACTTTAGGTGCGTGTGCCAAATCTTAGAGGTGATATAAAGTTCCTCCCTGACAGCACCAATCTCTCGCAACGCTTCCCCAATTTCCTTTTGATTGGCGTACATCCAAGCGGTGTCGATGTGATTATAACCGAGTTCAAGGGCTATCTTGACCACAGTTTTGCACTGTTCGTCCCGCAAGTTCCATGTGCCAAGTCCCAAAACAGGAATTTCATAGCCTGATATAAGTTGGACTGTATCCATCTGGTTTTCCTCGCAGTGTTGGGATTATCTCTACCGTAGGGAACGCAGATCTGCGTTCCCTACATTACGGTTAACGGTGTCCTTTTTTATTTGTCCTCTTAGTGCCGGAAATGCCGAACGCCGGTGAAAACCATCGCCATACCGTATCGATCTGCTGTCTCAATGACAGGCTGATCGCCCACTGAGCCGCCGGGCTGAATAATTGCCCGTACGCCTGCTTCACCAGCAATTTCAACGCCATCTGGAAATGGGAAGTAAGCATCGGAAGCAAGAACGGAGGCTTCCGCCCGATCGCCTGCCTTGCGCGCTGCGATGATGCACGAATCAACACGGCTCATCTGTCCGGCACCAATCCCGACCGTCTTTGAACCTTGGGCAAGCAGCACGCAGTTCGATTTGACATGCTTACACGCCTTCCACGCAAAGAGGAGAGATTCAATTTCCTCATCTGTTGGCTGACGCTTTGTGACAACCTTCAGGTCATCAGGCGTAATTTCATGAAGATCTCGGTCTTGGACAAGGACCCCACCGATAACATTCCGGATCTGCTTAATTGAAGCATCCTGCCGGAGTTCACCCGTTTCGAGAATTGGTCGCCGCTTCACGCGGGAGAGTGCCCGTAACGCTTTCGGGGTGTAGCTTGGAGCGATAATAGCATCGACTTTGATACCTGCGTTTGCCACCTCACGAATGGTGTTTGCCGCTTTCAAGGAGACTTTTTGGTTCAAACCGATGACACAGCCAAAAGCGGAGATTCGATCACAATCAAGAGCATCGTTGAACGCCGCTTCCAAACTGTCAGCAGTCGCTAATCCGCACGGGTTATTGTGTTTGATAATCACACATGCCGGTTCGCAGAAGTCCTTGACGATTTCGATAGCCGCCTCTAGATCGAGGATGTTATTGAACGAAAGCGGCTGACCACTCAGTTGATTCGCCCACGCCGCACACGGTTCTGGCGAAGCATGAGTGGGATAGAACGCCGCGCGCTGATGGGGATTCTCACCGTACCGGAGACTTTGCGCGCTCTCGTACTGGAGATCGAGCAAGTCTGGAAAGTCCGTATCAGGGGCATCCAGATCGGCGAGGTAGCGCGAAATTGCTGCGTCGTAATGGGCGGTGTGTGCAAACGCAGCTTTAGCCAACTGGAAGCGGGTTCCCTCCGAAAGGCAACCATCGTTTGTGTCAAGTTCCGCAATAACGTCGGGATACTGTTGTGGGGCAGTGAGGATAGCAACATCGTGATAGTTTTTGGCGGCTGCCCGAATCATTGACGGTCCCCCGATGTCTATGTTTTCAATGGCTTCGGCGAGTTCGACCCCTTCCTCAGCGATCGTTTCCTCAAATGGATAGAGATTGGAAACGACAAGATCAATGAATCCGATCCCTTGGTTCGATGCCTGAGCCACATGGTCGGGGTTATCCCGCATTGCCAACAAGCCACCATGGATCTTCGGGTGAAGCGTTTTTACCCGCCCATCGAGCATTTCGGGAAAACCGGTGTAATCGGACACCTCACGAATCTCAATCCCCGATTCACGGAGCGTGTCTGCGGTGCCGCCCGTGGAGAGGATTTCTACACCGTATTGAGCAAGAGTTTTGGCAAGACTTATGAGGCCAGTTTTATCGTAGGTACTGATTAATGCGCGTTGGATCTTTTTCATGCACTCTTCCTTTTTAACCTTTGGTGCGAATTGGTAAAGATGTCGTTTCTACATCATTCAAGAATTTAGGGGTCCATGGATTCAAGAGTTCATTGATGTCCCCATGAACAAATTATTTTCACGTTTCACGCATCACGTTTCATTCTAAACTTTGATCATCGAGTACATCAACAGTTACAAACTAGCACCATTGGCTTTTACGCTACATATCTAGGATGTCCAAAGCCGTCATTAGCGACATGGCTGCGTGCGGGAATCTCTGACTGATCCGGAATAATCAGATCTATCGCCGAGGTATTTTCGATGATCGTGCCGCCGCCCACCGAGACGTTTTTTCCCAGACGAATCACGCCCGGCTTCATGGCTTCGCTCCGGATTGTTCCTATGACCACTGAAGAACCGATATGGCAACCTGTACCAATTTCAACGAAACCGTAGATCTCTGTATTTGTACCGATGGTGGAATAGTCTCCAATTCGTACCGGACCTAACAGACTTGCATCCGTCCCAATCTGCACGAAGTCACCTAGAATCGGATGACGCTGCTTCACCCTGACGCTCAAGCCACCGAGTGTACACGGATAGATGACGCAGCCAGAACCGATAACCCCGGTTTGTCCCGTAGTGAAGCCGCGATGAGGATGCTCCAAGAAATTGGCATCGCCGATCTGTGTTTCGGGATGGAGATCTGCTTGGTAATATCGGCCTCCGAGTTCAGAAATTGCACGGGGTAAAAGCGGTACAGGACTGCGGTACAGATTGGGGTTATCCTCAACGGGACCGGACCGAGTTAAGAGATAGCCGACATCGTGGTAGAAGAGCACTCGCCAACCGGGATATGTGCTGACAACTAACTGCAGCTGATAATCAAAAGCGAACCCCAAATCAAGGGTATCCAGGAAATTCCTATAGAGTTGAAACTCCCGTCTTAGAATCGCTTCATCTACCTTGTCCCTGATGTCCAGTTCGATAAGTTTTTCGCGGGAGATTCCGCTGTGAAGTAGATAGGCATCCCAGACCGCCGGATCTCTCAGCGAGGCAAAACGGTTCCATAAGGCACGCTGTTTCAATCGAGGCAACTCCCAAAGCAGCGCAAACGTTGTGTCTAACGCGCGGCTTTCCAACTCACTTTCGTCGGTGACTGCTAGGAAGGATTGGGCAATCATTGCGTAAAGCTGGTCGGCAACCTCTTCGATCGCTTCCGACAGTTCACCTTTACTATTTTCCGGGCGTGGGGCGTTGTGGGAACCGGGTGCCACACACTCTAGTAGGTTGCCGAGCACCGTTTCGAGGATATCTCTGTTGACAAATCCCCGTCCTGAGCGCAGGGAGAGGATATCTCGGCTTTCACTGTTAATGCGTAAGACCTTGAGTTCATTCGCGGAATAGATCGGACGAATCGCCTCCAATACCTGCTTCAATAGGGGACGCTTCCGGCTTTCGTAAGTTGAATCAAAGAGTGTCGTTTCGAGCATGTTATTTATACTTTCGATTTGAGCGATTTTCTGTCAATCATGAGATTGTTCACAACCCCAACTCTTTCAGTAGCTGAATCTTCTTCATTCGATTCGGACCCGCTGTCTCGAAAAACCGATCGGAGACCAGTCGTCCGGTATCAGGTGCCCACATCTTCGCATAGCTCTTGTTAAATGTAACAATGCGCTCGATCTCCCAAGCCATCCGTGGCTTTGTCCTCATCATCCACGCCATCTGTCGACGGTTGGCTCCGCCGCCCCAAGATGAATGCCAAATCCGTGTATTAAAGGCAATAACATCCCCTTTCTCCGTTAGCAACTCATAGCGTCCGGGGAACTCCCGCATGGGATATCCAAGTGCAAACTCGTCTATTCCCTTTTCAAGCTCGGTATAATGGAGTGGCCACAAGTGGCTGCCGGGGATAAAACTCAAGCACCCTTTGCCCGGTGCAACATCATCCAGATAAAATGTCAGCTTGGCTTCGATTCCGGGTTCGGGCCAACTGCCATCACGGTGCCAGTTTGTGTCCCCATTGTGAATCTGTCCATCGGAACTGCCGAAAAAGATACAGTCTTCTCCAAGCAAATCGTCAGCGATGCTAGCCAGTTTGGGATGATCTAGCAGGTTGTAGAAATACGGATCTGCCTCAATCAATGGAACGATGACGCGGTGTCCGTCTGGAAATATCCGTGCCCCGGGGGCTGACGTATCGCCTTGATCTTTTCCGTTAGCAATAATCGCGTCAAATCTCCAAGAAAACTCGGCGATCTCTTCAGGTGTTAGGACAGCGGGCACTTTAACAAAGCCCAACAGGTAAAAGTGTGTTTTCTGATCATCCGTCAACATGATATTTCCCCAAAATCGGAAATTCATACAAATCTCAGTTTCACATCGGGTTGGGCGAGGTCATACTTCACCGCGAGTTCATAGAACTTCTTCAACCCGGCAATTTCAGAATCACCAAGCTCATAGAAGATATGTTTGGTCAGATAATCTCGACAGAGACCCTCTGGGAAACCAAGTTTTTGGGATTCAATTCGGACAACCTCCGGGATTTTATTAATGCCATCTTCCTTTGCGTTCAAAAGGATTTGAGGGGCTTGTCCCAATTCGACCGCTCCCCGTGCCACCCAACAAGCGTAGACAAACGGTAACCCTGTCAACGTCGTCCATTCCGCACCGAGATCTAAGGTATAATCTGTCGCACCGAGTTGTCGTAATGCTGCATCCCCAATCAGCAGCACTGCGTCCGTATCTGCCTCTCGCGGGTCGATAGTAGGTGGACAGGAATGAAATTCGGGATGTAGGTTATATTTCTCGGCGAGCACGATCTGTACAAGCGCACGAGATGAGCGGGAACTGGTGTCAAGTGCGACGCTGCGGATGGTGGAAATCGGCACACGACTGAGCAGTTGGATGCTCAATACCGGTCCTCGCGAGCAGATTGAAATGTCCTGTATGATTCTATACTCGCTATCTGTTCGGAAATATTCAATGATCGGAATCAAACCAACATCAATGGCTCCGTCCTTTAGTTCTGTCGCCAAGCGGCTTGGTACTGCCAAGCTAAGTTTAATTGCCTCGCTGCCGGGAAATTGCGGATTCTCCAAAAGGGGATAAATCAGCGGTTTCGTGTTGAGAAACGAAACCGCCCCAACTTTTACGCGGCTTTCCTGTGCCATTGATTTCCTTCTCGGATAATTTCGTTATAGAGCGTGTCGCGTTCAACGGAGAGACGACCGGCTTCCTCAATTAGTTGGATAATCTCTTCTGCTGAAATGGCTTCTGGCGTGTCAGCACCAGCCATGTGTGTAATCTTCTCCTCCGTCACCGTACCGTCGATGTCATCTGCACCAAAGCTCAGTGCGATTTGTGCGGTCTTCAGTCCGGTCATAATCCAATACACTTTGATGTGTGGGAAATTGTCCAGCAACAGACGGGACACAGCTATATTTTGCAGGTCGGTCAAGCCGGACGTGCTCGGTAGGTAGTCCATTCGGGTATTTGCGGGATGGAATGCCAACGGGATAAAGGTGACAAAACCGCCCGATTTATCCTGCTGCTCGCGAAGCTGAATCAGGTGGTCCACCCGATCTTCAGTCGTTTCGAGATGTCCATAGAGCATCGTCGCATTCGTTGAGATGCCGAGCCGGTGTGCGATGTCATGCACCTCAAGCCAGCCCTCTGCGCTCAGTTTGCCGGGACAAATTTTTTCTCGCGTCTCCTCCGCGAAAATCTCCGCCCCACCGCCGGGTAGCGAATCTAGCCCTGCCTCGCGCAACGCAATCAAGACATCCTCAACTGACATCTTGAATATCCGAGAAAAGTGGTGGATCTCCACAGCCGTGAAAAACTTGAGATGCACCTGCGGCATCCGTTTCTTCAGTCCGCGAAGCATGTCGAGATAGTATTCAAACGGTAGCTTCGGGTGCAAACCACCGACGCTATGAATTTCTGTGCAGCCGTGATCAATCGAATACATCGCCTTATCGAGAAACTCATCAACACTCATCTCCCATGCCCCGTCGGTCTTTATGTCCTTGCGTGCAAAGGCACAAAAGTGGCAACGTGCGTGTAGGATACACACATTCGAGTAGTCGATATGTTGATTAAAGTTATAGTAGGCGACATTTCCGTTTTGTCGCTCTCGCACGATGTTGGCGAGATACCCAACGCCGTTGATATCCGGGCTTTCATAGAGCCTTACCCCATCTTCAAACGAGAGGCGTTCCTCCGCCTGTACTTTCTCGTAGATGGGGTAAAGCGTTGAGTCTGTGATTGGTACAAATCTTTCCATTGTTACTCCTGTTTCGATTCTGAATCAATTTCTGAATCTTCCAAAGTACTGGTCAATCTCGGTCCGTAATTCAATACCAACTCTTTCAAAACAATCTAATAGATCCTGATATGCGCCATCTCCACCTAAAAAATCCCAAAATTCATCAGCGACTTTTAGCTCCTGCTCTAAATCCAACATTCCTCTTAATGTCCAGCGTTCATAAGGTTCTGGCGCGTACGGATTGTAAGGAATTGCAATGAGAGAATGAACATCAAGGTCTGGATTCTTTGCCAAAACGATTGCACACCATTCTAACAGAGTTCTCTTAAAATCTTTGAAATTACTGATATTTGGTTTGGCTGTTTTCAGGTCGAACAGAAATAATGAACCTTCATAGTTTTCAACCAACAAATCAACCTTCACAGTTCGCAATGTATTCATTCTACCTTTTTGACACACAGTCCTAATTCTCTGAATTTCTTCGCGTTTATCAGGATTTGCATGTGTTGTTAGTTCGTTGATAATGTCTTGAATTTCGTTTTGGGCATATTCACTGATTTCGTTACCAACCACGTATTGTGATCGCGCTTTCACAAAACGGGTTTTGGCTAATGTCTCCGCAACTGGCTCAAAAATGGAGGTTCCAAATGTGGTATTCAAAGATTGAATAAACGAATAGAGAGCCATCCTATCTTTCCCTAGCAAGCGATAATGGAAGGGCATGTTTTTGGACTCTGGATTGTAATTTTGGAACTTGTTCCTTAAACTCTCTCTGATTGTTGCTTCGACTGATGTGGTCAGATCCTTGAATAACAGCATGTTCAGCCTTATTTGTACGCTATTTTGATTTTAGATGGAAGATGCTCTCAGAGTACGCGCTTTTGTCCTTTTCTGTTCTGTTGAGAACAGGTCGTTTATATTGATTGACAATTTGCATCCCCGAACGCTCCGCAATTGTTGGATACATGTTGAACTTGTCATTTGCCACCAGAAAAACATCATAATCTTCAGATAAGAATCTTTGACAATTCCGCAGCACTTCTGAAATACCTTTAATATACTGATCTCTGGCTTCTTTTCCCTTGCCCTTGAAGAGCGGTCCAATTTCTAGTTCATCTTTTCGATCAAATTCAAATAAATCATAAGCGTAGGCGTGTTGTTCATGATAATTAATCAGTCCAACATACGGTGGACTAGAGAAAATCCCTTTAATCTTCTGCTCCTTCACGAGTTGAGAAAAATCTGGGTTATCTACTTCTAATGCTTCGATAATGTCAATTGTCCGAGAATCTCCAGTTAGACAGATTTGAAAAGTATCAGTTCTCAATTTATCAAATTGAACGAGGCGTTGAATTGTATCTTGACAGTATCGTTCCCACCAACTCAATATTGAAAACAACGGCCTGCACATCTTGCCATGTTTGGCACAGTAATAGACCTCCGTTACAGGTTCTTTTAAGGTTGCCAAATCTGCATGAGTCGTTGCCCGGCAAGTACGGATCGTTCGACTCAAAATAATCTGAATCACCCGTTGTGTTTTACGATTTTGGATGTGTTTGACGTGCTCAAAGACAAGGTCGATTTCTTCTCTTACAGGCGATAGGTACCACATATCAAGGAAATTCTCTGATTTTCTTTGCCACAGTTTAATTCCATATTGGTTAATTAGTTGAAAATATCTAAGTGAGAATTGGGTCTCTTTTTCTTTGCCATATTTCTCTTGATCAATCTGTCCTTGCCTGACTTGGTATTTGAAATCAGGGGATGGAAAATAGTCATTATTAAACTCGTTGAGTTCCTCAGCGAGTTGTGCTTCAAATTGATCGACATTGGATTCGCCGATAAACCGCTTCAAAGCGTTTGTGATATTGTGAATTTCATTCTGTACATCAACGAGACTATGTTTTTCTACTTTGATGTTGCTGATGAGCGTATTAAATGCAGAAATATCAATACCGATAGCGTGCATTCCAAGTTCGTTAGCTTGTACCAGTGTTGTGCCGCTACCACAAAACGGATCAAGAATAATATCACCTTGTTTGAAACACACATTTTTTTTGAAATCATCTGTATGGACGTCTAGGAAGTATTCAACCAGTTGGGGGATGAATTTGCCTTTATAGGGGTGGAGCCTATGGACATGTTTCGTCGTATCAGCTTCTTTCAGATAATCAAATGACAGTCGCCAGTTGATGTCTTCGCCAAGTTGTGCCTTCCAGTTGACCTCTCGTGTTCCTATATATGAATGATAGTATTTGATTAAATCCTGTTTTGAAACCCTCGTGGAGCCATTATCGTCGTATTTCCGAATCCTACCATATTGTATTAGATAAGAGATGTTGGAAGTTGTTACATTTTTTTTAGTATAGTCTGTTGCCCATTTGCTGGCTTCAGAAATTGTCATTAAATCTCTGTCTTCAATCATTTTTCCATTCGTCTTTTCATTCAGAGTCCCGCACAAGTTCTCATAATCTACTATCAGTATTATAGCCCAGCGGGTGCGACGGTGCAAGCGAATATTTCGTCTTGCCTGCGGCTTTTCTTTCTGGTAGACTTTCGGTGCTGAGTAATGCATCTGTCAATTCTGCGAGGTAAGCTACAATGGATCTTGCGCCACCCGGTATTATCACACTGATGACCGATTTTGGGACAAGCGATCACTACGTCGGTGTCATGAAAGGCGTGATTCTGAACATCAATCCAGAGGTTCAGATCGTTGACATCACACACGCTATTCCGCCACAAGACATTCATGGCGCTGCATTCCTGATTGATTCTACATATCGCTATTTCCCAACCGGAACTATCCATGTGGCAGTCGTAGATCCAGGGGTGGGCAGCGAGCGCCGAGCGGTTGTCTGCCAGACAGAAACAGCCTACTTCGTCTGCCCGGACAACGGGATTTTGACTCATATCCTCCGTGATGAAGAACATGTACGCACCGTAGCAGTGGAGAATTCAGCTTACTTTCTGCCGGAAGTGAGCAACACTTTTCATGGCAGGGATATTTTCGCCCCCGTTGCGGCACATCTTTCACGCGGCATACCAATTAATAAACTGGGCAGTCCCGTTGCACAGCCTGTGCAACTCCCCATTCCAAAACCTCAAGTGATAGACAAAGCTATTATCGGGCAGGTCATCTGGATTGATTGCTTTGGGAATTTGGTCACGGACATCTCCCAGGAGATCTTGGAATCACTGGAAGAACAAAATAGTATTGTGATTTGTGCGGGAAGTGCAAGGATTGACCATCTCAACCGCTCCTACGTTGAATCGGCAGTCGGCGAGGCTTTAGCAATCGTCGGCAGCTTTAATCGACTGGAAATCTCAATTAATCAAGGCAATGCGGCACAAGTCCTCGGACTGAAACGAGGGGATAGAATTACAATTCGTATAACATAACTCCGACCTAACCCTGCATAGTTTCGGAATATCAACTAATCTATTTTAGGCATGTCTTCGGGCTTTGGATAGGTTTCTAGGAAACCGTGTGGTGTGCGGAGGAGGTACTTCAACCAGCTCCCCTCCGGTGCGGCTTCAAAAAGACGTTGGTAAAGCGTATCACCCCCAAAAGAATTGGCAATCACACCGGGGCAGTAAGTGAAGATGATTGTCCTACGCACTTTATCCGTTGTGTTTAA
The DNA here is from genome assembly GCA_003635265.1 of Candidatus Poribacteria bacterium. GTDB lineage: Bacteria > Poribacteria > WGA-4E > WGA-4E > PCPOR2b > PCPOR2b. The sequence goes on from PYIZ01000033.1 coordinate 73,565, forward strand.
CGAACCGTGACGCATGTCGTGGGTAAAAAGCAGGACGGAACCCGCCTTCATCGGAATTTCAATGTACATATCCTTCAATGCGTCGTCGGGCGGTGACGGATAATTGGCTTTGTGGCTGCCCGGAATGACCTGCAACCCACCCTCGCCGGGATTGATGTCGCGCATCGCATAGAACACTTGGAACAGGTTGTGATGGATACGGCCATTAAAGTGATAAAAATTGTGCATCACTGACGGTGTGTGATTGGAGTGATAAGCCGTCCTGCCCCCGTTCCACTTAAATGTCACCCATGTCGACTTGAGTCTGGGACGATCCACCATCTCATTGATATAAGGGAGCACTTTCGGATTCACAACGAGGTCCAGCAAGGAAGATTCCTGATTCAGAATGTCGTCGTATCTGACTTCAGGATTTGCCGATTTTGGCAAGGCGTGGAAATCTTGCAATGCCTTTTCTTCCCAAATATCCAGACGCTTGTTTAGATGCGCCAGATAGTCCGGCCCAATGGCATCTTCAATCAGCAGATATCCGTTCACATCATAGTGATACAGTTCTTCGGGGGTCACAAAAGCTCTCCTTTAGGGCTAAGACAACAATCGTTGTGCACTGCTTTATGCTTCCTCCACCGGCGCATACTCCGGAAAAACTTTCGGATATGTACGTCCGGTTGAGACCTGACGAGTTGCCGCATCAATATAACACACGCTGAATCCACGCCGTGGGCGATTGGTGGTGTTGACCTCTGAGCGGTGTAACGTCCAGTTGTGAAGCAGCACGACTTCTCCCATCTCCATCTCCAGATAGATTCGCTTTTCGTCCGGTGCATGAATTGCTCGTTCCTCTGCGGATAATTGGTCACCTTGTTCGGGGATGAGGCTTTTGTGCGACCCCGGAATAATCTGTAGGCATCCGTTGGCAACGCTCGTCGGATCCAGCGCGGTCCAGATTGTCACCTTTGGTGGAATGCTCAGTCCCCAGCCGCCGGCACCGTCCTGATGCCAATTAATGAGGACTCCTTGCTCTGCCGGTTTGTTGAAGAACATCGTCCGAAAAGCAGAAACTTCTTTTCCGATAATCTTCTGCGTGATGTCTTGAAACAGTGGGTGTCGTATGTACGGCAGAAACAGTGGATCTTGATCAAGATCCTGAATCTTGCGATATTTCAGCGTCGATCCCTTAAACTCTTTCGTCTGTTTCGATAATTCCGGGTGACCGGCTGACGGGCATAGCTGCATGAGCATATTGTCGTAGCGGATCTTTCCCAACATAATATCGTCGATACGCTGACAGAGCGCCTCAATCTCTTCGTCCGGCGCAACTTTGCCCAAACGTACATATCCCCGTTCGTGGAATGTTGCAAGTTCGTCGTCGGTCAAAACCGGTCCGTGTAGGTTCGCCATAGTACAGCCTCCTGATAAAGGTGTCAGTTAAGTTCCTTGTTCGATAGTTTAGCGGGACTTGCGGTAAATGGTTACCTCCATAGCATCACGTTTGACCCAGGGCAGATCTGTTTCAAACCAGTGGGTTCGGCTTTCATAATGGGAACGGGCATGGTTCAGATAGTCCGCCATACCCGCTGCCCCGATTCCCACGTTATCTGCGACAACGGTTGCCCCGTCAGTCAGCTGCGATTCAATTGCTCGAAAACAGGGAAAATAGTTGCTGTAATTGTTGTCAAGCAGCAGGAAATCGACGGGTTCGTGGATGGTTTTCAGCACCTCCGTAGCGTCTCCAATCCGGGAGTCAATCAAATCTTGGACGTTGGCACGTCTGAAGTTTTCCTGCGCTTCGTGGGCGCGTCCCGTATCGATTTCAACGGTGATTAGTCTGCCTTTACCGGCGGATTTGAGTGCGGCGACCATCCAAAGTCCCGAATAACCGATAGCGGTGCCACATTCAACAATCAAACTCGGTTCTGCTTTCTGAACAAGATCTGCGAGAAACTCGGCTTTTTCAGAGCCAAGCATCGGGATGTGCTGCTCCCGGCATCGTTCATCCACTTCTTGTAACACCTTATCGAATACAGTCATTGGTGTTCCGTCCTTCCTCAATTTTCAGGACTGGACTTGTCCTACAAGTCCCCTTGTTAATCCGCACGGAATGTTCCTTCCTGCTGTACCCGCTCATAGATGTCGGCAAATTCCGTTGAGCTGTCGTCTTCCCATATCTCCGACCTAATGCCCCGAATCGTGCCTTCCTCACGCCCTGTCACTCTGGTAGGTGAGACGTAGGAACGACCGTAGAATGTATTCCCACCCGGCATGTGCAGCACACCAACGTGCTTGGGCGGCTCTATCGGCTTATTCGCTGCGATACGTGCGAGCGCGTCCTCATCCACTTCGTATCCGAGTCCTGGACCTTCTGGAACGGGTGACGATCCCTCAATGACAGGAATCCGCTCGGTGGTGTAGTCCTCCTCGTATTGGTCATCAAGATTGATGGAATGGGCGGTATGACTGGGCAGGACAGCCGCCATATGCAGTGCCATAGCTTTACCAAGCGTGCCAGACTCAAACTGAAGTATTGTCTGGATATTTGCTTTTCCGCAAGCAAAACCGGTCGCAATAGTATCGCCAATCGAACCACCAATCATATAGATGTCGGCAACACTGTGGATAATTTCTTGGACGCTTCCAAGCGGTGTGCCGTGCATGATAATTGGGAGGCGGGTCTGTTCGCGCAATCGACGCCAACCATCTACATCATTCTTTACGAGTGGATCTTCGATATAACCGACAATCGGGTGGTTACGCTCCAATTCCTGAATGATGGGGAGGACCGCCGCCAAACTCCGGTTACTGTTGAAGTCATAATGAATCTTGAAACCCTCCGGTGCGACCTCTTCGGCGAGCCGTGTCTGTTCCATCACGTCGTGGTAATCGCAGGTGTGCATCTTAAAGATAGTATAGCCTTGATCCGCCGCGCGACTGATTTCGTCGCGGAATGTCTCCGGCGATGCCGGACGAGTCCACGCTGCAACCGGCACCGCCTCCCGCACTTTCTGTCCAATTAACTTATAGACAGGCACATCAAGATATTTTCCCATTACGTCGTAGAGGGCACAGTTCAAGGCAGAGCCGTAGGAGAGGTGGTTATTGATAAAGTCAAACGGGTTACGCCCGATGAGTGATGCTGCGGTTGATGGATCTGGCTGCCCACCGGGACGAACACGTTGGTCGCCGTAACCGACTATGCCGGCATCCGTTTCTACTTTAAAGACGGTACGATGGTCTATGCCGTATAAATCAACCTTGCGATTGTCATAACGTTGTGCGAGGCGAGGGTAAATCGGAATCACTTCAATGTTGGTAATTTTCATCTTGGTACTCCTCCATAGGGCGGCTTCAATTCATACAACTATATACGGGACGTAAAGCTATGCTGTTTCGAGGGTATGTTAACAGATTTCCCAATGTTGTTCAAGAAAATGGTTGTCTAAAGAATAGGATCCATCGGTCTCCGTGAGTGAATAGAAACCTTTGTTGAGTCAGACCGTCCAGCCTCTAACCATGTACGCTTGTAATGTGCCGCTCTCATCAGAATTGAAGAAGCCTGTACTGCCGTCCGGAGAGAGGAACGGGTGGATATGACTATCCTTCTGCCAAGAAGAGCGTGGATTGAGCAAGAAAGTAATGTTTTTCAGTGGACCCGTCTCATCAGCAGGGAACTCAGCTAGGTAGATTGCACCACCGCCATCTCTAGGCCCCGCATCCGTAATCAGACGTTGCCCTGCGATGTCTGTGGCAAAATGATAGAAGTCAGGATTTGAAAAATCTCGCGATAGGTCGTTACGCCTACCACCCGGTGTGTTGAGCCCCAAATGTCCCACATGAGGTAATGCCTGTCCTTCAATCAGTTGACAACTCTTGGGCTCCCGTGTGGATGTGCTGGTTAGTGCTCTTGAACTACGCCCAATCCAGCATTGGTGGCCTTGACAGAATTCAATCCCATTCCGTCCCCATGGTAGATCTCTGAGTTTCGTTCCGTCGTCGCGGATGACGTGGATATCCGCTCCATCTCCCCCGACCAGTTGGCTGACTTTTCCTGATGGGTCACACGTATTGCCGTGGTTCTCTTGAATCAGGATGTCGTGCGCTTCTTCAGCGTCAAGGGAGCGGCTGTACTGCGGGTGCATGTTGCACCAAGTTTGTCCGTGGATAATCGGTTCAACAGATGCTTCCTCTAAGTTGAAAACCATCAAGCCCCAAGGCGCATCCACTGTGTTGCCATCACCAAAGAAGGCAGAAATCGCCAACCGCTTTCCATCGGAGGATATGGTCGATAGCGGATAAGGACGGCTCGGACGAAAACTGGTATTGGGAAACGGTGCATCAATCGTCAGTAGGGTTTCCCTGCCGGTGCCATCCATACCAACTCGCTTGAGCGTCAAACTCCCACCGCCGGGGTGGGTCTCATTGATAAAATAGTAGAGGGCTGTTCCATCGGGTGAAACAGAAGGGGCGGTAGTACCCGTTTCTTCGGTAATGGGAATGAGTTCACAGTTATTCTCTAGATCGCAGATTAGATATTGATGTTCGGGGTCTTGTGGATCTGACCCGTGCGGATGCGCGGAACGGTGCAGGATGAATCGCTTTGAATCCGGCGTGAAAATTTGCGCCTCCATATAGATGTGCGAACTAGGCACCTCCTCCGTTGTCAGTTGGACAATTTCTAATCCTTCAGGACTATCCTTGCTTTGCATATCGGGTAGTTTTTTCATTGTCTCTCCAGTCTCCATGAACTTTCTGTGACTTCTGCTGCTGTTTAGCGTTGCAGGCGTGGCACTATTGTTGCACTTCATTGTAGGCGGTTTCAATTCCCGTCTAGTTTAGCATCAATGATAGATTCAATCAAGAAAAGTCGGTTGATCTGATGATTGAATCGTGGTAATATTTGGATCGTCCAGCCATTTTTTTTAACAACCGAAAATTGAACCCGAAATCGGATCCAGTAAAACCCTCGGATTTGAGGAGCGAAAATATCATGTACTTAAAACATACACGTCCCTACCAGTTAAAAGAAGCTGTAGAACGCGGGGATCCCCTACTTGTACCAGCAGGCTGCATTGAGACGCACGGACCTCACATGGCGATCGGTCACGATACGATCATCGTTGAGGAAATTTGTGCCCGTATCGCCGAGAAAATAGATGTTGTTATTGCTCCCTCCTTCGACTATGGCCCCACCGGATACGCACTCGGTGGACCCGCCGATGGCACCATTGACCCGGATTATGTTGCTTTTGGGGGTCACGTCAAAGCGATTTTGAAAAATTTCCGAGAGATGGGGTTCAAGACCATCTACGTGATTATCATGCACCAGGGCATGGAGGCACCACTCGCGCTAGCCTTCAAACAGGCAGCGGCGGAGCTTGCCTTTGAAAGCATCTTGGAGCGGGGATATCCACGCGGTTGGTGGGGTGTAGAATCCTTGAAGGATGAAGCGGGTCCACTATCCGGTCATATTGAAGTCCAACCGATGATTCTACCCGACGCATCGCCGCCGGCTGGCGGTGACCATGCAGGTTATAATGAAACCTCTTTTCTGCTAGCGACTCGTCCCGAATTGGTAGAACAAGATCGCTTGGATGACACTGCGCCTTGGTACTGTCGTCAAGATGAGGAGAAGAATAGTTGGACCGCTAACGCTGAACATGGCCAAACGATGGTGGACGCAGTTGTCGCAGCTTGGGTAGCAAAGATTATATCCCGTTCGTAGCGAATATTGTGCATTCTATCGGTGCTCTTCTGTGTGTAAGGTAAACCCCAAATGACATTTGCAAATAAACAGATTTCCGTTTTCGGACTTCATCGCAGCGGTGTTGCCGTTGCCAAATTGCTGGATGATCTCGGTGCACAAGTTCTGGTAACAGACCCAAAATCTAGCGACGAACTCCAAACAGACATTGATGCGCTACAGGATCGGGACATTGATTTCATTCTCGGTGGGCATGATCAACGCTGCATCGAAAAGGCGAATCTGATTGTCCTTTCGCCGGGAGTGCCGTTGGACATCCCAATTCTGCAGGAGGCACGTTCGGCAGGTATCCCAATTACTGGTGAATTAGAGGTTGCTGCAAGCCTCTGTGCTGCGCCAATGGTTGCAATAACAGGGACAAAGGGCAAATCGACGACCACGATCTTAACAGCAGAACTTCTCAAGGGTGGAGATTTCCGAAGGGTTTGTACTGCGGGTAATATTGGCGTTCCACTGTCGAGTGAAGTTCAGGATTTAACGGCTGAGGATCTCGTTGTCATCGAAGCCAGCAGTTTTCAACTTGAAACGACGACGAAATTTCGACCGGTGGTAAGTGTGGTGCTGAATCTGTCGCGCGATCATCTAGATCGACACAAAACAATGGCTGCCTATCGCGCAGCGAAGATGAAAGTCTGCGCGAACCAAACATCAACGGACTGGATTGTTCTGAACGCTTTAGATGAAAACGTATTATCCTTTGCTGATGAGACGCAGGCGAGAGTGGTTTGCTTTGCGGACACCGCTACGGTCAAAAAGGGCACTTATATTGAAGATAACCAGATTTTTGCAAAGTGGGAGGGCAGATCTCACTGGATCTGTGATGCTGGAGACAACCCCTTGCCCGGAAGACATAATCTTCAAAATGTTCTTGCCGCCACCGCTGTTGGGCAGATTTTCGGCATTTCGCTAAATATGATGCGCTCCGCAATTTGCGACTTCTCCCCCGCTGATCATTCCCCACTTGAACACGCTTTTGAGCCGGTCAAGACAGTTAATGGTGTCCGGTTTATCAACGACTCGAAAGCTACCAATGTTGCCGCAGTCAAGGCGGCGCTCGAATCACTGACGGATCCGATTCTGCTAATTATGGGTGGATACGATAAGGGAAATAACTATCAGCCGTTGATTGAGTGCGTCCAGGCGAAGGTCAAGGGATTGATCCTGCTGGGATCGCACACAGGAATAATACGAAACGCCCTTGCAGCGCACGTCGTTACACGGGATGCAGGAACAATGATCGACGCTGTTGAACTTGCTTACTCACAGGCAGCGCCGGGCGATGTAGTGCTTTTATCACCGGCGAATGCAAGTTTTGACATGTTCACAGACTATAAGGCGCGCGGTCAAGCGTTTCGGGAGGCTGTTAACCATCTTGAATCGACAGAAACAACCTCAAAATCCGCTATTCATCTGGGCCAATTATCCGATTAAAGGAGGGATAGATCATTTTCTACTGTTTCTCACACTATGTCTCGTCGCAATCGGAATTGTGATGGTCTACAGCTCGAGCAACATGCTCGCCTACGAACTATATAATGCAAATAGCTATCACTACTTGAAGATGCAACTCATCGCTTGCACCCTTGGCTTAGGCAGCATGCTTGTAGCGTCATATTTCCCTTATCAATATTATCAAAGGTTCGCGAAGTTGATTTTAGTAGTGTCGTTGATTGGTTTGTTGTTGGTATTTTCGCCAATTGGGCATGAGGTTCGTTCGGCAAGTGGCATCAAATTTCATCGATGGATTCGAGTTTCGGGTCTGCAATTCCAACCCGTTGAGTTGACAAAGCTTGGGCTGATAATCTATGTTTCTCACTTCCTTGTCAGCAAACATAGCCAGATTCGCAGTTTCACCCGAGGCATACTACCAACCATTCTTATCCTATCAATTACATTTGTCCTTCTATACCAGCAACCTGATTTTGGATCGGCGGTTTTATTGAGTCTATCGGTTCTTGTTTTGCTATTCGTGGGAGGTGCGCGCCTCTCACAGATTGTTCTTGTTATTGGAATTGCCTGCTTTTTCATCTATGCATCGATCCAAGATGACGTTTATAAAATGCAGCGGATTCAAGGGTTTCTGAGTTCGCTTAAGTTTCCCTATGAAGGGCCCTATCAGGTTAATCAATCCCTAAATGCCTTGGCACTTGGTGGATTATTCGGTGCTGGTATCGGTAACAGTATTTTTAAGCTCTTTCATCTTCCTTATCCCCACACCGACTTCATTTTTGCGATTCTCGGTGAAGAACTCGGTTTTGTTGGTGTGTTTAGCATTATTGTCCTGTTTATGCTGCTCATCTGGAGGGGCATCCATATCGCTCAACGTACCACGGATTCCTTTGGATCTCTGATTGCTATCGGAATCACAACACTCATTGGACTGCAAACAGTTGTGAACATTGGCGTGGCGACCGGTATGCTGCCTGCAAAAGGGATCACGCTACCTTTCATAAGTTATGGTGGTTCATCGCTCTTAGTCAGTTTGTTCAGCATTGGAATTTTGCTCAACATCTCCCGCGACATGAACGAAGCGCCCGGCGTACGTGTACCTCTGGAGACCTAATCCGGATAAACTGGAATTGATTTATCAACGGCTGCGCCGGCCGGTTCGGCGGTTCCGGGTGAAGTCGTGGCGAAGGGAACTCCTATCCGTCAAGCCAAACCTGACAAACCATTACACTCTACACGGTAGTCTATTGAATACAAACTCATAGCACTCATGAGGGTTACGTTGATGCCGCGAATCGTGATTTCGGGCGGTGGGACCGGTGGTCACATCTATCCGGCAATCGGTATTGCTAACGAACTAATACAACTGGACGCAGAAACCGAAGTTGTCTTCATCGGTGGGGCAGACCGTCTCGAATCAACGCTAGTCCCACAGCACGGATTTCGGTTCCTGCCAATCTCGGTTGCAGGTTTTCCGCGCAAACTCACATGGCGGTGGATACCTGTTATGTACAAGGTCTGTTCCGGTTTTACGAGATCATTATGGTTGCTCAAAAGTCTAAAACCGTGCGTCGTGGTAGGAACAGGAGGTTATGTCTGTGGTCCCGTACTTTTCGCAGCCGTGTTGTTAGGAATACCGACGGTTATACAGGAGCAAAATGCTGCCCCCGGACTAACAAATCGCATTCTGGCACGCTGGGCAAAGGCGATCTATACCGCATTTGAAACTGCTGGCGCACACTTTCCAGTTGAAAGAACGATGGTGCTGGGTAATCCAATCCGCCGAACAATTGGCACAGCTGAACGAGCCAGTGAAACTTACAATTCCCTTGGACTAGACCCAGACCGAAAAACTGTATTTGTGATGGGGGGAAGCCAAGGCGCACAGGCAATTAACGAAAATATAATGGATGCCCTAGAGGATTTAGCACCATTCGACCAGCAGCTTCAATTCGTCCATCAAACAGGAAAAACTGATTACAAGGCAGTTAAGGTGCGGTATCAGGAATCATCACTCCGACACTTGGTCCAACCGTACTTTGATCCCATCGAAACAATCTACAGCATCGCTGATTTGATGGTATGTCGAGCCGGGGGTATGACAATCGCAGAAATAACCGCGTGTGGTATTCCAGCGATTTTTATTCCTTTGCCAACTGCTGCCGGAGATCATCAGACACTGAATGCCGAAGCGGTTGCGAACGCGGGTGGCGGTGTCGTGCTAGATCAACGTACATTGACAGGACACAAACTTGCTGAAGAAATCATCAGAATTATAGATAATCCCGAAGAACAGCAAGGGATGGCAAATCAAAGTCGTCAGTTGGGCAACCCATACGCCGGTGAAGAGATTGCCCAATCCATCTTTTCTTTGGTGAAATCTAACCCTCAAATTTAGAAAGTTTATGCCTATGTTTGGAAAAACTCGTCATATTCACATCATTGGTATCGGTGGTGCTGGGCTCAGTGGAATTGCTGAGATCCTGCTCAACCTCGATTTTCAGGTGTCTGGATCCGATTTACGCGAAACGGAAGTTACCGAGCGTTTGGTCACGTTAGGCGCGAATGTTTATAGTGGTCATGCTGCCGACCAGATTGCAGGCGCAGATGTTGTAGTGATGTCTCCTGCCGTTTCGCTCCAAAATCCTGAAGTGGTTGCGGCGAAGGAACGCAAGATTCCTGTGATTCGTGGCGCCGAGATGCTCGCGGAAATTATGCGGATGAAGTTCAGCGTCGCGGTAAGTGGAACGCATGGAAAAACTACTACAACCGCGATGACAGCAGCCGTGCTAGACAAGTTGGATCCAACTGTTGTAGTTGGAGGAAAACTGGTCAGTTTGGGCAGCCATGCTCGGATTGGGCAGGGGGAGGTGATGGTGGTTGAGGCGGACGAAGCCTACGGTTCCATCGAAAAATTCTTCCCAACAATCGCGGTAGTCACATCGGTGGATGCTGATCACCTCGATTATTATAACAGCGTTGAAGAGATTGGCGAGACATTTCTAGAATTCATCAACAAGGTTCCATTTTACGGTACTGCGGTATTATGCTTGGATCAGGAAAATATACAGCAGTTAATTCCCCGAATCGAAAAACGCTACGTGACTTATGGAATTGAAACACGCGCAGACCTGATGGCAGAACGATTAATTATTGATGGTCCGACCTCTCACTATCGTGTCCATGCCCACGGGGAAGTGTTAGGCGAGGTTCATCTTAAAATGCCCGGAAACCACAATATCTTAAACTCATTGGCAGCGGTCGCTGTTGGGTTGGAGTTGGGTGTGCCGTTTGATTCAATTCGAGAAGCCTTAGAGTCTTTTCGTGGTGTCCATCGTCGTTTTGAAATTATCGGTCAGGTCAACGACGTCATTGTAGTTGATGATTATGCACACAATCCTGCAAAACTAAAAGCAACCTTTCAAGCAGCTCGCGAAAGTTATAATCGCCGAATCGTTGCTGTTTTTCAGCCACACCGTTATCAGCGAGTGAAGCATCTTGCGGAGGAGTTTTCGAGATCGTTCTATCAAACCGATGTCCTCATTGTCAGTTCAATTTATGGTGCCGGAGAAGCTCCAGTCGAAGGGGTGACTGCGGAAAAGCTAGCACATGCGATTCAAGTACACGGACATCGGCATGTGATTTATATTCCGGACAAAAACGAAATCACGGAAACTTTGCTAAACATTGTTCGTCCGAATGATATTGTTATCACGGTTGGGGCAGGTGATATTTGGCAAGTTGGACGTGAGTTATTGGACAAACTTGGTGGCACTAGTTAGGTATCAAACAAGGATTGAATAGAATTGTCCTACGGCCAGAGCTGTTGAGCCTAGTCCAAATGTTTGTTAAGGACCTACAAAAACCCTAGATTCTCGCCTTAATGCCCTCTTGCATCAGCGCCTAAAAGAAGGATTTTTCTTAGTAAAGTTGTCTTTTAGATGGATATTCTACGAGATATTGTGTATTTTTTGTGACAATATACAAAAAAATCGTACAAAAAGTACGATTTGGTACAAATTCCGTAAATTTTTGGTTGATATTTGCAATTGTTTGTCGTATAATCAATTACATCATGGCAAAACAAGTTGTACAATTTCGCTTGGATAAGGACTTGCACGATTTCGTGAAGAAATATGCTGAACTCAAGCGTATGTCTATCAGTCAGGTCATACGGCTTTGTGTCCTTGATTTTTACGAAGAACATCACGACGAAGAAGATCTGGTGGAGGTGGATGATGTTTCTGACTCGACAAATCAAGGTTAAGCCTGACGATGCAGCTGAGATTTTGGCAAAAGAGAACGGGCGAATCTGCTCAAATATGAATTTGCGCGTCGTCGCCGGAGTATTCGTGCAGCCAACCCTCGGAACAGGGGGTAAGAATTTTCTGTTGTTGGAATCATAACCTGTCCCAGAGGCATCCAGATCGAGATATTACAATATTTGCCTTTTTTGCGGCTTGAAAGCAGGCTTTTATTTTTTTATGGATGGTTACATACTAACATGCGCATGCGCTAGGTCTAGATTCCGTGCAATCTTTATCATGTCAATCTTCCAGTCAATTTAAAGCTCGCCTAATTGCGGCACCTAAAAAATCTCCGCGTCGTGTCGGGCGTTATTTGATAATTGGCATAACAGGTGTAATTGGACTGCTTTTCGTTCATTATTTGACATTAAAGGTTGGCTTTTTTCGCGTGAAGCAGATTTCCGTTTCTGGCAACGAGCACTATACACAAAACGAAGTGATTGCCGCTTTAGATTTAAGTTCTCGCCAGAGTGATGTGCGTACCATTTCAAGGTCTGTGGTTGAACAACGGCTGAAACAAAAACTCAGTTACGTCAAACAGGCGGATCTTTCAAAAAGCATTCTGAAACGTTCTTTGACGCTTGAAATAACCGAAAGAAAACCTGTTGCATTGCTAGAATATCCCGAAAATAGTCTCATTCGCTTTGTACTGGTTGATCTTGAAGGTTATGTGTTAGAATATATCGAATCGCTGCCGGCTTCCAGTTCGATTGTCACGATTATCACTATCGACCAGCAAGTGCCTAGTGTGGGAGGTCGAGTGGAGGCTGATAGCGTCCAACTTGCCCTTAACGTGCTAAATTTGGTTTTGAGTCTGGCTCCGGAAATTGTACCTACGCTACAAACAATTGATACGAATCGACCGGATAAGATTACTCTCCAATTTAGCAATCTCCCTATTGTATGGATTTCATCGGATTTTATCCAAACAGGCATTTATCATATTAGTTTATTCATAAAAAAGCAGACAATCCTCATGGAGACAGGGCAACATACTTCAAATCCTCTTGATGGCTATGTGGACGCTAGGTTCAGAGACGCCATATATTGGGGAGGACGATAAGATGGCTGCAGAAGAAATTATTGTTGGCCTAGACATCGGCACTAGCAAAATTGCTGCGATTATCGGAAATACTTGGCAGGGTGATCCGGAAAAGATTGAGATTATAGGCGTTGGCACCGCCCCTTCTGAAGGATTACGGAAGGGAGTTGTTGTCGACATAGATCTCACGACAACGGCGATTCGTCAAGCCGTTGAAACCGCTGAACTCATGGCAGGAGTGCAGATTGGATCTGTATATGCGGGCATCGCAGGAGGACATATCACCGGACAAACCTCTCACGGTCTCGTTGCTGTTTCAGGCGAAGGTCACGAGATTACGCAATCTGATGTCGAGCGTGCAATCAATGCTGCCCAAGCAATGAAGATTCCTGTTGAACGAGAAATACTGCACGTAATTCCACAAGGCTTTATTGTTGACGAGCAGGGCGGAATTAAGGATCCGGTGGGTATGTCGGGGGTACGTCTTGAAGCGTATGTGCACATCATCACCGGTGCCGTTGCCTCTGCACAAAACCTTGTAAAAAGTATCTATAATGCAGGAATTTCCGTTGAAGACATCATTTTAGAACCTATTGCTTCTGCTGAGGCGGTCCTAACACCTGAGGAGAAATCAGTAGGCGTTGCTCTCGCCGACATGGGTGGAGGAACCACAGATGTTGTGATTTACAAAGATGGCACCATCCATCATTCCGCGGTGCTCTCACTTGGTGGGCATCATATCACCAATGATATTGCACAAATCTTAAAAATAACGCCACAAGATGCAGATAAAATTAAACTGCGCTACGGTTGTGCATCAGTTGACTTCGTAGATCAGAATGATGCCATCCCGATTTCGACGCTTGGAGGTGTGCACAAACCGCGCTTCATCACTCGGCGAGATTTGGCAGAGATTATTCAGTGTCGTATGGACGAATTCTTAAGTCTAATTGGTCAGGAAATCTACAATTGCAACCTCACCATTCCGGCTGGAGTTGTACTTACCGGTGGGACTGCGCTTCTTGATGGGCTGCTTGAATCAGCTGAACAGACCTTTCCTTGTCCAGTGCGGGTTGGATACCCCTGTCCACTGAAGGGGTTAACAGAGAAAATACACAGCCCGGTCTATGCAACGGGAGTTGGGCTTGTCCTTGCCGGTGCGATGGAACATTATCGTGCCCCCAAAAGAACCTTCATCAAAGGAACGAACCTGTTTGATCAAATATTCAAACGTATGAAGAATTGGTTCCAAGACTGGTTGTAATAGCCAGATACGGTTGGCATTTTGTAGTATCCGCAAAAGGTGTTGACTTTAATTTAGTGGTTCTCTATCATCTGGAAATGGAGTGTAGGTCTAACTGTTTCGTGCATCTTCCGTGGTTTGGGGAGTTGTCGCTTTGCACTAACATCTTGATATTCGGGTGTGCTCAAAACAAGGAGGAATTAGGTTGCTCCGTCAATAGGAGTATAACTGAAAGTTATGAACGATAATGTAATCGAGTTTGTTGAACAGGAAGAATTTTCAAATGTCGCTCGTATCAAAGTCGTTGGCGTTGGGGGCGGAGGAAGCAACGCAGTCAGACGCATGATTGAGGCTGAGTTAGCGGGTGTCGAATTTTATGTAGTCAACACTGATGTTCAGGCTCTAAGATTGTGTCATAACGCAGCCCAGGTGCAGATTGGCGAAAATACCACGGGGGGCCTCGGTGCTGGGGCAAACCCGGAAGCAGGACGTAAGGCGGCGGAGGAGAGCAAGGAAGTTCTCCGCAGTATTGTTGAAGATGCAGACATGGTATTCGTTACGGCGGGTATGGGAGGCGGCACAGGCACAGGTGCGGCACCAATTATTGCAAGTCTTGCTAAAGAAACAGAGGCATTAACGATTGGTGTTGTTACGCGTCCATTTACCTTTGAGGGAAGACAACGTGCTGTCCAAGCAGAAGCAGGCGTGAATGAAATGCGCGAGAACACAGACTCCGTTATCGTTATTCCGAACCAACGTCTCATGGAAGAGACAGATCGGAATCTGCCGATAAAAATGGGGTTCCGCATGGGAGACGAGATCCTGCTACATGCTGTCCAGAGTATTTCGGATCTAATCTTGGTTCCTGGTGAAATTAACCTTGACTTCGCCGATGTCAAGACGATTATGTCTAACGCAGGTGGCGCATTAATGGGAATTGGTGCCGGAACAGGGGACAATCGTGCCCAAGGCGCAGCAAAACGTGCTATCCTTTCGCCGCTACTGGAAGAAAACTCTATTGAGGGAGCAACAGGAATTATCGTGAATATCATAGGACCTAGTGATATGGCGATGCATGAATTAGAAGATGCCATGGAGGTTATCAGAGAAGCTTCGGAGACGGAACAGGTAATTTTTGGGCTTGCTTATGACGATAACTTGGAAGACGAACTGCGTGTAACTGTAATTGCAACTGGATTTGATCCACAAACCCGAAGCAGTCGGCAGACAACGGGCCAGAGCGACATCGTGAACCTAGAAGAGTTCTTAGGACGTAATTTCCCTCGAGTTGAGCGAGGGACACGTACCCAAGGAAATTCGGGGCAAGCCGGATATACTCAAAAAAGTCCAGGTTCTTTTGGACAGGGCTCCGAACAAGTGCCAGCGGATCAACCTCAAGGCAACGTAGTCAAACCTGATGAAGAGCTATTAGATATCCCTGCGTTTTTGCGAGTCCGCAATCAGAAGGAACGAAAATAAGTTTGTATTCGGCAAAATTGTTATGCAACGAGTTTTACGCCAGACCTATCAGGAGCTCCTCAAGGCAGAGCACCGCCCACACTTCAATTTTAGAAAAGCCAACCGGTTCGCGCTGATCTATCCGGGTGCTTACTCTCTTGGTATGTCGAGCCTTGGGCTTCAGGTAATCTACTCCCTTCTCAATCAGCGCGAGGATACCTCCTGCGAACGTGCATTCCTTCCCGAACCGCAGGTAGTGCGTCAACTCGATGACCGTCGAACCACGTTATTCTCCTTTGAAACACAGACCCCACTTAATCAATTTGATTTGCTTGGATTTTCCGTCTCATTTGAATCGGATTACGTCAATATTCCGACCACGCTAGAGATGGCACGGCTTGAGCCTCTCGCTGCCGATAGGACTGATGCTGATCCACTTGTTATGGCAGGGGGGATCAATATCTCCTATAATCCCGAACCTATTGCCGATTTTATTGATGTATTCGTTGTCGGCGAAGCGGAGATGACTATCCACTATCTTATGGATATTTTTGGAGAGTGGAAGGAGGCAGGTGCCTCAAAAGAGGACTTGCTGTGGGAACTTGCCACAGTCCCCGGGCTTTATGTCCCTCGTTTTTATGAGGTCGATTATAACGACGAAGGCGGCATCGAAGAGATGCGAGCAAAATCACCTGCACCAGCCCGGATCCATTCTGGCGCGATTCCGAGCCTTGATGAAGCCGAAACTTGCACTAAAATCCATACACCTAACACAGAGTTTTCTAACGCCCACCTGATTGAGATTGTGCGCGGCTGTGGTCGGCAGTGCCGTTTCTGTGTGGCTGACTATGCTCGGCGGTGGCCCCGCCATAGATCTGTGGAAAATACGCTTCAACTCGCCGAACAAGCCCGTGGTATCACAGATCGTATAGGTCTCGTCGGGGCATCAATCTCAGATCATCCGGATATTGATGAGATTGCCAGTGGACTAGTAGAGAGAGGGTTCCGCATCTCTTGCGCTTCCCTACGGGCGGAAACGGTTCGTCCTCCTTTGCTTGACGCACTTGCTGACAGCGAACAAGGCACAATCACGATTGCGCCGGAGGTTGCCACCGAGAATCTACAGAAAGTTGTCAACAAAGCTATTCCACGGGAGCGTCTGTATCATGTCCTTGAAGAAGCTGTTAAACGGGATATCCTAAACCTCCGTCTCTACTACCTAATTGGTGTGCCTTACGAAACTGCTGCCGATGTTGAAGCCATTGTTGATATGGCAAAGGAGATGCGATCTATTGTCCTGCCTTACGCCAAAAAGTCTGGAAGGATGGCGCAGATCGGTTTCACCATTTCACCGATGGTTCCCAAACCTCACACGCCCTTCCAGTGGGTCCCGATGGAAGATCCGAAGACCATCTCTCGCAAACTCACTTTCCTCAAAAAAGAGTTGGGACGTATCGGTGGAATGAAATTCTCTTCAGCGAGTGCTCGACTCGCTTATCAGGAGGCGGTGTTCGCCAGAGGAGACCGGCGAATGAGTGGGGTTATTTTAGACCTCGCTAGAGGGGGAGCGTGGAAAGCCACTTTCCGCCAACATGGTTTGGACCCAGATTTTTATGCGCTGCGTCCACGTTCGATCGGTGAGTTCAATCCGTGGGATCACCTAGACCTAAATGTCAAACCAGAGTTCCTACGTCTTGAGCACAATAAGCATGAAAAGCGGTTCATGACAAGCCCGTGCGATACGACCGTTTGTAAGAAGTGTGGCGCGTGCTGAGTGAGATACAAAGCTATCTTGTCGTTCCCGATTTTATCAACACACCTTAACTGTTACCCCTCAGTATGTTCACTCAACGATTTTCGCATTAACTGCCCCCGCGCAACATAGCCTTCCCTCCCCGATCGTACACGCTCCAAATCTGCCTCAGTCACCTCTCGCCTAACCTGCGCTGGCAGTCCCATTGCCAAAGTGTCCGGCGGAATTTCCTGTCCCTCTCGCACAACTGCACCTGCGGCAATGATCGCTCGTTCGCCGATCTTGGCGCCAGTCAGGATAGTTGCGCCCATTGAAATCATTGCACCATCGCCAACTGTGCAGCCGTGGATGATTGCCCCATGACCAATTGTCACATCGTCTCCAATCACACAGGGAAAGCCCGGATCGAGGTGTACAACCGTGCCATCCTGAATGTTCGTGCGCTCACCAACTTTGATGTATTCCAGATCACCGCGCAGGACACAATTAAACCAAACACTCGATTCTTCGCCGATAGTAACGGCACCGATAATCATCGCACCGGGAGCGATGAAAGCGGTCGGGTGGATCGTGGGTAATATATCTTTATAAGCTATCTGCATGTTTCCTCCAGATGTGATTAATATGGAACTTGAAAGATTCCTATCCTGCTAATAAATCGTATTGATGGATACCAATTTTATCATGGGTCGAGCTGCCCGACAAGGCAATCTCTGACTCCAACTTACAAATTGACAACAGCTGCTTGTCATGCTACAATGCCAAATGCACTATTTCTTAAACTATTCCGATTAGGAGAGGACATGGAATTAACGAACAAAGTTGCTGTTATTACCGGCGGGGCAACAGGAATCGGCGCAGCGTCAGCTATTCTCTATGCCCGCGCGGGTGCGAAGGTTGTCATCGGCGATATAAACGTCGAAGGTGGGAAACAAACGGTGGCAACTATTCAATCTGAAGGTGGCACCGCCCAATTTGTCGAAACCGATGTCAACGTAGAATCCGAAGTGGCTAATCTAATGAAAACGGCGGACGAGGCTTTTGGTCAGCTGAATATACTGGTAACCTCTGCGGGCATCTTGAGCGGTCCAAGCATTCGAGTAGATGATTTTGAACAAGCGGTGTTTGAGTCAGTTATTGACACAAACCTCAGAGGTACTTTTCTATCGGTAAAGTACGCCGTGCCGGTTATGGAACGGAGCGGTGGTGTGATTTTATGTATCGCTTCCGGGGCGGGTGTGAGCGGGGGCAGTTCGTCGGTGGCTTACGGTTCAAGCAAGGGTGGGGTCAACGGGATGGTATTAACTGTCACGCCACAACTCGCACCACTCAATATCCGCGTTCATACAATCTGTCCGGGCAGCATTGCAACCCCATTGAAACTGCGACAAATCGCTGAATCCGCCGAACGAACGGGCAACTCCCCGGAAGCAGCCGTTGAAAACGCCCGCACATCGCTCGGTGAACCGGAGGGAGTTGCGCGTGTGCTGACATTCCTTGCGTCTGATGATGCTGCGTATGTTCGGGGCACAATCGCCACACGGTAACTGAACCCTTTAATACCCTTTTTCTTTGTCAGCCACGTTGATCAACGATTCCCCTTTGACGTAGCGGTGAAGGTTGTCAATGAACAACTGCATTGTGCGTGCCTGAATGTGTTGCGATCCGCCGGCGGTGTGTGCGGTCAAAACTACGTTTGGTTCCGTCCACAACGGGCTCTCCGGCGGACACGGTTCGGTATAAGTGACATCTAACCCTGCCGCAGCGAGTTTGCCACTACGGAGCGCAGCGATCAAGGCATCTTCGTCAACCACCTTGCCGCGACTGATATTGACCAAATAACTCCCGTCCTGCATCTGATTAAATTCTTCGTGTGACAAGAGTTTATGCGTCTCCGGCGTGATTGGACAGCAGACCACCACGACGTTGGATTTCGCCATAAATTCCAGCAGCCAATCTAGCTTTCCAAGTTCAGTAACGCTCTCTGGCTTCTCCATCGGTTCTGGATCGATCGCTATTACGTCAAACTCGAAGGCTTTCGCACGTGTGGCAATGGCGCGACCAATGCCACCAAGCCCTAGAATCCCCATCGTCATCCCCGCCAACTCGATACACGGTGCCTTTTCCCACCGTTTCTCCTTCATAAAATCGTATTGTGTGATGATGCGGCGCGTGAGCGAAAGCAACAGGGCAAACGCATGTTCCGCAATCTGTGAACCGTGCATCCGTCGGCTATTGGTCAGTATAATATCGCTGGCTTTGAAGGCGGGATACATCATTCCTTCGACACCGGCGGAGGCGACCTGCACCCAACGCAATGACTTGGCTTTGGCGAGATCCCCTTCGCCGATATGTCCATAGATAATGTCAACATCGGAAACATGATCGCCAAGTGCCTCCCCCGGTGGCAGATAGCGAATCTCTACCTCAGATGGAGCATCCTCGCTTATTGCTTCGACCTCTGGACTGTACCTTCCCGTAATCAACGCTGTGAATTTTGCCATAGTAGATCCCTTCCGTTCGTTGAGGTGGGTTGTGTATCGATTTGTCAACTCCTACACATGTCCGATATGCTAGCGCGCTTATTCTTGTGCGTCCGAACCAGCCCAGACACCCTTTGGAGCGAGCGCCAAAGCCTGCTCAAGATGCACCAGCCGCTCCGGTCCCGCAGTTTCTATCATCTTATCCCCATAGACCTTCCCCTGCCCGAAACGCGACACGAGATCAAGTTCTTTGCGTAGGAAATGTATTTCATCTTCCTTGTATCGATACCCACAGTTAATCGTGAACATGCGCCGTTGTGTGCCGCCGCCCCATGAACTGTGCTTCAACGCTTGGTTGAATATGACCAAGTCCCCCGAATTCGATTCAAGCGCGACCGCAGGGACTGAGGGACCATCGAGCGCATAGGTTTCCTCTAGGCTGCCGATATTCTGTTGAACTGTTTCGGCATATTTTTCACCATATCTGTGGCTGCCGGGAATAAAGCGTACCGCCCCGGTGTCAGCGGTCAGTGGGTCAAGGTAAAATGCCATTTTGTAGAAACGGACCGGACGGGGCCAACCGCCGTCGGAATGCCAGCCGGTGTCCCCGCTGTAGAAATTGCCATCGCTGCCGAGATAGGTGTAATCTT
Organism: Candidatus Poribacteria bacterium; assembly: GCA_003635265.1. Classification (GTDB taxonomy): domain Bacteria; phylum Poribacteria; class WGA-4E; order WGA-4E; family PCPOR2b; genus PCPOR2b. The sequence goes on from PYIZ01000033.1 coordinate 93,708, forward strand.
CGCCGAGCAAGCTAGCGAAAATGCCATCAATCCGGTCATCGTCGAGGAGAGAACTGAGATATTCACTTTGACCGATGAACGGCACGATGTATGTGCGCTGTGTTTCGGGATGATCGATATTCAGGTCAACCCAGACCTGTTCAAACGCCTCAATAATCTGATCGATGCAGTCATTGAGGAAGCCGGGGAAGTGGAGATACCCGAACGTGTCCATGAAACGGAGTTGCTCTGGAGTGAGTCGGAACTTCGACATGAGGTGCCTCCTTTGGAGTAGAATGTGGATGCTCGTTTGTAGATTAGACGTGATTCCAACTATTGATAAAGTCCGCAACCTCAAAATCCGTGGGCATGTTGTCAGAATCGTACTCCGACATGCCTCGCTGGAAGCCCGGATGATCTGCCTGATCGGAGTGCTTCAGCTTTTTATCTAGCCTGCCAAACCGTTCCCACAGAATCTCTGTATGTTCAGTGGTGAAGTGGCTACCGAGATAGACGATGTCTCGACCCGTCCCCCAGAGTGAATCGGGTGGGGTATCCGTATGCTTCAGGCGATACAACGCTCGGCTCAATTTTGAGAGCATAACGATGCAGACCATTCGGTCGTGTGGCGATGGGTGCAGCTGGTCTATCCCCGTTTGAAATACGTCAATATCTTTGTTTAGAATCGCATGGAAGATCTTTGCAACCAGATCAAACTCTGCAAAGAACAGCGCATCCCAAGCCTCAAATTGGGCTCTTACAGTGTCCGGAAGATAGTGATAGAACCCCGGCTCCCAATGTCGCCAGTGGACGTTCGGGAAGGAGGGGAAGCGGAAAGGACGGTAGCCGGGGTGCAGTGTCCGTCGCATTTTGCTACTGTAGTAACTGCCCCAGTGCAGCAGTAGGTGAGTGTATACGACTCCATCACCGGCGTTGAGCTCAACGGGCATACCGCCGGGTAGTGGAACTGACGCATTCTCAGCCAATTGTCGATTCTCTTCGTCAGTGTTGACGCGGCGGTGACTGCGAGGAACAATCCAGAATACACTGTCGTCGTAGAGCGCGATGTTCCATTGGAGGTAGCTTGGACCGTGGTGCTGCATATTGGAAATCATGCCGTGCAACGGTGCGGGTTCGCCCGGACCAATATCGCGGTGCCATTTCGCCGGACCGGTCTCGCCGGCGGTCGCGCTACAAAGGCAGGCAAGATTGTGTGGTACAACATCTTCTGTATCCATTAGTTGCTGGGCAACGCCCAAGGTATTTTCGTGGGTCAAGAACTCGATCGCGCCGGCAGATTGGTCATCGCAATCTGTAGAGAATTTCAATCGGGGTTGGCCACTCGCTGCCCATTCGCCCCCCGGCGGTTGGTCAGGGGTGCGCCGTTGGGCGGAGAGTTCCTTCCTCCGATCGACCATGTGCTCAATGCTATCGCGCAACGATTGGAGTTGATCCGGAGGAACTACGTTGCGCAGGATGTTGTAGCCCTCGTCCATAAGTTGTTGCCGGTTGACTTGCATGATAGTGCCTCATCGGGAGTATTAGGTTTGGTGAGAGGGATTCAAAGGTTTCAAGCGATTATACTCATGCCACGCACATTTGTCAACACTCTGAAGAAGAGAAAAACTGTCTATTGATTCATCTGCGCTTCCGCCCAAGCTTGGATCGGAATGTCATCAGGTTCCGGTCGCCAGTGTCTGGAGATCGGATGGACATTGGTGTTATCTCCCATGTAGTTGCCCTTACCGGTTCCCAACTCTCCGAGCAGCTGTCGCTGAATCGGTGTGCAGCGAGCAATCAGATCCGGGGCTTGGTGGACGTAGTCGGCGGGGCGAATCCAACGGTAGTGATAACCGTAGTACAAGCACTTCCGGGCATGTTGTGATAGATTCGGGGTGAGACAGTGCCAGAGTGCAGTGCGCCAGAGCATCGCCGTGCCCGGACGGACGTTCACCTCGACGATTTGGTCAGGATCGATCTCGTAGCCGTCCTGATGTATCAGTGCTGGCGACATCTTATGACTGCCCCGTACCACGCAGATTGCGCCGCTGTTGTGTTCGGTTAGATCTGTCAGGTAATAGCCGACCTTAACCTCGACAAACGGCACCTGTCCGTTGGTAATCGGGTATCCAAAGTTCGGTCCATCTGAGTGCCAAGGGAAAAAGCTATCCTTCGCTCCCAACTTTTGATTCGCATATTCGGGTGGAGAGGGTGGACGCACATCGAGATGTGATGTCCGAATCTGGATATTGACGCCGAGAACATCTACGACGAGCGGCAGCAAGATCGGATGATCAATCAGACGTAGCAATTCCTCATGGTGGGAGATGGCATTCCGAATCTGAAACGGCTCATCCGGTCCAATCCCTTTCTCGCTCCGATAGCGTGCATATAACTCATCCACCACTGTGATCAATGTTTCAACCTCTGTGGGAGTGAGAGCATCTTCAATCAGAATAAACCCATCCTCATCAAATTGTCGTTGCTGTTCCTCAGCGATAGCAATGGATTTGTCCATCAAAATTATCCTCCGAGTCGTTACTAGCGATGATCTTCTGCTGCATCCTGCGGTTCAAACCCAACTACCTCACGGGCATGTGAGAAGTCACGATAACTCCATCTGTTATCCGACACCGCGAAAAAGATATCGAACTTTACGCTATCGGGTGCCTCGACGCACTTTTCGACCATCTGTGCGATGTCTCGATGGCTGCACCAAACGGAGAATGTACGCAACTGTGTTGGACGATTTTCACGAGTGACTGCGCCGATACGCAAGCAGATTATCGAAATATCACTGGTGTCTGTATAGTGTCTGGCTAACGCCTCGCCGAATACCTTAGTGCAACCGTAAAGCCCACTTGGTCGTGTCAGCGAATTGTGGTCCAGCTTATCCCACGTTTCGGGTGCTTCATCATAGCGTCCTTCAACGAGGGTGTTGTAAGGAAACTCCCGTTCACAATTACTGACGGTTGAACCGCTGCTGGCGTAGATAACCCGCTTAACCCCCGCTTGCCGTGACGCTTCAAAGACATTGTAGGTTCCAATAATATTAGGATTCAAGAGATCTGCCCACGTCGCACCGCCTGATGCATTTGCTGCGAGATGCACAACCACATCGACTCCCTCAAAAGCCGGTTGTATTGCATCGAGGTCAACTATATCTGCTTGATGGCATTCAATGCCTTCAACCGGGCGACGATTGAGTGCGCTCAAGGCGTATTTTCCCTCCAAACGCTCCCGCACAATCCCGCCGATCAATCCGCTCATGCCGGTGATGAGTACCTTCTTTTGTGCCATGTTTCCCTCCTTTTTACACATTTTACATTCGGTTTTCGTATTATACACTAGACCGCCTAAGTTATCAATATTCCACCCTCTTGAAGTGGGTGAAATTTCTTGACACGGCTTCTGTTTTCCTCTATACTGACGACAGACTTAGTATCGCTGCGCGTTACATATAAGCGCAGACGTGTAACGACAACCAAAAGAATAGAGGAGGCATCTACAGTGAAAGTATTAGTTTTATCGGGTCCAAATCATCGATTTGCGGATAGTGCGTCTGTCATCCATGATTTCCTCGGAGCACGGGGCGATATGTCAGTGGAACTTACGGACGACAAAGGGGTTTTAGCATCGTCTCAACTGGACGAGTTTGATGTCTGTGTGTTCGGCACTGGGTTTACTCGTACAGTCAGTCAACCGGATGGCACGCCCAAGCGGGAGCCAGACCTCACATCTGAGCAGGAAGACGGTCTCTTTCAGTTCGTCAATGGTGGGAAGGGACTGGTCGGCATTCACGGAACGGCGTGGTGGATCGGCGGACGTGCTGTTGACCTCATCGGAGGACACGCCAATTGGCATCCACCGGGCGGGACTTTCACAGTGAATATTGACGACTCAGATCACCCGATTACACAAGGGGTTGAGGACTTTGAGGTCGAGGACGAGATCTATATGTCCGCTTATGATCCCTACATCCACATCCTTGCGTCCGCGGAATGGTCAGAGAAACAGCACCCGCTGGCATGGGTGAAATCCTATGGCGATGGACGGGTGTTCTACACCGCGTTGGGTCACGGTCCCGGCACATTTGAGCAGCCTGCCATGCAGACACTGATGGCGCAGGGTGTTCAATGGGCAGCAAACAGTTAAGTTTCAAGTGGAGTTGAGCAGGATGCTTTGAGGATATCCTGCTCAATTCTTTTAACCCCGTGGATAGGTAGGGGAGGTTGGCATATGATGACCGAAGATGAACGTTATCTATTTGATCTGACAGGCTATCTCGTTATTAAAGATGTGCTTACCGATGAAGAAGTGGAGCGTTGTAACGCAGCAATCGATCACCATTTTGATCAAGCAAAAGAGATAGATAGGTCGCTGTCGGGTAATTCAAAAACGTTGTCAGGGACTTCTCGCCGGATAGATTTGGGCGGGATGCTGGCGTGGGAACGCCCGTGGTGCGAACCGTTTCGGCAGTTTCTGATTCACCCACGGATTAAGCCGTACCTTGACGGCATATTGGGAGAAGGCTATCGGCTTGACCATGGACCGGGGATGATTGCGATGGATCAAGGGGCAGAAGGCGGCACGTTGCACGGCGGCGGCATTGAACGCCCGAACTTTTCCGAAGCCTATTTCTTCAAGGATGGACGGATCTACACCGGGCTCACGGTTGTCGAGTATATGCTCGCGGACGAAGGTCCCGGAGATGGTGGGTTAGCAGTCATTCCGGGCAGCCATAAAGCGAACCTTCCCTGTCCCCAAAGCATGAAGTTGTGGGAAAAATATCAGGAGCATGTGCTCGAAGTCAATGCGGAAGCAGGCGATGCGATTATCTTCAGTGAAACCTTAACGCATGGGACTTTGCCGTGGACAGCAAACCATCAGCGACGGGCGGTGCTTTATAAATTCAGTCCCGGATTTCAGGCATACAGCGCAGGAGCGCATCAAATCACCTATCCTGACTATATTGAGGATATGACGCCGGAGCAGCGCGAGGTGATGGAAGCCCCGCATATTCGTCGCCGATAGTATCCAGTTACTCAGTTCAACAGAAAGGGATTAGCCCATGAGCAATGTTCCGATGACACGCCCCGAAGAGGCGTTGGCGATCCATGAAACGAGATATTTCCACTCATCTACCTTTACAGAATTGGAAGGTGGCCGCATTTTGCACGCAGCTGGAACGCAGTTCAACACCTCCGACGATGCTGGGATCACATGGTCTGACTCGTTCTCGTGTTCTGACACAGAGGGGAATCCGGTAGGCGGCGGCGGAACATCGCTCGTGCAGTTGTCTGACCGAGGCATCGGCTTGGCGGGTATGCGGAGACCTTCCGATGGTTCTCCAGAGAGTGCTCGGCGTGACAATCATCTAGCTTTCTGGCGGTCAGAGGATCAAGGGGAGACTTGGGAGCCGCCTGTCCGCATAACACCGCCGGGGGTTGCTACCCATGCGTATCAAGATGTTCTGCTTCGCACTTCCTCTGGACGCATTATCCTGCCGGTGTATATCTCGCTGGGGCAAGCCTCTGGGCCAGATGATGTCAAACCACCCGCGTCTGGAAAATTGGTGAACGGTCAGTGGGTATCCACCGCTGCGCACTTCTTCGATCCCCGTTTCTCCGCGTCGTGTGTCTACTATTCGGACGATGATGGACGGACGTGGCAGCGCAATCAGGACGGGGAACTGATCATCCTGATGGACTGGAACGCATCGTTCAGCTATACCAACGAGCCGACGGTAACAGAGGTTAGTCCGGGACGGCTGCTGATGTTCATGCGCAACGGATTGGGTCGGGTTTTTCAGGCGTGGTCGGAGGACAACGGGGAGACGTGGACGCGCCCACAGCCGACCTCTTTGGCTTCGTCCACGGCACCCGCTCAGATCCGGACGCTGCCCAACGGACACCTCTTGGCGGTCTGGAATCAGGAGAGCGAGGACGAAATTAAGCGGGGCTACAATCGAACGCGCGTCTCCGCTGCGATTAGCCGGAATGGCGGCAGCGTGTGGGAGTTCTTCCAAAATGTGGAGTCGATGCACGAGGAAACACGGGTCGAGCCGGGACCGATTCGTCCCGTCCGTCCGGCGGAATACAACTTTGATCCGGGACTACCTGCCCCGGAACGGGAGCGTGAGCATGTCCTCCCCTTTGAATTTCACGGGCGGTGGTCGTATCCGTCGGTGTTTGTGATGGAAGACCGCGTCCTGATTACACACACCTATTCGGTCTACGAGGAACATCCAACCCGGGCCGAGTTAATTCTGAGCAGTCAGAAGGAGGGCGGCTTCAATCAGAAGTTGAAGGTGCTGCCCTTGACGTGGTTCTACGGCGGGAAGGAGCCTGCGGACAATCCGGTGCTAGCGCGAATCTACGATCACGGAAACCCTAATGCGTAAAACGTGAAGGACAGAAAACGGGAAGACGGGAAAACTGGAAAACGGGATAAACCAACCACAGGAGCGTAGAGAAACGCAGAATGAAACTCTGTGCACTCTATGTCTCTGCGGTGAAAAGTACTGAATTGTGCGACTAAGGGGAGATAATTGATGCTAAAATTTGCTTATTTGGGGGCATGGCATAGCCACGCTAGTATGCACACGCGCGAGTCAACAGAGCGCCCGGAGGAATTCAAACCCATTGGATTTTACGATCCAGATCCGGAGGTTGTTGCGCGAAGAGCGGGAGAATGGTCGGGATCCTTTCCTGATCTGACTGTTTTTCCATCGGTTGAAGCGGTGTTGGACAGCGACGCTGAAGCAGTCATCGTTGAAGGACATGTGTACCAGAATCTGGACTACGCAGAGCAGGCACTTGAAGCAGGCAAACATGTATTGCTCGAAAAACCGGCGGGCGTCAATATAGAACAGTTGAAGCGAATCCACGAACTCTCGGAACGCAAGGGACTTTGTCTTCAGATGGCGTATATGTGGCGTTACAATCCTGCAATTGCCGAAATGCTGCGGCTCGCTAAATTGGGCGCATTTGGCGACATTTTCTACTATCGCGGACACATCCCTAAACCCCTATCATGGCATCCACAGTTGGCGCAGGAATTCAAAGTGTATCACGGCGGGATTTACTTTGAAATGGCGGGGCATCTGATCGACCTGATGGTTATCTTAATGGGAAAACCGAAGGGGGTACAGCCCGCCTTGGGACGGCACTACGACAGCCGGTCCGAGGTGGATAATGCGGTCGTTGTCCATGAGTTTGAAAGTGGACTCGGCACGATTGATACCGCCGGTATGCACATCGAGAGCGGCAAAACCCGTCGTATCGAAGTCTACGGCACAAAGGGCACCGCCATCCACACGCCTATCGGTTCGGATAACCTTAGTCTGTTTCTAGGGGAAGCTGCCGAAGGCTACGCAGCCGGCTCACAAGATGTGACCATGATTCGAACCTCTGGGTCGCTTCTGCGAGAGCTCGCTGCCTGCATTCGTGGGGAAAAACAACCGGATTACACGCTGGCGCACGATAGAGCTGTGCAGCGGACACTGTTCGCTGGGTGTGGCATCACGGATGGGAACGCACTTAGATAAGCGATAGCGTTTAGCAAACTTCTTTGTGGGGTGAAGTCTTGTGTTCATTAGATTGCTGGTATGTATCGGATTGCTCACGCTTCTCTGTATCGGCATAGTGGGGTGTGGGGAGGAAGCCCCGGTATCAGTTTCTGAGGAGGTGGTCGTCGGAGAGGGTGCCAAGCTGGTTAAGACGGTTCCCGCCAATGGAGAGGATGCTTCAGAATTTCAACCAGTTGTCCTTCACTTTGATAAGGAGCCGCGATCCGTGACCGTTAATGGGACTGCTGCCCGCGTTGAAGGGAAGAGGGCGGTTTGGTGTTTTCCGAATCCGACGGAACTTGGAGATCAGTTATTTCATATTAAATGGACGAACCCTGACGGCTCCCCGAATATTGGTGCATTTATAAGGCTGACAGTACACACCCCTCAATTCTCGGAGCCGTCTATAACGCTGGCAAGTGTATTGGATGGTGATGCTGATGTTGATCCTGAACCGTTATATCTAGATGGCATCCGGTTTGAGTTTGATGAATCTGTTATTGATTTGAAGTCTAAGTTGCTGACCGAAGATGGTGAGGACCTTGGTTGGGAAGTTGTCTCCGATGAGCGAACCCTTATATTTCGCCTTGGGGCGAATGGAGAGTTACTTGAAAATGGGAGACGCTATACGATTCAGATAGTTGTTGCCGAGCCTTGGATTTACGGTGAGTTCGCTTGTGAATGTATGGACTGCTCGTGGTATAAGGACACTGAAATAGCAGTAGGGTTTGTAACTGCCGATGAATAAGCAGAAATGGGAGTAGAAACGAGATATCTAATCATTGATATTGTTGGGCATTTCGTAGCAGAAAGGATTATCGCTTAGAAATTTGAACGTGTCATATCTACCCAACCGAACGAATCTCGTTTGTCCGGGAAAGTCTCTATGAAAAATAGTGAGAAAACAGATGCCCTTGAAATCAAAGCGTTGACATTCGACGTATTCGGCACAGTTGTGGACTGGCGCGGTAGCATCATTCGTGAAGGTGAAGCATTTGGAGCAGCTCGCGGACTTGATGTGGATTGGGCGGAGTTTGCGGACAAGTGGCGGGGCGGATACGGTCCCTCAATGAATCGCGTCCGTCAGGGTGAACTGCCGTGGTTGAACATAGATACCCTGCACCGTATGATTCTGGACGAGTTGCTCGACGAGTTCAAGATTGCGGGGTTGAGCGAAGCGGATAAGGACCACCTCAACCGCGTGTGGCACCGTCTGATGCCGTGGACCGACGCCGTCAGCGGACTCCGACGACTGCGTGGACGCTACATTATCGCGCCCTTATCAAACGGTAACATCGCCCTGCTCACCAATATGGCGAAACACGCCGGGCTGCCGTGGGATTGCATTCTGTCCTCAGAGTTAGCGAAGCATTACAAACCGGATCCGGAAGTTTACCAAACCGCCGCCGACCTGCTGGGACTTCTACCGAGCCAAGTAATGATGGTCGCCGCACACCCCGGCGACTTGATCGCTTCGTCAGCGGTGGGATTTAAGACCGGATTTGTGCCTCGACCCGAAGAATACGGACCGAATCGTAACCGCGATCTGGAACACGATACCTCCTTTGATGTGGTGGCGAACGACTTCAATGATTTGGCAAGTCAGCTAGGAGCATAGGATAAAGATGTTCGTCGGTGTGGATGGTTGCAGGGCGGGTTGGCTCGCCATTGGGTTGGAAACAGAAGGTAATTGGCAGGTCAATATTTTTCCAGATGCTTCTAGCCTTTGGGATCATTGCTGTCAGGCATCCGTGATACTAATCGACATTCCTATCGGCTTGAAAACGGCTGGTAAGGCTGAACGCCGTTGTGATCCAGAAGCCCGGAGGCTGCTCGGTCCACGACGTTCAAGCGTGTTTCCCGCGCCGTGCCGTGAGGCGATCTATGCGTCGTCGTATCAGGAAGCCTGTGATGTCAATCAACGGTTGACAGGCAAACGGTTGTCCGTTGAAAACTGGAATATTATCCCCAAAATTCGTGAGATGGATTGCCTTCTGTCGGACGATGCCTCCGCGAGAGGACGCATCAGAGAAATCCACCCGGAACTCTGCTTTTGGGGGTTGGCGGGACGGCCGATGCAATACGCCAAAAAGCGGAGTGAAGGGCTATCAGAACGGACACAACTCCTCCAGTCAATTTATCCGGGGGCTGCCGATATTATCGCCGACGCGCTATTCACTTATAGGCGCAAGGATGTCGCAAGAGACGACATTCTTGATGCGATGTCTGCCGCAGTGACGGGGCTGATGGGAGGACAAAATCTCGCGTCGATTCCGCAGGAACCGGAATTTGATGAACGCGGCTTGCGGATGGAGATGGTATATTGTCTCTACACCAGAACCTAGTACCATTGGTTTGTAATGCGAAAGGCAAGTAAGTACCATGTTCAACTTCGATGATTTAGAAGAGTTCGACAATCTGTCAGAATATACCGACCCTATTATCTATGACGCTGAAATCAGTGCTGAAACTAAAGACCCATTCAAGCCCGATGGCCCGTTTTATCTTGAACTAGCTCAACAGCTTGGAGGCAAGGTGCTTGAATTAGGATGCGGCACTGGAAGATTCACCATTCCGCTAGCTGAGCGTGGAGTCGATATTACGGGATTGGATATTATGCCGGAGATGCTTATGCGTGCGAAAGTCAAGGCGAAAGACCTTCCGATTCGCTGGATCGAGGGGGATGTTCGCACCTTTCATCTCAATAATCGGTTTCGACTGATTGTTGAGACAGGAGGGACGTTTCAACACCTTCTGGCACGGACAGACTTAGAAGCAATGCTTGAACGGGTACGTGAGCACCTAGAACGGGATGGTTGTTTTGTCTTTAGCATAGTATTCCCACATCTTTATTTTATGCAAGACCATCAAGACGAACACGCCTTTTCCTATTCTACTGAAGATGGACGAGTGGTATCTTTATCGGTAAGTCAACGGTATGATCACTTGAAGCAGATATGGATTGAAGTGGCAATTCGCCGCTGGAAAAAGAACAACGGTCAAGAGGTCGTCAAACAGGTGCCGCTCGCAAGGAGGCTGATTTTTCCACAAGAAATGGAGATGTTGCTGCAATATAATGGGTTCTCGGTAATAGAGCGTTATGGAGATTGGGATAAGAGTTCTTTGACCAATAAAAGTCAATTGATGGTCTACGTATGTCGAAAAACTGCATAACTCCTTACCGAACAATTGGTATTGTTTGGGCATACATAGTGGTCTTTTAATTTGTCAACACACCTGTCGCCCCGCCGGAGCTATAGGTTCGGTAAGTCCGAGAGAATCCGTTATATTAAAACATTGTGCTGGTTTGGTTGCCTTTTCAGTAAGATAGAACAGATTTAGGCGATATCCTATTTATGACAGGAGAGACAGCAATGCAATTTAATCGAGACCAATTCATGGAAGAAGGGTATTTGGTCCTACGCGAGGTCATCCCACCGGCGGAATTGGAAGATTTGCGTGCTGGTTACGAGCGGATGGTCGATCGACAACGAGGGCTCTGGGCAAGTGAACGCAATCCAGACGATCCGCCGGGCGGCGTATGGGAGACAGGGGCACAACCTCGGTTGATGCTGCATCGGCCTCCTTTGGTAGACTTGATTGATAAGGCGACCGCGAACACAGCAGAAATTTGGCTTCACGAAAACACGCAGGGTGTCAGCACTCAGTTGATGGGGGAGCCTGACGCAGCCGTTACCGAAATGATGATGATGTGCAGCCCGGTGCGCGACCGAGGTCCCGCTGTTTGGCACCGCGATATTCATCCCGTTGATACTGCCCCGCTACAGGCGTACATAGATGATATCATAGAGAATGGACCGAGATATGTTCAGTGGAATATCCCTCTTTACGATGACAGTGTGCTTTGGGTCGTACCCGGCAGCCACATACGCATCAACACCGAAGAGGAGAACCGTCAGCTACTGGCGGATCCGCGTGTCCCGTTGCCCGGCAGCGTCCAGACGCATCTCAATGGCGGCGATGGCGTGGTTTACATCACCCCGATACTCCACTGGGGCAGCAACTACAGCGCAAAGATGCGGCGTACCATTCACGGCGGTTTTTGCAATTTCACAAAATATGAGGATCTGAGTTATACGAAAAGTCTATCCGCCGAAGCCCAAGCCACGCTGGAACGGTGGGACAAACGGAGCAAACGGATGCAGACTCACACCGAATCTGCGCTGCGTGCAGCGATTGAAAAAGACAGTTCCGCCTATCATACCGCGCTGAATGAGATACATCCGGGCAGGGGTGAAAAAGGCAAAATGCTGACAACTATCTTCCTGTGTAAGGCAGCTTTCTTTATTAATCTCCACAATAACCCAGACCTTGAAGATGGACCCGAAGACCTGCGTCGGAGGGGGACGAGCGCGCATCCGACCACACTGAACTGGGGACCGGAGTTCGCTGATCGCTTTACCCCACAGGACGCGGAAACCTTATGGGAACGGTTTAAGCCGCTTGACGCCAAACTTCAGAGGGACGAGGAACACTTTTTCCCCGGCTTCCAATCAGGACCGATGCGCTACTGCTTCAACGAAACACCTGCCGATTTCGGTGTTGAGGAATTTATTGCGAGTTGGGAAAATTGACCACTATCCGGAGGAAAAATAGATGATCGTTGATGTACACAGCCATTGCCTGCAGCCGGAACACATGAGCGAAGCCAACCATCGCGCCAACGAACGGGCAGGCTATCCGCCGATGCCACCACTCTCGCCTGAAACGTACCTTAAAGCGATGGAGGTTGTTGACAAAGCGATTGTTTTCGGTGTGCGGGGTGTTTCTGCTGGAATGTATAGCCCGAACAATTTCACCGCTGAGTGGGTCAAACATGCACCAGACAAATTGATTGGCTTCGCCGCGATAGATCCAACCGAAGAGGACCATCTTGAAGAGGTTGACCGATGCGTGTCCGATTTGGGGCTGCGGGGGATTAAGCTCTATCCCATGCTAGGGCGATACGATCCCACTGATCCCACCGTCGCCTTTCCCTTATACGAAAAGGCGCAGCGGATGGGGTTGCCGATCTTGTCGCACATGGGGACGCATCCGGGTCCCCGAGCGATGCTCAAATACAGTTTGCCGATATTGATTGATGAAGTTGCCCAAGCATTTCCCGACCTCAAGTTTATCATGGCCCACATGGCACACCCGTGGCAGCGAGATTGTGCCGTTGTCTTGCGCAAGCACCCGAATGTCTACGCGGATGTCTCCGGTGGTGGGTGGGTCCGTCCGTGGCAGGGATGGGAGGGGTTAATTGGCATGGTCGAGTGGGGTGTGACAGACAAGCTGCTTTTCGGCTCTGATTTTCCTTTATGGACACCGCAGGAGGGCATGGACGGGCTGCGCCAGCTGAATGATCAACTTGAAGGTACGAAGCTGCCACGCATCCCGGAAGATGTGATCGAGGGGATCATCCACCGGGATTCACTTGCGCTTCTAGGATTGGAGTGATCAAGACTCTCCTCAGTGGATACCACGCAACACTTGAAAAAGGGCTGTTCAGATGGAACGTATGCGCGTAACTGAAGTCAAAACTTTTCTCGTCGGTGGAAGCTGGCGCAACTGGCTCATTGTGAAAATAGAGACCGATGCGGGCATCCACGGCGTCGGTGAAGCGACCCTTGAAGGCAAGTCAAAAACGGTCGAAGGTGCGGTAGTTGAATTAACGCGCTACATCGTTGGCAAGGATCCCTTTGCTATAGAGAAGCATTTTCAGGAGATGTACCGGCGGGCGTTCTACGCCGGTGGGGAGGTGTTGACCAGCGCAATCAGCGGTGTCGAGACCGCACTGTGGGATATCAAGGGCAAGGCACTTGGTGTGCCGGTATACGAACTGCTCGGCGGTCGCACACGCGATCGGATCAAGCTGTACGCCAACGCATGGTATCGGCAAGGCATGAGTCCCGAAGAATTTGAGGAGGCGGCGAAAGAGATCGTGAAACTTGGTGCGAAAGGATTGAAGTTTAATCCTTGGGGCGGACGTTCCGGCATCGATTTCTATCGGTTGGATAACAATATCCTGAACACCGGGATTGAAGCTGTGGCAGCGGTTCGGGGAGCGGTTGGACCGGATATCGACCTGTACATTGATTGCAACGGGATATTCAACACCGCCGCCAACGCGGTTCGAGCGGCTAAGGGTGTCGAGCAGTACAATATCAGCTTCTTTGAAGAACCTGTTCCCCACGAAAATCTTGACGCAATGGCTTATGTGCGAAGCAAGATAGACATCCCCGTTGCCACAGGTGAACGATTGTTCACCATCTTCAGTTTTCAGCAGCTGCTTGAACGTGGCGGCGCAGACATCGTTCAGCCGGATATGTCACACTGCGGTGGGATGCTGGAGGCGCGAAAGATTGCCGCAATCGCAGATTCACACTATGCGGCATTCGCGCCGCACAACCCTAACGGCGAGGTATCCTACGCTTCCTCTGTTCAGCTCGCTGCGTGCGTTCCAAACTTTTTGGTATTAGAGCACTTTCCGCCCGAACCGTGGCGCTTCGACGTTTGCATGAATCCGATGGTCGTCGAGGATGGCTGGCTTGAAATTCCAGACCGTCCGGGATTGGGCGTCGAATTTAACGAGGAGGCCGCGCTGGAACATCCCTATGAACCGATTGACCTCTATAACCTACACCGTCCAGAGCTACAACAGAAGGCGCCCCGATATGCTGGGAAACTGCGTTGATATATCCGATTGGCTTATGTAAAAAGAGAATGCAAAACACAAAAAGCGTGAAACGTGATGCGTGAAACGTGAAAATCACCCGTTCATTGGTTCATTAATGAACGAGTGAACTAATGAACTCAAGCGGTTTCTATTGCACGATTTCTTAACATAAGTCTTGCGTTTTTTCCTTGATCTTCCGTCAGAAATTGGCTATCTTTTAATTGCTATTGGCATACCAGTCCAAAATCGTATGATTTAGTAGAAATGAAAGGGAATTGTCATGATGCACCAAGCTGTGACCTCCGATCAAAACATTAAGCCAATGAGAAAGGTGCAAGAGTACGTCTATTGGCAAGATGGAGAAATGTACCTCGGATACCTTAAAGAATATCCGGATCATTGGACACAAGGTGAAACAATAGGAGAATTGGAAGAAAACCTTCTCGATATTTATGATATTCTATAAGCCATATATTTCCTGATTATATAAACTCTTGGTGGCATAACTCCTAACTTTACCCCCGCTCTGAATTGCACCGATAACGGGGGTTTTCTTTGTATCTCTGTCATATTTGGAAGGAACTGGAGATATCATTTAGCTCAAGTCCAAAGAGGTTGCGATGATTAAGTTGTTGACCTCTGCCGAAGGACGGTCGATTTATGAAAAGCTGGGTTTTGAATCCTCAAATGAGATGGTGTTGTTGTGTGAATGAACGGTTTTAGAGAAAGGATCCGCCCGCTATGCTTGATGTTGAAATCATAGATCCCACTGAGGTTGAAAGAGCAGCAGCTATCTTCCATCGTGATGGGTTTGTTCCCATCAAGGATGCGCTTAACCCCGAACAGCTTGCGTATGCCCAATCGGGTGCAGCCCGCGTCATCGCGCAGCAGATGAGGGACATTCCACTTGAGGAGGCAAACCGGGGATATGCCCGCTACTCCTTCGGTCCACAGCTGCATCACCCGGAATGGGTTCAACTTATCGATCTGCCGACCATTCTGCCGATAGTGGATGCGATTTGGGGGAGTTCCGATTACATCTGTTCCGGCGGCGGAGGTGACTACTCCACGCCCGGTGCGAAGGAGCAACACTTACACGCCGATGTCAGAGATGTTTTCAACGATCCATTGGGGCTAGTGACAATCCAGGAGGTGCCGACGCCGTATATTGTCGTCAACTTCCTGATGGTTGAGTTCAAAAAAATTAACGGCGCCATTCGGTTTGTGCCCGGGACGCATCGGACTCGGCAGCCGGTTCCAAGGATGGAAGAGGAACCTGACCGTATGAAGGAGTCAATCATCTGTGCCCCACCCGGAACAGCACTCATCCGAGATGTACGCTGTTGGCACGGTGGCACTGCCAACAATTCCGACGAAATCCGCCCGATGACCAGCGTTGGATATTTCGCACCTTGGTTCCGCCTGCCCAATCTGGAGCGCTCGCTCCCGCGCCCACTCTATGAAACGTTGTCCCCGCGTGGTAAGGAACTGGCTCGGTTTATCGTTCAACCTAATTAACGTGCGTTATTGACCGCTATTTGGATTTGCTCTCAAGCGATTGAGAAAAAGGAGATCGACCGATGAACGCTCTTGATTTACGTCAACTTCTCGGTGCATCCGAGGTTTATCTCTGCCACGATGAGGGCTACTTTCCCGTCCTGATCAATCCGCAAGGGGAAGAGATCCTCGCTGTCTTGCGGGGCGGTGCGGGGCATGTGGGTATCACCGGACGCTTAGATGCGGTGCGCTCGCTGGATGGCGGCAAAACATGGGAGACACCGATTGTTATTGTCGATACTGAAGTAGATGACCGCAATCCGGCGATTGGTCAAGCGCCCGATGGGACGGTTATTCTTGCCTACCATGCCCAAGGTTCCTATAATGAAGATGGGAGTTGGTCGCGGGACTTGCGCCGTGTCCAGATGCGTGTCACACGATCCCACGATGGCGGTGCAACATGGGAGACGTCCCAACCGCTCAACTTCACGCCGATGGAGAAACACTCTGCCTACGGTCGAATCTGCACCTTGACTGATGGAACGATGCTCCTGCCGATTTACGGGAGTGCTATTGGAGAAACTGAACGGACGGACGACTGTGCTTACATCTTGCGGTCGCACGACAACGGGCAAACGTGGGGAGATCCCACTTTGATTGCTACGGGTTACAACGAAACGGGACTCATCTTGTTGCCCAACGGCGATTTGGTGGCTGCCATGCGCTCCGGCGATCAACGCGCCCTTTTAGCGGTGTCCCGTTCCGCCGATGGCGGCGGGACATGGACCGAGCCGATCCCCGTTACTAATGATCGTGAGCATCCTGCTGATTTGACGCTGCTTTCTAACGGTTGGCTAATCCTGTTCTTTGGTGTGCGGCATGAGCCGCATGGTGTGGCTGCACTCGTCAGCAAGGATGACGGACGAACTTGGGATGGACGGAGGTTGATCGTTTGTGATGACCTTGGTGACAATGATTTGGGCTATCCTTCCACAGTTAAGTTGGATGACCGCCTCGTGACAGTCTACTACAGTGCGCCGCGACGGTGGGATGAACCAGACTTTCGTGGTGAGGGTACTTTTGCACGTGCGTTGCTTTACAGCGAAAGCGCGCTGTTAGCGGCGATAGCGTAAGACCTGACATTACACAAGTTGCTACCTGTTACCCCGCTTGGGCAGAAGCAAGGAGGGTTGCAAGATGAATGACCAACAAAAGACAAAGGAGCAACTCATTGATGAGTTAGCGACCATGCGTCAGCGTGTCACTGAATTAGAACAGGTGGAGACGCGGTATAAGGGTACTTTGGAGAGTTTGGAACAGTCCGGGAGAACCTATTACGATCTCTACGATAACGCGCCGGATATGTTTGTCTTCGTCGATGCGAAGACAGCCAACATCATTCGATGCAATCAGGCGGTAGTCCAGACGTTGGGCTACACAAGAGAAGAGATTATCGGTCATTCTATCTTCGAGAGGTATCATCCAGATTGTATAGAAGACGCACACAAGGTGTTCCAATCCTTTGTGGAAACCGGTGAAGTCAATGATGCTGAACTTGTGTTGAAGCGGAAAGACGGAAGCAAAATTGATGTGAGTTTGAACGCATCATCGGTTCGCGATGACGAGGGAAATGTCCTCTACAGTAGGTCAGTATGGCGTAACATCACCCGGCATAAGCGGGCAGTGAAAGCTTTACGGCGGAGCGAAACACGATACCGTACCCTTTTTGGTGAATCAAGAGATGCTGTTTATATGAACACCCGCGAAGGCAAAATCCTCGATATCAATCAGGCGGGGGTAGATCTTCTTGGCTATCCCCGCGATGAGCTAATCGGAATGAACGTGCGAAAGCTGTACGTCCATCCCGAAGAGCGAAGCGTATTTCAACGGGAGATTGAGCGACAGGGATCGGTGAGAGACTATGAGTTGAAATTCCGAAGGAAAGATGGAACGCAGATAGACTGCTTGGTCACTTCGACGGTGCGGCGTGCAGCCGACGGAACCGTGTTGGGGTATCAAGGCATTATCCGAGACATCACCGAGCAGATGAAGGCAGAAAAGGCACTCCACGAAAGCGAGCAGCGATTCCGCCAACTAGCAGAGAATCTGCGCGAAGTCTTCTGGTTGAGTTCTCTCGATAGCAGACAAATCTATTTTATCAATCCTGCGTATGAGGAGATTTGGGGGCGCAGCCGAGAAAGTCTGATATCGCAGCCGGAGTCTTGGTTAGAAACGATTCACCCAGAGGACCGGGAGGAGGTCCTTGCCAACCTCGAGAAACAGAGCCGTGGCGAATTCGTTGAATATGAGTATCGGATTGTGCGCCCCGATGGTGAAATTCGCTGGATCGAAGCCCATGTTTTTCCAGTGCGCAACGAAGAGGGGGAGATTTACCGCTGCGCAGGAAGCGCACAGGAGATTACTAAACGCAAACGAGCAGAGGGGTTAGCAGAATCTCAGCAGCAACAGTTAATTCAGGCGGATAAAATGGCATCGCTGGGGATTTTGGTATCCGGGGTTGCGCATGAAATCAATAACCCGAATAACTTCATCATGCTTAACGGCGAAATCCTCTCCATGGCTTGGCAGAATGTGATGCCAATCCTCCAAAAATACTACGAAGAGAATGGCGATTTTCTTCTAGCGGGCATGCCTTACAGCCGAGCACACCAGAAAATTGCTCAACTGATTTCGGGTATATCGGAGGGTGCCACGCGCATCGGTAAAATTGTCGAGGCACTCGGAGGTTTTGCCCGTCAGGATGCAGGCGATTTGGATCAGCAGGTTGATCCAAATGCGGTCGTCGAATCCGCAATGGTTATTGTGAACAATCTAATAAAAAAATCGACCCATCATCCTTCTGTGGAGTTAGCGGAAGACCTTCCCCAAATTCGAGGGAACCCGCAGCAGCTTGAGCAAGTTATTATCAATTTAATTACCAATTCATGTCAAGCCCTTCAGTCGCCCCAGAAATCGCTGTTTGTTTCAACGTGGTACAATGAAACGGCTGACCTAATTACCATCAGGGTCCGAGATGAGGGGGAAGGGATCCCTCCTGAAAATTTGAATCATATTATCGAGCCCTTTTTCACGACCAAGCGGGACGCCGGGGGCACAGGTCTGGGTCTGTCGGTTTCTTATAATATCGTGAAGAACCATGGTGGACATCTACATTTCACTTCAAGATTTGGCAGGGGCACAACCGCTACTGTTATGTTGCCCGTGTCTCGCCGAAGTATGCTAGATTAGGGGTTACTTTTTTCGGCTCATGTTAAAAAAATCGCGCACCAGCAACCGATTTAGTACATTAGTTCATTTTTCACGTTTCACACATCACGTTTCACGCTCTTTTGGAATGGAGATGAGTGCATGAATTCAACCACTTTTCCTGCCCTCCCTGTTTTACTAGTAGATGACGAATCACAGTTCCTGTTCAGTGCGAGTTTAAGCCTGAATTCGGAGGGCATTGACAATGTTGTGCAATGCCAAGATAGCCGTGAGGTAATGTCAATCCTCTCCGAAGGGGACTTTTCTGCCGTTGTGTTGGATATGCTGATGCCCCATCTGTCCGGTTGGGAACTACTCCCAACGATTGTGCGTGATTTTCCAGATATTCCCGTTATCATCATCACGGCGGTCAATGAGGTTAAAACAGCCGTTGACTGTATGAAGGAAGGGACCTTTGATTACTTGGTGAAACCGGTGGACAAGGTGCGCCTAGTAACAACAGTTCAGCGAGCAATAGAAGTCCGGGAGTTACGCAACGAGAACACCCGGCTCAAGGACTATCTGCTTTCGGACAAGCTGGAGCAGCCTGATGTGTTTTCGGAGATTATCACCCAAAACCCCGTCATGCGATCGATCTTTCAATATATCGAGGCGATCGCCGAAAATCCGTTGCCAGTGCTAATCACCGGAGAGACTGGCGTGGGTAAGGAGTTGGTTGCCAAATCCCTCCACCGACTCAGTGAGCGGACCGGTGACTTGGTTACAGTCAATGTGGCAGGGTTGGACGACCACCTATTTGCAGATACCCTCTTTGGGCACAAAAAGGGAGCGTTTACTGGTGCGGATGCAGCGCGTGACGGATTGGTAGAGCAGGCATCCGGGGGAACACTATTTTTAGACGAAATAGGAGATCTCAGGATAGAATCGCAGGTTAAGTTGCTCCGCCTTTTGCAGGAGGGGAAGTACTATCCGCTGGGCGAGGATGTGCCGAAATTGACCGATGCTCGAATTATCGTTGCAACGAATCGGGATATTGATGCTTTAATGCAGGCAGAAACATTTCGCAGAGACCTGTACTATCGACTCCAAACACATCATATTCACGTGCCACCGCTTCGTGACCGACGGGATGACTTGCCCTTACTGGTCGAATACTTTCTTAATAAAGCGGCAAGACAACTTGATAAGACTAAGCCGATGGTCCCTCCAGAATTTTTTACGCTGCTTGGCGTTTATCACTTCCCCGGTAATATCCGGGAACTTGAGAGCATGATTTTTGATGCGGTCAGCAGACATAAGCGCGGTGTGCTCTCCATGAAATCCTTCAAGACCAAAATCGGTAACCAAGACCTCGTGGATCAAGGAGGCGAAGCCGGGAATGGTCGAGAAAGTGCGCTTCCATTCACAGATCTGCTGCCTACGTTGAATCAACTACCCGCCTTGAAAGATGCTGAGAAGCTACTTATTGACGAAGCCCTCAAACGTTCCGACGGGAACCAAACCATTGCCGCCCAACTTTTGGGGATGTCAAGACAGGCATTACACAATCGTTTGAGCCGCGCCCGGAAGTCTATAACACAGTAAAGTCAGCTAGCAACAAATTTTGTGTTGGTGATGCGGTGTGGGGAGAAATCATGATACTCGCTGCGCCACGTCTATGACCAACACACATGGGCTAGATTTGTCCTCGAACGAGTTCTCAATACGTGTATTTCAGCCGCTCGGTGTCACGTCCGCCGCAGGTCGTTCGCCGCTGTAAATATCCATCCATTCTCCGACGACCGCCACCTCCGCAGATTCTAATCCCCGCCGTAGTTGTGGGTGTCCTCTGCCCGGTCTTGCGGCACATATCCTACCTTAGCTGCAACATATTTGCAGCTAAGGGGTGTAGAGGAGTATAACGGTGAATACCGCAAGATCAGGAGGTGCTTTTGTTATGCGCTGGGGCTTAATGCTGACGAGTCGGTGACGGTTGAGCCGATGTCGCGGTTGGAGATCCTTCGTGCACAATCGGATACCTCCTCTGGAAAGTCAGGAAATTCCTCTACAAATAAGGAGAAACATGTCAAATAAATTCCTATGGTCTAATATTGCGTTAGGTATCGGTTGGTTTATGTTTATCGGAGGTTTGGGAGCGCTGGCAAGCCGCATCGAGGACCCAACTACGGAAATGAACATCAGTCCTATTATCGGACTGCAAATTATTTTCGGCGTATTAGCTTACAGATCCGCAAAGAGGGCAAAACTAGGACTCCGAAAGAGATCTTCCGGACGAACAGGTTTAGAAGTATTGGCTTTAATCTTCGTATGGCATACCAATGTCCTGTTAGGCATAGTTATCTGGACAGGAACATACAGCCCAACACTCCTATACGACCTGGCCTATGATCCAGCGCCACTCATGCTCGAACATCTAATAACCCCTGTGTGGACACTTATTAGTTACATCAGAATTCGGCAAAAGGATACTGCCGCAGATACCGCTTCCGGTCAGAAGAGTCCATGACAGATGGAGCAGGATTACGCAACTGGGACGGTAAATGATGAACGGTTTGATTCTGCAGGACAGCAAGGCATTGGCGACAAGCGGTAGCGATAGAATCAGAATATCGGCAGCCTAGGAGGCGTTATCTATCAATTCGAGGCGATCCTATCAAGGGCGTGAAATAGGTGTGGGCAGTGGCTCTCCGATTTGAGCTCCGCCGCTCTGGCAAGGGTAGGTTGACGAGAAAAACAATGGTAAGGTTTGTTCTTTGCCGTGATCAATGTTGTTTGCCCAAACTCGCTGGTGGATTCGCTTTGCCAATCACGCCGACAAGCACAATCACCGTGAGCAGATAGGGCAGGCTGTTCAGCAACTGGGGCGGGATGTGCCAACGATTGGCGAGTTCCAAAGCACTTGCGAATCCGAAAAGCAGGCAGGCAGCACCGGCCCCGAGGGGTTTCCATTTTCCAAAAATAACCGCTGCCAATGCGACGTAGCCCCGCCCGGCGGTCATTCCCTTTGTGAAATAGTGTGCTTCGGATGCCAAAAGGCACCCGCCAATTCCTGCGAGAATGCCGCTAATCACAACACCGAGATATTGCTGCCTCGATCGACTTAACCCAAGCGCGTCCAACGCTTCGGTAGATTCACCCGCTGCACATAAGCGGAGTCCAAACACTGTCCTGAACAGGAAAATCTGGCTGACAATTACTAGGATAAGTGTGAGGTATACGACGAAAGAATACGATCCGATCAGCGGAAGATCCCAATGGCTCAAACTATCCACCCGCCGAGAGGTTGCGGTGCGTCCAAGAAACTCTGTGATACCGATTGCTAAGAGGTTGATCGATACCCCGCTAACAATCTGGTCTGCCCGAAACGTAATAGAGGCGAGTGCGTGGAGCAGTCCCATCCCGCCGCCGCAAGTGATGCCAATAACTAATCCCAGCCATGGTGAACCAGAGGCATGTGTTCCGATCACATAGCCAAATGCGCCCATGAGCATCATGCCTTCGAGTCCGATGTTTACCACGCCAGACCGTTCCGAGTAGACACCGCCGAGTGCCGCCAAAGCCAACGGTGCTGACATACGAACTGTCATCGGGATGAGCTCAAAAAGCATTATCGCAATTTCCTTTAGTGATGCGCGAAATTTCCGAGTGTTGTAAGTTGGGTTGAACGACAGTGAAACCCAACACCAATCAACTTGTCACGTTTCATGCCTTCGATGCCCATGTCGCCCCTCTGGGGTTTTAGGGAATCTGATTCGCTCATTTCTATACACATATCGTACCTCTAGTACGAGGTGAACGAATGAACCAACCACGTTTTACGCATCACGCATCACGTTTCACGTTACTGGCACAGATGCACTTTGACTGCGCCGGAACGCTTATCAGCCGAAATCCTGAAACCTTCAGCAACGTCCATCAGTGGGAGCCGATGGGTCACCAGTTTTGTCGCATCAACCTTGCCCGATGCGATGAGTTCGATGGCAGCGTCAAAATCGGTGTCCATACCGGTATAGCCGTAACAGTTAGAGCCAGTGACAATCGCCTCCGACCCGACGATACGTCCCAAATTCACCTTTAGCGGCTCGTAATAGCCTGCGACAAGAACGACATACCCACAACTCCTGACCATATCCATTGCAGCGTCGAAGTTGTGTCCACCGCCAACGGTTTCAATAACGGCGTCCATCCCACGTCCGCCGGTGATGTCCTTCACGTACTCTTGGGGATCGCTCTCGCCGATGTTGACGATATGGTCAGCCCCTAAATCTTTTGCGAGTTCTGCCTGCTGGTCATATTTGACGGTGATTAAAGTTTCCTTGACACCTGCGGCTACCGCTGCTGCCAAGGCAAATTGCCCGATAGTTCCGCCGCCAATAATTGCAACTCTGTCCTGATAGGTCGCCCGTGCTTGTCCGATCGCACGGTAGGAGACCGCAAGCGGTTCCACCAAAGCTCCCTCCTCGAAAGTCATGCTATCCGGCAGCTTGAAAAGCCCCGAAGCGTGGGCGGTGGTATATTCCGAAAAGCCGCCGTGTGTATTTTGTGAAACCCATTTTCGTTCCAGACAGTGGTTGTAGTAGCCTTTGCCACAGTAGACACAATTCCCACAGTGCGAGAAACATTCAATGGTAACCTTATCGCCCGGTTGGAGTGTTGTAACGCCTTCGCCAAGTTCAACAACAGTCCCACACGTTTCATGCCCTGCGGCGAGGCTATCAGATTGTCCCCAGTGCCCAAAATAGCTATGGAGGTCGCTGCCACAGATACCTGTGCACTTGGTGTCGATCATGACATACCCCGGTTCAGGCGATTTTTTCTCCACCTCTTGAATACCTATCTGTTCGATACCGGTATAAATTGCCGCCCTCATCGTATTCATAGCAGTTTCTCCCTCGATTCCGTGAGTAAGGAACACAAATCTGCGTTCCCTACCATTGCCCGTTATGTTCTTAGGTTTGGCGGATGAACTTCTGCAACCGAGCATTTTCACCCAACATCACTTCGCCCATGTAGAGATCGCCGTGCGAATCCATCCAGAGACCGTGTGCACCGCCGAGAAACTCGCCCGGCACTTCGCTCGATTCTGCACCGCCCCATCGGGTAATCAGATCGCCATCTAGCGTATAGAGGAGGAACTCGTGATCTAACCCTGCCACATAAACCACATCATCATCTGGATCGAAATAGATTGTGTTGGGCTCTGGTATATCGGTCCATTCGGTCAGGTAGTTCCCGTCAGTATCAAAAATCTGGAGACGGTTGTTTGAACGGTCGCAAATCCAAACACGATCTTCTCTGTCGATGCGGACACAGTGCGACAAAGCGAACTGACCGGGACCAGTGCCGCGCTCTCCCCATGACAGCAACAGTTCTCCATCGGGTGAATACTTGTGAACCCGTGCGTTGCCGTAGCCGTCTGAGATGAACAGTTCACCGGTGGAGGCGATCGCCAAATCGGTTGGCGAATTGAATGGATCGCCGTCCGCCGGAGCAGCTTCGCCCGGTGTACCCAGTGTCATCGCTAGTTCGCCATTTCGATTGAATTTGAAAACACAATGGTTACTATTGTCGACCAAATATACATTGTCGTCGTCGTCAATGTAGATGCCGTGCGCCGCTTCGGGCGGGAGAACCCCGCTGCCCCATGTCTCCAAGAAATTGCCGTCGCGGTCGAAAACTGCCAGTGGATTTTCGCTGCGGGAGTAGACAAAAACGCGATCTTGCGAATCAGTTGCCACCGCCGGAATCCAGCCCCATTCCCAACCGTCAGGTGTTTTATCCCAATTTTCCGCGACTGTGTATCTATATTTACCTATACCAAAGACCATGCTGTATACCTCCAGATGCTTTTTCTATATGTCATGTGTGAACAGTTAAAATCTTGAATGCGAGTTTAGAAGATACAGGAAAACGGTTTTGTTGTCAAGCCAAAATTGGGCTTTGAGGAGTTTGGGTGGGTATCATACTTACGCTCGCTGAAAGTAATAGTGACCGACATTTTTATTGACGAGGACGAGGAAAATGGGTAAAATGGCGCTTGTATCTTTCCGGAATAGAGGTAAAGATATAGAGGCTGAAGGGGGTGCCGGAGGAGCAGTATGGAAGGCACAATTGAG
The DNA here is from genome assembly GCA_003635265.1 of Candidatus Poribacteria bacterium. Classification (GTDB taxonomy): domain Bacteria; phylum Poribacteria; class WGA-4E; order WGA-4E; family PCPOR2b; genus PCPOR2b. Next base: position 118,777 of record PYIZ01000033.1, read on the forward strand.
CTAGTCATACGCGATGTGCTGCTATCAAATCCAGGGGTGTACGGTATTCCGGACGAGCAGTTACACTTTCCTTTTCTATATGAATCAGAAAACGGGAACTGGTACATGACATACCGGGAGGGACCGCACTTCGAGTCGAAGTTCGGTCCCGGCAATCGTGTCCAGTGTATCCAATCGAGGGATAGGGGGTGCACATGGCTTCCATGGATGGGGATGCTGGTCGAACCCTTGCTACGTCAATTCTTCGTTACACGTCTGAAAGATGGTAGGCTGATCAGTTATCGCTGCCGGATGGCAAAGCTCCATCAATCGTCCAGCAACACGCTTGAAGGTACAGCAATTATTCTACGTTCACAGGACGAAGGGGCGACTTGGTCCCGAGGTTATGCACCGGTAAGTAACCTGCCCTTCAGCTTGGGCAGCCAACTGATCTCGCTCTGGGGACATGTGGTGGAGATGCCCAATGGGCGGCTGCTATGGCCCGTCTACAGTCGTGAGGGAAATACGATCTCAGGAATCGTCCAGTCTACCGATGGTGGACATAGCTTTGAGTGGCTTGCAAATGTGTGCGAAGATAACACCGTTGGCGAGCGGCGTGAGCCGGGATTGGTGCGACTGCCCTCTGGGGAGCTACTTGCCTTGATACGTTGTGGAACACAACCGTCCCGACCGATGGTGGAGGTTCGATCATCCGATGGTGGACTGACTTGGAGTTCGCCGCGCAGACTTGCTCGTCCCGGCGTGTGTCCTCAATTGTTGCTGCTGCAAAACGGCGTTTTAGTGTGTAGCTACGGCACCCGGAGATATGTGCACGTCATGGCGAGTTGGGACGGGGAAGGATGGCAATGGTCGGAACCTTTGGTACTATATGAAGGTCAAACTTCAGGTTACAGCAACCTCCAAGCGTTAGCCGATGACCGTTTTCGGGTTGCCTATCAGGAAGGATCGTTTGATGCCTATCAGGAGGGCGGCAACCGGCTTGTACGCTCCGAGATTCAGGTTGTGCCACAACGCTCTTCGTCATTAGACTGTGGGACCGTCGCCCGCTAAGGTTGTGCGGTGAAGAACGCGCTTGTACTTTCCGCGGTCCCAAGACCGTCCCCGGTGTAAGCAGCAGCGATTGTCATACACAACGAGGTCGTTCACCCGCCATGTGTGGCGATACACAAACTGCGGTTGCGTTGACCATTCGAGCAGCTCCTTCAATAAAGCTTTGCCCTCCTCGATTGGCAAGCCATGGATACGGGTGGTGTATGAGCCAACGAGAAGTGCTTTTTTGCCGGTTTCGGGGATGGCGCGTACTAGGCGTTGATCGACCGGAGGCGTATCTTTCTGGAACGCTTCGTCCATCAGGTTCGGCGCAATCTGTTTCCGTGAGTGTGCGATGCTATGCTCGGCGATTAGATTTTCTATATCCGTCTTCTTCCGCTCCGGTAACGCCGCATAGGCGGCGGTGAGGCTGGCAAATTCGGTTTCGCCACCTTCGGGCGGTACGATCTTGGCGTAGAGCAATGAGCCGCGCAAGGGCACGCGCTTGAACGAGCCGTCAGAATGCCAAAGTGTGTTGGCGACGGTATACAGCGTCCGTGGATCCTCCGGCGGAATGATTTCGCCGTTTTCATCAAGGTTGGAAATAATGCCGATTGGCCCACCATCGCCAATGGGGTCATTCGGCATCGTCATTTCAAGTGGTCCAAACCCTTCACTGAATGCTACATGTTGCTCATCTGTGATGTCCTGATCGTGGAATACTAGCACCGCGTACTCGCAAAGTGCACCGCGAAGCTGTTCAAACGTTTCGGTGTCAATAGGGGCGGTGAGATCAACGCCTTGAACCTCCGCCCCGATATGTTCTTCCAGTTTCCTAATTGTGAGGGACATTACGTTTCCTCGTTAATCTGAAATGTGGCAAAGCAGCGTTTCAAATCGAAAATAGTATAACACATATAAGGAGAGAATGTTATGCGTCGTTTTAATCGAACTCCCTGTTTCACGGGACCCGATGATCCCGAGATCGGACAGGTCCGGGGTGTCCTTGAACTAGGTGAAACCGTTATCATCGAAACTATCGGTGGAGCGGACAACGACTATGAAGCTGCCGGCGAGACCAAGGCAGGGATGATAACCTCTGGCCAAAGCCATCAGCGCAATTCGCGTCCCGGTGGTCCCTTCGAGATTCGCGGCATTGAGCCAGATGACTGGGTCGCCATCGAAATCATCGACATTGAGGTGGGACCTTACGGTTTCTACCGTAATGGCGGTCCCAATTGGGGTAACTGGCGCTGTGTAGCTCCAGTGCGTGACGGACTTATCCATTTTCCACCTGACTTCGTTGTACCGGTGAGACCAATGATCGGGGTTGTCCAGCTTGCATCGTGGGCTCCCAGTGGGCTAGACCACGGCGGCAACATGGATTTCAACGCCGTCCAGCCCGGCAGCACAATCCATATTCGCGCCCAGAAACCCGGCGGTTTCCTCCATCTCGGTGATGTCCATGCCCGTATGGGAGATGGAGAGTTGACCGGCGCTGGCGTCGAAATCGACTCAGCCGTCACCCTGAAGGTAGACCGTTCACCCGGATTTCCCAACAGTAGCCCCGTCGTGGAGACCACCCGTGTGGTGGAAAGTGCCGAGGAGTATCTCACCAGTGCGATAGGAGACAGCTGGGGCGAAGTACTTAGATCCGCTTGGACCGAAATGGTTGCGTTGATTGTCGATCGCTACGACACCAGTGTGGAATATGCCAACATGATTGTCGGCACGATAGCGGATGCGCGTCCCGGATTCGCTACGGAATATATGGGGGGGTATTTGACCTGTCAGTTAGCGGTAACCAAAGAATTGCGCCGCACCGGAAAGCCGTATGAACCATAGATGCCGGTATCAGTCTCCAAATTGGCACGAAAGACTTATGTTAAAAAATCGTGCAGCAGAAACCAATTTAGTTCACTAGTGCACTAGTTCATTAATTAACCAATGTACTAATGAACCAATGAACACAACGGGACATTACGTTTCACGTCCTTAGCATTTTGCACTTTCCTTTAACATGAGCCTTGATCCTATATCCCTAATGCTTCAGCTTGTTTGCAAGCGGATTGAATTAGATTTCGCACCCTATCTCCTTTATTGTGTTCAGGGCGTTCATGAAGCCACCCTAGCAGTGCCAGCGACCGGATTAGTAGAAACATGGGCAGTAGCTCAATAGCCTCATCAGAAAGGGGACGTTCCGATCGATAGCCTGCAATTAGTGCGTCGCGCGCGACCTTAAAATGGGGTGGCTTTCGATAGGCATCAAGTGCGACAGCAAGTTCGTACTGGTGCCAACCAAAGCCGGAATCGTCGAAATCGATTACGTGCAACTGGTCGCCGTTGACAAGGAGATTATGGGGGTGTAGATCCGCATGGATTAGGCTATAGATCTCGCTCCCTTTGCCGTAATCAGACAAGGTACGATGGATAGCACGACGGGTATTGAGAATATGCTCTCGCTCTGACGCTTTCAGCTCTGGTAAAACCCAAAAGGGACCCCAGAAAGGCGTATCCCCCATAAATCCGTCCGCATCGAAGGCGTGTCGCTGGAAATCCTCCGGAACTTGCCAACTCACTGCCTGATTGTGGATTCTGGCGGCGATCCGTCCAAGTTGGTTGAAATGCAACGCCAGAGTCCGCATATCGGGTGCTTGCACTATGATGCTCGACAACGTTACCCCCTCAAACCATTCGACGATTCCGACGTGTCGGGTCTCCGTTGATCCCGGCACAGGGACGGTTGCGTAGCCGTGTCCCTCACGCGTCAACCGTGGTAACGGCACACCGATGCCCGCTCGTTTCAACGCAGCTGTCCACTGCTGCTCGGAGTTCAACTCAGCGAGATTGTGATAGTCCGGTCGGTGGATGCGAAGGGCATAGGTTTCGTCTGTGTCTGTATCAATACGAAATACGGTATTTTCAGAGATAGATATCAGCTCTAGCTCCGTGGCGCAGATATCCCATTCGTCCAACGCTCGCTCGGCGATTGCCCGCAGGGTAGCGCGGTCAAGGGGTTGTGCCATAGACATCCTCCACGATCTCTGCAAATGCGGTGAGGAATAGATCGGCGTGTTCGCGGGAAAACACCAGCGGCGGACGAATTTTGAGAACATTGCCCAGCGATCCAGCGCTCCCGATGAGGAACCCTTTTTCCTTCAGGCGATTGACAAACAGTGTGGCACCCTCGCGGTCAGGGACTTTGGTATCGTGGTCACTCACCCACTCCAACCCGATGAACAGACCGTGCCCACGAATTTCTGCCATAGGCGGGCAGTGTGGTTGGAGCTTGGACAGTTCGGTGCGCAGATATTCGCCGACATCGGTGACGCTCTCCCGTAGGTTTTCAGCTTCGATTACCTCTATCACCGCCATACCCACCGCAGCCTGTAACGGACTGGAAGCAAAGGTATTGAAGTAACGTTTACGTTCGCGGAAAGCGTCCACCAGTTCCGTTCTTGCCACAGTCCCAGCCAGAGGCAGCCCGTTTCCCATCGGTTTGCCCATCGTGATAATGTCTGGAACGAAGTCCATCACCTCGTAGCCCCACCAGCTACCCGTCCGGCAAAAACCTGCCTGCACTTCGTCAGCGATGAACAGACCGCCAGCGTTGCGGACGATTTCGGCGGCTTTTGGCATAAAACCTTTTGGGATGTCGGGCAAACCCTCGTTGGCGAGAATGGGGCAGACCAACATACCCGCGAAGGGGACATCGTTAGCAGCAAAACTGTCGATCGCCCTACGGACTTCTGATAGGTAGAGGTCGGTCAGTTCGGATTCGGAGGCGTCCTCTTGCAGCGGACGATACCGCTGTGGATACGGGATAGCACGGATCTCAGGATCTGCATCGCTAGCGCGAGTGAGTTTGCCAACTTCCGCGCTGTTACCGTGGTACGCAGCGTCGGTGCAGATGATCCCCCGTCCGCTGGTTGCTATACGCGCCATGCTCATGGCGACTTCGTTGGCTTCCGTTCCTGTGCAGGTGAACACAACACTTGCCAACTCGTCAGCGTGGTGGCCGGTCAGGCGTTCAGCGTAGTCGAGGACACCTTCGTGCAGATACCGACTGTGGACGTTGAGCGTACTCGCCTGTCGGTGCATCGCCTCAACCACATGTGGATGGCAGTGCCCCACACAAGGTACGTTGTTATACATATCTAGGTAGCGCTGTCCATCGGGGTCAAACAGCCATACCCCTTCTCCACGCACGATGTTTACCGCCTCTTTGTAGAAAAGTGGTGTCCCGGTGCCTAGCAATTTTTCACGGCGTGCAAGTAAATCGGTTGTGGCCATAAGGTTCCCTTTCAGGTTTATAAAGTGCCTTTGGCAGTGGTTCGTGGGTTAGTTCGTACACTAACACGCTCTATCTGTAACGGATATACAGTTCAAGTTTTTCGATCTGGATACGACCAAAAATAGCGGGCAGTTGTTGGGTCAACCTCATGCCGACGAGATTGGCTCCCACCGCAAGATAACGCGGTGCTACGGTGAAAATCAACCAATTTTTGAAAGCATTAACCTTCGGAGTATCTAATGTCTCAGCGCGAGGGGTGTCGAGCAGGATGTTGTTTAACCTCACCTCAATCCGCGATCCAATCTCCTCAAGCTTTTCTTTCACAGACAAAGCCTCACTAGCTGCATCAGAGATAGCGATCCGTAACGTCATCTGATCGATCTCGTCTGATGCTGCATTCACATCATCCGCCACATTCAGGATGAGCAGCGTATCCTCTCCGCCGTCATCTGCCAACGCTGCGGGCAAAGCTGCTAGCATGTTGGTCTGGAAATACATGTGCCGAGGGGTGTGCCAATTCGCCGGTGATGGCACCACATATTCAGCGTGTCCGCCGCCGCGTCGTTCGACGAAAAACACTTTGTCCACTCCTTTGAGCGTGTCGGGGCTGCCAATTTCACTGAAGACTTTGCGCTGCGTTTCCCACCGAGGGGACGGACTGAGCCCCAGATGTTGTGCCGATTGTGGGGAGGATACCATTAAATTGAACGTGTGCATACCGTCGGGATTTTGACGCCACCAGTTCGCGCAAACACCGCGCCAGACTTCTAGGTCCGGCTCCCTATACCCATCGGTGGAGTGATGGTCGTCAAAGCTTGGGTAGACCTTGATGGGGGTGTCCGCGGTGATATGGCGAAAGGCAGCTATGTCTGCGTTTGCTGTCCGTGTGCCGACTACGAGGATATCAACTAGAAAATCACGCACCCAAGTCTCCACGTCCATACCGTCAAAATGGCATCCCATGAGGTCCTCCGGCACGCGGGCTGCCAACAGCAGTGGTCGCCCACGTTTGTTCCCAATGTCAAGCAGGGTGGTGCGTATATCGCGCATGAAGCCGGTCAGTATATCGCGGTGCAACCATTGCTCCTCTGGGAATAGCACCGGGATCCGTGCGAAGTCAATTTGGATGCCGTCGAAGTCGTAGATCTCAGCCACTTCGCGCACCACGTTCAGCTTCAAATCGCGCACCCCTTGGAAGGCAAAATTCCAGTAGGGGTGCCATTTGTAGATTAACCAGTCCGGATGTTCAGCTTTTAGTGGAATCGGTTGATCGAACGGACGGGGCGGATCGAACAGATCGTCGTTGTCTGATCCATTGATCCGGTATGAAAAGAAGACCTCTCGACCGCGTTTCTTTGCCTCGACCAAGAGAACCTCAACTGGATCGATACCAACTTCCCACCATTTCGGAAAGACGTTTTCCGTGTAGGGTATTACCTCACTGGGCCAGACCGCTGTGTTCCCTTCTCCCCATTCAAACCAAATGCTGTCAATCTGGTTTGGTTGCTCATCAAGGCGACTCATGTAGAAGTCTATAATCTTATCTAGCCGCTCTGGCCCAACCTCGTTATTCCTGAATACACCGTTAGCCAATACATCGTCTTGGAAGATGATTCGACGCTGCCGGTTGATAGCCGCAATGTGTTCGCGGCTGATGGATAATCTGTTAGATGTCGTTCCGTCTGGTGCGTTCATAGGAAGTCTCCAACGGTTTCAAAATCGTGGCTGCGGTTGCGGGTGGCACGGTTACACGAAAAATTATATCAAAATTGCGAGAGATTTAGAATAAAAATCGAGAACTGATAGAGGTGCCCAAAGTGGATGCGAGTTCACTAATGTACTAATGAACCAATGAACAAACTGTTTTTGGATGTTGACAGACACTGGATTCTTGTGTATGATATTTACTATAACTGAAGTACCTTAATCTCACAGTGCGATAACGGAGAAGGAGTCAAAACTATGGCAGAAATGCACTGTTTCAACGCAAGCTATCTGCATGCAATAACTCGGCAACTGTTCTTGGCGGTGGATACGCCACGTCACATCGCTGAGGTCGTCGCAGAAATCTTAATCAACGCCAACCTCGCGGGACACGACTCGCACGGTGTACTCCGGATCCCCGGATATCTAAGTAGCGTCTCAAATGGTGGGCTTCAGCCTGCTGCTGAACCGGAGATATCCAACGAAACGGGTAATACTTTCCGTGTTGATGGGAGGGATGGTCATGGACACTACACTGCTCGACGAGCGATGGAGCTGGCAATTGAGAAGGCAAAGGCTGCGGATAACTGCGCTGTGAGTTTTGTCAACACTGGGCATATCGGACGGCTTGGTGAGTATGCGGAGCAAGCGGCACGGGCGGGGTGCATCGGCATCATCACCTATGGAGGCGGTACGAAGGGCAGGGGCGGCACTGTGCCTTTCGGAGGTGCGCGGGGAGCGTTAGGGACCAATCCGATTGCCGTTGGTGTGCCAACCGGGGACGATAGTCCGTTCGTCATCGATTTTGCCACAAGTATGATTGCCGCCGGCAAAGTTTCGGTCGCCGTAAGCATGGGCGTGGATCTGCCAGAGGGTTGTATTGTGGATAAGCACGGTAATCCTAGCGTCAAGCCAGCCGATTTGAGAGACGGTGGATCTCTATTGACGTTCGGTGCGCATAAAGGATACGCATTCTCTCTCCTCGTATGTCTGCTGGCTGGTCTGTCTGGCACTTTTGATATTGAGAACGCTGCGATGGGAAGCAGCACGTTAATGCAAGTAATTAATATCAACGCGTTTACGCCGTTGGAACCCTATCAGGGTGGAGTCCGCGCGTTTCTTGATGGCATTAAGTCCATACCGCCGGCGCCCGGGTTTGATGAAGTGTTGGTGCCGGGAGATTTTGAAGCCCGTTCTCGATCTCAGCGAATTGCTAACGGTATTGACGTTCCCGATACTATCTATAGCCAACTTCAGGAGTGCGCGGAGAAACTGAACTTCTCCTTGAGTGAAGATCTTGTCGAGGCTGCCGACGTGGAACGATACCAAGGGTGAAACGTGAAAAATGAACGAATGTACTAATGAACCAATGAACAAAATCGGTTTCTGTCGCATGATTTCTTAACATGGACTAACATGTTTATGAGGAGAATATTATGGACGCCAAATGCTTGCAGCACCTTCTGACAGAGGAAGAACGTGCCCAATTTGAGCGGAACGGATTTATTATTGTTGAGGATGTCCTGCCGACTCCAATGATCGACGGGCTTGTTGAGGCGGTAGACCGGCTTGGGCCTGGAGATGACTTCTTGGGGCAAGACGATCGACTCTTGGAACTGATTGATTGGCACCGCACCTTTCCCAAAGTATGGGGCATTCTCGGTTGGAACATCCATTCTTACTACACGCAGGTCATTGTCACGCCTCCCGAAGATGAGGAGTTCAAACGTACAAAGCGAAGACGAGGTTGGCATCAGGACAGCGACCGTATAAACGCCGACATCGAGCCGGGACCACAGCCACGTATCTCCGTGAAGGTGGGTTACTTCTTGACGGACCTCACGAAGGGCGGGCACGGCAATTTTAGTGTGATCCCGGGGAGTCATCTCAAAAGAGAGATTGAGTTGCCTACCGATGGGGTTTCGGATCCAGAGGAGGCGATAGAGATTCGAGTGCCTGCGGGTACGGCGGTAATTTTCGATCGGCGACTCTTTCACGCGCGAGGGTGGAACCTGTCCGAAATGACCCGAAAGGTGTTGTTCGTCGGCTACAGCCATCGCTGGATCCATCCGAGAGATGAGCGAACAGTTGAACATGTCATGGAAGGCTCCGATCCAATTCGCAGACAACTGCTTGGTGCTAAAACACGTGCCATGGGGACTTCTTCGCCCTCGGAAGAAGATGTGCCCCTTCGCTCCTGGATTAAGGAGTATTTGGGCGAGGAGGTGGTTACCGATAATTACGCTCGCATTGTTGGTGCGCCTTCAGTGACATTTGGGCGCAATCATGCCCAGTGAGTTACCCTTATTGTACAAATGGAATAAGGAGGTTAGTCATGGATAGTGCATGTTTAGAACACTGCTTGACAGAGGCAGAGCGTACCAAGTTTGAACGAGACGGATTTATTGTGGTCGATAACGCCTTGCCAGCTCCAATGGTTGAAGGGCTTATCGAAGCCGTAGATAGTGTGAAGGCCGGTGTGGACTTCATAGGGAAGGACGATCGATTCTTGGAACTGATTGATTGGCACCGCACCCTTCCCAAAGTATGGGGTATCCTCGGTTGGAACATCCATCTATATCACACGCACATCACGGTCACGCCGCCAGTGCCGTTGGAAGATAGACCTTCAAAGAAGCGGCTTCATTGGCATCAGGACAGTGGACGTGTGAGTTTGGACATTGAGACGATACCCGCACCGCGCATATCCGTCAAGATTGGTTATTTTCTGACCGATGTTTCCGAGGGAGGACGTGGTAACTTTAGCGTCGTACCCGGCAGCCATTTGAAAGATGAAGTTGAATATCCCGCCGATGGCGTTTCCAATCCGCCGGATGCACATGAAGTTCGTGTTCCTGCGGGCACTGCTGTCATCTTCGATCGTCGGATCTGGCATGCGGGTGGCTGGAATTTCTCAGATATTACGCGCAAGGTGTTGTTTGTCGGCTACAGTATGCGATGGTTCCATCCAAGAGATGCGATGACCGTCTCTCATTATATGGATCGGTGTGATCCAATTCAGCGGCAGTTGCTTGGATCAAAAACTGGCAACCTAGGCCTAACCTCACCGAGGGACGAAGATGTGCCGCTTCGTGAATGGATGCGTGAACACTTGGGTGAAGCGGCGATTGCTGACCGTTCAGTCAGAAACCTTACGTAACCCTTTCACGCCAATCCGAGCAAATGGATACGAACCGCCTAATTGGGTTGAGGATAGAGGGCGCAGAAAAGGAAAACCGTTATGGCTAATGCTAGCCTCGTTTTTGAGCACATCCACATCATCAGTGAGGACCCACAATCATCAGCCGCTTGGTACGCCGATATGCTGGACGGCGAAATCGCTGAGACGTATGAACTCCGTGGCGCCCCTCAGATCGCCGTTGTTTTCGAGGGGATAACCCTCCTTATCCGCGGACGACGACCGGGCGAGAATCCGGACAAGACAAACCGCATACAATCTTTCGGGGATTTTGCTAGCCACGACGAATGGGGCATGGATCACTTTGCCTTCCGTGTACATGGGGATCTCACTGAATTCTGTGACAATCTCAAGGAAAAGGGAGCTACCTTCTCCATTGAGCCTCATGATTCAATCGGAAGCACTTGGGGCGGTAGCATTGCCTATCTTAACGGTCCGGACGGTGTGAGTATAGAACTGCTCCAAGCGTAGATGCAATGCGACCCAAACGTTATCACCCGAAAATTGGGTTGGCAATGCCTGACAGCCCATCATCCCGATGAATCGGGATGGTGGGCTTTTTATTTATCATATCGATTATATTTGAGGAGTTATGGACAACCCCCGTTGATTTTTTACAGTACCCGTGTAAATTTCTAGAAGAGACAGCGTTGCATTTTAGCAATTTGTTCAGTATAATTTAACAGAGCGAATTGGAACCGAAGCAGAACATTGTAGAAACGTTGTTGCCCCAAGAAATATCCGTGTTATAGAAAAGACAATTTGAGGAGATTTTAGATGGAAAGATATACATATGACCCTGCAGCTATTGAACCAAAGTGGCAAAATATCTGGGAGGAACGTAAGACGTTTCGTACACTGGACGACCCCAAGGCGTGGGAAGGAAAACCGAAGTATTACATCCTCGATATGTTTCCTTACACCTCCGGCGCAGGGCTTCATATTGGACATCCCGAAGGCTACACAGCTACCGATGTGTTGGCGCGTATGAGACGTATGCAGGGTTATAATGTACTGCATCCAATGGGCTGGGATTCGTTTGGGCTAACCATCGAGCGCACTGCGGAGCGAGAAAATATTCACCCTGCGATCGTCACGGAACGCAACATCGACAAATTTCGGCAGCAGATTAAACAGATCGGTTTCTCGTATGATTGGGATAGGGAGATAAGCACTTCATCACCGGATTACTACAAATGGACGCAATGGATTTTCCTCAAACTTCATGAAAAGGAATTAGCATACCTCGCCGATGTGCCTGTCAACTGGTGTCCGGCACTAGGAACTGTCCTTTCCAATGAGGAGGTCAAGGACGGAAAGTATGTCGAAACCGGCGATCCGGTTGAGCGGCGACTGATGCGGCAATGGATGCTGAAGATCACTGCGTATGCCGATCGGCTGCTAGAGGATATTGAAGATGTGGACTGGCCTGAGGGCATCAAGGAGATGCAGCGGAACTGGATTGGGAAATCGGAAGGGGTGGACGTAGATTTTACAATTAAAGATACCGATGCTTCATTTACCGTTTTCACAACGCGACCGGATACGCTGTTTGGTGCAACCTACTGTGTCTTTTCACCGGAGCATCCGCTGGTTGAACAAATCACGACAGACGAGCATAGGTCAGAGGTGCAGGCTTACGTTGACGAGGCAAAAAACAAAACCGATCTACAGCGGACAGATCTCGCCAAGGAAAAGACCGGTGTTTTTACGGGTGCCTACGCAATCAATCCAGCAAATAACACAGCAATCCCCATTTGGGTCGCCGATTACGTGCTGATGGGTTATGGTACGGGAGCGATTATGGCAGTGCCCGCTGAGGATGATCGCGACTGGGAATTTGCCAAGACATTTGACCTGCCAATCGTTCGCACAGTGCAGCCACCGAGTGATTTCGGGGACGAACCTTACCTCGGCGACGGTCCATCGATTAATAGCGATTTCCTGAATGGACTTAATATTCAAGATTCAAAAGAACGGATGACTGAATGGCTCGAAAGTAAAGGGAAAGGGAAAGCACAGGTGCAGTACCGCTTACGCGATTGGCTTTTCTCCCGCCAGCGTTATTGGGGAGAACCCTTCCCAACGGTGCAGTTAGAGGATGGAACGATTATGTCCGTACCTGAGAGCGAACTTCCGGTGGAATTGCCGCCTATTGATGAGTATAAACCGACCCCCGATGGCAAACCGCCGCTCGCGCGCGCTTCGGATGACTGGCTGATGATCACGCTGCCGGACGGACGAAAAGGGGTACGGGAAACGAATACAATGCCCCAATGGGCGGGATCTTGCTGGTATTACCTGCGATATATGGACGCACACAACGCAACCGAAGCGTGGTCTGCGGAAGCAGAGCGCTACTGGATGCCTGTCGATCTTTATGTCGGCGGCGCAGAACACGCTGTGCTGCACCTACTCTACGCACGCTTTTGGCATAAAGTGCTATATGATTGTGGCCTCGTCTCTACGAAGGAACCATTCCAAAAACTCTTCAATCAGGGAATGATCCTCGCCTATTCCTATCAGGATGACAACGGCAAATACTACTCGCCGAGTGAGGTAGAGGAGCGGGATGGAGAATGGCTCGTCAAGGAGTCGGGAGTGCGGACAAACACACAGATTGAAAAGATGTCAAAATCTCGCTTCAATGTCGTAACGCCCGAAGAGGTGATTGATGCGTATGGAGCGGACGCTCTGCGTCTATATGAACTCTTTATTGGTCCCTTGAGCGTCAGTGCACCGTGGCAGACGCGGGGTGTGGAAGGTGTTTATCGGTTTCTACAGCGGGTGTGGCGTCTGGCGATTGACGAGGATACAGGGGATCCGAGTAGTAAACTAACCGATGCGGCTGTCGATAGTGACCCGGAACTGTGGAAGGTGATCAATCAGACTATCAAGGATGTCACCGAGGATACAGAATCGATCGACAAAATGAATACTGCCATCAGCCACATGATGGTGTTTGTCAATGCTGCGACACAGGCGGCAACCGTGCCGAAAGAAACGATGAAGACCTTCCTGCGGCTGCTTGCTCCCTACGCACCCCACATCACCGAAGAAATTTGGGAGCGGTTCGGAGAAGCGGAGTTAATCGCTCACGCAACTTGGCCCCACCACGATCCAGAAGTCCTCAAGCGTGAGGAGGTCACCATCGTTATCCAAGTCAACGGAAAATTACGCAGCCGAATCCAGCTTCCTGTGGATGCAAGTAACGAGGAGGTTGAGGAAGCTGCCCTTGCAGATGAACGTATCCAGAAGCATATTGATGGCAAGACGGTGCGGAAGTTCATCGTTGTGCCCAATCGACTGGCGAATATTGTGGTTTGAGTTGAGCCAATGTTGTGAAAATTCAGCGCACGAAAAGAAACCGAGTTTTTTCTTTAAAACTTGGTTTCTGTTGCACTAAATCTTAACATGAGCCATAAAAAAAAGGGATAAGTGCAAACCTTTCGAGATAGGAGGTACACCATGCTCACAGAGCAACAGGTCAGTCACTTTAATACCTATGGATTTGTAATCTTCCGGCAGTTGTTGAATCCGGACGAACTGAAAACCATCAACGCTGAGGTTGAGTTGAGACTCTCATCTACAAAACGGTATACGTCACCCGATGACGAGCCTGCATACATGAGTTGGCCCAATTTGGGACCCGAAACGCCCTTCCTATCTGGATTGCCGGAGGACCCACGCATCTACGGCACAGCGGAGCAACTTTACGGTGAGGATGCCGTTGGACTCTCTTGCAATGCCGGCAGCTTTGTGAACGTGACACACTGGCATCCCGACGCCGATGACTTCCAGCTACACGGTTTCAAATTTGCCATATATCTACAGCCTTTACGAGCGGATGACGGTGCGCTACGGTTCATTCCGGGGTCGCATCGGAGGCCCTTCCATGATGAAGTCCACCAGAATATAGGAGAAGCTGTGGGCGATGTCTGTGCTGTTCCCGCCTATAGCTGTGAGACGGAGCCGGGAGATGTAGTTGCTTTCGACTTTCATCTCTGGCACGCCAGTTGGGGCGGTTCAACAGATCGGCGGATGGTCTCTATTATTTTTGTCAAGAATCCCCGTACCCCTGAAGAGGAGCAGGCGAGCCGAAAAGCGGCGGCGGCAAATGTCCAGCTCCGTGCGAACCTCGCTCGGAATACCTTTGATATACCCGGACCAGAATACCATCCGCATTGGCTCGAAAATCCTCGAAAAAATCCTAAGCGTCAGCATTGGATAGATCGGATGGGGGAATTGGGCTATCTGGACGCGCCTCCACCTGAGACCACGGCGTGATAAATATTGGCGGCGCGTGAGGAGAAAGACCGTAAGTATTCAAGGAATATGAAACACTCTTTATTCGAGATCTGAACGATGCGCCAAAACCTTTGATACAGGAGGTATGCTATGCTCACAGAACAACAGGTGAATCACTTTAATACCTTCGGATTCTTAATCTTCCGGCAGCTGTTTAGCCCGGATGAGATAAAAACCATCAACGCCGAGTTTGAACACGCGTTAACCTCCGCCTACCGTCACGCCCCATTTGATGGCACATATAGGCATTGGGTACGAACAATGGGACCTAAGACCCCATTCTTCGCTGGGTTGATGGAGGATCCGCGCTTCTACGAGCCGACCGAGCAACTGTATGGTGAAGATTGCCTCGGTATCGTTTCCGATGCCAATCGCTATGTCGGTCACACGCGCTGGCATCCCGACCACCTTGTAGATCCGACTGAGGATTGCTACGGTGTCAAATTCGCTTACTACCTTGAACCTGTCGGAGCAGAAACCGGCGCATTGCGACTCATTCCGGGGTCGCACAAGGACCCGCTACACAGCACGTTACGAGAGAATCTAGACAGCTATGGGCTTGAGATTTGCGATGTCCCAGCTTACATCTGTGAATCGGAGCCGGGCGATGTGGTCGCTTTTGATGTGCGTTGTTGGCATGCCAGTTGGGGTGGTGCGATTGACCGACGCATGTGTACGGTGGTGTACTACAAGAATCCTGAAGGTCCCGAAGAGGAAGCCGCAACCCGTAAGCGAGCCTCCAACAGTGTGAAAGAACCGAATAATTCTGGACTGCCGTTCGAGACCCACCGTGACATCATGGGCTATTGGGTTGCAAATCATGATGGCAGCGAAAAGCGCCAGCGCTGGATTGATCGAGAGCGAGAACTCGGCTTTCTCGATTATCTATAGATGTGAGAATTTTTGGCGGTGACTCTGCATGAGTTACACAGTACCTTCCACCCTTAGGGGAGACTGGAAACAAGAATGAAACCGTTTCTGGAAACGCTGCCTCCTGAGGTAGACACCAAACTCCAAAATATCAAACCGCCGGAAGAGCAGGCGCATATTCAGGTTGTTACTGATCTAATCGATAACGGCTCTTTCGGAGAACAGTGGCTTGTCGTAACCGATGAACGTTTGTTGGTTATCCCTACAGAGGGAGCCGATGGCGTTGTGGAGGTGCCGCTCAAAGTCATCACCGAAACGAGGATTGAGGAGTTGGTGGGTGCCGGTCGTCTTGAGGTGGAGCACGGAGAGGGTGAACCCACCTACCTATACTATTCCAATTCATTGAGTCCCAAGTTTGCCGAGGTCGCCGAAGCCATCAAGCAACTCACCAAGGGGGAAGCCCCTATGCTGCCGACCGAGGTAGAGCGTACGCGGTGCGACACGTGCGGGCGTCTGCTGCCGGAGAAAGATGGTGTCTGTCTCGCTTGTGTGAAAACATGGGATACACTGAAGCGAATAATTAGGTACTTGGCTCCGTACAAGGTCAAAGTCGTCATCCTCATGATCTTCGTGGCGGCAAGCCCTATAATCAACCTATTTCCGCCGCTGATTGTTCGATATATGGTTGACAATGTTATCGCACCGCTGGCAGGTACTGGTCTTACACTGAGCGAAGGTTTCGAGATGCTGAGATCGCCCGTAGGGGGGTTATTAGGGATTCTTTGCTTGACCTTTCTCTTTGAGATTATCGCCGGTCTACTCAGAGCCGATGTCTCCAGCCGAACGTGCAGATATATCCGTGGGCAGCTCTTTGAGCACGTGCAGTATATGCCGCTACGATTCTACGGCAAGCGACAGCTAGGTAACTTAATATCCAGATTTACCAACGATGCAGATCGGGTAGAGATGTTTTTGCTTTTGGGCTTGCCCTTCATGTTGCGCAACGTGCTGATGTTGATAGGCACGCTCGTAGTGTGTCTCAGCATGAGTTGGAGATTGACCTTCTTTGCGCTAATGCCGGTGCCGTTGATTATGTTAGGAGGTGTGGTGATCTGGCGACGCATGCGGAGTATCTGGCCCCGTTGGCATGCTAAATGGTCACAGCTATCTTCGCATCTCAATGAGTCTATCTCCGGCATCCGAGTCGTAAAAGCCTTCGCGCAGGAGGACCGAGAGGCGATGCGCTTCAATGCGCGGAACGAGGAACTCTGGTCTGTGAGTGTCACCGGTGAACGACACTGGCACCTGTTTTTTGCTGTGATGAATTTTATCCTTACTTTCGGGATGTTCTTCATCTGGTACTTTGGTGGATTGCAGGTGATACGCGAGGAACTAACAGTCGGCACACTCTTGGCGTTCACTCGTTTCCTCTTCCAACTCTATCAACCTCTCCAGTTCTTCAGTCAACTCAATAACTTTGTATCGCGTGCATTCGCCGGTGCCGAGCGAATTTTCGAGATTATGGATACACGGTCTGAGTTATCTGAGGATCCAGAGGCGACCGCCATGCCCCAGATGGAAGGGCGCGTGGCTTTCGAGAATGTCACATTCGGCTATGATCCGGGCAAACCAGTTCTCAATGAGATTGACCTTGATGTGGAACCGGGCGAGATGATCGGGTTGGTAGGCAAATCTGGAGTAGGCAAAAGCACCATGATTAACCTGATTTGTCGGTTCTACGACGTGAATCGCGGCAGCGTGACTATTGATGGTGTGGATATTCGCAAGATTCGATTGGAAGATCTACGTCGGCATATCGGTATGGTGCATCAGGATATTTTTCTCTTCGACGGCACAATCGCAGAAAACATCGGTTACGGTAAGCCGGGAGCGACCTTGGACGAAATCATCAGCGCAGCGGTCGCAGCGGAGGTGCATGAGTTTATTGCTGCCAAGCCAGACGGGTACGACATGAAGGTGGGCGAGCGCGGAGGACAACTCTCCGGCGGTGAAAAGCAACGGATCGCCATCGCACGGGCGATTCTGCACGACCCGAAGATCCTAATTCTTGACGAGGCGACCTCATCGCTTGACAGTGCCACGGAGAAAAAGATTCAGGCAGCGATCGCCCGGTTAGTCAAAGGGCGAACAACCTTTGCAATCGCACACCGACTCTCCACCCTGCGGAACGCGGATCGGCTCATTGTGTTGGACGACGGTGAGGTTGCGGAGGTCGGTACACACGAAGAACTGATGAATCGGAAGGGGATTTTTTATGACCTTGTCCATACCCAGCAACAGACATCAGCAATCATAGCAGTCGGCGGTGGCAAGGATGACCCATCTCAGGGTAGAAGATAGCACCGAATCCTCGTTCTTTTTACGGGTTGCCAGCTAGCTGAGAACGTGCCGCAATGCGCTCTCAAGTTCAGGATACTGAAACGTATAACCAGTTTCCAAGAGGCGAGCAGGTTCTACACGAGTGCTCGAAAGAAAGAGTTCGTTCGCCATCTCCCCACCGAACATGAGGCGAAGCCCGAAACTTGGCAACGGAAACAGGGTTGGGCGCCTCAGAACGCGTCCTAGTGCTTTTGTAAACTCGCGATTGGTGACAGGGTAGGGCGCTACGTTGTTCACAGGTCCCTGCAAACTATCTGTGACCAGCGTGTGATGGATGGCACCCACAGCGTCATCGAGTGTAATCCAACTCATATACTGCCGTCCATTACCCAATGTCCCTCCGACTCCCATTTTGAAGGGAGGCAGCATCTTCTGCAATGGTCCCCCTGTCAGACTCAGGACGATACCCATTCGGAGGTTTACGACGCGAATTTCTGTCTGACCTATGAACTCTGTGGCAATCTCCCACTCTCTACACACGTCCGCCAAGAAACCTGCTCCCGACTCACTTCCCTCGTTCATGACCTCTGTGCCACGGCTGCCGTAGAATCCGATAGCTGATGCGCATACCAGTACCTGTGGAGGTTGGTTGAGGTTGGCGAGCGATTCGCAGAGTAACCGGGTCCCCTTGATCCGGCTGTCAAAGATTCGTGCCTTTCTATCGCGGGTCCATCTGCCCGCACCGATGTTCTCCCCGGCGAGGTGGACCACCGCATCCATTCCTTCTATGCCGACGGTATCAATGCGTTCTGACTCTGGATCCCAGTGGACTTCCGATCCGTCCGATTTTGGTGCAGATCTAACCAACCTGACGACATCATGGCCCTCATCGGTGAGCAGGGTAACCAGTGCAGATCCAATGAGACCCGTCGAGCCGCTAATGAGAACTTTCATAGTGTTTTCCTCCATCAAGGGATGAAACGTGGAGGCAACTGTTGAGATTACATTTCTTGGCTTTTATTTCGCCGTTTGGAAAGGTTCCCACGCTTCGCCTGCTGCCGCGGCTTGACGTTCCAACTCAGTGCGCCAACCGATAACCTCTCCGGCTTTAATCCGATTAATGTCAAAGCCCGGATATCGATCCTCAAGCGTATCTCCCAATTTCTGAGTTTGTGCCCAACGGTCCCATGCGATCTTCATCCATTCGTGCGGCAACCCTTCGCGCACTGCGGGATCGAGCTGCCACGCATTGCGCACATCTGCCACCGACGGTTCCTCGGTGGACTCGCCCGACCATTTCGACCAACCGATTGACAGCGTGTTTCGTTCACGTTCAGGGACGGCGTGCCCTGTGTGAATCGTCGCACCGTTACGGATAAGTGCTTGCCCCGGCTTTAGACGAATTGCGACTTGGCCCGGCAGCGGGTCTACCCCGTTCCAACTCGGTGTGTGCGGTACGCCTGCATCCTTCATCGCTTGCGGGAGCAGCACATCGTGCTCGTACGGTGTACGCCATCTTGTGTGACTACCCGGTATTAGTTCGTGGCATTCATCGTCCACCAGCGCCAAGAACATACTTACGCCGTTCCGTTCTGTGATGGACTTCTCATTATTTTCTTGGATCTCTTCCCAGCGGATTCTTTCGATCTCTTCGGTATATGCTTCAGGTCCGTCGCCTCGAACCTCGCGCTGTGCAAAGTATGACTTCCCGGTGCCCCACCATGTTACGTCTCGGTGCCAACTCGGTCCGTTCTCGCGTAAGCGGGGGTTGCACCATAGCAGCATTCCGCCCAGCACCACATCTTCAGGTCCGAGTCCATTGCACCAAGAGGCAACGAAGTTGAGGAACTCTGGAGAGCCGTGAAACTCGGCAAAGCTGGGTTCCTTGAAGGCGGGATGGATGAGTCCCCGAATCGCCCACGGTTCATCGTCGCCCGTGCGGTGGACGTAGGCTTTTGAACAGTCGATTACGCTGTAGCCGTTGGCGGGAGCGCACGCCTCGGTCACACGGCGACCCGCTTCACGCAGAATCGGGATCCACGGACTATCTTCAAAGTCGTTGATGATGAGGAAACCGTGTTCTTTCAGATGTTCCAGACGTTCTGGTGTGGCTCCGGGTGCTGAAAGTTCGGGTTTGAAGTCGGCAAAGTCGGTGGCGCGATAGGGTTTCGCTGCTGATTGATCGATACTCATTGTCATTCCTCCTTATTCAGTTAAAGGCGGGGAATCGGGGCGGATTGCTTGGTGCTTCGTAGGGATTATGGCATGAAATCGCAAATTTGTCAAGAATTTTGGTGTGGGAGTTGGCCTGTTAAACAGCGTGGAGCGTAGAAGTGTGTCAGTCTGACTACACAAATACGTTGATTCTCTAGGCATTATTAGTTGGAGTCCATTTTTTCACGATAGCTGACGATCTCAATGCCACATTACTTTGCAAGTTGGGCCCTGCTTGTTGTTCGTAATTCATTGAGAAGGCGAGCAATATCCCGATTGCACTTATCGAACATCGATCTCTTAACACACAATGTGCCATGTGATTTTATTCCTTGACTATCTCTTCTTCCAAATGTCTAAGAATCTGCACGATGATTGGCTGAAGCAATGGAATCTGACTCTTAACAGTTTCCCAAACTAGTAAATAGTCAACCTCAAAGTAAGAGTGGATGAGCCGGTCTCGCATCCCTGCCATTTGTCTCCACGGCACCTGTGGATATTCCCGTCGAATCTCCTCCGGTACATTCTTGGTTGCTTCACCAATAATCTCCAGCTTACGGACGACAGCAGAAGCGGTTTTATCGTCGGAAGCAAATGTCTCAAAATCCATTCCCGCAATAAATTCTTGGATGGCGACCATTGCTGCGAAAATATCCCTCAGATACAGTTGATGATCTCTCATAGGCTTATCATTTCGTTTAAGACGGAGGTGCGAAGTTCTGCGCGGAGTGAACGGCGCGATACCAGATCCACCTTACATCCTAACTTCTCCTCCAAAAACTGTTGGAGACCAACAAGATCGAACAGATTAGCACCCTCATCAAAGTCTACTAAGAGATCAAGATCGCTGTCCGCGTGGAAATCACCGCGTGCGTATGAACCGAAGATTCCTTTTATTTCCGCCCTGTACCTCCGGCGAATTTCGTCCTTTTCTGATGCGATTGTGTTTTGGATCTCTGCAATCATAGAAAATTTCTCTAATAATCAAGTTGTTGTTTGATATCCTTTGCCAATACACTCAACAGGCAGCAACTAACAATATTATACCCGATTACGAGGTGAGCCTTCAATCGAAAACTGAGAGCAGTTGCGTCTTGGATTTTGCACCTTCCACCATTGACACTTCATCCCCGATGTATTATCATGTAGGATAGGATTTTTCCATTCAATTTTGACGATACACAGGAGAACACTATGAAGATAACAGGGTTTGAGACGATTCCGATACGGGGACGCTCAATGATTCTGAAGATGTTCACCGACGAAGGCTTGGTCGGTTTCGGTGAACCGATGAACTACGAGCATTGGCGTCCGGTCGCTCAGGCGGTGGACGATATGGCAGAGTATTTGGTGGGCAGGGACCCCTTGCAAATCGAAGACCACTGGCAAGCGATGTTCCGATCCAGTTACAGCCGAAGTATGCCGGTTCTGGTCGGTGCGTTGAGCGGAATCGAGATGGCGATGTGGGATGTATTCGGTAAAGCGGTGGGGCTGCCGGTATGGAAACTGCTGGGCGGCTCAGTACGCCGGCGGGTGCGTGTGTATACGGCTTCCGGTGGCTCGACGCCGCAAGAATGTGCGGAGAACGCAAAGGCTGCGGTTGAGAGAGGTTTCAGCGCTGTGAAGATGGGTGGTTCGCAAGGTCCTGTCCGTTTTGTGGATACACCGAAAGCAATTGATACGATGGTAGCGCGGGTGGCAGCGGTGCGCGAAGCGGTAGGCGACGAGGTGGATATCGCCGTTGATCTCCATCGCCGCTTCAGTCCCACGATGGCGCAGATCTTTGTGAAGGAGTTGGAGCCGCTACGTCCGCTGTTTGCGGAGGAGCCGTGCCATCCGGAGAACAACGAGCCGTTATTGGCATTGTCACAGTCAACGACGGTGCCAATTGCGACGGGAGAGCGCCACTTGACCCGATGGAGTTTCCGTGAGGTGATCGAGCGCGAGATGTGCGCCATTTTGCAGCCCGATATTCGACACTCCGGCGGGATAATGGAGTTGAAAAAGATTGCGACGATGGCGGAGATCCACAACATGGCGATTGCTCCACACAATGCAGCCGGACCCATCGGGGTGGCAGCGTCGGTGCACGTCATGGCGACCATACCTAACCTCCTGATTTGCGAAGGTGGACACAATCGTGGACAAGGGCTGTTTAACGAGCCGCTGACCCTGAAGGACGGATTTATCGAGCTGCCGACGGGGCCGGGCTTAGGTGTGGATATGGAAGATGAAGCCATAGAGGAATTTCGGGACGAAACCTTCCGGCTGCGGGGGATGTTCTGGCACGAGGACGACGGTTCTTTTGCCGACTTTTAAGTAAATGGCACAACCCACCGATACCAATCCAACAGAGGGCGTCCTGTACATTGTAAGCACACCGATCGGCAATCTGGAAGACATCACACTCCGGGCGTTGCGGACCCTAAAAGAGGTTGATCTGATCGCTGCGGAGGACACCCGCCATACACGCCGCCTGCTTGTCCATTACGAGATTGATACGCCGACCACCAGTTACTTTGAAGGCAACCAGATCCAGAAGGGCGAAAGGCTAGTTGCACGCTTGAAAACAGGGGAGTCAATCGCGCTCGTATCCGATGCCGGCACACCGACCATATCGGATCCGGGGTATCGGCTACTAATCCAATGTATCGATGCGGATATCGCCATCATTCCGATTCCCGGCCCTTCAGCCTGCATCGCAGCGGCTTCGATTGCAGGGTTGCCGCTGCACAATTTCGTCTTTGAAGGCTTCCTTTCACCGAAGTCAGGGAGGCGGAAGCGCCAACTTGCAGAGTTGAGCGAGGAAAAGCGAACTCTCATCTTCTACGAGTCGCCACACCGGATAGTTGTGTTCCTGCAAGATGTTCTGGATGTGTTTGGTGATCGGCAGGTCTCCGTTGCGCGTGAGTTGACGAAAAAGTTTGAGGAGGTCTTGCGAGGCACGGTGACCGAAGCAATCCAGAAATTCCAAGAAACGTCGCCACGAGGGGAGTTTACAATCGTGATTGAGGGATTCCTTTCACGGAAGGAATAGTAGACCTAAGCACATATCCATCGAACGAAAATCGGAATAAACTGAATAATTCCGATGAAATTGCTAACTAACCATAATGTAAGTCTTTTTGATGCAACGCTTTTAGTGATATGGTGTGTTAGATGGTATGTTAGATCTTACGTTCGAGTGCTTCATGTCAAAAGGAAAGGAGACTATTCTAAATGAAAGGAAAATTCATATCTCTGGGGCAACTGCTGATTGTCCTAGCAATCTGTGGATTTGTAGCCCTTATCTATACGGGCTGTGGTGGTGGTAACGACGATGACGATGATGACGATTTTTACGGTGAGGCTGAAGCTGACTACAGCTACGGTCCTCCACCGGCTAGCTCTTTCCCTTCGGGGTTGAATCCGCCAAACGGTGCAGCCTTTGATGATGTATTCTTTAAGGACTATGGCACCAATCCGTTTATTGATACGGAGGACGACCACCTTTCCACGTTTGGTATGGATGTGGATACCGCCTCCTATTCCGTCACGCGGCGATACCTCCGGGATGGTCTTCTTCCGCCACCCGAGGCCGTGCGTGTCGAAGAATTTATCAACGCGTTTGATTACAATTATGACCCGCCGCTACATGAGGCATTCGCAGTCTATATTGATGGTGCGCCCTCTAAATTTGGTGAAGGCAAGCGGCTTCAACTGCTGCGAATAGGAATCCAAGGGCGGGTGGTTCCAACCGAGAACCGGAAGGACGCGATATTGACCTTCGTAATTGATGTCTCCGGTTCAATGGCAATGGAAAATCGGTTGGGATTGGTGAAGCGCTCGTTGATGCTTCTTGTTGATCAACTTCGACCCGGTGACGAGGTAGGCATCGTTATTTACGGTTCTCGTGCGAAGATCTTACTTCCGCACACAGGGGTTGAAGAGCGCGGGAGAATCTTGAGGGCAATCGACTCTCTTGCACCAGAGGGCGCAACGAATGCTGAGGAAGGGCTGCGCATGGGATACGATCTCGCGTTGAAAAACGCGCGGTTTGGTAGCATCAACCGCGTCATACTTTGTTCAGATGGTGTTGCCAATGTTGGACAAACCGGTCCCGATGCCATTCTCAGAGAGGTTCGTGCCCACGTTGATGAAGGGGTAACATTGACGACGGTCGGTTTCGGCATGGGTAATTTCAACGATATCCTGATGGAACAACTCGCCAACAAGGGAAATGGCAGCTACGCTTATGTCGATACGCTCGACGAAGCAAAACGGATCTTTGTAGAGAACCTGACAGGTACGTTGCAGATTATCGCTAGAGATGCCAAGGTTCAGGTCGATTTCAACCCGCGCGTTGTCAGTCGTTTCCGTTTAATCGGTTATGAAAACCGGCGTCTCGATCATGAAGATTTCCGGGACGATGATGCGGATGGAGGAGAAATTGGCTCAGGACACAGCGTGACGGCGCTCTACGAGATTAAACTTCATGAGGAGGTAGGCGGACAACTCGCAACTGTTTTTGTCAGGCACGAAGATCCGGACACGCGTCAAGTCACAGAAGTCAGCAAAGATATCTTTACTGCGGAACTTGCCGATACGTTTGAAAATGCGTCCCCAGAGTTCCAATTAGCCGCTGGCATTGCGGAATTTGCGGAAATCCTTGGAGAGAGCTTCTGGGCGCGAGAGGGAAGCTTGGACGCTGTACATCAGGTCGTCGAAGGGGTCTTGCCTCATATCCGTGACGAACAAAGCCATGAGTTGGCGCACCTTGTGAATCGAGCGGCACGTTTTAAGGCACGGAGTGCGGAGCGGATTGAGTGAATCAGAAACGTATCGTTTGTGAGGAATTCACTCGCTGAAGTCAGCTTTAGCGGAAGTGAGCTGCCAGAGTAGGATTGTCCCATCTTCACTCCCACTGGCAAGTGTCGTTCCGTCGGGCGAGAAAGCAACAGAATGGACACCAGCGGTATGTCCCTCTAAGGTGCCTTTGTGTTGCCCTGTATCAGTATCCCACAAGGCGATTGTATGGTCCCAGCTTCCGCTGGCGAGTGTTTTCCCATCGGGCGAATATGCGACCGTAAAGACGTGATCTGTGTGTCCATCAAAGGTTGCCTTGAGTTCTCCGGTTTCAGCCTCCCACAAACCAATTGTATGCCTGTACCCGCCACCGGCAAGCGTTTTACCATCTGGGGCACACACCAAAAGAGTGACCCAATCCGTCTCGCCGGAAAGGGTTGCTTTATGTGTCCCAGTGTTAACATCCCACAACTGGATCGTTTGGTCCTGACTTATGCTTGCTAGTGTACTACCCTTTGGGAAGAAAACTACACACGTGATTCGATCTGTATGTCCCTCAAGGGTTGCCTTGAGTTCTCCGGTTTGAACATTCCACAGTCGAATTGTCTGGTCCCAACTCGCACTAGCGAGCGTTTTGCTATCTGGTGAAAACATCACGGAACTGATCTGATCTGTGTGATCTTCAAAGACTGTCTTGAGTTCTCCGGTATCAGCATTCCACAGCCGAACTGTGTGGTCATCACTGCCGCTAGCAAGCGTTTTGCCATCGGGAGAAAATGCCACGGCAGTGCCCCAGTCCGTGTGCCCTGCAAGCGTATTTTTGTGTTCTCCGGTGTCCGTGTTCCACAGTCGAATTGTATGGTCATCACTGCCGCTAGCAAGTGTCTTGCCGTCTGGAGAGAACACGACGCAGGGCAAGCGGGTTATATGCTCGTCAAGGGTTGCTTTATGTTTTCCCGTTTTGGGATTCCATAACCGGATTGTAGAGATCAAAAGGGTTGCATTGTGTTTTGCGGTGTTAGCTTCTCCCATCAAAATCATGGAGTCCTGACTTCTGCCCGCTAGCGTACTTCCCTCCGGAGAGAACACTACCGACTGCACATCATACGTATGCCCTTCAAGGGTTGTCTTGATCTCTCCGGTTTCCATATCCCACAACCGAATAGTGCCGTCGTAACCCCCACCGCTGGCAAGCGTTTTGCCATCTGACGAAAATGCCACGGCAGTGCCCCGGTCCGTATGTCCTTCAAAAGTCATCTTGATTGTTCTCGTTGTGATATCCCAAAACCGAATGGTGTTGTCCCAGCTTCCACTCACAAGTGTTTGTCCATCCGGCAAAAATGCCGCGGACAGGACGGAATCTGTATGTCCCGTAAGGGCCATTTTGGTTTTTCCGGTCTCAACCTCCCACAATAGAATCGTATCGTCTTCGCTTCCACTCACAAGTGTTTGCCCATCGGGGGAGAAGTTGACTGAATAAACAGCTCCCTGATGCCCAGAAAGGGTTCGCTGGTGCTCTCCGGTGTCAACACTCCACAACCGAATCATCTCGTCCCAACTCCCACTAGCGAGCGTTTTTCCATCAGGGGAAAACGCCATGGCACTCACGTCATGACCATGTCCTTCAAGGGTCATTTTGATGTTTCCAGTTCCCACGTCCCACAACCGAATCGTACCGTCATAACCGCCACTGCTAGCGAGCGTTTTGCCATCGGGGGTAAACACGAGGGAACTGACATCATGGCCATGTCCATTGAGGGTTGCTTTATGCTGCCCGGTGGAAATTTCCCACAACCGTATTGTTTCGTCGATACTTCCACTAGCAAGTGTTTTACCGTCAGGGGAGAAAGCCACGGAAAACACCCAATCCGTATGCCCTGTAAAAAGAGTGACTTCGGTGCCGGCATGTATATCATAGAGCCAGACACCGATGGCACTTGCCACGGCAAGTTGGGTGCCATCGGGTGAATGCGCTATATCGAGGATTCGACCTTTACCGAGACGGGCTTTGGCACCGTCGGGTAAACCCCATTGGGTGTGGTCTTGGGCGGGGGTGCTTGGTTGAAGAAATAGAATGGCAACGAGCAGAAGGGCGAGATTGAAAAGCCGTCTCTTTGTCATCAGATTATTATTTTGTGGGCCGGAGTAAAGGGTTTCGAGGATTGGGAAAAAAATCAGAAGCATATATACACCGTAGATTTTAACACAAGCAGAGGTGGAAAACAAACAAAACTGCACAAAATTTGTGCATGCCAATAAATTATGCACAGCAACCGATTTTCCGTAGAACTCTATCTCTTTGATTCCCAGAAAATTTCTGTTTCAATTTATGCCATCGGGATGATACCCTATATATCGTTAGTTTTTTCAATTTAGTTTCTATAAAAGGTGGGAGATAAGCTATGGCAACAGATGCAAACATCCGCGCTTTAGTGATTACCGGTGGGCACGGTTTCGAGCCGGGACCGTTTTGGGAGATGTTCGATAGTTTTGAAGATTTCAGTTATGATGCCGTTGTCTTTCCAGATGCGTTTGAATATTTGAACGTTGAAGCAGCGAAGGATTACGACGCGCTTGTTTTCTACGATATGTGGCAGGAGATTACCGCTTCCCAGCAAGCGGCGTATCTTGAACTACTGAATCAAGGCAAACCAATTGTGTACCTACATCATGCGCTGATTTCGTTCCAAGAATGGGCTGAATTTGACCGAATCGTCGGTGGGGTATGGGAGGAAGGCAAAGGCACAGTGAAGCACGACGTCCAATTCACCATCCAGATCGCCGACCCCGATCACCCAGCGACGAAAGGGATGCAAGATTTCGAGATTGAAGATGAGACGTACGGCAATTTCGATGCCAATCCCGATGTCCATGTCCTTCTCAAGGCGGAACACCCGGAAAGCGCACCGGTGATTGGTTGGACCCACCGATATGGTAATTCCCAGATTGTGTACATCCAGCTTGGACACGACAGACTTGCTTACGGCAATCCGGGATACCGTAAGTTGGTCAATCAGGGAATTCGTTGGGTGGTGGATGCAGAAAATTAGGGATGGGTAAATTCTTAACAATTCTTTCAAACAGTCTATGAGCGTAAACTTTGCGAAACAGCACCATGCGGAAGCTAGCCCTGTCACACCTTGGATATAGGACCAATTGCTATGACAAAACCGGATATCGGCGATCGACACGAAGTTCAGTTGACCAATCTGACCTATTCTGCATCCGCCGTCGGTCAGATTAACGGGGTTGTCACATTTGTCCACCGGGGCGCGCCTAGCGAAACGGCACACGTTGAAATTACTGAGGTAAAGAAACGGCATCTGCACGCTCGAATCAACGAAATCGTCTCTCCCTCTCCAGATCGTTGCTCCCCGCCCTGCCCCTACTTCGATAGCGGCTGCGGTGGCTGTCAATGGCAGCATATCAACGTGGATGCCCAACTCGATGCAAAGGAACGGGTGCTGATCGAGGCGTTAAATCGAATTGGTGGATTATCGTCTCTGCCCGAGATAACGCGCCATCCTGCGCCTCAACCGCTTGGCTATCGGAATAACATCCGCTTGACCGTCACTGCTGTTCGACCCCGGATTGAGTTTGGATTCAAGTCCCGCTTTGCGAGGATGCACGGAACGGCACAGGAAGGGAGCCATGATGTACTGCCGATTGACCGGTGTGAAATCGCGCTGCCGGCAATCAACCGTGCCTTGTCGCAGATTGTCGATCTGATAGAAGATTTCCGGTATTTTCAGGTGGAAGAGTTAACGCTGCGGACGTCTTCCACAACCGGCGAGGTCATGTTGATCCTGATTTTTCCGAAGAGGCACAAGCCGCCCCTTAAGTTTGCTGACAAAGATTTGCGGGGCTATCCGGCAATCCACTCGATTTACATTCAGAGTGGAGAACGGGGGAATCCTGTGCCGATCGCAGGTAAACGGACTCTATCCGAAACCGCCAGTGGGCTATCCTTCGAGATTGGTCCCAAAACCTTCTTTCAGAACAACCTTGCTGGGCTAGAACAGCTAGTGGGGATTGTTCGACAGCACATTCAGGTAAATCCACCGACCGTGGCTATTGATGCACACTGTGGTGTAGGGACATTTACGTTGCCAGTCGCCCAAACTGCGAAGGCTGCCTTTGGGCTTGACCTGCAAACGGAGGCGATTACCCTTGCGACCAATAATGCTAAGACTAACGGCATCACAAATACAAACTTCCGCGTTGGGCATCTGGGGGAGCTGGGCAGCGTCAAGGCGGACTTGGTCCTCCTCGATCCACCACGGGGCGGATGCTGGGCGGAAGACTTGGAAGCTCTCGCCCGCATCACGCCACAGCACATCCTATATGTCTCCTGCAATCCCACCACACTTACCCGCGACCTGTCCACACTCAGTGCGAGCTATGAAGTGACCTCCTTGGATCTTGTGGATCTATTTCCGATGACCTATCATTTTGAAACGGTGGTGGGGTTGCGCCGATCATGAGTAAATCACCTTAGATTTGTCTCTCTATCTGTATTTGGAGCAGTTTATGAACATCGAATATCGTGCACCGCGCAACGAAACTGAACTTGACGATACAATTGACTGTAGTGTTCGTGCGTTCGGGGACTTAGGGGATAGACGATATCGCTTTACAAACTTTGTCAAACAGGATCCGTGGCTCGACCTCAACAATACGCGCGCCTGTTTTGTGGACGGTAAGGTCGTTAGCGTCGTACAGGTCTTTGACCGCCCTATGCGTATTGGGAATTGTGTCGTGCGGCTAGGAGGCGTCGGCAGCGTTGGTACACCTCTGGAGTATCGTCGCGCTGGCTATTCATCACGAGTAGTACGAGACACTGTCCGGTATATGCAAGCGGCGGGCTACGATCTTTCACTGTTGTCCACAGGCATCCAGTCGCATTATGCCAAAGCAGGTTGGGTGATATATCCGACCCACGGTATGGAACTGACCCTACCCGCAACGCTTGGCGAGATACCTACTGATATGACGATCGAACAGTATGAATCGAATCGACATTTACCGGCGTTGCAAGGAATTTTCGATCAGTTTAATGCCAACCGAACAGGGACATTTATCAGAAATGATAGCTATTGGATCAACCGACCCACGTGGAGACCATACGATCCGACACTGTATTGGGTTGCTAAGAGGGACGGAAGAACTGTTGCCTATCTGCAAGTTGAACGATGGAGGATAGCTGAATTCGGCTATCTTGCAGATGCGGAGAAGGCGATGATTGCGTTATTCTGTCACCTGTTCCGTTGTGCGAAGGCGGAGGGCGTTCAGGAAATCGACGGACTAGCACCATCGGAGAGTCGAAAGATATTCGAGACGATGGGGTGCTCAGTTCGGAGACGCGAGCGGAGCAATATTATGGCGAAAATTGTCAACTTTGAGTCGTTGTTGACAAAGATTAAGCCGTTGTTGGAGGCGAGGCTCCGGGAGTCGGGTTTTTCGGCGTGGACTGGTGCTATTCGCATCTGCTACGAAGCTGATGAACGGACGTTGATTATTCGGGATGGGGAAATCAGTATTGCGCCAAACAGCCCGTCGCCGGAGATAGACCTTCTCGTCAATCAAACCCAGCTGCTGAAGCTGCTATTTGGGAATATGAACGCCGAACAGGTTGTTTTTTCCAACGGTTTGCAGATTCGGGAAATAGGTTTGCTTAATGCCCTTTTCCCGGCAGGCGAGCTATTTATATGGTGGCTGGATCGAATCTGATCTATCACATCGCGTACAAACCAAGCCGAGCATGCCTAGTAAATAGACCACAAAAACTATAAAAAAACAGAGCATTCCAATTTTCAATAGGTACTAACTTGGGTGATTTTAGATTTGCATTTCTGACTATGTTTGGAGGAGTTTATGAACGTTGAATATCGTGCCCCGCGCAACGAAACTGAACTTGATGATACGATCGAATGCAGTGTTTCTGCTTTCGGCGACTCCGGGGATAGACGATATCGCTTTGCAAACTCTGTCAAACAGGATCCGTGGTTTGATCTCAATAATACCCGTGCCTGTTTTGTGGACGGGAAGGTCGCTAGCGTTGTGCAGGTCTTTGACCGCCCAATGCGTATTGGGAATTGTGTTGTCCGGATGGGCGGAGTCGGTAGCGTCGGCACAGATCCGGCACATCGTCGCGCTGGCTATTCATCGGGAGTGTTGCGGGATAGTGTACAGTATATGCAAGCGGCAGGTTACGATCTCTCGATGCTATCTACAGGGATCCACTCCCATTACGCGAGGACCGGTTGGGTAGTACAGCCAACCTACAGCATGGACGTGATCCTTCCTCCGACGCTTGGGGAGGCGCCTGTTGGTATAACTATCGAGCAGTACCAGCCGAATCGAGATTTGCCGGTGTTACAAGCCATTTTCGATCAGTTTAATGCCAATCGAACAGGGACATTTGTCAAAAATCCCGAGTATTGGGTCAACCGATCCACGTGGAGACCGTACGATCCGTCGCTATATTGGGTTGCTACGCGGAATGGAAAAACTGTTGCCTATCTGCTAGTTGAACGATGGGAGGTGGGTGAATTTGGCTATCTGCCAGATACAGAGGAGGCGATGGCTGCGTTATTCCGCTATTTCTTCCGCTGCACAAAAGCGGAAGGAATTCAGGAAATCAATGCACCAGTACCATCAACTACCCGAAAGATATTCGAGGCGATGGGCTGTTCTGTTCGGAGACGCGAACGGACCAATATTATGGTTTTGATAACTAACTTTGAATCGCTGTTGACGAAGATCAAGCCGTTGTTAGAGATGAGACTCAGGGCTTCAGATTTTACAGCGTGGACCGGTGCCATTCGCATCCGCTACGAAGCTGATGAACGGACGTTGATTATTCGAGATGGAGAAATCAGCGTTGCACAGAACAGCTCATCGCCGGAGATAGACCTCCTTGTGAGCCAAGAACAGCTGCTGCAACTACTATTTGGGAATATGCGTGCCGAGCAGATTGTCTTTTCCAACGATTTGCCTATCCGTGAAATCGGTCTGCTCGATGCACTTTTCCCGTCAGGTGAACTGTTTATGTGGCGGACTGACCGATTCTAATCGAGGTGAAGATGCAAATTGAACTTCTCAACGATATTGAGGCAGCCTTTGGGAAGGTTTCTGTAACACCCCCAATTAATGGCGTTTATCCTGATTTTTTCTTTCGGATACCTTCGGGCGCTCTAGACGATGTCTACGCCCGGATTGGAGTTATCCGGGCTTCGGACGCTCCTGTGCTCGTTCTCGCTGTTGATACACTGGGATTCGGTGTTGCGGAAATCTCAGCACTGGAGGACGTGATTCGTAACGCAACTGGCATTCCACCCACCCGAGTCCTGATTACGGGCAGCCACAGCCACTCCGCGCCGATCTTGTGTCCAATTGACCTTTTCGGCGGGTTTAGTCCCTATTTCGACGGTCTGTGCGATCGCGTGGGCGAACTAGCAAAAGATCTGCTATCCCGCATGGAACCGGCCACGCTTTCATTTGGTAAATCAAGTTGTGATTTTAATGTGAACCGACGGTGGATAACGCCAGAGGGAAACTGTGTATCCGGTCCAAACCCGGATGGAGTGGTCGACAAAAGCGTGCCGACCCTTGCGTGTCAGCGTGCAGACGGTTCGTTGGCAGGTGTGTTCTTCAGCTATTGTTGTCACCCGACGATTTTGTTAGGCCCGGAAGTTTCAGGGGATTATCCGGGACAAGCCCAACTGGCGTTAGAAGCCCGACATCGTGAGTCTGTTGCGCTGTACCTACCCGGCATGTTCGGAAATGTACGTCCAAACCTGTCGGATGGAGATGGCAGATTTAGAAAAGGCACCCCTATTGATGCGATGCGCTGCGGAAGCATGCTAGCGGATGCGGTGGATGATGCCTTAAAGAGATGTCAACCAATTTCGGTGGATGCTATTCGGACTCGACGCCTGCAGCGACCGCTGCCACTTGATAAACCGCCATCACATCAGATCCTTGATGAAATCGCCGCCCAAGCGATCAAATCTGCTCAAGTGAGCGACGAGGAAAAAGTGGGACGTTCAGCCTATTATGCCGGTAACCAACTGGCGATGCGTCAGTGGGTGCAGCAGGTTCGACTCGAGCAGGCGGAGCATCGCGTCCCGACGGCGGTGGACTATACCTTCTCGCGGTGGGACATCGGTGATGTCTGTTGGATAACTTTTTCGGGCGAATTCTTCTTAGAGTACGGGTTGTATGCCCAGTCACTGCTAGGAGCAGATCGGACGTTCACGCTCGGCTACACGCAAGGTTGCCAAACCTACGTTCCAACCGCACAAGCCTTAACGGAAGGCGGTTACGAACCGAACGCCTACAAACGTTGGCGGCAGAGTGCTCCATTTGCGCCTAGCGTTGAGGAAACTGTCAAGGCAGTAATACGCGAGTTAGCTAGCGATGAACAGGCAGAGCAGTGAAAAGGCACAGAGTAGGTACTAAAATCGTGTCATAATCTCATGGTAGATATCAACCGCTTTCAAAACCTGCTCACACTCAACCCACTCAACCGCGGCATGTGCCTGATCAATACTGCCGGGACCAAAGACAATAGACGGAATACCAACGGAGGTAAACTTGCTAGCGTCGGTACCATAGGGAACACCTGTTATCTCTGATTTACCAATCATGGATTCGCATGCGGCGACAGCGACCTGTACGATGTGTGAATCTTCAGGTGTTTCCATTGGGTTGTCCATGAGATATGGTGTCTCCATGGTAACATCTAAATCTGGATCAGCGGCTTGTGCACGCGCTAACCTTTCTTGAAACGGTACGAGGGCTTCCTCCGGTGTTTCGCCGGGGATGACGCGGCGATCTATATCAATAATACATTCGTCTGGCACGAAGTTGACCTGCACGCCTCCGGAAATGACGCCGATATTCAGTGTTGGGCTGCCGGTAAGCGGATGTGTCATGGAGTCATAGGCCGGTGCGATTTCGTCCTCAATGGCGCAAATCAGTCGGGTCATCTTTGAAATGGCGTTGATACCAAGATACGGTTTGGCGCTATGTGCAGCGACCCCTTTGACGGTGATATGGAAACGCGCCAATCCCTTATGCGCTCGGATAACGGCCAAGTCGGTCGGCTCAGAGACGACCACTGCAGCCACTTGGACAGTCTCTGCCAATCGTAGCGCGCCCTTAAAGCTGAACTCCTCATCCACAGCACCGGCGTATTTAATGGTGCACGGGGGTTTGATTCCTGCCTCTTTGAAACGCTTCATCGCGTGTATCATTGCAACGCCGCCGGCTTTGGTGTCGCACGCACCCCGCCCATAGAGTAGGCCATCCCGGATATGCGGCTCATAAGGTGGAATGGTCATAACGCTCACAGAAGCGGTATCCATGTGACATTCAAACAGTAGCACGCGATCCGGGTTTTCGCCCTCCAGTGTGGCGATGATATTGCTTCGTCCCGGTAACACTTCGTCTGTCTCGTAGGGGATATCTAGAGCATCGAAGAAATCGGCAAGATATTCGACCATACCAACTTCGCCGCGTTCCCCGCCGGGCAGACTGGCGTTTATACTCTCAATTGCCACGACATCTTGTAACGTGGCGAGGACTTCATTATCACTACGTACCCACGATTGGCTCATTTAATCTCTCCTTTGCGTAAAATTTAAATCCCTTTTGATGATTGATTATGGGACAGCAGGACAAAACACAAGACGTTGTGATTTTCGGATCAATGCCTTCTGGTGAATCGGAAAATCTCTAGTGCGTTTGCTGTCTGGACTTCTCTATTCTTCCCAACGATACATCTTTTTCGGCGTCGAATCTGCTTTTGCTGCGTCCCAAGCATCGATCCAAGCTTGATGATCTCGCGTCACGCTCTCCGGCTGTTCCCCGCTGCGCACGCGAAGCCCGGGGAGAGGTCTTCCGCCCGGTTTCCGCGCATCGTGCCAACGGAGATCTAAACTCCAGCGAACCTCGTCCGACAGGTTCGGAAGTGACCCGTGTGGTGTTCGGCAGTGGATGAAGATCACGCCGCCTTTCTTCACTGGTATCGTCACCGGCTCTCCTTCGGGCATTACCTCTGGTGCGACCATCCAACCATAGGGACACCGTACATGTCTCCGAATCTCTCCGCGATGTAGCCCTGGATAGAGGTGTATTGTCCCATTTTCTTCGGTTGCATCTACAAGGGGAATCCATGTAGTCACAACGAGTGTATCGTCTGCTTCCGGCAGCAGCACAGCGGCATCTTGATGAAACGGCGACTGTTGTATCCAATTATCAAACCCTTCGTCCATCAGAGGTTCAGGCAATTTTGGACGCACATGATGCGTTGGATTGCAGTAAATCTCTGGACCAACAATTGATTCAAGCAAGTCCAGCAGATTCGTGTTATGCAGGAAGTCGAAGATTGGACGACGAAGATTCACCGGAAATGATACCTGTCCCTGAAGGGGATCGCCTGCCTCTTTGGTCAACCAAGCGATACGCCGATTAAAGGGTTGGGTCTCGTGCCGTTCCCTTATCTTTCCTTCGGCATATAGCGCATCGGCGATGGTATCAATAAGTTCCTCAAAGTCTGCAATCAATGGATTCAGATCTTCATCACTTAAAGCATCTTCCACAACCAGATAGCCGTTTTGATGGAAGGCTTCGACCTGCGCTTGGGTAAGTCCCATGGATCAGTCCTTTCTAGACGTAATCTCAATTCAATCAGTTTGCTCGTCCATTTCACGAACCAACTTCTAAGAACGCACATCCGACAGAATTGCCTCCGCTAACGCCATTGTCTTAATCGCTTCATCCAAATTCGCTGCGGGAAGTGATACGGGTCGGTCGGCTTTGATACAATCAAGGAAGTATCGGTTCTGTTCCTCTGTGCCACTTGTGCCTCTGCCGGTCAACTGGTGTTGCTGACCATCACAGAAAACAGTGCCCTCTGACACTCCTTCGAGATAGGCAGAGATATCCCGTCCGTGAATCTCGTAACGCTCGAGGCGGGCATCGGTGGTGTAGTTCGCGGCAAGATGTGCGACACAACCGTTCTCAAACAGAATTAGCGCAGCGTGGACATCCTTGTAATCGGAGATCGTGCGGCGCACGACGCTATGCACCTCCTCAACCTCCGCCCCTGCGATAGCACGAACGATGTCGAGCGCATGTATCGGTGTTTCGAGGAACAGGTTATCCATCAGATGTTCGGGAAAACGACCTGATTTTATGAATCCAGTTACACTTTTATGGAACTCCCCAACAAGCTGTGTGACGGAGCCTCGTGCTTCGACCATTTCCCGCGCCCTTACGATGATGGGATGGAAACGACGATTCCAGCCGACCATACCTTTGGCACCTGTGCGGGCAGCGGCATCGCGCAAAGTGGTTGTCTCTGCTACGCTCATTCCCGGCGGTTTCTCCATCAGGGTGTTGACGCCGCGTTCTAGACAAGGCAACGCTGCCTCCCCGTTGAGGTGTGCCGGTGTTGCGACGAATACGGCATCCAGCGACTCAGCGTCTAGCATTTCATCTACGCTGGCATAACGGCCTGCTATGTTGAACTCCTCGCCTGCTGCATTTCGCGCAGTCTCTATCGGATCGCAAACGGCGACCATGTCTACATCGTCAAATTCTTGCAGAACCCGTACATGCCCTAGACCGCGTCCACCGCAGCCAATTAGAGCCACCTGTAATCTCGACATAATTTGCTCCCTCCGTATCTCGTTGTTGTCCATCTACCGGCTGTCGTATTGACAGCGAATAAATTGGTTCATTACTCCATTAGCTCATCCGTTCAGTAATAAATTTTTTTAACTAACGAACCAAGAAACAGTCCCTGCCCGTTTAGGGTTGAAGTTGCCGTAAGTGTTGTTCAGCATCTGCTTTCCATTCGGCGGGTGGGTTCAGTTCAAGGAATTTTTTCCATCGATTAATTGCTTGCTGCGTTTTGCCGGTGTACTCATACATCAAGGCAAGATTATAGTTTGCTGTCAAATCCTTAGGATTAATCTGAAGCACCAGTTCAAACTGTTCTGTCGCTGCGCCGAGTTGATCTAGATAGTAGAGGGTGCTTGCGTAGTTAAGCAGCGTTGAAACATGATTCGGCTGAAACTCTAACGCTTTCTCCAATGTTGCTTTCGCACGCCCAAAGTCGGTGCTATAACTGCTGTAGAGATCGCCAAGTCGTTGATAGGTTCTGACGGATTCCGGATCGATTTCGAGTTCTTTCTCAAAATGACGAATTGCTTTGTCATGGTCTCCTTCCGATTCCGCAATTAGACCAAGTTCAAGATATACCCCTTTGTATTTTTTCGCGAATTGAAGGGTTTTTAGCAGTATCTCTTTGGCGTCTTCGCGTTGATCTATATCTACATACGTCATGCCGAGGTAGTAGTACGCATCAGAATTGTTCGGTTCTAGGGCGATGACCTTTTTGAAGTCCTCCGCGATCTGGCCATATCGGTAGAGTGTGTCACCAATCTGTTTGTAGCGACGAGTGATTAACCCGCGATAAAGATATGCCGGCGCATAATCGTTTTTTAGATTGATGGTTTTGTTGTATTCCTCAACTGCCATCGCTGCGTAGGTGTCATAATCCTCCAAAGTTTCAGCATAGCGGTCTAGCAGGCGGGCGTAGCGGAAATGCCAATCAAAATTTCCGTCGTCGTATCGGTTTGCGAGTTCGAGGTGTTTGATCGCTTTTTGAATTTCTTGCCGTTCTTCAAAGATTATTGCGAGGCTGTACTGTGCATACGGATGGTTCGGTTCAATCTCTAGACCGGATTCATACACGCGGATGACGTTATCTTTATCGCCGCGTCGAAGATAGAGCGCACCTAAACGAAGGAATGGGTCCGCCTCAGATGAATCGAGTCTGATTATTATTTCATACCGCTTGATGGTGTTATCAATATCCCCCTGTTGTTCATACAAAGCCACAATCTGATAATGGGCATCAAGGCGATTCACATCCAGCCCGATGGTTGCTAAGAAAGCATCAAGGGCTTCCGCAGAGCGCCCTAATTCAGCATACAGTTTGCCTGAAAGATAGTGCGCGTCAGCGTTCGTTGGCTCGATTGTTATTAACTTCGTCAGCATCGTCAATGCGGTTTGCGGATCATTCTGGTCCCTGTAGATTTTCGCCGAACGCATTAGGACAGCCGTATGGTTTGGGTCAAGTTCGAGGGTTCGTGTATACAAGCGAAGTGCGTTTTCCACATCGCCCAATGCTTCGTGGCAGCGTCCAAGCAGGTGCGTCGCTTCGGTGTCTTCCGGATAGATGAGAAGAAATTTGCTGAAAGGTTCAATTGCCAGATCAAATTGCTCGGCATCGAAAGCAGATTTTCCTTGCTTGAAGAAATACCGCTCCAGTTCCGGATCCAATTCAATTGTGCGTTTATAGGAAGTTCTTGCCTTTTCGTGATTTTCCTGTTGATAGTAAGCATCTCCTAGAAATCTGTAAGCGTCCAGCAAATGTTCCGGTGCGAACTCGATATCCGGATGCGTTTCATCGGCGTCAAGCAACACGATCGTCTTTTCAAAGTATTGAATAGCGGTAGTTAGATTGCCCGTGTCGGCCTCCATTTGAGCGTAGTGGAAAGTTGCCCGCGGATCATCGGGCAAAACCGCCAAAAACCGCTTGAGGATGGGCTTCGCTTCGTTCCGCCCCATCAACCCAGCATGATAGGGAGCTAGCTGTTCCATGAAGTAGTTTTTGAGCGAGGGGTCTGTCTCGATCGCCTTCTTATAGTGCTCAATCGCAGTTGCTTCGTCGCCTGTGGCGTAATAGAGTTCGCCAAGTTGGAGGAGCACGGCGGTGTGTGTTGGATCTATGCTGTCGATAATACGCCGAAATATATCGATTGCACCCTCTTGGCTGCCTGATTGGACGAAAATCGTGCCAAGCTCAAACAGGTTCTCTGCGGTGTAAGGCTCGTACTGCTGTCCTGTCTCATATGCCCTCCATGCCTCGTTAAAAAAGCCTTCTTTCGCGAGGGCTTGACCAAGTTTGAAATAGGCGGGGGCAAATTTAGGATCGCGGTCAATCGATTCTTTAAGTGCTTCTCTAGCAGCGTTATCGTTCCCAAGTTTGAATTGAGCCAATCCGATGCCGTAGTAGGGACGCGCCCATTTTGAATTCATTTTCTGTGCCGCCTGAAACGATTCAAGCGCAGCTGTGGGGTTATCCTGTTGAAGTTGGATTTCACCAAGCCGATAGGAAGCAGGATAATACTTGGGGTTCAACCTCAAGCACGCCTTCATCGCTTGGGCTGCGAGTTCTAACCTATTCTGTTCCTGATAGATCGCGCCGAGACTGAAATGTGCCTGCGACAGGGTAGGATCAAGCGAGATGGTCCGCTCAAATTGGTTCGCAGCCTTTTCAAATAGAGCAGCCGTTTGCGTCGTATCTAGTCTCCCTTGGTTGGCGTAAGCGTAGCCTAGACCATAGTGTAGACCTGTGTTGGCGCGTTCCGTTTCTGCATCGATTTCGTAAAGGGAGATTAGGGCTTCAAGATGTCCTTCCTCTTTCCATTTGTTGACTAAATCTCGATGTTTTTTTACCTGCTTGTCGGGTTTCTTCTCTTTGAGAACTTTGCGATAATCTTTTCCAATAGCTTCGCGCCAGCCCTCGTCTGCCACAGCAATCGTGGGTGTTGCGATTGAAAGTATCAAAATCAGTAGTAGGTATCGAAATAGCATCAGTTTTAATGATTTCATGTGTCCTACCCTTTCTTACCGTAACGGTATGGTTAAACAGAACCGCTACCACTTTTGTGTCGATTCAGGGACATAGTCACTGCGAGTTTCATCGCTGCCTTCATACTACTGGGATCTGCCTGATTCTTTCCTGCGATGTCGAACGCTGTGCCGTGGTCGACGGACGTCCGAATAATGGGAAGCCCCAGTGAGACGTTGATGGTGTTTTCAAAGTCCAGCAGCTTCATGGGTACATGTCCTTGATCATGGTACATCGCCACTACAAGGTCATATGCCCCTCTGACCGCCTTTATGAAAATTGTGTCGGCGGGAAATGGTCCCTCACAGATCA
Source organism: Candidatus Poribacteria bacterium (assembly GCA_003635265.1). Lineage (GTDB taxonomy): Bacteria > Poribacteria > WGA-4E > WGA-4E > PCPOR2b > PCPOR2b. The sequence goes on from PYIZ01000033.1 coordinate 158,545, forward strand.
TACCCATATTCTGGGCGGATTGGATTGCAGGAGCAATCAATTCGAGATCTTCTCTCCCGAATAGTCCATTTTCGCCGGCGTGCGGGTTGAGACCACAGACAGCAATTCGTGGTTGATTAAAGCCAAGCGATTGAAGTGCGTTGTTGCCCAGTTGAATGGTACGCAGGATGCTGGGAGTATCTAATTCACAGGCACTCCGCAATGAGCGGTGAGTCGAGACGTGAATGACCCGGAGGTGGTCGTTCACGAGCAACATCCGAGACTCTGGTGCTGCGGCTAGTTCAGCAATAAATTCTGTATGTCCTGTAAAACTTTGTCCGGTTAGGGACACCGCTTCTTTATTCAAAGGGGCGGTTACCATAGCATCTGCCTGACCATCAAGGCAGAGCTGCGTTGCGGTACGGACATATTCGAGGGCTGCGCGACCACAGGCAGCATTGAGTTTTCCTACAGTAAACTGGGAAGGCTCCAGTTGGCGTAAGTCTAGCAGACACACCTGTGCGATTTCGGTAGGTTGCTGTACCGTTTTGCCGCAGAACCATTGTGCAGAGATCTGTGCGCTATCTTGGACGGTGCGGTCCGGTGACTTCAGACAAATCTGCTTTCCCACCATGTCTAAGATGGCTGCATCGCCGATGACCACCCAGCAAGCTGTGTTTATCAACTCCCGATCCGCCAATGCCTTGAGCACAACTTCCGGACCGATGCCAGCTGGATCGCCGGTAGTGATCGCAATTGTCGGTAATGTCTCATTTTGCATATCGGAGGGCTTTTCCTCTCGGCTTCGATGTCCTAATACCAGCGTGTCTTATCAACCACATTGATCAACGGTTCGTCTGCGACGAAACGCTTGAGATTTTCGCAGAAGAGTTCAAAGACGCGATTGGGCGCTTTCGGGGACTGACCGGCGTGATGCGGTGTGATAATAACATTCTCCATTTCCCAAAGTGGGCTGTTCTGTGGAAGTGGCTCCGGATCCAGAGCATCAAGCCCAGCCCCAGCAAGTTCTTTCGCTCTCAAGGCTTCAACTAATTCGGCTTGATTAACAATTTTACCTCGTGCAATGTTAATCAGGAATGCCGATGGCTTCATCGCACGAAATTCAGCCGCGCCCATGATTCCCTCCGTCTCTATCGTCAGCGGACAGCAGATAGCAACCCAATCCGATTGACTTAGCATATCGTGCAGCCTATCGGTTTTCCAGAGGGATTCAACGTAATCAGGCTTGTGCGTTTGCGTCGGATCGACCGCGAGGATGCGCAGGTCAAAAGCGGTTGCACGTTTGGCAACCTCTAGGCCGATACTGCCAAGACCGAGGATACCGATCGTTTCGCCCGCAATTTCAAGCACCGGCATATTCGCGCGGCTTTCCCACACCTTCTCCATCTGCCGCTTAATCGTGATATTGAGTGTTCGTGTGAAGGCGAGGATAAGTGCCATGACATGCTCGGCGATATTAACAGCGGTTGTACCGCGAGCGTTTGCAAGGACGATATCGCTATTGATTAACTCAGGAAATCTGAGCCCTTCAACGCCGACACCACCGGTTTGAATCCAACGGAGGTTTTTGGCGCGACGGATGAGGTCAGGTGTTACTCCACCAAAAATGCCGTCTGCATCCTCAATCTCGCGTTGCATTTCCTCGTCTGTTGTCGGCGTTACGAAATCGACACCAGGTGCGACTGCACGCGCAGCTGCGAGTTGTTCTTCACTGAAATGATGGATGATGATTTTCATAACTGATCCTTTCTTTTTTGGGCTATTAGGGTATTGCCGGTTATAGACGATCGGATTTTATGCTTTCATCCTTGGGGCTGCTCACTACACAGTTTTAGTGCTTTGGGAACGCTGTTCAACACATCACCCGCCATTAATCCGTGCATCCCGATCGATTCGGCGACGATGTCCCCTGCAAGTCCATGAAGGTAAACGCCTAGCACAGCAGCATCGAAGGCGGGAACTTTTTGCGCCATCAACCCCGCGATGAGACCGGTTAGTATATCTCCCATGCCCCCGGTTGCCATCCCGGCATTTCCGGTTGAATTAATCCACACCTCTCCATTTCCGCGTGCAATGACTGTCGGTGTCCCCTTAAGGACGAGCGTAACATTATGTGTCTCTGCGAACCGTTGGGCAATTCCAATCCGATCACGTTCCAACGCTTCGACAGTCCCACCGATGAGCCTTGCCATTTCGCCCGGATGGGGTGTGAGCACTGTTTGGGGCGATAGTGATGAGAGAACCACTTTCGATTGTGAGAGGGCGTTTATCCCATCGGCGTCGATGACAGTCGGAGTATCACTTTCGTGGATTAAACTGTGAACGAGTGAAACGGTTTCGGGGTGTTGTGAAAGCCCGGGACCAATCGCGAGAACCGATTTGGTCCGCTCAACAGCTTCGAGGATGTGCGATTTTGCTTCCAACGCCAAAGACCCCTCCGCCGTTTCAGGAAGAGGCAGTGTCATCACCTCGGTGAGTTTCACCTCCAAAACTGGGTTAAGGCTTTTTGGCGCTCCAAGTGTTACCAAGCCTGCACCAACACGCAATGCTCCGGCACTTGTCAAAGCTGCAGCGCCGGTCATGCCGGTGGAAGCAGCAGCAACAAAAACACGCCCATAGGTGCCTTTATGCGAGTGTGTCGGACGCAGTGGTAAAAGCCGCGCCGCGTCAGCCAGTTGCGTCCAGTTGATCTGAATACTTTGGGCGTCAATAACGTTCGGAGGGAAACCGATGTCAGCGACCTCAAGTTCTCCTGTGAAGGTTGCCCCCGGATGGATAAGATTTCCCCGCTTGGGCAAGCCCATGGTGACAGTGTGAGTTGCTTGGATACACACCCCTTCCGCTATTCCGGTATCCGCTGCCAATCCAGAGGGCAAATCAATGGCAACCACCGGGTGCCCTGTTTCGTTAATGCACTCAATGACACCCGCGATAAAGCCGTGCACGCCCCCGCGCAACCCAGTGCCAAAAATAGAATCGACGATCAGGTCAACTGACGCAATTTGGCTTTTCGCCCCTTTTAATTCATTTTCAGACAGAACCAACGTGATCGGCAGATCCAAATTTTCCGCAATTTGCAAGTTGGTCAACGCATCTCCGGCGAGGCTCTCTGGAGGTGAAACGAGGAAAATCTGAACTGGTTGACCGGCGTGTGCGAGTTGTCTAGCAACGACCAATCCATCGCCACCGTTATTTCCCTTACCAACGATGACCGCAATACGTCGGCATTCAGGGAAATGTTGACGGATGGCTCGGACAACAGCGGTGCCCGCATGTTCCATCAGCACAGCACCGGGGATGCCGACTTGCTCAATAGTCTGCTGATCTATTTTACGCATCTCTTGTGCGGTGACAACTTTCATCAGAATTCTTCTCATTTCCACGCGAGCGCGAGAACATCCATCGACATGGCGACAAGCCAGTGGACTGCTGCGCCGTAGATAAAAGACCGCGTTTCCAGAGCAAGTGCGCCAAGCACAATGCCTGTAATGATTGACCCCATCGCTTCTGGAAAGGGCTTAGTGGCGTGCTTGGACACGAACGGGATGGTTTGAATAAGAATGCTATAATTGCCAAACCGTTTCTCCAACCCGAAAAGCATGAAGCCACGAAAAAAGAACTCCCAACAGAACATGTAAACTCCGTAAGAAATTTCGTACACGAGGAACACCTTCCAGTTGGTTCCAGCAACACTGGAAAGCGGATATTTCTGCTGGAAAGAAGGGAAAAATTGTAGCACTAGGGCAATCAGCGGCAGCATAAGCAGCCAGCCTCCAAGGACAAATCCCCAACCCAACTTTCCGTGAGTCAAGCGAAAGCCGTAGTCGCGGATTCTGTCTTTTATGCCAAGTTTTACCACAAGGACCGGTAGCAGTAACAGTGTGATTGCGCTCATCCAGAACCAGTAGAAGTACGGAAAAATTCTCCTGAGTGGATGCTGGATAAAGAACTTCCCAAAGTGCTGGGTAAAAAACCTTCTGCGTCCGGCAAAACTGTACAGCGTCAACAGCACAGATGTGCCAACCAAGACAATTGTTGTCCGCCGGTCCCAGCCACGTAAGTATTTTTCCCCTTTGTCTTTTATCCAAGGGTTCACAGGTTGTCCTCGTTTCCTCTGATCTTGCCTCCCTGCGATTAGTATAGCATATCTCTCAAGGGCTTTCAACAGCGTATTTTTCACTTGTAACATAATCGAGTGCATCAAAGAGACCGGCTAGGGCTATTCAGTTTTCGGCTTTTTAACCATTTTGCTTGAAAAGTTGCAACCGGGAGATCGCTCCTACCGTGGACTGTCGGGATTTGGAAATCCCTCCTACAGGAAAACTAAATGACCCTAGAGACCGGCATATTGCAATTGATTATTTTTGCCGTAGTGTGATATACTGAATTTTGCCCTATTCTTATCTTTCTTTCCGATGATAGGGGGACATAAAGGAGCCGACTTGATGACCAAAAAATTATGCTTTGCTATTGGGCTTGCGACGCTAATCTGTTTAACGCTCTCGGCATATTGGGCGCACTCACACGATGCGTTTTATCCGCATCACCGCGAGGATCTCCGCAAAGATGAGGCGCGGCTGACTGTGGTGTTCATTACAGCCGGGTTTGTCATTCTGTTGGGTACAGTTTTCTATATGGTGTTACGTAATGAAAAGCAGGAGAGTCAGCGGACGCACGAATCGGAGCATGACCGTTTAGCAGGTGCAGCAAACGAAGCGGCACACGTTGGACGCGCTACCCTCCTTGAGGGCGGAACCGCTGAAGCGACAATCCTCGCCGTTTTGGCAGCTTACGCCAAACGCCTAGAGTTTGTATGGAATCCGGATTCCGTACTGGTAGTTGGCAACGCCATCCGATGCCAAATTGGCGGCGATATAGTTGTTGTCAGAATTTTTAATCAGGCGGCTACAGATAAAATCGAGGTCAAAGCCTCTCGTGATGATGTGACCGCGGGATCTGTGCTGGAAGTGGTGCTTGACGAGTGATGCGTCGGCGCGAGCGAGAGCGGGTAGCTGGAGAATTAATCGCAACAATTGGCGGGGAGAGCCATGAATATCGGTAAACTACTGACAAAATCTGCACGAACTTTTCCCGAAAACCTCGCAATTGCTTATGGTTCTAGAGAATTGACCTATGCCGAATTTAATGCGCGAGCTAACCGTCTGGCAAATGGACTTAGGGGGCTTGGCGTCCAGCAAGGGGATAACGTGGCGGTGCTGATGTATAACTGTCCTGAAATGTTGGAGTCAATGTTTGCTTGTTTCAAGGCGGGTTGCGGTACCATACCTATTAATTTCCGGCTACACCCTAGAGAGTTTGCCTTTATCATTAATCATTCCGAAGCCAAAGTAGTGATTATCTCGCCTGAATTCAACGAGGTACTCGTCGACATCCGTGATGACATCCCACAAGTCAGTTATATCGTCAGTGAGGCCGAAGCGCAAGAGTCGTTTTTGGATTACGATGCCGTATTATCTGCTGAATCGGATCGTTTTGAAGATGCAGACATCGCCCCTGATGACGTGGCATGGCTCTTTTATACCTCCGGAACCACAGGTCAACCCAAGGGTGCGATGTTGACGCACCGTAACCTACTCGCCATGACGATGAACTTTTACGCGGACATGTGCCCGGGATTTGGTCCCAACGATGTTGCGCTCCACGCCGCTCCTCTATCACACGGGAGCGGGTGCTATGCGATACCCACCATCGGTAAGGCGGCGGCTAACGTTATTTTAGATACAAAGTCCTTTGAGCCGGAGCAAGTGTTAAAGACGATCGAAGCGCGCCGTGTAACAACCATGTTCGCTGCACCGACCATGATTAAACTATTAATCGATAATCCAGCGGTGGACCTATATGACCACAGTTCGTTGAAGTCGTTAAACTACGGCGGTGCCCCGATGTTAGTCGAGGATCTGATGGAAGCGATGGCAAAACTGGGCCCCTGTCTTGTTCAACTGTACGGGCAGGCGGAATCCCCCATGACCATCACGTATCTGTCCCACGATGACCATGTTCTCAACGGAGATCCGGCTCAGATGAAACGTCTCGCATCAGCGGGCATCCCGCGCACCGATGTCGAAGTGAAGATTGTCGATACCGATGATAATGAACTCCCGCTCGGTGAGATGGGGGAGATTGTTACGCGCTCGGATCTGGTGATGAGAGGCTACTGGCGAGATCCCGAAGCCACCGCTGAAACTTTGCGGAATGGATGGCTGCATACCGGAGATATGGGTTACATTGATGAATCCGGCTACCTCTTTTTGATGGATAGGTCAAAAGACCTGATTATCAGCGGGGGCGAAAACATCTATCCCCGCGAAATCGAAGAGGTTATTGTCCAACACCCCGCCGTTCGAGAGGTGGCTGTTATCGGTGTTCCGGATCCGGTGTGGGGTGAGTCGATAACCGCAGTCGTCTCGCTTGTAGCTGAGAAGGAGGTCACAGAGACGGAACTGATCGATTTTTGCACAGAACATATCGCCCGCTATAAACGACCAAAATCAATCGATTTTGTGGAGGAATTGCCCAAGAACAACTACGGAAAAATTCTCAAGCGGGAGTTGAGAGACAAATATTGGAGAGGAAAAACCAGTCAGGTAATATAATAACCAATAGTGCTAGTTTGCAGCTGTTAGTAACGTGATGCGTGAAACTGAAAATCATTGGTTCATTTAGCCCCAGCGGGGCGACATGTCTATAGTACGTGGATAAACTGGAATGTAAGAAGAATGGACTAACCAACAAATGAATCAATGAACTCCCCGATAAATCGGGATTTTCAACTTGAAAACACTGGAAACAATCCCATGTCCCGATTCTCGGGATCCCGACTTGTCGGGACTTAGCGTTGGGTCAGACAGCGTAATTTTAGTTGATAGCGCCATCAAAATATGGCATAATTCCTTTGTCCTTGTGGGAGGGTTCTACGCCACCGCCCGGTGGTGTCTCCCACACCTTTTAGAACAAGGTGTAAGGACAAACAGGACACACCCATGTTAAAAACTCACAAAATAGCCTTAGATACAAACAATGTCCAAGCGACACAATTCGCTCAACATTGTGGCTATGCTCGTGTTGCGTATAATCACGCCCTTGCTGATTTTAAGGCTGGTTTAGCCAATGGTGAGTGGCATAGCCATATAGAGTTAAACAAACGTTTTAATTCGGTCAAGCGAGAGCAATATGAGTGGTGTGACGCGTTAAACCAACGTGCTGCTCACAATGCGATTTACTTCAACTTTCAGGATGCCGTCAAACGGTGGCAGTCAGGTG
>PYIZ01000033.1:165845-251604 GCA_003635265.1 Candidatus Poribacteria bacterium
CGGTCAAATATGAGCAATATGAGTGGTGCAACGAATTAAATCAACGTGCTGCTCACAATGCGATTTACTTCAACTTTCAGAATGCTGTTAAGCGTTGGAAGGCAGGTGAGAGTCGGTTTCCAAAGTTCAAGAAGCGTTCTGGTGGTCAAAGTTTCCAAGCAGACGCGGGTCGAGGCACAACTATTATCGAAGGACAGCGTATAAAACTACCTAAAATCGGTTGGGTTCGCATGTTCCAAACACTTCGACACCTCGGCCCTATCGTCAAAGTTGTCATCTCAAAGACTGCTAACCGTTGGTTCGCTTCTATCACTGTAGATACATTTACAGATGATCCTATACCTGATATTCGACGCACACCCGTTGTTGGTGTTGATGTAGGTATCAAGCACCTTGCAGTTACTTCCGAAGGTATCTATTACGAAAATCCAAAAGCCTTAAAACGTTATGAGCGGAAGCTAAAACGGTTGCAACGTCAGTTAAGCCGTCGAAACAAAGGCAGTAGCAATTGGCGTAAAACCAAAGCCAAGATTGCCAAGCTACACTACCGTATCACCTGTATCCGACAAGATGCCCAACATAAGGCAACAACGGCTATCGTCAACGGTGCAAGTCGTATCGGTATCGAGTCGCTCAACGTTGCTGGCATGTTAAAGAATCATAGACTTGCTAAAGCACTATCGGACGCTTCGTTGTCAAGTTTTCTCACGATGCTTACATACAAAGCAGAACGGATAGGTGTTAAAATTGTAGAGGCAGACACCTTCTACCCGTCGAGTCAGACGTGCTCCGCTTGTGGGGCAAAAGACAAAGACCTGTCACTATCGGATAGGACGTACCATTGCAGCGATTGTGGGCATACACAAGACAGAGACCTTAACGCTGCGATAAACCTCAGAACCGTCGCCATGGGACACACGGAGACTTAAAACGCTTGTGGAGATTTGGTAAGTCCTCACCTGCAACACGAGGCAAGAATCGTTGAAGCAGGAAGATAGCATGGAGATAATACAATGTCTACCAATCAGTCTATTAAGAATCCCAATGTTTCAACTTTGGGAGCAGTCAAAAAGGAACGAAAGTTAGAACGCTGTGTAGCAATGGTCGGGGCTGGGATGTCAGCTTTCAATATGTTCAAGGATCGCGACTCAAAGGATCTGTTTGCCGAAGCCTTCGTTGAAATGAGCAATTCTGTAGATAAAGGACTCGATCCAGCTGACATTGATGCGCTGTACATCGGCAATTTTACAAACGACTTTTTCGCGCATCAGTCGCATTGGGGGGCGATCCTCTCGGATTCCCTTGGACTTGTTCCCAAACCGGCGACACGGATTGAGGGTGCATGTGCTTCAAGTGCACTCGCTTTTCGCGAGGGCGTTTTTGCTATCGCCTCCGGTTTCTACGATGTGGTCCTGGTCGGTGGTGTCGAAGATATGTCGAAAGGAAGCACCGAGACGGTCGCTGAAGGCTTGGCTTTGGCGGCAATCCCTTACGAGCGGAAGGCAGGTTTTACGTTTCCGGGCGTTTTCGGGGCGATCGCGACCGCATATTTTGAGAGATATGGTGCCTCCCGCGAAAATCTGATGGATATTACCATAAAGAGCCACGGCAATGCGCCGCTGAACCCGAAAGCGCAGTATAAAACCACGATTCGCGATATTATGGGGTCTAAGATTAAACGGGCGAAGGAGAAAGGCGGTGCTGTGCCAGATTGGAGCGATGAGAAGGATTTCCTGAGAGATCCAATCGCCAATCCTGCAATTGCTTGGCCCATGCACCTTTTCGATTGCTGTCCAATCAGCGATGGTGCGGCGTGCATCCTGTTGGTTGGGGAGGAACTGGCGAAGCACTTTACTGATGATCCGCTATATGTTGCTGGTATTGGTCAGGCAAGTGGACGGGGGCTTAATGCCGCTGATGATCTGACATATTTTGAAGCGACTCGATACGCTGCCAACGAGGCTTACGACATGTCTGGGTTGACGCCGGCGGACATTCAGTTTGCAGAGGTGCACGACTGCTTCTCGATTGCAGAGCTTCTGCACATTGAAGACCTCGGATTTTTTAAGCCGGGCGAAGGGTACAAAGCGGTGGCAGATGGCTTAACAAAATTAGATGGTGAGAAGCCGATTAACACGTCAGGAGGACTCAAGTGCAAGGGGCATCCTGTCGGCGCAACGGGTGCGGCACAGTTGATCGAGGTGTGGGAACAGTTGAGGCACAAGGCGGGAGATAGAGGTGTGCCAATCGACGATCTGCGCATCGGCGCCGCTCACAATTTGGGTGGGACCGGCGGCACCTGCACGTTTACCATTTTGGAAAGGAGATAGGTGTGGTGGACAGACCGATAAGCGACTATCAGTTTGAGCAGTTTCTGCAAGAAGAGAAACTAATGGGGGCACAGTGTGTTGGGTGTGGTATGCTTTTTGTGCCGCCACGTGCTATATGCACCAAATGCCACGGCTCGGAGATGGAGTGGGTAGAAACAAAGGGCGAGGGGCAGCTAGTCGCCTTTACCTGTATCGCGATTGGACCTCCCGCAATGATCGCGGCGGGGTATGATCGGAACAATCCGTACTGTTCGGGAGCGGTCGAGTTGGCGGAGGGACCGCGGGTGGTTGCACAGATTGAAGGTGTTGACACACGTAACCCTGAAACGATAAAGATTGGAATGCCGGTGAAAGCCACCTTTTTGCGCCACGGGGCAGATGAAGACCGAAAGACCGTCTTGGGGTTCACACCGGTTGACGAAAATTAAACACTATCGGGATCTGTGTGCCCTACAATACGAGAAGGTAAGTCGCTGTGAATACATTTCGCCTTATCTCCTGCATGTTTCACATTCTGTTCTGCCTACTCTTTTTCCCGCTCGCTGTTGGCAATTCAGAGCAGCACGCTCCCGACGCCTCCGACAGTACCGAAAAACCCTACCTGATTCGCCAGATTACCTTTGACGGGATTGAACACCTAAATCGGAAGCAATTGACCAAGCTAATCGGTATTGATGCTGGACAACCCTACCTTCCAGAGGAGATGACTGCCGCGCTCAATCGGGTGTTGGAAAAATACCGTGAAGACGGATATGTGTTTGCCTCGATTGAACCCGCAGTTGAAACCATTCCACCTGATCAGGTGCATGTTTGCCTCCACATCCATGAAGGAACACCGGTTCGCACAGGCGAGATTGTGATTGAAGGGAATCACCTGCTTTCCACCGATGACCTCCGTCGCGCGCTCGGTTTGCGGGAGGGAGCCCCTTTCACCCATGCGGCTTTTGAGGATGGCATTGCCAAAGTCCTAACTTTGTATAGTGAGCGTGGCTATCCCAAGGCGGAGATTGAACCGACTAATTTCCATCTATCGGAGGAACAGGGAACGGTTGACCTGCGTCTACACATTCGTGAGAGAAGCCAAATTCGGATTGGGGAGGTGAAGCTGACCGGTCTACAGAAGACGAAGCCTGAAGTGGTCCTCCGTGAGTTACCAGTGCAGGTGGGTGACGTTTTTGATCAACGCAAAATCGATCAGAGTTTTCATCGCTTGGTGAACCTCGGATACTTTTACGAAGTCAGTCCATCCTTGCTTGAGGAAGGCAGGACACCGGCGGAAGTTATTTTTAATGCGAAGGTAACGGAGGCGCGCACGGGCAGGTTTAGCGGTGTCATCGGTTATGCGCCGCCAACTACAGAATTTGAGGGTGCGCCGCAACTGACGGGTGTGATTGAAGCTACAGAGACCAACCTTTTGGGGACAGGGCGCGGGGCAAATTTCCTGTGGAAATCTGGCTTGCTTCGGACGTTAAGGATAGGTTATGTTGAACCGTGGGCGTTCGGAAAACCGATCAAAATCGGGGTCGAATACTCTCAAGTGAAGCAGAGAAACCAGTTTACCGATGCTGAGTCAAATGAAAATGCCGCATCAGTAACTATTGGTGCCCGTTTCCGACGGCTTTATGAAGGTTCCCTCGGGTTCTCGTATAAACAAATCGATCTTCCTGCGAGCAATGCCACTCTTTTTGCCACTTCGCCACCTATTGCTTCCCCGATTGTGGATGTGACGGACGCAGCAGCGCAAAGCGGTGTGAAGTATGGAATCACTTTAGGACTGACTCGCGATAGTAGGGATTACTTTCTAAACCCAACCCGTGGACGTCTTGACCACGTGGCGTTTGAGTTTTCACGAGGGGATTTCAAGCTGCGCAAACTGTGGGTCGATCTGCGGGGCTATTTCCCGACATGGCGTCGGCAGGTGATCGCTATCGGATTGCACGGTGCGGCAGCGTGGGGAAACAACATTCCGCCGACTGAACTCTTTTATCTCGGTGGGGCTAACACCTTGCGCGGTTACGACGAAGATTGGTTTTTTGGTCCTCGCCGCGTTTATGCGAACATAGAATACCGACTGTTGGTGGGGCGTACATCGCAGTTCTTCGTCTTCACCGATTTGGGTGCGGTTACCCAAGTAGATCTGCCTACCGTTTTTGACCCGCTCCGGATAGGTTATGGATTCGGTATGCGGCTTGAATCAAAGGGTGGACTGCTACGGATGGATTACGGACTTGCCGAAGGACGCTCTGCTTTGGAAGGAAAAATCCATGTCAATCTCGGAACCTCATTCTAAACGAGTTGTCTTGACCTATTAGCTGTCAATGATAGCTATTGCCAGCGACGCTTCTTAGCAGCATCACGACAACTCTGCTCATGAAGTGGCTGATGAATCATCACGTCAGTTCTCCTCTATCTGAAACGTGTAATTTCATTTTCGTCGGAGGTAAACTAGTCGCTTAATTCTGACGTTTTTAAATTTATATTATGTCTATGCCTTCTAGTGTCCTTTAAAGTGTAGACAGGAAATCGGTTCAATGTGCCAGTTTCAAACTTTTTAATCAAGGGTATTGATTGAATGATAAGGGGACTAAAATGAATTTCTCTAGTGCTTTGTTCAGGTTAAAAATGAAAACGAATAAAAAGTGTGTTGTCATGAAACCTCTAACCTTAAATCAAACGGAATTTCAAAGATGGAAGCGGCTTTTCCTTTCGCCATCTATACTTTCTGGATTCATCATAGTGTTGTTAATTGGAAGCAGCGGGTGCGCTGACGGTATCGACGATATAGTGTCGCTAATTGGCGGGGGTGCTGATAGTATGGAGGTGGACAATAAGCTAAATGAGCCACTTATCATCGTCCACAATTCGTGTCTCGTTCCGCTCGATCCCTCAGAAGCCGAGATTCTAGCAGATAGGAGTTTGCGCCTCAAAAGTGATGAACTCTTGTTTGACCCGAAGGAGCGGGACGAACACATTGAGGAGATAGAGCGGATTTTGCCGCTCATTCGAGAGGCTTATCCGGAGATTGCGAACATTCCAGTAGGACGCACTCGTACCTTGGGTCAGTTAACCCTCTTTCTTGAGCCCGGATTGTATCAAACCCTAGCAGAAATTCTATCAACCGAAGAAGAGTTTGTCACCCTTAAGACGGGAAATGCTGAATTTGACGAGCTTAATTCCAGACTGAAGTTACAGGGTATCGCGTTAAATTCTCCACCATCAATTCTTACTTTTGCCAATTTGTGTTTTCCGGAATGGGTGAACATTGATGCGGCAAGCGACGCGTATTCGGCGGTAGAAGGTGTCCAGTACGTTGATTCTACTGTAATAGGGGATGGTCCGGATATCGTGACAACCAAAGAAGGTGGGAGATGGTTTTTCATCTTTCGCGATGCGTGGGGCGATTGTCCCGCTGGATGCATCTCTCAAAAACTCTTTTTCTTTACGGTTACGGGAGATGAAGTCCAACAGATTGCAGAAGATACGGCTTCCACCCTGTCGCCATTTCAGAAATTGCTCTTAACGCGGCCATGGTGGTAATGGGTGTGAGATTTCGGAATTTGTCCAAGCCTACCTATAGCCTCCGTGACGATTGGTGGTTATGGATATAGTTGCATAATTCACAATACCCAATTTGACCACAGATCGATTCCTTCCTTTTCCTCCTAATCTCCTATTCCTTTTCCTGCCTTCACTTTCACCCTCTTGACAAAAACGCTTGCAATTTATAAAATGTAGAACCTAGCAGCTCGTAGGGGTTGGGGTTCCCAACCCGTTGGAACGAAGGAACTTTGTCCCTACGATTAGGTACTTATCGGAGATTACGGACACACTCCACATACACGCCCTAGCAAATCCCGGAAGGACGTAAGTCCTGAAATGAGTAAACAACCTAGCAAGCAGATCGACCTCAACCAAGTCCGACGCCTCCTGATTCTCCGCATGGGGCCCCTCGGTGAAACGCTCCTGACGACCCCCGTGGTTCGGGCATTGCGGCGACGTTTTCCAGAGGCATACATCGCTTACATGGTTGCACCGGGGCGTGAAGACCTCGTTTCCGAAAATCCAAATCTGGACGAGGTGATCACTTACAGCGTATCGATCCCCAAGCTAATTTATGAGATGGCGAAAAGGTCATTCCAGATGGTAGTGATCCTCCAGCCGACGTTTCGCCTTGTGATGCACACGTTCCTTTCACGCATCCCATTTCGGATCGGCTTTGAGACCAATTCGGGTAAGGGACGCTTGCTGCACGTCGCTGTTCCCAATAACATTGATCAACACGAAACTACTAGATACCTTGACGTTGTGCGTGGTATTGGGATTGAACCGGATAGCGAGGAGCCTGAGATGTTTGTCAACCCATCGGCACAAGGATGGGCGGACGATCTCCTCACAGGGGCGGGTATTTCGCCGGATCAACCACTAATCGGCTTGAACCCCGGTTCAGGATCGGAATCTCGTCGTTGGTCAAAAGCTGGGTTCGCACAGGTGGGAGACCAGCTGCATGAAAAGTACAATGCCCAGATTTTTATCACCGCGGGTGATGCAGAGGGGTCCTTGCCTCACGATATCGCGGATCTGATGTCCTGTTCACCGGTTATCCTCACAGGGATAACCCCGATGCAGCTCGGAGCGATACTCCAAAAGTGTCACCTCTATATCAGCAACGATACGGGTCCAATGCACATGAGCACAGCGGTCAGAACTCCAACGATTGCGTTATTTGGTGCGTCAAACCCGCTGCAATGGGGACCACATTGGCATCCACACACGATAATCGCTCGTGCAAGTATGGAGGAGATTACTATCGAAGATGTGTTGGAGGCAGCAAATCTGTCACTATCTCGCCCTGATCTAAAAGAAAGATAGAGGTAGGAGTTCATAAACGGTTGAGGTCAAGGACTCAAGAATCCATCATACACTATGCCTTACGCTGACGCCTTGCGTTTCACGTTTCACGTTTCACGTTTCACGCTCCTTGGGTTATTCCTTGCTGCTTGCCATGCCTTCCCCGCAACATTCCCGTTTGAAGAGGCGCGTCCGCTCTATGTTGGCGCGCGGGCTTTGGGTATGGGCAATGCGTTTACAGCAATCGCTGATGATGCCACGGCAGGGTTCTGGAACCCCGCTGGATTGATACAGTGGCAGGGTGTAAAACTTTTTGGTGTCAATAAGTTCCACAATCGATCGGACTACGGTTTCGATCCGAAAGGGATTGGATACGCCTATCGTGGGTATGGTCTGTTTTGGGGTAACAAGATCGCACTCGGTGTTGAATCGGGTACACCGGATTTTAACTACTATTCAGTGGCACGCCAGGTCCATCCGTATATTGCAGTCGGCGCGAGTCTGAAGTTCAAACGTAAGCACCCAAGCGACTATTACCAATTTTTCGGTCATTCTCCCTCTTATGATCTCGGCCTGCTCGTCAAGCCACGTAACAATCTCCGATTCGGCTTGCTTGCGGGTCACCTACCGGGTGAGCGTGGGATTCGCTGGCTTTCGCTCGGTACTGCATATCAGTGGAAAGACCTACTGTTTGCGGTCGATCTTGTGGCACCGCGAGGTCCCCTTAATGAAACGGGGCTTTACTACGGTATTGAGTGGAAAGTGCACCGTTTTGTTCGTCTGCGAGGTGGGCGGTCGGATCAGTGGTGGACGTTGGGGTTGGGATTCGAGTGGCGGTGGATACGAATCGACGTTGCCCGCATCTATGAACCTGACTTCACATCGGATTTTATCTCGGCAGAATTAATGTTTTGAAGGGAGTTGGTTATGAAAAGGTTAAGAATAGCGGTAGTCGGGACGGGAGGCAGAGCGGGAGCACACCTGAGTACCCTCCCCAAGTTAGAACCGATTTATCAATTGGTTGGGGTCTGCGACATTGACAGTGAGCGCGCCACGGAGACCGCTCAACGGATGTCAGTCTCTGGATATACAGACCTTGAGACACTGATTGAGATGGAATCCCCGGATGTCCTCCTGATTACAGTGGGACCCGACGGGCACCACGTTATCACAGAGATTGCAGCGTCCCACGGCGTTCATGTCATCACAGAAACACCAATTTCGATAACCCTCCCATGTGCGGATCGGATGATTGATGCCGCCGCACAATACGGCACCAAGCTGGAAGTCGCTGAAAACGTCTGGCGCTGGCCCCATGAACGGCTCAAACGGAAGATTGTCGATGCCGGGTTGATTGGCGAGATTACCCACGCGCATCTCTGGTATACCTCCGGATCGTATCACGGTATGAATGCCATCCGGACGCTCGTGCAAAGTGAAGCCGTGCACGTCATCGGCCATGCCAAGGAAGTTGGTGATAGTTCATGGGAGGTTGGGGTCGTCGAGTTTGAGAACGGTGTTTCGCTCATCTACGAACTACCGACGCGACGACGTGGCAACTATTGGGAGATCGATGGCACAGAAGGGTCAATCGTCGGTAACGAATTGCTGCTCTACCGCGAGACGGGAACGGAAACCTATCCCATTCAGACCGTCACCACAGATATGGATGGCGTGTTGGTGGTTGACCACGCTCGCGTTGATACCGATCCCCCGATAATCTGGGAAAACCCCTTAAAAGTATTTGGCTTAGAGAATGCGGACGATGTTGCACGTGGGGCAGAGCTGCACAGTATCTATCGAGCGATTGTTGAAGATGTTGAGCCGGAATATGGCGCGGTCAACGGACGCATAGACCAAGAGATTCTCATCGCGATTCGTGAATCTGCGCGAAACGGAGGAGAACCGATTGATCTGCCGTTGACCAAAATCACAGGGCACGAAGAAAAGCTGCACCGGGAGTACCGTGAAAGATACGGTGTTGACCCGTTTGATCCCATTGAAAAACAGAAAAGCATTCTGTTCCCACAGCGCGGAGTTGTGTGGGCAGTAAGATGAAAAAGGAAGGAGAGTAGCATGAGTTGGCAAGTTGCAGACCGCATGACAATATATCACGAATCAGGTATGTATGCCCTGAGTCCTACCGTGACACGTACGCCTTCTGGCAGCCTGTTGGTAACATTCCAGAGAGCAACCCATCTGGGATATTCCCATCATGAGCATCCGCTTTTTAATGTGCAGGCGTGCCGATCCGAGGACGAAGGGCAAACTTGGAGCGGGCCCCACCTTGTAACCGTCGATCCACGCGGTGGGGTTATGGATCGTGGCGTCCACACCCTTCCGGACGGCAGCATCTTTCTACACTCATCCTGCACCGAGTTGGTTCCTGCGGAGGATGCGGTGGAGCATGGAGGGAGTTGGGTCGTACAGCACGGTAAACCGTTCTGGGTACGATCACGCGATGACGGGCATACTTGGAGTGCTCCTGTACGTTTTCCGCCTCTACCTGACGCGGTCTGGGGGCATCCTGCCCAGCATTCAGGGGTCAGCCGCAGCGGTCTGTTGGTAATGCCGGATGGACGATTACTGATGCCGAGCAAGGCAACCGACCCCACCACCGACGAGTTCCGTTACTTTGGTATGATGCGCGTATCGAAGGATATGGGAGAGACATGGGAATACGGTGGACGGATTGCCGAAGATCCGGTTGCCCATTTCAGCGAACCGACGATCCACCGGACACCGAGTGGTCGCATTTTAGTGCTGTTTCGGTGTCATCCGGGGCGATTGGGACCCGACATCGTTCGGGATCAGGGGTTTGAAGGTCCCTTCAAAGACGATCCGGCGTTCGTTGGTCGTCTTCTCGTGTTAGTTTATTCTGACGACGATGGAGAAACATGGTCGCCGTGGCGTCCAACCACGGTTCACGGCAGCCCCGGTCACATGCTTGGCTTGAGGGATGGGCGCATTTTTCTCACAGTAGGAACTCGATGGGAGGGACAGCGCGGATGCGTGGGTAAGGTGTTAGATCCTGAAGGGAGCGATTTAGATACTGCACCTGAGTTTGTGATTGAGGACAAGGGGTTGAGCGCAGACTGCGGCTATCCTTGGTCGGTGGAGCTCAATGATGGACGGGTACTCGTCGCCTACTGGCACCATTACCCCGACAATCACCGAGGCATCGAAGGGGCAATCCTCGAAGAAGTTTAAGGCATGTTGACATTTCACAGCACGTAGATTGGGTTGAACGGTTAGATGCGAATCACTGTCAACTACGATACGGTTTCGTCTTTCAATAGCAGCCATTTGTAGATGGATTTAGTGAAACCCGACACCAAACTTCAAGGAGTGCCGGGCTTGACCCAGCAATGGAATGCTTGAAAATCTCCTTTCTCCTCAAATCCCAACTTTCGGGCAAGTGCATTGGACGCTAAATTTTCTGGGCTACAGTGCCACACAGGGATTAAACCTTTCGCAGCGCACTTCTCAATGAAAGCACCAGTGACCAGAGTCGCGAAGCCACGCTCTCTAAACTCGTCCGCCGTTGCGACTGAAATATCGCGCAGTCCATTGCCAGCAATAAGTGAACAGCAGATACTAACAACTTCATCCTCTTGAAGAAGGCAGAATCCAAGTTCTTTTGAGATTGGGTTATTATCTATCCAAGACTGGGTATGGCTTATAGACGGATTGACCTGAATTGCAAGTTTCTGGCGCACTATTTCACCTATTGATTTTAAGCAGAAACCCCTTGGTATTTTCTCTTTCCAGTTTGTGTGAGAAAAACGGGTGGGATTGAAATTATAAGATCTCATTGTTCGCTGCGTCGCACGAGCGGGCAGAATCATCTTCAGTTTTTCCTCCCAATCCGACGGATAGAAAAACAGGTGAAAAGAGTCCATTCCACCCATTTCCTCAAACAGTAGGTGTTCCAGTGAATTGCTGAATTGTGTATCAGCCGGGTCTCCAGCAAGATAGTAATGGCCACCGTGGCTACAGACGAGTGCAGCAGTCGGTTCTTGGTGCCGGTCGACAAAAATAGTGCCCGGTTCATTTCCCTCAATCACTGAATATGGGATAGGGGCGTACAATTGGACATCTCTAAACAGTGGTGCAACAAGCGCGAAGTCGTCAGGGTGAAGTGTTGGCATAATTGGTTAGTTCTTTTTATAGTGTGTTGTTAACAGGACTTACGCAAATTTAGCACACAAGGGGTAGATTTTTTATTTTTAACCCTCTAAATCCCCCTTATCAGGGGGACTTATGAACGCTAGTTAAATAAAAAAATGCGTTTCTGCTGTTTGGTTCACCAGTCAACATGTAGTTTCGTCCAGCGGACGCCGAAAGGTCCGTCCTCCTGACACCAATGCGTTGCCAGATATGTCCCATCCTGCAATCGAATCGCTGTCGGGAAACCGAACATGAAGCTATATAGCTCCTCCACACCGGAGTCTATATCCTCCGGTCGCTGACGCGTGGTTCCGGCATTGTACAATATATCCTCGTAATGGAGGGTCCACGCTTCATCTGTAAACGTGACCAGACACATCACGATAGCCTGCTCTCCGTAACGCCGATTGTAGAGTACCAACAGTCGGTCGTCGCCAAGTGGAATGGGAGTCATCGTCTGCCCTTGGATACCTGTCGAATGCGGCGGACTCCACGTTACGCCACCATCATGCGAAAGCGTGAAGCTATCCGGTAGATCAACCACATCGCCCAAAGTCACAGTCCAGCAAACACCCATAACATAGTCCGGAGCGATCTCCGTAAACTTCTGTTCAAAGTAGCCATGCTTTCCGTTAGGATCTTGGAATGCGACAGTGTGTCGCCAAGTCTGTCCTCCATCGTCGGAGATAGCGAGCAAAACCTGCTCTCCCAGACGCTGTTGGGACGGAAGGGTTGCCGCCGGTGCCAAGAGACGTCCAGAAGCAAGCGGCAGCACCCCATGAGAAATCTCCAAAGGGCAGTCTGCTGGCATAGGCACCACTTGTGGGGCTGACCATGTATGCCCACCATCTGTGGATCGGCAGAGTACCGGCTCGTTGCGCCCCTCGCCGAATTTTTCTTCAGGTAGGCGATAGCTACGTGCCCCGTAGGCGAAAACGGTCTCACCATCGGCGGAGCGTGAGAGCTTGAGTGCGCTGGTTGCATCAGGATTTCGCGCTAGCGGCAAAATGGTTCCTTCTAGTGCCCATGTTACGCCGCCGTCGGTGGAGCGCGCCCAGTCTGTGCCGCCGTGGACGTTTGGGCCGCCTCCGACATTGAACGAACAGAGGATGTCGCCGTTCGGCAATTGTACGGCTTGGGGAAACGCTGAATCGCGCCTATCTATCCAACCTGTATCAAGAATTTCAATCGAGGGCATGGTATACTCCTTTATTACAACATTAATCCTTTATCGCAACATTAATTCATTAAGTAATTCGTGTGAGGTAGAAGAACAGAAGGAAAACAGGATTGGCTGATGTCAAGAAGTTGTGCAACAGAAACCGATTGAGTTCATTAGTTCACTAGTTTATCAATAAACCAATAGTGTTCACGTTTTACGTTTCACGCTATCTGCATTTTGTGCTTTTTTTGACATAAGCCACAGGATTATACCTCCCACACCTGACGAAAGAGACGGAGCCAATTGCCGCCCAAAATTTTGGTTGTGTCCATCTCGCTGTATCCGCGTCGGAGCAATTCACCGGCAAGGTTCGGAAACTTGTCGGGCGTCTCCATATTTTTGGGATGGATCAGCGGATCCGGATAGACAATGGGACGCTCTTGGTATTTCGTTCCTTGCTGGGAGAAAATCCAATCGAAGAACACTTTGGGTTGATCTTGGGTATAGTCCGTGCCAATTCCGACATGGTCAATCCCCACACGCTGCACGAGGTCATCTATAGCGTCTACATAGTCCGCGAGCGTTGCGTCAAATGTATTTTCAAAGAAAGCTGGGAACGCATTCGCGCCGATGACACCGCCCTTTTCAGCCAGTAGTGACAGTGCCTCATCGGTTTTGTTTCGCACATGGTTGACGAAAGCACGGGCGTTGGCATGAGTAATTGCCACCGGCTTTTCGGATAATTCGATCGCTTCCAGCGTTGTGCGGTCACCGACGTGGGACAGATCGATCAGGATGCCCAAACGGTTCATTTGCCTGATGGCATCTACACCAAAATTAGTCAGTCCTTCGTCCCTGCGCTCATAGCAGCCGTTGCCGAGTAAGTTCCGTTCGTTATAGGTAATCTGGATAATGCGAACACCGAGCGCATGAAAGAGGTCAAGGCGAGAGAGATCATTCTCAATGGGGGAGGCGTTCTGCCACCCAAGTATGATTCCCACCTTCCCCTCCTGCTTGGCTTGAAGGATATCATCTGATGTCTTGACAGGAATCAGAATATCATGGTATTCTCTGAACCGACGCAGCCATGCTGCTATATTGTCCATCGCCTGTGGGTAGTTCTCCCACACGGCACTCGTCGCATTGATAGCCGTGACTCCGCCGGTGTGCAAGCTTTGATACACGGCGGAACTTTCCCAGTTACTGACATTCAGCGCGTCTATCACAATTGCTTCATCATAAATACGTTTTGCGATGTCTTCCTCTGACATATTTTTCTCCAATCGCCTGTGTGACTTTGAAAGTCAACAAAATTCCTTTGCCTAATCTATTTTGTCATTACCTAATCCGAAAGTCAAGAAATAGTCAAATCGTGTTTAACCGAAGTGGCGTAACAACGTCCAAGACAATATCCATTGTTGAGCAGATCGGTCTAAACCCTTTGCTTTGTCAGCAATGTCGATCTTAACT
The DNA here is from genome assembly GCA_003635265.1 of Candidatus Poribacteria bacterium. GTDB lineage: Bacteria > Poribacteria > WGA-4E > WGA-4E > PCPOR2b > PCPOR2b. The sequence continues at coordinate 179,826 of PYIZ01000033.1, forward strand.
TGATGCAGGAGGAATCCTACCATGGGCGCCAATGCCATGCAGCTCTTGGAAGAATGTATTGAGCGGCTGAGAAAAGACAGGTTAACCGAAGCCCATCTGCGTGATTTGGGCTCAGTCATAATGACAGACAATGCCAAACAGCAGCACTTGCTGTATTTGCAAACCGCGACCACCGCAGTGACTTCTGAGGTAATTGGGATGCTGATGGTCAAGGATGGAGCGGTTTCGGATGGACCCTTCGATTACGCCGATTGGCCCTACAAAACCGTTCTGGACGCTATCAACGAAGGTTGGCGGGTTATCCGGTTCCCGGTTCAGTTGCCGGTCGGTCACACCCAAGACACACATATCACCTGTGAATTCATCCTCGAAAAATGGGAGTAAACCAAATGACAACTGAGATACAACGTGCAGCAAGCGATGTTAAGCCAACAATGACAGACCAAGCGGTGCTCGACTTCTGTAAAACAGGTCTTCTCACGCTTGAAGGAATAATCCCGGACGCAACCAATCGATGGGTGACCGAGTATCTGGACCAAGAGGGTGCCATCCCGAATGCGTTGGTCAGGGATCCGCGATACATTGAGGAGGTACTGCTACATCCGGAGGTCGCAGGCGCAACGCGGTCGCTTCTCGGCGCGAATTTCCAACTGCCGGATTGGATGGCAAACCATCGTCTCGTGGGACCGATGCCGGCAAAACAGTGGCACGTAGACGGCGGTTCAGGGTTTGAGCGGTTGTGCAATCTGTTACAGGTATTCTATATCCCTCAATCAAACACCAAAGAGATGGGACCGACTCTATTTCTCCCGGGATCTCATATCGTGCCGATTGCAAGGGAGGAACTAGATCACTTTGGTCACTTGGCGGGTCAAGCGGCAACGGTTGCACCGGCGGGTTCAGTCTTTTTTACCGCTTATTCGATTTGGCACCGACAATCTGAGAAGATCGATCAGTCGACGCGCAATTTGCTGAAGTGGGAGTTTTGGCGAACGGTGCCACCCCAACGGGACTGGGTGGTAGACTCAAATTTCGATTTTGCCAATGCGGACTACTCTTATACAAACAGCTACCTTTGCGGTCCGACACGGAAATGGCAATCGGTGTTGCGGGTAGCAGAGATGTTCTACTGGCTCTGTGGAAAGAAGGATGAGTTCCACGTCGTTGGTGGGTCTGGTTGGCCCTTTAGTGCGTCGGATCCAGGGAGATGGGCAACGTTGCAATGAAAGCCGATGTGACGATTATCACGCTATAATTATTCGCTTTTAGTCATTATCCGTTTTCTGCGTCTAACTACTATAGTCGTTTCTATGCAATTAGTAGTAAGGCTGATAACTACTAATTCCAGTGCAACGCATCAAGTAGTTATACGCTTTCACCCCGAAGGCGTCCAACGGCACATGAAAGGATAATCATGTTATACAGAAGAACAATCGACAAGCAGATTCTTAATATCAACGATATAAAGTATATCACGATGTTTCAATCACCATTATTCTCAGGGTATGGTGAATCCAAGCGAAATAAATTACCCCGAGCAGGCGTAAAAATGGAAGATGATAGCGTTGGAATAAGACAAGTATATCCTCCAAATGACTCTGAACTACTAGAAAATGAGCAGTGGCAGAGGATAAACTGGCAATTCAAGGATGAAGAAGACCATCTAAAACATTTGAGTGAAGATGAAGGTAAAAAAATATACTACATCATAGGAGCCTTATTCCTATATGATAAAAATGATACGCTTGTTAAACCAGATATATACGTTCTCAAAAAACTCAGGGCAAAAAACCATGAAAAAGAATTTATAAAATACTTTGAGTGGGATCAACGATGGAGAAACCTAGATTGGATTTTACAAAATTGGCAAATACCAATATCCGCAATCATGGGTGGCATCATAGGATCCATCGTTGCTGTATCAGGTAATATAGTAATAGAAATCATAAAGCGTGTATTCCCACCCTCACCCTAACGCTACCATCACGTTGCTCTGTAATTAATAGTTAGCGTAGGCGGATGAATCTATATTCATAATTATTTATCCATTTGAAGCGCTTCCTCGGCAGCGTTAGTCCCAGAGATGTGCCCGAAAACCGTGCCCGCCATCATCCCCGCTCCGGAAGGATAGTTTCCATGCCACAGTCCGCCTACCATCTCGCCGGCAGCATAGAGACCGGGGATGGGGTAGCCCATAGTATGGATGACCCTTGCTTCCGGCGTGACGCGCAAACCCCCAAAGGTAAAAGTCATCCCGCATATCACGGGAAAGCCCTCAAAGGGAGGTGTATCTATAGAGAGCGCCCAGTTACTTCGGGGTGGGGTGATACCGATAGCACCTTTTCCGTCGAGTTGAAAGGGGTTAAATTCACCCTGTTGGACAGCGGCGTTAAATTCACTCACGGTGTGCGTGAATGTTGCGATGTCGAGGATGCCCAACTGTTGTGCCAGATTTTCTAGGGTATTAGCCTTGACGCCGGTGGCTTTTTCGTATCCCCGGATGACCTCCAACTCTCGATGCTTGCGATCAAAAATCTGGAACGCTATGCCTTGGGGTTGGGCGAGAATGGCCCTCCCAATCTTTGCATAAGTAAGTCCCCGCCAAGTTTCGCCCTCGTCTATGAATCGACGTCCGTTGAGATTGACCATAATCCCGAAAGGATAGGAATAACGGCTCCAAAAATCGCCCCTAATATCGGGTCCGGGAACGTCGAAGGGCGGACGATTTAGGTCTTGGGGTGAGGCGTGGCAAGTAGACCAACTCCCATAAGACATCGCCCCGCTCTCCAACCCCATAGTGAGCCCGTCGCCGGTGTTGTAGGGAACGCCACGCAGCTTGACCTGCTTCCAGTCAGGACCGAGATGTCGAGCGCGCATCTCCGGGCTTGATTCAAAGCTGCCACAGGCTAGCACCACCGCCCTACCGTGGAAGTTACAGTAGCCCTGCGATGTTTTTGCCTGCACGCCTGTCACCCTGCCTTGGGAATCCTGAAGCAAGCCTATTGCGCTAGTGTCGTAATGCACGGATACACCTAACTTCTCAGCTGTTTTGAACCACTGTTCTTGGAGACCGTAACCGCCACCGTTGAACGATACCACGTTGGCGGAAACAGGGTTGGCGTAGGTTGGGACCCAAGTATGCCCGTAGGAACTCATCCACCGGACAGTTGGGGCAGCTTCAGCGACTAGGACCTCCGCGAGTTCCGGATCGCTCTTGCCCTCCGTCACGATCATAATATCGTTGTAGTAGTCAGCACGGGTGTATCTACCGACCCGGTCAGCCATACGGCGGAGGTCTGCCGAGGGTGTGCCAGACAGCAACGGTGTCAAATCGTCCATGCCGTCATAGGGAAACCGCATGTGCACGGTCAGCGCGCTGTTTCCGCCTCGGTGTTGACGGGGAGCCTTCTCTAGAACGGCGACCTCCGCTCCACGTTCCCGCGCCGCTACGGCCGCTGAAAGGGCGGCGTTGCCAGCCCCGACGACGATAACCTGTGTCCAAACGTCTCTATCCATAGTCTCTTTCATTCAAGACTGCTCTGCCTTCCAGCGTTTGTGTAATTCCTCGGCTTGCCACCACGATGGTCCCTTCGGTTGCTCTAACACCATCGGTTGGATGAACGCCGCTGTCTTTTTCAAGCCCTCCTCAATTTCGATGAACTCACTCTCCATTTCGAGCGAGAGGATGCCTTCGTATCCCAAAAGGCGCAGCGTTGTAATCACCTCGCGCCAAGTCTGATCATCGTGTCCCCAGCCGGGCAGCGTGAATGACCAGCTGCGTTGTTCGGGATAGATTGAATCTGTGGTATCAAACAGCCCGTAGAGCCGCGAGTTGGGTTCGTGGATGAGTGTGTCCTTGAGGTGGACATTCTGGATGAGATCTCCGAGATAGTGCATTGCTGCAAAGGGGTCTATACCCTGTACCCACATGTGAGAGATGTCGAAGTTACAGGCGACAACCGGACCGATTTCATCGCGCAGCCGCATCAGTTTCGCTGGTGTGTGAATCATATCGAGAATTTGCATCTCAAAGCACAACGTTACGCCATGATCCGCAGCGATCTTTCCATGCTCTTTCCAGTACGGAATCAACCTCTTCTCCCACTGCCATTCGAGCGCTTCGGGGAACCCGTCTTTATCGGTGTTGACAATCCAGTTCGGAGATTTGTCCCCTTCTGCCCCCTCTGGCACCCCAGCGACAACGACCAAACGGGTGGCACCGATCTTTTCCATCAGTGCGCAAGCCTGTCGAAATTGGCGCGAATACTCTGCAGCAACGTCCTTGTCCGGCGACAGCGGCGCACCGTGTGCGGCGAAGGAATAGATTTCGAGACCGTGGCTAGCGTAGATGTCAAGCCAGCGGCGACGTTCCCCTTCATCTGCTACCAACGTATCCACATCGCAGTATCGCTTAACATCGGATTCCGTTGCATCTACCTCGACTGCCTTTACCCCAAGATCTTGAGAAAATTTGAGTCCCGCTTCAAACCCGAATTTCATGATGAAAAATGTGTTAATGCCGAGTTTCATGTATCCCACTCCTTCCTTGTGAAATGCGCCAGTTTTCGATCTAGCCCTAACTTTAATCATTACGACGAGAGGGTGTAACCATTATACGGACTGACTAATCGATGTCAATAAGAAATGGGGTGAGTTTAGGTAGTTGGCGCACCACAGAGATGGCGTTTTTTTATTGCCCATTGGCAGCTGATATGATATGATGCGATTACGCTATAATATTGGTATTGGACACATAACTTCAAACGGAGGGGAACATCAATGGCAAAAACAGTCGGCATCGTCGGAACATTGGACACAAAAGGCATGGAATTTCAGTTTATTAAAGAACAGATCGAGGCGAGCGGCACTTCGACGTGTGTTGTCAACACAGGAATTGTAGGAGAACCACACTTTGAACCGGATGTCTCTGCAGCTGAGGTTGCTGAAGCAGGAGGTACGTCACTACAAGCCCTTCGGGATGGAGGCGATCGTGGCGTGGCTGTGGCAGCGATGGCAGAAGGCGCAGCGAAGATTATTGCGCAACTGCAGAGCGATGGAAAGATTGACGGCGTGATCTCGCTCGGCGGTTCAGCTGGCACTACAATCGGAACGACAGCAATGCGTGCGGTCCCTGTTGGCGTGCCGAAGATTATGGTTTCAACCTTGGCTTCCGGCGATACAAGCCCCTATGTGGACACGAAGGATGTCTCGATGATGTATTCCGTCGTGGACATCGCGGGGATCAATAGCCTCTCCCGACAGATCTTGGCAAATGCAGCTGGCGCGATCGTGGGTATGGTCAACGCAGAAGTACCGGCAGCGGAGGATAAACCCCTGATTGGTGCCACGATGTTCGGTGTTACCACGCCGTGTGTGACGAAGGCGCGTGAGCTGCTTGAAGAGGCCGGCTACGAAGTGCTTGTCTTCCACGCTACGGGTGCAGGCGGTCGAGCGATGGAAGATCTGGTGAAAGGCGGATTTATCGTCGGTGTACTTGACGTGACAACGACAGAACTTGCCGATGAACTGGTCGGTGGGGTTCTGAGTGCAGGACCGGATCGATTGGAGGCAGCAGGGGACCTCGGTGTGCCGCAGGTAGTTGCGCCGGGCGCGTTGGACATGGTCAATTTCGGACCGCCTGACACGGTGCCAGAGCAGTTCAAGGATCGGACATTCTACCAGCACAACCCAACAGTAACACTGATGCGAACGACGGTTGAAGAAAACGCAGAGTTGGGCAAGATCATGGGGCAGAAATTAAGCCAAGCTCAGGGACCCACAACGGTGATAATTCCAAAACAGGGGGTTTCAGCAATTGATCAAGAAGGGCAGCCGTTCTATTCAGCGGAAGCGGAGACAGCATGGATTGAAAATCTGAAAGCGAATCTTGGGGACAACGTGACATTGATTGAGATGGACAATCATATCAATGACAATGCGTTTGCGACAAAACTGGTGGAGACGTTGCTGGGGAGTTTGGATAGCGATGCGTAATGCCATAGTGGCTTACGGTTGAAAGGAAACTTATATGATGCTCACACCAGTTCTCTCACGTCAGCAGACCCAGAGTTATTGCGAAAACAATTATCTACTCGTATCAGGGTTAATCCCGGACGCTATCGCAGAACGGGCGGAAGCAGCAATGTGGCGGTGGATTGGGCTTCACCCCGATGATCCAGACTCATGGCAGAACATACAATCCCCGGAGACTTGTGAAGATCCTGATGTCCTTGCCGTTTATACACCACAATTTCTGACTGCCGCGGCACAACTTGGCGAGGGCGATATGGCTCCCGACGTTTATCGCCCGCCGAAGAGTGTACGTCCCATCAATATCTTTCCACAGACCGGTGAATGGACCTCACCGGGATCTCATATTGACCATGCAATTAAGGAGCACGGGCACAAGACATTTCCGCCTGCCTTTCGTGTTGCAACCCTCACATATCTGACCGACGTAGAACCTCATGGCGGTGGTACTGTGGTCTGGCCTCGGTCTCGCTACAAAATTGAGGGGCTGGCACGTAGCGATCCGGACCGCTATGAATATATGTGGGTCCTCAATCAGGAATACAATCGTGAGGAACTGGGAGATTATGTGGAGCTAACGCCCAAACGCGGGGACGTGCTGTTCTACCACGTGTTCTGCGCGCACTCGGGCAGTAAGAATATTGGACGCATGCCCCGTTTCGCCCTCCCCTGCAAATGGTAACAAAATCCACTATTGGGAAGTGACGTGGGGCAGGTTGCCTAATATGCCATACAATTTGGAACGAGATTATCACAGATATACGGAGAATCTTGACAAATAGAACCAACAGGAGGTTTTCATTAATGACACCGGAACAGAGATACTTGTTTGATGTTACCGGATATTTACACTTAGAAAATGTGCTTACGGGTGATACATTGCAGGAAACCCAAGAAGCGATTGACCGGTATATCAAAACCCCAGAGGATGAACTGCCCCCTGGGTTTGAAATCAGAGGACTCCACCAACACGGCTTTGCATTCGATAAGTGCCTTGAAGCCTTGACGCTCCATCCAGCGACTTGGCCCATTGTCAAAGAGTTGACCCTTGATAAACCGCGCTTTGCTAGAGGGTCGCTCAAGCGAGAGCAACACACCGACTGGCAAGATGGAGAACGAGCGCGGACGAATCCTGGTGGACTACACTGCGCCCGTGATGACTACGGTTGGTATAGCACCCTCTATAAGGTCAAGGACGGACGAATCTATTGCGATGACTTTGTCGCCTTTTTCTATTTTACCGATGTTTACCCCGGTGATGGTGGGCTGATTGTAATTCCCGGCTCTCACAAAAGCGAGTTCCAACGTCCAGAGGACTTGTTGACACTCGACGAAACGGATGGATTCGATCCAGAGCCGGATCCGGTGTTTACAAATATCACCGCACGGGCGGGTGACGTTATTATTATCTCTGAGCTGCTCACCCACGGTGTCCTACGGTGGAGACCGACGGATCGGGATCGCCGTATACTGGTCCTACGCTACAAGCCGCAATATATGGGAACGCATCGATTCCCGCAGCCGATCTTGGACCGGCTGTCGCCAGAGACGCTTGAGCTGGTCGAATCGGCGCACTTTCAACATACCAAAGAAATTGTTAAACAGAACATCGTCCATCTCTCTTGAGCGGGGAGGATCTCAATGACGCCCAAACAGAGGTATCTCTTTGATGTGACAGGTTATCTTCACCTAAAAAATGTCCTTAGTCCGGAGGAGCTTCAGAATGCGCAAGCAGCCATTGAGCGGTGTCGTCAGACGCCACCAAATCAGTTGCCGCCCGGTATCGATAGGGCAGGAGAAGGGTTTTCGTACGGCTTTTCCTTCGACAAAGCGTTGGAGGCGTTGACGCTCCATCCTGTGACATGGCCCCTCATCAAAGAACTGACTCGCGGAAAACCCCGTCTTAACCGCGGAACCCTCGCCATCAATACACACGAAAAGCGTCAGCTAACACCCTTCCATTGCGCTCGGGAAGACTTGGGTTGGATCACCCGGCGCTATGAGGCTAAGGATGGACAGGTTTTTGCCAATGATCTTGTGGCTTTCGTCTATTTTACTGATGTTTATCCCGGTGACGGTGGATTGGTTGTGATTCCCGGGTCTCACAAGAGCGAGTTTGAGCGCCCAGAGGGATTGTTTTTCCCAGACCTCGATGATCCCGATCCTGAATTGCATCCAGCAATAACAAATATTACACCTCGCGCTGGCGACGTGGTACTTATCTCCGAACTGCTCACACACGGCGTTTTGGTCTGGAAGCCGACAGATCGAGACCGGCGCTTCCTAATCCTACGGTACAAAACCCAGTACTTTCAGGATGCGTCGGGGGACACAAATCCGGTTCCCGACGAGGTGCTCGCGAGATTGTCGCCGGAGACGCGAGAGCTGACTGAGCCTGCGTTTTATACGGATATTAAGGAGATCGCCAAACAGGACAGCGTCACGCTGACGATTGACTAACTGGGCAAGGACTATTTTCCATGCCTGAATAGGAGACTACTATGAAAATCACCAACATCGAATGTATACCAATCGTTATGCCCCTTGCGGAACGGTACAGCGATCACCACGGTCGTGTCCGTATGGGCAATATTGATGAACATCTCGTTGTCAAAGTTCACACAGATAACGGCCTAGTCGGATACGGCGATTATGAAGATGACCCCGATCCAATTCCACAGTCGATTATCGACACGCTCATCGGTCGTAGCCCATTTGACTTTCTTCACAACAATTTTAATATGGCACTCGGTATGGCGCTTTACGATGTGATGGGGAAACACCTCGGCGTGCCGGCTTACAAGCTCATGGGACAAAAAGTGCGCGATGCTGTATCTGTCGCAGCGTGGACTCGACCATGTCCGCCAGAGGTTTTTCGTGACGAAATTCAACGCGCTGCTTCCCAAGGCTACACCATTTTCAAGATGCACTCTGGCGAATTATGGGATGTGCTTGAGCAGACCCGTCTCGCTGCAGAGGTTGCACCACCGGGCTTTAAGATTCACTGGGACTTCAACCACAACCGAAGTTTGGCGGTTGTTCTCCCCATTATCAATGAATTGGAGAAGAACCACCCAATTGTCGGCTACATTGAAGACCCGCTGCCTTGGACGGATATCGATGGCTGGCGAAAACTGCGTGAGCGGACACGCATCCCGCTCATCATGCACGTTCCTCAACTCGGCGGCATTCAGGAAGTCATCCAAGGCTGTGCTGACATCTATATGATCGGTGGTGGAATCGGCACCACTCTGATGAAAGGATTTGCGTATGGACAGGCGAATATCCAAGCGCTCATCCAGCAGAGTGGTGGTACACTGATGAAAGCGTTGACCTTGCACCAAGCTGCTGTCCTTCCGAGTGCAACCGCTCATACGATAAACCTCGACGACCAGTACTCAGAGGACATAACAACGGAGCGCATTCCGGTGATTGAAGGATTTTCTCAAGTGCCTGAAGCCCCCGGACTCGGTTTTGAGGTAGACGAAGATGCCATCGCGCGATTCGCTTCTGGTACACCATTGACAACCGGCAGAATCATCGGTATTCTATCCCTAGCTGGTGGTCACACGTTTTACACACCTCGTTCCTTAAGTGTTGCAGGGTTGACGGGCTATGAGGAAGGTGCGATACGGGGAATTCACTTCGAGAAATGGGAAGACGACGGTTCGTCAGAATTTAATCGTATCTATGAGCGAGTGGAGCGGGAAGGTTCGTTCTTAGCAGACAAATAGGAGAGAAAAATGAAAGTCCTTATTACGGGTGCTGCCGGTGCCGTTGGTTCAACTCTTATAAAAGGCATGAAAGATCGACACACAATTCGCGGGCTTGATCGCCTGCCGATGCCTGATCTCGAAGATACTATCGAAGGCGATGTAGCAGATTTCGACACCATGCTCAAAGCGACAGAGGGCATGGACGCTGTCATCCACCTTACCGGGACCGACAGTGAATGGGAAGCCGCTCTGCAAAGCAACTTCATCGGCACCTACAACATGTTTGAAGCCTCACGCCTGAACGGCGTGAAACGGATTGCGTACGCTAGTCGCGCTGGGGTGCTTGGTCCCTATCCGAAAAGCATCAAGCGGACGATTGACATGCCTACCAAGCCGGTCGGTCACTATACGGTTAGCAAGGTGTTCGGCGAAGCGATGGGCTATTCTTATGCGAGCCGGCACGACATGGAGTTCGTTGGGGTACGGATTGGAAACTTTAATCGTGACAGACCGCTGCCCGAACATCCGCACCACCTCGGTCATGGCGACGCAGTGCGGGTGTTTGAGCAAGCGATTACACACCCGGATGTGAAGTTCGAGATCGTGTTCGGTGTCTCGGACAGCAACTGGCCCCTGTATGACCTTGATCACGGGCGTTTGGCGATCGGTTACTATCCGCAGGATCGCTATGAACATAAATGAAGTTGGGGTATTAAGTGTGTACCCTTGGGAGCCGAACTGTGCGTAAAATTGAACCGATTCTCGGGCTAATCATTGTTTTTTCATGTATGTGTGGTGTGCTCTATGAAGTGATTTGGGCGCGCCAGCTAATCCTATTTTTCGGGAGTCCGGTGTTTGCTGTAAGCGCCATATTGAGTGCGCTGGCAGGGGGCCTGGGACTTGGCAGCTTTTGCTTTCGGCGTTTGGCAGATAGAGAGCAGCGACCATTGCGCGTGTATGCGCTTCTCGGAGTGGGACTCGGGATCTTTGCGCTCATCTTCCCGACCCTGTTGGATATTCTTAACGCTATCTGCGTTCTCCTCTATCGTGGACTGGGTGCGGGATTCTATTTCCTTTCGTGGATTCGGTTTATCCTGTCGTTTGCCGTACTATTGGTTCCGTCAATGTTGATCGGAGGCGCGTTACTCCTACTCGGTAGGTGTGCCAAGGAAAGATGTGCAGGATTCACGGTGGATCGCCTTTTTACAATCGGTACACTTGCTGCGGGCGTTGGTTGTGTTGCCGCTGGATTTTTCCTCATCCAGCTTCTAGGTTTTCAGACTTCAGTTTACTTGGGTGTGGCGATTAACTTAGTTCTGGCGGGGGTTGCTTTCGGGGCAGACCGTTCATGGTCTGAGACCTCTGTGGACCAGCTGCAGGACGTAGACGACGGATCCGGTGTATCTCCAACGGGGGAAATGGAGCGACCGCATTTATGGATATTTGCCGTCTCCGGCTTCTGTGCGATGGCTTATGTGGTCCTCTGGGCACGGATCCTAATTCCGTTTCTTGGCAGTCCGGGTTATGCGTTTTCGGTTACGCTGACCGTCCTACTTCTCGGCATTGCCGTTGGGAGTTTTCTATTCGCAGCGATAGCACGTCGGATTCAATGGTGCGTAAATCTCTTCGGATTGGTGCAGATTGGACTAGGGCTATCCGTTATTGCACTGATACCGGCTTTCGGAAACCTGTATGGAATCAGCAGGGGATTGCAAGCTGCCTTCGGGGTTGGACGTTTTTGGGAATTTTTTGCTGGCATCATACTGATGATTGTGCCTGTTATTTTGATCGGAGCGAGTTTTCCGTTGGGTAGGCGAATTTGCGTTGATGCAAAATCACAATCAGCGGTCTCCCTTTTCACCACAATCGGTGCACTCCTCGGATCTTTGTGTATAGGGTTTATCCTTATTCCGCTGGTTGGGATGCGTCTGAGCCTTCTCTTGATCGCCGGGTTGAATGCGGTGGTGGGATGTATCTTGATTCTTCGGAACGCGGAGAAATCACAGCTTATCAGCGGTACTGCAATTGGCGGAACCATCCTGACCGGTGGGGTTGGACTGATACTGTTGCTATGGGGAAATTCACCTCCCTTTCTGAAGAATGGAACCTTTTGGACACAGCGCGTAAACGATACATTGGTCGAGCATACCGAAACTGTTGATGCGAATATCGCTACCTTTATGGATGACCAAGGTATCCATCGGATCTATGTTGACAATGACGAAATCGTTGAGGGCTCCCGTCTGGGATCTGCATCGCATCGTATCATCGCTCATCTGCCGCTCCTGCTGCATCCGAACCCTGAACGTGGGCTTGTCCTCGGATTTGGGATGGGAATTACTGTCCATACGATGACACAGCACGATGTGCGCGTAAAAACCGTCGAAAATCCGAAGGGACTCATCGAAACAGCGCGGAAACATTTTACCAACGTAAACCATAATGTACTTGACAGTGCCTTGTTCAATCACATGATTAATGATGAGCGGAATTATGTGTCGATGACCCCAAAACGATACGACGTGATTTCCATAGGTTCCTTTCATCCATTGGTGAGTTTGAAGGGATCCAATCTTTATACCGCAGATTTCTACCGGTGGTGCAAGCGTATTCTCACAGAAGATGGTATAATATGCCAATGGGTGCCACTCAAGCGACTGCCAGAAACACATCTGAAGATGATTGTGAGAACCTTCACTGAGGTGTTTCCAAACGCAACACTATGGTATAAATACACGCCAGACTTTGCCATCCTTGTTGGTACGCCAGAACGGCTCAAGATAAATTATCAGCGTCTTATGGAAAGGGCACAGATGCCGCGGGTTTACGAGGCACTAGCAAGTGACGACCTCGATGGCATATCCCTCCTCGATTCGTTCATGATGGGTGAGGAGGCGGTGCGAGCGTATGCCGGCGATGGTCCAGTCCATACAGACAATCACCCACAGTTGGAATTTTTTCAGCCTAGTACGCTTGTGAACACAGCTCATAAAAACATTGCGGGGCTAGCGAGGTATCGTGAACGCTCCACTCCTTACTTGGCAAATTACGGTCGCACCATGAGCGATAAGATCGAGGTACGGAAGCGAATTGATCTCTACTTTGATGCGACGCAGAAGTTGATCGAAGGACAGATTGAATATGCTAAGGGAGATTATGAGAGGGCTGTTGGCATCTTGAATCAAGCGGTAGCCATTAATCCGGATGATTTTACGATTCGAAACAATCTTGGGGCTGCGGTAGCGTTGGTAAACAAAGATTATCAAGAAGAACTCAAGCAGACTGAAAAGGTGCTCAAGCAGGCACTACAAAGCAATCCCCGCGATGTTCAAAAACAGGTTGAACTGGGCATCACTTATGAACTTCAGGGGGAATTGGCAAAATCAGCGGACGCCTTTGAAGAAGCGCTTAAATATGCCCCGGATCGCCTAGAGCTATATTCATTGCTCGGACCGATCTATGAACGTCAGGAACGATACGACGAAGCGTTACGCACGTACCAGAGGCTTGAGAAATTAGACCCGAATTTGCCCGCTATCATCTTCGGGGCTATGGCGTCGATTTATCATTTTCATAAGCGGCTGCTTCCTGAAGCGCTCCAATACGCGCAGAAGGCGTTGGAGGCGGATGCAAATTCTTGGCGTGTGCATAACCTCCTAGGGGTTATCTATACGGATAAGAAGGAATTTGGACAAGCGATTAATGCTTTCAAAGCTGCGATGCAACTTGCGCCGAATGAACCGATGTCGCACAGCGACTTGGCGAAAGTATACCTTGCACAAGGCAGATACGATGAGGCGTTGGAATCGGCGAACACAGCAATACGTCTTGCACCACGCGATCCATATTTTCAGGAGCAGCGCCGTCAAATCGAAGCGGCAATGACAAGGCAGAGGTAGGGAGCGTACCTTCCAAATCGCGATAAATAACTGGACAAGAGGTATCAGGATAAGTCGAAGAAAAGGGAGCGATAGCGGTTAAAGAAGTAACAAAACATAATCGGACACTTGATAAAAGGGGTAATCGATAGAAAATGCAGATTCAATCACCAAAAGGGACGAGAGACATTCTCCCTTCAGAAGTTCAAATATGGCAATGGGTCGAAGAGACCGCACGGTCTGTTTTTGGCACTTACGGGTATCAGGAGATCCGTACACCGATTTTTGAAAGTACAGATCTTTTTGTGCGTGGGGTCGGTGATACCACTGACATCGTTGAAAAAGAGATGTACACGTTCAATGACCGGGGCAACCGAAGCGTCTCATTGCGTCCGGAGGGTACCGCATCAGTGGTGCGTGCCATGCTCCAAAATCGTTTGATGGACGGTGCGAGCGTCCTAAAATTTTATTATATCGGTCAGATGTTCCGCTATGACCGTCCACAGGCGGGACGGTATCGAGAATTTTGGCAGGTCGGCATTGAGGCATTTGGAGCCGATTCACCCGCAATCGACGCAGAGATTATCGCAGCGGGACACCAATTTTTCTCAACACTCGGAATCAAAGATCTCACATTGCACCTCAACAGCATCGGTGATCCGGCTTGTCGTCCAAAGTATGTTGAGGATTTGACAGCGTATGCGAAGGCGCATCTTGACGAACTGTGTGGAAAATGTTATGCGCGGCACGAACGGAATCCAATGCGGATCTTGGATTGCAAAGAGAGCGGGTGTCGTGCCGTTGTGGCTAACGCACCACTTCTGTCTAATTACCTGTGCGATCCCTGTCGTGAGAACTTCGATATGGTGAAGTGCTATCTCGACGGACTCGAAATTGATTATCACGAAGACCCATACATCGTCAGGGGACTGGATTACTATTCCCGCACCGCATTTGAATTTACGGCGGGCGGACTCGGTGCACAGAACGCAATCGGCGGTGGTGGTCGGTATGACTATTTGGCAGAAGAAATTGGAGGCGCATCAACCCCCGGCATTGGATTCGCACTCGGCATGGATCGGATCATCATTGCCTTGGACGCCCAAGATGTTGCGGTGCCAACCTCGGCACCAGTGGATGTCTACCTCTCTGTGTTAGGCGACGCAGCGATGCCTATAGCGCTGAAATTGGCGCAAGATCTTCGTGAGAATGGGATCAAAACTGACCTTGAGTTCAAGGGGCGGGGCTTGCGTGCGCAGATGAGGACTGCAAACAAACTGAACGCACAATATGTTGTCATGATCGGCGAAGATGAGATCAACAGTGCCGCTGCAACAGTGCGGGATATGGGTAGCGGCGATCAACAATCGGTTGCATTTGAACAGTTGCCAGAAGTGATGCGTGAAAAAATTGATCGATAGAACATGCTCAATCAAGCGTATTACCTTGAGGAGCCTGTAGGTCGAGATTCATATCTCGACACCCGACTGTCAATAGACCCTAGAACGCCATCAGTCAAGCATACCACCTTGAGGACTACGATTGTATCTTTTATTAATTGTAAGGAGAGAATTATAGCAATGCCTGAAATGAAAAGGACACACTATTGCGGAGAACTACGGCTCGCTGATGCCGGTAAGTCGGCGCGACTCACCGGTTGGGTAGCCCGCCGCCGAGATCACGGCGGCGTCATTTTTGTGGATTTACGTGATCGAACTGGGATCACGCAGGTGGTCTTTGATCCGATAATTGACCCTGAAGCACATAGGGCTGCACACGCGATTCGTAACGAATTTGTGCTAAGTGTCAGTGGAAAGGTGCGGGAGCGGGGAGAGGGCCTGACTAACCCCAACCTCCTTACCGGCGAGATTGAACTGGCGACGGATGAGTTGGAAATTCTAAATGTTGCAAGGACGCCGCCATTTGCTGTCGAGGACGATATCGATACCGCGGAAGATGTGCGTATGCAATACCGATACGTTGACCTCCGCCGTCCAAAAATGCAAAAGATGCTACAAATTCGCCACAAAGCAACCCTCGCTGCCCGGAGATATATGGACGAACAAGGCTTCCTTGAGATTGAGACGCCAATCTTAATGAACAGTACGCCAGAGGGGGCGCGTGATTTTCTGGTGCCAAGCCGGCTCAACCCCGGCAAATTCTATGCCTTGCCACAGTCACCGCAGCAGTTCAAGCAACTATCAATGATGAGTGGTATAGATCGTTATTTCCAAATCGCGCGTTGTTTCCGTGACGAAGATACCCGCGCAAATCGACTTCTTGAATTAACGCAGCTTGATATCGAAATGTCCTTCGCAACCCGAGAAGATGTCATGGAAGTGACGGAAGGATTATTCAAGAGAATCTTTGAGGAAGCGGTTGGCATTTCCATCCCTACACCGCTCCGCCGTATGCCTTACAGTGAGGCAATGGAACGGTACGGCACCGATAAGCCAGATACACGCTTCGGGCTGGAACTCTTCGATCTCTCAGATCTGGTGGCGGACTGTGATTTCAAAGTGTTTACGGGTGCCTTGGCAAACGATGGGCTGGTAAAAGGATTAGCTATTCCCGGCGGAGCATCACTCTCTCGCAGAGAGATAGATGATCTCACAGACTTTGTTGCCATCTATAGAGCGAAAGGGTTGGCGTGGATCAAGGTAACAGAGGAAGGCGCTTTTGAATCAAGTATCGTCAAATTTTTCAGCGAAGATACCCTCAAGGCAGTTAGCGAGCGGATGGATGCACAGCCGGGCGATCTAATGGTGTTTGTGGCTGACAAACCGCAGATTGTCGCGGATGCACTTGCAAACCTGCGCCTACATCTCGGCGAAAAACTTGAATTGATTGATTATGATCGCTTTGATTTCTTGTGGATTATCGATTTTCCCCTGTTCTTCTGGGATGAAGAGGAGAATCGCTATGAACCTTCTCAACACCTTTTCACAATGATGCCCGAGGAAGATATTCCGCTGCTGGATATCGATCCGGGGAAGGCGAGAGGTCTACAATACGACCTAATTATCAACGGAGAAGAGTGCGCCGGGGGTAGCATCAGAATTCACCAATGGGAACTCCAACAGAAGATATTTGAAATCATGAAGATCAAAACTCAGGAAGTGACCGAACGATTTGGGTACTTCGTTGAAGCGTTGCAATATGGAACACCGCCGCATGGCGGTATTGCTTCAGGGTTAGATCGGATGATGATGCTGATGACCGGCGAAAAAAATATCCGTGAAGTCACCGCGTTTCCGAAGACACAGAACGGATTGTGTCTGCTCACCGTTGCGCCTTCTGAAGTCGATGACGAACAACTTGAGGAATTGTCGATCCGAGTTGATGCGGTTGAGTAATAATCAGATTTCTAGGGGCGTTTACGTGGGTCTTGGTTCCATCCAACTAGCTGTTTCGCGAAACTCCTTTCGAATACCCCACGTTTCAATATAGGGACTTTTGTTTCCAGACAGAGATACAGGGGTCATGCTGCCCCTGTGTCAAGTTGGACACATGTTTCCCGGCAAAGGGCAAAAATGGAAATGGCTGTAATGAAGGAAGAGATCCATTTCAGTCCAGAAGATCAACAGTTCATTGACCGAGCCATAGATTTTTGCCAACGAATGGGTGAACGCGCTGTCCTCATGTTGGTTGGAAGCCGTGCCGCTAATTTTGCCGATGAATGGTCAGATCTCGACCTATGTATCGTTGGCGATAAGCGGTGTCTTTCCGATGAAGATCGAAGAACGTATGAACAGAGTCAGCAACTTTTCGTCGATCGAGGTGATTATGAAGCCCACTGGTCGTTTTTTGATGAAGGTGACTTGCGGGCATGGTTGACGACGTGGCCGAGTGAGATGATGTGGATTATTGCCACCTCGCAGACCCTCTACGGTTGTTCAACCACCGCTGGAGAACTGAAACGTTGCTTTCACTTATATCCACGAGCGATCGCGGAGAGCAAGCTAAGGTGGATGTTCGGCAAGTATTATTACTCGCAACGCGGTCCACTGGCTATGGCTGCTCGGAGCCATGTGGAAATGGCGTTTGTTGCGGTTGGAAACGTCACTGAGTACCTATGCAAAATTTGCTGCATTGCAGAGAGACAACCGTTTCCCTACAGCAAATGGCTGGTTGAAGCAGCTAAACGGACACAACTGGGTGCGATGGTATATCCGTCAATTCAGCGGGCAGTAGATGGCACGAAAGAATTTCTCAACCCACCGGCGGATCGTCACTGGCGCGACTGGGTGCCGGTAAAAGAATTGCGGGCGACGTTGCCGATTGTTCAAAACGGGCTGAAAGAACTGGGTTGGGGTTGCGATTGGATTGACAATCCGGAGAGAGTTTACTTCGAGGAAACGGTGAAACGACCTGAGCCCTGAATATCGACGAACAGGAATTAGAACGCCAAATGACTGTATCGGGCATGACTCTTGCGCGAGAGACTATACGATTTCTGATGACGACGAAGGAGATTTTTGAAATGGAGAGAGAGCAGTTGCTCGAAAAACGAATTGCGGTGTTGATGGGTGGAAGATCGGGTGAAAGACAGGTGTCATTGCGATCCGGCGCGCGAATTACCGCCGCACTTCAACGGCTTGGCGCGGATGTGGTAACAATCGATCCAATTGACCTCGATTGGGTGGACCGGCTGCGCGCTGACTCAATTGAAATTGCATTTCTGGGGGTACATGGCAAGGGCTGCGAGGATGGGACAATTCAAGGCGTTTTGGAGGCATTTGAATTTAGCTATACGGGTTCCGGAGTGCTCGCAAGTGCGTTGGCGATGAATAAGGTCATGACCAAGCGGGTGCTTTCCACGCTAGACATTCCAACACCGGACTATTTTGCGATTGACCCGAACCAAGATTTAGATCTGCAATGCGAGGAGGCAATCGATCGGTTGGGATTACCGCTTGTGATTAAACCTGCATCGGAGGGATCAAGCATAGGCGTATCGATTATTTCTGAGCTACCCGAGGTCCGGTTGATTGCTCGTAAAACGCAACATCAGTTCGGAGAAATCCTATTTGAGCGATATATCCGAGGGCAGGAAGTTACGGTCGGATTGTTGGGGATTAATGAAAAGCTCCGTGCTTTACCCATACTTGAACTCGTTCCCAAACGGGAGTTTTACGACTACGAAGCGAAGTATACCGAGGGCATGACAGAGTTCATTATTCCCGCAAGGTTATCCGATGCGCTGACCGAGAAGGTACAAGAAATTGCACTTGGGACGCACCAAGCAGTCGGGTGTTGGGGGTACTCAAGAGTGGATATGTTGGTCGATACCGATGGACAGCCCTACGTGATGGAAATTAATACACTACCGGGTTTGACTGACCTCAGTGATTTACCAGCACAGGCAGCGGCAGCGGGAATGTCCTATGACGAATTGATCTGCGAAATCCTAACAAGTGCGCAAGTTCGCCTGATCGCATCGGATTAATATCGACCTGTTGTCAGTGCTATTCTAATTTCAATTCACCTACGCAGAGGTCATTTGCGTGGGGATTACATCGGAAGCAACTCCCTGCCGAAACTGAATGGCGGAGTCAATCATCCTAAAGATGTCAAACTGTGGTCGGTAGTCTATAAGTTGAGCACCTTTGGTGAGATCAAACTCATAATAAGTCGGTGTGTTTTCTGCCAACTGAACATCGACGTAGTCTACGCCTAATTTTTCCGCGAGATAAGGCACCGTTTCCTCCCATGTAAAAGGCTTCGGTCCAGCAAGTTGGAAGGTTTCCCCGATCGCCTCCGGTTTGCCGAGCGCGGCTAGGAAACCGATCACAATGTCGCGTACATCCGCAATATGTTTCTTATAAGATCTTCCGTTCTCATCTCGCGCGATGAGCAGGCGTTCTCCCGCCTCTCCGAACCCCATTAGTTGTTGGCGGGTTTCGGCAGCGGCACCTGTAGTTCTGTTTGCGTAGGCATTCTGCCAATTGTCAAGACGAAATTGGGCAAAATTCAAGATCTCATCGCCAGCGGCCACGAAGGCAAAACGGAAGATCGAGATCGGCAGTTGATAGCTCCGATAATAGCCACGACACATCTCTTCGCCAAGTACCTTTGAGAGCGCGTACCACCCGCCCGGCTTCTGGGGCATTGCGTCTTCGCGGATGGATTCGGACAGACCGCCGGGAGGGTATTTCTGGTAGGTCGCATCGGTGCTTGCAAAGAAAAAGTGTTTGAGGTTATCCACATTTTCACGGGCGGCTTCCAGCATGTTAAACGTGCCGCGCGCATTGATTTCGAAATAGTCTTCGTTGGAGAAAGGACCCCCACCTTGAAATGCCGCTCCCAGATGACAGATCGCTTCTACCCCATCGACTGCTCTGTTTACATCCGCAGGATTGACTAAACTCCCCTCAATCAATTCAACGGGAAGCCCCTCAAACTTTTCCAGCCGCGAATCCTTTTCCCAAACCAATCCGCGCACTTCATGTCCTTCATCAACGAGTACTTTGGCAAGATTGGCACCGATTCTGCCGGATATACCGGTAACAAGAATCTTCATAAAAAATATCTCCTAATTTAGTTGTAAACTCGGTCAATTTTTTATTTGTGATTTTGACCTTATTTTGTTATCATGTTGTTATATTTTACGCAACGGTGTCTTAGGTGTCAAAAGGAAAAACAGAAAATATCCTCTTTTTTATACTTATCTTTTGGGGTATCTCATGTTGATGCGCAATGAAGGCAGAACCTTAAAAAGCCAGATTGTTATCATGTTTCTTCTTATCGGTTTAGCTCCGCTGTTTTCCGCCTCAATCCTCGCTTTCTATTCAAGTCAAAAAACATTGAACGAGGCAATTGGCATGGTAGAGCGCGATTTTGCGATTAAGACAATGGATAAAATTGACCGTGAGATGGAAAACATCCGTCTCACGGTCGAGAGCTGGACCAGTTTTGAGAATCGAAAGGTTTTAGCAAACTTAGCTATTGAAGGTCAGAAGAAGAATTATGATGAACTGTTTGAACAATGGAGTTACGACGGATCAACTTCAACGCTCGGGGCGCAATTTCTCAAAAATCTCCAGCGGACAAACCAAGATCAATTCAAGGAAATCTTTCTGACGGATCTGCGCGGATATGTTATTGCCGCCACGGACAAAACAAGTGATTTCGATCAAGGTCCGGCAGATGATCCGCCGTTCGGTGAAAAGTGGTGGGCAGCGGCAAAAAAGAAAGGCGAACATATCGGCGAGATAGCCTTTGATGACAGTGCTGGGGTTTACTCCGTAGATATCAACATGAGCATCAAAGACGATGACGATGAAACGGTGGGTATTATAAAAGTAGTCTACAGCGTTGAGAACATCCGGGATTTAATCGGAGGTGGTGGGCATGGGACTTCGCGGCATTATGAACTGCTTAATCGATACGGTTACATCGTCGCAGCGACTGAGACAGATCAGGCAGGGATTCTAGAGGAAACATCTCGCGTTGTCCTCCCCGATAACAAGGAGGTGTGGAAAAACCGGGCAGCCAAGAACGGGTTTGCTATCGGAGAGACGGAGACCGAAAAAGTCCTTATGGGTTGGTCCCGCGGAGAGGCGTGGACCGTATTAACATACAGCCCCCTCGACGCAGCACATGCGCCCTTGCAGCAGCAGGCACGTTGGCTTATGGGGGTATCGGCGGTTGCTACGATTATCATACTTCTTGTCGCGCTGGCGGTGGGAAATCGTGTGGTGTCTGAAATGCTCGGTAAGGAGCTCATGGCGCAAGAGATTCAAACTGCTCAGAGTATGCAGATGGGGTTATTGCCTGAACCACTTGATATTGTCGGACTCGATCTGGCAGGGCGTTGTCTCGCGGCGAACCGTGTCGGTGGGGATTATTACAACTATCTGTGGATGGATAACGAGGAGAGGAAACTCGCAATCGTCATCGCCGATGTGGCTGGGCACGATATGTCCGCAGCAATCCCTGCCGTGATGTTCTCCGGGATGCTTGACTTTGCTGTCAAAGAGGGAACGCCTGGGGCGATGCTCACCGCACTCAATCAGTCACTCTGTCAACAACCTAAACGCACACCCTTTATTACCTGTTGTGTTGCTATCATTGATTTGGATGAGAAGGAAATGCGATGGTCAAAAGCCGGACACCCCGAAATTTATCACTATTGTACACACAAAGATGCTGTCGAAGAATTAACTGCCGAAAGCTATCCACTCGGAGTGTCCCAGAAATCGGATTATTCGGATGAAACTGTCCATCTGCACGAAGGAGATATGCTCATCTTTTACACCGATGGACTTCCTGAAGCAGCCAACCCCAGCGGGAGGGTATACGGCTACAACCGACTCGAAAGGAGCATCCACCGCGTTGCACAAGCGGGCCTTTCATCAATGGAAGGCATCAATCAGATGATAGACGATGTTCGTGGGTTTATTGATAATACTGAGCCGGAAGATGATATAACCGTTGTTGTAGCCAAGGTGACATAATCCCAATAAGGCATACCATAAAAAAATAAGGATATGACAGAACGACCGGATCTCCTTTCTGCGAACGATATGGTGGATACTGCTAGTGACAATGAAACCGATACGCGAATTAAGTTAATTTCATTCCGAGAGCTAGTTCCTGAAATCAAAGATACGGGTTATCTTACACACGGAATTTTTTATTATCCCGCTAAGTTTATACCCCAAGTTGTAAGATACGCGCTGGAGTCCTTCACGAAGGAAGATAATTGGGTTGTTGATCCGTTTGCGGGATCGGGGACTGTCGGCGTTGAGGCTTACCTGTGCGAACGGAATGCGTTTTTGCTCGACCTAAATCCGCTTCTCGATTATATGATACCCCTCAAGGTTCCTACCGCAAAGGAGCGATTGCGTGAAGACTGTTTAAGTCAGATGCTAGATAGTTTAGAAAAAAGTGACGATTACTTTGCTCCGGCGTGGTCAAATATAGCGTATTGGTATCCGCCTGAAATGTTGGAAGTTCTTAGTCGGTATTGGGGATTTATCAAAAATAGGGAAAGGGACACATATACCGCGATTGTAGAATCATCTCTGTTGAAGATGAGCAAGCATTTTTCCTATGCGGAACATAGAACTCCGAAACTGTTCCGATCTAAAAGTAAGCGCAAATATGTCGGAGAGCTGCTGCAGACGGATTGGGAAGAAAAATTACGAAAGATGATTCGGAGTCATTCATTGGAAACTTTACGGAATATGAATGACTTTGCAGCAGTTACGAGTCGCCACAATAACTCTGTTGAGTTTAAGGGTGGAGTAGATTCCTCCTATTTTTCGTTTCAGCGGGAATTTGATGCCTTAATCACATCGCCGCCTTATCTACAAGCCCAAGAATATATGCGGACAGTCAAAATGGAACTGTTTTGGCTGGGCTATAACGAGGAAGAGATAAGAAAATTATCCAGACTTGAAATACCGTATCGGAAGGCGGACAGACTGATTCAAACCCCAACACTGGAGAAAATAAGATCTGAACTCACGCGGGAGGACCTCGTTAAATTACTGGATTCATATTTTTGTCATACCATTAATGCCCTTGAGAATGCAATGGATCAGTTAAAAGCGAACGGAACCGCCTGCGTTTTCATTGGAAATCCCCTGATTGATGGAATAAAGGTTGAAATCTGGCGGATCTTGATGGAATATTTTACAGACAACGAGTATCTCTTTGAGAACCTGTACGAGGATCGGATAAAGCATAGACAGTTATTCGGCACGCGTAAGAATAAAAACCCAGATGGAATGAAATCTGAATTTTTGCTAATTTTGAGAAAAGAGTGATGAGTAACAGTTTTCGCGAATCTGAAGCCAGAGCCGTGCTCAAGTCCCTAGAGTCATCCTATTGTCCAGCACCGATAAAAGAAGCACGGGAACGGCAAGATGAAATACTGATTGAAAGGTTCCGTGGGAAGCCCTGCGCCATTGCGGATGTCGGTTGTGGCACAGGCTACCACGGCTCAATCTTTGCTCCCGCGTGTCGGCTTTATCACGGGTTTGAGATATCGGCTCATATTGGAAAAATTGCTCAAGAGAGATGGTGTGAGGAAGGGTTAAACAACGCGGAGTTATTCCTAGGCGATGCCGCTCAAGCTAAAACACCGGACAATTTCTATGATCTTGTCTGGTGTTTATACTTTACGCCGGGCAATTTTCGAGAACCATCAAGGGATCTAAGTCTTTATACGGATGCATATCTCGATCGAAATCCAAGTTTTATCGCTATATTCTCGAACTTTTATCGGTCACTGAAACCGGGCGGGTTAATGTTCTTAACGATCTACAAGGATGTGCCAGACGCAGAGGGCGCACAGATCGATTTCTACGAGCATACCGATCAGCATATAGTAACGCCCAGAGGCGGGCGATTTGTGGCGACTGCGGAAAATTTCTGGTCTGCCAGATGGACCGAGCAAAGTCTCTTATCGAATCTTAAAGCGTGTGGGATTGCCGAGCCCGATGTTATATTTCATGACTTAAATCATATTGCATGGCTCGTTGAAATTAGTAAGTGATTACAGAATGAAGGAGAAATTATGATAGGTCCTAGACTTCCCTACCGGTATGACCACTACACTTGGCCCGAAATCAGGGATCTGGTCGAAAAACAACCCGTCATCGTCCTACCTGTAGGTTCCACCGAGGACCATGGTCATCACCTTCCCTTGGATGTGGATACCTTCGTCGTCAGCAGCATCTGTGATGCGGCTGCGCAGCAAATCCCCGACGAAGTGCTGCTCTTGCCCGAAGTCGCTTACGGTTTTGAAGATCACCACATGGATTTCCCCGGTACTATTACCATCCGTGATGACCATTTGCTCAACTTTGTGGTTGATATCACCAAGAGCGTCGCCCACCATGGCTTTCGCAAGATTCTTATCGTCAACGGTCACGGTTCCAATGTCCCTATCTTGGAGTTAGCAGCGCGCCGAACCGTAATCGAAACCGAGGCGCACTGCGGTATGCTCAACGCAGGGGCAGGCGTTTCGGTTGATGAAATCGTTGAATCAGATGTGCTGTCCCACGCAGATGAGATTGAAACATCGGTCTACCGCTATCTCAACGATGCAGCGGTGCAAATGGACAAAGCCGCCCATGAAGTGAAGGTTCCAGTGTCTCGCTACTATTGGCGTGGCACAGTGCGCGGCAAGGGGAGCGCACCGCTAAAGATGATGGATCAATGGTCTCGCATCTCGGAGACGGGGGTCATCGGCGACGCTACCCTTGGTACAGTGGAGAAAGGTGAACGATTTTTCAACGCTGCCGCTACAGAGCTCGCCGCACTCATCCGTGAATTCCGCAGCCTGCCTATCGAACCTCGTGTAGACCACCATTAAGCGCAGTCTAGAGTTACAAGGATCTAATATGCCCCAAAATCAACTTATCGTTGCCTTAGATGTGGAAGACTTGGCAGCAGCGAATCAACTGGTCACTACACTTTCAGATGAAGTCACTTGGTTCAAAATCGGAAAACAACTCTTCACTGCTGTGGGACCCGCTTCAGTCAAATTGCTGCTTGAGGCGAAAAAAAATATCTTTCTAGATCTCAAATTCCACGATATTCCCAATACGGTTACTGGCGCAGTCGGATCTGCGACAAAAATTGGTGCCAATATCATCAACATACACGCTTCAGGGGGCTTGGAGATGATGCGTGCTGCAGCGGAAGTCGCGGAGAAACAGGCTTCCGAACTCGGCATTCCTAAACCAACGCTTTTGGGCGTGACTGTCCTCACAAGCGTTGATGAAACGACTTTCCAGCGTGATTTTGGGACCCGACGTAAATTAAAAGATCAGGTGGCTTACCTCGCAGAACTATCTCAGAGAGCAGGATTAGAGGGCGTGGTCGCCTCGCCATTGGAAATTGGGTTGATTCGGAAGGTATGTGGGGACGATTTTGTGATTGTTACACCCGGTGTCCGTCCCACGTGGGCGGTTTCAAACGATCAGCAGCGGGTCATGACACCCGCCGAAGCAATTGATGCGGGAGCAGATTTCATCGTCGTTGGACGACCTATCACCGCAGCGGACAACCCACGCAAGGCAGCGAGGACAATACTGCAAGAAATCGATAAGTAAAACGTGATGCGTAAAGCGTGAAGTGCCAATTTGACGTTTATGCTTGATCCCGACCACGAAGAGAAACCGAGTTTTTTCTTCAAAACTTGGTTTCTGTTGCACTAAATCTTAACATGAGCCAACATCATAAGAGTGAGTGATGGATTCAACGAGATCACGCATCTAGTCGTCAAATACAGAAATCATATTTTGTAATAAAAGGATTACAACTCTTATCAGTCAATGAATAACCAACAAAAAACACGCAACTACTGCATTTTAGGACATATAGATCACGGCAAAAGCACACTCAGTGATCGCCTTTTGGAGTACACCGGCACGTTAACGCCGCGTGAGATGCGCGAGCAGGTTTTGGACCTGATGGATCTCGAGCGCGAGCGTGGCATCACCATTAAAGCGACCGTTGTTAAACTCAATTATCGCGGCACGGATGAAGATCTCTACGAGCTGAACCTGATCGATACACCGGGGCATGTTGACTTCACCTACGAAGTTTCGCGGAGCCTCGCAGCGTGTGAAGGTGCAATTTTAATTGTAGATGCCGCCCAAGGCGTTGAGGCACAGACTCTAGCAAACGCATATCTTGCAATTGACCACGATCTTGAGATTATTCCCGTTATCAATAAAATCGATCTCCCGACAGCGCGCCCTGATGAGGTCAAACGACAAATAGAAGAAGTTGTCGGCATCCCCGCAGACGAAGCTATTTTGGTGAGTGCAAAGGAAAATATCGGCACGCAACAGATATTGGAAGCAATTGTCAATCGGATTCCGCCACCAAAAGGAGAGACCGAGGGATCCCTGAAGGCATTGCTCATTGACTCAATGTACAACAGCTATCGGGGTGTGGTCATGTATGTGCGCGTGTTCGATGGGACCGTGAAGGTGGGAGACAAAATCCGCTTGATGGCAGCGAGGAGTGCCTACGAGGTCGAGGAGGTCGGGGTTTTCCTGCCCCACATGAAACCTGTTGATGTGCTTTCGACCGGCTCGGTCGGTTATGTTATTGCTGGGGTGCGAAACATAGCGGATGCTAAAATCGGTGAAACCATTACCGATCACACAAGACCGACATCCGAACCGCTTCCCGGCTACCGTGAAATGAAGCCGCTTGTGTTTTGTGGACTGTATCCAGCGGACACCAGCGAGGTTGGGGCGTTGAGAGAAGCACTCGAAAGGCTTAAACTCAACGATGACTCTTTCAGATTTGAGCCTGAAATTTCTGTCGCGCTTGGATTCGGTTTTCGGTGTGGTTTCCTAGGATTGTTGCACATGGAGATTATCCAAGAACGACTGGAACGCGAATTTGATCTCTCCCTCGTTCGCACCTCGCCGAGTGTTAAGTACCACGTCATCCAACGAGATGGTGAATGCGTTGAAGTGGATAACCCCGCAAAGATGCCTCCAGTTGATCAGATCGATTTCATTGCCGAACCTCACATCACGGCTGAAATCATTGTACCGAGAGATTACATCGGAAATGTGATGGATTTATGTCAAAAGCGACGTGGGACCTTCATCCGCATGGATCAATTGGACGCGACCCGTGTACAAATCAGTTACGATCTGCCCTTGGGCGAAATTCTCCTTGATTTCTATGACAAACTCAAATCGTTGACGCGCGGGTACGGTTCGCTTGAATATGAAATCGGTGAATATAAACCCGCAGATCTCGTGAAGTTGGACATTTTGCTCAACGAAAAGCCGGTTGATGCTCTCTCAACAATTGTTCATCGTGACATGGCTTATGGTCGGGGCAAGGCGTTAGTGGAGAAGTTAAGAGACGTTATTCCACAACAGATGTTTACTGTACCACTCCAAGCAGCGATTGGTCATAAAGTGATCGCACGTGAAACCATCCGTGCTTTCCGGAAGAACGTGACAGCAAGACTTTACGGCGGTGACGTTACACGCAAGCGGAAGCTGCTTGAGAAGCAAAAAGAGGGCAAAAAACGGATGAAACAGATCGGAAGTGTCGAGGTGCCACAAGAAGCATTTATGGCAATTTTAGCAATTGATGAATAATTTATATTAAGAGGTGATATGTTTATGAATGAAACGTCGACAGACACGCAAAAGGAAGCACTTTCACGATGGCAGCGATTCCAGCAAACTGTGGTATGGGAATACCTGCAAGTTATCGTAGTTGCTTTTGTGCTTGTCTTTGGATTTATTCGTCCCTTTGTCGTTGAGGCGTTCAAAATTCCGTCCGGTTCTATGGAAGAGACTTTACTTGTTGGCGATCGAATCCTTGTCTGCAAATTTATCTACGGCATCAATGTTCCGGGAACGAAAATTAAACTCTTTGACTTCCATAAACCTGCACGCGGAGATGTATTTGTATTCGTTCCTCCGCACGAACGCACCAAGAATTTTATCAAACGCATCGTTGCAGTTGGAGGCGACACGATTGAAACGAAGGGGGACACGCTCTACGTCAATGGCGCAGCAATCGAGGATAGCATCTACGCGAAACATGTGTCCCATGCCGTCGGTCACCGGTACGATTTCCCACCCTTCCGCAAGCCCTATCATTTGCCCAATGATAACGCTTTTGCGCCTTTTAAGCTCTCTCCAAATCAGTTCCACATGACATTTCCAGAGGGCAAACCCTTTACGGTTCCGGAAGGGCATGTTTTTGCAATGGGAGATAATCGGGATCAGAGCAGTGATAGTCGTACATGGGGTCCTGTATCTGTGAACGACATTAAAGGACAAGCCTTCATGGTCTATTGGTCTTACGACGCATTCAATCAGAAAAGACCTTGGGAAGTCTGGAAGATTATCAACGGTATTCGCTTCACCCGAATTGGAAGCTTAATTCAATCAGAATTTGACGGGGTGCATTGAGAAAACGGCTAGTGTTTGACATCATCAAGTGC
Source organism: Candidatus Poribacteria bacterium (assembly GCA_003635265.1). Lineage (GTDB taxonomy): Bacteria > Poribacteria > WGA-4E > WGA-4E > PCPOR2b > PCPOR2b. The sequence goes on from PYIZ01000033.1 coordinate 208,403, forward strand.
CTTCAAACAGGGCCGAGGAAGATGACCATGGAGGTAACATACCTATGAGAAAAAGGTCAGTAGATACAGGCGAAAAAGTACCTTCACGATGGCAGAGATTCCGACGAACTGTGGTACGAGAATATCTTCAGGTTATCGTGGTTGCTTTCGTGCTTATTTTTGGATTTATTCGTCCCTTTGTCGTTGAGGCGTTCAAAATTCCGTCCGGTTCTATGGAAGAGACTTTACTTGTTGGCGATCACATCCTTGTCTGCAAATTTATCTACGGCATCAACATTCCGGGAACAAAAATTAAACTCTTTGACTTCCATAAACCTGCACGAGGAGACGTATTTGTATTTATTCCCCCTCACGAGCGAACCAAGCACTTCATCAAACGGATCGTTGCAGTTGAAGGCGACACGATTGAGACAAAAGGGGACACACTCTACGTCAACGGGACAGCAATCGAAGATAGTGCCTATACGAAACATGTGTCTCACGCCATTGGTCATCGGTACGATTTTCCACCCTTCCGCAAGCCGCACCATTTGCCCAATAATAACGCTTTCGCGCTGTATAAACTCTCACCGAGTCAGTTTTACATGACGTTTCCAGATGGTAGACCGTTTGAAGTGCCAGAAGGGTATGTTTTTGCAATGGGGGATAATCGAGATCAAAGCAGTGACAGTCGCACATGGGGACCTGTGTCTGTGAATGACATTAAGGGACAAGCGTTTATGGTCTTGTGGTCGTATGATCTATTTAATCAGAAAAGACCTTGGGAAGTCTGGAAGATTATCAATGGCATTCGGTTCACCCGAATCGGGAGCTTGATTCAGTCAGAGTTTGATGGTGGGCATTGAGAAGACGGTTAGTTTATGACATCTGCAACAAACGGGAGGAAGTTGACCATTGTCCGTTGAAGTTCGTTTAGACCATATCGTAAAAGCCTTTGATACCACAATCGCCGTGAATGATGTTAGCCTTGAAATTCGGGAAGGTGAACTGTTTTTTCTGCTCGGTCCCTCAGGCTGTGGAAAAACCACATGCCTCCGCATTTTGGCGGGATTCTACGAACCGGATAGCGGAAATTTGATGTTTGGCGATCGGGAGATGAGCAGAGTGCCACCCCATAAACGGAATACCGGGATGGTTTTCCAGAATTACGCGCTTTGGCCCCACATGACCGTCTTTGAGAATGTTGAATATGGTCTGTCGCTTCGCAAGATTGATAAGGACATCCGAAAAGAGAAAGTCCATGAAGTCTTGGACGTGGTGCAGATGCCGGAGTACGCCGACCGCCCTGTCAACAAGTTATCCGGCGGACAGCAGCAGCGGATAGCCTTGGCACGTGCCTTAGTCGTAGAACCGGATGTTTTGCTTCTTGATGAACCGTTAAGCAACCTTGACGCAAAGCTGCGGCTTGAAATGCGTCAGGAGATTAAGCGCATTCACGCACAAGCCGGTGCTACCGCCGTCTATGTCACACACGATCAGCAAGAGGCTATCCACCTCGCAGACCGGATGGCAATCATGAGAGAGGGTTCAATCATCCAAGTCGGCACTCCCCGTGAAATTTATAGGTTCCCGACCAATCCATTTGTGGCTAGTTTTATCGGCGAGACCAATTTCATCAACGGTAAAATTCAATCTCTATCCAACGGCACGGCTGAGATTGAAACGGAAATCGGCATACTGCGTTCAACGACAATCTATCACGATTTCACAAACGGTGAAGCGGTGACTTGCTGCATCCGTCCAGAGTCGATCCACTTCGACGAGGCAGCTGCTGAAGGGGCATCAAACCGAGTGAGTGCCAAGGTCCTCAACGCGACGTATCTGGGACGTGTAGAGGAGTATCACCTATCGCTTGCGGATGAAGTGACGGCGAAAGCGGTGCTTTACAATCCAAGAGCGCACGGTAAAAATGTCGGTGATACGCTTTCCATATCTGTCAGTGCAGAAGATGTCATTCCTTTACCGGTTGCTTTGAATCTCCCGACGAATCGGGATTCACGGAACGGAACCGATCTTATCGGGGCGGAGGAACCCCACAGTGATGAGGAAGAGCGCGAGGAATTGTGAAGCTGCTGAACACCATGAAAGCCAAAATATCACTCCTCGCCGCAGCTGTCTTCCTCCTCCTGTTTTTCGCTGTTCCTCCCTTCCGCGATTGGCTCGTGAGCATTTTTGCGCTCTTTAAAGATCCACAGGCGATGCGGGAATATATTGCCGCTTACGGTCCCCTTGCTCCCGTAATTTCTGCGCTCCTCATGATACTCCAGAGTGTTGCTGCACCGTTACCCGCTTTCCTGATTACCTTTGCGAACGGGCTGCTGTTCGGCGTATGGTGGGGTGCTGCATTGTCGTGGAGTAGTGCGATGTTAGGTGCTGCTCTCTGTTTTTTTATCGCTCGATATTTTGGCCGCCCTGCCGTTGTCAAACTAACCAGCGAATCTGCCCTCGCCACTTCCGATCGATTTTTTGAACGCTATGGCAAACATGCGGTGCTGATCGCGCGCTTGGTCCCCATTATCTCATTTGATGTAATTAGCTATGGATCAGGGTTGACCGGCATGGGTTTTCTTGGGTTTTGGCTCGCCACCGGAATTGGGCAACTACCCGCAACGATTTTATACTCCTATCTTGGGGATGAGGCAACAGGTACAATCAAAATCCTTTTTTGGGTTTTTGGGATTGTCATTGCGATCTCCATTGTGACGGTCCTGATTAAGCGTCGAACACCCGGACTAGAGCGCAATATTTCGGGCTGATTGCACTAGGGCTATTGTGCGATGGTGCTAGGTCGCTTCAGCCTTGTTGTATAGTTGGAGGAATGCATGGAAATTCGAGGCGTCCGTGAATCAGAGATAGCGGAAATGATTGACTTACAATGCCAGGTTTTTCGACCAGATGGGCATGAGAGATACCGGCAATATGTCCGCACTGATCCAAGTTACCGATACGACCAATCTCGCGTCTTGTTGGTGAATGGAGAGATTGTTTCGACCCTCCGTGTCTGGGAGCGCGAAATGCGGATTGGTTCTGTCCCCGTTCCTATGGGAGGGATTGGCGGTGTCGGTACACATCCCGAACATCAAGGTGCGGGTTACGCCACAGCGTTGATGAAGGATACGATTGACTACATGCGCACGGTTGGTTATGATGTTGGGGTACTCTTTGCGGCTATTCCATGCGCATTTTATCGGAAGTTGGGGTGGGCAAGTGTTCCCTTAGCGGGTTTTCGGGTAACCCGAAGGCGAACCATCGGTCTAGAACCAACAGAGTGGCACCTTGAGCCTTTCGACGAAGGACGAGATCTGGAGCTATCCATTGCGCTATACGATAAGCACAACGCTGAACAGAGCGGATCTCTTGTGCGCGTGAGGTCCTATTGGGAGAGTGGTCCCGCACGACTACGGGAGATCATGCCCACAGTTGTCGCTCGACATGGGGACAGGTTTGGAGGCTACCTTAACTTTCAGGTTGGCGAAAAAAGTGTAAACATCCTTGAAGTTGCATATGACCGAACACAACCGAAAGCATTAACCGCGTTGGTGAGCTATCTGCTTGAGGTTTGTGAACGAGAAGAAGTAGAGGAACTCCACGGCGATATTCCACATCGACACCCGATGGTCGATCTGCTCATTGAAGGGACGGCAGGAGATACCTTCTTAGCAGGAAACTCCGCCATGATGTTATATGCTGCAAATCTTTTCTCTCTGTTCCAGCGACTTCTGCCTGAGCTACAAGCCCGATTCGATGCAGCGAATCAGAACTTCAAGCCTGTCTCAGTCTGCTTTGTTGTGAACGATCAAGAGGTGGGACTACGTTTGCTCAAAAATGGTACACTTCAGACCTTTGACTCGGCTGAAGAAGCGATTCGTCTGACGTTGCCGGGACATCTCTTCTGGCGGGCACTGCTCGGTGAATCAAGTTGGACCCAACTGGAACCAACCTTGCATCAACAAGGGATTGCGGTGGAGCCGGAGATCGCAGCCCTATTATCAATTTTGTTTCCACAACGGGAGGTCATTTTCTGGGGACCAGATCATTATTGAGCAAATGTGATACTATAAATAGGAGAAAAACATGAAGATCGGTGTAACACAAATTATCCTTGGGACGATGTCGCTAGACGACACACTTAATCTCTGTCAGGATGCGGGTTATGAGGCGGTGGAGTTGACGTTCCGAGATGGGAAAGATCTGAATGCGGACATGAGCACCTCCGAGATTGAAAGCGTAGGCGAGAGGTGCGAGAAAGCGGGTGTTGAAATCGGCAGCGTCATCGCTAGCTATGCAGATCGTGGAAATCTGCTGAGTCCGGACGCGGCGGAGCGGGAGAGCGGCGTCAGATCCCTCGTGCGCAACCTTGAAATCGCGGGCATTCTCGGTGTGAGCGGAATTCTGCTGCATCCCGGACAGCTTACCGTTTCCGACACCTATCAATCGGTTTGGGATAACCTGATCGCTATTCTGAAAGATGTCTCTCCAATCGCCGCAGAAAACAAAGCCGCGGTTGGACTCGAAAATGTCTGGAACAAATTTCTATTGAGTCCAAAAGAGATGCGCGACTTTGTTGATGAAGTTGGGAGCGAATGGGTAGGGGTCTACCTTGATACCGCCAATATGATGGCTTACGGCTACCCTGAACATTGGATTCGAGAACTAGGGTCTCGGATTTGCCGTGTGCACTTTAAGGATTTTGACCGGGGGGCGCATCAGTTTGTTAATCTGCTTGATGGCGATACCGATTGGCACACTGTGGTTCATGAACTCCGGGCAATTGGATACGATGGCCCTGTCATCCACGAAGTCGGTGGCGACCATGCCGCGCAGGTTGACCTCGCTGAACGGATGCGGAAGATCGTTTCGATGTGATCCAATTCCGTTGAATGGGTTGTAAGGTTCAACGATCGTTGAACCCTACATTCGCAGGACGAACACCAAATGCTGCCTCAAAGTCACGCCAAATTTCGATTGGCACATCTGCGGTTGCCGCTTCGTATGCTTCCTCAACCTGCACTTTATTAGCGGGACCCACCATCACAATACCGTCTACAGGAGCAGCTAGGCAAAATTGCATCGCTAGATGCCGTATGTTTACGCCACGCTCGTGGCACCATTGCCACATCATATGTGCCTTCGGTTTGGCACCCGGATGGCGACGCTGCTCGGTTTCGATATCTGGCTCTACACCAGTTAGTGATCCCATGCCGAGAGGGCTGGCGAGAATAATGCCTACATCATAGTCACGAGCTAACGGCAGGGTTGTTTGGGCAACCGATTGGTCGAGCAGATTATAGTCAAGAAATGTGAGGACAACTTCAATATGGCCCGTCTCAATGGCAACCCGATGAAACTCGTGCTGTCGGACGCCGAGGCCGATGTGTCGAACAAGCCCCTCCTCCTTCATTTTCAGTAATTCGTCCAACGCACAACCCGGACTCAAGGGATCCTCAATAGCGATTGGATCGTGGATCAGGACTGAATCCAAGTAATCAGTCTGGAGCTGCTTGAGGCTGTTTTCCACGCTCCGACGTGTCGTCTCACTGGAGTAGTCTTTATCTGGACCCGGAGGACTGACCTTGGCTTGCAGATAGATTTTCTCGCGCAGACCACCGGCAAGTGCTTTGCCCCAGCGTTCTTCTGCATGGCGTGGATAGGTATCCACATAGTCAATGCCTAACTCAATCGCATGATGGATAGCTTCAATCGTTTCAGCTTCGGATCCCTGCGCCAACCATGCAGCGCCCAAGGCGAGTGATTTTGGCCGCATCTCTGTGCGTCCCATCCGTCGAGTTTCTAGTTCTGCCATTATTCGCCCCTGATATATCTTAACCTAACTTGTCAGTTATAAACCCCGCTCGGCTTGGATAGACATATCCAAGCCATGCACGTAGGTGTGTACCCTATAAATGGTAACTTGAGTTATCTCAATTCCGTCTAGTACTTTAGCGCTATCGCGGACCGGGTATTGTGATCTTCCCGTTGTCCCGGCGTTGGGATTCCAAGAAACCGATCATAATCTCCACAACCTTGTGCCCGTCTCTGCCCGACGACGAGGATTCACCGCCTTCAGCGACGATACGCACCAATTCTTGGACGCCAGCGGGGATTCCCTCAACCTCCCACTGAGGTGCTGTTATGGGTTGAGAGGTGCCGTCCTTTTCGAGGCTCGCTTTTTCGTTGTCAATAAGGACATAGCCTTCTGTGCCGACAATCTCAAGGCGGAAGTTGGGAGCGGGCGTGTTCTTAGATCCACCGGCGTAGTATCCACGGACACCGTTTGCGAAATGGATATAACCGCTCGCCGCGGGTTCCGTTTTGGGTTCGTGTCCGCCATCTCCCTTATATTCCCAGTAATCTTCATATCCCGCTTCTAATTCGGCGATAACCCACTCCGGGTCAGAATCCGCGTAGTAGCAGATTGCATCGATGAGGTGGGTGCCGTTGCGAAACAGCATGGCACGTCCCCCGTTCAGTGTGCCGATGATATACTTCACCTCCCCGATCTCGCCGGCTGCAACAATCTCTTCTTTTGTATGCCGCCAGAGAGGTTGCCATCGTCGGGTGTGGTCGATTGATAGGATTGTGCCGTTGCGCTCAACCGCTTCGAGCATACGATCAGCATCTGCGAGATTGGTCGCCATCGGCTTTTCGCAGAAAATACCCTTCGCACCTGCGTTCGCAGCATTGACCACCAAATCGGCGTGCCGGTGATCAGAGGTCGCCACCGTAACAATGTCTAAGTTTTCCTTCGCCAACATCTCTTGGTGGTCCGTGTAGAGCGCGATATCCGACCAATGATCTTGCCACTGCTCCTTGAAGTCTGCGAGCGTGGTCTCCAATATATCACACGCAGCGACCAATTCCGCATTGGGCAGTCCTACCAAACCAGAGGTATGCCTGACGCCGATGCCTCTACATCCAATTACACCAACTCGATATTTTGCCATAATAGCTTCTCCAATCTCCTTAGGTTTTACCTTCGTGAAGGTTCCGGTTATGTGGTTATATTATTCCCAAAACGCGCATCATATTCTTCCCAAACTTCATTGGGCAGAGGCGTGCTTGCAGCTCGCACATTTGCCTCTAACTGGTCAAGGTTCAGCGAGCCGATGTTATTTCCATGAATCCGCTCCTCTCGCAGACAGAATTGGATAGCCAACTGGAGCATATCTACTTCCTGTTCCAGACACCATCGCCACCTTTCCCTCGCGGGTTCAAAATCGGGGCTATTCTGCCACCGTGCTTTCGCTTCTTCCGTGTCAAGGTCAATTCCTGTGAGCAATCCACGCAGAATCGACCACCCATTCATCACGCCAACGTCCGCTTGGGTGGCGGCGGGTAGGATCGTCTCTGCAATGGTCTGACGGATGAGGTTGTAGTTGTTAAAAGTCAAGATGAAATCAACATCGCCGGTTGCGATTGCTTTTAGGTGGAAATCGTGCGGTCCCATACCGTATCCAGCAAAATTTGTCAGTCCACGGGCTTTACAACGGAGGATGCCTTCTAGTGTCCCACCCCTTTCAAGTGTAGGCTCAATTTCAACGGGGTCGTGGATAAGCACCCCATCGAAATAGCCGATGTCCAGTGCCTGCAACTGATCTTCAATATCCGCAACTGCACGTTCAGCAGAATAATTGGGTGTTCCGTCACCGTATCCGCCCCATTCCGCTCCGGAATGGCAACAGACTCGCCCAGTGATAATCACATCCTCGCGGGGAATCTCCTGCATAGCCAGCGCCAGTTTACGCATTGAATCCCCGTAGCAGCGCGCACCGTCGAAGTGGTTGACACCAAGACTGATAGCATGTTTGATGAGAGCCACCGCATCTTCGTCGGAAACGAACCCAAACTGATTGCTGAACCCCAGCGTTCCAAATGGAACCACGGGGATACTCAATTCTGTTCGCCCTAAGCGTCGGCGTGGTATGGAGGAGAAAACCATTATTTTCCTTTTTCTGCAGCCCGCTCAAACAGCTGCAAAAGCATATCATTCGGACCTTTGAAGAACGCTAGACGAATGCCACCGGCACCCGCGTCGAAAGGTTCTTTCTCGATAGGCACCCCCTTGTCCTTCAGGTCTTGGGCGCTCTCATCCACGCTGTCAACCCTGAAGGAAATATGGTGAAAACCTTCCTCTGCCTCCATCGATTTTTTCGGCATCAGTTCTAAGATCATCTCACCAGCTTTAAGAAAAACATAGTCTTCATCATCTTCGACGGGGAATCGTTCAATAACTTCCAATCCGAGTGTTTCGGTATAAAATTTAACAGAGCCTTCAACATCGTCGGTAACAAGGGCTATCTTGTGGATCTTATGAATCATCCGAGGTCTCCTTTTATAAAAGGTGCTGATTTAATGCTTGTACAGCAGGTTTTAATTCAGGAAAAGCAAACAGATTACTCAATTTCATTGCTAAGGAGTTAAAACATCTGCTCCCAACCGATATAGTAAAGACCACCATTAAAGCCAAACGGCGCAGAACGCCGCGAATAGGTGAACACGCCCGGCGAATCAACCACGATATTTCCCCAAGGATCCACAATTTTTCCGCCTCGAGATTGACCGATGTGATTTTCATCAGGGGTGACGTTGAACAGGTTATTCGCACCAATTTTAATTTTGCCATATTCGCCTAATCCATAGCTTAGTTGAATATCAGTCAGATACTTCGGCGCGTAGGTTTGGCTCTTGCCTCCATCAATCACCGTATATTCTCCATACCGGTGGACAGCGTAGTCCACAGCAATAGTGTTTCCTGTATATCGGGTTGACATAGAAACGCGGTCTTTCGGCTGCCACGTCTCGATAATGGAACGGTCCTGCTCGGTGAACAGCGATTCCGGGAGATTGGCAGGCAGGTTAACGTCAGTAATCTCTGTCTCCGTGTAGTTCGCAGCAAAGCTAAACGTGAGTGTCCCCTGCTCAAACACTGGATAAGTGTAGGAGGCAACAACATCTATTCCTTGCGTTTGGGTGTCCGCAGCGTTCATGAAAAATTGTGCGCCCGCAACGCCCGAATCTTCAAGACTTTTTCTAATTGCGGACGGGATCTCTTCATTGCCGCTTGCCAACCGCCCGCTAATAATGATACGGTCACTGATAGTGGCACGATAGAAATCTGTTGTAAGCGTCAGCCGATCCAGCGGTTGAAAAATGAATCCTGTTGTGATATTGAGTGCAGTTTCCTCTGTCAGTTCAGGAATTCCAACTGCTTGAGCTATTTCACTATCGTTTCGGAACGTGCCGATTTCTTGAGCAATTGATTGCCCATTAACGGTATTGAACTGCGTGCTGACGTTGTTGAAATAGAGTTGCTGCATTGAAGGGGCGCGAAACCCTGTACTTACCGAACCCCGCAGGGCAAGCATTTCTGTTGGTTCGAAGCGCAATGCCAATTTCCCATTAATTGTGGATCCAAAATCGCTGTAGTTTTCGATACGACCCGCTGGATTGATAAGTACTGACTTGATTGGACGAACTTCAACATCGGTGTAGAACGCATAAGCAGTTCTGAGTTCGTCCACCTCGTTTGAAGGTTGGAAACCGGGGAACACTTGGATACCACCCGCCGCACCACCGGGACCATCGTAGTCATGATAAGACAGTTTTTCACCAGCCCGTATCTGATAGATATCGTTACGAAATCCACCACCCGCTGCAAGGTTTCCCCAATTCATTGGAAGTGAGAAATCGAGCCCCACTGTGTTGAGAAACAGTCGCAAATCACCCGCATCGGCGGAGGAGGGGCTAGCACCCTTGACAGCAACAAGTGAGGCGTTGTGCGAATTGCTGACATTGAACGCAAAGGTATTGCCGCCTGTTACGACACTTGCATCCATCAACAAACCGCTGCCAAAAGTCCGCTTGAGACCGACCCCAATGGAGTAATCGAGTACGTCCGTATTAATCAGCGGGAGGAAGCCGTCAGGGTAGGCAGACCCTTCCGGGTTGCGATCAAGCTGATTGGCTCTTCGGTAGAACCCCGCACTTGTGTTTTGACGATTAGAAAGATCAAGAAAGCTGTAAAAAGTTGCATCCTTCCAAATGCTATCAACGGGTAGGCTTAAAATGCTATCAATAGGCTCCTCCAAGTTCAGGACAAGGGCGATCTGACGGGATTCCGCATCCCCGATACGAAAATTTTGGCGGTCAAAATTGTGTTCTTTGTTGCCGGGGTCTGTCGTGATTTGGACGGGGGAGCCCTCCCCAATTTCTGTGCCGGGGTACTGAACCACACCAGTCAAACCGGCGCGATTGGTCGGCTGCCTATCTCGATATTCAAACGCTCCGTGCAAAGTACCATCTTCGCCGAACTTAAAACCCTTATTGGCACCCAATACGAATGTTGCTCCGTCGCCCGCGTAAGTTGAGCCGTAGGAAGATCGGAACCCGCCTTCATAACCATCCTTGAGCACAATATTGATGACACCGGCAAGCGCGTCTGAGCCATACTGTGCCGATGCCCCATCGCGCAGGACTTCAATGCGCTTAATGGCACTTGCGGGAATCGCATTCATGTCCACCCCTGCCGTGCCACGCCCAACGGAGGTATTCACATGAATCAATGCACTGCCATGACGCCGTTTTCCGTTGACAAGCACAAGCACTTGGTCAGGTCCTAAGCCCCTGAGTGTTGCGGGCCGCAGTGCATCCGTGCCATCGCTGATTGAGGAACTCGAAAAGTTAAATGATGGGGCTAACGCCTGCAAGACGCGCCCTACCTCGGTATGCCCCGTCTTGCGGATTTCGTCTTCGCTGATGACATCGACCGGCACCGGTGAGTCGAGTCGACTCCGTTCAGGGACACGAGTACCGATGGTAACAATTTCTTCTAGTTCAACGACTGGGGTTGTATCTTCTTCTACCTCCTGTGCTATAAGTGAAGAGGCGTGTAATACAACGATTGAAAGGCAAATACATAATGTGATTTTCACTACAATCTCCTCTGATTTTCGCGATAAAGTGAACTACCTGAATGGCAACTGTAGCTCTCATGAATCAGATTGCTGCTTATCGGATACGTTACAAGTGGAGAGAAAGGAACTAAGCATATAAACAAAAACGGCTTGGATAGATCTATCCAAGCCGGGCAAGACTAATAAATAAGGTACAGTGCAGAATACCAAAAAACATACAGAATATCCAGCTTCTAACAAAGTAGCAGCTTAGTTTATCTTATAATTTTGTAGCGGGTTAGTAGGATGTCAAACGTAAAACGCGAGATAGAAATCCTGCACGTTTTACGTTTGACGCATTATTTGTACTAGTTACGATGCGGCACTCTCAATCGCCCGGCGGGTGTAGACTTGCGCCAAGTTCTGTCGATACGCCTGACTTGCGTGAATATCCTCTAACGCGGTTATTCCGTCAGCCGCTCTTGCAGCAGCAGCGGCGATGTTATCAGCAGTCAGTGCCGCCCCGGTCAGCGCAGACTCAACGCCCGACGCCCGATACGGAGCATCCGAAACACCGGTAATACCGACAGAAACACTCTGGCAGGTGTCTCCCGATTTTGTCAAGACGACAGCGACACCGGTGAGAGCAAATCCCGATGCCACTTGATGCAGCTTCAGGTATGTCCCTTTGGTGTTAGCATCCGGAATCGACACATGGATTGCTGTGAGGATTTCGTCGTCTCCGAGATCTGTCTCATACAGTCCTTGGAAGAAATCGGTTGCTTTGACAGTCCGCTCACCGTTGGGACCGGTGATTTGGAGATCCGCATCCAGCGCGAGAATCGTCGCGGGCCAATCAGCAGCGGGATCAGCGTGTGCCAGACTTCCGCCGATTGTGCCTTTGTTGCGCACCTGCACGTCGCCAATTTCGGAAGCTGTTTGTGCAAGCACCGGCACCCTTTGCTGGACCAGATCTGAACTCTCCAATTCATGATGCGTCGTCAGCGCACCGATAACCAATTTTCCACCAGACTCAGAGATCCCTTTCAAGCTACCAATACGTCCAATATCGATGATGACCGCCGGTTCAGCCAAGCGCAATTTCATCGTCGGGATCAGGCTATGCCCACCAGCGAGCACCTTCGCATCGTCTCCATGTTCCTGCAAAAGCGACAACGCCTCATCAAGTGCTGTCGGTGCAAAGTATTCAAAACTTCCCGGAATCATTCTTTACTTCCTCCTTCCTTCACTTGAGCATAACTTCCCAAAGGTTTGAACCCTTCGGAAAATTATCTTAACCCTTCGCATCTTGGATCGCTTGCCACACACGGTTTGGTGTCAACGGCATTTCGATATCCTTCACCCCAAACGGCGATAAGGCATCCACAACGGCATTAACCATACACGGCGTTGAGCCGATTGTCCCGGCTTCGCCAACCCCTTTGACCCCCATCGGATTGACAGGTGAAGGAGTCACCGTATGATCCGTTTCAAAGTGGGGCATCTGTGTTATCTTTGGAACGGCATAGTCCATAAATGAGCCTGTCAAAAGCTGACCGCTCTCATCGTAGACTGCGCCTTCGTACAGTGCCTGCCCCAAACCTTGTGCAATACCGCCATGTACCTGACCCGCAACGAGCAGAGGATTGATAATATTGCCGATATCATCAACGCATACATATCGCTGAATATCAATCTCACCAGTATCGGCGTCAACCTCGACCACTGCGATGTGGGCACCGAATGGATAGGTAAAGTTAGACGGTTCAAAGAAATGCGTTGCTTCGAGTCCGGGTGTCGTGTCCGGGGGCAGATTCTTGGCGACGTGTGCCTCTAGAGCAACTGCTGCGAAGTCAACCGATTGATCCGGTGAACCTTCAACGAGGATCTGCCCCTCTTCAAACACGAGATCCTCGGGGTTGGCTTCCAGCATGTGCGCTGCGAACGTTGCCATTTTTTCTTTCACCTGACCTGCAGCGATTACCATCGCGGTTCCACCGACCGCTGTCGCTCGACTACCAAAGGTGCCGATACCGTAAGGCTGCCTTCCGGTGTCGCCATGGATGACTACAACATCGTCAATATCGACGCCAAACTCATCGGCAATCATCTGTGCGAAGGTGGTCTCTTGTCCCTGACCGTGTGGTGAAACGCCAGTCAACACCGTAATTTTCCCAGTCGGTTCGACCCGGACGGTGCTACTTTCCCAGCCACCTGCGGGCATTGCTATGGAGGGTCCCATACCACAGATCTCAGCGTAGGTGGAGATACCAATTCCCAGATATCTGCCCTGCTCACGGAGCTGCGCCTGCTGGGCTCGCAAGCCATCATAGTCGACAATTCCCAACGCCTTGTTAAAGCTCTCTTGGTAATTGCCGCTGTCGTAGATAATTCCGGTCGGGATTTCAAGCGGGAACTCCGTCGGCTGCGGGAAGTTTTTGAACCGAATATCTTTCGGATCCATTCCTACCGCCCCTGCCGCCAAATCAACCATACGCTCGATAATGTAGGTCGCTTCGGGACGTCCTGCACCACGGTACGCATCGGTCGCCATCTTGTTGGTTAAGACGCCGACCAGTTCGATCTGGACATTCGGAATCTTGTAACAGCCGACAATCATGAGGTTTGTCAATGTTGGAATAAGCGGGGTGAGCAGCTGATAGGACGCACCAAGGTCGGCAAGAATTTTTGCACGAATCCCCGTGATTGTTCCATCGTTGTTGACCGCAACATCCACATAGTTGACTTGATCTCTACCATGAATTGTCGTTGTGAAGTTCTCAGTCCGTTTCTCCGTCCATTTCACCGGTTTGCGTAACTGTATCGCCAAATATGAGCAAACGACCTCTTCGGGGTAGACATTCAGTTTACTACCAAAGCCGCCGCCAACTTCTGGGGCGATGACGCGCACTTTCTGTTCTGGTACATTGACAATAAGAGACAGCTGAGTTTTGAGGATGTGTGGAACCTGCGTTGATGACCAGACGGTTAAGGTGCCTTCGCCCGGTAGGTATTCAGCTAATACACCACGCGTTTCCATCGCATTCGGAACGAGACGTTGATTGACGAAACGCTGAGATACGACATGGTCTGCTTCTGCAAAAGCTGCATCCGCATCCCCTGCCTCTAGCGGCATCGCGAAACCGATATTGTCGCCGAAGTCGTCGTAAATCAACGGCGAATCTGCTTCGACCGCTTTATCGAGGTCGGTGACAGCGGGCAGTTCTTCGTAATCAACTTCAATCAGGTCCAGCGCATCTCTGGCAATATACGCATCCGTTGCCACAACCGCAGCGACTGGTTCCCCAACGAATCGTACACGTCCCACTGCAAGTGCGGGGTGATCTGGAACCTTGAGGTCTGGGATCTCCGCACCACAAGGGATACCTCCAACGTCACCTAGATCTTCGGCGGTTATCACTGTGACAACACCGGGCAACTCTTTCGCTGCTGATGTATCAATGCTATTGATTGCTGCGTGTGCATAGTCGCTGCGCAGGAATGCACAGTGAAGGGTGCCCACCAGTTTAATGTCGTCGACATAATGGGATAACCCTTGGATTAACCGCGGATCTTCGCGTCGCTTAATTGGGGCGCCCATCATCCGAGTCGGTGCTGCTATTGTCGCCATAGTATAAGTCCTCCTATTTGCGTCCTGTATCTCGCTAGTTAGCCCTGCATTTTGTCCGCAGCGTATTGAACTGCCTCAACGATATGCTGGTATCCAGTGCAACGGCAGAGATTCCCTTCTAACCCGTGCCGAATTTCCTCCTCCGTTGGATTGGAATTCCGCTCTAGCAATTGATGGGCTGCCATGATCATTCCGGGAGTGCAGAAACCACACTGCAAGCCGTGACGTTCCCAGAAACCCTCTTGGATGGGATGGAGATCTCCATTTTGCGCCAAGCCTTCGATGGTCGTAATTTCCGCACCATCCGCCTGAACTGCTAACATTGTACACGATTTGACTGCTTGTCCGTTGATCGAAACCGTACAAGCACCACACAGGCTCGTTTCACAACCAACGTGTGAGCCGGTCAAACCGACGACATCTCGGATGTAGTGAACCAAAAGCATCCGCGGCTCGACTTCGTGTGTGTGTGCCTCTCCATTAATTGTTGTATGAATCACTGTCTTAGCCAAGGGTATTGCCTCCTTTTAGACATCTCGCCCCTTGACGGAGCGGACGAAAATCTTACTTTCCTTTGATTTCGGCGGCATTATATCAGAATCGATTTTTTACTGCAAGAAAAAAAGGGTAGGTTTTCGCTCTACGAAATATTCCGGAGAAGTCAACATCAGTTGGAGGGATTTTCGTCGGCGTTTACAAAAAAGTAACAAAATGATAAAATAAACTCGATTTTTTGCACGGATTCTCTTAGTGACTTGGGATTATTATAGCGAAACCTATCAATAGAAAAAGGGGTTGATGTGGAAGAGCTAGGATCACTCATCAGTCGTGCACAAGCCGGGGATCTGGAGGCCTACGGGAGCATCGTTCAACGGTTTCAAGACATGGCAGTGGGTTACGCCTACTCCATCTTGGGGGATTTTCATCTCGCTGAAGACGCTGCGCAAGAGGCATTCATTGAAGCGTATCCGATTCTCTCAAGGGTCTACGGTCCCGTTGCGTTCCCGGGCTGGTTTCGGAGACTTATTTTCAAACACTGCAATCGTTTGACACGCGGGAAGCGCGACGAACTCATGCCCCTAGAAACGATGATTGAGATGCCTTCGGTCGGAAAAGATCCAGCGGTTGAAATTGAGGAACGAGAAACGAAATCCCTCGTATTGGCTGCGGTTGACGCATTGCCAGAGCACCAGCGTCAAGTCACAACGCTCTTCTATATCAGTGGTTTTTCACAAAAACAGATTGCGAACTTCCTAGAGGTGCCGGTGACCACCGTCGATAACCGTCTCCGTGCCTCAAGGAAACGTCTAAAAGCAACTCTACATTCTGAAAGGATGATTGCTATGTTAAAAGATACACTTGGTGAAAATGCTCCCTCACGTGACGATTCGCTTGTCAATGCAGTCGGCATCTGCAATGCGGCGCAGGCGGGAGATCTGCAACGGGTTCAAGAGATTCTTGCTCTCAAGCCGGAGTTGGCAACGCAAGATATCGCTTCAAATAATGAGCATCAGCCCATCCATCTTGCGGCGGAGGAGGGTCAAGCCGAAATTGTGCGGGTGCTACTAGAAGCAGGGGCAGACCCACTCAAAGGAATATATCCCCACCGCACAGCCACCAGTGCGCTGACAATGGCGCAGGATCGCGAACATGCTGCCGTCGTGACGGTCATTGAGGCGTGGCTCAACGAACAGCGGGGAACGACACCGAAGGGCGAAGCCTTCACCCGTGCTGCAGCGGATGGCGATATTGTACAGATCCGCTCCTTGCTCAACGAGGATGGCGGACTTATCAATGCGACCGATCGGGGTGGAAAAACCGCGCTTTTCAAAGCGATTGATCGGGGCGATTTGGCACTTGTTCTTGAACTACTAGACCGGGGTGCCGACGTTGACCATCGTGCTGCCGATGGAAGTCGACCAATCCACCACTGTCTCGCACACAGCTGGAAGGAGCCGGATGAGATGTACAAAACCTACGCTATTCTCGCGGGTGCATTGCTTGCACGCGGTGCGGAGTATGACCTCTGGGTTGCCTGCGGCGTCGGCGATGTTGAAGGCGCGAAACAATTCATCGATGCCTGCGAGGATAAGACGCAGCTCTGCAAAAGCAGCGAACCGTTTTGGGGAGACTATGACAACCCGCTGGTCGTTGCTTGTTTTCAGGGGCATGCACAGATTGTCCAACTGTTAATAGATGCCGGGGCAGATCCAGATTCGCCGTTTGAGATCGATGTCGCCGGCGAGAAAGTAAAACAGTGGGGCCATCCGCTCTGGCTTGCAGCGAATTGCGGACATTATGATGTAGTGAAAGTGCTTCTAGAACGTGATGCAAACCCAAACGCAGCGGTATACGCCTCCGGTAACGCTGTCTGCTGGGCGTACCAATACGGACACAGGCGCGTTGCCAATCTGATGTTTCAGTACGGTGCGGTCGCTGATCTGTTGAGTTACCTTCTGACGAACAATCTCCCCGCGATTACAGAAGTTCTTCATCGGGATGCGTCAGAGCAGAAGGGCTTGTTGGATAATGCTGTTACTGCGGGCAATCTTGATATGGTTGCGGTGGCGCTGCGTGATAATCCAGAGTTTGATGAGGCAAAAGGGTTCAATCTGCTAGAATCAGCGGTGCGCGGATGGCGGTTAGGCAATCTGAAGATCAACAATGAAGGGTTTGATAGGCGCGACTCTATTGCAATTTTGGACATGCTGCTCGAATACGGAATAGATCCGAACCTCAGAAATCCACGAGATGAACGGTTCAACTTCACGATTCTCCACCACTTGGCTGGCAAGAGTTGCAACCCCATAACTTATGGACATACCACGGAAGAGGTGATTGAATTCGCTCGTATGTTACTCAACCACGGTGCCGATATCAACGCTATGGAAGACAAGCTAAAGTCAACCCCGCTCGGTTGGGCTGCACGGTTTGGACAAAAAAAGTTTGCTGAATTTCTGCTTGAGCGTGGCGCGGACCCAAATCTAGCAGGCGCACCCTGGGCAACCCCGCTCGCTTGGGCGGAGAAGAGGGGACATACGGAAATCGCTGAAATCCTCCGAAGGCACGGTACAACAGCGTAGTGCCTTTCAACTGTTCGGTATGAAATACGAAGCCGACCTATCATGGGTCGGCTTTTTTCTTTGCCATCTACTTCTTGCGACTATATGTGCTCTAGTCTTGTCTGATCCCACCAAAGCAAACCAAAAGCGAAAAATTCACGTTTCAATACAAAAAAGTGAAAAAAAATGCATAACTGTGTCTTATTAAGTGTAGGGGAGGAACAAGAAGCCGTGGCTAACGATAATACACTGATCTGTCGCGCCCAAACTGGGGATGAAGAGGCTTTTGCTGCCTTGATGCGCGAGCACTACTCCTTCGTCTATGCGACAGTTATTAGAATCGTGAAAAATTCCCATGATGCTGAAGAGGTAGTGCAAGACGCCTTCCTAAACAGCTATCGAGGGTTGACACGGCTTGAGGATCCTGCCAAATTCAAAAGTTGGTTGAGGGTGATTGCGCAAAATTGTGGGCGAAACTGGCTACGAAAACAGCGGGGCGGGACCGTATCCATTGATGAAGTAAGCGAAGATATACTTCAAACACAAGACTCTCCTGATGAGCGATTAACACAACTGGAACAGAGAAAGTTGATTCGCCGGACAATAGAGACGCTGCCACAGAAAGATAAGGAGATTGCCCAAGCCTTCTATCTGGAAGGCGCAAATTACGACGAACTAACAAGGACACACGGGCTGTCATACAATGCAATTGCGTTACGATTGTCGCGCGCGAAGCGACAACTTACCAAACGGTTGCAAAACCTTCTCACTGGCATCTTCGTTTCTCCCGGGCTAACACTAAAAAAGATTTACTCAGGAGGACTAACTGCCATGAAAACTGGAACCGTACCTAAAATAACGGTTGGGTTAGCAGCGCTAGTCGCGCTCATTTTCATCAGTTTCGTCGGTATCCGCCAGATGAACGCGCCCACAATTGAGGAGCGTATATATTTGTCGCCGTGGGAGGACGGAACCCCGCGTCCACGAAACAACTCCGAGAACTTGGCTGCACAAGCCGATTCTACTCAAGGCACAGTGAACCGTGACAATCAGTCACAGATTTCCGGAAAAAGGCTGGAACTGGTTGACGATTTCGCCGGTCAACCTAAAGAAATGGATACGGCGCAATTTGCAACAGAGGCAGAATTTGATTCAGATACGGATCAGAGCTTCTTTGCCGATATATCTGTGCTATTAGACGACGAAGGTCGAACTGCTGAGGAGGTAATGAACGCTTATGTGGAAGCGTTAAGAAGTCTTGACGCTGAAGGAATACGCTCATTAGTGACAGGAGCTGCCAAGCAAGAGTTTGAAAGTGGAATGTTACCTATCTTAAATGGAGAGTTGCCAAAAGATATGGTAGAATTATAGCGTAATTCATGATATCTTGCCAGCAGAGAAGGCAGATGAGATGGTAGCTGACATGCTTCAAACGGCAAAGAAGATGATGCGCCCGACATTTAAACAAACGTATGGTCAGGCAGAGGTTGTGAGCAGTGAACATGTTGGTGATGAATTCCACTTCCGATTAAGAATCCCAATGCCAAAATTACCCGAGATACCGCAGGTGCCGGGGAGAGTGGAGATGCCAAAGCTACCAGAGAGCATGGAGAGACTTGTTAAGATGCGAAAAGTGGATGGAGTATGGCAAATCTATGACTCTGAGGAGTGAGACGTTAAAGTAACCGGCAACTCAATCCCAAAGGACTCTATTAGGCGAATGGTTCAAACCATTCGCCTTTTTTTATTTGTCGAGTGCAGAAGATCTGTTATTCTAAGAGTCATCTGATCCGAGATATCCGGATTTATGGTGAATTAGAGAAATAAGTAGACATGTGCCAATAACTCCAACCTTTGCGCAGTTTTCAAAGTCCCCCTGATAAGGGGGATTTAGGGGGTTGGTTGTGCATTGAGAATGTCTAAGTAATTCTAAAATCTACCATAGATAACTTGGTAGTAGGTACACCCGCTAATCATCTTTCCTTTCCACCGGAAAATTCTCTCCCTGTGTAATTTTCCAATCTTTTGTGTCGTCATACTCAGTGAAGCCATTTCATGGGAGGAGTGAAAACGTGTACACAGAAGATGGATATATCATCAGAAAATGTCTCAATGGAGAAATGGCGGCATTTGGCTTGCTCGTTGATAAGTATAAATCGAGTGTCTACGCTCTCGCTTACACAAAACTGAGAAACTTTCACGATGCTGAGGACATTACCCAAGAAGTATTCCTCAAAGCGTATCAGAAACTTTCTACCCTCAAGCGATGGGATAATTGCTTAGCGTGGCTGTTCTCGATTACCGTCAATTCGTGCAAGGATTTTCTGAAATCTCGGGCGCGTCGTCCCGATGCAAACTACATCGAAGAACAGGACGCCATGCTCTGGAACGGGCCGTCGATTGATGCCTATCGAAGCGAATCAGCCGCAGAATCCATCCGGGAGGCGATTGACGAATTACCCGAAATCTATCGACAGACGTTGACACTCTACTATCTTGGTGGGTTGAATAGCACCGAGATAGCACGATTTTTGGGGACTTCAGCCAATACCGTTAATCAGCGACTGATGCGAGCCAGAACCAAACTAAAAGAGGAGATGATTGCGATGATGAACACTACATTTGCCGATAAACAGCTACATTCGGGCTTTACGTTCCGAATTATCGAAGCCATTAAGTCAACGAAAATACAACCTGTTTCAACGAAACCGTTACTTCCATTCATCAGTTCGGCGACAGTCGGAATTGTGCTGACCATTATGCTCTTTAGTAAGTTTTTCTTTACAGTTGCTCCTCACGGCGATATGACCAGTTTGCCACTTCCCAGTGAAACCCAGATAACAGCGTTGGGTGAGATTCCAATTGAACTGATCGTCGATGCGGTCAAACCGCCAGCTGTTTTCGGTGTGCATGGAACGGGGGTTATCGGCAATTCGCCCGAACAACCGAGTCAGATCAACGCCGCCAACGTTGAAATTTCAGATACCGAGATAACGGCACCGTACAAACTGGATAATGGGCTAACCATCATTATGCGCCCTGTTCCCACAGCAAACGAAGTCGTGCTCGTGGTACTGTTCAATTTAGGTGATGACCACGACCCGGTTGGGAAGTCCGGTAGAGCACACCTGCTCGCACACCTGTATTGCACCGCTGCAGCAGGCAACACGCCGGCACGCGACGTTATACAGCTCCAGAAACGCTATGTGGCAGGCTGGAACGCGCAATCAGGACCCGACTACACTGCTTTTGCAGGCATCGTTGAATCGACACAATTCGCAGCGGAACTGAAGGATGCGGCTGTCCGTATGCGCGATCTGCGTATCACCGAAGCCGATCTGAATCGTGAAATGCCTCGCATGTTGGTGAAGTTGAAATACATGTACGAAGGTGTGCCATCGCTTGCTGGCTTAAACTATGTCCGTATGCAGTTGCAGTCCCGTTCCCAAGGTGGACGGTTCGGCGGTGCACCCGAGCACATTGAGACAATGACTCTCGACGAACTACGGCAATTTTGGAAGGATTACTACAAGCCGAATAATGCTGTTCTAGCTATCGCGGGAGGGTTTGACGTTGCCGAAGCGCAAAGATTGATTCACCAAAACTTCAGTCAGATTCCGCCCGGTAAGTTACCACCCATGAAGCCACCTAAGTCTGAAGCGAAAACCCGTCTGATCCGGCGCATCGCTGTAAAGCCTGCGATTTCCAATGCGACCGGTACCGTAGCGACCGGATATACTGCACCGCCGCTTGGGAGCAAGGAGTACGCGCCCTTTCTGATAGCTGTCTCGCGTTTGTGGGCAAACACACAAAGTTACTTTCAACCGGGTAAAACACCGCCTGTGTACTACACCCCGCTGGACGATGGAACGATAATTGGACTCCAAACCGATCTGCGGGTTGACGCAGATACCACGTCCGCGCTGAACGAACTTGACCAACACCTACACGCGGCATTGACACCGAAAATAACGCCGGAGGATAAACAACGAACGCTAAACTCAATGGCACTGTTGGGCACAGTTAATATGCCCGATACCACATGGATGCAAAATTTGTACGGTTTAGCTTTCAGCGTTGGTCGTCGGTATCAACTGGAGCTTGATGGTAAGGAATTACGTGCTGCTATCCAGCGTGTCACCGACGCGGACATGCAGCACTTGGCGGCGAGTATCTTCGCTCCAGAAAAACGCGAAACTATCATTGTTGAATTGGAAAAATCAGTGCTTCAGGTGCAAGAACCTGCCCAAGAACCCCCGGACTCTGTTCCGCTTAAAGAAGTTCTGGCACTCCAACCACAGGAACCCGCACAAGATGATGCCGGAGACGCCCTACTCAAAGAAATCTTCCCAGAATTTGAAAGACTTCGACGAGAAATACAAGAATCGATGAACGAACTTAAAGAAAAAGAAATGACACCCGAAAATTATGCCAAGTTTGAGGCAAGGGGAAAAGAATTGGAAGGTGAACTCCAAGACTACTGTAGACGGATAGCCGAGAAATTTCCCCAAGCTGTGACGTTCATTACTTTTCAGGGCGAGGAAGGGGTCTACGATGTTGACTTCCAAGTTTTACAAGACTCGCTTAATCATCCTGTTCCCCCCGAATTAGCAGAATATTTTCGTTATGCGAGGTTGCGGGAGATGTTCGGATTGCCCGATATCCCACCTGAGCAGTTGCAACACATGCAAAAAAAATGATGAGAAAATCGACGCTACGTGATACAAACTGAGCGAGATCATCAAGACTTCGTAAGGCGAATGGTTCAATCCATTCGCCTTTTTTGTTTTTCGACTGCGAAAAATCTGCTATCCTAAAAATCCTTTAATCCATTAAATCTGGATTCAGACAGTTAAATCCCAAAAAAACTGCTAAAAAAAATTGCAGAACGGCGTTAATAGTAAAATGCAAGGGAGGAATAACGAACCATGGTTAGCAACGATACACTCATTCGCCGCGCCCAATCTGGGGACGAAGGTGCATTTGTTGAGCTGATACGGGTATATTACCCCTTCGTTTATGCGATTGTTATTAAAATTGTGAACGATCCACACGATGCCGAGGAAATTGTCCAAGACACCTTTCTCAACGCCTATCGCGGTTTGGGGCGGTATCAGGAGATGGAAAGGTTCAAGAATTGGTTGGGGGAGATCGCGCGAAATCGCGCACGAAGTTGGCTGAGAAAACAGCGGATCGATACCGTTCCGATTGATGAAGTGAACGAACATACCCTTGGGACGGAAGATTTGCCAGACGAACAGTTGATACGCCGTGAACAGAGAGAACTGATTCGCCGTGCAATGGATACACTCTCGGAAAAGGATAGGGAGATTGCCCACGCGTATTACCTTGATGGTGCAAGCTACGACGAACTAACAAGGGCGCACGGATTATCATACAATGCAATAGCCTTTCGGTTGTCACGTGCCAAGCGGCAACTCGCCAAACGCCTGCAACACTTTCTCACTGGTATCTTCGTTTTCCCTGCGATGACACTGAAAAAAATCTACTCAAATGGTCTAACCGCTATGAAAGCTGGAACGGTGTCTAGGATAACGGTTGGTGCCGCTGCGTTGATTGCACTGATTTTCATCGGTTTCGTCGGTGTCCGTTGGATGAATGCCCCCACAGTCGAGGAGCGTGTGTATTTGTCGCCATGGGAGGATGGCACGGAGCGCCCACGAAATAGTGCCGAAGACTTGGCTTCACAAACTGATTCTGTCCAAAATACAGAAGACAGGGACAACCAGTCACAGGTTGCCACAGAAGGACTAGAATTGATTGACGATTTCTTGGGTCAATCTGAAGAAACAGATACGACACAATTCGCGGCAGACGCAGAATCTGATGTGGAAATGGATCCGGATCTCTTTACTGACATATCTACGTTGTTAGACGACGAGGGCAAGCTCGCTGAAGATGTAATGAATGCTTACCTGGAAGCATTAAGGGGTGTTGACGTTGAAGTACTACTCACATTAATGACAGGGGCTGCCAAGGAAGCGTTTGAAAGGGATATGTTACCTTTCCTAAAGGGGGCGTTACCGGAAGATATTGCAGATATATTTTATGATATGTTGCCAGAAGAAACAGCAAATGAAATGATTCAGATGATGAAAGAGCCGATGCAACAGGCACTTAAACGGATGCTTGGTTCGGCAGAAATTGTGAGCAGTGAGCATGTCGGTGATGAACTCCACTTCCAAGTAAGGGTATCGTCACCGGAGATACCGGGGGCGTCGGATTTAGGAATACCAGAGATGCCGAAGATGCCGGACCAACTTAATAAAATTCGCAAAGAAAATGGGGTGTGGCGGATTTATTATTCGCCATAGTCACTCAACCAACTTGTAGCTCTATTTCGCTAGATTTCGCTAACTGAATGGTTCAATCCATATTTTCACCTACAAAGAATAGGAGACAAACATGAAATTTCAACAGATCGGTGCACTTTTCTGTTGTATTTTGGTTATCGCTGGATGTGCTTCAAGCACCTCCCACGACTTTTTTACGAACCGGTACTCCCTCGACACCGAGGAGTTTGACCGGGGTTATGAAACGGGTCTCGCCTTCGCAAAAACAGAAGGACCTTTTAACTCCTCACCGAAGGATGTGCCATCTGCGATGCAAAAGATAATCGAAACCGAGTCGGATTCTTATCAAAAAGGATTCTTCGCAGGCTATCGCGATCGAAAAGTTAGAAATCAACAGTTGAGTGGTGTTGTTTTCTGGACTTCATGGGCGGTTATCATGACCGGTCTCATTATAGGCGACGATCTACGCGAGGAGTAGCACTTAGAATATGCAAGTTCCCGTCCGATGTGTCGCACTTCAGGCTTTGCCTAGGTGGTAATCTGCTTTAACCGGTCCGAAAATCTTTGCTCCTAGCCTTTTACGCATTGCGTATTACGCGTTACTTTGACATAAGCCACATATTTCTATTGCCTTCTTTTCCACATCGTGATAACATCTATAGTGTCTCAGTTTCAAAGGAACGTATTGGAAATCGCACAGTGTGAATCGTCTCATCTAGAACTCCAAAGGGAGGTCTGCTATGTACACGAGTGTCCAATATCCCGATACTATAGAACCTCAGGTGCAATTTATAGAGGAAACCGCGCCTGAAGACATTGTGGAAAAGACGATAGAAAAACTCCACGCTGGGGTTTCGATTAAGGAAATGTGTACCGCCTCTGCGCTAGCGGTCGTTCGTTCATCGGAGATGCCTTTCTTTGTGAATGGTCAGTGGGGCCATCACGGAGGACACATGCATCCCGTTTCTGGAATACATGCGGTGAAAGAGATCTCCTCAAGGCTTTCTGGGGACAATCGCTTTCTACCCGTGGTGCAAAACGTCGCTCTATCCAATAAGCACATCCACCATCCCTCGATGGGTCCCTATGTTTTGCCAGCATTTGAACCGCTTGATGCCGGTGGGGTTGAGGAAACCAAAGGGGCGTTCTTGGATGCGGTGCGGCGCGGATCTGTCAATGATGCCGACCATTACTTTCTTTGGCTCGTTCAGAACATACCGCACGAAGAAGCACTCGACATACTTCTGACGATTGCCACCCTAAAGAATCTGGTAGATGACCATAAGTTCATCTATCCGGTCTATACGTGGCGGCTACTCGAATGGTTAGATTGGGAACACCTTCAGGTACTCACCCGCGGACCTGTGCGCTACATCTCGCAGCCGCCCGCCGCGAAACCTTTGCAAGAAATTAACGAGTTGATTGAGAAATATCAACTACTTTCAACCCCGTTGCGCCAAACGACGGGAAGCGATGAGACCGACGCTATCGTTCGATTGCGTACAGGATTGAACGACTGCGCTTTCGCTGACATCCCTGAAACGACCGCCAAGGCACTGGCGGACGGACTTTCCTTGGAAGGAGCCGGTGAAGCACTGTCACTCGCCGCTTCAGACCTTTTCTTGCGCTTGGATACCAGTAACCCGATGGATGTCCACATGCACACTGGCGTCAATGCGCGGCGTCATGTGCTGCGGGTCAACGGTATCTGCAAAGAGAACAAGATATTAGCCCTCTTGCTATGGAATTCGGGTCCCGAAGTTAGAAATGCGCAAGGCAGGATCGATGACGGACCTTATCCCTCTCCCGATGCTGTGGCTACAATTCCTCAACAAGGTCAGGGACAATTGGTGTCTGCGATTGAGGAAGCCATTGCTGCCAATGACGTGGACAGCGCAGCAACGCTGACGGCAAAGTATGGGGAGTTGGAACATGAGCCGCAAGCATTAATCACCCGCCTCACCGAAATCGTCTGCCGAGACAACGCGACAGAGATGCACGCGTTGAAGCACCATCAGGCAACGGTTGAAGAGTTCCAAACAACCCGTCCCCCATTTCATTCCCGCCACTTAGTTGCTGCAGCAAAAGCCGCAGCTATCTCGTATGGGACAGCCCAAGAGATATATGATAGGGCGAAACAGTTTTTGAATAACTGATGCCCTTTACAGATTCAATGTTTCCTTCGTATCGTTTTCAATGGTTCTAGCTAGCAATTAGCGATACGAAGGAGATAGGAAAGAGAGGCATTGGGGTTGTTCACCTTTTTTCTGCTGACTTGCCTGATGGCACCAACAGGAGATTTTAGATGAGACACCTCATGCTTCTCTTTCTCTCACTCCTCACACTTAGTCTCGCCCCAAACAACGCACAACCCCAAACCGGTCGTGTCCCTTTCGATTATCCCAATGAGCCTTTTGTTGAGTTTCAGTTCGATCTGGACCGCAGTATGATTGCACTGGTTATGGAAAACATGAGCGCCTATACTGCCTCGCTGTTTAACACACTGGAGCGGCTGCACCTCCGTGCCTACAGGGCTAGTCATTTTGACAAAATTCTCGGTCATTACGGAACCAACTTGAAAATACGAGGGTGGAGTGCGCTAGAAAAAAGTACGCACTGTCACCTATATACCCTCGCGCAAGGCGAAACCGTTATCGGTATTTTTATAGTTGTCAAAAGCCAAAAGACGGTATATCGGCACACTGAAGATCCGGGGCGAAAAGCACTATATCTGATAAATTTGAATGGTCAATTCGCGCCAAAACAGGTCAGCGAACTGGTGGGCAATCTGAATCAGGTTGGGATTGACGTGCCTGAATTGAGTAGATTCGATGGATGGCGTAATGCTGCATCTGCCTCAACCTTGCTTCGGATGCCTGAAGGCGACCCGATTCATGAGGTGCAAATTCAAGCGGATCCGACAACGGCTGAGTCGCAAATTAGAACGCTGCTTGAAGATGGTCCAGATGAGATCATCGCGGCGATGACAACCTTGCGCAGCAAACTCCCGGCTATTCAGACTCTAACGGTTCGGATTGATACAGAAGGTGACAAACGCATCGCTACACTTATTGTCACAGCGGGACCGGAGGAGGAAAGTCTCCCAAGCACCTCAATAACGCCTGCCGAACAAACGCCACAAGGACAAGCCTCACCGACGCGCTATCGAACTTCTGACGGCAAACCGATTCACGAAGTCCGGATTCGAGGTAATCAGAAAATCAGTGAGGAAGAGGTTCGGACTGCCCTCGAAAACGGACCTGAAGATATCGTAGAGGCGATTGCTTACTTGCCCTTGCCCGAATTTAATCGGGTCGTCGTAGAAATTGAGGGTGATGATACGAGACGTATCGCAACGGTTATCATTATAGAGCAACCGGATACAGCGGGTTTGCGCCGTCCCTCAATTACGGGGCTTTGGACTGCCGCTGGGGACCCAATTCACGAAGTCCGGATTCGAGGCAATCAGAAAATCAGTGAGACGGAGATTCGAGATGTGCTTGAAAACGGACCTGACGAAATCGAAAAAGCGATAGACAACTTGAGAAAAGCACTGCCCTATTTTAGTCGGGTTTCTCTAACGTTTGAGAATGATGGCAGGAGACGTGTTGCGATAATTACCGTTGTGGAAAGAAGGCTCTCTTCAGACTATTATTTCCATGCGGGTCCGCTCTTTCAATTTAATCGTGTTACCGGTTGGCTGCTTGGTACCCGCCTTGAAGTGGGAAAACGGAGGAAGATAGGGCGACTCTGGATGTGGAATATTCCCGGTTCAGTTACGGCGTATCTGCCAAAACTTTTTGGCGAGGTTGGTTATGGGTTTGGAAATGAGTCTCTTAATTACCGGCTGGGTGGAGATATGATCTGGGGTCAGCCTGATGTGTCAAATCTGGCCGTCTCCGCTCAGATCCATCGTATCACAACCGCCGTTGCTCCTGAACTCTTCCCCCACTATGACGGTGTGTCAGATGCGTTTGGGGCGCTCGGATTTCATAACTACTATTTGAGCAAAGGTGTCGCAACTTCGGTGCGATGGGCGCCGGTGGTGCCAACGCATTCGTTTGAATTGACGATGCGTGCCGAGTCGCATGAGAGCCTACAAAAGACTACAGATTGGATGTTCGGGAATTGGGGTTCAGAATCGGAGGCGGAAGAAAATCCACCGATAACCCCTGGCCAGCTGCGGAGTGTCACGTTAAGATACGATTTAAACACACGACAAAGTAATAACCTTGGCTGGTACAATACCCTGTTGATCGAACACAGTAACCCCGCTGTCGGTTCCGATTTTGATTTCACACGATTTCAGTTACAACTGCGCTATGCTGCCTCAAGAGGGGACGACATTATCCGCACGCGGCTGGTGTTGGGCACTGCCACAAATGCACTGCCGATTCAACGCCAATTTATTATTGGGGGCAGGGGAACGCTTAGTGGATATCCGCTGTATGCGTTTGCAGGCGATCATGTCTCCCTACTCAATTTGGAATATTTCTACCGCCTACCGATGCCCAATCCATACGGTTGGGACTGGTTAAACCACGCTAAAACGTACGCCATATTGTACCTTGATCAAGGTCAAGTCTGGACCGTGTCCGACAAGCCGTACCGCTTTGATCCAAAGACGAGTGTTGGTATTGGATTGCAGTTAGGGCAGGAATCTCCTCTCAGATTTAACTGGTCCAAACCCTTGGAATCTGAGCGGGGAGTCAAATTCGATCTGATGTGGTATTCCAGTTTTTAGTGAGGCAATTGGGTGCAGCGATATAAAAAGATCTGAAAGGTAATCATCAACTATGTCCGAAATCCAACTCCGTCCCTCCCATGAGGATACGAACACTGCTGCTCGCGTTATCGCCCAGCACGTTGAACCCACCCCTTTGAAGGAAGAGATAGCCTTCAGCGAGTCTCTGAATGCAAATATATTTGTCAAGTACGAATTCCTAAGTCCCGTCAAGTCCTTCAAAATCCGGGGAGCGTTGAATCTCGCCCATGCGCTTGCGAGAGGAAAAAATGTGTCGAAAGTTATCACCGTTTCTACAGGGAATCACGGTGCTGCCATGGCGTTTGCCTGTCGGGAATACAACCTTCAGCTCACCGTTGGTGTGCCTGTCAATTGCGATCAGAGTAAACTCGAATTGATCCGTCGATTTGGTGGAGAGTTAGAGATGATCGGTCAAGATTTGGACGAAACCAAGGAACTGCTGCAGGGACGTCCACTCTCACCGAATACTGTCTTTATTGAGGATGGCTCTAGTCCCGAAATCGTCGCAGGCACCTCCACAATCGGGTCGGAAATTGTTCAGGAACTACCCAACGTAGAGATTGCTATTGTGCCGGTTGGGAACGGTGCATTAATCGGCGGAATTGGAACGACACTCAAAGAATTCAATCCATCAATCCGTGTGATTGGTGTCCAGTCCGAAGTAGCGCCTTGTATGGCGTTGTCATTTGAGGCGGGTCACGCAGTGGACACGGAAAGTTGCGACACCTTTGCCACCGGCATGGCGGTACGGGTATCAATTCCAGAGGCGGTGGATCTAATGCTAGCGGTTGTAGATGAGATGTGGGTGGTTTCCGAGATAGATTTGAAAGCGGCGATGGGTGCCTTCTATAATCATACCGGACACCTACCGGAAGGCGCCGGGGTTGCTCCCTTAGCTGCAGCATTGAAGATGCGTACTGCTCTGAAAAATAAAACAGTCTGTCTAATTGCTTCAGGCGCGAATGTGGATGACATATTACGGCAAGAAATTAAAGAAAAATTTGTGTGAACTGTTGTATAATGTATAATTATTCTGAATAACAATTCAGCCTTGCGAAGATTCAACACTGTTTGCAAGGTTCCACAAGGAGAAATATTATGTCAGATTTCAAAGATAAAATCGTAATCGTTACCGGCGGTGCCAGAGGCATTGGCGGTGGCATCAGTCGAGCTTTCGCCGAAGAAGGTGCTAGTGTCCTCTGCGCGGACTTGGATGAAGAATCAGGCGCACAACTCGTGGAAGAATCCTCAAGCATGGAGGGGACCGTTCGTTTTCTAAAGGCAGATGTTGCCCACAGCAGCGAATGCCAAGCGGCTGTCGAAACAGCGGTGTCAGAATGGGGTGGGGTAGATGTCCTTTGCAACAACGTTGGGATCCAACCTGCGAATAGTTACCTGCCCGCGCACGAGTTTCCGGAGGAGATGTGGGATCGCATTATTGATGTGAACCTCAAGAGTTTCTTCCTCATGACCAAATACTGTGTGCCGGAGATGAAGAAACGTGGCGGTGGCGCTATTATCAATACCGCTAGCGTGCAGGGGCTACAGTCGATGCTGGGTGTGTCTGCCTATGCAGCCAGCAAAGGTGGTGCCTTGTCCTTGACCCGTCAGCTCGCTCTGGAGTATGCCGAGGACAATATTCGAGTATTAGCGGTCAATCCCGGTACAATTGACACGCCACTGGTGGCGGAAGCCGTGGATTTCATGGGAGGCGACTTGGAGAGTCTCAAAAAACTGTGGGGCAAAGCGCACCCGATGGGACGGATCGGTCAACCCAGAGAGATTGCCAACGTCGTGCTGTTCCTTGCCAGTGACAAAGCGTCCTTCATGACCGGCGAATACGTTTGTGTTGATGGCGGAATGATGGCGAAGGGTGCTTGGGCGGATAGTGAGTGACGGTGAACTGGGGATGAGGAGATGGGGCAATGAATAACTCCCAGATGTTGACCGACGAAGTGTCCGATGAGCGTGCTTGGCGGGCAAGTACCATTGATGACACTGCTGCTTGGTACTATCCATTATCCGAGGATTGTCTCTCCAGTTTTGAGTCCATTATTTATGACGCACGAGGTTTGCCCGGATCTATTACAGAGATTTCTCGTCCGGTTTCCTCGTCCAACGGGTGCGACGAATCTCTTCAACGGGCACTGGAGGCGCTCAACTCGGGGCGTGGTTTTGCTATCATCGAGCGGATGCCAATCGAACAGTATACGGTGGAAGCAGCACTGTCCATGTATTGGCTGATTGGACAGTTCCTTGGCAAACCCATGGAACAGAATATTGAAGGAACCCTGTTGTACGATGTGCGAGATACCGGACAAAATGTGGCACAGGGTGCTCGATTTTCCGTAACCAATGCCGAGAGCTCCTTCCATAACGACAATTCCTTTGGTGAGCTGCTGCCCGAGCTCGTGGGATTGCTCTGTCTGCACACGGCAAAATCTGGTGGACAGAGCCAACTAATCAGCGGTTATGCACTCCACAATGAACTGTTAGAAAATCACCCCGATGTCCTCGAAACCCTCTATCAACTGTTCTGTTTCGATCGTCGGGGTCAGTTCAAAGCCGGGGAATCCCCAACGTCTCAATTCCCAATCTTTCAGTGGAGTAGGGGTGAATTGACTCTTCGATACCTGCACTACTACATTCAGGTAGGTCACGAGCATGCTGGTCAAAAGTTGAACCGAGATCAGAGAAAAGCACTAGAAGTTGTGGAGAGGTTATTGTCTCGCGCTGATTTCAGAGTGGAGTTCAACCTACAACCCGGACAGATGCTATTTACCAACAACCGTTGGATTTTGCACAATCGCACCGCATTTGAGGACTATACCGATCCGGAGCGTCGGCGGCATTATGTGCGGCTTTGGCTGCGACAGCACGGCCAAATGTAGAAAGGAAAAAGATATGATTCGTATTATCATTGATGGTGCCTGTGGGCGCATGGGTAAGATGATTACGCAAGGCGTGTCAGAACAAGAAGATATGCAGATTGTCGGTGCCATCGAATTCTCTGAGCATCCGCAGCTTGGGCAGGATGTAGGAGAAGTAGCAGGAATTGGGGCAATCGGTGTGCCTGTTACCAGCGATCTGCCTGCCATTCTGGATGAGGGAGATGTTGTGATTGAGTTCACATCGCCAAGTGCAACCGTCGAGCATCTCCAGAATGTTGTGGATGCCGGAAAGCGGATGGTGATCGCAACAACAGGATACGATGAGGAGGAATTGGCACAGGTACACGCACTCGCACCTCAAATCCCATGCGTGATGGCATCCAATATGAGCGTTGGAATTAATGTCATGTTGCAAGCGATTCAGCTCGTTGCGAAGGTGCTCGGTGACGACTACGACGTTGAGGTGATTGAAGCACACCATAACCAGAAGGTAGACTCGCCGAGTGGGACTGCCCTGACGATGGCTGAAGTCCTCGCTGAAACATTAGACAGAGATCTTGCAGAAGTTGGTGTGTATGGTAGGCACGGCATTGTTGGAGCCCGTCCCAAGAAGGAGATCGGTGTCCACGCCATTCGAGGTGGAGATCTTGCCGGCGATCACACGGTCCTATTTGTCGGAACGGGGGACCGTCTTGAGATAACACATCGCGGTCAAAACCGTGAGCCGCTTGCGCGCGGAGCGATTCGTGCGGCAAGGTGGGTGATGAACGCACCGAAGGGCTTACACGACATCGCAGAAGTCCTTTTCTAAAGTGTGAAATGGGATTGGCGGGAATCCCTCTATGGTTGGTATCGATCGACAAGCGATCTCACTTGACTGTTTGTCTGTCCCGCAGATCGGCGATTTCCTGCATAATCTGTTCGCCCATCTGCCGGTATAACTCGCGTTTATCCTCGATCTGTTTGACCTCTGTGAAATCCATGGGTGTGCCAAAAGTTACGGAAAGTTGGGCGGGATGAATCCATTTCGCATTGCGAGGGAGTATCGTTCCTTTGACATAAGCGGGGATACAAGGAACTCCTGCGTTATGAGCGATGAAGCTGACCCCACCATGCGCTTTGCCCAATGTTCCATCAACACTACGTGTGCCTTCGGGAAAAATGAGGACTACCTTTCCTGATTTCAGGAGAGAGATCGTGTGTCGAAGTGCAGCGCGATCTGCTGTGCCACGCCGCACCGGATACGCATTGTGTGCAGCGATCAGAGGACCTATCAATGGCATTTCAAAAGAATCATGTCTTGCCATAAAGTACAACTCTCGGTTCGCCGCGGAGCCAACGATAAAGGGATCCAGATAACTCCGATGGTTACATAAAATCAAGATGCCACCTTGCCGTGGAATATTCTCATTGCCGTGCGATTCCAATTTGCCGAAAACATTAAAGATGAAATTGGTGACTCGGTGGGACCAACGATATGGGAGTTGATCTGTCCAGAATCCAAACTTGCCACGTTGCATTAGCTTGCCTCTACTCGATTTAGAACGAAATCTACGGCTTGGTTTACGGTCATGCTAGTTGTGTCTAGGACAATTGCATCTTCCGCGGTTCGCAAGGGACTGTGGTCACGGGATTCGTCCGTCTGATCTCGTTCGCGAATCTCTTGTTCGACCTGTTCTAAGGTCGTCTCTATCCCTTTTGCTTCTTGTTCCCCAAAACGGCGTTTCGCGCGCTCTTCAACGGAGGCACTGATATAAAATTTCAGGTCCGCATCTGGAAACACTACGGTCGTTACATCACGTCCCTCGACGATGATGCCACCTTTTTCACCAATGCGGCGTTGTTGTTTCACCATTTCATGCCGTACTTCAGGAATCTTTGCTATATTGACAATGGTACGGTCAATCTCTGGGGTACGAAGGGCATCTGAGACATCTTCCCCATTCAATAGGGTAGTCTTACCGTTGTCTGTGAAATCAATCCGGCAGCGCTTCGCTAGCTTGGTTAGCATAGGCACATTCGTCGAATCCGTCCCTTCCCGGATGGATAAAAGCGTCATCGCACGATACATCGAACCTGAATTTAAGTAGAGATAGTCTAACTCTTCGGCGAGACGTTGGGCGATCGTGCTTTTTCCCGAACCGGCGGGACCATCCATTGCAATCGTTAGGCGTTCCTTCATCATTCCTCCAGTGTATCCCTTAACATCTTGGCGTGTGCCAAGAGACTTTCAATTTCGACGTCGTCTTGGTTTTCCAGTAAGGTCTTAAATTCAGCGAGATTTTCGATTGTCGAGTCAATCATCGGTAGCAGCGCGTGGGCATTTTGCATGAAGATTGCCCGCCAAAGCTGTGGTGAACCCGCCGCGATGCGGGTGGTATCACGGAAACCGGTAGCAGCGAAATCAAGTGCTTTTGCTGTGTCATTACCGATTTCTCCCACTGTGTTTGTTAGAATAGAAGCGATGAGGTGGGGTAGGTGGCTCGCACCCGCGATAAGCAAGTCGTGTTCGTTTGGAGAAAGATGAGACACGTGTGTGTCAACAAATTGCCAAAGGTCCGTGACGAGCTGCAACGCCTGCGGGTGGGTGTTGTTCGTTGGGGTCACAATACATTTTGCACCGTCAAAGAGGTCTGGGCGTGCCGATGCGACGCTCGTCTGTTCTGAACCGGCCATCGGATGCGATCCGACAAAATACAAATCGGGAGCGGTTAGGAAATTTTCAATCTCCTTGATGATTTGACCCTTTATACTGCCAACATCGGTAATCAATAGAGGTCGGGAATCAGATATCCGGACCTCTGCGATACGCTGCACCATTTCGGGGATTAGATCCACCGGTGTTCCAACAACTACTAGATCTGCATCATAAATCCCAGTATTAAAATCGGTAGTTGCGTTGTCAACTGCACCGCGTTCGAGCGCGATGTCGAGCGTCTGCATCCGCCTACCGAGTCCGATGATTTCTCCGCGGAAACCTTTGGCTTTCAATGCCAATCCGAGAGATCCACCGATTAAACCGACACCTAAAATGGTTATGTTTCTGATCTGACTAAAGTCTGCAAACATACTTTCCTATGCTCACTCTTCATGATATACTTCAGAGATTTTATAAATTACCGGCGTTTTTGTCAAGTGCTTTTTCGACATGACGGTTTATCAGCGATAGGCGGAAATCGGTCTATCATCATCACGCAATTTTACACGATTCATTGAAGTAAACGGGAGGTTCCTAAAGGGACATTGAAAAACCTAGAGTTCAAAGCAAAATGTGATTCGCTCGATGCGCTTCGCGGACGACTTGTAGATCTCCAAGCTGAGAATCGCCACACAATGAAACAGCTCGATACCTATTTTAACGTTCCCCAAGGCAGGTTAAAGCTGCGGGAAATCGATACCGATAAAGCGGAACTCATCTACTACGAGCGTTCCGATCTGGCAGAATCACGTTATAGCAATTATCAAGTATGCGATATTCCTGAACCCGAGATTTTCAAACAGATTGCGACAATGGCTTGGGGCGTGAAGGCTGTTGTTGAGAAGCGGCGGGAGTTGTGGATGTTTGGTGACACGCGCATCCATCTGGATGAGGTAAAAGATCTCGGTCAGTTTGTCGAATTAGAGACAGTAATTCACAACCAAACGGAACCGGAGGCGCAGGAGGAACACCAGCTTGTGAAGGATGCACTTGGCATTAAGGAAGAGGATCTGGTTTCCGTATCATATAGCGATCTGATTTGAAAGTCGCTATGGCGTGTTGAGGTGTGGTAGCGCGTAGGTTGGGTTGAACGGTGAAATGCCAATCACTATCAACCACAATAGAGGTTCCGTTTTTCAATAGCATCCGCTTATAGCTAGTTTGAGTGAAACCCAACTGTATAAAAACTATGGTAAATTCTAAAAATAAATAGACATTAAAAGTAGTAGGCACATGGCTTTGCATCCCGATTTATCGGGGCGCCGTGTGCCGTAACTCCGCGAACAAAGTCCTGACCTCGCTCGTTCACAGTATCTAATTAATTCTAAAATCTACCATAAATTGGAGGAAAACGTGATTGATTGGGACAAGTGGCGAAAACAGTTTCCGGTAACAGAGAAATATATCTACCTGAATCACGCGGGGGTTGCTCCGCTTCCGTTATGCGTCCATCAGGCGATGGGATATTTTTTAGACGATGCGACCGATAACGGTGCGGTCAACTCTAAGCGTTGGGAGGCTACGGCTGAGAGATGTCGTGCAAACGCTGCCAAACTGATTAACGGTGATGTTGACGAGATAGCGTTCATGAAGAACACCTCGCAGGGTATCATCATCGCTGCAAACGGGATTGATTGGCGTGAAGGCGACAACGTTGTGACGACGGCCGTGGAATTTCCGGCAAATGTTTACCCGTGGTGGAGCCTGAAGCGGCTCGGTGTGGAAACACGAATGGTGCCGGAACGGGACAGACGCATTCACATTGAGGATATCGAGGCAGCGATTGACGAGCGGACACGCTGCGTAACCATCAGCCACGTCGAGTTTGCATCGGGGTTTCGGAACGACATCGCAGCGATTGGCGATATCTGCCGAAAAAGAGGGCTTTGGTTTGTGGTAGATGCCATACAGAGTGTGGGCGCGATTGACTTGGACGTGAAGGCTTCAAAGGTTGACATCCTTGCCGCCGACGGTCATAAGTGGCTGCTCGCACCTGAAGGCGCAGCAATCTTCTACTGTGCAAAGGAGAAACAGGACGCATTAATCAACACCAATGTCGGCTGGGCGGGTGTCGTCAATCCGAGGGATTTTTTGAGCTACGATTTTACCCCGCAACCGGCTGCAACCCGCTTTGAGGAAGGATCGTATAATAGCGTTGGCTTGTATGGGCTCAATGCAGCGATTGAACTGCTGCTAGAGGTTGGAATTCCGAATATCGAGCGGCGGATCTTGGACCTGACAGATCGCCTCATCGAAGGACTCCGCTCCAAGAACTACCGGCTCTTGACACCCCCAGGAGAATCCGAGCGTTCCGGTATTGTGGTATTTGAAAGTAACCGACATACATCAACCGATTTGGTTGAACGACTCAGGAGTGAAAACGTTATCGGGGCAGAGCGGGGTGGCGTCCGTCTCTCACCACATTTCTATAACTCGGAAGCAGAGATAGATCAGGTATTGGCATTGCTACCATAGGCGAGGGGTGCCTTTCTATTAGCTAGAGATTTCCGTTGCAGAAAGATGCTGATTGACGTATAATAGCCTGAATTGCGACCTTGATTGGAAAGGGGCTTCCCTACACAAGCTGACCTCTATCACCCCCGGAGGATAAAAAACTGGTTTGAGACCAGAGGAGGAAAGACAAGTGCAACGGAGATACAACCTCGCCTATTTTATTTTAGCTAGCGTTGTCGCCTCGGGTTTAACGCCGTTGATGGTAGACGCTGCTCCACAGGCACAGATTGCCTTCACGTCCAAGAGGGATGGGAACTTTCATGGGCACCAGAACATCTACGTGATGGACGCCGATGGAGACAATCCGCGAAGAGCCATTAACAAGCCCTTTCATAGCTTTAATAACTGGGATCCTTCATGGTCTCCAGATGGTAAACGCATCGCTTTCGTGTCTGAGAGAGCTAGGCACTGGGAAATCTACATGATCGATGCCGATGGGGATAATCTGCGAAGACTCACTAACAACCACTTTGCTGCTAAAAACCCCTCGTGGTCTCCAGACGGTAAGCACATTGCTTTTACTTCCAGCAGGGACGGAAACTTGGAAATTTACGTGATGGATACCAATGGGGACAATCAGCGCAACCTCACCAATAGTCCCCATCTGGAATGGTATCCCTCATGGTCGCCGGATGGTAAACGTATTGCTTTTACGTCTAATGGTGAGGGCGGATTGGCAATCAAGGATGGAAACTTAGAAATCAATGTGATGGACGCCGATGGGGGTAATCAGCGCAACCTCACCAATAATCGCCATAATGACTCGGAACCCTCATGGTCTCCAGACGGTAAGCACATTGCGTATGCTTCTTTTAGAGATGGTAACCGCGAAATCTATGTGATGGACGCTGCTGGGGGTAATCGGCAAAATCTCACGAATAATCCCTCTAAAGATTTTGAACCCTCATGGTCACCTGACGGTAAACGCATTGCCTTCGTATCTAATAGGGATGGTAACTTTGAAATCTACGTGATGGACGCCGATGGAGCTAATCCACGAAACCTTACCAATAATCCCCATGATGATACTGATCCTGCATGGTTTGACCCTGCTTTTTCAGTTGCTCCCGCAGGTAAGAAATTCGTGATATGGGGCTGGATCAAACGGATCAACCGATAACTGCCATTATCGAGAAAATAGCGTTTGCTGAGATTTGGGCGTGTACAGGGGCGGGTCATAAACACCAAGGGTGGAGCACAGCCTTCACGCGATAATAAACCCAGCTGCCTCTTTAATTGGAAAGGGATTGCCAACCCAAGCTGATCTCTATCAACCCCAAAGGACAAGAAACGATTTGAAAACAGAGGGGAAGAACAGATGCACCGGAGATACAACCTGGCACATTTCAGTTTAGCTAGCATTGTTGCTTTTGGACTAACGCCGCTGATGATATGCGTTGGCGCACAGGCACAGATTGCCTTCACGTCTCAGAGGGACGGAAACAGGGAAATCTACGTGATGGATACCAATGGGGCTAATCAGCGAAGACTCACCAATAGCCGCCTTGTGGACTGGGATCCCTCATGGTCGCCAGACGGTAGACACATTGTCTTTACGGGTAATGGGCGGCCCGGAGACTGGGGAGCTAGGGGTGGAGATTTGGAGATCTACTTGATGGATGCCGATGGGAGTAATCCGCGAAGACTCACCAATAATTTCCGTCAGGATACTGATCCTGCGTGGTCTCCGGACGGTAAGCACATTGCTTATGCTTCCACCATAGATAGGCGGAACAACGAAATCTATGTGATGGACACCGATGGGAGTAAACTGCGAAAACTCACGAACAGTGGTGACGTTCATATTCATAACTGGGAACCCTCATGGTCTCCGGACGGCAAACGCATTGCCTTCACGTCTAATAGAGATGAGAACTTGGAAATCTATGTGATGGACGCCGACGGCGGTAATCAACAAAGACTCACGAACAGTGGTGACGTTCATATTCATAACTGGGAACCCTCATGGTCTCCAGATGGCAGACGCATTGCTTTTACATCTAATAGGGATGGGAACTCGAAAATCTACGTGATGAACACCGATGGCGGGCAACAGCGGAACCGTACTAGAGATATGCCTGGTGAGGATCCCTCATGGTCGCCAGATGGTAAACGCATTGTCTTCGTGTCTGAGAAGGATGAGAACAAGGAAATCTACACGATAAACGCCGATGGCAGGAGGGATCCGCGAAGACTCACCAAGAATCGCCATGATGATACTGATCCTGCATGGTTGAACCCTGCATTTGCAGTTGCTTCCGCAGATAAAAAAATTACGCTGTGGGGTTGGCTCAAACAGATCAACCGCTAAATGTCATCATTAAGAGAACGTAAGGATAAGAAAGCGGGTTGCGAACAGAGGAGTAATAACAGATGCAACGGAGATACAATCCCGCACATTTGATTTTAGCTCGCGTTGTAGTCTTGGGGCTGTCGCTGTTGATGGTAGAGGTTGACGCACAGGCACAGGTCGTCTTCTCATCTAATAGGGCTGGGAACTGGGAAATCTATGTGATGGATACCGACGGGAGGAATCAGCGAAGAGTCACTAGAAATCCTTTTCCTAACGACCAGCCCTCATGG
Organism: Candidatus Poribacteria bacterium; assembly: GCA_003635265.1. Classification (GTDB taxonomy): domain Bacteria; phylum Poribacteria; class WGA-4E; order WGA-4E; family PCPOR2b; genus PCPOR2b. The sequence goes on from PYIZ01000033.1 coordinate 247,753, forward strand.
TCTCCTGATGGTGAACGCATTGCTTATACTTTCAGTAGGGATGGGAACCTCGAAATTTACGTGATGGACACCGATGGGAGGAATCCGCTAAACCTTACCAATAATCCCCATCGTGATGCGAATCCCGCATGGTCACCGAACGGTGAACACATTATCTTTGATTCCAAGCGAGAGGGGAACCGTGAAATTTATGTGATGGACACCGATGGGAAGAATCTGCGAAGACTCACTAACAATCCCGTTGATGATTGGCAGCCTTCATGGTCACCAGACGGTAAAAGCATTGCCTTCGTATCTGGCGGGGATGAGAATCGTGAAATTTACGTGATGGACGCTGATGGGGGTAATCCGCTAAACCTCACCAATAATCCCCATGACGAATTTCATCCCTCATGGTCTCCGGACAGCAAACACATTACCTTTGCTTCCACTAGGGATAGGAACTTGGAAATCTACATAATGGACGCTGACGGGGGTAATCAGCAAAATCTCACTAACAATCCCGCGCTTGACTATTTACCCTCGTGGTCACCGGATGGCGGCCACGTTGTCTTCTCGTCTGATAGGGCGGGGAACTTTGACATCTACGTGATGGATGCTGATGGGGGTAATCCGCTAAACCTCACCAATAATCCTCATGAGGATCTTAATCCTGTGTGGTTCGGTCCTGCCTTTTCAGTTTCTCCTACAGGCAAGAAATTCACGATATGGGGATGGCTCAAACAGGTTGACTGAAAACTACCATTCGATTTTCAATGGGTGGTAACTTGAGCTATAATAGTTGTATTAGAAGATTACGAGACAATCGGAGGGGGCTGTATGTACATTCAGGATCTGCTCAGTTGGGAGCAGTTTAACGACGAGAATCTAAGTTTTTTTAACGCTATCGGAATTGATCGGCTTTGTCTTGATATTCGTGGTATGCACCGCGTTGACCCCACGCTAGACCTGCGAGATGGAGTAGATAGGACAGATTTCTTCGAGGCAGCAAGGGCAAAGACCGAGGCGCATGGGCTAGAGTTATATAGCATCTTTATGGCAGGTTGGGACGAAATTGCGCTGGGGTTGCCTGATCGGGATGAGAAGATTGAGGCATGGTGTACGATGCTTCGGGGCATCAGCGCGGCTGGCATCCCTGCACTGGGATACAACTTCAAACCGATGGGGAATTTCCGGACAACGTCCGCTACAGGCAGAGGCGGTGTGTCGTACAGTACCTTTGATTACGATGAGTTCTCACAGAACCGCCCCAAACCGCACGATCCACCGGTTTCGGAGGAAGAGATGTGGCAACGTATAACGTACTTCCTCGAAGGGGTAATTCCAGTGGCTGACAAAGTCGGGGTGCGGATGGCGCTGCATCCGGATGATCCACCAATCCCTGAACCACTAGGGGGTGTAGCACAGATTGTATCGACCCTCGACCAGTACCGACGGATTTTCGACATCGTCCCATCCGATTCCAACGGAATGCTGTTCTGTCAGGGGTGCGTCACCGAGATGGGGGTAAATGTCTATGAAGCGATTCACGAGATGGCTACTAAAAACAAGATTGTCTTCGTGCATTTCCGTAATGTCCGCGGATGCCTGCCCAGTTTTCAAGAGGTCTTTCTCGATGAAGGTGATATAGATATGCACCGAGCGATGGGGATCTATCGAGATGGGGGCTTCAACGGTCCCTTTATGATGGATCACACACCAGGGTTCCCACAGACAGACGCAGGCAGAGCGGGTCAGGCATACGCGGTCGGATATATTCGGGGGGTGATTCAGTCAGTATATCGGTGAAACGAATAATCCGTAACGAGTAATACGTGAGATCTTTTCTGCACTCATTACGCAATACGCAATAGGTGTTTAGTCAGTAGGTCGAGATTCGTATTTCGACACCCCAATGTCAACAGAACCCAGCGGCTAAGATGTTTCTTCCAATGTAATAGGCTATCTTACTTACACACGAACAAACTTATGCAGCAGATTCTCAACGCCGACTTCGCCGATATATATGTCTCCGTGCCGGTCTACCCAGATGCCGTGGGCACCGTGGGGCGCATCGTCCGGTCCGCCTAGCACGTTCCAGCAGGTGAGCAGCTTGCCATCCCTGTTAAAGATGCTGACACCGCCGCCTTCAGCAATGTAAACGGTATCGTCTGCGTCAATGTATAATCCGCAAGGGCCAAGGCGCCCTGGCCACTCAGAAAGGAAACCGCCGTCAGGGTCAAAAATTTGGATGCGATTATTCGTTTCTCTGTCAGCGACCAACACTCTACCTTCTCGGTCCGTAAAGACATTATGAGGAAGGGTAAATTGCCCCGGTAATGCCCCTTCTTTGCCCCATGTGTTTAGCAGGGTTCCATCGGGCGAGAACCGATGAATCTGATGCTGACCGTAACCGTCCGAAACATAAATGTCACCGGTTGGGGCAACAACAGCGCGAGTCGGCTGGTTGAATGGTTCACCGTAGCCACCCGGCTCATTTGGAGTTCCAAGCGTCTTTAGGATTTGACCTTCTGTAGTGCAGATACGCACCGTGTGGTCGCCACAGTCGGCGATGTAGATACGATCTTCTGAGTCAATAAAAATCTCGTGAGGCAGGCTGAGAAAGTCCTCGCCCCATGATGAGAGACAGCGACCGTCTCTGTCATAGACTACGATGGCAGGGTTCGGCTCGCGGTCTACAACATAGACCTTGTCCTGCGAATCAGCTGCAACACCTGAGGCAATGCCTAGTGTGCGACCGTCGGGACCCTGTCCCCAACCTTTAACGACTTGGTAAGAATGTTCACCACTTCCTAGTATCATAATTAATATCTCCTTATTTCGTTTCTGGATACTGAGTTTCCAAACGGGTAGGCTATCCGTCTTGTCCAAATACATACATTATAATAGCACACTTTTCCAAACATCCCGAATCTAAAAATTTCCTAACTTCTTCATCGAAAAGCCAAATCTTTCAGGATTGCCTAAGAACCTGTTTTAAAAAGAAAACTTCTACTCAAGAGTTAATGTTTACGTTCAATCATTGGAGCAGTAAATCCAACTCCAATGAAAGGCATAAACATGACCCAAACAAACTATCCCACGGATTTGACGGATGCCCAATGGTGCCGACTGTTACCTTATCTGCCAAAACCTTCGCCGGTAGGCAGACCTCTCAAGTGGAAGATGCGTGCAATTATCAACGCTATCTTTTATATAGTCAAATCAGGGTGTCAATGGCGAATGCTCCCGCATCAGATGCCGCCATGGCAAACGGTCTACTTCCATTTCAGAAAATGGAAAACTGATGGCACATGGCTTATGATTCATCAAGCACTTCACGAGCAAATCCGTTGTGATATTGGCAAAGCACCTTCACCGACAGTAGCTATCATTGACAGCCAATCCGTTAAAACGACCGAACTGGCAGATACTCGCGGCTTTGATGCACATAAGAAAGTCAAAGGTCGTAAACGCCACATAGTCACCGATACAATTGGCATTCCATTGCGGGTGAAGGTCACTGATGCAAATATCAGTGATAACCGAGTCGCAATAGAGTTATTAACAGAAATCTTTAGGTGGCACATAACGATTCAGTTAGTCTGCGCCGATGCTGGCTATCGTGGAAAATTAGGCGACTGGTTATATATGGCGCATCAGTGTCAATTGGACATTGCCCCATCTCTTAGGCAATCGGGATTTGTGGTCGTTCCATTACGTTGGATTGTGGAACGCACCTTTTCTTGGTTCGGTCGGTTTCGCCGATTGACTTTGGACTATGAACGCTCTGCCGAAACCGCTGAAGCGATGGTGTACATTGCTTCCATTTACTTGATGCAAAACCGTATCAAATGACTTTTAAAACAGGCT
>PYIZ01000034.1:0-228221 GCA_003635265.1 Candidatus Poribacteria bacterium
GAGTTTCGAATCTGATAAGGGGTGAACGTGTTTTGCTGGTTTCATCATATCCTTCCTCTTGAAGTCAAAGGGGCAACAAGAAGGATCTAATTTTCAACTAGCATTGTCCAGAAATTAATCTGAAATCACTTAGTTGTTGAAAATCTATCAGAATCGGCAGGTCGAGATTCATATCTCGACACCAGATCGTCGATTTTGGAAAATCGACCTACAACAATGATGCAATTTGCACAGGGATGAGAGTCTATTGGTTTGAATATGCCGGCTACTAGCAACTTGGGTTATTATTAAGAGAACGGTGTTTAAGGATAAAAAACCGATTTGAGAACAGGGGAGGCATAGCAGATGCAACGAAGATACAGTCTTGTCCATTTGATTCTATGTGGTGTTGTCGGCTTGGGTTTAATGCTGCTGACGCCAGATGTTGAGGTACAGGCACGGATTGCTTTCTCGTCTGATAGGGATGGGAACTCTGAAATCTACGTGATGGATGCCGATGGGGGGAATCCTCAAAACCTCACCAATCATCCCGATAGTGACTTCCACCCCTCATGGTCACCCGACGGCAAATGGATTGCCTTCTTGTCTCGTAGGGATCAGGTTCCCTTTAAACACGGTATAACTGCTGAAATCTACGTGATGGATGCCAGTGGGGGAAATCCTCAAAGACTCACTAACAATCCCCATGCTGATTATCACCCCTCCTGGTCCCCTGACGGCAAACAGATTGTCTTCGCGTCTGTTAGGGATGGGAACACAGACATCTACGTGATAGACGTCGATGGGGAGAATGAACAGAGACTCACTAACAATCCCCTTTATGACTATTCACCTTCATGGTCGCCCGACAGTGAACGTATTGTCTTTACTGCTCGTAGGGATGGACACTTTAGAAAGGACTTCGACCTCACTACTGAAATCTACATGATGGACGCCGATGGGGGGAATCAACAGAGACTCACTGAAAATCGCAGGAATGACTATTCACCCTCCTGGTCCCCTGACGGCAAACGGATTGCCTTCTGGTCTGATAGGAAGGGGGACTTTGTAAACTATGAAATCTACGTGATGGATGCTGATGGGGGGAATCAACAAAGACTCACTGAAAATCGCCATGATGACTGGTTTCCCTCATGGTCACCCGACGGTGAACGGATTGCCTTCATGTCGGAGAGGGATGGGAACGATGAAATCTACGTGATGGATGCTGATGGGGGGAATCAGAAAAATCTCACTAATCATCCCGAGAAAGACAATTTTCCTGTATGGTTTAACTCTCCTTTTTCGGTTTCTCCCGCAGGCAAAAAGTTTACAATGTGGGGACGGCTCAAACAGGTCAACCGATAACTACCATTATCAAGCAAACAGTGTTCAAGAATCATAAACCGATTTGAGAACAGAGGAGGAAGGGCAGATGCACCCAAGAGACAATCTCGCACATTTCATTTTAGCTAGCGTTGTCGCCTTGGGTCTAACGCCGCTGATGGTATGCGTTGACGCGCAGGCACAGGCCCGGATTGCCTTCATGTCTGATAGGGATTGGAACTGGGAAATCTATGTGATGGACGCCGATGGGGGAAATCCCCGAAATCTTACTAACAATCCTGGTGAAGATAAGAATCCCTCATGGTCGCCGGACGGTAAACGCATTGCCTTTACCGCCGATAGAAATGATAGGGAGTGGAACCAGCAAATCTACGTGATGGACGCCGATGGAGGGAATCAGCAAAACCTTTCTAACAACGACTCTGATGAATCGGATCCTTCATGGTCTCCGGACGGTAAACGCATTGCCTTCGTGGGGAACTTTGACATCCACGTGATGGATGCCGATGGAGGCAACCCCAGAAACCTCACCAATAGCCGTCAGAATGACTTTTCACCCTCATGGTCGCCGGACAGCAAACGCATTGTCTTTGTTTCGCTTAGGGGTTTGAACAGCGAAATCTACGTGATGGACGCCGATGGGGATAACCAGCGAAACATCACTAACAATCCTGGTAGTGATAAGGATCCCTCATGGTCCCCTAACGGTAAGCGTATTGCTTTTTCGTCCACGAGGAATGGGGAACCCCATGACATCTATGTGATGGACGCCGATGGGGGCAATCCGCGAAACATCACCAATCATCCCGATAGCGACTGGAATCCCTCATGGTCGCCGGACGGCAAGCGCATTGCTTTTGTGTCGAATAGGACGAAGGATTTGAATCCGGACATCTACGTGATGGACGACGATGGGGAGAATCTGCGAAACATCACCAATCATCTTGAGGATGATGATGCTCCTGCATGGTATAACCCTGTTCTTTCAATTGCTCCCACAGGTAAGACCCTCACGATGTGGGGACGGCTCAAACAGGGCGACTGATAACTGCCATGATTGGGCAAACAGTGTTGTCGAGATATGAATCTCGACCTACACAAGCATAATTTGCCTGACAGAGTACTAGTATGCCGCCTCATCTGATTACTGCAATCTTGCCAGTCTTTTTCAGATCTTCAAATTCCATCACATAGATATAAATCCCGCTCGTTACCTCCGTTGCCACATGATTGAGCAGCAACCATTCGGCACGACTCCCATCGGAGGTAGTGACTGTCAATCTGTCAAGACGTTCTCCATTTGTGTTATAAATCTCAATCGTTGTGCCGGTAGGAAGTCGGTCAAACGTGATGGCACTCTTGTGAAATTCGTTGGGTCGAATCGGATTGGGGTACACTCTCGCTTGTGAAAAATCCTTAAAGTTATCGAAATCAGTTTCAGGCGGCACATCAAATGTCTGAGTCGCCTCCAGCAGGTCTATCGGATTTCGATCGGTATCTCGTACGTCCGAAACGGTGATTTCATAGGTGTGCCCGGGAACCAGATCTGCTGCTTGGAAGGTGAGGATGGCTCGCGTTCCCATCCGGTCGCGAATTACAGATATAGGATTCGTACCAGCCAATTGCTTCGGTTCTCTTAACAGATAGAGACGTGAACTACCTATGGAAGCCCCCATCTGTTTGTCATAGGTAACAACGACTTGGTTGCGTTGGATGTACGCAGCCGCAATCAGTTTAGGCGGGGTGCGAGGAGTAACGGAAACCGGCTTGGACTGAGGTGATTCGACCCCCGCTTCATTCTTTGCCGAGACAGTGTACCAGTAGGTCATATCCTTCGTCACTTTCCGGTCAAGAAAGCCCACAAAATCCAAGTCCTTGGCGATTGCTTCGAAGTGCGAAGGAGCTTCATCTGGATCGCCAACTGCTCGATAGACAGTATAAGATACCGCTTCCTCTAGTGTCTCCCAGTCAATCCGAACTGCACGCGCACTGAGTGGGGTGGCAGATAGCCCATACGGCTGAATGTTCACAACGCTATTTGGGTCCCTCGCATGAACGTGCGTAAATGTAAGCAGGTTGACCTCACTGTTAAGATAGAGTTCACTAAAGTTGTCCTGATTCAGATCCGCTTGGAATAAGCGTGGTGTTTCCCAAACCTCGTGATACCAGATTGGAGCAAGGTCTGACGAGATATGATCCCCAGCCATTCCATCGATCCACTTGAACACATAAACGCTTGGATTCGCAAGTATCACCAGTTCATTCTGCAAGTCGCCATCAACATCGCCGATTGCGAGACTATTCCCTCTCAGGTTAAATGGTGTGATTGCCTGTGACCATATTGATTGGTAGCGCGAGGCGGCACTCGCCCCGGTTTGGGGATTGGTGCCTGCCGGTGGAAAAGCGGTGAATATATGATATTCCCAACGCGGTAGCATCGAAGGCAAGTATTCCTCCACGACGGTTCCACCGACGACGAACTCAGGAATGCCATCTCCAGTGAGGTCACCCGCCGCAAGTTGATAGGCATTCTCAATATCCAGTTTCAGCCGCCATTTTTCAACCAATAGGTCGTCTCCAACAGATTCGTAGATAAAAAGATCGCCCTCACTATCTCCCACCATTAATTCTAAGACACCGTTCGCGTCGAAATCGCCAACTGCAAATTGTTCGCCAAAAGCATTGGAGCCTTCCGTCTCATTTTTGATGATGAGTATTTCATCGTAGCTGTCGTTACCGCGGTTTTCAAAAATACGGATATTGTCGTTAAAATTGTCTGCCCCGACAATCTCTTTCCTGCCATCGTTGTCCAGATCAACAATCTGTCCTGACGAGAGAAAGGTGGTTTCCCAGATAATCTTTTCCGGATAGCCGTTTTGCGTCAAACTTTCGAGAAGAAAGAGTTTCTCTCGCGTACCGGATAAAATCTCTAACAGCCCATCACCGTCGGTATCATCAACCGCAAATGGTTTAGCATTAATGGTCCCAGTATGTTGAAGTTGATAAATGCCAGCACCAGTCCGTTCATGGACTTCGATCCCTGAAGCAGCGTCGCCGGTGATTGGAAGTCCGATAATTTCGAGCATACCGTCCCGATCCAGATCTGCAGTAACACTGCCTAGGTGCATCGGAGGAAGTGTAGTCGCGGTCTCAACGAATCCGTTTGGTGGGATGGATTTGTCAATAACCTCTGCGCGATAGAATTTTCCGCCGTTATCGTCGACCGTCTCTAACCCCACATCATTGCGAGAGGTAATGAACAGATCGTAACTCCCTGTATCAAGTGAAAGCGTGAAGAAATGTTCTCGGCTTGCGGAGTTTTCCTCAATCGGCCTGAAGGGAGCGGTGCCTTCACGAGCCCGTTGGTTCAATGTATTGATTGTGAAGTCATCTGTTGCCCAGCTAACGACAGTACCATAGTCGCCCTTTGTAATCTGATTCTGTACCTTAACATTCTGTACCTGAGGTGGTGTTCGGTCTACCGAGACGACGACTTCATCGCGCAGAATTTTTCCCTCCACGCTATTGACCTCAAGACGAAGGGTGTAGATACCTTCTGCTATGGAGGAAGTTTCCCATACAAGTAGCGTTTCATTTATCTTCTGCTGTTGAGAAGGCGTATGGATAGGCTGAAATGCTGCAGGGACAGCCGACGGTCCGTATAGCAGTTGCCATGAATCAAATTTCAATCCGCCAACGGTGCCAACGATTTCGATCTGATTTGATCCACCACTGTGAGCTTCTGGTGAAAGAATGTGTGCTTGTAGAGAACCGCTTGCCATCAAAGCCCGCGCTGCATTCAGATTGCCTGCACCGACGAGCTCGGGGCTTTCTGTAATCGAATCGGTGGTCGCAAGCAGAATCTGCCGGACCTCCTGATGCGTTAGGCTTGGACGCTTCGATATAATTAGCGCAGCAACCCCGGATACATGCGCGGTCGCCATTGACGTGCCAGAGAGAGGACGGTATCGATTGTTGATATGTGTGCTTACAATCACATTCCCCGGTGCACCGATGTCAATAGAAGCACCAAAGTTGGATTGGTAGAACTTTTGTTTGTGTTGTTCAGTTGCGGCGACGGAGATTACCTTGCGATAACCAGCGGGAAAAATGGAAGCACCTTCGGACGCATTTCCGGAGGCGGCGACCATCACGACTCCTCTTGCGTAGGCGTAATCTACAGCGTCACGGAGTACGAAGGAACGCTGGCGCCCGCCCCAACTCATATTGATAACCCGTGCGCCGTTGTCCACAGCATAGACAATTGCGGCGGACGAACGGTCATCGCGTATACCCTCCACACCGGCACCTCGGATCGGCATCAATGTGCAGTTCCACGCGATGCCGGCAATACCGACATTGTTGTCTACCGCCGCTCCTATTATTCCTGTAACATGCGTTCCGTGCCCTGATTCATCGATTGGATCATTGTCGCCATTCTGCGACGTTCCACTCCCATCGTTACTAGGCGGCTCCGAAAAATCCCAGCCGCGCACATCGTCAATGTAACCGTTATTGTCATCGTCAACTCCGTTGTCGGGGATTTCATCAGCATTGACCCAAGTCTGTGAGGCAAGATCTTCGTGGGTATAATCAAAGCCTGTATCCACAACTGCGATGATAACTTTCGGATCACCCTTCTCAATTGTCCACGCCTCTGGCAGGCCGATCAGTGACAGATTCCACTGTTCCTCAAAGCGAGGATCGTTAGGGATAACTTCGGAGGCCTGTGTTTGGCGAATGTAATTGAATTCGCTCTCCTCAATCAACGGGTGTGCGGCGTAACCCGCTTTGATGGCATATAGATCAACAGGGATCTGAAAGCGTAGGAGATAGGTGCGTTTAAGGTTTGGATTGGCACCCGGGTGAGCAACGTGTGGAAAGAGGGGATAGACTGATCGCGCCCCCATCTGATTGTGGAGTTTCTGTAATGATGACTTGGCATGAAGCCGTTCTAATTCGGCTTGCGCTTTGGGGGTCACGCGAATCAGGAGTTCTCCGGGTATGAATCGGGAACTGTCGGCGTTCGGAAGCGCAGATGCGCTCTGTGCACTAGTAGTTGTTGGCAGCAAAAGGATTAATGATGTCAGAAGTAGGATACGGACTGACGCTAGAGGCAGCGAGGCAGCGAGGTGGCGAGGTGGCGAGAAATTATTTGGATCTGTTGGGGGTGAAAAATGCGCTCTCATTTTCAACAATTACCTTTGATTAAATCAAGATTTACATCCGGTTGACCAAGTGGTATAATTTAACATATCATAGCAAAAATTGACAGGGAGATATACATACTATGGAACTTTACGAAGCAGTGAGTCCTCTTGATTTCAGATATTACGGGGGCAGTGAGGCGGTTATGAAGAAACTACTGCCCTACGTCTCGGAAGCCGCTTATGTCAAATATCAAGCCAAAGTCGAGGCTGCCTTAGTGCGGACCCTTGCCAAGCACGACATCTGCTCACATGAGATTGCAGATGAAGTTGAACGGGCATCAGACGAAGTGACAGCGGCAGAGGTTTACGAAGAGCAATCACGTATTCGACACAACATCCGTTCACTTGTAAATGTGATTCGACGGAAAATTTCTCCTGAAGCGCGTCCGTATGTTCACCTGTTTGCCACGTCCGCGGACATTCTTGATACCGCAACGGCATTGCGCTTTAAGGATTTGACCCAAAAGGTGGTTCTGCCAGATCTCATCGAACTTGAGAATAGGTTCATAGACCTCGCACGGGAGCACGCAGAAACAGTGCAGATTGGACGAACACATGGTCAACACGCAGAACCGATTACCTTTGGTTACGCCATCGCACTTTACGTCAGTCGGATTGGAAATCGGATCGAACTGATAGATCGGGCTAGTCAAAATCTACGCGGCCAATTTTCGGGTGCCGTGGGAGCGTTCAACGGACTTTCGCTGATAGTGGAGCAGCCGGAGCAGATGGAGGCAGATCTCCTAGCGGAACTTGGACTGAAACCGTCGGATACACATACTTCGACGCAGTGTGTTGAACCTGAGTTTATCACCGATCTCGCTTACGCGATTACCTCTGCTTACACCATCCTTGCAAATTTCGCAGATGACATCCGTCATCTCTATCGTACAGAAATTGCTGAGATCAGCAAGCAGTATGATCCCCAATTAGTCGGCTCCTCCACAATGCCGCACAAGATCAATCCCGAAACGTTTGAAACGGTGAAGGGGCTCTGGAAAGCGTTTGTGCCGCGCATGACCACAGTATTTATGGACCAGATTTTGGAGCACCAGCGCGACCTTACCAACTCCGCATCAAGCCGTTTCCTGACGGAACTGTTCACGGCGTTCGATTATTCAATTTATCGTTTAATTCGGGCGTTAGGGGAGATGGATGTGAAGGTGGATAACATGGAGCGTAATCTTGAGGCAAGTGCTGGCGACACGGTGGCGGAGCCGATTTATCTTTTGATGGCGTATTACGGATTTCCTGACGCTTATGACCACACCCGCAAACTTGTCGCTCAAGTACATCAGACGGGACAACAGTTGACGGACCTTCTGTGGGCGGATGAGACATTGCAACCGTTCCTCGAAAAACTCACGCCAATACAGCGGGAAGCGCTCCGCGATCCAAAGAAATATGTCGGGGAATCTGTACAGCGGACGCATGCAACCTGCGATGAATGGGAAAAACGGGTACAACAGATCTTGGTAACCTGTGGATAAGGATGTTTAGAAGATAAACCCAAGCCCGATTTGCATGGTAGCGATGTCTTGGCTACCCAAGTGTAATTTGCCGTAGCCAACCCTTAGATTCAAACTAGGAGTTATGTAAACACGGGCTCCTATCTCGTAGTGGTAGAGATTTGTCGTGTCAAAATCCGATCGAAATTTAATCGATCCTGTAGCGTCAATTGCGATTTTATCCCCCGGATAAAACTTCAAACCTGCACCAAGGACAGGTGTCCTGTGGGTAACCCAAGTGGCAGCCTCGTATTTTGCAGTACCACCTAGAAACATAACTGCAACATTACTATTTTCTAAAGCGGGTCCCCACTGGATCGTCGCGCTCACGTTTGTGTTATCTGGATGGGCAAAGTCGAGTTGTGCGCCTAACGTCGGCTGGTTCTTGCCCTCACGTAGGTAAGCGAGCCTGAATATTTTGTCTCCTTCCCAATCAAGGCTGGACGAGTTGCTTGAAGCAACACTTACCCATACCCCTTGGTACAGGGGATAGGTTGGAGACATTAGAGGGGGTCTTTGAGGCGAATCCCCTGGTATGGTTGGGCGAGGGTCCCGCGGTTCTACTTCTTCCAACTCCTTATGCGGTTCTGTTTCTGCTAGTTCCTCACGCGGTTTTGCTTCTTCTGGTTCCGCTTCCGGTTTAATTTCTACAGGTTCCGATTCTACCTCGCGTTCATCTCCTCCGTCGTCAGTTGCGGCTTCAATTTCTATCTGCCTCGATTCGGACTCGCCTTTGTTTCCTGCTTCATCAGTCGCAGTCAGATGATACCGGAGGTATCCAGCCTCGCTGGCTGTTATGTCTATGGTGTATATACCGGAGCCATCTTCCTCGGTAAGTGTTGGGCTGTTGGTCGGTGAGAAATGAACGCGAACCTCTTTGACAGAGTTATTATCTGTTACTTCTGCCCTGATGGTAATCTGTTGATTGACCGTGAATTTAGCACCTTCGGGTGGATCCAAGAGGTTGATTGTTGGGGGCAAATCCTCAACGATGGCGATTTGATAATTATGATCTGGAGTTTCCGGTTGCCTGAATGTCAAATGACTCTCATATTCGATCTCAATGTAGTATTTAATCGAATTAACATGCTTTTGTGAAATCAAACCCACCTTGTAGATCCACGTTGATGATGTAGGTTGTTTGTCCCACAAACGCATTTTCTGATTGTTCTGTTCTGATGGGTTCCCGTCTCTGTCGTAGGTTTTGTAGTGAATCGTAACCCGTTGGGGAGCTTGGGAGCTAATTAGATTCAATGTAAGTGGGATTATTTCGCCGACAGGTGCCGTTAAAGGAGAATCATGCTTTATGATGGGCGGTATCTCGAGATCTATCTCCTTATGGCGATTCGGTTCAATTGTAACAGTTCTCTTTTTGGACCCTCCTGCATAAATTCCTTCCACAACGTAGTAACCCTTAAGTAGTCTGCGCTTGACGATTCCAATGCCTAACATTTTCCTATCAATGTTGTTTCCTTCAATCCAGATTTCTGTTTGTGGCAGTAAAGAAATTACGGTCAATTCGCCGGTTAATTTTCTATGCACTTCTTCAAGCAATCCACTAAAAATCGGGTGATCTTCCCCTATCCTTGGCGGTAATTTTTGGTCTGGATTATGACGAATTGAGTTTTCAAAATGCGCTCGCACTTTGTTATTACCTTCTCCAATTCCCCATTTTGAGCAGCCCAAGTAGAGATAGGCTTCTGCTTGCTGTTCTGAATCCTCAAGCTCTTGTATCACTGAACTTAGGACTTCACTAGCCTCGCTATATTTTGCCTGTTCATATAGCTTAATCCCTTTGTCAAGCATAGCACGACGGGGCTGGGATTTTGATGACCCGAGCTTTGTTGAATTAACTTGAGGCTTGGCTGGCTGAGGTTCAACAGGCGGTGGATTGACCGTCGGTTTGACCGGTTTTGGTTCTATGGGAGGTGGATCCAGTTTGGGCTTGACCGGTTTCGGTCGGATAGGTGTCGGAGTGAATGATATATTGGCGAGTGACTTGAGATAATTTACGGGTATCGCAAAATTGAGATTTTGTCCATCATGAAGAGTGGCGAATGAAACCCCTATCACTTCACCTGCCTCATTAAAGACGGGACCGCCACTACTTCCCTGAGAAATTGGCGCTGTCATCTGGAAAAGTTTATCGGTAGAACCGCCACGAATCGCACTGATAATCCCCTCCGAGAATGAACTCTCTAATCCTTGTGGATTGCCCGCAACGTAAACTGCATCACCAATCTGAACAGTATCACTATCACCAAGCGGAAGTGCAGGTGCGTCGATCCCTGCGGCTTTGATTATAGCCAGATCGCGTTCTTTATCACTGTCAAGGATTGTTTCAATAGGGTACCCCTCTTCCTTTCCAACCAACTTCGCAAATCCAATCCACATATTGTCGACAACGTGATGATTCGTTGCAATATGACCATTGCGGACGACAAATCCGCTACCTGTCCAACGGTTGCCTTTGGCATCTGTGAAACCCAAGTGTACCGTGGAATCCTCAGCGATTTTATATATTGTTTGGGAAGTCAGAGCAGCGACCGCAGTTGTCCCATAGAACAGCACAAGGCACCCAACCAAAAAACTTAGTAATAATTTTTCCCAACGTAGCATAGAATTGTACTCCTTTATAGAAGCACACACTCAAATGCCATTATTGGTTCAAAAAATCGTATGAGATTGTCTTCTCATCCGTCCATGCCTCGTAGGGAAAGCTCTTTTCTTTCTCCTCATAAACCAACTTGATTGTTGTGCCAACCGGGACTTTCAGACCGCCTCGTATCGGGGTAATGTTAGAAGTTTTTTGGCTGGGGTCAGGTGGTATAGCGAAATTTTGTGCCCGTGGTTCTATGAAATCATCGCTTTCGGGTAGCTTAATAAACACTTTTGCCCACGGAATGGCGTTAATGGACACAGTTACAGGAGGAGGGGGTTTCCTGCGCCAAGATATCAGGGTAATAATTGAACCAGCGACGACAATGACGATAGCAGTGGCAACAATTATAACCAATCTGTTCATACCTAACTTTCCTTTACTGAGGGAGGGTTAGTGTTATAGAGAAATGGGTAGCACGTTTAGATAATGCCCACTAGGACGGACAGGAGAATAAGGACAATCAGAAGGTATATCCGAGCCCAACCTGTATAGTGGAAACGTTTTGATTGTCTAAGAAGAATTGACCATATCCAGCCCTTAGGCTCAACTCGCGGGTTATGTAAAAACGGATTCCCACTTTGTAGTGATAGAGATCCAAGGTGTCAGAACCCTGCCGAAGTTGAATTGAACCTGTGGCATCTATTACAATTCTGTCCCGCGGATAGAGTTTCATTCCCCCACCAAAGATGGGTGTAGTATGAGTTGGTTGATGGGAATCCTCGTACGCTGCGATGCCACCCAGCAACGTAAACGTAGCCTTGGTTTTTCCTGGAGGACGTGGGCCCCACTGAACCATCGCGCTCATGTTCGTGTAGTCTGGAAGGAAAAAGTTCAGTTGTGCGCCTAGCGTTGATTGGTTTCTTCCTTCACGTAGATAAGCAAGCCCGAACATATAACTCCCATCCCCAGCAAAGGTGGAAGCAGCCTCTGCAGAAACGATTGCCCATATCCCTTGATGGGTTGGAGAGGCTGGAGCCGCTGAAGTTATTATTGGCGGGTCTGGTTTTCCTTGAGGTGGTCTGGGCGGATCTACTGGTGGGGTTGGACTTTCGGTGGGTTCTTCTTGTTCTCCCTGTGATGTTTCTTCCGTCTTAATTTCTATCCGTCTCGATTCCGACTCACTTGTGTTGCCCGCTTCATCAGTCACGATCAGATAATACCGGAGGGATCCGCTGACTGTTATTCTTGCGGCATATACATCCGAGGATTTTTCTTGAGACATTTTCTGCCTACTGCCCGATGAAAAATGAACGTGAACTGCTTTGATGGCGTGGCTAGCTCTTACTTTCGCTCTGATGGTAATTTTTTGATCGCGCTTGAATTTCGCACCGTCGGGTGGATATAGCACAAAGATTGTCGGAGGTTTCTGATCAACAACAGGAATTTGATAATAACGAGATTCAGTGCTTGGATATTTGAACACCAATTGACTCTCATATTCGATCTCAATGCAGTATTCAATCGAACCCATGTGGTTTCGTGCGGGTAAATCTACCTTGTAGACCCACGTCGATGACGCGGATTGCTGCCCCCACAAACTCATCTCCTGATTGTTCTGTTCTAATTGGTTGTTGTCTCTGTCGTAGGTTTTGTAGTGGATTTTAACCTGTTGGGGACTTTTAGTGCTGATTAGATCCAAAGTAAGTGGTATTCTTTCGCCGACGGATATTTTTGGAGGAGGATCATGCTCCACAGTAGGTGGTATTCCAAGATTTAGTTCCTTATGGCGATCAGATTCAATCGTAACAATTATCCTTTTGGGCCCTCTTTCATAAATTCCTTCCACAGTGTAGTCGCCTGTAAGTAGTCTGCGCTTGACGATTCCAGTGCCCAACATTTTCCTTTCAACTTCGTTTCCTTCAATCCAGATCTCCGTTTCCGGTAGCAAAGAGATTACGGTCAATTCACCTGTTAATTCTTTGCGCACTTCCTCGATTAACTCAGCAAAAATTGGGTGATCTTTCCCTAACCTTGGCGGCAATTCTTGATCTGGATTGTGGCGAATTGATTCTTGGAATTGCTCTCTCACTTTGTCATTGCCTTCACCGATTCCCCTTTTTGAACCTCCCAGATAAAGACAGGCTTCTGCTCGCTGTTTCGGATTTTTAAGCTCTCGTACGGCTGTGCTTAAAGCTTTGATTGCCTCACTGTATCTTGCCTGTTCATATAACTTAATCCCTTTTTCAAAATTTTCTTGAGATGTAATTCTTATTTCTATATGCCGATATTCCGACCTGCTTTCGTTGCCTTCCTCATCAGTTGCAGTCAGATGATACTGGAGGGTTATGATATTTGCGAATGTGATAGGTATGGTATATATGTCCGAAGAACCTTTTGCAGTAAGTTTGTAACTTTGTGGATCGTTAAACCGTGAGGAGATATGGATGTGGACATCTTTGATAGCCGTATTGTCTGTTACCTCTGCTCTAAAGATAACTTCTTGATTGGCACCAAATGTTGCATCAGGAGGAGGATACAGTAGGGATATTTTTGGCGGTCTCCCATCGACGATAGAGATTTCATAGTGACGAGATTGCTCGCTTGGCTGTCTGAATATCGAGTTATTCTGATATTCAACCGTAATGTAGTATTCAATCGAACCGACCTGTTTCTGCGCGGGTAAATCCACCTTGTAGGCCCGCGTCGATGATGCGGATTGCTGGTCCCCTAAACGCATCTTCTGATTGTTCTGTTCTAATTTGTTGCCGTTTCTGTCGTAGGTTTTGTAGTGGATTGTAACCTGTTGGGGAGCTTGGGAACTGATTAGATCTAACGTAAGCGGAATTATTTCGCCGATGGATATTTTTGAAGGAGCATCATGTTTTACGATGGGGCGAGCAAATGGTGGATCAACCTTGGGTTTGACGGGCGGTGTCGGAGGGGTTGGCATCAGTGCCTTGAGATAATTTACTGGAATCGCAAAATTGAGATTCTGCCCATCAAGAACAGTTGCGAATGAAATCCCTATCACCTCACCTTTTTTATTGCAAACGGGACCGCCGCTACTACCCTGAGAAATCGGGGCTGTCATCTGAAAAAATTTGAGGGGGAGGCGATCTCTAGATTGTCGGATGGCACTTATGTGACCAGGAACGACTGTGCCTTCCAATCCCTGTGGATTACCTGCAACATAGATTGTATCCATGACTTCAACCGTGTCGCTGTCACCAAGGGGGAGTGCGGGTGCGTTGATCCCTGCGACTTTTATTATTGCCAAGTCCCGCTCTTTATCACCGGCAAGAATCGCTTCGATAGGGTATATCTCTTCCTTTCCAACTAACCTCACGCCTCCAACTGACATATTATCGATAACGTGATAGTTGGTCGCTATCTGGTCATCATCGACGACGAATCCGCTACCCGTCCAACTCTCGCCTTCGGCATCTCTCACACTCAAGTGCACCGTAGAACCTAAGGCAGTTTTGGCAATCTCTTGGGGAGCCGGAGTTGGTTTCGGTTCGGTAGGTGGTGGGGCGGCTTGGGGCTTGGTTGGTTTCGGTTTGACAGGAGGGGGATCGATCTTGGGTTTGACGGGTTTCGGCTTGACCGGTGGAGGGGGCGTTGGCATTAGTGCCTTGAGATAATTTACTGGAATCGCAAAATTGAGATTTTGTCCATCACGAAGAGTTGCAACTGAAACTCCTATTACTTCGCCTTTTTGATTGAGGACGGGACCTCCACTACTTCCTTGAGAAATCGGGGCTGTCATCTGGAATAGTTTGTCGTCAGTGGAATCGCCCCGAATTGCACTAATAATACCATCTGAGAATGTGCCTTCCAATCCCTGTGGATTGCCCGCCACATAGATCTTCTCACCAATTTGAACTGCATCACTGTCGCCAAGGGTGAGTGCAGGCACCTCAATATCTGTACCTTTTCCTTCGCTGACTTTTATTATTGCGAGATCTTTCTTCTTATCAAAGCTAACGACATCCTCAATAGCGTATATATCGTCCTTTCCAACCAACTTCGCGCCTCTGATTGTATATTCATTTAAGATATCTTCGATAACGTGATAGTTAGTTGCAATTTGGTTGGGACCAACGAAGAACCCGCTACCAGTGCTTCCACCCTTGGCACGTATGATGCCCAAGTGCACCGTAGAACCTAAAGCGATTTTGGCAATTTCTTGGGAAGTCGGGACAGCTACCACAGTTGTTCCGTAGAACAATACAAGCCCCCAAACCATAAAACTCAGTAATAATTGTTGCCTGCGTTGCATAAAACTGTATCCTTGTACAGAAGTCCACACTTAAATGTTATTATTGATTCAAGAAATCATGCGAAATTGTCTTTCCATCTTTCCATTTCTCGTAAAGAAAGATTTTCTCTTTGTCACGGTACATCAACTTAATTGCTGTCCCACTCGGGACTTTCAGATCGCCTGGTATCGGAGTAACGTTAGATTCTTTTTGGTTGGGTTTAGGGGGTATCGTGAAATCTCGTGGCCGTGGCTCTATGAAATAATCGTTTTCAGGGAACTTTATGAAAACTCTCGCCCACGGTATAGCGTTAATGGAGACCGACACAGTTTCGGCTTCAGTTCTAGTTACAGATTGTGTTGGTCGGGCGGGTTGAGCTCTTTGAGGCTTTCTAGGTCGACTAGGTCGTGGGGAACGGTCGTCGATCTCCGGGATCTTCTGAGGTCGAGGGGGTCGCGGGGGATCCGTTTCCCAAGGTGCTATAGAAATTATCAAACCAGCGATGACAATAACGATAGCAGTGGCGACAACTATAACCGATCTGGTCATACCCAACTTTCCTTTACTGATCGCGGTTTGGTGTTATGGAGGAATGGGTAGTGCGTTTAGATAACATAACACTCCCTAAGAAGGACCACGACTATCACACATCTTGATTTATTTTCTAGTAACTTTAAAGAGCGTTAGTCCGGTAAAAATTATAGCACCCTTGCCAAACGAGTGTCAATTGATTACCCCTATTTTTCCGATAGATCGCAATAGCATCCGTTAGGCGAATCATGCTATAATATTTTCGACATAGATAAACAGGGATAATCAGGAAAACATATCACAAACAGGAAATGTATAGGAAGGGAAAACAGCGATGTCAAACACACCATTTCCCACAACTGTCATCGGCAGCCTGCCCCGATCTGCGTGGGTGCGAGAGTTAATCCTTGACCGAAAGGACGGAAAAATATCCGAAGAAGAAACAGACCGCTTGCTGGACCCAGCGATTGAATCAGCGTTGCGTCTGCAAGAACGAGCGGGGTTGGATGAGGTCACTGATGGCGAATGGCGTAGGGAAAGTTACGTCAAGGTCTTTGCTGACCGTGTGCGCGGTTTTCGCGCGGATCTCAATCCTAGCGGTGGATTGCCCTACCCGGCGGTGGTCGAACCGATTGAACATTACCGCCCCTTAGTGGTTGATGAAATCCGCTATATCCGGGGACGCACTCAGCGGCGTATCAAAGCGACCCTACCTGCCCCCTACATTATTGGTCGACGGATGTGGCATCCCAAACATTCAAAAGCTGCCTACCCCACCCGTGAGCAGTTGATGGCCGATTGCGTGCCGATTCTGCGACAGGAAATTGAACTCCTCCGTGAAGCGGGTGCAGACACGGTGCAACTCGATGAGCCGTGGCTGAGTACGATGGTGGATCCAGACTTTCGAGAACGGGAGGGCGTTACTAATGTCCAATATGAGATGGACCAGTGTGTCGATTTTATTAACCAAACGCTGGACGGAATCGAAGGTGTTGATACAGGGATGCATCTATGCCACGCGCACTTCGATCACAAACACGGGACAGAGGGACCCTATGACTTAATCATGCCTGCGCTGGCGAGGGTTCGGGTTGGCACAATTTCGATGGAATATGCTACCCCTGTCGCGGGCGGTTTAGCCTCGCTCGCTCAATTTCCGGAGAATGTACGGTTGGGGCTTGGGTGCATTGATCACTGTGATCGGCAGGTAGAAACGCCAGAAGAGGTGATAGCCCGCGTGGAGGAAGCTATGCGTTATGTGGACAAAGAGCGCATTACCTTGCATCCAGATTGTGGTTTTTCACCATCGGTTCAAAATCCCATGGATCTAGACGAAGCGTACTTGAAGCTAAAGGCGATGTGTCAGGCAGCAAAGCTGCTCCGCGAAAAATACGCCTGAGATTGATTACCCTGAAGGGAGACTGAAATGACAACACCGACGGCAGATGCTGCAAAGCAACTGTACAAAGAAGCCATTGTGATAGATTGCCTAAATGTGAGCAATTGGGAGAGTCCCGCTGTGTTCCAGAGTTTACACGCTGGGGGAGTGACTGCGATCAACGCCACTGTTGCGACGTGGGAAAATTATCAGGAGACTTTGGACAATATCGCTGCTTGGTTTCGCCGGTTTAGGGAGTACAACGACATCCTTGTACAGGTAAAGACCATAGACGAACTCCTCCAAGCCAAGCAGAACGGTAAGGTCGGTATAATTTTCGGTTCTCAGAACGCTTCTCCCATTGAGAACGACCTCGATCGACTCGCGCTCTTTCATGCGCTGGGAATGCGGGTCATCCAAGTGACCTATCACGAGCGAAATCTATTGGGCAATGGCTGCTGGGAACGTAGGGACGAAGGTTTGAGCAATTTTGGTGTTGATGCTGTCCGTGAGATGAATGCGCTGGGTATCCTGATTGACCTTTCCCATGTCGGCGATCGTACCACATTGGAGGCAATAGAACAATCGGAGAAACCTGTGGCGATTACCCATGCGAACGCCCGCTCCTATTTCAATCATCCCCGAAACAAGACGGACGATGCGCTGAAATTGTTGAAAGAACGGAATGGCGTAATCGGTGCCACCTCTATAACCTCCTTTTTACCCACCCAATTTGAATCCACGCTAGAGGACTATGTGGATGCGATAGATGACATGGTGGAACGGGTGGGGATTGACCATGTAGGTGTTGGGACAGACTTTACACAGGATCAGCCGACCTCGTTCTGGGAATATATCGGCGCGCAACAGGGGACAAAATATCCGTCTACCTTTGTAAATCCAGAGGTGCGCTACGATCAGTTGCCGATGTCCCCCAAGGGGTTTGAAACGCCCGACAAGTTTCCAGACTTGGGAGCCGCCCTCCTAAAACGGGGCTACAAACCGGACGAAGTTACCAAAATTCTCGGTAGAAACTGGCTCCGACTGTTTCGGGAGGTTTGGGTAGAGTAAAATGCGAAGAGAAACCGAGTTTTTTCGGAAAAACTCGGTTTCTTTGCACTCTTTCTTAACATGAATCAATGGAAAAGGAACGCCAATGGAATCAAGTCAGGGCATATATCAGGATAGCGAAGGAATTTCGTTTGCCGACATCGCGCTGCGTCATCAGGATGGACGGTCGTTGGGATCCGTTCGGGTTCGGACAGCCGGACATACACACACGGGTGTTGCCAGTTTTGTCGTTGCAGAGGAAGGGCTAGAGCTTGTCTACGAGGACGGATCATGGGATTGTCGGGAGTGGCAGTGGTGGAAGGACCACGGACGCGGAGATGAAAAGTGGCCCCGACTCGTCCCTGCGACTTCCGGTTATGAAGAGCGCGAGAACGAAATCTGCGTCACAAGTCAATACACATGCGATAACATCCAGACCTACCAAGAGTGGTTTTTCCAACCTCAAGATCGCGATGATGTACTCACATACAACTGTCGGCAGACAATCCAGAATTGTGGCTCTATAGATTTCGTTGAGTATGCCCAATTTTTTGCCTGCTATACCGAGACTAACAGGGAGAAAAGTCAATTCTATTGGTCGGCGGATAAACAGTTCAAGAGTTTTGAAAACGTCGGCGGAAGACATCTGGACGCTTACATCGTTGCTCCCGGATCAACCTTTGAACAATTTGGATTGATCCCACACGCGCTGAGGGGCGGCGGTAAAGTTGCTGATACTTGGTATCAGCCGGTGTTGGTCGGTCATCCGAGCCCGAACGGCTGGCGGCATATCGTTTTCACCGAGCCTGCTGCGACAGCCGCGCTTGCTTCCGGAATGGGTGGCATTGCGATGGATTACATTGCCTATCCGGGAGAGGGGGTTTTCAAGTGTGGAGAATCCTTTTCTATTCGTATCAGGCACCATATCATCAAAATGCCCGACTCCATTCAGGTGGATTTTATTGAGGAACTTTGGGAGGTATTTGCGAGAGATCTTATTGGTTAAGATCGGGTGCTTATGTATAGATCTGTCGATAGAATCGTGCTATAATATCATCCAGTTTGATGTGACTCATTCTCCTCTAAGAACCCCGCCTGCTAGTGGATATCAAAACGGAGAAAACCGATGGAAACAAGCCTTGATGAACAGAAAGAGCAACTCATGCGGGAGGGATATGTTATTGTGCGCAACATCATCCCACCCGATGAATTAGAA
The DNA here is from genome assembly GCA_003635265.1 of Candidatus Poribacteria bacterium. GTDB lineage: Bacteria > Poribacteria > WGA-4E > WGA-4E > PCPOR2b > PCPOR2b. The sequence goes on from PYIZ01000034.1 coordinate 19,084, forward strand.
CAACTGCGTGACAGTGTCGATACCATTATCGACAGAGCGCCCCCTTCAAGCCGAGTAATGGTGACCGAATGGGTTGACAAACAGACTGCCAATGCTGTGGAGTTCTATTTCGACGACCGCACCCTTGGCTTCACCCGCAAACTGATGGACGCACCCAATGTCGCCCCACAAGGGATGTGGGTATTGTGTCATTCAGGAACAGGTTGGCACCGTGACATCCATCCAATTGATATGGCACCGCTTGATGGATTGCAAGAAGATATTCGACTCAACGGCCCACCTTATCTCCAATGGAATCTTCCACTCTATGATGATGGTTACTTACACGTAATCCCCCGCAGCCATTTGCGGCGCAATACCGAAGCAGAAAGCAAATTGGAGCGCCGTATGGGGGTTGTTCCGCTGCCGGGCGAGATTACCGTAGACCTCAAAGCTGGCGATGGGCTCGTCTACATCAACGGCATCCTGCATAGTGCCACTCCAAACGGCGATGATAAACGGCGGACGCTTCACTTTGGATACCAATCATTTGGTGCCGACGGCTTTGTGCATTTTTTCCTCCCTGCCACAATGGGTGTGGACTTCGTGGAACATTTGTCGCCGGAGGCAGCTGAGATGTGTTACCATTTTGAATCACTCCACGCGAAACGGCATAACGACATCGCATTCACACTCCGCGCTATCCTTGAGAAAGATGCACGTGCCTTTAAAGAAGGATTGCACCAGATTCACCGCAGCGAGCATGCCCGGCTGACTACCTTAGTGGTTCTGTCAAAGATTGTCTACATGGTTCGCCAATACAAAGATTCTGAGTCAGAGGAATCTAGCGACAGTCCCTGCTTCCAACGCATGGCAGACCGTTTTACCCGCGATGAACTGGAACAACTCTGGCAGCGATTCTCCCTCCTCGATGGCAAACTGCAATCGGACACGGAGCAATACGAACCGCTGTTTCAGAGTGGTCCGATGAAGTATTTCTTTTATGAGATGCCTCAAGATTTCGGCGTTGATGATTTCATCGCTAGTTGGAATGCGTGAAAACCGTCAGCCGATTGAGGCGTTTAGTACACTATTTCGGTGGACATAAAACTCAGTAAAGGAGCCCATCATGTCTCAACGTCTGGTTTACTTCAACGGGGAATTTATCCCTGAACTGGAAGCACGCATCTCCATCTTCGACTCTGCGCTGATGTTCGGCGATATGGTTTTTGAGGTGACCCGTTCCTTTAACCAGAAACCCTTCCGCCTGCGCGAACACCTAGATCGGCTCTATGGATCGATCCGCTACGCAGAGATTGATTGCGGTCTCACCATAGACGAGATGGAAGCCGCCACCTATGAAACCATTGAGCGGAACTTGCCTGCTCTTGATGGCTTGGACTTTCAGATTATGCACGATGTGACCCGTGGGGGGTTGTCACTTTACGATAGCCTCATCAAAGAGGGTGCCTCCCCCATCGTGTCCATCAACGTCATTCCACTTATCCGTCACATCGGTAATCAGGCGGATAAGTATGACACCGGATCGCACTTTGTTATCACGCCGCAGCAATCGGTGCCTTCGCGTTATATCGATCCCAAGGCGAAAAACCGGAGTCGTATCTTCTACAAGATCGCTGAATTGCACGCGAGCAAGCTGGAGGAGGGCGCGATGGCGCTGCTGACCGACGAACACGGTTTTATCACTGAGGGAACGGGCAACAACTTCTTCATAGCGCGGGATGGCGAGATTTTCACTTCGAAACCGAACGATATTCTGCGTGGGGTTTCGCGTCACGCCTGTATGGACCTTGCCTCCTCGCTCGGCATTCCTGTCCACGAAGCCGATATCGAACCCTACGATGTCCGGGAAGCGGATGAGGCATGGTGGACGAGTACCACCATCTGTATGATGCCGGTCACCCGTTTTAACTTCCAGCCAATCGGCGACGGAAAGCCCGGTCCCATCTATCTGCGACTGCTCGACGCTTGGTCGAAAGAGGTCGGCGTGAATATACCCGCCCAAGCCCGTGAATACGCAGAACTGGCGAAAACATGGACACCGTAATCCCATTTTTTGAAATCTTTTTGATGTAGAGAGAAATATGCACCGGGATAAAATCTTTGCACATTTGTAGGGTCTATTCGGATAAGCCGAGAAGGGGCACTGTCTACCGCCTGTTTTGAGAGGTCGCATTGACCCAAAAAAACAAATCACTAGATGCTGAATGGGAGGGATTTGACTACCATGAAAAAGGTTTTTACCGTGCAAGAAGTCGCTAAATTTTTGCACGTTGCTCATGCGACAATTTACGCGGAGTTGAAGCGTGGGAAACTACCACACAGCCGCGTCGGTCGGAAGTACCTCATTACCAGGCAGAATCTCGAAGAATACCTCTCGGCGGAGGTTGTTCAAGAACTGCTGAATGTAGAAAATGAAGCAGTAATGCAAAAAAACGATGCTGCTTGGCTTGATATAATTGCTGAGGATATGGCAGAAGGTATTGCCGCTGCAGAAGAGAATGTTCCCGTTGATGAATTTTCTGCTTGGTACAAACTAATGGAAGATGCTGTCAAACCTTTGGAAATGAGCCATGATGAGTCCTAGCGTTCAATTCAATATCGGTGAGATTCTTTGGGTTGATCTTCCACAGCGGATTCCACCGGGACATGAGCAGCTTGGACGACGACCTGTTATTGTCGTCGGAATTCCTCAACTCGTGCAACCGGTTCCGTATCGTATGTTTCTCGTTGTACCACTAACCCGTACTCGATTCCAGGGTCCTCTGTTTCCGCTGATTCCAGCTGATATAGGTGGACTCCCCGCCGACAGCACGGCATTGATTTATCAGGTCGGTGCGATTGATGCCCGGCGAGTTGTTGGAAGTTTAGGCAATCTATCGAGTGCAGAGATGGCTCCAATTTGGACGGGACTGAGGTTAATGTTTGGATTTCGTGAGGATGTTGAGTATGACAATGACCAAGATAACGATACCATTGAAGTATCGTAATTTCGTCAATATTCAAGCTTCCTAAAACCTTGATCCATAGGTCTTATCTTTGAAATATCTTCAAGGAGAATATCATAGTGGCAAAATTGAACAATACAATGAATACTCCCGGATCAGCAGAAGGACCGGGACGACTCTTAAAGCGTCGATTGCGAAATGGCGATGTCCTTGTCGGGGGTATGGTCGCCGAGCACCTCCGTCCATCGTTGGTCAAGTTGTACGTGCAGGCGGGTTTCGATTTTATGTATATCGAGTACGAGCACGGCTTCTTTGAGATGACTACATTTGCGGACTCGGTCCTATGTGCCCGTGACAACAATCTCCCTGTCATCGCCAAGACACCACAACTGGAACGCGCCGAGGTCGCAAAACTGCTGGAGTGTGGGGTCGTCGGAATTCAGCTGCCTCGTACAGAGACACGAGCGGAGGTCGAAATGCTTCGCAGCTACCTCAAGTTTCCACCAGCCGGCACGCGAGCGGTCGCACCCGGATATGGCAATAGCAGCTACGTTCAACCCGCCGACTGGAAAACGTGGATGACCGAGCAGGATGAAGAAACAACGCTGGTTGTTCATATCGAAACCCGACGTGCTTACGAAAACGCCGAAGAAATTATCAGTACACCGGGGGTGGATATGGTCTACGTCGGTCCGGGTGATTTTTCCATCGAGATGGGACACCCCGGTGAATATGATCATCCGGGGGTGACGGATCCAATGGGAGAAATTCTCGAAATCTGCAAGAAGCACGGTGTTTACTTCGGCACAACCGCATCTAACGCAAGTGCAGCACAGGAATGGGCGGGGCGCGGGGCACAATTCTTTGAAACGGCAGATGAACTCGCTTTCATCCATGAGGCAGCATCGAATCTGGTGAATGAGTACCGGCAGTTTACTCAGAATGGCTAATCGTTGTTAACCTCCTGTATAGGAAACTATATATAGCGAGCCACCTAATTACGGAAGGACATCAACCGATGGAAATCCACCCGGAGCATACTTGGGGACATACCCTCCCATTTGGGGAAGAGTATTATCAAAACGCAGTCAAGTTATTGCGGGAGATTCGTGATGATGCGGGAATTATGGCTGAAGTTGCGGCGAAGGCAGCTGATGCCATCCGAGCCGGCAACAAGGTCTACGCCAACATAACGACGGGACACATGCCGACATACGAGTTGGTGAATGACCGTGAGGGCAATCCGGCACAGTTTGAGTTTACCGGAGCGGATACCTGTACACCGGAACAATTCGCTGCGATGCGAGCGGGCGATGTGCTTCTCACCAACCATGTCAGCGAAGCGGTGCGCGATGCTCGTGATGCCGGTGTATATGTCGCCGTGTTCACTACCTGCTACGTCAATAACCGAGACACGCCTCCGGGCAAGGTAGTGCCGAACCCCCATGATTGGGTGCCAGAAGATGTAGCGTCGCGCGTGATTGACTCGCATATTCCGTGGCATCAGGGGTTGGTACGTGCACCGGAAATTCCAGAGATGGAAATCTGCCCCGGATCAGCAAACGGCTCATGTGCAATTCACTGGATGATTACCGCCGAGGTTGCCTATGCACTGGCAACCGACGGTTCACCGACAGGGGCAATTGGTCGTCAGTATGTGGATACCCTTTTAGAACGACTTATTGACGTTCACACTCAAGATCTGGATCACATCAACGAAATTGCGATAGTAATAGCGAAACGCATCATCGGCGGTGGACATTACTACGTGCGAAGCCGTAACGAGGGGATCCAGAGTGAGGCAAATGGGGTTGCCCAAGGGCTGATGATGTGCAACGCCTTTGAGCCACGTCCCGCGAGCGAGGGCGGTGATAAGGATGTTTTTCTGATTGCTGCAGTCAGTGCGAACGATCCGCAAGAGCTTGCTTGGGCGGACGAATCCCGAGCCAACGGTAACTATCTTGTTGGTATCGGTCCCTCCAATAATGATGGGTTGCGCGCTCGTTGCGATGTCTACTTCGACGATCGCTGCGATGAGGTAGCTGGTGTTATCTCCATTCCGGGTCGTCCCGATAAGGTTTGCCCTGCCACCGGCATTCTCAACAACATTATCATGTACATGCTCACAGCCCAGTTTGTCGATGAGATGTGCCGCCGTGGTGCTGTTCCTTTCTTCTTTATGGGAGCCTACCGTGACGGCAGTGATTATAACAGTGTGATGCGTCCCTTCTGTTTGGAACGTGGGTATTAGCGCACAGATGTTTAAGCAAAGCGAAATCCCAAAGCAATTCATGCCATAGGAGATCGGCTCAAATGCCCAATAAACAAGTTGAAGTGGATGGTGGCGAAGCAAAAGCGTTCGACAAATTTCTCGCTGGAGAAATATTCACATCTACTGACATTCAGATGAATCTCGAAATTCTCTGTGATGACTTGGGCAGCCGGTTCGCAGGGACACCGACGGAGGCGGAAGCCGCACAATTTCTGCGAGCTACGCTGGAGCGATACCGACTCAAAGATGTCCACAGCGAAGCGTTTGAATATAACGGTTGGACGCGCGGCATCGCTAAATTGACCGTTACCTCCCCTTGGCAGAGAGACCTATCATGCCTGTCAATGCCGATGTCGCCGGCAGGAAGGTGCAGCGGCAAAATCATCGATCTTGGGATGGGCTCACCCGAAACCTTTGACACCTTACAGGCTGAACTGAAAGGCAACATTGCACTCGTCAATATTGCAAACCCGATTTCAGCGGGTCGCTGGGTTCATCGCACGGAAAAATATAACAGATCCATCCTCGCAGGTGCCCAAGCATTTATTTTCGTCTCAAATGTGGATGGCTATGGTCCGATTACCGGTGCGTTAGGGTTTAATCGATGGGGTTTGATACCCGGTATTATGATTTCCAAGGAAACGGGGACATTGCTCCAACGAGCGATACGCAGGAGCGGTTCTGTCGAAGCCGAAATCGAAACCACTGATACCCTTGCCAAGAAAACGTCGTGGAATATCATTGGAGATGTGAAAGGCGGCATGGAGCATGAGGATATGGTCGTCATCGGTGTTCACTACGATGGCCACGATATATCCCAAGGTGCGGAAGATCCGGCGTCGGGATTGGTAGCAGGTTTGGAAGTCGCACGGGTCATGGGCATCTACACTGACAGACTGAAGCGGAATGTTCGCTTTATCCTTTTTGGTGTTGAAGAGCTTGGACTCATCGGCGCACATGCCTATGTCAACAGCCACCCAAAGGATATCGAAAAGACGCGATTCATGTTCAATTTGGATTCAGCAGGAGGTGGCGGACGAAAAGGGCTGATGGTTTATGGACCGGACACAAGGACTTATTTCCGCACGATGGGGCAGCAGATGAATGAGAATCTCATGGTAGACTTCGATGCCTCTCCGTTGCGTGAACCCGACCATCTTTCTTCCGATCACTATCCTTTCATGGCAAAGGGGGTTGCGTGCGGATTCATCAGAGATCCATATAGCTATACTTGGCCGGGGTTCTACCATACCGCACATGATACAGTGGATAAAGTCGATCCTCTTAAAGTGAAGGAGGCTGCATTTTTGTGCGCTCGCTTGGCTTGGAGAATCGCTAATGACGATAATTGGTCGTTCAAACAGATGAGTGAGACGGAATCGGCGGAACAGGGCATAACACCAGAGGTAAACGAAGTCCAACGGATTGAAAACGCTGTTGATGTGCTCCAACAGCAAACCCAACAATAAACGAAAAGTCTGGAGAAAGCGTCCTTGATGTTCGACAATTTCACGAAAACCCGAATCAAAGCCAACGGTGTCTATATCAATCTCGTGCATGGTGGGGTTGGCCCACCTCTGTTGTTATTGCACGGGTATCCACAGACCCATGTTGAGTGGCATAAGATCGCCTCCAAACTCGCGGAGCATTACACCGTCGTTGCCCCGGATCTGCGCGGTTATGGTGATAGCGAAAAGCCTCCTGCTCAAGAAGGCGATTTAAGCGTCTACTGTAAACGCACAACCGCACAAGATCAGGTTGAGGTAATGGAAACACTCGGCTTTGAATCGTTCCATGTCGTTGGTCACGATCGCGGGGCGCGTGTCGGTCATCGCATGGCACTTGACCATCCGGAACGGGTGAGAACCTTCACATCACTTGACGTTGTACCCTCGCAAGCAGCTTTCGATCATATGGACAGCCAGCTCTCCTTTGCTTGGTTCCATTGGCACCTAATGCGCCAACCGTCGCCGCTGCCGGAAACCTTAATTGGTAACAGCGCTAAAGCCTATCTGGACTTCCTGCTTGAGCGATGGACTGCGATTGACGGCTCAATCACAGATGAGGCGTACACAGAATATCTCCGCTGCTTCAATGACCCTGAAACTATCCGCGCCACCTGCCTAGATTACCGGGGTATCGAGCTTGACCTGCAGCACGACGAAGCCGATCGTGGTCGCAAGCTCACCTGTCCTGTGCTGTTGCTCTGGGGCAGCAACATGGCAAAGCGTCCGGGTTGGCAGACCGGTGCTAACCTAGATATGCTCACTGTCTGGCGGGAACGGGCTGTTGATGTGCGCGGTAAACCCCTTGACTGTGGCCATTTTTTACCCGAAGAACTGCCGGAAGAAACGACAGCTGAATTGCTAGCGTTCCTCTCCGCTCACTAAAACCCAATCCAAATTTGAAGTGACCACCGTATCTTCCGATCCCACATCTTCCGAGAATTCACCCTCCGCGCTAGTGCGATTAGATCGCTTGAGCAAAGCCTACAGTGAAGCAGGTCAAAACCGGATTGTGCTAAACCAAGTAAGTCAAGAATTTTATGAGGGCGAGTTTGTCTGTTTGTTGGGTAAATCTGGTAGTGGGAAGAGCACATTACTCAATCTGATCTCTGGTATCGATGCTCCCAGTAGCGGTCATGTATTTATTCAAGCAGATGGACAAGAAGTCGATTTGACTCGCCTGAACGAACACAAGCGAACCCTCTTCCGTCGCCGCCACATCGGAATTATCTTCCAGTTTTTCAACCTCATTCCGACCTTAACGGTATTGGAGAATGTGCGCCTGCCACTTGATCTTACACATAGTTCCGAATCCCAAAGGGAGGGACAAACTCGTGCAGAGGTGCTGCTAGAGCAGGTTGGGCTTGGTGAACGGTTTAATACCTATCCCGATAAACTGAGTGGAGGCGAACAACAGCGCGTTGCGATAGCCCGTGCGCTCGTTCATAATCCTCTGATGCTGCTCGCTGATGAACCGACCGGCAATTTGGACACAGAAATAGGGGCAACTGTTCTGTCGCTGCTGCTAGAAATGATTCGAGGCACCGGCAAACTGTTGTTGATGGCGACGCACGCACCAGAGATTGCAAACCATGCGGATCGGTTGCTGTACATCACCGATGGCGCACTAGTTAACGATGCCGTACAATAACCTTTGGTGCGTAGGGAACAACGATCGTTGTTCCGTACTGAGGATGTCGTTTCCACATCGGTCAAAAGTTCATTAGTACATGAGTTCACTAGTTCATTTAATGGACCGATTTCACGTTTCACGTTTCACGCTTCACTATGCAATTATCAATAACTCTCGCTTGGCGTCATGCGTGGCGTCGTCCCGCCCAAAGCATATTCTTCGTCATCGGAGTGGGATTGGGCGTTGCGATGATTGTCGCAATAGACCTCGCGAACGGTGCTGCCAACCGTGCCTTTACAATCAGTACAGAAGCTGTAGCAGGTAAAGCCACTCACCAGATTGTTGGCGGTCCTAGCAGGCTGGAGGAGAGCATTTATGTTGCATTGCGGCAGCAGTTGGGCTATCGACTCAGCGCACCAATAGTGGAAGGCTACGTTGTTGCGGAAGAACTTGATATGCAGCCAATGCGTCTATTGGGCGTAGATAGTTTTGCTGAATCACCCTTCCGGAATTATCTGGACGACGAGAACACTAGCTTGGGGGATAACAATGGATTTACCACTTTTATTGTTCAACCGAATACTATCTTGCTCAGTGCGGTACTTGCCAATCAGTATAATCTCAATGTAGGCGATTTCATTCACATACAGGTGGGCGGTCATCGTCAAACTTTGCAGATTGTGTCTGTGCTGAAATCAGATAGCAAAAATCAACAGCGTGGACTTGATGGATTGTTGATTACTGACATCGGAACTGCACAAGAGGTGTTGGGTAAAGTGGGCACCCTTGATCGAATTGATCTAATTATTCCGGAAGGCATACTGGAAGAGGTAACTCTCCAGCGTATCACCGCTATTCTTCCCCCGGGCGCGCGGATTGAACAACCAACGAACTCGTCAGTAGAAGAAATGACAGCTGCCTTCCGATTGAACCTGACAGCCCTCAGCATGCTCGCTCTGGCAGTCGGGATGCTCTTGATTTATAACACAGTCGTCTTCAGCGTGGTGCAGCAGCGATCGGTTCTCGGCAGCCTTCGTGCATTGGGGATGACACGGAATCAAATTTTCTCCATAATTCTATCCGAGGCGGGATTGCTAGGGGTTATAGGCACCGCTCTCGGACTTGGCTTGGGGTATCTGCTAGGGCATGGTGCGATCCAGATGGTTACGACCAACATCAATGATCTTTTTTTTGTTGTCACTGTGCGCCGAATCGACTTCCCACCGTTGACGTTGCTCAAAGGGGCTGTCATTGGCATTGCCGCAGCGTTAATTGCTGCCGCACTCCCCGCGTATGAAGCAACCAATGTGCGTCCGGCCTCTGCGCTCAGACGCAGCAATATCGAAGAACGGGTGCGTAACGCGTTATATTGGGTAAGCGGAGTTGGCGTGGGGATATTGCTGTTAGGCACCCTCCTTCTGATTCCCGAATGGCATCTGATTATTACATTTATTGGTATTTTCGGCATCATTATCGGTATTAGCCTGCTGACGCCTGCCCTGACTTTAGGAGTAATGCGTATTTTGTTAGGATTGATCAGATTTCTAGGGGAATCCGTTAGCCCTTTAATTCGGCTGGCGATTCGGGACATCACGCGCTCGTTGAGTCGCACCTCTGTCGCCATTGCTGCGCTGATGGTTGCCGTTAGCGTGATTGTCGGTGTCGGTCTGATGATCAGCAGTTTTCGGCTGACTGTTGAACGGTGGTTGACAGATCTGTTGCAGGCGGATATTTTCGTCTCGGCACCAAGTCTAATTTCTGATCAGACGACCGCCCCACTTCCACCAAGTGTGGTGGAAAAACTGGCGACATTTCCCGATATTGCACAGATCGCAACGAGCCGGTTAGTAGAGGTCAGTGCCGGTGATTTGGGGATTATTCAACTTATTGCTGTTAGCATGGATATCGCCGGTGAAAAACGGCATTACAAGACCGCGGTAGGAGACCTATCTACCACTTGGGCAGCTTTAGAAGCGGGTGGACTCATTATCAACGAACCGATGTCGAATCGGTTCAAGCTTGGGATTGGTGACGAGGTAACATTGCTTACGGACCGAGGAGAACAGCGATTTCCAATTGTAGCTATCGCTTATGATTTTGATGTCCAGTCCGGCGCACTTATTGACGATGCTGTGTATCGTACATATTGGGACGACGTTCATCTGTCATCGGCTGCGCTCTTTGTGGAAAACGGAGTTAATGTGGATGCCAAGATTAATGAATTGCGGGCAGCGTTCGCCGGTGAGGCTGAGTTGGTGATTCGCTCTAGCCGGGCTCTTCGGGAACACTCGCTTGCCATTTTCGATCGTAGTTTTAGTATAACAGTTGCGCTGCAAATGCTCGCCACGCTTGTGGCTTTCATAGGTATACTGAGTGCGTTGATGAGTCTGCAGCTGGAACGGCGTCGAGAAATCGGAACGTTGCGCGCTGTTGGCATGACACGCCGTCAGTTATGGCGGTTGACACTGGTGGAAACGGGTTTGATGGGAACGACTGCGGGGATCATCGCCATGCCGACCGGTTATGTTCTTGCCCTAATTCTCATCTATATTGTCAACCTTCGCTCATTCGGTTGGACGCTGCAGATGTACCTACAACCGGTTTATTTCCTGCAAGCCCTAGTAGTTGCGTTGGTCGCAGCGTTACTAGCGGGGGTCTACCCTGCTTGGCGCGTAGGCAGAATGCAGCCAGCAGATGCGTTAAGGGAGGAGTAATTCAATATAGCTATGCACGTATCTGACATCATAAACGTCCTCCGCCCATCCGACTGGATAACAGTTATTTATCTCGTCATCACTGGCGTGCTCGCTTGCATCTTTCACAAAAATTTGCGATGGTGGGGTCTTTATGTAGTGTGTCGTATAGGGGCTATATGTGGTCTTTTGTGGTTGGCTATCAGCCCCGAAGAGTCTCTCCTGTTACCGCTACAAGTATTGCGCGATTGGTATCCGATTGCGACGATTTTGATCTTCTATTTAGAGATACCGCCGCTGGTACAGATGATGCAGCAAAGGTATTTCGATGATCCAGTTATAGAATGGGAGGACCGGCTATTCAATGGACAACCGAGCATTTATCTCAGTGCGCGCTTCCCATCAAAGTGGCTTTCGGAGCTTTTACATCTGTGTTATTTCAGCTACTACCCCATTGTTTTCGGGCTTGTCACCGTGCTTTACCTCCAAGGCAGGCATGAAGCATTTCACGAAGTCGTTTTTGGGGAGATACTGACCTTCAATTTATGTCTCATCTGGTATATCTTTATGCCGGTCATGGGACCGTATTACAAGTTTGAAAAAATTAGAGGACCGCTCGCTGAAGGGCATGTTTTCAAACTGGTACACATGATCCTTTCTATGGCATCATCTAAAGGCACGGCGTTCCCAAGTTCCCACTGTGCAATCGGTGTGATTGTAGTCCTCTATGCTGCCCGTTATGACCCGGTTACTTTTGCGATCATGTGCCCATTTGGGGTGGGATTGGTTATCGGAACAGTCTACGCCCGGATGCATTACGCAGTTGATGCCATCCTCGGAACAGTCTTGGCAGTTGTTGTCTTTGGGGCTGCGCCGCACCTCTATCGTTTATTGTTGTAACACTCGCGTGAAGTGGAAAAAGGACTTGCTTTCCAAACGAAGTTGGTGTATGCTAAAAAAAATCATAATTCAGGTTTATAAATCATTTTAATTTTTGCAGAGGGAGAACAAGCATGAGACTTATACAATTTTATCAACCGGGTCAAGGCAAGCGTGTTGGGGTTGTAACACGGAGCGACGTTGTTACAGATATAGCAAGCGACGGAGATCGTGGTTTACTCAGTCGATCGGTTGAACCGGACGATATTGTGATTGATGTCACGAGCGATGAATCGCCGGGCGTATTAGAATTAATCGAACTCTCCTACACGGAGGGGGTGAGCATGGGAATTCTGCTTGCCGATATCCAAGAGCGTGTGTCGGGTGCAACGAGTCATGGACCATTACCGGGACAAGCTGATGAAGACAAACTTAAATTTGCCACGCTCGACGTGCCACCAAGCCCGGAGGTGCCGCACCTCTTATCTCCCCTTGATTCGCCAGAAGTGTGGGGTTGTGGCGTAACCTATAAACGCAGCGCGGATATGCGGGATGATGACAGCGAGCAAGATATATATAGCCGCGTCTACAACGCAGACCGCCCTGAGATTTTCTTCAAGGCAACGCCAGCCCGGTGCGTGGGACCAAACGGCTTCATCGGTATCCGAAGCGACTCCATACTTACAGCCACCGAACCGGAGATAGCATACGTCCTCGGCGAGGATGGGGAGATTGTTGGTTACACTCTCTGCAACGATGTGTCTGCATGGGACATTGAACGGGACAATCCCCTCTACCTGCCGCAGTCGAAAGTTTTTTATGGGTGTTGTGCACTCGGTCCGATGTTCGTGACTGCCTCCGAAGTTGATGATCCCTATAACCTAAACATCAAATGCACGGTTATCCGAGGCGAGAAAGCGATTTATGAAGGTGGGGTGAATACCTCTCAAATTAATTGGAAGTTTGAGGAGCTGACCGAATTCCTTTGTCGAGATAATCCTGTTCCAATTGGAACGGTTGTCTCCACCGGCACCGGCATCATCGTGCCGAACGACCTGCCGTTGGCACCCGGTGATATTGTGGAGATTGAGGCGGATGGGTTGGGCAAGCTCTCTAATCCTGTTAAACAGCTGTAGAGATCCGCAAAATGCGAAGAGAAACCGAGTTTTTTTGCCGACTCGTCGTGCATCCCGAGAATCGGGACTTCAAAACTCGGTTTCTTTGCACTATTTCTTAACATGAGCCAAGCACAGAAAGCTAGGGAAAATCCAAGTCTCACAGAAAAGGAGCACACCGTGGAACTCGTAGATACCTTTGAATTTATTAGCCCGGAAACGATTCGGATCAAAGGCACACGAGTTGGCATCGAAGTTGTGATCGAAAAATTTCTTGAAGGTGCCAGTCCAGAGGAGATTCAGCGACACCATCCACATCTGACCTTTAAGCAGATCTATGCAACGATTACCTACTATCTGTTTAACCAAGAACGGGTTGATGCTTACATCAAAGCCGGGCACAAACGAGTCGAGGATGCTTACGAAAAACAGTGCCAAAATCCCTCGTCGGGTGTGAAGCGACTCATGAAAATTAAAGAACAACGTGAGGCTTCAGGGCTGCAATCCCGTGAAGAAATATCTGTTTGTCTCTAGATTGTTGCCATAATGATTTTTATCTCCACCTCACAAATTCGCCCACCCAAAAAAGGAACTGACAACGAAAGGACGTTGCCCATGAATCCCCGATACATTACACCAATTCTCACGTTCCTAATATTCCTTCTCGCAGGTCCAATAGTCGCATCAATTCCTGCGCGTTCCATTAAAGATCTAACCGAACTGATAAAGCAGAATCCACTAGGTGCTAGTGCCTACTTCGATCGCGGGCAGATCTATCTGGAAGAAGGCGATCATGACGGGGCCATTAAAGACTTTACCAAAGTTATAGCCCTAAAACCTGATTTCTCCGAAGCCTACCTCAAGCGCGGGCAGGCTTACACTGAGAAACGAGATTATAAGAAAGCCGTTGTAGACTTTACCAAATTGGTAGAGTTGAAGCCGGACGATGCCCATGCCTACGCCCTGCGAGGAAGGGCTTACTTCAAGAAAGCCAGTTTCTACCGCGCCGTTTTCGATTTGACCGATGCAATAGCGCTAAAGCCCGATTATACCGATGCCTATGCTTGGCGCGGACAAGCTTACCAGCTAAGAGGTAGTAAAGGCGACGAAGACAGTGCCCTTGTTGATTTTAACAAAGCGTTAGAACTCGAACCGAACCGTGCTGAGGCCTATGTCGGGCGGGGAAGATTTTACTTATTCATGGGCGAACATGACAAAGCCATTGCTGATTTGACCCAAGGGATACAACTAAAGCCTGATGATTTCAGCACCCTCCTTGCCTATCAGTATCGTGCGTTGGCTTATGCCTTCAAAGGTGACATGAAAAGCGCTGCGGCGGACCGTGCTAAAGAAGCAGAAGCGCTCCAAAAAATGCTCAAGAACGCACGAAAAAACAAAGACTGAAAATGCTGCTCCCCACGACACTGATGATGATCCTACTATGCAGTACGAGCAGAATCAGATAGCAATCCCCCATCCGAATAGGATCATCGCGACACCCCCTGAAAACTTCAACTAGTATTCGATAGAAAACAGGAGATAAACCGATGTCAACCCCCAACCTTGATGTGTTTATCGGCATCCCCAAAGAGGAAATTGATACTCCAGCGCTGCTGATCGATGTGGATATCATGGAAGCCAATATCCAGAAGATGGCAGACTATTTCAAAACCGTCAATGCAGACCTCCGTCCGCATGTCAAAACGCATAAGACCCCGATTATCGCTCATAAACAGATAGAGGCGGGTGCGATCGGTATGACCTGTGCCAAACTCGGTGAGGCGGAAGCGATGATCCATGCGGGTATCCGCGATGTATTGATTGCCAATCAGATTGTCGGGAAGCAGAAGATTGCGCGTCTGATTAACCTAGCCAAACACTCCGAGATTATGGTCGCTGTTGATGATCCGGATAACGTCGATCAGCTCTCTGCGGCTGCGGAGGCGAAGGGTACTACGCTGCGCGTGCTTATCGAAGTTAATTCCGGCATGAATCGCTGTGGGACGGAACCAGGGCAACCGACGCTAGATCTGGCGCGTCACATCCTACAATCGAAGGCGCTCAAGTTTGAAGGGATAATGGGATATGAAGGGCATACCGTCATCACGCCGACTTTCGCCGAACGCAAACGTTTAACAGGCGAATCCGTTGAGATGCTGATTGGAGCCAAACACTTTCTCGAACAGAACGGCGTTCCCGTCAAGATTGTGAGCGGTGGTGGCACAGGCACCTATGCAATCACCGGCGCTTACCCAGAGATGACGGAAATTCAGGCGGGGTCTTACGTCTTTATCGATTCAAGTTATCGGGGGGTCGAAGGTATCGGCGAGGCGTTTGGATGTGCCCTAACCATGCTGACAACCGTTGTAAGTCGCCCACATCCGACGCGCGTCATCGTTGATGCGGGAGCAAAGGTGTTGACAAGCGACTCCGGCACACCGCAGCCGGTGGGGATTGAGGGATTAGAGATGCGAGGGTTGTCGGAGGAGCACGGGAATCTGACGGCAGATCCAAGCGTTGCACTCAAGCCCGGCGATACGATTGAACTCTTACCCACGCATTGCTGCACAACAGTGAATCTCCATGATCGCTATTATGCGGTTCGCAACGGAATTGTCGAGGATGTTTGGGAAATCGCTGCAAGGGGAAAATCGCAGTAAACCAATAAAGTAGTAACCTTTGGTGCTAATTAGTGAATCTGCCCTTTCCGCGTCGTCCAATCTGAAAATCCCCGATGAATCAGGACAGGCGCGATTTATCGGAGAGTTCATTAGTTCATTGCGGCATAATGAGAAAAATGAGACGATTCAGTTGTCCGTTTTTCGATTTTCACGTTTCACGCGTCACGTTTCATTCCTTGAATATATCGGACGTTATCCCAAGCACACGGCGACGCGGCAATAGCCGAGACAAGTTTGCTAGCAGATAGTTGACACCCCTGCCCGGAATCACATAATTACGTCCCTTCAAAAAGGCTTTCAAACCCTCCTCTACCACTGTTTCAGGAGTCTCCGCTCTAGTCATCCGTGTTACGTCAGCGTTGGCAACGTCAGCGAAATTGGTGGCTGTGTTACCGGGACAGAGTGCTAGTACCGTCAAGCCATGTTCGTGATATTCTCCCCACAGTGATTCCGAGAAGCCGAGGACAAATGCCTTCGTGGCACTGTAGGTGGCGAGATAAGGAATGGGCTGAAACGCTGCCGTTGACGCAACGTTGATAACGCCGCCATCCTTCTTCTTCAACATTTCAGGCAGAAAAAGATGGGTTAAACCCACCAACGCCTTGATATTGAGGTTCAACATATCTTGATAGCTTTGATAATCGTACTCTAGGAAAGGTCCACACTTTCCGAAGCCGGCGTTATTTATCAGCACATCGACTGAGAGCGATGCGGATTGAATCTGCGTCCACAATTGCTGAGGAGTGTCCGGAAGGCTGAGATCCCCAGAAAATACATGAACTTGGATTGCGTGTTTTTCCGATAACTCCATGGCAAGTTGATGGAGTTTATCCTCCGAGCGTGCCGTCAAGATTAAATTAGCACCACGATCTGCAAGGTTACGGGCAAACGCTTCACCGATGCCGGACGAGGCACCTGTGACCAAGACCGTCGCGCCTTTGAAAGATTTCATCCCTATTTCCTTGAACTGATTATTTTTATTGCGCGAGTGCTGTTGCACGAAGTATCGGGCTGCTCAAGACTTCTGGGTTGACCACCGATTCGGGCATCTGTCCCGTTAAGACCCTTGCGACCTCTGCCGCCGCTGTTACCTCAAGGTCATAGGTAGACTCCTCAGAGATAAACGCGGCGTGTGGTGTCACGACAGCGTTTTCCAACCCAAGCAGCGGCTCATCTGGCTGCGGCGGTTCCTCTGCCAAAACATCCAACCCTGCTCCAGCGATTTCTCCCGTCGTAAGTGCATCATAGAGGGCACCGGTGTCAATAATCCCGCCGCGTGAGGTATTGAGAACATAGGCTGTCGGTTTCATTCGACGGAACGCTTCCGCATTCAGTAGATCCTGTGTTTCAGGGTTCAGCGGTGCATGGATGGTGATAAAATCGGATTCCGCTAGTAGTTCCGGGATTTTCACCAACGTCACCCCATGTTCGGCTGCAATTTGCTCGGTGGCTCGCGGTGAATAAATCAAGACCTCCAAGCCGAACGCCTTCGCTTTTGGCACAATTGCCCTTCCGATTTTGCCGAATCCAATGATGCCTAGCTTTTGCCCACGAATCCGACGCATGGAAGGTCCCACATCTCGTGTCCAACTTCCACTCTTAACGGTTCGATCGAGCAGGCTAATTTTCCGAGCGCATGACAGCAGCAGTGCCATCGTGTGATCAGAGACCTCGTCAATGCAGTAGGCAGGGACATTCGTTACAACCATGCCGAGAGCGGTTGCTGTCTCCACGTCAATGTTATCTAGACCGATTCCGCATCGACCGATAACCTTGCATTGTTGGGCAGCTTCGACAACTGCTGTGGTCACATGGAGCCAACAGGTAAGGATGCCGTCAACTTCAGATGCCAGATCGATAAACTCTTCCTCCGTTCCACTCTCCGCAACGATTAGTTCTGCACCAATCTCCTCTAAGACCTTTCGCTCCGGTTCAACGGAGGGCCAAGCATAATCCGTCATCATCACTTTATATTTATAAGACATAATGGCAGATCCTTTCTTGCATATAATCTATTTTTCTCTAAAATAAACGCTTTGCTAGGTTAGATTATACTATAACACAAGTACGACAGGAAAACAATCGTGAGGAGGCACAATTCTATTCTCTTGAAATGGTTCTGGTTTTGTGGTATTATGCTGAAAATTGGCAATATCAATCAATAATTTACCAAGGAGGTTTATCATGGGAAATTCAGTGGTTCTACCTGATGATTTCGGAAATTACCTCACCATCGAAAACGCGCCACAGCGGTTTACAGAAGCGTCAGAAGTAGCCCAAAAAGTCACGGCGGCGGGGGTTGAATTGCATCCTAATTTGGATCACGCGGCAATTTTTTGTGACCCACCGTATATTGTCGCGGGACCGTTGAAACAACTCGGCTATGTCTCCGGCTGGGATGCTCGTTGCTATCCCTCGCCGGTAGATGAGTGCGACTACATCAACGTTTCGGCAAGATTGCCAGAGGATAGCACAGAGCGAGGCAACGGTTGGTTCGATTATGTGGCGGTTGTCCATCCTGTTGACGATCAAGCGTTGAATCATATGCTGAGTCAGGGTTACGGCAATCCGTTCATCCACCATTTGACATGGGGGATTGTTCCACCGGAACGTGCTAGCGCGAGCGATTTCGATTACGCAGGCGCAGTTGTGCGTTTTATGATCGGCACTCGAACGGTGATCGCAGATGCCATAGGCGACGAACCCGGAACGCTGATTATTGCATTGCCGCAAGAGGTGATAGATCACCCCGATTTTGCTGATGCACTCCCGACATGGGTTGATGGGTTAGACGCAGATCAGTATCAGGTCGAGTCGATGCAGGGCGGCGGATTTCTAATTCAGTTTTTTGTCCTGACGGGTGGAAGAATTGAAGTCGCACTGCGATCTGGGACAACCCAAACGTTTAACCCCAAGAGCGTCGACAAGATCTCCAAAGATGAAATCAGTGCGATCCAAGATGATGGATAAACAGTAAAGGAACGACTATATGAGCAAACCAGTTCGAGTAACAGTATGGAATGAATATCGCCACGAAAAGACCAATGAGCAAATCGGGGCGATCTACCCCGATGGTATGCACAACGCAATTGGAAATTATCTTAAAAAACAACCGGGATTTGAGGTGCACACAGCGACATTGGATGAGCCGGAACATGGGTTGACGGAAGCGGTCCTTTCCGAAACGGATGTTTTAATCTGGTGGGGACACGGCGCACATGGAGAGGTAACGGACGAAGTTGTTGACAGAATGCACGTCCGTATTCTCGATGGCATGGGCTTAATCTGCCTGCACTCGTCACACTACTCCAAGATCTTTACCAAACTGATGGGGACATCGTGCAGCCTTAAATGGCGCGAATCAGGTGAGAAGGAGCGGCTCTGGGTCATAGAGCATGGACACCCAATCGTGGAAGGAATTGGCGAGTATTTCGAGATTGAACACGCCGAGATGTACGGTGAACCTTTCGATATTCCTGAACCGGATACGCTGATTTTTGTCAGCTGGTTCCCCGGCGGTGAAGTGTTCCGTAGCGGCTGTTGCTATCTCCGTGGCAAGGGCAAGATATTTTATTTCCGTCCCGGACACGAAACCTACCCAATCTATCACAATCCGGACGTGCTACGCGTTATTGCTAATGCAGCGGGTTGGGCTGCACCGGTAGATGGACCACAACCTGTTTTTGGGAACGCACAACCGATAGAAAAGCTATAGCGGATTAGGATGAAGGGGTAGTGTCGATGGCTGACCGCTCCGTTAAAACCTGCACATCATAAATCTCCTCAACACCTGTCTCATATCTGAGGTGTTCAACGATACATCCTTCAGATAGAGACACAACCACAATACCACTGAACACCGCTTGTTCGGAGATTGGCAGCGCTGCGAAAGTCGAACTGGTCTTTCGCAGCTTCGACAATCCCACGAACAGATAATCGCCACAACGTGCCATGCCACGCACGAAGCCGGGCAACTGTGCAACCACCTCGTACCCCCCCGTTTCGGGTTCGGCACACACTAACTCTCCGGTCCCTGAGAGCAACAGATAAAGTTTCCCATCATATACCCGCGGAGAGTGCGGCATCGGCAACCCCTCCACGACAATCTCCCCGCTGAAGACATCCATCACTATCCCACCCGATACTTTGTTCTCACGCCACCCCTCAAAGGTGTCCACTTCTCCAAACGCTGTTACATACTCAGGTCGACCGTCCACCATCGCCATGCTGTTCAAATGGCAACGATCTTCTGGTGCTATATCGCTGACGAATGGGGGACGCCATTGGGACTCGAAGTCAGAACTTTCGTCTGTCAAAGCCATGGATGAAAGGAGGGTGTTGATCGCCCACAATCCGTCCTTTCCCCAAGCAAGGTCATGCGTGTCGACCTCTCCGCTAAAGTAGGTTTTCTCCTGCACATAGGTGCCTGCTGTTCCAATCACAGACTCAGTAGATTCTTCCGCTGAAGTATTAGCGAGCACCACTACTTCCTCCCGCGTAGCCACCGCAATCCGCTGATCGGCAACCGCCAGTCCCATCGGTCTGGGAAAGTCCAAGGCGTGCTGCTCAATCTTTTCCGGACTGGTGGCACGGATAAAGACAACCTTACCCGCTTGGTAGGTGCTAAACACTAGTGTGCAGCCCAACTCCCAGAGCAGTTTGGGTAAGGTCGGCGAATGCGTGTAATGGAATGAAGCTAACAAAGCATTCATGAGATTTCACCTCTGTTGCTTGACATCGCTACGATGGTTACTTGTTTCAATGAAGTGACGAACTTTCAATGAGGACAGGAGTTTGGTCGGGCGTCAGTGAAATGCAGTCCTTAACTTCATGCAAAGTTACACTTTGGAGAGTTATCTTGGATAATTGGTAGATCTTCAGGGGTTCGTCCTCCCTCACCCCTATATACGATTCTATATTGATCGCTTCGCTTGCTGTGGATTCTGATCCATTGTGTATAAGCAGTGTATAGGTCGACGTATCAGTCGAAAGTTGTAAAGCCTTCAAGTCATTTATCTGTCCCAGTCGAAGTGGGTGCTCTGAAACCTTCATTGATCGGCTATACATAATTGTGTTCAGAGATTGTAGGGCGCGACTTGCGGAGCGTGGATTGCAAAGGGTATCCAGAAGCCCATGCGTCACATCCATTGTACGGTCAAGATCACTGAAGGGTTCAAAATAGATGCGGCTGCCCGGCATTGTCGCACTCAAAAACAGTGCTTCCGCCGCTAAATTTGCGTTGATCTGGTCATTCGTCGCTGAGAATTCAAGGCTGATATCTATATTAGAAATCTGGCTCAAGGGTGTTATTTCCGCGATGCCCTGAATCTGATCGCACAGCGGTTGATTAGTATCCAACTTGCAGATGGCCCTATCAATTACAACGTCATTTTCCACCAAAAATTGATTAAGAGGTGGGATTTCCTGAGGAGTGTATCCAAGACGAAAGCGGGGAAACTGTTTTCCTGAAGTTTCCTCTCTGCAAACAATCGATGACAATGCAATAGACACACCAAACCGCTCCTGAAGCACTTTGATGACCTCAATACATTTTTCCGACGGGTAAAGCGTTCCAGCCATCTGGATTTCCAGACCATCAATTCTTGGGCAAATCTGGGACATCGAACCTAAGATATCAAGTTCCTCCGAGAAAATGATAACGGCATTAAGCTTCACTCCCTCTTTGCGCAAGATTTCCAAACGTCTCCGCTGAAAGGTATCTAGGAAATCCGTAAGTGGCACCCGGAGGTATCCAACTCCCATCTCCATGCACGCAAGCAGTGGATAGTCATTTCTCACCTTCTCCCGTATCGCAGCGGGCCAAGCACGTGGAATTTCGGCAGTCGTTGATAGCGGCTGACTCAGCGTGATGCCGAGTGGGGAGTGAGGCAGTGTCCCGCTCACCCGTGTGATGAGCCGTTCTTCCGCATTTGGTGAAAGCTTTTCCACCCCGGCGGTCCGAATAAAATGAATGTCCGTGCTTTCCGATCTCACTCTCATCAGGTAAAATCCAAATTTTGGCACATCATTTCGTCCTCGTTCAGGCGGTGGCGAACCGGCAAACAGGCAGGAAAATCCCGGGCGGGTAAAAACAGGGGATGCTAAAACCGCGTATCGCGTATCCGCTAGGTGATCAAAGAAGGCGAAGTGCACGTGCCCAGCGATGAGCATTTCGACCTTATAAACCCGTATCAGATCCAGCAGCCAAGCCCTTGCGGGATTTGCCAGATTATCGTAATGTCCCATCGACGGTTCGGTTTCACCGAACAGATAGGGTGGCATGTGTAGGAGGACGAAAAGACGTTTCTTTGCATGTTCAGCCAAGTCCTTCTCCACCCATGCCTCTTGTTCAGCAGCATCAGGGAGAGTGCCATTCATGATCTGCGAATTGAGCACCACAAGATGGCAATCCCCCTGATCAAAGCTATACCACGACTTCCCAAACCTCCGATGATACCAATCCAACACCTCCCGACTGACATGGGAAGCGGGCGCGGTGGGATCGGGCTTATCGCCGATGTCATGATTTCCCACAACGTAGTAAGGCTCAAGACCGCACGCTCGCACCTGTTCAAGCGATTCCTCCATTGATTTGTAAAATCGCTCTAAATTGTCGGGATATTCCTGAACCATATCTCCGTTGTGCACAACGAACGCAGGCGCAAGTGTCGCCGCCATGCACAAGGCTACTTCTCGGCGGGCAGATTGCTTCCGACGGTTCTCAAATTCAAGAGATGCGCCGCCCGGATCGAGCATGTAGTGGGAATCGGAAATGATAACAAACTCAAAGAGCGCCTTGGGTAAAAAGGATTTGTGAAACATCTCTTACATCCAAGATTCAGAGGATTGAAGGAATACCGTGGTGCCCCTCAAAAACGTCGCACCACTTCCAGCCCCCAAAACTGGGGTTCATTGACAAAGCTCGTTAGGTTGTTGAAGTCGATGCCACCGGTGGGAGACGTATCGTTAAGTATGTTGCGACCTATGATTGCTACCTCTGTGTTGCCGTATGGCAACAAACAGGCAAGCCGGAGTCCGCCCTCTAAGAGCGAATCATCGGCATATTCTACAGAGTCGTAGAGAAAGAACCGCACACGGCTGCGATACGCCCAATCTGTAGAGGCGATGAGGCGCATACCCGCCGGCAGATCAACCGCATAGCGCAGTGTCACATCTGCAATCCACCTCGGAGCTTGCGGCAAGCCATTACCATCAATGGAAAAAGTGCCGTCAGCAGCACCGGGTGGGTCAAGAACAGCACACGGTGCGCCGCAACCCTGTATAGCCAAATTCGGATCGTCAATACGCGTTTGGTTGTAACTGAGCCCCGCTGTAACCGCTAGCGCTGTGGTCGGTGCGACAACCAATTCCGCTTCAACGCCGCGTCCGATGGTGCTCTCAGCGTTCACCAATCGGTTAAAATTGGTCTCTCCGCCCACCGCAGTGAGCTGCTGATCCTGCATAAAATACTGGAACGCGGCCAGATCCAAGTGCAGCCGTTGTCCCAACAGGCGCAACTTTGTGCCGCCTTCAACAGAAAGAATAGTCTCTGTATCCGCTACCGTGACCTCATCGCCAAACAACAATCGTCCTTGAATACTGGGAGCACGAAATCCACGCGCTGCGCGGACATATGTCTGTACACTCGGTGCGATCTTATAGCGCAGGCTCAGATCCCCGCTCAATACCGTGGCTTCCGGGGTCTCGTGGATGGGACCGATGGCCCCCGCCTCGGTGACAGCGGGGGCTTCGATCCGCCACGCTGTATAGTCCTTCGTATCATTAGACAATCGTATGCCAGCGCCTAGTTCCAAATCTTCAACTAATCGAAGGGTCATCGCCGCAAATGCCGCCCGCGCAATGGCTAGTTGCTCTTGACGTACCTTCCCATCCTGAGCACCCTCAGCAAAGGTATTGTAGTTGAAATCTTCCATCTCGACAAATTCACGGAAATAGTACAAACCAAACTGATAGGCGAAACGATACCGTCCGGTACTCACAAGACGGAGTTCTTGACTGAATTGACGAAGCGCAGGAATGCCGGACGCGGTTTCGGAAGGAAATGGGATTACGCCGGGACCGCTTGGCAGACTGAACGCAGCACCGTATCCACCGTCAATGTCTCCACGCGAAAAGGTGGTGAGCCGCTCCAATCCTGTCAGCGAAACCAGTTGGAAGTCCCCGATGTCATAACGGACTTCCGCCGCCAACCCCTGTGTACTCAAGGTCTGCTCATTGCGCCCGTCGTGTGCGATGCGCTCTCGGTCAAAATCCGACACCAAATCCCCCTGACCCTCCGATAGGGTATTGGCGCGAAACAGACGCGCGGTGCCATCAAGATCGCGGGCATGTAACTTGACCCATGCTTCCAGTTCCGGGGTGGGTGTCCACAAAAACTGCAAGCGTCCGGCTATGTCCCGATGCCCGCCGAGGGCATTTTCCTCGCCTGTGTGTTCGTTATCTATCCAATCGCCTCGCTGCTGAACAAGCAGTGAAAGTCTCGCCGCGAGCACAGATGGAACAACCGGACCAGACCACGCCCCCTCAAAATTACTGCTGTTGAACCGTCCGTAGCTCAACCGACCATATCCTTCCGATGTCTGCGTAGGACGCGCTGATTCAAATTTGACAGCTCCTGCGGGGGTATTGCGTCCAAACAGTGTACCTTGCGGACCTCGCAGCACTTCAATCCGATCCAGATCAAAGGCAGGGAACCCTTTCAGCAAAGCGTTTTCCAGCACAATTCCGTCGTAGAGAACGGAAACGGGCTGTGAGGCATTGAGGTCAAAGTCTGTATTGCCTAGGCCGCGGATATAAAAGCGGGGAAAGACACGCCCAAACGAGGATTCCATCTGCAAACTAGGCGTACGATTCGACAAAAATCGCACATCCATGCCAGATGAGCGCAGGGCGTCGGATTTTTCGCCTTGCAGCGTCGAAATAGAGAGCGGCACGTCAAAAGACCGCTGCTCGCGCTTTTGGGCTGTAACCACAACCTCTTCGAGCATCACAACCTCTTCGACTTCCTCATCGGCAACAACTGTGAAGGATATAAGCAACACCGTCAAGAAAGCCAAAGCACACCACTGCTTACCAAAACTCATATTTTGCCCCCTAGACAAAATGCGGCAATCTTTTCTACATCTGCCAACCTTGATGCCATTCGGACTCATGTCCAATCCCTTCTCGCGCCACAACAACATCAAGCAGATACGGTCGATTTTCTTTGAGGATACAATCAATTCCCCGCTTGAGTGCCGCCTCTAGTTCTGACGGATCAGTGACCCGTTCGCCATCCACCCCTTGAGATCGAGCGAGTCCAGCATAATCGATCGACGGTCCTCCGAGGAAGAGTCCGGGGTACTTGCCTTCCCGTACCATCTGACTGTCCGGCATTTCCCGTGCCCAGTTTATACGTACCACCTGATAGCTATCGTTGTTGGAAACAACTGTTAATACAGGGGTCTTGTAGCGAGCCATAGACCAGAATCCCGCCGCACTATAGGTAAGCGAGCCGTCGCCGATGCTAAGAACGACAGGTCTTTCGTCTCCAATCCCAATCTTCGCGCCAACTGCACCGCCGACTGCCCAACCGAGCGAGCCACCACCGCCACCGAATCGCCACATCTGCTGATGTCCAAACGGCAGCAATGTTGTGCGGGCAGTCGGATTTTCGCCAATGATTATCGAGTCTTTTGGCAGGAGCGTCGCCATCTGTGCCTCAAGCAGACTGGGGTGAATAACTTCGTCGTCCGCATGTTCCCGTACCACCGCCTCCTCACGCTCCAACAGGAGTTTTGCGTAGGTTGAGACCTTGGCGCGTTGGTTGCGCCACAACTCAATGGTATCAACCCCGTACATACCGGATATTGCGTCACAAAGGGCAGGTAGGGTATCCTTTAGGTTGCATTGGGCAGCCAGATCGAGTGGATAGTGCCGTCCCATCAACGTTGGGTTGGGACCAATCTGCATCACAGTCGGTTCCTCCGCAGATCCATGCAGTCCTCGACAGCCGACCATGAACAGGAGATCGGGTTGCAGCCCTGTTACTTCGGAGAATCCCTTTTCCACTGGATAGCCGCCGCAGGACAGCGGATGATGCGTCGGGAAGTTTGCACTGGTTGCTCGGCTACTGAAAACCGGTGCACCGAGCAACTCTGCCAATTGCACTGCTTCGTCTTGTGCGTTCTGGTTCCAGACATCATCGCCGAACATCAATGCGGGACAACCACACTCACCAAGTTTTCGAGCAATCGCTTCAATTGTTTGGGGGCGTGCCGCTCCGGGACCTTCAATCTGATACCCGGCACCTTCTCCGATCTCCGCCTCAAGTCCTTCCTGCTGGAACAGATTCGCGTTTACCGAGATAAAAACTGGTCCCGTTGGTGGGTTCGTCGCCTCCCGCATCGCCCTCGCTGTTGCAACCGTAAGCGCCTCCGGCTGATAGCTCACTTGATAGGCACAACGCGCCTCTTTGGTCACGCCGCGCATCAGTTCTGCCTGACTCAGTCCGGGGAAGGGTGTTAAGCCCCGGAAATCCTGGACCTCCATTGTCCAATCTCCAGCGATAACGACTACCGCCGAGCCAGCCATCTGGGCGTTGTAGAGTTGCCCCGCCATCTGAAGGGAGCCGCCGGTCACGTGGGCAATAGCTACGCCTACCTTGCCGCTGGTGCGGGAGTATCCATCCGCCATGGCGGAGACCAGTCCCTCATGTTTTGCCATGGCAATCCTTAAATCCCCGTCTTCCGCAACCGCTGCAAAGAGTCCTGTTTCTGCTGAACCGGGGTTAGTAAAGAGATATTCGACCCCGCATTCCTTGAGCATCTTGACTAGGATCATTCCGCCTGTACCGCTAATTTTTTGTCGCATTGAATCCTCCGGTGTGTATGAAAATAGGTTTATGATTCGGCTTTAGTTTCGGGTATCATAGCAAAGTCCATTCAATTCCGCAACGAAAAAGTCGTCCGTTCCATAGAGAGCTTTCCGGCATAAAATACACCGAACAAATTTTAATCCCTTTTCGCTGCAATAATCAGTTATAATGGAAGGCATCTCAATTAATCTAATCGTCAATCTTTTTTAGGCTTGGAAGAACTTTTCAATTTGGTAAGGAGTTCATCAGACATGAAATTAATTCTTAGCAGGAAGGGATTTGATTCGCAGTCGGGCGGTTGTCCCAGTCCTATTTTCCCTGACGGTACACTTTACTCTCTACCGATACCTTATGACCCGTCCGAAATTACCTACGGAGATCTATGGCATGGTGACACAAATATCGGAGAAATGGTCGAAGATCTTACCGACAAAAACATTAAGCGAGATCGCTATGCCCATTTAGATCCAGATATCAATTATGCAGCTTACCCGCGTCAGGAAGGTTGGCGCCCCTTGTTTGGTCAATCGGGCGCTGCCCAAGGTCATCTAGGCAACCAAGGCGTACGCATCGGAGATCTGTTCCTATTTTTCGGTCTCTTCCAGGAGATTGAGAAAACTTCTAGCGGGTGGCGCTTCGTCAAAGATGCGCCTAGGCAACATATCCTGTGGGGTTGGCTTCAGATTGGGGAAATTCACAAGGTCGATGAACTAGCGAAAGATGAGCTTCCATGGTCGCGCTACCATCCACACAGGCATCCCTCACGAAAAAGAGTTTCTCGCAACACGCTGTATGTTGCGTCCGACAGGTTAAACTTGGATTCTAGCCTCGAAAGCGCAGGCTGTTTTACGAAGTTTCACGAACAGCTAGTGCTCACGAATCCAATGGGGTCAGGGGTAACAGATTGGCGATTGCCTCGGTGTTTTAATCCTGATAATGGCAAGACACCATTAAGCTATCATGGGAATTGTAACTGGAAATCTAAGGATGAATACGTTTATCTGCAGCGCAGTGGACCCGGACAGGAATTTGTCTTGGATCTAGATCAATACCCAAGTGTAACAGATTGGCTCGTGGAATCTATCTTTACTCATGACCGCTGAACTTGCGAAATTCACATCTACTGTACGGTCAAAATTATGAACGAGGAGAAATATGAGAAATAGCAAAACCCTGAAGAAAATCCACCAAAACCGATGCGCGCGTGTGTGTGGCTTGGGACACTACCTGCCGTTCTTTGTGCGTTATGCTGCCCATTTTGGCTACGATGTCATTTGGCTGGACCTGGAGCACCGGGCGATGACCGATCGTGAGGTGCAAAGCCTGTTAGGCTTATGCTATCACAACGATATAGACTGCATGGTGCGACCTCCCACTCAGGAACGGACGCGGCTCTATCGCTACTTTGAAGATGGCGCGACCGGTTTGATGATGCCGTTGATCTCAGATGCGGAGGAAGCCCAGCACATTGTGAACGCTGTGAAATTTCCGCCTGTGGGCAATCGTGGCATGGACGGCGCAGGTCTGGATGGCGATTTCGGTCTTGGGGTGTGGCGTCCGGACAGCACCTATACCGATGACGCCAATCGAGAGACTTTCATCACGGTTCAAATCGAGACGCCGAAGGCACTTGAGAACGTCGAAGAGATCGCGGCGGTACAGGGAGTAGATGCACTCTTTGTTGGTCCGGGAGATCTTGGACTACGCCTGAGCCATTGTGAAGGTGAGGAGAAGATTAGCCTTGATGAAGCCATCGCCCACGTCGCTGATGTAGCCAGAAGACATGGCATAGCTTGGGGTATTCCCGCTGGGACACCTGAACTGATTAAACAGTACCGCGCAATGGGAGCGCAGTTGCTGGCTTACGGCGGAGATTTCTCATTGACGGCTGTGTTAGAACGCAGTAACCAAGATTTTGACGAAGCACTAGGAGAGTGATTTATGGTGGCCCTTAGAATTACTGAGACACTCTAAATCCGGTGCGGTTAGGAAACCGCACCTACCGGGGACGAAAAGGAGGCAATCATGGCTATACCGACAATTCATGTGGGCTGTACCCACTTCGCGCGTGGACGGCTTCAGGCGTTAGTCAACTGCAAGGGATTTTATCCTGTCGCCTGTGTGGATATCAACCTCGACGCAGCGCAAGAAGGGCTAGAATCTTTGGAGGGCGATCTACCTGAAGGACTTGGTAACCGGATTTATACAACAATTACCGAAGCGCGGGAGAGACATCATGCGGAGGTGTGCCTCATCTACGCTTCAACGCCGGTGCACGCAAAGCTAGTCGTCGAAAGTCTGAATCTTGGGCTGCATACGCTTTGTGTCAAACCGATTGCGACAACGCCGGATGAGTTTCGGGAAATTATCAGAGTTCGCAAGGCACATCCCGATCTGATGCTAGTACAAGGACAGAATAAACGCTGGAATCCCGCCGCTTCCAAGATGCGCGAATGGCTGCGCGGATCGGATGGGATCGGCGAAATGCTTGGCGGAGAGTGTCGATTCTGGATTCGGCAAAATCTCTGGCGAGCGGACAACTCACTCTACCCGGACGCTTACGTTGAAGGGATCTTCTTTCACGCTGCCACAGCGCATCAACTCGATCAACTCGTCGCCGCGAAAGGACTTCCGAGGTATGTGACAGCATGTGTCCACCAACGGGAAGATCATGAAATTGCGCGGACCGGCGTTTGGGGAACAGCCGGGGGTCAGGCACTTCTGGAATACCCAAACGGTGCGCCTTTCTGCTATACGGGAACAAACGCCTCCCATGCAAACCCATTTGGTTGGAGCGGTCACTGGACATTTCATGGGGAAAATGGAGATATTCGACGGGATGCGGGGCATCTCCAACTCTTCCGTAAGGGGGAATGTGTCGAAGATTGCCAACTTCAAGACCTCCATCCCGGACTCATTGAAGATGATCGTCTTCAGTTCGATGCTTTCGCTGATGCCCTCTCCACCGGCAAAAATCAGGAGTGGTTACAGGAAACCACATTGGGAACGTGGATATTGATGGAGGCGTGTAACAGGTCAGCGCGGACGGGAACTCGTGTAGATGTCGAACGCTTGCGTGCGGAGTTGATGGATCTTTAGCGGGAATTCTTGTCGTCCCCTGTTGGATCTTCAAGCGACTCACACCAGCGATATCGAAGCGAGGTAAACATTGGAACCGTGATTATCCCCCGGCGCGTATTCGTGGGATGAGTAGTACGCGATAAGCACCTGGTTGTCACTGATGGGAAGAATCCCGCCGTAGCCGGTGTCTC
This sequence comes from Candidatus Poribacteria bacterium, assembly GCA_003635265.1. Taxonomy (GTDB): domain Bacteria; phylum Poribacteria; class WGA-4E; order WGA-4E; family PCPOR2b; genus PCPOR2b. The sequence goes on from PYIZ01000034.1 coordinate 48,958, forward strand.
CGCCACTAGGAAGGACTGTATGCAGACGAATATCGCCGTCCTCGTATAAGAACACCCCAGTTCTGAGTTGGCTCTGGTCGTGGTCGCTGAACTTATCGTTGAAGCGATTCTCTGTGGCGCGGACACCTTCATTGGCGAAACTTCTACCGGTGACGATAACATGCTCGCCGACTCTGGCGATGGCTGAACCGTAGCAACGGGATTCGCGGGAAAGGGTGCGTTCCCACTGATCATAAGGTGGTTCTGAGGTGGAGAGCAGAGCACAGTGTCCCCGTGCTCGTGTGACCGCTAACAGGCGGCCATCGTCAAAGAAACAGAGGGATGTTTCGCTGGGCGCCGGTGTGCCAAAGTAGATACCTGTTGTATCGTAATACGCTGGTTCCTCCGACCCGTGGACGATCTCCGTGACCCATTCCCATCGTTCGCCGTCAACCGAAGTAAGGAGATCAACTGAATTGTGGTTTCCGAGCGGTGCATGTCCAACTGTATCACATGCCACGTAATAGCGCCCCTCAAACTCAGTTGGATGCCAAAAGTCGTGATCTCTGAGAAAGCATCTCTTCGGTCCCGCCCAAGTCGTTCCGTCCGTCGTCCACGTTACCACCTGCTGAGATGGAAAACCGAAGTCGGAATCTCCTATGCCTTCCTTCACCCCATACAACAGTAGTTTGTCACCGACAGGGAGCAAGTTCGGGTCTATTGTCTTTCTTCCAATGGCAATCTGGGAGGTCCAATTCTCTAGGTCAGTGGAAGCACATATCCTGATTTGAGAGTCCTCGGTTCCGTGACCTGTTCCATCAACGAAACAGATATAGTATACCCCTTTCCATTGCACCATGTTTCCAACGTGCCAGCCTCTACCGTTACTATAAACCGTTTTCACCCAATTCACGTCTATTTTCATGATTAGTTTCTCTCTGTAATTCGGGTGTGTTGATATTTCGTTGTGTGACTTCCGGAAATCCTGTAATCAGGGGACTATTTTGCCCAAAAGCCGGCGATTATTCTAAATCGCCTCAAGCTGCTTTGGATCCCAATCTTATCGGAAGCACATTTGGATTGGCTTCATACGTCGAATGTCAGCAGAGCCTAGTAACTCAAGTTACACATTGCCACTTATTGACAACTTGAGGGTTGGATTCTATTTGACAAAAGCCCTTTCGTCGCATACAATAAATAGGCACTTGATTATAATTCAAAAGGAGGTGTAACCCAAATGCGAATATTAAAACTGACACTAATTTGCTGCGTCGCAATTCTACTTGCTATCGGCTGTGCTTCAGAGAAACAGATGGAAAAGGCGGCTGAAACAGCAGCCCCCGCAGCGACAGAAACTGAAACTGCTGCAAGTACCGATATGTCTGAAGCAGCACCGGCGGCTCACGAACAGATTACGTTAAACGTTGATGGGATGACGTGAGGTGGGTGTGTAGCCCAAGTGCGGTCCGCACTTACAAAGGTTCCCGGCGTGATTAGTGCCGATGTTTCGCAAGCAGATGGTACAGCCATCGTTAAGCTCGAAAAAGGCAAAGCCACTGGTGTCCAATTGGCCGATGCTGTTACAAAAGCAGGTTTCGACGCGAAAGAAGCAACAAATTAGTCAATTCCTACGGTCATAACCTGAACGGAAGGTGTCGAATTAATGAACTGATACCTTCCGTTTCCCCACTTCTTGCTTCCTACCCCTACAACATCACTCGGTGATTCCTCAATGAAATCTACCATCGAATCACTGCATTCCTCCCATTTGCTGCAGGCTGATAATCATAACGATGATTTCCCTAAAATCCCCAAGCGAGATAAATAGTTCTCCTGCAACTCCCTGATCTCGATTTTGGCTGGCAATACCGATGCTGTAGGTTTCAGGAATGTTCACCAAAAACATCTGGACCATGCCGATGTTCGGATCCATTTGCGCGAAAATCTGTACTAGATTCTTGACCGCAGTGATAGGTGAAAGCGCAAAGAACATATTGTTTTTCAAAGTCAATGCGCCGGTCAGTTTGGCGTAGCCTGCCCCTTGATCAAACCCCGCCCCCATACCTGCCATTCGGTCTATGGTGTTTTTGACTGGTTGGGCGTTACCCGCCATTGCGTAGAGCATTTTTCCACCATTGATAGCATAGTAGATATTCCACTGCTCTGGTGCAACACCTTCCATTCCAGGCGGAAGTTCAGCGAAAAGGGCGTCGATATTTGGCATAATGTAACTTTTAATCTCCACGCCGTTATATATCTCAGAAGGACCTGCAGACACATCACTGTACATGCCAGCGATTTCCTGCGTGCCGCCCATCGCTTGCATCAGGCCCATGGTCGCTCCCAAATATTCGGTGAAATCATTCTCCATGTAGGCTTTAACCCGAGCTTCGTCGGTCACATCATAGATGTAGAAAAAGTCAGGCATCAGGCTACTTCCAAAATTAAGGGAAAAAGCGAACTCATCTCCCAAGCCTGCGTAGAAACCTTTCGCGGCTTCAGTCAGTGCCGCGGTTGCTTCCTCAATCTTCGCCGTATCCGCGTTCGAACCCGAAGGGATAATTAACTGCATCATTGCCTGCGTAAGCTCAATGAGCATCTCCTTCTGAAATTGCATTTCGCCGTTGAGAAACGCATTTTGAGGCAGGTGTTTGAGGTGTGTCAACTCCCCGGGCATTTGACTAATATATGTTTGAATTTCGCTATCCCCTTTAAATTTGAGGAATGGGGAAATCTGGAGGTCGGTACCGTTGAGCTGCACGGTAAGACTCAAGGTTTTTGATTGATCCAGCAACCATAGACCGCCGTCAATTACACTCTCAGCCTGCCCTAAGCCGCTACTGAGTTCTGGATCCGTTTCGGCACTTGCCTTCATGTCTGTCTTTAACTCTTCCGCTTTTTCGGTCAGCGTGGGACGGAGGGCATCCGCAATCGCATCCATTGCAAAATAAGCAACCACATCATTTGTGCCAGACGTGGTATCCAGTTTGAGCGATTGGAAGTCGGTGGTGTCCGCAATTGAGGGCATTGCTTTTTTCTGAGTATCAATGACCTTCTCGCAGACCGCCGCTGAACCTGAATAGACCATCACATCGTCCATCAGAACAAATGCCCCCTCTTCACCCGTAGTATAATACGTTACACCGTTATGGGTGAAAGAGCTACTGCCTTCCGCTTCCATTTCGATTAGCTGTTTAACGCTGTCCGCATCTTTAACGTGAACCGCAGCAGAATACATCAACGGATTCACACCGGAGAGAAACACGGCGAAGTTTCTCTGCAGATCCAAACCGAGTTCCTCCAATTCTTCCAGCGTCTCAAAACCTGCGCCAAAGGTCTCAGCTAATATCTGAGCGGGCACTTCTTGCGGTGGATCTGTAGGAATCAGTTCTGCCATAAGTGCGTTAATTTCGTCATTGAGTCCTAGTAAGCTGGGTATGTAAATCACCCCAACGGTGTCTTGGGGGATGATATTCAAAACACTGTCAGGCGCAACATCGGGAGCCGCCATTATTTCTTTCCCGCTGTAACTGAACACCATCATACTAGTCAGCAAGATTAGAGTTAGGGTAATTAAACGACAGGACACTTTCATAATTTACTTCTCCTTTGTAAAGGTAAGTTGGTAGGTATATAGAACGGATTTTAGCACCGTGCTGTATTACGATTGATTTGAGAAATTTACACAGTAAATCCATCAATGCACATTAACCTGTTTCGGTCAACATTGCAAAGGTTTTGATGAATTTCTTTAAGTATTACTGTTATGCCGTTATCCAAGATAACCCGCGCTGCCTCGATTGGCGATATCTGGTTGGGACTCCGACCAAGATTTCTGGATTGGAGTTTCAGTCGATCTAGATCAGTTATTCCTCTTTGTCGCTTCAATCTTTTCTGCTAGACTCTCAATCGCTGTGTTGGAAGTCAGAACACCGATTTCAACTTCATAATGTCTGCGCCCACCCGGTTCCAGAAATTCGAGCGTCCCTCGTTCTCTTTCCTTTGATCTTCCATCGACCCAGCAGTTTGCCGGTTCCAAGCCAATAACATAGAGACCCTCACCGTTCATTTTCCACTGAACGAATCTGGGAAGCTGCGTTTTGTGGTATCTCACGTACAGTCCAAGCCCTTGTCCATCATTGAAGGACCGATTGACCAGAGCAACATAGATATGGTTATCCTCATCCGCTTCCATCTCATGGTAATACACCTCTTCACGAAAATCGGCTGTAGGAGCTTCGCACCGCGCATGGTCGCTCAATTTTCCCGCCGCGTGTTCATCCATTGGGGTTACTTGCGACGAAGGAGCAATCAGCTCGGAACCTTCGGCAACGATTGGAAACCCGGGGTTGATATGGAATAGGTACATGTGCGGTGTATCCTGATAGCCAAGATTCTCAACAATATCTTCGATATGGAGCTTCGTTGCGCCAAGTTCTGTCCAAATACGACGGGTTCGACAGAGGTTTTCGCCATAAACCGTTGTTTCTGTCACCTTGCCTTGCGCCCACATAATATACCGGTCTCCCTCCCAACGGCTATCAATCCACATATTCTGGGCAGGGATATAAGAGACACGACCATGTAAGCCGAGCGATTCTTCTTCATCAGTATCCGGCTCGCCAAGGTAGGTCATGCCGCAGGTGGTTAGTAATCCACCAAAGAATCCACGCAGCCAACCATTCCCTTCCGGTTCATAATAGGTTGGTGCGACATCACCGGTGCTGGAACGCCAGCACAGCGGAATGCCGTTGTATTCCGCATAAGAGATGTCCAAGCCACGGTCCGGCAGGACGGAAAAATTTAATCCGGAGCCGGTTCGAAAATCAACACCAGTCACTCCTTTTTCAGATCCGGTCGCTAATTCATATTGCTTCACGCCAGCAATTTGGGAGATGTCCCCGACATGTCGAAGCAGTTGTAGGCGATGGTACTCCGCGCCATATAAGTTGATCACATTTATCCCTCCTTTTATACCGAGTTTTTCTAATTTCCATCAACTTAACTCCACCTCTGTGGTGGTTTTTTCTCTATAGCAACTTTACTCGTGCCGCAAGGCTTCGGTCGGCATCAACCGCGCTGCCTTATAGGCAGGAAGAATGCCAAAAACTACACCAATCAACATAGAAGAACCGAAAGCAACAGCTGCTGCCCATAGCGATACCACTGCGGGCCATTCCGTCTCTTTAATGAGAAATGTTGTAACTCCCCATGCGACCCCAAAAGTGATAAATCCACTAATGAGAATCCCAATCAGTCCTCCGGAAACACTCAGCACAACTGATTCAATTAAAAACTGCTGCAGAATATCTCGGTGTCGCGCGCCAACGGCTTTGCGCAGCCCAATTTCTCGCGTACGTTCCGTAACGGAAACGAGCATGATATTCATGATACCGATGCCGCCGACCAATAAGGAAATACTCGCGACACCGCCAAGCAGAATTTTAAGGACCTGACTGACTTTCCCAACCTGTTCCAATACCGCCTTTGCGGTGTAAAATTGAAAGTGTTCTTCGGAACCGTGTCGGCGGCGTAGGGTAATCATCACTTCCGCTAGCGCCTGATCCACTTTTTCAAAACTCTCCGCTTTCATCCATAACTCAAATCCCCGCTTCTGATCGCCGATGAAACGGGTCCACATCGTCGTAAACGGAACAATCAACTTTCTATCCCAACCTTCCGTCGCCATTCTGTCGCCTTTCTCTTCCATCACTCCGACGACGGTAAACCGCTGTCTACCAATCTTCAATTCTTGACCGATTGGATCCGTTTTGCCAAATAGATCCCTTTGGACCTCCGATCCAATTACACATATCGACTCGTTCCGATCCAAATCCTCTTGTTGGATAAAACGCCCGGATTGGACATACCAATTGTGCACCTCTTGATAAAGCGGCGTAACACCTTCAAAGCGGAAATGTTTTGTCTCCCCTTTGTACGATATAGGTCGCGCCATTGTATCAATCTCCCCCGTGATGCTTTTGATCGAAGGACAAGCCATCGTAATCGCATCAATGTCTTCGTATTCGAGATATACCGGGGCTTTATTATTGATCCATGTGCCATCCTCCCTCTGAATCCAGCGAGGACGGAAACAGATAATTAGATCGGATCCGCCCATTCGTTCAAACTCCGCTAAGACTAAAAACTTTGCTCCATCACCAATCGAAACCATGCCGACAACTGCAGAGATACCAATGATAATACCGAGCATCGTCAGCAGCGATCGGAGTTTATTCCGTCTCAGGGCAGCCAACCCAATGAGTAAACTTTGTATGATTTGCATTCAATTCTCCTGTATCTTTCGAGGTCACCTCAATTCATACATTGAGACGGAATTTAGTGGGCAAGGATTAATACCCACCATTCGATCGAAGAGTAAAACGTAATGCGTAGCTTGGGGCATTAGTTCATTAGTATATTGGTTCATTCATGAACCAACCCACAGCAGAGGTTACTGCGGTTATCGGCAGCAACAGTACTACTTAAAAATTATAGCACGATTTACAGAGGACTGGAACAAGATTCTTAATTGACACTGCCTCGAATTTTTGGTAAAATGCTCGGAGGTAGTGAACACCTCAGTCACCTAACGACGTGCAACCTTGAGGAGGCGACATGAAAGTTACCGGCGCGCACCATACCAGTTATACTGTTTCTAATCTTGAACGTTCGCTTGAGTTCTATGTTGGGCTGCTCGGCTGCGAGGTGATCTGGCAGCGCGAAAACCGCGATCAATACTTCCGCGATATTGTAGGTTATCCCGAAAGCGTTGCGAAGATGGCAATGTTGAGTATTCCCGGTTCTACCCACGCCATCGAGTTGATTGAGTACGTCGTTCCGCGCGGTGTCTCCGCCGATGTTCGCACCAAAAATGTGGGCAGTTCACATATCGCATTTCTAGTTGATGATCTACGGGCAGCGTATGAAGAGTTGTCCGCTGCGGGAGTAAAGTTCCGTTCACCGCCTGTCGCGATTACGGCAGGTGCGAATAAAGGTGCTTGGGCGATTTACATGATAGATCCAGATGGAATCACGATGGAGTTCTTCCAACCACCAAAAACAGAAGCGAAGTCAGAATAAAAGTCAGCAGCAAATAAGGGGGTAGTATGGACAAGCAAGCATTGCAAAATTCGCTGGATAGTTTAATCACAGAATATGTGGCTAACAATCCGCGTTCAGGGGAGATGTTTGAACGGGCAAAGGAATCGTTGCCGGGCGGTAACACCCGCACCGGTGCGTATATGTCTCCCTTTCCGATTTATATAGAGCGTGGCGAAGGCGTTTATTTCTACGACTTAGATGGTCACCGCTTATTGGATTTTGTCAACAACAATACAGCTTTGATTCTGGGTCACGCTCATCCTGCGACAGTGGAAGCACTTCAGGACCGTGTAGCTAAAGGGACAGCGTTCTCTCGACCGACAGCCCTTGAAGTCGAAATGGCGGAGCTGCTGCGAGAACGGGTGCCATCCTTGGAACGGATTCGCTTCTGTAGCTCTGGAACTGAGGCAGTGCTGAACGCATTGAGAGTCGCTAGGGCTTTTACCGGCAAACGTAAAATTGCCAGATTTGAAGGGGCATATCACGGTGTGGGTGAGTACGCCCTCGTTAGCTACGTTCCCCCGTTGGGACCGGAGTTGGGACCTGCCGATCGCCCTCGATCAGTCCCATCGACAGCAGGACTTTCACCAGCTGTCCTTGAAGAGATAATAGTTCTACCGTTTAACGACGCGGAGGCTTGTGCAGAAATCATAAACGAAAATGCGGAGGATTTGGCAGCTGTCATTGTAGATCCGCTGGCAACCGGTGCGGGCACGTGTATCCCGGTAGACGGTTTCCTGACACGCCTAAGAGAACTTACAACGCAGATAGGTGCGCTGTTGGTTTTTGATGAGATTATCAGCTTCAGGGCTTCCCCCGGTGGCGCACAGGAACTTTACGGCGTGAGACCTGATTTGACGTGCATGGCAAAAGTCATTGCAGGTGGAACGGCGGGGGCTGCCTTCGGTGGACGCGCCGATGTGATGGAATTGTACAGTCCCCTATCCGGAGCGAAGATTCCTCAGTCGGGAACTTACAACGCAAATCCCATCGCTACGGTCGCCGGACTCGTGACGCTCCAAACAATGACGCCGGAGGCATACGACAAAATAGGTGCCCTGACACGACAGTTGGGAGAGAAATTGGACTCTGTGTTTGCCGAGGTAGGAGTTGAAGCCCAAGTCACTGTGGTCGGCTCACTTTTCCGTGTCCACTTTTTACCTCGTCCTCCACGGAACTATCGAGAAGCCGCCCAAGATGATAAGCTATTGCAGGATTATCTTTTCTTCTGGCTCTTGAACCATGGGATTCATTGGACGAGCGGTGGCAATGTGTCACTCCCGATGACGGAGGAGCATATCGACAGATTGGTGTCCGAAGTTCGGAATGCCTTCCAACAGTTCTGAACCACGAAAATATAGGACTGGCTCATGTCAAAAGCAAGTGCAAGATAAAAAAAGAAACCGAGTTTTCAAGTCCCGCGTAGCGTGGATGCTCGGAACGGCAAAAAACTCGGTTTCTGTTGCACGATCTATTAATATGAGTCAAGAATGAAATGTGAATCTTCGTTGGTTTTCACCCAACAGAGATCCACGCTTTACGCCACATATTTTCGGACAGCAATGGATGTGTTGTGTCCACCAAATCCGAAGGCATTGGACAGTGCGACCTGAATATTTGCGGATCGCCCTTGATTTGGCACACAGTCCAAATCACATTCCGGATCGGGGTTTTCGTAATTGATGGTGGGTGGAATATAGTCGTTTTCCATTGCACACAAGGTGGCAATCAACTCGACTGCTCCGGCAGCACCAAGCAGGTGACCTATCATAGATTTTGTCGCACTCATGGGGAGACGGTTGGCGTGGTCTCCAAAGAGCGACTTAACAGCCAATGTTTCAGCGATGTCACCTGACGGTGTTGAGGTGCCGTGGGCATTGATATAATCAACATCCTCCGGTGCAATTCCGCCATCCTTGAGCGCCAATTCCATTGACTTGGCAGCACCCTCTCCGTTTTCACTCGGGTGCACCATGTCATACGCATCAGCACTCATCCCGTAGCCAACAATCTCGCCATAGATAGGCGCGTTGCGTTTTAACGCGTGTGAGAGGGATTCCAAAACTAACACACCTGCCCCCTCGCCCATCACAAACCCGTCGCGCTCTTGATCGAATGGGCGGCTTGCCCGCTGTGGTTCGTTATTGCGCGTAGACATTGCACGCATGGCACAGAAGCCAGCAAAACTCAACGGGGTGATTGCGTCTTCTGAACCGCCGGTAAACATCACATCGGCATCGCCACGCTGGATAATCTTGAACGATTCCCCAATTGCGTTGTTTGCGGTTGCACAGGCGGTAACAGATGCAAAATTGGGTCCCTTGAGCTTCAAATGAATCGAGATCTGCCCAGCAGCCATGTTGATGATCTCGTGAGGCACAAAAAACGGGCTGACCCTTCTCGGTCCTTTTTCCATCAAGATTCGGTGATTTTCTTCCAGAATGCTGATACCACCAATTCCGGATCCGACGCCGACGCCAACGCGGTAAGGATCTATCGAAGACAGATCGAGATCTGCATTCTGTTGGGCTTGGATGGCCGATACCAGTGCATATTGGATGAATAAAGGCAAACGCGCCACAGCCTTCCGTGGAAGATAATCCTCCGGTGCGAACCCTTTGATCTCGCCCCCAATTTGGGTGCGAAAATCTTCCGGATCAAAATGTGTAACACGATCAATACCGCTTTTGCCTACCGCAATTGATTCCCAAAATTCATCTTTGGTATTGCCTACAGAACAGACAACTCCCATTCCAGTGACAACGACTCGATTCCCCACGAATATACCTCTTTCGCTTTAGAAATATAGGAATAAATTGGTGGAAAGGAAATGTGTGCTATTGCATAACCAAAGGTTGATAGCACACCCTCCCCAGATAATAAGCAGAAACCGTCTACCAGATCGGTATCTACAACGCTCTAATTGAGCAAATTTGACATACTCCCAAACCTAAAGGATTGGGATTCTTATCCCGATTTATCGGGACTCCGAGAATCGGAGCGCGCCCCTTCCCAATAGAGTCGAATTGTAACTTTAGATATTTTCAGCTAGGTAATCAAGTGCTTGCTGCACAGTGCGAATCTTTTCGGCCTCACTGTCTGGAATTTCAATATCAAACTCCTCTTCAAGCGCCATGATCAGTTCCACTGTATCTAACGAATCAGCACCCAAATCATCCATAAATGAGGCATCAGGTTTAACCTGCTCCTCGTCAATCTGTAACTGATCTGCAATCATCTTGACAATTCGATCTTGGTCTAGTGCCATTGATTTATTATCCTCCTAAGTTATGAAAAATTGTTTATCGATTTACTCACATAAACATACCGCCATCAACTTGGATGGCTTGCCCTGTGATGTATCGGGCGGCATCTGACGCCAAAAACAGAGCAGTTTCTGCAACATCTTCTGGTGTACCGAAACTGCCCGCTGGAATCATCTCTAACATTTTTTGTTGATCTGCTTCCGATATTTTTTCTGTCATATCGGTTGTGATAAAACCGGGGGTGATTGCATTGACAGTGATACCACGGATGCCAACCTCTTTTGCAACAGATTTTGTCAAACCAATCATCCCGGCTTTAGAGGCTGCATAGTTCGCTTGTCCAGCATTTCCTACGATTCCTACAACCGATGAGATATTAATGATTCGTCCACTTCTTTGGCGCATCATCGGACGGGTAACGGCACGCATGCAGTACGTCGTTCCCGTGAGATTGGTCTGTATGACCGCATCCCAGTCCTCATCCTTCATCCGCATAAACAAGGTATCGCGGGTAATTCCTGCATTATTTACGAGAATATCAACACGGGTAAATTCCTGCAGCGTTGAATCCACGAGCGCCTCTACATCGGCTTTGTTGGAAATATCGGCTTGTGTCGATTTTGCGTTTCCCCCATCACTAGAGAGGGATTCAGCGATAGCAGCAACTGATTCTGCGGAGCGCGAACAGAGCATCACACTTGCACCTTCCTGACAAAACTTTCGGGCAATCCCTTCCCCGATCCCACGCGATGCACCAGTAACAATTGCTACTTTGTCTTTAAGTGTCATTTAATCAACCTTTATACGCTATATCCCTTACTTTGTCAAGGCTTTTGGCATCTTCGACATTCAAGCAAATCGCCTCTGGAAGGGTACGACGTACCATCCCAGAAAGCACCGTCCCGGGTCCTACCTCCACAAAGTGTGAGATACCGATAGCCCCAATAGTCCGTGTTGACTTCTCCCACTGAACGGCAGAGGTTACTTGTGCTATCAACAATCGGCGAACTTCGCTCGCAGTTTGAACAAAGTCACCCGTCACATTAGCTGCCACGTGAATACTTGGATCGTTGAACTGGAAATCGTTGATTACACCTTGAAGTTGCTCTTGTGCCGGTGCCATTAAGGCAGAATGAAACGCACCGCTCACTTCAAGCTGGAGGCAACGTCTAGCACCTGCCTCCTTTGCGCTATCCATGACCCGTTCAACAGCGGCAGTATCACCAGAAACAATCAGTTGCCCGGGACAGTTGTAATTTCCAATTTGAACCACACCGGCAGACGATGCGGCTTCGCAGAGATCCTGTAATGTTGCTTCATCCAATCCCAGAATTGCAGCCATTGTGCAATCTTGTCGCTGGGAAGCTTCTGCCATAACTTGCGCCCGATACTCGACCAACTTCAGCGCATCCGAGAAGGTCAGTACGTTCGCTGCAACAAGGGCGGAATACTCCCCGAGGCTATGACCGGCAACAGCTTTCGGCACAATCCCGTGTTCGTCCAAGACTCGCAACGCTGCAACACTACATGTCAGAATCGCTAGTTGTGTATTTTCCGTCTGTTTCAGTGCTTCTGCGGGTCCTTCAAAGCAGAGCTGGCTTAACTTCCGATTCAGGACCGCGTCCGCCTCGTCAAAGGTCGCACGAGCTGCGGCATACTCTTGGGAAAGCTCCAAACCCATTCCCACTTTTTGAGATCCCTGACCGGGGAAGGTGAAAGCAGATGCGGCTTTTAGCAAGGACTCGATCATATCAGATATGAAACATAGATCTCTAATTCGTTTAGAGCTTAATCAGGGTACTTCCCCAAGTCAGTCCGGCACCGAATGTCACCAGTAATACTAAATCGCCCGGTTTAACCCGTCCGGACCGGAGGGCTTCATCAAGAGCAACGATTGTAGTCGCGGCGGAGGTATTTCCGTACTTATCAACATTAATATACACTTTTTCGGGATCAATCCCAATCCGCTCGCCGACAGCTTCGATGATGCGGATATTTGCCTGATGTGGGATTAGCAGATCGATGTCATCAACCGTTAATCCCGCCATGTCTAATGCACGTTGAGCAGCTTCTGGCATAATGCGAGTACCGAGTTTGAACACCTCTCGTCCACGCATTTTGATTGAATGCATTCTGTTATCAATGGTCTCATAGCTTGCCGGTAGGCGAGTACCACCGGCGGGCATCCCAAGCAGATCTGTATCGGCATAATCACCATCGGATCCAATATATGATGCGAGAATTCCTTTGTCCTCATCTGTTCCTTGAACGATTGCAGCGCCTGCTGCATCTCCGAACAAAACGCAGGTATTCCGGTCTTCCCAATCGAGAATTTTATTGAAAACCTCTCCACCGACGACTAGAATTGTTTGATAACGTCCGGATTGAATCATACCGTCGGCAAGATCGAGTCCATAAATGAACCCTGCACACGCTGCTGAGAGATCAAAAGCACAGGCATTTTTGGCACCAATACCTTGCTGCACATAACACGCTGTTGAAGGAAAAAAGGTATCGGGGGTTGCCGTGCCCACAATGACCATCTCAACATCAAGTGGATCAATATCAGCGGCTTTAATGGCTTGGCGACCAGCTCGAACACATAAATCCGAGGTTGCCATATCGGGATCGGCGATACGCCGCTCGACAATGCCAGTTCGCTGACGAATCCACTCATCGCTAGTATCAACGAGTTTTTCTAGGTCCAAGTTTGTTAAAATGTCCTCCGGCAGGTATGAACCTGTGCCGGTAATTGCCGCATGTCGAGCCATTATGATAGCATCCTTTTTGACTTCAGCCGTTATTCAATTCCACAATTGAAGCGGATTATAGTATCAGATTAAACTTCTTCAGCCGTTTTCACCACAACCCGCCCGTTATAGTATCCACAGCTCGGACAAACACGATGAGATAGAGTTGTTTCGGAACAGTGGGAACATGTTGAAACAAATTTCTCCCCAAGTGCATGGTGGCTTCGTCGCATCCGTTTTTTTGATTTTGAAGTTCGACGCTTTGGATGTGCCATAGGTCATCTCCTTATTACCATAGAATTGTGTATTTTAGAATCAAAGAAATCAATTTTCAAGCGCGCGGTCAGACGGATCTAATAAATCCGCCAAAGCAGCAAATGGAGAGGAACTCTCTTCGGCGATTTCACAACCACAGTCAACGGCGTTGAGGTTTGCTCCACATTGCGGACAGAGTCCCTTGCATTCCTCCGAACAGAGGGGCCAATTGGGAATTTCAAGTATGAGGCTCTGCCGGACTTCCTCGGATAAATCAACTGTATCCCCTAAGTAGTATCGCTCGCCGGTATCCGCTTGCCATGGGTCTGAAAGGGTAGCCGCGTCTGTTGGATAAAATTGGACTTCAATCTCCCCCAAAACAGTCGTTGCAAACGGCTCAACACAGCAACGACACTCGACCTCAACCGACGCTGAAAAACTCCCTTTCACGTAAACATCTTCCACACGGCGTGAGAGTTCGAGATTCCCGTGAATATCTTCGACAAACTGTGCTTCTTCTAGCGCTAAGTCAATTTCCGCCGCAGGAACCCAAACCTCGTGTCGTGTGATTTGGTTGTCAGAGATGTCTCTAACAATAAATTCGAGCGTTTTCACGAAGAAGTGCCTCCGAGTTCAAATCGATCGTGAATTGTACGTACAGCACGTTCCGTTTCACGCTCATCAATCACACAAGAAATTGTGATTTCCGAAGAACTGATCATCTGAATGTTGATATTTGCATCAGCAAGGGCTTGGAACATTCGCGCCGCGATACCCACATGGCTCTTCATCCCAATTCCGACTAACGACACCTGTGCAATGTTTTTGTCCGGACTAACGCTGGCGAAACCAATTTCGCTTTTGAGTCCTTCGATAATCTTGATTGTTGCTTGCAGGTCCTTCTCAGTAACTGTAAACGATATATCGGCTGTACCCTTCGGATTTGTCGTCTGGATGACCATATCAATACTGATGTGAGCATCGGCAACTGCCTGAAAAATACGCGCCGCGATTCCCGGTGTGTCTGGCACACCGAGCAACGATACCTTTGCCTGATCTTTATCCGACGTCACCGCACTGACGACAACTTCTTCTATCATCTCGTCTTCCTTTACCACCATTGTGCCTTCGGCTTCACTAAAGCTAGAGCGAACGCAAAGATGAACATCAAACTTCTTCGCAAGTTCTACACATCGGGAATGCAACACCCTCGCACCAAGCCTCGCCATCTCAAGCATTTCATCATGGGTAATCTGATTGTGCTTACGGGCATTCGGAACAACACGTGGGTCTGCCGTGTAAACACCTTCTACATCGGTATAAATGTCACAACGATCAGCATCCAACGTTGCAGCGATGGCAACGGCAGTTGTATCGGAGGCACCCCGCCCAAGGGTGGTGATCTCGTTATCAATCGTTACACCCTGAAAACCCGCCAGTATAACAATCCTTCCACGTTCAAGTTCCGACAAGATGCGCTCTTTGTTGATGCTCTGAATTCGTGCATTGCTATAAAAGCCACTGGTGATGATGCCAACCTGCGTACCTGTGAGGGAGATTGCTTGGTGCCCAAGCTCGGAAACCGCCATCGCTAACAGAGCAATCGAAACCTGTTCACCGGTAGACAGCAGCATGTCGAGTTCCCGTTCAGGGGGATCTATTGAGATTTCATGGGCAAGACGAATTAGGTTATCGGTTGTGTCTCCCATCGCAGACACAGCGACAACAACAGCGTGCCCACCCTCGCGTGTCAATGCGATTCGCTTGGCAACATTCTTAATCTTTGTAGCATCCGCGACAGAACTCCCACCAAATTTTTGGACAATAATTCCCACGCTTACTAACCTCTTGGTTCATTCTGTTGGTTCGTTGGTTCATTTGTGTAGCATATTGGTTGAACCCCTCGTGGCGCATCACTCTCGGTCTTTGACTGAAGCGCGCATTAAACCTTTGGTGCGAGTTGGTGAGGGGGTCGCAACAAATTCATTGTATTCATTTATTCATTACCTAATGAACCAATTGTGTTCACGCCTCACGCCATTCACGCTTCATAGACATTCTTCAAGATTGCATCTTCGCTCGCTGACACGGTAATCGGCTCTCCGCCGATTTCTCCTAGTGCAGTGTCCGGATCCTTTAAGCCATGTCCGGTTAGGATGCAAACGATTGTTGAGCCCGGCTTGAAATATCCGCTTTGATTCAATTTGATGACGCCAGCAACGGAAGCCGCAGAGGCAGGTTCAACGAACAACCCCTCTAATCTTGCAACCATCTGATAGGCTTGCAGAATCTCATCGTCCGACACGTAACCGATTAATCCTTTCGATTCGTCCCGCGCTTCCTCCGCAGTCCGCCAACTTGCGGGATTTCCTATCTTAATTGCGCTCGCAACTGTCTGCGGTTCCTCAATAGCATGTCCTAAGACTATCGGTGCCGCTCGGGACGCCTGAAAGCCAAGCATTTTGGGAAGACTCTCTGCCTTGCCACAGTCGTAATATTCCTTGTATCCCTTCCAATAAGCGGTAATATTCCCGGCATTGCCGACAGGCATCACTTGATAGTCAGGCGCAAAACCAAGATGGTCGATGACCTCAAACGCGCCTGTCTTCTGTCCCTCAATGCGATAGGGGTTAAGCGAATTCACTAGATGAATTGGGTGCTTTTCGGTGATGTCTCGCACGAGTTGAAGCGCCTTGTCGAAATTTCCATCAACAGCAAGCACCTTTGCACCGTGCATCAACGCCTGTGCCAACTTCCCAAGTGCAATCTCTCCTTTTGGAACGAGCACAATACATCTCAGTTTCGCTTTGGCGGCATAAGCAGCGGCAGACGCGGACGTGTTGCCAGTTGAGGCACACATTACCGCTTGGGCACCCTCTTCAACGGATTTGGAGATAGCAACGGTCATCCCCCGATCTTTGAAGGAGCTTGTCGGATTTAGTCCTTCGTACTTCAGGCAGATACGCAGGTCATTACCGATGACTTCATTTAAGCTGGTCGCCTCAATGAGGGGTGTATTTCCTTCCTTGAGCGTAATAATCGGGGTCGCTGATGTGACAGGTAGATATGCGCGGTAGTGAGGGATAACACCCTTCCAAATCATTCGCTTGCGATTTCCTTAAAATGCAACTTCCTCTTCAATACGGATCAGTCGGCTTGTCCCCTTCACAACATCAAGGGTATCAATCTCTTGAATCGCCATCTGCATGTTTTTCTCAACAGCCTTGTGCGTTACGATCACGATTGAGGCGGTATCGTCAATTTCATGGCGTTCCTTCTGGATGACAGATGCGATGCTGATACGGTGTTCCCCAAGAATATTACTAATCTGTGCTAACACCCCCGGCTGATCCAAGACAACGAGACGGACGTAGTAACGAGTTTCAACATCATCAATGGGACAGAGGGATATGTTGGCTTGTGATCCGGAAAGCCAACCGCGCGGGACTTGAGATCTCACCTTACCGGCGATCGATTTCGCCGCATCAATAATATCCGCGACAACAGCACTCGCTGTTGGCATCTCGCCGGCACCTTGTCCATAGAACAGGGTTGGGCCAACGGCATCACCGATAACACAGACCGTGTTGAACGCACCACCTACATTTGCAAGCATACTACGCACGGGCACCAACGTCGGATGGACACGCGTTTCAACTCGGCCCTGATTCAGTTTTGCAATAGCAAGGAGTTTGATTACATATCCGAGTTCACGAGCGTACTGAATCTCATTGGGCGTGATATGTGTGATCCCTTCCGTGTAAACCCCATCCATCGGCATGGCAAAGCCGTAAGCGAGGGAAGTGAGGAGGGTCAGCTTATGCGCGGCATCAATCCCTTCAACATCAAATGTCGGATCTGCCTCAGCATACCCTTTGGCTTGGGCATCTTCCAGCACTTCGTCAAAATCGACTTCGTTTTCGTGCATCTCCGTCAAGATGTAGTTGCAGGTGCCGTTGATGATGCCGTAAATTGAATGGATGCGGTTTGCGGCGAAACTCTCCCGTAGGGTTTTGATTATTGGGATGCCCCCGGCCGCGCTCGCCTCGAAATTCAGACTGACGTTGTGCTTATCGGCAAGTTGAAAGAGCTCAAAGCCGTGCGCTGCCAACAACGCCTTGTTCGCTGTCACGACGTGCTTACCGTTGCGGATAGCTTGAGTGACTAAGAACCGCGCTTCATCGGTCCCACCCATCAACTCTACAACTATATCGATCTCAGGGTTTTCAACAATCTCGGCGGGATTCGTCGTCAAACACTCAGCGTCCAATTCAACCCCGGGACGAGATGCAGGTAACGTGCGTTTTGCAATTTTGATTAGACGAAGTTGGACCCCGGCGTTCTGTTCGATCAGATTGCTCTGGTTGAGCAAAATCTTGGACACACCCGTGCCGACTGTGCCCCAGCCAAGAAGCCCCACATTGATGCTGGCGTTATCCACTGCTACCTCTCTAGATAAAAATCGGGGCGACTGGATTTGAACCAGCGACCTCTTGAACCCCATTCAAGCGCGCTTCCGGGCTGCGCTACGCCCCGACCATTATTTGTTCAGATGCGATACGGCTAAATGTTAGCATTCAGACCCCCAACTGTCAAGAAAAAAATCAGAGTAACGGAGCAGATGAGGCTTGATTCCATTACACCAAAGTGGCGAACCAATCCCGTACCCGCACTTTATCCGCGTCGTTGCCAAAACCGAGGCTGAACCAGCCGGAATAACCGTCCGCCTTCAGCCTCGCAAACAACGCTTCAAAGTCAATAGTCCCTTCACCGGGGACGAGATGAACCTCATAATCGCCAGTGTTGTCGTTGAGGCGTACCTGACCGATATTCTCCACACCAAATGCATCAAGGAACCCCGCCCAACCTTCGGGCACAAGGTGACCGTGGGCGACATTGAATGCCCACTTAAAGTACGGCGATTGAATCGCGTCAAAGAACCAGTGAGTCTCCTCGACATTGTGCGGGATGTAGTGAATTTCAGCATAATCGGGTTCTTTGTTGTGGTTCTCGAAGAAAATGGGGACGTCTGCTCGCTCTGCTCTGTCCACCAATCGCTTCATCCGTTCAACCGCCACTTCCCGTCGTCGCGGAATATCACCGAAATGATATCCCCCATGTCCGATGAGCCAGCCGCAGCCGAGTCGGGTGGCTAGGTCGAGGTTAGCAAACAGGTATTCGTCGACCGCTTCCGCCATGATAGGCACATACTCGGCGTTATTTATTGCAGACGATGGATGGATGCCGATGGCAATATCATGTGTTTCGCAGAGATCTCGCACCGTCCGGACACGAGTAGTGTCAAATGAGGCAATGTCATTCGGGGGCAGGTCTGCTTGAAAATCGATGTACCAAAAACCATTTTCCGATGCCCAGCGAATCAAGTCCTCAATCGATTGCCCTGAAACATCAAAGCCGAAACGATTCATCATGTATATCCTCCTCTATGGTGTTAAAATTGCCTCCTCATGCCTGTTAGGTGTCAATCCGATACCGCTCAATCGCCTCTTCATCAAGTTCTATCCCCATCCCCGGTCCCTGTGGGATCTGAACGCAGCCATCTTTCACAGTATATAGTGTGTCAGCTTTGACCAACTTGTTCAAAGGAGACCAAGCATCCTCAGGATGGATTGGTGGGGTTGTGTACACCAACTCTTGCATCCGGCATGTGCGGATGGTTGCAGCAACTTGCAATGAATAGATTAGATCCATCCCGTGCGAACCGTGAAAAATACATTCCGTGCCAAACATCTCAGCCATACCTGCCACCCTTTTTAGGGTAGTGATTAGGTTGGCACAGTGGGGTTGGACAATATCAAACGCTTCGCCTTGAGCATACCCCCGATACACTTCGTCTGGTTGATGCTCTCCACCGGTGATGGCGATTTCTGTTTCTGCCCGTAACCGGGCGTGCAAGTGTATATCGCCGCGAGTGAAAGGTTCCTCCAGCCAAGTGGCATCAACCTCCTCCAACGCCCTAGCAGCGCGGAGGGCGGTATCATAGTCCCAAGTAGTCCCTGAGTATTCCGCAGTTCTGTCTACCATCACTTCTATCTTATCGCGTCCTCCAACTCGTTCACGAATTAATCGGATGGCTTCGACATCCTCCATCAGATCTGGTCGAAAAATGCGAATTTTGACCGCTTTCCACCCTTGTTCTGAATATCGCAATACATCTTCAGCCTGCTGTTGTGGCGTCACATCGGTCTGATCCGCTGCGCCGGGCCAAACACAGGTCAGATACAGCGGAATCTCATCGCGATAGGCACCCATTAGCTTGTGCAGGGGCAGTCCGGCGGCTTTACCCACGATGTCCCATAGTGCATTTTCTGCACCAAACCAGTTATTCAAACCGGCTTCGAGGTGTTGTTCAATCTGAAACGGATCTTTCCCTACCAAGAGTTGGCTGACAGCATCAACATCCACTGGCTCGAACCCATACCCCGTGATTCCTTCATCGGTGTGGACTCGCGTAATCGCCGAAGAGTTGTAGTATCTCCGCTGCCGTTCCTCCTCAGATATCGGAACTTCAACACGAAAACTCTCAACCGCAGTTACTTTCATAGCGCACCTCTCAAGGATTCAATTGCATTTAATAATCTGCGACTGAACCATCTTTCAATCGACTGTCGGGCCAAGTGAACCTGCGTTCCGTATCTTTTCCTGTCTCAATCACCGCTGCCTCATCAACCTCAACGCCCAAGCCGGGTCCCTCTGGTAGCGACACATAGCCTTCTTCATCCATCTCCCAATTCTTCCGCGCCACGCTTTCTGGCAAAACACCTTCGTAGCCTTCATGTATTAAGAAAAATGGGACAGCGGCTGCCACATGTAGGCTCGCGGTCAAGCCGAGATGGGACATTGTGCAGTGTGGTGCAAGTGGGACGTGATGGGCCTCTGCGAGAGCTGCCACCTTCTTCATTTGGCTGATGCCGCCACCATGTCCACAGTCCGGCTGAAGGATGTCAATCACCTGTGCTTCAAGTATTTCACGAACCTCCCAAATAGTCCGATCCCGTTCCCCTGTCGCAAGCGGAACGGGAACGGATTCTCGGATTTTCCGCATCACTTCAATGTTACCGGGCACCCACGCCTCTTCCAAGAAGAGCAGGTCATCGGCTTTCAGATAGCTTGCAAATTGTTTCACGATAGGAGGAGGCAGACAACTGTGCGCATCAAACATCACAGCGCCATCGGGACCTACCTGTTCGCGAGCGTCTCGTACCCTCTGAACCAGATCCTCAATCTCAACGGGTGTTCCGGCAAACGGTTTGGAACCGCCGGGCCCCGTTTTGAGGGCTTTGGGGCTTGGATACTTCCATATTTTGTCGCGGCATGGACCACCCAGTAAGCGGTAGACGGGGACATTCCAGAGCTTGCCAGCGATGTCCCACAGCGCCATGTCAATCGCGGAGATGGTGTGTACCATCAATCCGCCGCCGCGGATGTTGCGGTGGGCACGAAATAGTCGCTGCCAATGATGCTCAATGCGAGTCGGGTTTTCGCCGATAATGATTTCTGAGAGCGACTCTGCGAGGCGGCAAGTCACATTGTTCTCCATGTTGTTAATTTCGCCCCAACCCGTCACTCCCATGTTAGTCTCGATTTTGACATAGGCTTTGACGCCCATGGGGAAGGTGTGTAGCGCGGTAACTCTGATTTGAGATCCACTATCTTCGATTTTTGGTTGATTCGACATGAAAGACTCCTTAACTCTGAAAAATTAGATTTGAGACTGTTGACAGACTAACATAATAGCATATCCGCCCCAAAAGGAGAACACAAAAACATATGACGCATAATGCTTTTCTGTTGACGCTCTGAACAAATTGTGATATAAGATTGGTGTCCTCCTACTTGATTGAGATTCCCAAGCAGCGAGGATTGATAAGGAGCAATTTTTAATGGTTAGAAAACAAGCGGCGGTCCTCGTCGATGAGAGAAATCCGGTCTTTACAACGAACGCCTCGGAGCAATTGAACATGTCTAATGCAGACATTCATCAATTGTACGGTGAAGTGTGTCTTGAGCCACGAGATGAGGTGGTAGCGGGGAGTTACGGAACATGGACATTGACTTATACCGCAGGTAAAAAAGGCATAGCAACGGGCGGGCGGATAAGGATTTATACCGATTCGGATTCCGATAGGGCAACGCCACAAATGGATGATTCGGCAGGTGCAGATTACCTGACGATAGAAGCGCCAAAAGCCACGCAGATAGGTGTGCTAGTACAGAGTGTGCTTTCGGTGGTGTTGGTAGTGAACGGTCGAGCACTTGAACCGGGCGAGCAGGTGGCTGTGACCTACGGAGATCGGAGCAAGGGCGGACCGGGCTTCCGGTCACAGACGTTTCAGGAGGCACGACACTATTTCTGGGTAGATGTGGACAGTGCCGGCGATGGAACTAGCGTGACGCTGCCGGAACCGCCGTACTTGAGTATCGTGGGTGGAACAGCGGAAAAACTGGTAGTGACTCTACCATCAACGGTCCGTGTGGGTGAGCAGTTCCAGATTCAGGTGAGGGCGGAGGATGCCTGGGGAAATCCCGCCGCGGCGTACCGGGGGACGGTAGCAATTCAGTCAGAAGCTGTAAAGGTGCCGACAGAGCGATTGACGTTTAACAAAGCGGATAAAGGTGTACAGTGGATTGAAGGGTGCACCGTTACGCAAACGGGAGTTCATCGGCTGACAGCTGCCGATGAAAAATCGGGATTGACTGCACAGAGTAATCCAACCCTGTGCGAAAAGACCAAGGCACCTTATAACCTCTACTGGGGAGACTCTCACGGCGGGCAGATAGCAATGGCAGAGAAGATTCCAGATTTCTTTCAGTACGCCCGAGATGTTGCCGCAATCCACTTCGCAGGCTATCAGCGGAACGATCACGTGCTGTCCAAGCGGGACTGGGCGTTACAGCAAGCAGCAGAACGCACCTATGATCAACCCGGACGGTTTGTGGCACTGCCCGGTTACGAGTGGTCAGCCAACACGAGCCGGGGCGGGCATCACAATGTGTATTTCCGGCGACATGACCAACCCATTCGGCGATCCGACCACGGAGGGCTGGAAGACAAGTCGGACGCTGATACGGATCTGTATCACATCCAGGATGTCTACGAGGCTTTTCGGAACTCCGATACAGTGATTACCGCTCACGTCGGCGGTGAGCACTCAGATTTGACCTACCATGACCCCGCATTGGAGCCAGCGGTGGAAGTGACATCCGACCATGGCACGTTCGAGTGGATTTTGGAGGAGGCGCTTCAGCGGAATTACAAAATGGGCTTTTTCGGTGGCAGCGACAGTCACAATGGTCGTCCGGGAAACGATACACCGGGCTTCCAGCACCGGCGCTATTCCAAAGCCGGGTTAGCAGCGGTATATGCGCCCGAATTGACAATTTCGGACGTGCTTTCGGCATATAAAGCCAAACGCATTTACGCCACAACGGGAGCGCGGATTTTGATGCACACCGAAGCGGCAGGACACTTGATGGGAACAGAGTTCACTACATCGGAAAAACCGCAGATTACCGTCTTTATCGCAGGCACAGCACCGTTTGAATCGGTGGAACTATTTCGAGGACTAGAACGCATTTACAACCACCCCGTGGATTGCGGCGCGGACAGCAATCGTGTGCGTATCCTCTGGGAGGGTGCCAGTCGTAAAAGTAGTTATTCAGGCGTAATCTGGGAAGGGAAATTGATGGTTACTGGTCGCCGTGTTGCAAACGTAGATAAAATTCGGTTCGACAGTCCACGCTCCCGGGTGTTCGACGTAGAAGATTATGGCTTACGCTGGTATTCGGTGACCTGTGGCTACCGTAGTGGGATAATCTTGGATCTGGTCGGCGACAACGATGGAGAGCTAGAGTTGGTGGTAAACACCTCGGTGATCACGGGACCGCTCTACGGGGAAAGCGGAATTAATCCCCCTAGGCGGATGTCCTACGCCCCGGCGGAGAAAGTGGCGGTCAATATCAATCTGACTGAACTGAAGAAAGGTCCTGTGACGATGGAAATTGGCGGCTTAAATCGGCGGGTGACGGTTTCATTGGCACCCACACCACAGGATGCTGGTGAGGTTAAATTCTCATTTGCCGACCCATCGCCAAACCCCGGCATCAATCCTTACTGGGTACGGGTCGTCCAGACAGACATGGAGATGGCGTGGAGCAGCCCGATTTACGTGGACCACGTAGCACAATAGCCAAATCCAACAGATACAAGAAAATATAGAGGACCGATAGCGTTCGTATTGAACAGGAGGCTGTGATGTTAAACAACACCCAAATAACCGAATATCATCAGGACGGATACACCGTCTGCCCAAATTTCTTGACCCCGGACGAAGTTGCTCAGTTGCTTGCTGAAACCGAGAAGATTATCAGCGGCAACACGCTCGCAAATCACGATAAAGATCGGCTAGAAATGGAGCCAGATCAACCACCAGACGGGACAAAGGTGCGTCGCCTCTATGAACCGTGCAGCTATTACCCGCTGTTCAGGACGTTATCTGAATCCGACACACTGCTGGACGCTGTGGAGGGTTTGATAGGGCCAAATATCCTGTATCACTACAGCAAACTCAATATGAAACCACCCGAAATCGGCTCGGTCGTGGAATGGCATCAGGACCTCTCCTACTATCCGCTGACAAACCGGGATTCGCTCGCTGTACTGTTTTACCTCGATGATGCAGACGCAGAAAACGGCTGTCTACAGATGCTGCCCGGTCGGCACGAAGGGGATCTGCTTGCCCATACGCGCGAAGGGTACTTTCAGGGCAGAACCACAGAAGCGGTTGATAGCGCAGAGGCGGTGTTGGTTGAGGGTAAAGCCGGCACAGCGATCTTCATGCACTCCATGACTCCCCACGCTTCAGTTACCAATCGCTCAAATCGTCCACGACGCACGCTGATCCTTAGTTACCGTGCCGCTGATGCTTTCCCCATCTACTACGGAGAGATGACGAGCCATGTGGAAACGCACACACGATTGGCACGCGGAAATCGGGCACAGATGGCACGCTTTACGATGAAGGAATTCCCTGTTCCTTACTACAAGGAGAGAAGTGTGTCGCTTTATGAATTGCAGGAACGATCACGGAAAGGGGAAATCAGGTAGCTGAGACGAGTTGCAGTGAAGCCAAGCCATCACGCCCTCCTGTCAGGATTCTATCTTCGGAAAACAGATGTCAATCCAACTCATTCGCCAAGCCTTCAACGGCAATCGCCCGCCACAGAGAATGTGGCACTCACATGAACTAAAAGAACAGTACGATGTTGTTATTATCGGTGGTGGGGCACATGGGCTAGCTTGTGCCTACTATCTCGCCAAAGAGCACGGCATCACCGATGTGGCGGTGCTAGAAAAAAGCTACATCGGCGCAGGTGGCAGTGGTCGTAACACCGCAATTGTCCGCAGCAACTACCTGACCCCGGAAGGTGTGCGCTTTTACGACGAGAGCGTCAAAATCTATGAACAACTGTCGGATGAGCTCAATTTCAATGTAATGTTCAGCCAACGGGGGCACCTAACGCTTGCCCACACGGATGGTGGGGTCAATACCATGCGGCGTCGGGCGGAGGTCAACCAGATTGAAGGCGTCGATTCGCGTTTGATTTTTCCAGATGAAATCAAAAATCTCTGCCCCTATCTCGATGTAAGTGACCATCCCCGTTATCCAATTTTGGCGGCACTCTACCATCCGCCCGGCGGCATCATCCGCCACGATGCGGTCGTTTGGGGTTATGCCCATCAAGCGGACGTGCGCGGGGTTCACATCCACCAAAACACAGAGGTAACCGGCATCAAGGTCAAGCGCGGCAAAGTGACCGGCGTGGAAACAACTCGCGGCCACATCAAAACTGGGACAGTTCTCAACGCAACCGCCGGTTGGGCTTCGACAATCACATCGATGGTGGGAATTAACCTACCGCTGACCACTATTCCGCTGCAAGCCTGCGTGACTGAGCCGCTCAAACCCTTCTTGGATGTGGTTGTTGTCTCCGGTAGTCTGCATGTCTATATCAGTCAGACGGATCGGGGCGAGTTAGTGATGGGCGCGAGCGTAGACCCCTTTTCCTCCTATTCGATGGCGGGTTCACTCACATTCCTCGAAGGTATTGCAGGCCATGTCCTCGAACTTTTCCCCTCTCTGAGCCATGTCCGCATCCTGCGTCAGTGGGCGGGAATCTGCGAAATGCCTCCCGATTATAGCCCAATTATGGGATTCACGCCTGTTGACGGATTTCTGATAGATGTCGGCTGGGGTACTTACGGTTTCAAAGCGTCCCCCATTGCCGGCAAAACCCTAGCGGAGTTAATCGCCACCGGCAAGACCCCAACCCTCATCGCTCCTTTCCGCTTATCCCGTTTTGAGGAAAATGAATTGGTCGGTGAGAAAGGTGCAGCAGCGGTAGGGCACTAAAGCGTGAATGGAGATCAATATGTTACTATTAACCTGTCCCAATTGTGGGGATCGAAATGTCAGTGAGTTCCGCTTTGGCGGAGAGCTCAGTTCGCGCCCAAAAGATCCTTCGGCTCTCAGCGATGCAGAATGGGCAAACTATCTTTATATGCGTAATAATGTCATGGATGCGCAAACGGAATGGTGGCATCATAACGTGGGCTGCGGTCTATGGTTTCTGGCTGAACGACATACACGAACTAATGAAGTGATAAAGACCTATCCCTACGTGAAGCGTGAAACGTAATGCGTAAGAAAAATAATGCACAATGTGTGGTGCGTGAAACACAATGGAGATCCCCACATTTCGTTATTTCTGTCAAGTGTGGTAATTGGAGAATTAATGCGAACTGAACAAGATGCACTAACAACAACATCCAATCGACTTCATCCGAAGCAAGGAGAAGTGATTGATCGATCTACCACGATTCGATTCACTTTCGATGGAGTGGAGTATACCGCCCACCCCGGCGATACCGTCGCATCAGCCCTGACCGCGGCGGGTGTTAAAGTCTTGAGCCGCTCGTTTAAGTATCATCGTCCACGCGGGCTGCTCTGTTGCTCTGGACATTGCCCGAACTGCCTGGTGCAGATCGGAGATGAACCAAATGTCCGTGCTTGTACCAGACCGGTTGAGCCGGGGATGGAGGTGCGAGCGCAGAACGTTTGGCCCTCGCTCAATCGAGATCTGCTCTCGCTGACCCAACTGGGATCGCGCTTTATGCCGGTTGGTTTTTACTATAAGACCTTTATCCGTCCCCAAAAGCTGTGGCCCCTCTACGAACATACATTGCGCCATGCCGCGGGTTTGGGTGAGGTTGATATCGATACACCCCTAGGCGAGTTTGACAAGCAATACCTGCATACCGATGTTGTCATAGTCGGCGGCGGTCCGGCGGGGATTAGCGCGGCATTGAGTGCAGCCGAAACCGGCGCACAGGTCCTACTTTTTGAAGAGAACCCTGCTCTCGGAGGTCACCTTCGCTTCACCGTTCCTCTGGAATCTTCCTCGACGACGAAAGCGTCCAAAGACTTACCAGAACTATTAGAAGCAGTTGATCGGCAACCGAATATCACGGTTTTCACCGACACGAGTGTTCTGGGTTGGTATCAGGACAACTGGCTTTGCGCGGTGAAGGGTGCCCGTCTGTTCAAGATACGGACTAAATCGGTAGTTGTGGCAACCGGTGCCTACGAAACGCCGCTTATCTTCGATAACAACGATCTGCCGGGTGTTATGTTGGGGAGCGCTGTGCAGCGTCTGGTTCACCTTTTCGGTGTCTTGCCCGGTGGACAGGTTGTGATTGTAACTGCCAACGAGGATGGCTGGGATGTAGCCGCCGATCTTCAGTCGCTGGGAGTGAACGTGGCAGCTATTGTGGACGAGCGTGAACCGAGCGCCTGTGCCAGTCCATACCGGGAGGGATTGACGAATGCCGGCGTTCCGGTGTTTTATCGGCACACTATCCTTGAGGCTCTCGGTTCAAACGAGGTAAGAGGAGCTAAGATTGCACGTCTTGATGGACAAGGCGAAATTTCTCTCGCAACAGCACAGTCACTGCAGTGCGATCTCATCGTGACGAGCATGGGCTGGACACCTGCTACTGAACTTGCTTATATGGCGGGTGGAAAATCGGAATATCATGAAGATCGGGCGGAAATATTGCCTGTGTCTACCCCGCCCGGTATCTATGTAGTAGGACGAGCAGCAGGAACACACGCCGTTAATTCACAGATTTCTGAAGCGCAGCGGGCAGGATCGAACGCAGCAGCCTTCGTAGGTTTTGGCGAATTTGATGAATCAACAGCGTACTCGTCTGGCGTTTTAGAACCACGCCGTACTTCCGAGCGGGTGTGTGTCCCCGGCAAGAAGAAGCAATTCGTGTGTTACTGCGAAGATGTCACCGACGAGGATGTAGAAACGGCGATCGCAGAAGGGTACGATAGCATCGAGTTGCTCAAACGATACAGTACCATCTCAATGGGACCCTGCCAGGGTGCGATGTGTTCTATGAACACTATCCACCTCTGCGCACGCGCTAACGATTGGACGGTGCAGGAGACCGGCACAACGACTGCGAGACCCCCTACCACGCCGGTGACGCTAGGGGCTTTGGCAGGGCAAAACATGGAGCCGGTGCAGACAACCCCGATTCATCAGTGGCACCTCGATCACGGTGCGGATATGATGGTTGCGGGGCTCTGGCTGCGCCCAAATCATTACGGCGACCCAGCGGCAGAAGCGACATCCGTTCGCGAACGGGTGGGACTGATCGATGTAAGTCCGTTGGGAAAGCTGCAACTTACCGGTCCTGGAGTCCCTGAACTGCTCGAACGCATCTACACGAACCAGTGGGACAACCTTCGTGTAGGGCGGGTCCGCTACGGCGTGATGTGTAATGACGAAGGTGTAGTGCTAAATGACGGAGTCTGTGCACATGTGAATGACGAAACGTGGTATATGACGACCACCTCTACCGGCGCAACAACGATCTTTGAATGGCTGCAATGGTGGTTGCAATCGGGATGGGGCGAGGGCATCCATCTGACTGATTTGACGGATACCTATTCCGCCTTCAACTTGGCGGGTCCCCAATCGCGGACGGTGCTAGAGAAATTAACAGAGCGCAACCTCGCCAACAAAGCCTTCCCATATATGCGTCTCCGTTCCGCCAAGATCGCAGGTGTATCGTGTCGATTGCTGCGTATCGGTTTCACCGGTGAACTCTCCTATGAAGTTCACTGCCCGTCCGGTTATGCGCTGCACGTCTGGGAAGCACTGATGGACGCGGGCAGAGAGTTTGACATTGCCCCATTTGGTGTGGAGGCACAGCGCATACTGCGATTGGAGAAGGCACATATTATCGTCGGACAGGACACCGACGCTATGTCTGACCCGCTTTCTGCCAATATGGCGTGGGCGGTGAAATTAGACAAACCCGATTTTCTGGGTAAACCTTCGCTGATGCGAATCTCTGCCGAAGGACCCAAGCAGCTTCTGGTAGGTTTCAAGATGGTTGAACCCAACGTGGTTCCCGATGAAGGGCTACAGATTGTTGAGTCTGAAGCAGATGGACAGTTGAAAATTGTTGGTTGGATCACCTCCAGTCGATTCAGTCCGACCCTAGAAGAGGCAATCGGACTCTGTTGGCTTCCGCCAGATATAGCCTCTCAGAACGGTGCCTCCTTCACGATTCGTATGGACGGGCATCTAGCAGAAGCACGCGTCCATCACGGTGCCTTCTATGATCCCGACGGAGAAAGGTTACGCATGTGAACACTTCCAAAACGCCGGTCAAATTGACCCCCTTGCACTCTGCTGCTCAACGCTTGGGGGCGACATTTATCGAACAACGTGGCTGGCGCATTCCACAAGTTTATACAACACTGGAAGATGAAGTTGTCGCCGCACAGGAGCGGCTTACCCTCGCTGACGAAACGTCGAATGGGAAACTGCTGCTTGAGGGCGATCAGGCAGAATCGGTGTTGATGGATACCTTTGATTTAGGCTCACTCAAAATCAATGAGGGACACGATGGAATCTATCGGTTGCGGAGCGACCTCTTTTTTATCAGTACCCCGCCCGGCAGAGAAATAAGCATACGGAAAAAGCTGACGACTGCATCGGCAGCATCGGAACAGTTTGTCACAATCACAGAGGTTACACATGGTCGCGCGGAGATTCGGGTGATAGGTCCCCACAGTCAGGAGCTTTTGAGCAAGGTGTGCGGGTTGGACTTTCACCCCTCGGCATTCCCAAACGAAACAGCCAAACAGAGCAGTCTTGCCAAGACAACGCAGCTAATTATCCGCTGCGACATCGGTGAACTGCCGGCATTTTCCATCATCGGTGTACAGTCGTTGGGGCCCTATGTCTGGGATACTATGATGGAGGCGGGCACAGAATTTGGGGTTGTTCCGATTGGCAGGGCGGCGTTAGCTGCGCTGGGCGAGGAGTAAATGGGTAGGGAGACCACTGGTAATGGCAAAAAAACTGACGCGTGAAAACTTCATCGAATGTGGGTTGGACGAATCCACATCGGGTCGCCTGTTAGAGCGTATCAATCCGTTACTCGCATCGCTTCCAGCTGCAGCTTGCTGGGGAAAAATTTCGCAAACCATTTTGACCCCTGACCATCCATTCGCACTTCATCAACTCCTTCACAATACGGTTTTTGCCGACTGGGAGGGAGTGGCTGTACCTGCTTGGTTTCCGGCTGAAGACGAAATCGAGAAGACAAACATCGCAGGGGTTATGCGGGAGTTAAATCTTGACTCTTACGAGGCACTTCATTCGTGGTCGGTACATCATCGTGAGGATTTCTGGCGGTTGATGACTGAGAGACTTGGGATTCATTTCCGCCGCAAATTCAGCGAGGTGGTGGATCTGTCCAAAGGGGATGAGTTTCCCAAGTGGCTTGTGGACGCGCAGCTTAATATCGTCGAGAGCTGTTTTAACGCACCAAGCGATGCCACCGCGATTGTGTTTCAGTCAGAGGGTTCGGTGCTTTCAACCATGACTTACGGCGAACTCAACGCACTGATCAATCGGGTTGCCAACGGCTTGGCGAATGCCGGCTTCCAATCGGGCGACCCTATCGCCGTAAATATGTCAATGCACCCCGAATCGGTTGCAGTCTATCTCGGTATCATCAAAGCGGGTTGCGTCGTGATTGCGATTGCGGACAGTTTTGCGCCAGATGAGATTCAGATGCGTCTGCGTATTGCAAACGCGAAGGGGATTTTTACGCAAGGCTATATCCGCCGTGCTGGAAGACAGTTGCCGTTATATGCAAGAGTGGTTAATGCTAACGCGCCAAAAGCGATTGTGTTTTCCCGTGGGAAAGAGCCTCAGATTGAATTGCGAAACGGCGATCTGACTTGGGCGGAGTTCCTTAGCAATAGCGATCGGTTTGACGCAGTTGGGTGTAATCCGCATGACCACACAAACATCCTGTTTTCTTCGGGAACGACAGGAGACCCCAAAGCGATTCCGTGGACACAGACCACGCCGATTAAATGCGCTGTGGATGCATATCTACACCACGATATTCAGCACGGAGATGTGTTAGCTTGGCCCACAAATCTTGGGTGGATGATGGGTCCGTGGCTCATCTACGCGAGTTTGATCAATCAAGGTACGATTGCGTTATACGATGGCACCGCAACGGAAAGGGACTTTGGCGAGTTTGTGCAGAACGCTCGTGTTACAATGCTCGGTGTCGTGCCAAGTATAGTGAGGGCTTGGAAAAACAAGGATTGTATGAAAGGGCTTGATTGGCACGCTATCAAAGTCTTCAGTTCTACAGGTGAGTGTTCTAACACGGAAGATATGCTGTTTCTGATGTCTACCGCGGGCTACCGTCCAATTATCGAGTATTGTGGCGGCACCGAGATAGGCGGTGGGTATCTCACCGGCACGACTGTCCAACCTGCTGCCCCGGCGACCTTTACAACGCCCGCCTTGGGATTGGATATAGCTATCTGCGATGAGGACGGTCAACCAACGGATAATGGAGAGGTCTTTGTGACACCACCTTCCATCGGACTATCCACCGAATTATTAAATAAAAACCACCACGAGGTATACTTTGAGGGAACGCCTCAGCTGCCGACGCTGCCGCCTCTCCGTCGTCATGGGGATGGGGTTGAGCGATTGGCTGATGGTTACTACCGTATCCACGGGCGGGTGGATGATACGATGAATCTCGGTGGCATCAAGATCAGTTCAGCAGAGATTGAGGGGGTTCTCAATTCTGTGAGTGGAATTCGAGAGGTCGCAGCGATTGCTGTGCCGCCACCTGATGGCGGTCCCAGCCAACTGGTCATTTATGCCGCGCTGCTGCCGGGAGCAGATACCGATTCTCTGACCACTTCTTTACAGTCGGCGATCCGAGAACATCTGAATCCGCTGTTTCGGATTCACGATGTCGTCGTTGTTGATGCCTTACCTCGAACCGCCTCCAACAAAATCATGCGCCGTATTCTGCGCGATGAGAGATCCTCTTAAAGCACAAACACACAGGCGTCCGAGAGAGGATAACGCCTCAGAGCGTGTCATTCAACGCCATACAAACCCACACAGTGCCTACTAACCCCGGTCAGGATCTGCGGGTGGGGGACGGTATGGGTAGAACTTCCGCCCGTCAATTCGTATATATCCCTCCGTCTCAGAGTAGTAGTTATCGTAGTAGACTTCAAACTCCTTGCCCGCGTGTGGCCCGGTGCTATATCGGATGGTGTCGATCCAAATGCCCTCAATTTTCACACGCGGAAGATAGATATACGAATCGTCGTTTTTGTCAATTAAGCGAGGCAGGTATTCTTTCTGCCCGTCAACGATTATGTAGTAAGCTCTCTCGTCATCGTCAAAGTATACCGGTAAGCTATTGTCTTTCTGTGGACCCGTGAGATATTTTCTATAGCCTTTTACGGTGCCATCGCTGGGAGTCGAATAGTCGACATACAAATCACCGTTGTTGTCCATGTAGCTGTATAGGTAGTACTTCCTTCCGTCAACTACTATGTATTCATATTTCACCCGTTCCTGCCAGGGTGAATTGATATTTCCTTGATCATGGCGCACTGGAAAGAACTCCCCTCGATGGGGTCCAAAGTCGTATACTATGCCCGTTGTTGGGGTGACGTACGAATACTTGGTTATCCAGTGAAATCCATTACCGTCTCTGTCGTAACCCTCAGATCCACCTTCGATAAAGATAGGAATTGGTTGCCGTCGGTGTAGGTAAAACCTTTCTCCGTCAATGATTATGTATCTGTCCTCCCGGCGAGGGTAGTTTTCAAACTCATGGTACAGATTAAACGTTTTGCTCTTGTGTGGACCCGTGCGATATTCTATAAAGTTTGCAGTAAGCCCTCCCCATAATCCGCGAGCTGTACGGTACACATCGCCATGTTTGTCGTGGATATCTTCGGCATCGATCAGGAAAACAGAAGATTTCCCTAAGTCCACAACCGCAGGCGAGGCAGATAACTCCGGCTCTGAAGCGGGCACTCGCTCACAAGCGCTAAGACCAATGGTAATGACTACCAATAGGACACAAACACCCGCCGATTTTAGCCAATTCTTTTTCATGGGGTTTTACTTTTTTTAGCCGTTGATTAATGCCTGATAAATCAGGCAACTACATCTAATGTTGATTAATGCCTGATGAATCCCCGATAAATCGGGATTAAGAAACAGGCAACTACATCCAATTATGCAATTATAAGAAATTACAGAAATTGTAAAGCCTATTGGCTCGTGTTGGACATACCCAGTTAAGATATGAATATCGACCTACTTTAGGATGACCATTTTTCGCATTGTAGGGAAATCGTCCGAGCATACCTTTGGCAACCATATCACAAAAGCTCATAAAAAACCGGTAGGAGCAAATTATACTATGCCCCTACCGGTTCTGTGTTTAATCGGTGCTGCTTTTACTTCCCGTTGCCGTGCAACGCGTCGACAACCTTTTCCGGTTTCATCGGGAGTTCGGTGATCCGGATGCCAACAGCGTCGGCGACAGCGTTTGCCATCGTTGCCAACGTTGGGGTGATTGGCGGTTCACCAACGCCCTTTGCCCCGAATGGTCCGTCGGGCGCTTCTACTTCAACGATAACGGACTCAACGGTGGGGAGATCCGCGGTGGTCGGCACGCGATAATCGACGAAGCCCGGATTCACGTTGCCCTCCTCGTTATACTGCATCTCCTCCATGGTCGCCCATGCGTAGCCTTGTACCGCACCTCCCTCAATCTGTCCTTCGACTGCCATCGGGTTAATGGCGAAGCCGACATCCTGTGAGGCTGCCATCTTCAGCACCTTGATTCTGCCGGTATCTGGATCAATTTCGACCTTAGCAATCTGCGCTGCTAGGGCAGGTGTCGAGGGTTTCCGCGCAAAGGAACCCTTGCCGACGATGGGACCACCCGTTGTTGAGAGACTGTATGCAGCCAACTCACCGAATCCAATCGACTTCGGTGGGTCTGCCTCAATGGTTGAAACCTTACCATCTTTGAGTTCGAGGGATTCAACGTCGGTGTTCAACCGTTCGGCAGCGAGCTCGAGGAGGCGTCTCCGCGTATCCTCTGCAGCGAGTTTGGCGGTATTGCCCATTGTGAAGGTGACAACACTGCCGCCGGAGCCGGTAGCATACGGCGCTGAATCGGTGTCGCCGCGGGTGATTGCGACCTCCTCATAGGAAAGGGTCAAGATCTCGGCAACAATCTGGGCGAGTGCCGTGTCTGTGCCGGTGATATCCATGGAACCGTGGAAGATCCGCGCGCTCCCATCTTCGTGGATAGAGACGAACATCCCACCCGGTCCACATCCGTTTGTCCAATCGCCGATAGCCACGCCCCACCCTTGATTGGGTCCTTTCGTGCGATTCTTCCAATCCACCGCATCCGCAACCGCCTGCAAGGTCTCCTTATAACCGACCTTGGGTTCGTTCGGTCCCGCAGGCACTGGATCGCCTTCAACCCGCATATTCTTGAGGCGAAATTCAACCGGATCAAGGTCCAGTTTACGAGCGATATCGTCAAGCTGAGACTCGCCAGCAAACGCGACCTGTGGCGTTCCCGGTGCGCGATAGGCGGCGGTGCCTGACTTGTTTGTATAGACACCATACGCATCGACCTTTAGGTGCGGGAACTTATAAACCCCACGTAGGCGGATGGTACTACCAATCGAGGCTCCCGAAACGGAACCAGAATCCCAGAACGCTAATCCTTCACGGGCGAGGATTGTGCCATCGTTCTTCACGCCGGTCTTCAACTTAATCACGCAGCCCGGTGCGGGACGACCGTCTGTAAACTCCTCTTCACGGGTCATCTGAATTTTCACCGGACGACCGGTTTTTTGGGAAAGAAGCACAGCGGGTACATGCGTGAGCGCGACACCGAAACGTCCACCAAATCCACCGCCCATCGTCGTCGCAACAACATTGATCTGATTGAGCGGGATGCCGAGCGTACCTGCGATACCGGATCGGATAGCGAAGGGACCTTGTGTACTTGCCCAAACTGTCACTTTCCCGGTGGATTCGACATCAGCAACGGAGACGTGCGGCTCCATGTAGGTCTGGTGCACCCGTGGAATGACGTAGGTATCTTCGACAACCAGATCCGATTCGGCGAAGCCTTGTTCTACATCACCTGCCGCCGAGTGCGTTTCGGCGGAGATATTGTAATAGACATCGTCTTCAGTGGCTTCCAACTGTGTGTTTAATTCAGCAATCCTTGCGCTGTGGTCTGCTGGCGATTTATCCCGCTCAAGTTTTCTCAATTCGGCTGTAATCGCTCGACGCGCGGGACTATCTTTCGTGTCATCGCTGTGCAGGCGCGGTGCGTCCGGCTCAATGGCTTCCATCACATCCTGAACGGCGGGAAGTACTTCGTAGTCGATCTTGATAAGATCCGCAGCTTCCTCCGCGATATCCGGATCCGTTGCCGCCACGGCTGCAATCGGTTCACCAAGATAGAGAACTTTGTCGGTAGCAAAAACCCGTCGTCCGCTCTCAACATCGTCTTGGGTGACAATTGCTCGGACACCGGGCAGTTTTTCAGCTTCGCTCGTATCAATATTCAGGATCTTTGCGTGTGGGTGTGCGCTGCGCACAAATTTTCCGTGAAGCATACCGGGCAGGTGGACATCCCCTCCATACTGCGCCGCACCCGTAACTTTTTCAAGGGCATCAACTCTCGTCACTCTCTTGCCAAGAACTGCATATTCTGACATGGACAATCTCCTTTTTGGAATGGAACGTGATGCGTAAAACGTAGGTGTTAGAATCTCAATCTCAATACGCAGTGGACATCAGGAATTACGCATGACTTCCGCCGCACTCATCACGGCTTCAATGATCTTCGTGTACCCTGTGCATCGGCAGATGTTATTGCCAAGTGCATGTCTGATCTCCGCTTCCGTTGCATTAGGATTTTCATCAAGAAATGCTTTGGACGCTACGATAAATCCCGGTGTGCAGAAGCCACACTGGTATCCGCCTTTATCCATGAACGCTTGCTGGATGGGGTGCAGCTGATCACGGCTTGCCAGCCCTTCTACCGTTGTGATTTCCTTGCCGTTGGCACTGACACCAAGCATCATACAAGATGTCACCGCTTTTCCATCCACAATGACTGTACATGCGCCACAATCGCCGGTACTGCAGCCCTCCTTCGTACCTGTTAAACCGATTGTATCACGAAGAGTTGCTAACAATGTCTTTCTTGGTTCAATCAACAAATCATACGTATCAGTGTTGACCGTTAAACTGACTGGATGCTTCTTCATTGGATTATCCTTTCTGTCCCCAAATGGGTTTGGGGATGAATATAGAATGAATATGAGGTTCTAAATTTTCGCGTGTTCGATAAATCAGGATTCCGCTGAACTTAATTTGCCGGTTAGCCCTGTGCGCGATCGGCAGCGGCTTGAAGTGTCCGCCGTGTCAAAACACCAACTATTTCCCGACGATGTTCTGCCGAACACCGTAAATCTGAAATGGGGCTTGATTGTGCTGAAGCAGCTGTACCCGCTTGTTCTAACAGCTCCGCTGTCAGGGAATTTCCATTGACAATGGCTTCGGCATCGGTGGCTCGAAGTGGCGTGGGGGCAACAGCGGCAAGACCAATCTTGACATCTGATACAGCACCGTTATCAGTTTTCGCAGATGATGCTACACCGACGAAGGCAAGATCCATCACTTCTCTAATTTTTTGCTTGATGTACTGTGATCCTTCATTCGCACCGCGGGGTGGACATTCAAATCCTGTGACAATCTCCCCAGTTTCTAATACGGTTTGCCCCGGTCCCAAAAAGAAGCTTTCAATCGGCACGGTACGCTCACCATCAGCACTGGCAATATTAACCTGTGCGCCAAGTGCCAGCAGGGGCGCTGCAGTATCCGCAGCGGGGGAACCATGACTAATGTTACCGCCTACTGTCGCAAGGTGACGAATCTGGACACCGCCAACCTCACCGGCACCTTCGGCAAGGGCAGTATAGCGTTCACGGATTGTTGGATCTTGTTCCAACGTACGCATCTTCGTTAGCGCGCCGATACGCAGACCAGTGGCTTCATCGTAGTCAATGCCCACCAATCCGGGAATGTTTTCTAAGCTAATAACGTACTCAGGCGTCGCTGTCCGCGCTTTCATTTCTATGATGAGATCTGTTCCGCCGGCTAAGAGTTTTGCTTTGCCGTTGTATTGTGTCAGCAGGTTTGACGCGTCCTCAATAGTTGTTGGTTCAAAAAACTCAAAATTCCTCAATGTGATGACCTCCCTGAAAATACGAGGCATCCCGCGCCTCGTGAAATGATTGTCCCTGAATGTAGTTTGACATGGCTAAAGCATACCAAATCTGATTGGGGTTGTCAACTCCTAAAAATACTTGCATCGGTGTATACTATTCGATGATCAACTGATGACGATCTTTCGGCGATTCAGCAGGACAGTCTGTATCAGCCAACTGAATTGAATTCCCATCAAATTCAACATGCCGCTGCGTTGTGAAAATCGCACACTGATCCTTGTGCTTCAAAAGGTGGACGTGAATGCAGCCGGAAATACCGTAGATATTGATAAAATCATAGATAATTTTGGTTAGCTGATCTGACTCGCTATGTTGATAGGGGGCATACGGTCCAACCAAGACAGGTGACCGTCCTTTGAATGTACCGAGTGACGACTTGGGGTAAGAATCACAAAAAAGATGAAATACACTTTTATTGGGGGATTTGAAGAGTTTGTTCCAAGCCCTTTTTAACCCACGAAATGATCCAGACGGCGGAGCAACATAAGAGGAGAGAGAATAGGTAATATTGTCTTGTGGCTCGGTGTCCGGAGGGATATACCGGCAAATGAGAAGCGGCTTTGATTTGAACAACGCTAAAAAGTAAGCATAGCTTGCCGGTTTTTCTGCGAGCAAATCGAGAAATTCTGCAAAGTTTGAAAGTTCGCGTGATTTCTGTTCTTCGTGTTGATTTTCTGTGTGAAAAGGGTGCAGCCAGAATTTGAAGCGGGCGTTAATGCTAGTGTGAGTTTCGCCAATAGCATTTACGAGTTCAAGAGCGTGTCCATACGTACCTTCGAGGGTATCAACAAGATATCGGTGATTCTTGGCTGCGCGTCCAGTGATTACTCTGAGGTTTTCAATGAGTCGTACTATCTTTCTCTGGGAAATATCAAACTCCAGAGGGGCGGCAGCCAAATGTTCAATCTGATCCACAAAATTATCAGATTTCTCAAAATCTTCTGCCAACAGATTTAATTCTAACAGTGTTTTTTTAAGAGACTCCGAGGTCAATTGAGTGATTTCTGACATTGACTTAGAAGCTGTTAATTGCTGAGAACTGTCTGTTGTCGTTAAATTCTTCTTTTCTTTCATGCGAAGTTGTGCTATAATGAATTATTTACCTTGAATATAATAGTTTATCTTTTTTAGTAAGATACGGGCTGTTCAAATGTTTTGGTCGCTGTGCCGCTATAAACCGTAGAAATTATACACTATATCGATTGAAAATCAAATAACAATTTGAGTGACGATGTTCAACGTAGCGGCGTTATTGGCCGCGCTTAGATCAATGACAATTAATTCTTTATCTGCTAAAGCACTTTATTTTTAGGCTAATCTGTCATTATAGATAAAGATTTTTAAGGAGATATCATGGCAAATTGGAGTGAGGTTATTTCAGATACACTGGACCGTCTGTCAGGAAAGCAGAAGACGTCAGCGCTTCCGCAAATCAGTCTGCAACCGCCCGAAACTACCGAGGAGATTGCTATCTATGAGGGCAGGGAAACACGGCGTGAAAAGCAGGTCAAAGAACGTTTGTCGTATCAGCTGTTTGAGAAAATGAGACGGCGCACCTCCAGTTGGAAATCGTATTACTACTACGATGCGTATGATATTCCACGGATTGCAATTACAAATGAAAACGCAACGGGAACACATATTATTGAACGCCGTCACTTCCTTCCAGAAGACCAGATCATTGAAGCCAACTTTTATGCGAATGTTAATGCTTCCTCCATCTTTATTGATGCCAATGATCTAGCGCGCGTGAGTCAGGAGCTATTTGATCAACTCAATACTAGATCTATCAATTTCCAAATTTATAACCAGACTTATCCTCTGGAAATCTGGTTTGATAGTGATCAGAAACAGGCAAACAAGTTTTTTCCGCTCGGTCAACATAAAATCTGTATAGACGATCAACGGGCATACCTACTACGTCCATTCCGGAACCTAGGTGCTGATGGGTTTGCCGCTTTGTCGGATCGATTACTCGTGCAAGAAGGTATTGCGGTAGATCCCAAAAGTACTATCGAGTCATTGCTGATTGAACTCGGCAGTGAGGAACTGCTCTACCACTACCAAGATGCTCTCAATCTATATAACCAGAAAACTTCAAGGCGCCGATCTGCCGGTCTGGATGAAGATGAAGAGCAGCCCTTAATCATCACGAAAACGCGCCAACGTGGGCGTAGAGGAGATGCTAGTCCCCATTCAAGTGCAGACAAAAGTCGCCCTGACCCGATACCGGCTGAGATGTATGAGATGCTAGCTTTCGCTTTTGAGCAAAATTTCCCAGAAATTGAGGAGGATTTGATGCACATCAGCCTCGCAGCGTTGAGCTTGGATCGGGGAGCGGTCACTGATGGTTGTGCAATTTTGAGGGATAAGCTTTGCTCCTATACAGAAGCGGCGGTGCTACAAGAGCATCAACTTGAGTACCTCTATCAATTCGTGCAAAGGCTACTCGCTGAAGAAGAGGAACAAGACGAAGAGGTATACTCACCCCTCGAAGATCAAGCGTATGAAGAAATCTTGGTCGAGTTGTTGGAGGAGATCCGTGACATTACAACAGATTTCCGCTACATCCACTATCCGCCCATTAACACTCAGGTTGATTCGCTTCAAGAATCTGTTCAATCACTTTCACAAGCACTCGAAGATGCTGAGGATAAACAACGCCGACGTGAAATCAGCGACAAGCGTGAAATCTTGACGAAGAAAGCGTTTGAAGTTCCTAACCCCCGTACCTATACTCTTGATAGCACAAAGGGCAAGATTAGCTTTTACGAGCGATTGCTGGAAATCCAGAAAACTGTTCACGATATTCAAGAACAGGCTAGCAATTCGGCGCATGATGTTGCTTTTAGTTTAGCGAAATCTGCTTACATTTTAGTTCAACTTAATTTGAAGGAGTTTCCGGACTTACGCGATATTTCTGATCGGCTGATTGAACTGATGCAGCGGGAATCGGACGACAATTATAAGGAATTTGAACTTGAATTCATCAAAACGCTCGCGCAGCTAGGCCCTACCCTCCACGAGAACGTCAAAATCAACCTATCGGACCAGCTAATGAAGATAACAGACAAGTTGGAAAAACTTTGTACTGCTAACGAACAATTCAACGAGAACAATTGGAATACAGCCTATACCGAGTTTATTCATAGCGAGGTCGCAGCGTTCAACGATAAGGTGCGTGAGTCTGCAATTGAGAAATATGATCAGATTGTTGAACAGATCGATTACCAGCTAGAGTTGATTGAGATCTTTATTAGCGGCATTAACGTTCCCGCACTGCTCCCAGCGCAATTGCACGAATCGGGAAAAGGATTGCAAACCTTCCTTATCGAGCAACTGAAAAAATACTTGAACACACAAAACCTGCAACTTCAGAGCGTTCCAGGGCGTGAACATCAACTGAGATCTCTTATTAATGAATTAATGCCTATGCAATTGGATACTCCGCTTGAACAATTGGAGTATTTCTTTAGAAGTACTGCTTAATATTCATCTCAAAAAAAATATAAAAATCTAAAAAATGAACCAAAAATTGTGAAACGTAAGTTGCTTTCTTTACGTTTGGAATACGGATAGGGTCTACTATGGACTCTTAAGGAGTTAATGAATGGAATAATAGCCGGATTTTAATCTCCCGCCTTTACTTTAATTATTTGGAGGACATGGACTTGTTACCGAAGAAATTAGAAGCCTACCCCGTTAAGCCATATTTCTCTGAACAGCAGGAGCTAAATGACCGCTTGAGTGAGATTCTCCCACCATATATATCGGAAACCCCTCTCACTACGCGAGGAAAGCGTCTGTTTCGGATTTTTGCTCGATTCACCATAATCATTTGTCTGCTGTCGTTTTTAACACTGTGTGGATTTCTAGCGCATCGCGCGGTAAAGCAGAAAGATACGTTCTGGCACTACCTCACAGAATATCACAGCATTGTCCTCACTCTGACGCAAGGGAAGAAAGTGCAGGACACCGCAACCTATGGCGTTCTGGACACACTCACAGCCTCCGGTAAAACGATGGAAGAGAGGCTGATTCAGCTTCAGCTAGACGGATATGCTCAAAGCAACGCGCAGCAAATTCCTATCATCTACGACGTAGCAACGCAGGCAGATCACAAGAAAATCTACGAACAAGCAATTCAACCGGCACTCGCACAAGCATATCAAATTTATAACAATTTCGATCCGAAAACCGAGCAGGAAGTATATGGGATTACCACAAATGAACTGATATATCAAAAAGGATTGAATGTGCCGGGATATAGTACGAAAGCGTTAGAACACGTTCTATTTAATGCACGACGTTATTTCCCATTTGCACTAGTTGCTGGGCGAGTCGCTGACATAGATCCATTGCTTCTATTGAAGATTTTTGAAATTGAGACCGACTTTGATGAGGTCCTAGTCGGTCTCAGTCAGACCGAAGATGGTGAAGATGATATTGGCATTGCCCAGAATAATCTTGCTGTATTACCTAACTTGATTCGTCACATCTTAGATCCGAGCATGCCGGCATACTCTCCTTTTTTTGAGTTTCTTAGTCCCGGGACGGATTGGGAAGGGAATCAACTCTCTTGGAATGAATACTTACCCCGGTTAGAAGAAGAACTAGCGGGAACTTATGATCGTCAAAAAAATCCGTATGGAAAATATTACACAGATCTTCTGAAAGCCCCTCACATTGGTGCGTTCTTGGCAGCTTACCACATAAAGCGCGATAAGACCTACCGCTTCGAGGAATGCTTGGACTTTTACAGGGAAAATGCTAGAGCGCTCAAAGTTGAGCTCGATCTTGAGCAAGATCTACAACCGTATCATTGGGCGTATTATACCTTTTACAACGGTGGTCCCAAGCGTTGGCATGTGATGAAAACATATTTGGCCATGCGCCAAAATCAGCAGTTAATTCCACCTGAACTTCAGGAAGCTGTGGATACAATAGAGCGGCGTAACATGGCTGCACAACGGATCGGGAATAAAAATGAATATCTGAAAGCACTTGTTTTCGACCACGCTGAAGGTAGGATCGTTCAAAATGATGGGCTGCTTGACTATGGGTTGTACGATTTCTCGCCAAATTTCAAACCTCGAGAACTCATGATTGGACTTCCACCCAACCTCGCAATGGCAAAAAAGATGGACAATTAGTGCAGATGGATACGCTTGCAGAGGATACTCCCTATCCTCTGCAAGCCCGCTCAAATATCTATGCTGAGAAAATACGATTTAACGCCCTCTGTTCTGCTGCTCCTCCTACCGATTATTTTCTTTTTCTTTGTCTTCCTGATATACCCTCTCCTATACATTTTCAAAGAATCTTTCTGGATTAATAACCGTCTGAGCATTGAATATTTCAAGCTGATGGTTACCGATGAAAGTATCCGTAAGTTAGTCGTCAATAGTTTCAATATGGGTATTGTGGTAACATTGATGACAACACTTATCACCCTGCCACTCGCGTATCTCCTCACCCGCTACCGTTTCCCCGGACGTAACATGCTACAAGGGGTTATCCTGATTCCTATTATTATGCCACCTTTCGTCGGAGCGATAGGCATGAAACAGCTTTTCGGTCTGTACGGTAGCGTGAACATTTTTTTAAGTAAGATTGGGCTTATTGATTTGGCATCACCAATCGATTGGTTCGGTAGCGGTTTTTGGGGAGTTATTCTGCTGTCCACCCTGCATCTCTACCCAATAATGTATCTCAACGTTGTCGCAACACTGGCAAATGTAGACCCAAGTTTGGAAGAAGCAGCCGAAAACATGGGGGCGTCACGCTTCACGCTTTTCCGGACGGTGACGCTTCCGCTCATGCTCCCCGGATATTTTGCAGGTGCCATCCTCGTGTTCATTTGGGCGTTCACCG
Organism: Candidatus Poribacteria bacterium; assembly: GCA_003635265.1. GTDB lineage: Bacteria > Poribacteria > WGA-4E > WGA-4E > PCPOR2b > PCPOR2b. Next base: position 91,981 of record PYIZ01000034.1, read on the forward strand.
ATTTGGGAACACCACTGATTTTCAACTACAATGAAGTTATCGCCGTGCGGATCTTTCGCCAAGTTACCGATGCCAACGTTAACCCGATGGGGTATGCACTCGTCGTCTTGATCATTGTGTTGACTGCCCTTGCATTCTATGTGTCCAAGCGTTGGACGGGTACTGGAAGGTATGAGATGCTCGGACGCGGGCATGTCGGTTCACGTGAAATTCAAGCAAATCGCTGGATGTGTGCTATCATCTATTGCTTCGTGGGATTCATCGTATTTATGGCGCTGTTGCCGCACATCAGCATTATCTTGACTTCACTAACACCTGATGCAAGTCAGTGGCGGCTGAGTGTGCTACCTCAGAGCTATACGCTGCAGCATTATTCAGAAGTCTTCAGCCAAGAGAGCAAACTGGAAGATACGCTGCTAAGTATCAAGAATAGCTTATTCTACAGCGTGTTCAGCACGCTGCTCGCTCTCATTCTCGGAATTATACTCTCATACCTTCTCACCCGAAGGCGTATTCCCTTCAAGAACTTGCTTGATGCCATCGCGATGCTGCCCTTAGCTTTGCCCGGTGTTGCGCTCGCTTTTGGTTATGTGGGTAGCTTTGCGGATACGACGTTCTTACTCCGTCACTTGCCCCAGTCCATTGTATCCATCTTGGACCCCCGACAAAACCCGATTCTCCTGCTAATTGTTAGTTATGCAGTGAGGCGCTTACCGTATATGCTCCGGTCAATCTATGCGGGTCTCCAGCAGACCAGCGTAACATTGGAGGAGGCATCACAGAATCTTGGCGCAAACTCAGCGCGGACGCTGTACAAGATTACACTGCCCCTTGTCATTGCCAATATCATCGCTGGCTCAATTCTCGTGTTCTCGTTCTCTATGCTGGAGGTTGCTGACAGCTTGATTCTTGCCATGCGAGATCAGTATAATCCGATTACCAAGGCAATTTGGAATCTATCACAACGGCCGGTTGGTGGGTCGTATATTGCCTGTGCGTTGGGGGTGGTAGGGATGTTTATCTTGATAGGGTGCCTCGTTGCTGCGGGTCGTATCTTGGGGGGACGTTTGGGGGAGATTTTCAAGATTTGATGTGTGTGCTCATAAAAGGTAGTAGTTCAAACACGAGAAAAGGGTTGCTTCTTTACCTTTTACACACTCGGTTCAACATACAATGTCTTTTCATGTGTGTAAGTCACGAAGCCTGAAGCGGTGCCCTTCGGTTTGACGACATACCGAAACCACGTATAATCGACTGGAACATAGCTAGAGTGTTGCGCTTTACTGAAGAAAGCGGCGATCTGAGCAGCTTTTAGCAACGTTGGCATTGGGATACCGGGTTTGTTTTCGGGATTACGAATGATAACATGCGATCCGTGAATTTGCTTTGCGTGTAACCACATATCCCGGCTTGAAGCAATCCGGCGAAGAAGCAGGTCATTTTCCTTGCTGTTACGCCCCACGTAAATCTGAAAACCATCGGACGAGGTATATTTCCGAAATGCGCCGGCGGATTCGCTCTGCTTGGACCGATGCTTGGTTTCTTTTATCCATCCTTTTCTCACAAACTCAGACTGAATCGCTCGAAGTTCCCTCAACCCCTTTGCCGCTTCCACTTCCGAGACATAAGCCTGTAATACCTCCTGCTCCGCTTCATTATCAGCAATCAACCGGTGGATGACTGAAACTCCACGCTTTGCTTTGGTGTACCTCTTGAAGTATTGTTGGGCATTGTCCGACGGATTGAGTTGGGGATCAAGTTCGATTGACAAAACGCTTAAATCTGGAGCGTAGTAGTTTTGCACCTCGATAATTGTCTGTCCTCGTTCGACTTGGTGTAAATTCGCCGTGAGGAGCTCGCCTTTGATTCGATAATCTTCAGCCTGTTCTGCATTTGCCAAATCCCGTCGGAGCGACACCTGTTTTCGCTCCAGTGCGTGACTCATTTTGTTCAGAACTTGACGCAACGCATTCCGTTCAGACTGTATTGCCTCATCACGAATAACTGCATCGTAGTAGGCGGACAGGGCTCCGCTCATCGTTTCAAAAGACCGGCTGTCCGTATTTGGGAATTGCGCTAGTTTTAATGCAGACACAGCAACAGCTTTATCACTGTCCCCCAAGTAGGTGTGTTTTTTTATTTCCTCCTCTGATTGGGACTGTTTGACCGAATCGGTCCCCTCAATAAGCACTTGGGGTTGGCTGCGCGAGGGATCGAAACAGCTTACAATCTGCTGATATGCCTCCCACAAATCTGCTGGAGTGGACTGATCACCGGCGCGGGCGATGATTTCTTTAGCAAGTGTTGGGCTCAAGCCATCAATTTGGTTAAACAGAAATCGCCAACCAACTTCACGGTTTTCAATAAGCGAAATAAAGGTGTCTTTGTCTAATTTGAGGGGATGCCATTTATCCTGCTGCGGTGGCGGGGTGTAGGTCAAACCGGGCAACACCTCACGATAGCGGCTCATCGTCTCATCAATATGTTTGATACTTTCGAGGATGTTGCCAGTCGCTTCATCAATAAGGATAATATTGCTATATTTGCCCATTACTTCTGCGATAATCGACTTTGGTGACGATTCGAGAATATCAGATGTAGGGGCGATAGTAAGCTTCAGTACCCGATCCAAGCCAATCTGTTCTACCGCTGTGATTTGACCACGCACAACGTGTTTCATCAGGAAGTCGGCAAAATGGGACCTAGATTGTCCTTTCGGCGGACGTTGGATAAGATGTGCGCGGGCATGAATAGAGTGGGTAGAAATCAGCAAAAAGTGCGTCTTGGCTAACTGGGAGATCTTCAGTACAATGCTGTGGGGGTTCAGTTGTTCAATATGCCGAATGGTCCCATTCAGAATTGTACGACGGAGTTCGTCCGCCACAAGATGTAAAGCTAGACTATCGAATGACATGAGGTAGACCTCGTGGAATGATGTATCGTGAATTTTTGCACCTGCAGCGGTATCGCGTTTCTCAGCGCGTCGCTCGGCGGAACAGTTGCTCATTATACCATAATTCCATAGAGAACCGCACGAAAAACTGGCTTATGGTGCTTGCGAAGAGTTAATTTGACTTGTAGGAGCGTCTCACCGTTTCCGTCGGTAGTGGATTGATTGACAGCTACCTGTAATTGTGTTAGAATTGGTGTGAAGCTAAGTTATTTCAGGCTTTCCGAGTTCTGATAGTTGCGGATTTTGAGTTCGTCTTCATTCCAAAGTAAAAAGGAGAATTTTAATGCGTAGATTTTGGTTTAGCACTTTAGTATTCATGCTAGCTGTTTCACTGGTAGTTCCACCATTGGTCAATGGGCAAGAGAGTGTCTTGGACAAAATAAAAAAGAGGGGGAGGCTAGTTTGTGGCGTGTACGGTGGCTTGCCCGGTTTTAGTTTTCTCAGCCAAGATGGCACGTGGAGCGGCTTTGACGTAGATTATTGTCGGGCAGTTGCTGCTGCTGTTCTCGGCGATCCGGATAAGGTTGAGTTTGTTCCGCTAAAGACGCCGGAACGTTTTCCCGCTCTTCAGACAGGAGAGATAGATGTCTTGATCCGAAACACCACTTGGACGCTTACCCGTGACACCCAAGTCGGGGCTGACTTCGCTCCGCCTACCTTTTACGATGGTCAAGGGTTCATGGTGCACAAAAAACACGGTATCATTGCCTTAGAGGAGTTGGCAGGCGCAAGCATCTGTGTTACCGCTGGTAGCACGACTGAGCTAAATCTAGCGGATACAATGCGGGCTTTAGGAGTAGATTTTAAGCCGGTTGTTTTTGAGGAGATTGATACCCTTTACAACAGTTATGAGCAGGAACGTTGTGATGTAGTTACCAGTGATAAATCTCAGCTAGCCGCCCGTCGTAATGTTTTAAAGAATCCAGAGGATCACGTTATCCTTGATGTAACTATCTCGAAGGAACCGTTGGGACCTGTCACTATCCACGGAGACAACAAATGGAACGATGTTGTTAGCTGGGTTGTTTATGCCACGTTCTTCGCCGAGGAGCACGGAATCACCCAATCGAATGTCGGCACTTATAAATCCAAAAACCCAGAAATTGGACGCTTCTTGGGGGAAACCGGTGATATGGGAGGGAAACTCGGTCTGTCGGAAGATTGGGCGCGTCAGGTTATCGCCGCCGTTGGTCACTATGGTGAAATTTTCGACCGCAATCTCACGCCTATCGGTCTGCCCCGCGGTGTCAACAAGCCTTGGACGCAAGGCGGTCTGTTATACGCGATGCCGTTCCGTTAGTGAACCTCGGAAACGCAGCACAATCATTCAGGTAATACAACATAATGGAAAACAACTCACCTAACAGCGTATCAGAGAAGATCCCTTTTTGGCGGGACGTTAGGGTCCTGCGCGTGCTGTTCCAAGTCATCTTCTTGATTGGAATCCTCCTGTTAGCTGGTATCCTCTACATGAATATGTTGAGAGGACTCCGTGGGCTCGGCTTGACCCTAAACCTCGATTTCCTGAATGATGAAGCAGGGTTTGGCATAGCTGAGGGGATTGCTTATGAACCCTCAGATACCTATCTAAGGGCGTTCTGGGTGGGTGTGGTAAACACCATTAGGGTCAGCATTATCGGAATTGCCTGCGCCACAATCTTGGGGCTTGTTGTTGGCATCGCTCGGTTATCAAGTAACTGGTTGGTCAGAAACATCGCAGCGATTTATGTCGAATGTTTTCGTAATATCCCGCTCCTGCTACAGATTCTGTTTTGGTATACTGCTGTAATTCTTCAACTGCCCTCGGTCCGGCAGAGTTTTACATTCTTCGGAGGCGTGTTCATCAATCAACGAGGAGTTTATCTTCCCGAACCTCAACCCACATCAGACATGAATATTTGGCTCGGTTATCTCGCCGGAGGATTCATTTTGGGGCTGATTCTCTATCTCGTGCGGTTGAGGAAGCTTCGACAACTGGAACAGCCCGGCTTTCCTGCAAAGTGGGCGCTGCCAGCGTTTCTGCTAGTCGCTTTTGTGGGTTGGTTTCTGACGCCGGGGAAACCATTTACTTGGGAACTACCGGCTTTGAGGGGCTTTAATTTTGCGGGAGGGATATATCTTTCGCCCGAATTTTCCGCCCTTTTAGTTGGACTTGTTATGTATACCGGGGCTTTCATCGCTGAAGTCGTAAGAAGTGGAATACAGTCCGTAGCGAAGGGACAACGAGAAGCGGCTAAAGCGATAGGCTTAAATGAATTTCAAACACTGCGGTTGATTGTCCTCCCCCAAGCGTTGCGCGTGATCGCACCCCCACTCACCAGCCAGTATCTGAACCTCACCAAAAACTCTAGTCTAGCTGTCGCAATAGGCTTTCCAGATCTATTTAATGTTGGCAATACGATGATGAATCAGACCGGACAATCGATCCCAATTTTTGGGATGATCATGATGAGTTATCTGATTATCAGCTTAACTACATCGGCGTACATGAACTGGTACAACCGTAGGATTAACCGAATCGGACGATGAGAGGAAAAGTAGCGCGTGGAAGAGCGAGCACCGAATCCAGTAATTAAACCACCTACTGAATCAAAGGGCATATTGCGGTGGCTGAAGGAAAATCTTTTTAATACTTGGTATAACGCTCTCTTCACCCTTTTAGCCATCGTTTTTTTATACGTCGCCTTTAAGGGAATTTTGACGTGGGCATTCACTGAGGCAAATTGGGGTGTTATACCCGCTAATCTGCAAATTTTCCTAGTCGGTGCTTATCCAAGAGAGGAGATATGGCGGGTATGGATTGTGATTTATACCTTGGGGCTCCTATTGGGGTTGAGTTCCGGAATCTGGGGAGGCCTAGCCCTCCGGCTTGCTCTCGTCATCGGAGCTGTAGGGGGAGGAGTTGGGATTATCCTAGCCTTTTTCCCCACCGCCTTTTTCAATAGATTCGGGCTGCTAGGCGGGGTAGCGTTACTAGCAGTTTCTCTTTTTCTGGGACGTGGTAGACAAAGATTGCGCCCTTGGGTTCTGGGTGGTTGGTTGCTATCATTTCCTTGGACTATGATATGGCTGCACGGATTCGCAGGCTTGCCCACTGTTCTTACAAGCAATTGGGGTGGACTTCTCCTAACGCTGATTCTGGCAGCTGTGGGCATCGTTGTCTCGTTTCCACTAGGCGTTCTTCTAGCTCTCGGACGGCGGAGCAATCTCCCTGCGATTAAGTGGGTTTCGACAGCGTATATCGAGACAGTACGCGGTGTGCCTTTGGTAACAATTCTGTTCATGGCACAGATTATGGTTCCCATCTTTTTGCCGGATTTTCGGATTGACAAAATTTTACGGGCGATGCTCGGCATTACACTTTTCTCTGCGGCTTACATGGCAGAGAACGTCCGGGGTGGGCTGCAAGCGATTCCGAAAGGGCAGCATGAAGCCGCTCATGCGCTGGGACTCAATTATCCACTTACGATGTTGCTAATCATCCTACCGCAAGCACTTCGCTCAGTCATTCCAGCGATTGTTGGGCAGTTCATTAGCCTCTTTAAGGATACATCGCTGGTCACTGTCATCGGGTTGTTAGATTTATTAGGCATAGCCAAAACGGTTATTGCAAATCCTGACTGGTTGGGACTGCAAGCTGAGGTATACCTATTCGCTGCAGTTATCTATTTCGTTTTCAGTTACTTTATGTCATATATCAGTCAGAAAATCGAAGATGCTCTAGGAGTCGGGTAGGAACGAGATTATTTCCCGCATAATAGGAAGGGAGAGATTAAACAGTGGCAGATCTTGAAAATACTACGGATGATTCGATTATTGTCTGTGATGATGTCCATAAATGGTTCGACGATTTCCACGTACTCAAAGGAATTACTACTGCGTTCAAAAAGGGGGAGAAGGCTGTGATATGTGGGCCTTCAGGGTCAGGGAAGTCGACGTTCATCCGCACAATAAATCGTCTGGAAATACATCAAAGGGGACGCATCATCGTTGACGGTATCGAACTCAGTGACGACCTACGTAATATTGACCGTATCCGCCAAGAAGTGGGTATGGTATTCCAACAATTCAACCTGTTTCCCCACCTAACCGTCCTACAAAATGTAACATTAAGTCCTATCTGGGTGAAGAAGCTAGCAAAAGGTGAAGCGGAATCGGAGGCTTTAGCGTTATTAGAAAGAGTCGGTATTGAAGAACATGCGCACAAATTTCCGGCACAGATTTCGGGCGGGCAACAACAGCGTGTGGCAATTGCAAGGGCTTTGGCAATGCAGCCCAAAATTATGCTATTCGACGAGCCGACAAGCGCCCTCGACCCTGAGATGATAAACGAAGTTCTTGATGTAATGCGTGAGTTAGCCGCGTCTGGCATGACAATGCTGGTTGTCACACATGAGATGGGGTTTGCTCGTGAGGTGGCAGATCGGATAATTTTTATGGATGAAGGAGCGATTGTAGAAGAAGCAGCACCAGATATTTTCTTCGACAACCCGCAGAATGAACGAACTCGGCTTTTCATTTCCCAAACGCTACAACATTAGGGTCAACTAGATTTGCTAGGGACCTTGAACCCAAAAAGATGCGGGAAATAAAGCCTTCAAAAAATATTCGTGCTATGTAAATTCAAGATCAAATTCACTGTTAAATAATTTTTCACTAGAATTCTTGCTTGCATTCTTTTTTTGGATCAAGTATAATGTTATGCGTAACTGTACAATGGATTAGAGAAGTGGTGTTAGGTTCAAATGGAAGCATTTCCCCGGCCATATGCTATATTTTGTACCTCTTGCGCTAAGACTTGATTTTCATTTGCAGTTCTGAATCTTTAGGAAAGGAGGTACACACCGATGGCAACAGGTCGTGTGAAATGGTTCAGCGATCAGAAAGGTTACGGCTTCATCGTAACCGATGAAGGACAAGATGTTTTCGTCCATTATTCTAACATTGAAGGCACAGGCTTTAAAACCCTTGATGAAGGACAAGAGGTCGAGTTCAACGTTGTGGAAGGGGAGAAGGGGCTCCAAGCCGAAGAAGTTCGAAAAATCTAAAATAGATAAAGTTAACAAGGATAAAACCGGGGAAGAAAAGGCTCTCAAGTACTTGAGAGCCTTTTTTATTGGGCTAGACAAAATCAATGAAGGGTATAGAGCAGAACTAGCTGAGAACCTACCAACTTCTCCCAAGAAGCGAGCCAGATTAGTAGATTTTGTTTCGTTTATTTGCTTATCATGGAAGCCGCTTTATCTTTTTCGGAATGCGCCCCAACCCTGACGAATTTTATTCCGCCATGTGGATGGGTCGTCGCTATCCTCAAGATTTGCGTTTTCATCGCTTGTTGCATCGCCCTCCGCTACATGCTGGTAAGTAGGTATTTCGTCTTCTACATTGAACTGGGGAGCGTTCTGGATTAATCCAATATTGCGGCGTGCTTCTTCAAAGTCCGGATTAATCATTAATGCCTGCTTCCAACAGGCGAACGCCAGTCCGGCATTGCCTTGCTTGTAACAGATAACTCCTAACTTGTTGTACGCTTCAGGCAGGGTCGGATCGATAGATAGCGTTCGCTTGAATGCGTCGATCGCACTTTCAATTTTGCCTTGATACATGTAAGCATTTCCAAGGTTATAGTGTATCTCCGCAAGATTCGGATCTTTACGAACGATTTCTTCCCATTGAGCAATCGCCTCGTCGAAACGATTCTGTTTCCAATATTCAATGGCTCGGTCGTTGGCGATTTCAGCTTGCTTACTCATGAATCTTTCCAATCTAGTGGTATAGGTGGGTTGTGTAGCCTTGATGTTAGCACTCGCGAGTAGCCATCACGTACAGTGTATCTTCAATCCTTGGGATATATTTAGATCGTACTCGCCTTGCTCCCTTTATCAAGCCGCCTCAATATCAAGGAAGGTTATTAATTATAACATTGCTAAATAACTATATCACATTTCGCAATTTCAGTCAACACCAAATTCAGAAAGGCATGTACAAACAGGCAAAGAGACTAGGGCGGCAGACAGGAGAGGTTCTACCGATGTCTCACAGCGGCTCCATAAACAGACCCAACTCCATTTTCAGTTGATTCGGATTGCCTCTGCAAGGTCCCAACTGAAGTCAAAGTTGTAATTATGTTTTTTGCTTTCGGGCACGCAGATAATACAGCGCTTGCCATCACGGACAAAGCGATCGGTAATCGCAAGAAGATTGAGCTCGTAGGAATATATCATTTCGATAGCATCAAGGACGAGGAGATTGTGCGTTTGGAAATGTCTATCCAGTAGATCTTCAATAGCAATCTGTATTAGGAGGTGTATTTTCGCCTTCGCGCCGGCGTAAGCGATTGATGCTCGCTGCTTGTCTAATTCGTCGAGCAGATACAGATTCAGGTTTACGTAATAATCTATAGCGTTTCCAAATTTCTCATTGAGTAGATGTTTGACCAAGTTCGTTTTGCCGGACTGAAACTCTCCAATGAGACAAATTGTTCCACCCTTAGACCTTGAATCGATGTGAGCAGCTAAGGCCTGATAGGCTTCCTGTTGATTTTCATCGAGTGGGTATGTTGGCATGGGATTGGCATCATCTCAGAGAGGAGATGTCAAGAAATCCTCCCAATGAAAGTGTGGCAGAGGAAACTCCTCCGTGGCTTCACATTGTCAAAAGGTTGCGGCTTTTTCAAAGAAATCAATTTCGATCACATCTACATTCGCACGCCGGGCATTGTCTGCGACGCGTTGAATAACCATCTCGCGCACAAATGGGATGGGGATGCGCTTGACGCGGTGGACGACTTCCTCCGTGCAACGGATTGAGGTGTTACCCAAGAATGGACCTTCTTCCGCCTTCGCTTCAGCGGGATGGTCACATGTCTCTGGTACGAGCTGCTGCAAGCGCATTGAAACGTAATCGGTCACCCAACCTTTGAGCGCTTCTCCCTTCTCTTCGTCAACTACGGTTGGTTGAGGTCTCTGATCCAATTTCTGACTGATACCTACCAGTAGATCTTCTAAGCGATTCAACCTATCTTCGACCGCGGATAGTCGCTCTTCAACTCTGTTTTCGCTGTTCATCATTTTGTCTCCTCAATTGAGAATATCTTTGTCAGCTATAGTTTACCGTCGGGGTCTGAAGGATGGAATACCTGTTTTATCAAACCGATCCTTGACAGCCTTCATGATTTCCGGCGTGATCTCATTGTAGCCGTGTTCGCGGGCGTATTTTTCGACGCTTTTGGTGACCATCCCCCGTGCGAAGGAGGGCACACGCTGTAATCTTTGTTGTGCAGCATCCGTCCACTGTAACTCGTAGTCGGTTTCAGCTGCAAAGGGAGTCGTTTTTTCAAAACGGATGTTTTGGTTTCCCGCCTGTCCCGGTTGGTATTCGCAGGATGGATCTTCAGCAAGATAGTTGTCGGTGAGGGCATAGGCGCGTGCGCGGCAACCGCCACAAACGTCCCGAAATTCGCAGGCACCACACTTGCCTTCCAACAGTTTCCGATCTCGCAGTTCTTGAAAGACCTGAGATTGATTCCAGAGCGTCGCAAAACTTTCTTCTTTCAGATTGCCGACACTTACCGGCATGTACGGGCATGGCGTTAAATCACCCTCAGGTGTGATACGGCAGTAGTAGATGCCACAGGGACAGGTCCCACTCGGATAAGCTTGCAAGAACGGGGAATCCGATTGTTGCTCATAGATGACCCGTTTGTAGTGGGGCGCACATTTTGCCGCAACAAGCATTTTGCCCTGATACTTCGCCTGTAATTCAAAAAGTGTTGAAAGCATGCCCTCATATTGGGCAGGAGTGATGTCCATCACCGTTTTCCCTCTACCAGTTCTCACGAGAAAATAGAGGTTGAACACCTTCGCACCGAGTTCATAGGCAAAATCAACGATTTGTGGAATCTCATCGTAATTCCATTGGGTCACAGAGGTCTGGACAAGAAAATCGAGGTTTGCCCGCTTGAGGGCTTCGACCCCGTTCATCGTGCCTTCCCAAGCCCCTTCCATCCCGCGGAACTTGTCGTGATTGACTGGGTCTACAGCATCCAAACTGATACCTGCACCAGCGACACCGTGGTCGCTCATCCGCTGAACCGTTTCATCGTTCAGCAGGACGCCGTTTGTGCCCATCACCACCAAGAATCCGGTTCGGGCTGCGTAATCCGATATTTTCAGAATGTCAGGACGCAGCAACGGTTCGCCACCTGTGAGAATCAGGAGGATATTGGGATTGATCTCGGCAATCTCGTCGATTACGCGGAAACACTGGGATTGAGTCAACTCTGTATCTCGATAATATCCGCTTGGAAATTCGTTGGTATCGACAAACCCAGCGGGGAGATAGCAGTGTGTACATTTGAGATTGCATAGCCGTGTGATATTCCATGAAACGGCTTGGACTTTTGTTTCCATAGATGTTCCTTAAAACTTGATATGCTGTATTTCAACCGCAGAGACGCAGAGTTTTTCTCGTTACACTATCCAACTCCTAGCATTTGGCGAAGATGCAAGGAGCAGGCAAAGACAACAAGCCCAGCAAGGATAGTAAAAATTCCGAACAGATCAACCTTCCTTTGTAACTTGGCAACCACTGAAGCATCTGAATTGGGGTTTGCCACTGCCGATTCTAACCTTCGGTTGAACACTGCGATATGAAGGCTATGAAACAGCGTCATCAATCCTACAAAGACGAGCTTCGCGATAAAAAGGACAAAATAGCTGTAGTCCTGAGAAAAGCGCATCTGCGTGTTCAATCCAACGATGAACAGGTTCATCGCACCAGTAATAAGGAGGATGTGGATTGTGAATCGGATAATATGCCGCAGACGATTCCGGATCGCCGTAGTATGTTGGACACCTTCAAGAATTTGAAAATGCTTCCTCAGAATCGGTGTTGCAATGCTGATAGAAAAAAAGATTCCACCAAACCAAACGATTGCGGCGATAAAGTGTATCCAACGGATGAAAAGTTCGACAATTGGAACCATAAGTGAGAGAAATAGGATACGATGGTGGTTCTATCACAGTGTGAGAGAAACCCGCCCCGCTTTCACTATGATAAACTCCTACATCCCAAAGTTACCGCGCACAGAATCCATCACTTCGGTCGTGATTTCGGTGTGCCCATTTTCGCGGGCAAACTCTTCGATGCCGGTCTTCGCCATCGAGCGGACGAAACTAGGCACGCGTTCCAAACGTGCTAAGGCGTCCGGCGTCCATACCGGTCCGGTCGTCTCCGCCGGTTCTTGAAATGCTTCCGCTACAACTGATGTGAACGGGCATTTCCCGCCGCCTTCGACGGATACCGTCGGTGCTTCGGCAGTCAGATTGTCCGGGCTCTGCTGATTCAGAAAGGAGCGTACCATCTGCATCGGCTGCGCCGCCTCGCTTTTGCCACCAAGTTGAACATCGAGGGATTTCAGCATCTGGGTTTCCCACGGATTCATGTGCATTGCAAACTCGGCAAAGCAATCTGGGCACTCAAAGATCGCCGTCAACGAGCCTTGGTCCGGTGTCGCTGTTTCCTTAAATTCCATCGCTGTGTTGCACTCAAGGCATAAGAATTTCATTGATTGACTCCGTTTATATGTTGCATTTTTTATTCAAAGAACGTCCGAATGTTATCTGTGATGCCGAAAAATGTTTGTCCTGCGGGAGTATCCCCGTATTGGTCAACAAATACACTCCCTTCATCCGCTGCAATAGAGATTCGTGGATCGAAAGGGATCTTGCCGAGTAGAGAAACGTCAAATTGACGTACCATCTCCTCTGTGTGCCCTGACGGAAACAGGTCTTCGGTTTTACCACAATCAGCGCAAACATAAGCCGCCATATTTTCGACGACGCCGATCACCGGTGCGTTGAGCAGTTTTTTTGCCATTGTCAGCGATTTTTTGACAACGAGCTGCGAAACCCCAGAAGGGATTGTGACCACAACGGTGCCGCCAAGATTGGGTAGGAGATCGACGAGATTTGGCAAACGGTCAGTACCGGGTGGAAGATCGATCAACAGATAATCAAGCGTTCCCCATTCAGTATCAGAGAGAAATTCGCGGAGGGCGCTCATCTCCATTGTCCCCCGCCAAGTAAAGGCATCCTTCTGCGTTTGGGCTTCCCAGAGAACTGGGGTTTCGTCGTCCTTGAGGAACAGATCCATCGACATCACCTTGACCCCTAGCGGACTGAGAGCAGGTTTTACACCATCGTCACCATAATCAATTCGCTGCCCTCTCACCCCCATCATTTTAGCAATCGAAGGCCCGTTGATGTCAGCGTCAATCACACCAACATTGTGACCACGCAACCCAAGTGCCGAAGCAAGGTTTGCCGTGACTGAGCTCTTGCCCACACCGCCTTTTCCACTCATGATAGCAACAGTGTGGCGGACTGACGCCAGTCGTTTTTGTAGACGGTTGACTTGCTGGGTCACTTGCCCAACAATGTTAGAGCCGCCATCGTCAGGGAGGTCTTTGTAGGTTTTCATAAGAGGCAATATCTTAACCGTTATGCGTGAACTTGAGATGTCTGACTTCGGGAACAACCACAACGAGGCGACGAGTGAGGGCATGGCAGAAAAAATCAGCGTTTTCTGCCATGCAGGAAGTATGTTTGAACGTTTTCATGGGTTATGACGCTTCTGAACGCAATATCTCGGCGGCATGATGGATGACCTGTAATTTTTGCGCCGCGATTTTTGTTGTGTTTACGGGTCGGTCTGCAAATGTTCCAAAGCCACAATCGGGGTTTAGATAGATCTGCTCCGGTTTACGGTGATTTAATAGTGCACGAACCTTGTCTAATACGAAATCGACCGATTCGACTTCGGTGGTACGCGGGTCAGTGACGCCGAGTCCGATCTCTTTGTCGGGGGGAAGGTCACCGAGGGCATCAATGCTTCCCGCCCGCTCTGTCGCGTATTCAAGCACAAACTGATCGACATCCATCCGGCTAAAATATGGAATCAGAAAATCGTAAGAACCGCGAAGCAGGACATCTTCCTCTTGGCTCCAGTTGCCGCGGCAGACATGCAGGGCGGTTTTCATTTCACCGTCAATCCCTTCAACCACGCGATTCAGCAGTTCAACCGCGAAGTTGAGTTCTTCTTCAGGACTGCTCTTTTCTGAAAGTGCAGCACACATAAACGTGTGGGTTTCGTGGGGACCGGTAAAAGCGACTTCGGTCAACACCGGTTCATCGAACTGAACAAATTGACACCCCGCGTCCCGTAGCGCATTTAATTCTTCGCGGAGGACCGCAACGACATCGTCTCCCAGAGATTCTTTATCGGGATAAAAGTCGTAGGAGAGACGTTTAACCCACATCGACCGGGTCAGGAGATACGGTCCAGGCAAGGTGGCTTTGATCGGTTTGGTCGTGTGCGACTTGAGAAACAGGTAGTCATTCAACACGAGTGGGAATCTGCGCTCCAGTTGTCCATCGACGACCGGATTTTTCAGGGCGAACGCCGGGACATCCAAAGCGTTGAGCAATTGTTCAAATGCGGCTTTATCCTCGACATAGTCAAGCATTTCCGCAAGTGTCATCAACCGGATACCGTCAATACACTGGGTGATAAAAGAGTAGAAATTGTCCCGCCGTTGTTCGCCGTCGCTGACGATATCGACCCCGACGCTTTCCTGCAACTTGAGGGCTTCGAGCACCGCTTCATCCGCAACCGCGTTAAATTCAGCATCCGTGATTCGACTTTTCTGTCTGTTACGCAATGCTCTCGAAACCGCCCGCGAGCGGGGTAAGCTCCCGACGACGGTTACGGGAAATTGGGGTAGATTTTCCATGGCTCAAACCTCCTGTACTATTGTCGATGCTGATCAATGATTTTTCCCAAAGTCCTCAAGGCTTCGTTGACCGATTTGGCATTGGGGAATATTTTGGCGACATCATCAAGTTTAATGATATTTGTACCTTCGCGGTATCTCTGGGCATATTTGCCCCGAACCCCTTTACGGAAATCGTACTCATCAAGTAGTTCTGGATCGTGTCGATCCGCCATAGCTTTCTTCACTTGTAAAATGATGCCCTTAGATCACGCGCAGATCGACGTTGATGTCAACGGTACGGGTGAGTGTATTGGTCACGGGCGAGGCAGCGAGCGTTTCTTGCCAGAGGGTTTCTAACACCTCTTCGTCGGCGTCCGACGCAACATAAATTGTCCCCTTAACCTCTTTGAAACCGCTATGCCCGCCCTGCTCTGTGCCGAGAAAGACGAAGATATTGTCGAGCTGTCCGCTCAACGAAATCTCCAGTTCATCAATCTCAACTTTCCGCTGAGATGCGCGAATCTGAAAGCCCATCGCCAAACACGCGCCGAGCGCACCGAGGACGTACTCGACCGCGCTTGGGGCCTCATCCCTCACATCGAAACTAGCGGGCTGACCTACCGACCATGAATGATTCCGACAGAAAACCTTCGTCTGCATGCCGCCATCCCAGTGAATGCGCGTTCCCCAACGGTAATTCCGCGCTTTTTCGTAATCGGCATCCGTTCTCTGCTCGGCTTCGCCTCGCCGAACGAAATACTTATTGTGGTCGGTGGCAGGTCGCCACCCCATGTAAGGATTCTGGGTCATTCGACACCACGCGGGTAGGTCTTCCTTGACGCTGATTTCCGTGCTGCGAATCTCCAAAACTTCACCGTTTGGCACCCCCTCCATCGATTTGCGAATCAGCAAAAGTAAACCTGAGCCGCAGTCGAGGTTTCCACCTTCACATACATGGAGCGTCTGAAGACCATCTGACGCTTGTAAATCTTCATCTCGCATAACGATCTCCGATAAACGGGAGACATGAATCAGCCCGAATTTTGTATGATGAGATGACTCATGCGTCGATGCTGCCGAGGCGGATGCCTCTCCCACAGTCGGAGAGACCGCCCTATTCCCGGTGTTAATAGGTAATACAAGAACCGCCGGTCGTCAGAAATTCAACCGCCTTTGCCCCACCGACAATTGTGGCACTATCGACAAGGTTATTTTCATCAAGGTTGCGTTTTTTGAAGCAAGGGGAGCAGACCCAAATTGTTCCACCCACTTCGGCGAAATCCGCCATGAGTTGTTGAAGGGGTGCGAAGCCTTCTTCGTGAATATCATCGGAGTAGCCGTTTTGCGACAGGTGCACACCCTCTGTGCTGAGGAAAACAACTGTTTCAACGCCGGATGCGACTGAGGCGTTGGCAACAACAAAGCCGACGGTCGCTTTGTCGGTGTTGTCCTTCGCGTGAGTGATACTAATCATCAGTTTAGCCATTATGAATTCTCTCCTTTTTTGATGTAAAAATAGGCTTTGTCTTCACCGCAGGAGTCTGCGAGAAGTTCGTTGCCTTTCATGTTGCACCATGCGGCGATATCCACAGGTGCCGCTGGGTCAACCGCACGAATTTGTGCTATCTGTCCCGGTTCCAGGGTCCGCATGGATTTCAGGAGCGCGATGATCAGGTCACCGCAACCGAGATCCCCTAAATCGACTTTCAAATCTGGAATGATGTTTGGTGAATCAATCGTTTCTTTCATAAAACGACCTTTTCGTCTGGTTACGCATTACGTTTCACATACTTGGCGCAATACTTCTGTTGCTTGAACTATTACTCCGAACTTTAGGCCAGACTGTTTTGTATCGCAAACTGTTAGTTTGTGCTGTCAGAGCCCCATCTCATTATATATCCGTGGATCGATAACGATTTGCTTAACGATTCTTTTGCCTCTCCTAACTCCCAACCAGATTTACTCTTCCTCCGTTTTCGCCGTGTCATTTTTCTTCTGATCCTGCTGGTAATAAGTACCAAGCACCTCATTATCCAGACTCCGTCCTTCCTCAATCACCTGCGCTGCAAAATCGAGGTTGATTGTCGTGAGGTCCGCTTCCTGCGCTCGCTGTTCGACACGGGATTGCGTGATGTTCCGCATAAATCCAGCGGGTACAAGATCCAATCGTGCACGTGCATCTGGCGTCCATTCAAGCGGACTCTCAAATGTTTCTTCTTGGGAGGTATCAGCGGACTCACGGGACTCCGCGACAGCTCTTAGTTCCGGTGCGTCTTCGCGGACAGCGGACGCCTGATCCATACTTTCGTTGATGATCTGCATTGCAAACTCGTTGGTGATTGTACCGATTTTCTGGACACGCGCCGATTTTTCGATTCGCGCTTTGACGTTGCGACGCATATACCCTCTTGGGACATTGCGTAACGCTTTTTTCGCTTGATCCGACCATTGGAGGCGTACACCGTCGAAGGTCTGTTCTTCACTGACACCGCCCTCCTGATCCGCAACCCTCTGGAGTGAATCTTTATCAACCATCTGGAATCGGTCGCCATCTACGCTGCAGACAGGGCATTTCACAGGCTGCTGATCACGGGCGGCATAGCCGCAATCTCCACAGATGTAGGTCTTAATCGCATTGGAGTCCAAAACCGTTTGGGTCGCAATCTCTTTGGCAACCTTGGTCATCCGTTCCGCTGAACGGCCCGGCATAAAGGTTTCCATTGCCTGCTCAATGACACTCTCGGTAATCACAGAGTGACCACGTTCAATGGCGAAACGGTGGACAGCGGTGCGTGCAATGCCCTGCACTTGCGGCGGTGCCTTGGACATCCGATCTAGGGCTTCCTGCGTCCAGACCACCGTCTCCTCCGCTCTGACATCAACCTTTGGGACATACCGCTGGCTCGACAGGAACACATTACACGGAGCAAGGCGCAATAAATTTTCGGTGTTGCTGCCGATGTCCATATCGGGATCGCTGTGGACACCAATTCTGCCCAGCATTAGCATCCACGGTTCGGTCTTTCGGGCGTATTGCAAGATCTTCTCAAACGCTTTGCCGTCCAATAGGGTGATTTTGAGGTCGTAGTTGTGGTCTTCCTTGGCGATGGTCCGGGCAATCTCTAGATGGGATTGATAGATCTTGGCAAGCCCGGTGTCGATCACTTCTTCGTGCAATTGTTCCTGTTCTTTGAATCGGAAGGTTTTGGAGGCGCGCTCTGTCAGGACACTGACGACCGAATTGAAGACCACGTAGTGGAGATACGGGTCGTAGACACCAACTGCCTCAACCTGCCTACCAAACGCCTTGCCAAGCCGGATTGCTGTTTTCAATCCACCAAAGGACTCAGGGCTGCCATCAATCCCGACAAGGATATGCCCTTTTTGTTCGTGTATCTCTTCTATATTTCGGACTACAAGGGTATCGGTCTCAATACGCCGCACAACCCGTTCAACAACGCCGCCGAGTAGACTATCCTTAACTGCTCCCATACCGAGAGCACCCATAATCACAAGGTCGTAATCGCTCGCCTGAATATCCTCTGCTAACTTGATGAAGTGTTTGCCTTCAGGCATTTTGGCTTCAAAGGAGATGTCATTTGCAGCACACTTGTTCTTCATGACCTCCAAGTATGAATCGGAGATTAACTGAAGTCCCATCGTAATCAATGTGTCATGAATGCGGCGCTGCTTCTCAAGCTCGGCTTCATCTTGGTATTCTTCGGGGAGTGTATACTCCATCTGTTTGAAGCGAACATCGTGCATCTTCGCCGCATAGACATGAGAGCCAACGAGTTGCGATTGGAATTTTTTGGCGAACTCTACAGCGAAATTGACGCTTGCATCAGAGTGGTCCGAGTTGTCAACAGGTACATAGATTTTTTTAAACATTTTTCTCCCTCCATTTTCCATGAACGAATTATATTTTTGGCTCATGTCAAGAAATCGTGCAACAGAAACCGAGTTTTCAAGAAAAAACTCGGTTTCTCTTCGTTCCAAATATGATGTTTTTTATCCGTGCTAATCGCCAACTTTACTTTGGCCCAATCATCTGGCTGGGAACAACGACCCGATCAAACTCTTCTTCACTCAGCAGATTAAGCTCAACCACAGTCTGGCGTAGTGTTTTGCCTTCCTGATGGGCAGTTTTGGCGACTAACGCTGCATTATCGTAGCCGATGTAGGGGTTCAGCGCAGTAACAAGCATCAGTGAGTCGTTCAGGTACTCTTGGATTTTCTCCCGATTCGGCTCTATACCGACGACACAGTTTTCGTTGAATGAATCACAGGCATCCGCAAGTAGGCGGATAGATTGGAGCGCATTAAAAGCCATGACAGGCATAAACACATTCAACTCAAAATTGCCTGATGCGCCTGCAATAGCGACTGTTGTGTCGCTGCCGATAACTTGGGCACAAACCATTGTCATGGCTTCGCATTGTGTCGGGTTCACTTTTCCCGGCATAATTGAACTGCCCGGCTCGTTCTCTGGCAACAGAAGCTCACCGATGCCGCAGCGGGGACCGCTGCCAAGCCAGCGGAGGTCGTTAGCGATTTTATTTAGCGCACAAGCTAGTGTTTTGATAGCACCGCTTGCCTCGACGATAGCATCCCTAGCACCGAGTGCTTCAAACTTGTTGGGCGCAGTCACAAAGGAAAATCCGGTGCGCTTCGAGATCGCGTCAGCGGCTTTCGTGGCATATTCCGGATGGGTGTTCAATCCGGTGCCGACCGCTGTTCCGCCGATTGGTAGTTCGTACAGATGCGGTAGGGTGTTATCAATTGCGCGGAGCGAATTATTTAACTGTGTAATATATCCAGAAAACGCCTGTCCCAACGTCAACGGGGTAGCGTCTTGGAGATGGGTGCGCCCGGTCTTGACAATATCCTTAAAGGCTTCCGCTTTCGCTGAAAGCGCATCGCGCAGGGCAGTTACCGAGGGAATCAGGTGATTGTGAATGCGGTCGACAACAGCGACATGAATAGCTGTTGGAAAAGCATCGTTGGTAGATTGAGATTTGTTGACGTGGTCGTTGGGGTGGATGGGTTCTTTGCTGCCAAGGACGCCGCCAAGCATTTCAATGGCACGGTTTGAGATCACTTCGTTGGCGTTCATGTTGGTTTGGGTGCCGCTGCCGGTCTGCCAAACGACCAGCGGAAAGTGATCATCCAGATCGCCATCAATTACTTCTTGTGCAGCTTTGATGATAATTTCAGCCAGATCCGCCTCCAGCGTATCCAACTCAGCGTTTACCTCAGCGACAGATTGTTTGACAATACCGAGTGCCCAGATCATCTCACGCGGGAAACGTTCCCCACCAATCTTAAAGTTCTGCAATGAACGCTGGGTCTGTGCTCCCCAATACCGATCTGTCGGAACTTCAATCTTTCCCATGCTGTCTGTTTCAATTCTTGTTTGCATTTACCTCTCCAAGTAACTTTGTGGTGATATGGTTCTGCACGATTGTCGGCAATCAGTTGATTTAGGTATGTGAGAAGGCTAACGAACCGCTTGGCGATCTTTCGAAGATTTTTACAACACCTACTTATGCCCCTACCTTTGCTAGCACGCCTTGGGCTGATATTATGTGTTTGCTGAAACCCAACTCTTTTGGTGACAAGCCAAGTGCCAAACCGACCATCTGCGGCAAGTGGAGCACCGGCATATCAAGTTGGCGTCCGACCACCTGACTGACACCGGGCTGCTGGAGATCGAGGTTCATGTGGCAGAGCGGACAAGGTGTTACCATGCAGTCCGCTCCCTTGTCCTTTGCTTCACCAATATGCTTCCCAGCCATTTTGAACGATGCTTCTTCGTTCTCAAGGCCGATGGGAAAACCGCAACAACGTGTTTTGCCGTAGTAGTCTACTGGAGTGCCACCCAACGCTTCAATCACACGTTCCATCGAAGTGGGATTGTCGGGGTCGTCAATTCCCATGATACTGGCAGGACGCAGAATGTAGCATCCGTAAAACGGCGCGATCCGCAGGTCAGTCAACGGCTTTTTGACCATGCCACGCAGATTGTCCAGACCGAGTTCTTTGATAAGGACATAGAGAATATGCGTTACATCTACACCACCATGATACTCGTGTCCACCTGACTTGAGTACCGCGTTGACCTCTGCCCGGTAGCCTTCGTCCTCGGACAATTTTTGATTGCTCTTGCGCAGGCAGCCGATGCAGGTCGAACAGATTGTCATCAGTGGTAGGTCAAGCTCCTCCGCGAGCGCGAGGGTTTTGGCGTTGTAGGTGTCGGCAAGGACTGGATTCTGCGCTTGAAGCACGCCTGCGCCGGTACAAGGGGCACCGGTTAATTCGACCAACTCAATACCGAGTAAGGGCGCAATTTTTTGGGTGGCTTGGTTCAGTTCTGGACAGTTTCCCTTGGCAACGCAGCCAGGGAAGTAGGCAACTCTCATTAGATCCTCCCGTATCGATTATAATTACTAGAACGTGAGACGTAAAAGGTATTCTCAGACATCGAGCATCACTTTCTCATCACGAGATTCCTTCAGTTCACTATTTTCTTTTTCCCTCTTCCAACTCCTCATGAATGCGCCGGACATCCTGTACCTCCGTCACCGAAGGGTGTGAGCCGGGTAATAGGGGTTTGATTTTCCCTTTCAGGGTTGCCTTAATCGCGATACCTGCGTTCTTAACAGCCCAGCCCCAACCGGCCGCCTTTATCGGTAGCATACGCTCATCAAGTACGCCGGTATGTGCCACGCTTTCGGTGAAGTGAAGCACATGTTTCGCGCCTATGTTGTCGGTCAACCCTTCCTCAATTGCTTGCTCGCGCAGCTTGATAATTTGGTCCATTGGCGCGACATCCTTCGGGCAGACCTCCACGCATTCCAGACACCGTGTGCAATCCCAGATACCGCCCTCTTCACTCAGATCCGTCAGCCATTCTTTGGTTTTACCGTGGCGCGGATCGCCGACCACTCGGTACGCTTTCGCTAGTGCCGCCGGGGCTAAGAACTTTGAATCTTCTTCCAGCACCGTGCAATCGCTCACACACGCACCGCACATGATGCAGTTCATCGGTTGTTGCAGTTCGACCATCTTGGCGGCTGGGACTTGATACTCACGCTCCGGGGGTTCTCCCACCGTCTCAATCCACGGTTTCACCTGTTTCAATTTATCCCAGAAGATATCCATTTCAGTGACAAGGTCTTTAATCACCTTCATGTTACCCATCGGCTCAACACAAATTTCCTCACCGTCAGGTGCAAGTGTTGAGACTTTGGTTTTGCATCCCAACTTCGCGTGTCCATTGACCCGAAAAGCACATGAGCCGCAAACTGCGCTGCGACATGAACAGCGCATCGCCAGTGTGCCGTCGATATCTTCACGGACTTTGATGAGCGCATCCAGCACGGTTGCAAAATCGGGCAACTCCTTTACTTCATAGGTATCATAATGCGGTTCCTGGGCTGTCTGCGGGTCGTAACGATATACTTTCAAATTGGCTTCTATCATTCTTTATCTCCTATGCGTGATGAGTAATGCGTCTAAACGTCTACTAAATTCCTACTCTTTACGCTCTACATATTACCTCTCAATATTGGCGCGCCTCCGGTTGCCATTTCGTAATCGTTACTGGCAGATAGGTAACTGCAGGTCCGTCAGGGGTATGGTAGACAGCCACATGCTTGAGCCAGTTCTCATCGTCCCGTTCAGGATAGTCGGTGCGGGTGTGGGCTCCACGGCTCTCTTTGCGCGCAAGGGCACTAGCGATAATTGTTTCAGCACAATCGAACATGAAGTCTAACTCTAAGACAGCTAGCAAATCGGTATTGAACACTCTACCTTTGTCGTGGACAGAGACTTCTGGATAACGTTCACGGACAGCGTGGATTCTGCGTTCTGCTTCAAGCAAACCGGCCTCCTCGCGAAACACCCCGGTGAAAGTGTGCATAATCTCGCCCATTTCCAGTCGCAGGGCGGGGGCACGCTCGTTCGTCGATCGGGCAAAAAGGTCAACAATTTTCTGCTCCTCCACCTCTATGACTGCTTCGGAGATGTTGGGGGAGTTAATGCTGCTAGCATATTCCGCTGCATGTACTCCCGCTTTCCGACCAAATGTAACACAGTCCAGCAGGCTATTGCCCCCGAGTCGATTTGCTCCATGTGCTGAGACACAGGCAGCCTCACCGGCCGAGTACAAGCCGGGTAGTGGTTCTGAACCATCCCCGTTATGTCGATAGCAGCGCCCATCTATGTCCGTCTTAATGCCACCCATCATATAATGCATCCCTGGTCGAATCGGTAGGGGGTCCTGCGTAATATCTACACCAGCATAATCAATTGCGAGTTCAGAAATTTGATGAAAGGCTTCTAAAATACGGTCTTTGATGTGTCGGCAATCGAGCAGTACACAGCCATCAATTCCACGTCCTTCCTGGATTTCGATTGTTTCAGCGCGAGAAACAACATCGCGCGATGCTTTTTCCTCCAATGTCGTCGCGCCGTAGCGTTCCTCCTGCATAAACCGCTCGCCCTCAGAGTTCAGTAGATACGCGCCTTCGCCGCGCGCTCCCTCCGTGATGAGAAAGCCGTTGGCAGGGAGTGTCGTCGGATGGTATTGTACCATCTCCATATCCATGAGCAGGGCACCTACACGGTAGGCTAAAGAAAGCCCATCGCCCGTCACAATAAGTCCATTCGTGCTTGGCTCGTAGACCCGTCCGCAACCGCCGGTGCAGATAATGACTGCTTTCGCCTTAAAGACTTCCAACTTGCCGCTCGTTATATCCATCGCCACGGCACCACAGCATGCGCCCTCTTCCATGAGCAGTGTCGTTACGAACCATTCATCGTAGGACTTGACGTTCATTCTGAGTAGGCGCTCGTACATGACGTGCAAAATGGTCTGCCCAGTCATATCCCCGACATGACACGTGCGGCTTTTGTCGGTTCCGCCGAAGCCGCGCATGTGGATATTTCCCTCTTCATTGCGGTCAAAGATGACGCCCCAATGTTCAAGAGCGAAGACATCCTGAATGCCATCACGGCAAAGGATTTCGATGGCATCTTGGTCGCCTAAGAAGTCGCTGCCCTTGACGGTCTCATAAGCGTGAACCTCCCACGAGTCTTCGATGCCTAGTGCTGCGTTAATGCCACCTTGTGCCGCCGCCGAGTGGGAGCGCGTTGGGTAAACCTTTGACACCATTGCCACGCTCGCACCGACTTCTCCCGCATGCAGGGCGGCACTCATCCCCGCCAAACCGCCGCCAATAACGAGCACATCGTATTCAATCATAAACCTTTCCTATATCCTTTCTTTACTTAGAAACGCGTTGTAAGCCAGCGTTAAGGGGTCCCTAGAGGCACAAGTATGTAGCAGGTTCAACCCGGAAACTACAAGGGGTTTTATCTGAGCAGGGTTTGCATATCCTGGCGAAGTTGTTGGAGATGTGCCTTGCTCCGACTATCGTAGTATCCTCGTACCTGTTGGTTTCGATCAACGAGCACAAACCGGGTGCTGTGAAGGATTTCGCTTCCACGATGACCGGCTGCTAAGTTAAAACCTTCATGAGCGAGTTGATAGATAGTATCTTTCTGTCCCGTCAAGAAAAACCAACGATTGCCATCCGCCCCATAGTAATCTGCATAACGAAAGAGCACTTCAGGGGTATCCTGTTCTGGATCGACAGAGAAAGAGACGAAATGGAGGTCCTCCGCGGCAAATTCGTCTTGAAGACGCGCCATTTCAATCGTCATTGGCGGACAGATTGTCCCACAACTGGTAAAGATGAAATCCGCGACCCAAACTTTATCCTGGAGATCGGACAACGCAAAGGGTGCTCCACGCTGATTGGTCAAGGAAAAGTCCGGCAGCTGTCCATGAGTCGCGAGTTCTGACAATGCAGGCGACGGTCCAGGGGCTGTGTCGGACTTTTGATGAACAAATGACCAGAGATTGGCACCCAAGATCCCAACAATCACGAGGGCTAACACACCCCAGAGAAGTCCGCGCAGCACACGCTCGTTGGGTCTGGCCTCCTGTTCCGGAGATTTGACTTTGGCTTCCATAGATATGAAACGTAAAACCCAAGACGTGAAACATGAAATTTTTTCGCGTTTCACGCATCACGTTTTACTTAGTGGGATGTATCAACAGCCTGAGATTCCGCTTTAGCTCCCTCATGGCGCGCATCGTCCATCAGATCTGGAAGCAGCATAAACACGAGAAAAACGCAGATAATGAACGGTGTCAGCGCAATGATCATCAAGGTTCTCTGTTCAAATTTCAGGTGCATGAAATAGAGCGCGACATAAGCCGCCTTAGAACATGCCATACCAATTAGCAGAATTGCGGTCACAGTCTGACCCAAAGCCGACTTCAAAAGGGGCAGGGCGACGACAACTTCAAGAATTGTGAGTATGAGAAGAATCCAAAATATTCTCATGTATTTTGGATGTTCTTTATGAGCGTGTTCCATCTTGATTCTCCATTCGGTAATTACAGTAGATAAACAAAGGTAAAGACCATGATCCAGATTAGGTCAACGAAGTGCCAATATAGCCCTAAAATTTCGACTTTGTGGTTATACTCGGCTGTATATGTTCCTCGCAGCCCCTTAATCAAGATAACGATGAGGTAGATGACCCCGCCGGTGACGTGGGCGCCGTGGAAACCTGTAATTGTGTAGAAGGTGGGACCAAAAAGCACCGAGCCGGAAATCTCAGCACCAGACAACCCGTGATGAGGAATTGTGGTGAGGGTGAGACCGTGCTTGATCAGTGCTGTCCATTCATACGCTTGCAGACCCAAGAAGATTAGTCCACCCAGAATGGTCAAGCCGAGGAAGGTACACATCCTCTGTTGGTTACCGTTCTGAATCGCTTCGAGGGCTTTGACCATCGTAACACTACTACAGATTAACAGAAAGGTCATACCCGCTGTGAGGTTAATGCCGAGAATTTCGGCTGGTGGTGCCCATTCCGCTGCGCCGGCGCGTACAGCACCGTAGGCGGCGAGCAACGCACCAAACGACATTGCATCGCTAATAAGAAAGAGCCACATCCCTAACTTGCCCAGAGCATCGGGCGTGAGGGATGGTTCGTAGACATCTGCGGAATGATCGAGTGTTGTAGTTTCTTCCAATTTTCACACTCCTTTTACATTTGAAGGTGGTTTACGATTACCAGCCCGATGTGTGCGGTAGTACACGTAGAACACACCACCGCCAATTAGGCCGGAAACAATATATGGCATCGCCATAAGGAATAGGATACTCCACTTGAAACCCTGAACAATTGGGTCATCAATCGTTTTACATGAGGGACAGGCTTCCAGAACTGTTGGGATCAACAGTGCAAGAGCCATAACCCCTACTATGAATGAAAAATATCGACGAATCATAAGAAATCTCCTCGGCGTTTTTCTTCTCCATTTAGATTAAGTATACAAGAATATAAAGAAGGGGCCATAACACGACAACAAACGCCCAGTAAATTGCACAAACCTCAACTCCAACATAATGATCGACTGAAAACCGACCGGCTATTGCCCTAGCGAAAACGGCTAACAGCCAGAGAACTGCTACCAGAACATGCAAGGCATGACAACCGATGAGGACATAGAAGACTGAACCGTATACTCCCGATGAGAGTGTAAATCCATGATGCACCAAGCGCACCCATTCGGACCCTTGCACCACAAGGAAAATTACACCAAGCAGTCCTGTCGCAAATAGCCAGTTTTTGAGTTCTTTCTGGCGGTCTTGCCGAATAGCTCGCAGCCCTTGAAACATCGTATAACCGCTCAAGAGCAGGACGATTGTATTGAGTCCAGTTACGCCAATAGGCAGACGTACATCCGCCTGCGAGGGCGGGGGCCAAGTGACACTCCCAAAACGGAACACAAGGAATGTCCCAATCAGCCCTGCGAAAAACATGATTTCGGCACCTAGGAGTACCAACACGGCCAAACGTGCATTGCTGATTGGTCGGTTTTCCTCTTCGACGCTTTCATATGATGTGTGCTCTAGCTCATCCATCGGCGGCAAAAGATGAAACGTAAAAAAGGAGGAAAGTCTCCATTGCGAAACAATCGAGGCTAAAAACCTCAACCACAATACCTTAGTTTTTGACGATCGCGAGAATCGTTGCACAAATAAATAGGACGATAAATACCACGAATAAGAACCATGCGAGACGTCGGTTTTGACTCTGTTTTTCGTTATCGCTCATCTAAATTTAATGCCTCCATGCCATTATGCCAATCTGTCGAGTGCCATAACCAGAAACACAAGCGGCAGGTATATCAATGAGGCGTACAGCAACCGTTTTGCTGCGACGGTCGATCGAGAAATTGATAGGTTGATGCCAAACCCAAGAAAGATAATGCTTAATGTAAGCGCGGCAAAAAAATAAAAAATACCAGCGATGCCTAATAATGTAGGCAACAGTGCCACAACGAGAAGCCCAAAACAGTTGATGACAATCTGTCTGTTAGTGCTCTTGCCGTCGGGATGAATAACCGGTAGCAAGCGGAATCCAGCCTGTGCGTACTCTTCGCGATAAATGAACGCGATTGACAGTGAATGTGGAAGTTGCCAAAGGAACAAAATTGCAAAAAGCACCCACGCCTCAAGATTGAGTGTTCCTCGCGCTGCAACCCAACCGATCACAGGTGGCAATGCGCCCGGAAACGCCCCCGCAACGGTACAGAGCGATGTTTTCTGCTTCAGTGGGGTATAAACGAACAGATACGTCACAACAATAGCGGAAATGACTAATGAACCTAGGGCGTTCACAGAAAATGCCATATAGAGCAAACCACTGACAGTCAACAAGACCCCAAAAAATAGGGCTGCCGTCGGTTGAAGCCGTTGATCCGGTAACGGTCGATGGCACGTTCTCACCATTTGAGCGTCCAGATCACGTTCAAGATACTGATTCAGAGCTAATACGCCTGCCGCTGATAAGCCGGTGCCGATGATAGTGTGAATGAGTTGCAGCCAATTAAGCGGTTGCGACGAGGCAATATAAAAGCCGGCTGAGGTTGTAATCAGTATCATCGAAACGAGCCGCGGCTTTGTCAATTCAACAAGCGTCGATACTCGGCGGCTCATTTGGGATAGGTCAACCCCTAGCGTCTCTGTTATTGATATCATGCGGACACCTCGTCGGAAACAAGCCCTCGACTTACAACAGGTTCTGATCTACTGGCGAAGTGACAAATGTTCAGGGTTAGTACAACGGAAACTATCAGCATTAAAGCACCAATCGCAACATGGGCGGTTGTGATTATGACACCCGCAACAGGCGGCACACCTTCGCCAACAGCGGTGAACTCGGCGAGGTATGCCCCAAAGCCCAAAGTCAATTGTACAGCAAGCAGACCACTCAACATCAAAATAAGACGAATAAGAGCTGGACTTTCCGGATAATTCTTCAAGATTCGCCTTAAAAGCAGAAATATGTGAATTGTTACTAGCCCCGCGAAAAGCAGGTGAGCATCCAGTCGATTCCCTGTATGCCTCAACACAGCACCAAAGATGAATTGGATATAGATAAGGCCCAGGGTGATGAGACTCAAATTTCTCAGACGCGAAACAGCCGTGGCATCAATTTTCGTCGATTCTTGCACCCAGCTGCGCGACGTAAACAACGCAATGCTTGCGATCAACGCAAAAAACGCTTGAGCAAAACAGGCGTGTATGATTGCAAGCACCCTGCTAAGGTTCGTAACCCGGAGACCACCCATCACTCCTTGTGCTATAACTCCAACGAGGGCGATAACACCAATCCACTTCAGCCATTTCCGCGCATCTTTCACCCAAATTGATATCATCAACGCAATCGTCAGAAAACCAACGATAGACCCAATCAGTCGATGGCTATGCTCGTACAGCACGCCGTGAACGTATACATCAAGTCGCTCGCCCGATTTAATCAGCGTATAGGTGCGTTCGTTCGCTTTATCCGTGAGTCTCCACCTGCTGCTTTGTGCTTCAGTTGAAATTATAACATTTTCTGATACTGAAATCTCGTTCCTTTCAAGTGCCTTTCGTAGTCCCACGGACAGGCTGCTTTTATCCAGATCGGCTTGGAGACTCGGATCAACACTGAACAGGAAACCACTGACCGTTTTTGAGAGCGGATAGAGAAACATGTTGTGTCCGAAGGTCGTGGGCCAGTCGGGAACAGCCATCCCCGAATCCGTGCTAGTAACAAGCCCACCCATGCAGATCAGGATGAAAGTCGTTATAGCAGTTAGTACAGCAAGTCTATGAAGCCACGGACGATACATTGAGTCAGTACTAACCTCCTTGGCTTAGATAGGACGCAGATAAACGCAGATGAACACAGATTGAAGAATCTTGTTTAGATCTATGGTCTTTGAAGCCGCTGCATTCTGGTAAACTTTCTCCAGAAAACCGTAGCCGAGTGCATCATATACCGTGTAAAACGCCTTAATGACTGTTTCCGTCACCTCAGCGTAATTAAAACTCAAGAGTTGCCCCACAAAAAAATCAGCGTCTATCTGTATTTATCTGCGTCCTATATTACCTTAATCCGCAGTAGCACCGGCGGGTATCGGTTCACCGTGTGGTGATTCGCCGTTCGGCTCCGTCTGCGGCGTCCAATCTTTGTCAGCACCGGGAACGCTGTACTCATAGGGGCCGTGATATACTTGCGGAATCGCTCCGAAGTTGCCATGAGGAACAGGCGTTGGTGCATACCACTCCAAAGTGGTCGCTTGCCACGGATTCTGCTCAGCCACTTTTCCGCGGAATATACTCCAGAACACGTTGAATAGCAGCAGGAATTGAGCCACACCCAAAATAAATGCGCAGACTGTAATAAACACATTTATCCATTGCATATGTTGTAAAAATTCATACTGCATCGGGTTGGCGATGCGTCGCATGTGTCCCCCAACCCCGAGGATGTGCATTGGGAAAAAGACACCATTAAAGGCGAGGAATGAGATCCAGAAATGAATTTTACCGAGGGTCGCATTCATGTGTCGCCCGAACATTTTGGGGAACCAATAAAAGATGCCGCCAAAGATAGCGAAGACGCTTCCACCAAAGACAACATAATGGATATGCGCCACGATGTAGTATGTATCGTGTATGTAGATATCCACTGGCGAGTTTGCCATATAGATGCCGCTAAGACCGCCTATGACGAACATCGACACAAAAGCCAATGTGTTTAACATCGGCACCGTGAATCGGATTGATGCACGGTGAAGGGTGCCGAGCCAGTTGAAAGTTTTGATCGCCGAAGGGACAGCGATTAACATGGTCGTTGTCATGAAGGCCGCTCCCAGTGCAGGGTTCATCCCGCTCTGGAACATGTGGTGTCCCCACACGATCCAACTGAGAAAAGCGATCGCTATCATGGCAAAGACCATTGATTTATAGCCAAAGATAGGCTTTCTGGCAAAGACAGGAAGCATCTCTGATGCCATACCCATGCCGGGCAGAATGAGGATATAAACCTCTGGATGCGCGAAGAACCAGAAGAGGTGTTGCCACAGCAACGAGTCGCCACCACCTTCTGCCAAAAAGAAGGACGTTCCCGCCATCCGGTCAAAGAGGATCAGCGCGAGCGCAGAAGCGACAACAGGGAATGCAAGCAGTAGAAGAATTGCGACGATAAAGAGCGCCCAAATCGCAAGTGGGAGACGGAACCAAGTCATCCCCGGTGCTCGCATGTTGATAATCGTGGTGATATAGTTGATTGATCCCATCAGCGAGGAGATACCCATGACGATGAGACTGATGCACCAGAGATTCTGTCCCCAATCTACACCACTAAGCTCAGGGACTGAAGAGAGTGGTGCGTATCCAGTCCAGCCCGCAGCAGCGTGCCCGCCGGGGACAAAGAACCCAGCCATCATGATAATACCTCCCAGCATGTTGAACCAGAAGGATAGCATATTCAGGACCGGAAAAGCCATATCTCTGGTCCCGATCATCAATGGGATGAGGAAATTACCAAACGCCCCAACAAGCAACGGCACCACCACAAAGAAAACCATGATAGTGGCGTGCATTGTAAACAGGGAGTTATAAAACGCTGGGTCTATGACGCCGCTGGGCATGTTGACCTCTATCCACGTTTCTTTGTCGTCATCAAAGCGTTCCTCCCATTTTCGGTCAGCAGCGGTTGTGACTTCACCCTCCTCCATATATTCCTTGGAAACTCCAATGATGGGAAGGGGCTTATCGGGCCAAGCGAGTTGCCACCGGAAAAGCAGGGCTAGCCCGCCCCCGACCATGAACATAACCAGACCAAAGATCAGGAACTGCTTGCCAATCATTTTATGATCGAGCGAAAAGAGATATTTACGAACAAAACTCTCTTCATGATGATGATCATGAGATTCATGTGCGTGATCATTCATTCTATATTGACTCCTTTCTTTTTATTGATAACTCTATTTTACACATTGAACTGGAAATTCATGCTATCTCTAGATTTCGTCTGCCTAATCTAATTGCTTCTCCCCTTGCTTAGGGGACAGTAGCCTCCGACTTTGATAAAGGCTTGGGAACTAAAGGACGCACGTGAAGGATTTCATCCTCCATAAGTGGCTTCACTGTTGAGGCAGAAACCATGATCACATCAATGGTCTCTCCCACGGCGTTGAAAACCTCAAGTGCATAGCCTTCTTCATCCCTACTGTTTTCCGCTACGGGCAGATGTTCCACCACTACAGCCACATCTCCTTTAATCAGGTTGTGTTCAGGCATATCTTGTGTGAGGGCTACCCGCTGATAGAGCTGAATTTTCATTTCTATTTCACCGTCCGATCCGGGAACAACGTCACGAAGCGTATATCTTCTGTCGTTGCGATCTTAATCCAGATTGTTACGACGCGTAGCTTACGCCCGTTTGGTCCGTTTAGGATGCCTCGAATTTCATACTTGATACCGTAAGGCGAGGTCTTAATATCCGACACCTCACTCGTTTGGATAAGCTGGTGAAGGTCGCGCTCCAAAACCTCCGAATTGGCTAGCGTATACCCTGCCGAAGCGAGAAATTTAGATTTATCGTTTTCCTCACGAGGCAGTAGCAAATAGCGTAACAGCTTGTCATGGGGAATGGTAACATTTTTAGGCAGTCTCATGTGACGCCATCAATTTCATTATTCTCCCCACCGCTCATTTACCCACGCTGCATAGTCTTCAGCTGTGTGGACGGTAAGATATCCGAGCATCCCGGAGTGTCCAAACCCACAGAGTTCAGCGCAGGGAATTTCATACGTACCCGGTTTCGTTGCCTCAAACCACATGTTTATAAATCTGCCGGGAAGGGCATCCTGTTTGAGACGGAGTTGGGGGACAAAGAAGCTATGAATAACATCCTCAGCGGTAAGTCTGATATGCACCACCTCGTTAACGGGAACATGCAGTTGATTCTCAAGTTCCAAGTCATCGTCAGTGCCCCATTCGCCATCAGGTCCCGGGTAAGTCATATCCCAGTTAAATTGTTTTCCACTTACTTGAACTACTGCCCCCGGATTACCGGGAAATTGGGAGGGGAATTTAATTTTGTTCCATTGTGGCAGACTCAACATTGCAAGTCCAAACACAATGACGGTGGTAGCAGCAGTCCACGTAATTTCAAGGGTTGTGCTACCTTCAATGTACTCGGCTTTGCGACCTTCTTGGAAACGGTACTTAATAATGAAGACGATGAGTACCGCCATCACAGCCAAAAATACAATTGAGGTAATCCAGTAGATTAGGATAAAGAGGTTATCCACCCCTTGTCCAAAAGTTGAGACATTCTCTGGAAGCCATGCAGGAAAATTCAGCCAATTCATTAAAAGCTCCTTTCGAGGCTGCTGAATTTGTCAGTTAATCTCTTTTATGCTACATTCGGACGACGGTATGCCGTTCGAGCAGCACCAAAGTACGTTATAACACAGAACGCGCCGGTAACAAGTAGCGACAACGTGAGTTGAGGAATCTCCTCAGAGACTATAGATGCGTTGAAGTATAGACAACGACGCAAGGCTGCAACCCCATAGGTGAGCGGATTTAACTTCATCACCCATTCAAGCAGTATCGGTACGCCAGATACGGGGAAGAAAGCACCGGAGAGCAGCCAGACCGGAATAAGAATAAGATTCATAATCGCATGGAAGCCCTGCGTTGAGTCCATTCGCCACGCGATCATTAATCCTAAGTTTGTTAAGCCAAAGGACAAGGTCAACATCACACCGAGTGCTGAGAGTAAGGAAAAGGGGCTTAATGGCACCCCCACTATCGGTGCGAGAAACAGAAAAAGGGCGCCCTGCAAGAGTGCTAACGTTGTGCCGCCAAGTGCTTGTCCCAGCACGATCACCCATCTTGAAACTGGGGCAACAAGTACACCTTGAAGAAAACCCTCTCGACGGTCTTGGACAACCGAAATTGTCGCGAAAATTGCTGTAAACAGTAGTGCAAGCGTGATGATACCGGGGTAAAAATATTCGATGTAGCTTGTTCCTTCAGGAACGCCGGGCGGATTAAATGAGGCGTTCAACCCACTCCCTAAAAGCAGCCAAAAAATCAATGGTTGTGCAATCGCGCTCACCAGACGGCTCCGTTGACGTAGAAATCGGATGATTTCACGCCACCAAATCGTCGCCACAGGGAGTAGAAATCTTGATATTGACAAAGTTCGGTTTAGTGCGTTTCAGTGCGGCTGCTTTCTAATCCCACTGAATCTTGACTGGAGCCATTTTCCTCAAAGCGACGTCCCGTTAACTTGATGAAAACATCTTCCAATGTCGGCTTTCCAAGACGCACCGATTGAATTTCGGTCGGGAACGCAGCGACAACATCTCGAACGAATTCATGTCCGTTGTGGCATTCGATTCGTAGCAGTCCTTCAATAGAAGCTGTCGCATACCCAAACCTTTGGTTGATTTTCGGTGCTAGCTGTTCAGGTTCTGGAGAATCAACGATGACAATATCTCCACTGACCTGATCTTTCAGTTCGTCCGGTGTTCCGATGGCAACCAATTCCCCCGCGTTGAGAATCGCCACACGGTCACACGCTTCGGCATCCTCCAAAATGTGGGTTGTCAGGACAACCGTTGTGTTTCTCAAGCCATTCAAATATGCCCTGAGACTTCGGCGCGCCCCGGGATCAAGTCCAGTGCTTGGTTCATCTAATAGCAGGACTTTCGGGTGATGAAGGGTCGCCTTTGCCAACTCCGCGCGCCTTTGTAGCCCACCAGAGAGTGTTTCCACACCCTCGTGAGCGCGATCAGTCAGTTCAAATTGGTCGAGCGCCTCTTGGATTCGCTGCTTCAGCGGCTTACCCTGTAGCCCGTATAGGTGACCCTGATGTCGGAGATTCTCCGTGACCGTCAGTTTTAGATCTAAACTCGGACGCTGAAAAACCACACCCAGATACTGCCTAACACGCTGCACTCCATTGCCAAGCTCATGACCAAGAATATTGACCGCAGCCTGATCAACCGGAATCAGGGTAGAAAGTATCTTAAAGAGTGTGGTTTTACCGCTGCCATTTGGGCCAAGAAACCCAAAGACTTCCCCTTGTGAGATGCTAAAGGTTACATCTACAAGTGCCTGCCGAGCTCCGTAAGCGTACGACAGATTCTCGACCTTGATAGGGAACATCTTCCCTCAATTGCTCATTTTAACGCGAGTGTAAAGTCCTGTGTAACTGCCCCTCCAGCTTCAACAGTAACTGAAACGGGTGCGTCTTTATTTGAGCCACACGCTTCCTGCCAATAACCTAACTGATAGGTGCCCGGCGGAACATTCTCAAGCGTATATTTCCCGTTCTCGTCGGTGACGGCAAAATACGGATGGGGGATATATGCAATCCATGCCTGCATCCAACCGTGGACATCACATTTAACGTTTACGGGTCCTTCTGCCTTCTTCACCGCCTTAACATTCATCTTTCGTCTGGTTCCCGGCTGCGATTTATTAAATGCGGCATTCACCGAACTAAAGATATGAACGTTATGGTTGATTCTGTCGGGATTAATCATGGTCAATCGTTTTCCAACAGGAAGGAGACGCACATGTGGATCAAATTGGCATCCTTTCTGGTCCATTTCGTATTTAGCATCGCTTGGAAAATCCGCTCCTGATGAGATATCCATCAAGTAAACGATAGTGTTTTTCAGACCATTTCCCTCACCAAGAACAATCGACTCATCATGCTTGTCGGTTTTACCACACACTTGTGCGTCTTTGGTAATTTCCAGTTTCTTCATCTCAGGTGCGGCACCGTCAAATTTGACCATCCCACTGATAGTACCACCATTAGAGACGCTCATTGCTTTATAGGAAGCCGGGAAGACTAGCGATTCAACTTCTTCGTCTCCACCGGCAGCGGTGGCGCTAGCAACGTAAACACAGGCAATGAGTAGGGTTAAAATTGTAACAACTTTGGTTTTCATTTTTGAACTCCTTTTGGAATTATTGTTGAAACAGGCTAATAAGTGAAACGTGATACGTGACAACAATTTGTTGACAGGTTCATGGGTTTTAATGTTGGGTTTCACTAGATTGGGACAATACCTCTTTGTCGAGGTTATGATAGTTTCCTAAATCTCAAGCCAACAGTCTAATTCTTATGTATTCTGCCTTCTCCTGACGCTATTTCTCAAACCGAAAAGGAGACCGACAGAGATTAAGGCAATCAGTGGCGGATAGACAAATCGCTTGTTTGATGGAACGGGATCGAGTACGAATGTGTACCACGTTGAAATAGCGCGCTTCGTTTTTACCTCGCCATTCGAGCCATCCCATGCAGAAAAAGCGATGGGTATAAACACGCCCGGTGTAAACTGCACGTCATTTCTTTTATCATCGGTTGTGAGCGATCTTTTTATCCATAATTGATATTGCCCATCTTTGTAAACTCCTTCAGCCTGTATCGGGCTTTGGTCAGATTGGACGGTCGCTGTATTGATCCCCTTCGCAGTCATTTCTGTAACTGTTGTTGGTTCAGCAACCTTCCAACTCCAGAGATAGACGGGACGATTGCGATCACCATAGATAAAGTAGGGTTTCGGATCCGTCGGACCTTCAGAAATTTTCACCGGAAATTGAATTGCTAAGGCATCTTCAACCGTTTCTCCGGTCTCGTCATCCGTCTGGGGCAGGGTTTTCGTGCGATCATCCCATGTGAAGCGAAAAGCGATTTCATTATCGTTATAGAACGACTTTGCCATTACTGAATCAATCGAGGGATTGAATTGTCGAGGGTCGATAACAATTTGACCGACCAGTGGGAAATAACTGGTTTCTTCAATTTCATTCCACGCTTCATCGTTCATGCCCGGCAACGCCCCGGCACGATATTGTGAGCGTAGCACTTTGTCACCAACCGCCGCTTGTGGTCGCTCTTCAGGCCCTAAGGATTTTACATAGTTTGCCAGATGCCAACTTTTCTCAAAAATCGGCTTCAGGGCTGTATCGAGTTTAGTCTGTTCATCAGGCTCAAGTTCCTCACCTTCTTCAACTTTGAGCATGATGTCCTCAAACATGAATAACTTTTCTTCAAGCTCCGCGTATTCTTCCTCTTCTGCCTCTGAAAGACCGTCGTTATCCATTTTGAGCTCTAGCTCATTCATACGAGCCGATTCCTCATCTGTCAGACCGAGCCGGAAACTTGAGATAAATGAGGGCATTGGCGACCCAGCGATACCACCGATGAATCGCTTGAAGATATCCTCAGTTGTCGAACCGCCCCGATAGTTCCACTGTTCCCAAAGATTGGCGGGCCATGTGCGAAACCCCCACTCATCCGTAAGATCTGGCGCAGACGTGCCATCGCCCCTGCCAACTACTCCGTGGCAATCGACACACCCAAGATTAGTGTAAAATTCCTTTCCTTGTGCGACACTCTCTTCAGAATATGGGACTTTACCCGACACATCAATTAACCGCGGTGAAGCCCCTTCAAAGCCGTCGTAGAATGTCTTGATATGGGCAACGAGTTGCCAACGTTGATCCTCACTCAGAAGTTCGCTCCAAGCTGGCATTGAAGATCCCGGCATACCGTTTGATATGATGTCAAAGAGATCCTGATCGGTGGGAAGTTGAGCACTTTCCGTCGAACGGATTTTGTAGAGGCCCCGCGTGAAATCTCTCGGTCTCGGCAACAGGTTTTCTGCCGCAGATCCATCGCCTGCGCCCTCTATACCGTGGCAGTGTGCACACTTGTCATCGTAGAGTGCCTTTCCTTCTTCGGAGGCTGCGGGTGCCTGTTTCCCTTGGGCAAGAACTGTAATTGGAAAAACCGCTAACAACAAAATAAGACCGGCGACTGAAATCAACATTGTATTATAGGATTGATTTTTCATTGTTTTTTCCTTCCGCTCCAATCTTAATGCGCCGCCTCACCGAACGTCCTGGGTCGATATCCTGTGTACTCGGATAGGAAGAGGATTACATCCCAAATCTCCTCCTCTGTCAGATGGTCTTCCCAGACCGGCATGGCAGAATCCCACGGGGTCGCAGCCGGCGGTAGACCGGGACCTCCCTTACTAATACGCCAGAAGAAGAAGGATTCCTGAAAGTTTGGAATAATTCCAGGATCCTGAAAGTTTGCAGGCGGTGGGTTGAAACCGTGTGCGAAATGTCCCTCGCCATCAAGGTCATCGCCGTGGCAGTAGAAGCAGTTCTGATAATAGACTCGACGTCCATTCTCTACATGCGCCTTAAATGCTTCCTTGTCATCTTTCTCAAGGTGCCGGAAGGGGTTTTCCACCTGTTGCGTAGGACCTATAACCTTCTCGCGGTAGGTGAGTTCATCGGGTGGCGCCGGATGGGCAGTGCGCAGCGCAGCCGGTGGATCTGCTTTTGTCGACATCTCGGAAAAGGTTAAACCAAGCATAACCAAAGGAATAAGGACGAATAGTACAGTGCATCTTGTCCTTCTGTTATCATCAGCCAGAGTCTCTTTGATAGGGCGTAGAAATTCTCGAAACCTGTCATCTTCGACGGATACGTGAACCAGAATCGCCAATAGAATAAGCCCCAGATACATTGAGATCACGCTGACAGGCAACGGTACAGACCACACACCACCGATGAAGAATCTTAAAAAGAGCCAAAGCACAACAAATATAATCAGGCATTTTGTAAAAAGGGATAATTTTTGCATGGCGGTTTAACTCTCCTTATTCGGCGGTTTCCTCTGCTTCTTCAGCTGCTGTTGCGGCTGTAGCACCCGTTAAGCTTGCTAGATAGGCGAGTAGATCGCTCATATCCGAAACCGATAATAACAGCGGAAAGTTATTCGGCATCGGGGAAGTTACAACCAGTCGCTTACCAAAAGCACGGCTGTAGGTCGGTCCTTCGTCGATATCGAATGTATCAATGATCTGCTCCTCACCATCAACGATTAAGGTGACTTCGTCCTCATTCTCCGACACCAACTCCCCGACGATAACATTCTCATCGAAGTCAATCAACGTCGCTTGAACTTTCACATTCGACTTGGAAACTATTTGGGATTCTCCATCCACCTGAAGCGTAATGCTTTCGTCGGTCTCTTCTACGAAATCCCCACTTATGGTGGCTCCTGTGTCGGCAAGCGTTACTTGAATCCAGAAGTATCCTTTCCCTGTCAGATCTGTCAACTCTTCAATCGGCTCCGGATCAAGGTCGCTCAATAGAATAGCGCGCTCTTCTTCGTTACCGGCAGCGTCCTTAACGCGCACGTTAATTTCCTCATTATCTTGCGTAACAAGTGTCCCTTGAATTATGGCACCGCCGGTTTTCACCGTAATGGAACCGTATCCGCTCACAATTTGTGCATTCGGTAATAGGACAGATTCCTCAATATACCGGAGGCTGTTTACCGCAGCGATATCCGTCAATTCGGGTGCAGCGACAACTTCAACACCTTCATCAAGCGTTTGACCGGCAGGTTGCTCTACGCCAGCAACAGCGTGACAGGCGATACACTTCGCACCTTCTACGAAAACCTTTTTACCCCGTTCAACGTCGCCGGTGAGTAAGGGTGGCTGTTCCTCCACGATAGCTTCCGCGCTGCCAATATCAACGGGCGGCTTAAACTCTGTTATATCCACTTCACCGCCCTGACTCTGAAGGAAGGCGATGACGGTTTCGATTTCCAACTCAGTTAGACTGATTGGTGGTTTCCAGACCGGCGGCATAATGTTGCTGTAGCCGGGGACGAGGAATTTGTGGGGTTCATAGGTGGATTCGATGAGATACTCCTTCGCAGTCATCCCCGGTTGGCGTGTCGCAGCGTGAGTACCAATATCCGTTAAATCGGGACAGCGACTTTTTGGCGCAGATGGATCAAGTGTATGGCAGGTGTTGCATTTTCCTTTTCCGTTAAAGATCGCCTCTCCGGCTTCGACAAACACCTCCGGTGTCCGCTCTGTAATCACTACTGTTGCAGTCGATGTTTCTGGCACAATGCTGGCAGCAAATGCATAGAACCAGATAACCATCAACGCAAATGACAGGAGTTTGACCACGCTCTGCCAAAGTATAATATTCGCTAAGGCAAAGATGAAAAACCACGTTGACCACGGCAGCAGGTTTTCCGAAGCGATCGGGAAAGCCGGTGCTTTCGCGATATAGGCGATAAAACTCACAACCATTAAAATTAAGGATATAATTCTAATTAGTTTTCTTTGCATCGCTCTCGTCCCAATTGTGTTTGATTGTTAATCATCCCCTGCGGAGGCTTCGGCTTCAACGGGTGGCTCTCCCTCTTTTTTCTTATCGCCCCACAAGCCGAGCCAAAAAATAAAACCTACCAAAGCGAAGAAAATCACTATAATAACGGCAATCATGTTAACGGCATCTGCAAGCAGCGGGGTGTGTGCATCCGGCGAGGTATCAGGCATTACACCGAAAATATGCCACGCCTCTCGAAGTCCCGACCGTGCGTAACCCATCAGTCCCATCAGTGAGGTGAAGGTAATGGCGAGTAGAATCAGCACATATTGAGACCGGTCTGTCATTTGTCCCCAGTTGATTTCGCTTGAACGCATCGCCTTTCGATACATAATTAGGTCAATCACTGTCACCACAATCATGACCGCTAACGCGACCAGCACTTGTATTGGCGTTAGGACATTGACACGGAAGTCAGTGTTCACCTTGAACCCTACGATTCCAATTGTAACAATTGCTGCGACAGCTAGCCCAAAAGTAACTGCGATGATGATATTGCCCGCTTTGCGCCAAGTCACTGTCGGTGTTTTACCGGATCGACGGTAAAACAGAAAGCTAAGAAAGGTGGTCAAGATAATGAGATTGACAACCGTGTTTTTCGCTGTCATCAAGCCGAAAAGTCCAACCAGCGGGTGATTGGGTCCTCCCATTGCAGCCAACTCCGTAGGCGTCACAATGAGTGTGCGCGGCGTCATCCAGATTGCGACAGATAGAACGATGATAGCGATCATGTAGGGACGAAAACGGGCGTATACCTCCCCGCCTGCGATGCGGGTCATGCCAGACCAGAGATAATAATTCGCTCCGATGAACAGCACCCCAATCATCACCGCCTGA
The DNA here is from genome assembly GCA_003635265.1 of Candidatus Poribacteria bacterium. Taxonomy (GTDB): domain Bacteria; phylum Poribacteria; class WGA-4E; order WGA-4E; family PCPOR2b; genus PCPOR2b. The sequence goes on from PYIZ01000034.1 coordinate 132,221, forward strand.
ATGATGAACAGCCACGAGAAGAGGCTTCCCATCATGTTGATGCCCATCGTTTGGTTGAACATATAAATTTCTCGTCCCAGCCAATATCCGGCAAATGGCAGCGGAATCAGTCCACACAGCGCGATAAAATTGCCCGTATATCCCATCCAGTCGTAATGCGCCCTATCTTCCTGCGTTTTGGCAGCCAAGAAACGAAATGCGGCATAAGCACCGACGATTGCACCGCCGAAAGCGATATTCCCAATGAGGCGGTGGATATTGACAGGCATCCACGTATAATTATTGATTGCCTGCCACAGTGTCCCGATAAATGCACCCGACTCATCATGGAGTGGAATTGCCTCGTGGGCGGGTTTGGGTCCCATAATCGCTGGACTGGTTTGGTATGTCAGCCAAGCGTTAGAGACGAACATAATCGCTGTACCGAATACATTCAGGAGCACACCGAGAAATAGGTGCCACATTTTCGACACCCTGCCCTGCATCCGATCCCACCCATAAGAATAGAGATAGAGCGTAAAAGTCTCTCCAAAGAACAGGATGACGTAGAAAATCATTGACGGACCGAAGATCCCTGACAGTTTGTTCATCACCTTCGGGTAGCACCAGATGAGGATAAAAACAAGTACCCCGCCCATCAAGGCAGTCGTTGAGAACGCTCCCATACACAGCTTGATGAACTCCTGTGCCATCTTATCATACCGTTTGTCCTTCGTTTTCATCCCGACAAACTCAATGACAACCGCAAACATCGGAACGCCCAAGATGAAGGAACCGAACAACAGATGCAGCTGGGCAGCAATCCAAGCAGCGTTGCGGCTGCCGATCCCCGGGAAGGGACGGTACTCTGTGTCGGTCGCATCTTGAGCGAAGACAGTCGCAACCGTCAGCAGCAGATACATAGCAAGTAGAGCGAGAAGAAAATATAGCCTGTTTTTGGACTGGCTCATATTGAGATGTTTGGTGAGATACATTGGTTTTTCTCTGTCACTCCAGACTTAATATCGAGGCTCATGCCAAAAGCAAATGATAGACACTAGGGACGTGAAACGTAAAAACAATTTGTGCATTGGTTCATTAGTATCCGACCTGCGGGGTTCATACAAGAAAGTGTAGAACGCCTAGAGAAACCGAGTTTTGAAGTCCCGCTCGTCCCGATTCTCGGGATCCCGACTTGTCGGGACGTGGATGCTCGACGAGTCGGCAATGTTACTTCTTCTTGAAATCGGCACTGGTAAAGCTAATCTCTACGTCTCCGTCTGCAACTTCGACAACTTGGGCTTTGGTCTCTCCAAGCTCCTCGTGCCATGCTATAGCTCGGTATCTGCCAGCGGGAACATCTTTAATCATGTAGGCCCCCGTATCGCTCGAACCTTCGTAAGCGTCAGAGCTGATCCATTTGCCGTCTTTGTCTTTATATCCTGTTACAGCGTAATAGTCATTGTCTGTGACAAAGATATATCCGGTCATCCAGTTGTGGATATCGCAGGTGAACTTAATCGCTTCACGCTTTTCCAATTTGAGAGGTAACATTTTACCGGGACCCGGTATTTGCCAATTCGGCGCCTCGTTCTTCGTAGCGTGGGAATGGACGTTATGTGCAACAGGGTCGCTGGAGGTGACATCCACTGTGGTCCCTGCGGTCACAACGAGGACATGCGGATAATACATACAATCTACCTGATCCATGACTGGATTTTTGGCGGGAATTGTTGGCTTCGCGCCTCGTGCCCGTAGGTAGACAACGACGTTTTTAATTCCTTTGCCTTTGGAGACCACAAGGGCTTCAGATTTGCCACTTTTCAGAGAATCGACACAGTGCTGGTCTTTGGTCGCTTGCAAAGCTGGACGTGCTGGCGCGTCCCCATCATACATAACCGTTCCGGAGATTGTGGCGGCATAGGTCAGGCTAGCGATGAGCATAAAACTGAAGACAATCAGAGTTATTGCGGTTTTCATGATTTAAACCGATCCTTTCTTTATTTCCGATATTGAAACTATTGTATGTTGATAGTGTTTATGATAGCAGCATATGAAAAGGGGAATCAAGAGTTAAAAAAGGGGATGTCACGGATATCCGTGAATATTATTTGCTTATGGCTGGCACATATTAATCGATTGTATAAGCGTCAGCTACACGCTTTAACGTCAAGGTTGCCCATTGGACTATAACAATTGCTACAATTGATAACAGAATACCACCCAATTGTAGCACAATGCCTCGAAGTTTTCCTTTTCGTGGGCGGGTTAGTAAACGTAGCGTAGAGAACAGATCAAGACCTAGGAAGAGCAGCCACGCCATATTGACAATGGATAAAATTTGATAGAGTGAAAGCCCGATATGCGTCGGACCGAGTATATGGATAGGAAATTCTTCACGGCTAGACTCACGCCAAAGCCATATAACCGGAATTAGGAACAAAAAAACGTAGACAGTTAACCCAAGAACGCTGGTATAGCAATTTTGATTGGTAACTCTCCGCGATGTGAATTTCATTTCAGATCGCCCTTGGTAATCTGCTCATACGGCTACGACCAATGCCTCAAAGTGTTCTTCGGGGACAGGCAGCCCATCTTCCTCAAGAGAAACGATGTATCCTTCAATTGCCTCTTTGATATTGGCGATAGCTTCTTGCTTCGTTTTTCCTTATTAAAACCGAAACACCTGCCATCAACTAGGGCCTGATGACAGGGTCCGGTTAACATTTAACACCGAGGATTACTCAAACGCGACGAGTTCGCCGTTCTCGACGGTCAGTATAATAGGGTCGTAAACCGCGTCCCCGACTTCATCAAAAGAGAAATTCCCCATAACGGTGGGGAAATCCATAATTTTCGCCAACTCGTCCCGAACCGCCGTTGCTTCGGTGGATTGTGCATTCGCAATCGCTTCTGCTAGGATATAAAGGGTAGCATACGACTGGGCTGCCCAAGGATCAGCATCGATACCGTATTTCGCTTTGTATCTCGCGACAAAATCTTGATTGCCGGGTGTGTCAGCCATAGCACTCCAATTGGTAAAAGTGATCGCTCCCTCGGCGGCCTCCCCTGCGATTTGCACTTCGTTTCCGGTTAGATCCGGAACAATGTAGGTAATAGAGGTGGGGATACCGACCTCACGCCCTTGAATCATAAGATCAGTCATCTGGGCGGATAAGGCGGAGATAAAGACAGCATCAGGATTTGTCTCCATTATCCGAGTTAACTGTTGCCTAAAATCGGTGCCGTCAGTTTGGATGGTTTCTGTAATCACAATCTCGACACCACTAGCCGCAAGCGCTTTAGTTACCTCCTCGTTGCTACTCGTGGAATAGACATCGGCCTCATCATATATCAGTGCTGCCCGTTGATAGCCGAGTTTCTCCTGACTTGCCTGGATACCCGCTGGATTTAACACATTTGTGGGTAGTCCTGTACGGAAAATAAAATCGCTAAGTGCGCTCAGACCGGCAGCGGAAGAGACCGAGCTATAACATACAACTCCGTTCTCTTCTATTATTGGAGCTAACGCTCTGAGCTGAGTTGAGAAAGTGATACCGGTGATAATGGATACGCCATCTTGATGAATCAGTTTATTAAGGGCTGCCTTCGCGCCTTCAATGGTGCTCCGATCATCCTCAATGATGAAGCTGATTTGGGGTCCACCATAGTGGTTAAGTTCCGCTTGAGCGAGCTCAAAGCCACGTTTCATCGGCAAGCCATACAGGGGACCGTTTTCGTCGTCAAGCGGCAGGGAGACACCGATGATGACTTCATCGGGAAGCCCCGTCTCAGGTGGGGCAGGGAAGAGAAGTTGCTGGGCTTGATCACAGGCGGAAAACCCGACAATCAAGGCGACAATTGCTAGTACGGCTGCGAATTTGGTGCATCTTCCGATATTCATTTTGAACCTCCTTGGTTTCAAATGAAAAAATTAAGGCGGGGCAGATTCAGAAAATCTACCCCAGCCTGATTCATAGTTGATTGATATTCAGCAAGGGTTATCGAAAACGCTCATGTTAAGAATTAGTGCAACAGAAACCGAGTTTTCAAGAAAAAACTCGGTTTATCTGAGTGCTTTGCACTTTCTTTTTACATGAGCCATCGAAAAAAATCCCTAAGATCGACGATCGAAGTCGTAATTCCTGCAGGATATAGATTCCGATTCTACTAACCCTACCGAAAATTACTCAAAGGCTACAAATTCGCCGTTTTCGACAACCAGTATATTCGGGGCATAAACTCCGTCCCCATCAGCGCCAAAAGAGAAATTCCCTAAAACGGTGGGGAAATCCATGGTATGCGCCAGCGCGTCTCGAATTGCCGTTGCCTCAATGGAATGCGTAGTCGCATACGCCTGCACAATTGCCGCGGCGAGAATATTGAGCGTGGCATACGATTGTGCTGCCCAAGCAACCGGCGCCTCCCCGTATGTCGCGGTATAGCTCTGGATGAACGCTTGATTCATTGGGTTGTCATTCATGCTAAACCAACCGATAGAAGTAACTACTCCCTCAGCTGCATCACCCGCGCCTGTTACCTCAATGCCGGTCAGCTCCGGAACAAAAACGTGTACAGAAGGCATGAGCTCACGCGCTTCGACTATAATCTGAGGTATATGCGCTCCTAACGCGGAGATAAAGAGGGCTTCGGGATTTGCTTCCATTATCCGAGTTAATTCCTCTGTATAAGCGGTAGCATCTCCTTGGTAGGTTTCCATAGCCACAACGGCGACGCCGTTCTCTGCAAGCGCATCCCTGAACGCTTTGTCACTAAGTGTAGAGTAGGTATCGCCCTCATGATATATTGTAGCTGCCGTCTGGTAGCCAAATTTCGCCTGAGTCGCCATGACGAGAGGAGGGTTAAGCACAGCGGAGGTGAGCCCTGAACGGAAGGTAAAATTGCCACGCCCCTCCAGTACCGGTGCAGAAGAAACAGAACTAAAAAGCACAACCTCGTTGTCTTGGGCAGTTTGAGTTACCCCTTCAAGCTGAGTAGAGATAGCGAATCCGACAATCGTAGATATGCCCGCTCCAATCAATTCATTAACGGGACCAACGGCACTCACGCTTTGGTCATCTTTTTCGATGAGCTTAATTTTTGCGTCGCCCAGCATCCCGGAACTGTTAATATGTTCGCTAGCGAGCCTAAAGCCATCTAGCATTGGCAAACCATACGCGGCAGCGAATGGTCCTGTTTGTGCTACAACAACGCCGATGGGAATCTCGGGAGCTACCATCTCGGGTGGCATTTCAGGCGGCTTTTCAGGTTCTGGAGGAAACAGTACTTGTTGAATTTGGTCACAGGCAGAAAGCCCCACAATCAGGGCAACAATCGCTAGTACAAATGCGAATTGGGTAAACCTTCCGATTTTCATTTTGAATCTCCTTAGTTTTGAAACTAAAAAGGTTAAGATGGGAAAACGGATACGCACATTTTCGTATCTGTTCCCCATAACTGGACTCGTAGTTAGTTTAGCAATGAAGTGGTTGAGGAGGTTTTACTCTGTTTGACGACACATGACAGGAACAACGATGTGCCTAATCATGCGTCGGCGTTGGTCGAAAAGTCTCTTTGATAAACTCGAACAGTTCTCGCTGTTCTTCATCGGTTAAGTAGTAAAAAAATGCCGGCATATCGTCCTTGCCGGCATCAATACTGTGGATAAATTGTTCGTCGGTACGGCCCTCCCAAAATTCGGTTGTCGTTAGATTTGCGGGGTCTAGCTTTTTGAACCGTCCAATCCGTCCATTGCCTTCACCGTTCGCACCGTGACAACCGGCACAATATCTTGCGTAATTGTACTCGACTTCGGAGCCGTATCGCGTGCTGGGATCTACCGCCCGACAGAGCCAAATCAGCCAACTCATGCTAGCGGCAAATATCCCAACGATGATGAGAAGGTGTCGAATCATTTGAACGATCCCACCTTTGCTATTCGCATGATTCTACTTAACTCGACAGTGCGGGGGAGTCTGCCCCCTGTTCTGGCGCAGCCCTCGATTCAAGTGTCTCAATTACACCAGCACCCACACTATCGCCCCAAACGTTGATAGTTGTTCGGCATCGGTCAAGGAACCAGTCAATAGTCAGGATTAACCCGATACCTTCGATCGGTAACCCAACAGCTTTTAAGACAATCACCATTGTCACAAGACCCGCCTCAGGGATACCTGCAGCACCGATAGCGGCGATCGTCGCGGTCAGAAAGATGACGACCTGCTCCACAGGTCCCAAGGTTATTCCATAGACCTGTGCGATAAACATCGCGGCAACGGCTTCGTAGAGCGCCGTGCCGTCCATGTTAATCGTTGCACCGAGCGGCAAGACAAAACTTGATGTCCGATTGGATATGCCATTTTTCTTTTCGGTGCCTTCCATCGTCAACGGCAGCGTCGCTGAACTCGATGCTGTGGAGAAAGCGTTTAACAGCGCTGCGCCCATCCCTTTTACGTAGGTTAGCGGATTCCGCCCCCCAATGAGCAAGAGGATTATCGGCAATACAACGAGGGCGTGTATAGCGAGCCCAAATATGACAGTAAAACTATATTTCCCAACTGCAAGCAACTCCGGCAAAAATTTGGTGAACCCACCGGCACGCCCAATACGACCCGCAACTAGCCCAAAGATGCCTATCGGTGCGAAAATCATGATCCAGTGCACAATACGCATGACACCATCGTTCAACACCGAAATGAAATTGATGGCGTTCTGTCCACGTTCACCCAAGATGGAAAATGCACTACCAATCAACAATGAAAAAAAGATTAGCGGCAGAATATCTGTCCGCACCATTGCGTTGAACAGATTTCGCGGAATCAAGCCCTCTTTTCCGGTTTCCTCATTTCCTATCAGGACTTCCGACAAGATGTTGCCGATGTTTCGCTCTTCTTTGCCACGAACTGCCCCGGCGATAGGCAAATCGATTTTTACGCCCTTGCCTCCGGGTTGAAGTTCCGGTTCATCCGAAATGAGCTGCCCTCCAACACGCCGGAAGGGCACCCGTGTGCCATCCTCCGCTTCGATATAGACCTCCTCGCCGCCTTGGGTGGGTTCCCACAACTTCACCGTAGCAGAGTTTTCAGTCATTGAATGGATCGCACCTTGCACCCCTTGATCAGGTAGAATCAGCGCAAACCTGTCGTCATAGCTTGTTTGTTCCCAAGTACCGTTCGTTAGAGTGACAGTGCGATTGTTGTTGCCGCCAACTGTATAGGTATACTCTGGATGATCCGCGCCGCGAGAAATCCCTTTCCCCGGCTGAATAATGTTGACCAAGATGATACCGATGAGCACCGAAATTCCAGTGGTCGCCATGTAATAGAGCACAGTGCGCCCACCTATTGGACCGAGGTTGCGGATGTCACCTAAGCCGGTAATGCCAACAATCATTGAAAACATGACCAGCGGGACGACAATCATTTTTAGCGCATTTAGGAATATGTCACCGAGCAGGGTGGTTTTTGCAGCGAAGTTTGGTATCCAACCACCGACGACAAGTCCAACGATGATGGCAATGACGATGCCGATGAGAATCCGCTGGCCACTACCATTTCCTGCCGTTGCGGCTTCGGGAGATGCGGAGGGATTGGTTTGAAGCATTTGTTAGCCCCCTTTTAGTAACGTGGTTCATGAGTTCATTGGTGCATTAGTCGGGCAAGATGCCCAACCTACGGGGGGTGGACTGCAATCTATGTATGCTGTGCTGTACCCTAATTTGCACAAGGGTTACGGCATACGGAGCCCCGATAAGGTCGGTTCCGTTCCGATCCTCGTAGACTCCGATCCGATCGGAGGATTCCCGATTTATCGGGAGATTCAAAGCAATATGCCTACTACATTACTCACCTAACGAGTTGAGATAATCTCTCACTAGCCGGATCTGTTCTTCGGCATCATCGACTGCAAAGCCATCAACGGGTTGATATGCGCCGCCGATCTTGGGCCAAGCTTGGGGCATTGCAGTTCCCGGCTGGAAGGATTGCGGGTCTTTGAGCCAATCAATGACCCAATCAGCCTTGAGACGCCCCTTCGCTAGCGCGAGGTCGGGACGTCCGGTCTTATCGCTGCCCGGTGGGATAATTTCGCCCTGTTCCGGATGGCAGGAGATACACTGGAGTGCGTCAAAGATCTGTTTGCCGACACGGAGCTCCCTTCGAGAAGCCGGTTGCAACGCGATCGTCTCATACGGGAACACTTCATCGTCAAGCGCAGAGAAGTATTTGACAAGCGCAGTCGCCTCGTCGTCCGCGAGACCGAAAGTCGGCATCCGAACTTCAAGTCCGTAGCGGATAGGAGTCGGTGCTTTGAGGAATTCAAACAACCACTCCGGATAGACCTTAGCACCTTGCGCTTGTAGGGTAGGCGGGGCAAAGCGCTTGGCATTCAGCAGGTCTAGTTCTTCATTGGCGGCAACCACATTCACGAAATCACCACCTTTTCCTTCAATTTCATGGCAGCCGGTGCAGTTATATTTTTTCGCCAACCGGCGCCCATCATCAATCTGCCGCGTCTTTTCGCTCGGCTGGTGGATATAGCTCACCGGGTATTTTTCAGGCTGGAAGCTCTTGAGCAGAACAGCAAGGGCGCGTGCATCCTCCTCACCGATAGTATGTTCACTAAAGACGGGCATTCGGGAGACAATACGACGCGTTTGATAGCGTCTTGGATTGGTTATTTTTCCGATTGTCCAGCCGTGCCAACTGTGTTCGATATCTGTCGTATCTCCAAAGTCTAGTTCGTCAGCTATCTTGGCACCAAATTCACCGAGGTCCGCGCCGACCTTCGACTCATTCTCGAAGCCGGGGATATTGTGGCAGCCGAAGCAACCGTAGGTTCGCACTAGCTTTTCGCCTTCCATCGGATCAACCGCTGCGTGGGGATTTTCGTTACCGGCAATAGGAGAGGTTGCCGTCTCTTGCAACGACATCAGGTAGGCAACCGAGTTGTCCACTTCGGTCTTGGTCAGACGCAGACTGGGCATTACGGTGTCGGGGTCGTAAGATCTTGGATCACTGATCCATTGACGAAGAAATTGTGGTGTGAGCTTGCTGCCGACATTATCCAATTTTGGTGCGAAGTCACTTCCGAGTCCGTCAACCGCATGGCACGACAGGCAGCCAACAGATTTAACAACCTCTTCTCCGGCGGCAATCGCACGGGGGACTGTCGAGTATGAGGTATCGCCTTGATCTATCGCTGGATCTTTCATCTGCGCCAAGTATGCCGCAATTGATTTAACCTCGTCGACAACCCGCTCAACGGCGGTGTCAGGATAGGGATATTTTGTACCATCGTCCTTTTGGAGGATAATGCCGGTGTCGGTTTTGGTGACGACGCCGTAGTGCTTATTTCCATTTTTGAGATAAACGGCTTGGGTCAACTTTTCGACAGGGAAGAAATTTGGCATTTTGGTCTCTGGTAGATAGGCGGTCGGCTGTTTAATCCATCCTTCCAACCAATCCACGCTGTTAACTTTACTACCGACTTTGGCAAGCGATGGACCAACTTTGTCGAGATCCCCTAACACGGAATATCCCTCAACAGCATGACAGCCGTGACACCCAATATCCTCAAACAGCGCCATCGCCTTCGAAAGGACCGGCGCATAATCTTGGAGCTGCCCGGTTTCTGGATTGGGAGCGTCTAGCACCATCACGCCATCGTGGCACCGACGACAGTTGGACTCCATGTAACCGTGCAATTCTTCCGAGGCTTTGCCGGTGTGCTCATCCAACCCCAATACAGGCGTCAGCCAAAACTCTTTTTTGTGGTCTAGGGCGTGTGCGGCTTTTTGGGTCAGACCTTGGCCCTGTCCGCCGTGGCAGGGTGTGCAGCCAAATCTTTCGACGGGATGTTTGCCGAGAAGCACATCGCGGTGCGGATGCGTCTGAAGCACCGGATCATATCCAGTCTCATACGCGATTTCCACGATGTCGGCATAAACGTCGGGATCGGTGAAGGTTAATGTGCCATTTTCGCTCAGTTCATAGCTACCCTCTTCGGCATCTTCTTCATCAATCAGCACCGTTTCGTTACCCGTTTTGATGTAGGGGTGTTTTAATTGAAGTGTCAGCAGGCTTTCGCCGTCCCCTTCAATTTCCTCAAACTGCTCTTCGGCATATCCGTCGTATCCTGCTTTGTCTGAAGCAAAGTGGCAGGTCGCGCATCGGTCTGCTGTATAATCAAAATCTTCGATGTAGTATTGCACAACCGTGCGGGTCTTTGTAAAGGGACTTTCTGCCAGTGTGCCGATGAAAGTGCGCTTAATACCACCAACGGAATGGAGTTTCTCCTCCAGTCTGTCAACGGCAGTGTATTTCTCTTTATCCGCTTTCGCATCCTCAATTTTCGCCTGAAGTTCACTAATCTTTGTCGGAATTATTGTGTCAGCAGCGTTATACTTCCGAACGAGGAGATATTCAGCTAAGGCAGCCTCAACGTGTCCGTTGGTATCATAAAATTCAGCGAGATCTTTATAAGCAGCGGCAAGGTTTTGCTCCGCCGCGAGTACTGCATCCGTTAGTTCTCCTTCAATTCGACTCTCAAACTCATCTAATTTCTTTTTCCATTTTTCCGCTTTTTCTGTTTCCCCGTGGTGCAACGCATACTGATATTTATAGTTGATTGCATCCGACTCGCTCTGGTCAAATTTACGATCCTGTAAGGCTTCGTCTAGCTTAATCTGCAACCCCCAAATCGCATCTTTTAGCGTCTTCTCCTGTTTAGGGTCAATTTCTTGAGGTGCTTCAACTTCAGGCAGATCTTGTTTCGCTGTTTCTAACTCGATCTTGGTTTTCTGATATTCGTATTCGTAGAATTGCCGCTGAATCTCCTTCCATGGCCGCCTAGTAATTGTTTCGTTATAGAAACCCCACAACGTAACGAACCCTAGCAACCCAGAAAGGATAAAAAATAGTGCTGCGTAAGATTTTTCCTCAACCCGAACTTCTTTATTGCTCCTCACGATTCCTATTGACTCCTTACTGTTTGAATGAATTACACACTATCCAATACGTTCTAGATATTGAACCACGGAGTAACCCAGATGTACTTGATATTCAATGTCCACCGAAGAATCATCTTGATTGGCAAAGCCATCATCGTCAAAAACAGGAATGAGACAACGATGTAGCGTACCAATCCCAACTCTTGGAGAAATTTGCTCGTTCCTTTCTTCAAAAAGTAGTAGATGGGGCCCAGAGCAAAATATCCGACGACAACACACATCCCGAAAATACCGGCGGGCTGTTCGTTTCGGATGCCGAATAGGTACGACAGGTTGACGTTGGTTAAGGGCACAACCTTGTGCGGATCCCACTCTTTCCATGGGGCGAAAAAGTTCCAACCGGGTCCCCTCAAGAAGGTGCCAACGACCATTAGCACGATCCATAACACAAAAAAGCCGAAACAGAAGGTTATAAGTGCAAACGGACGCTCCTTCAGGGTATAGTAGCCTTTTCCTTTGGGATTGATATCTATATAGGGGATGGCGATTAAACCGGCGATAATCAGCCCCGGCAACACAACACCTGCAATCCACGGATCAAAGTAGACCAACATCTCTTGTAGTGCGAGAAAGTACCATGGGGCTTTAGACGGGTTCGGGGTTACTGTTGGATCGCTCGGCTCTTCGAGTGGGGCATCAATGGTAATGGACCATATCCCCAGAACAAGCATTATGATGATTGCACAGAGAAACTCATTGCGACAGAGGTAGGGCCAGCAGTAAACTTTATCGTTAAGCGCTGCTTCGGCGGGTGTGCCAGCTAGGTCATTTCTGCGCCCTTGGCTGAATGCAAGCCAAGTGAAGAAAGGCAACAACAACACGATTGCAACAATCGGAACATTATCAGGCTTCGTAATCAATAAGAGAAAGGGATCCATATACCACCTCAATAAATAGGGATTAAAATGAGTTCAGTCCTACAGGGGGCCAGAAATACCGCCGTCCTTGCGGACACGCCAGAAGTGTAGCGCCATCAACACGCTTGCCAAGAGTGGTACAGCGACGCAATGCAGGATGTAAAATCGCAAGAGCGTTGAGGGACCGACAATTGTCCCGCCAAGGAGGGCAAAGCGCACATCATTCGATTGGGTGACGATATCCTGGGGGTGGAATGGACCTTCATGCCCTAAGACAGGTGTCGCACGCGCCATGTTTGTTCCAACGGTGACCGCCCAGAATGCAAGCTGATCCCACGGTAGTAGGTAGCCGGTAAAGCTAAGGAAGAAGGTGACAAGCAACAGGATAACGCCGACACCCCAGTTAAATTCGCGAGGCTTTTTATAGGACCCGGTCAGGAAAACACGGAACATGTGAAGCATCACTGCGATGACCATGCCGTGGGCTGCCCAACGGTGCATATTGCGCAGGAGCATCCCGAATGGGATGTCGAACTCAAGATACTGAATATCACGGAACGCGTACTCTGCGGTGGGACGATAGTAGAACATCAACAACACACCTGTAACGGCGGTGACAAGAAACATCAGAAAGGTAATCCCGCCCATACACCATGTGAATCGGAAGTTAATCGCGTGGCGGGTAACGCGGGGAGGATGCAGATGGAGCCAGACATTTTGGAGGACTTGGAGGGTATATCGTCTTCCTGTTTTCTCGTAGCCGTGGCGAAACATCGACTGCCAAATCTGGTTATTTGTGATTTTCTCTTTTAATCCATTACGTCTCTCATTCATAATTACAACTCAGCCTGCTTCGCGTTAGCATAACCAAGGCTGTATAACTCCTTTCTTACTTAATTTAATTTTCTCGTTACAACCGCACCAAAAGGGTATAATCTGATGGAATGGGAAATAATAGCAGTCAGGGGAGGAACATAGGTTATGAACCGCCGCCCCACTAAACCCTTAAAGAGGATCCCGCTTTCCCCCAATCGCCTCGCTCTTCCAGAAACTTTACGGACTTATCAATCTGCAGTTGTCCATCTTCCGCTAGCGTAATTTGCACGCGCTCAAGGGGTCTCGGCGCAGGTCCCTCAAAGTGCATCCCCTCACGGTCAAATCCGCTTCCATGACAAGGGCACTTAAACTTCTGTTCGGACGAAAGCCATCGGGGGGTACAACCGAGATGTGTACAGATTGCCAACAGTGCGAAAAACTCGCCATCCTCTTTCCGAACAATCCAGACACCGAACGGATCTTTTTTGAACTTTTCGCTAACCGTTCCGGGAGGATATTCGCCGGGAAATCCAGCCTTGAAGACCGAAGATGGTTCAAAGAGGACTCGTGGGTATAAGAATCGGATCAATCCGGGACCAAAGGCAAGCCCGGTAGCAGCGAGGAAATTTCCCCAACCCAAGAACTTAAAAAATGAACGTCGTGATAGCACCAACTTCACCTCAAATTTCAAAGTTTGTGGAATTAAGTAAAACGGTATGTAATAAAGTAAAGGACACGATCCGAGTATTTTGATTGCAGTTCGTCAAATCGGCAGTCATTATAGCACGACACAAAACAGAGATCAAGGCATAAAATAAAGGGGTTCACGGATATCCGTGACCTTCCTTTATGACGTTTATCAGGCTGAATAAGACTTCTAAGATCGAGCAACAACCCTAATCGCTGAACCGAAAAAAGCATCGAGATAACTCTCGATGCTTTCGGGCATTTATGCATTGAGATGGTGTTATGTAGATCCGTACTAATGCGTATACATGTGCAGAACTTCAAGACTCAAGCATTCACCTTGACGTGTGTGCCCTCCATCTGCTCTACAACGTGCTGGATCATATCCTCAACTGTCTTGAAGGGATGGTCTGGATATTGTTCCAAACTAAAGTTCATGTCATTCGCGCCAAAGACGAACATGTCAATACCCGGTTTGCCGAGGTGTCGGGCATTGGTCACGGCATCGATCGACTCCAGTTGTATGGCAAGGATGCCGTTGTTGTTCCACCACTCAGCGTACTCCAGTCGTTCCATATCCGGTTTGAAGCCGTACCCTGAACTGGGCCCCCAACTCCTTTTGCCGATTGGCGGATAGTAGAAGGCGTTTATTGCCTCATCAACAGTTTCCTCGTCCTCAACCTGTGGCACCACAATTGAGAATGGACCCAAGTCTAGGTAGTTGCCGATCAGGTACGCATTCCGTGTGTTTTTGATGCGAAATTGGGTAGGCACCCCTAACTCCGCTGCCATGGCACAAAATGAGACCAATCTGTCTTCATTGAACGCTGCATGCTGGCTGTCAATAGAGACGAGATCGTAGGAATCTTGACTGAGAAGGGCTTCAAGTTCATTCCTCGATGCATCTATGGAAGACCCTGCGACTTTGAGGCTCTTGCCCCGGTGTAGACGTTGTTTCAACGACTCTGACATTTCTCGCTACCTCCTTGATGTTGTTGGTAAATTATGTTTGTCCTTTATCGAAGTGCTATATACATGTCGCCCCTCTGGGGCTAAATGAACTAATAAACCTGTCAACGTTTACGTATTCCCTATTGCGATGTCTGTTCCCCGGTTGGCGGGGCTGATTCTTCGTTTTTTTCCTTTAGACGCACGGTATTCATCACATCGCCTTTGCGAAGTTGATCGACCACATCCATGCCGGCAATGACTTTCCCAAAAGTGGTATATTGACTGTTCAGGCTAAAATAGCGAGATGGCTTTGCGTCCAAGCAGATGTAGAATTGGCTGCCTGCGGAATCCGGTTTGTTCGCCCGCGCCATAGCGACCACCCCTTTTCTGTGTCGAGGCATCTTTGCACGGAGTTTCGGATTTTGAAACTCACCCGGAATTGTCCACCCGGGTCCCCCGCTACCACTCCCCTCCGGATCGCCACCCTGAATCACAAAATTCTCCACATATCGATGAAAAGCGATCCCATCGTAAAATTCCATTTCAATCAGCTTGACAAAGTTGGCAACGGTTTTCGGGGCGACATCGGGGTAAAGCTCCATTTCGACCATACCTTTGTTTGTCTCAAGAACAACAACAGGATGGACAATCCGCAGTCGAGCAAGGATCGCGCGGTGATCCGATAGCTCGCCGACATCGATAATTTCACACCGCTTGACCTTCTCAACATTGCGAAACTCATCCCGTAAACTTGGACTGATGAGGAGGTGATCGAGCAGATTTTTTTCACCCTCGTAAATGTACGTATACCGATTATCTGCTTCAACTGCATTGGCAGTCTGTAGGAAATCACCCCAAATGTCATCGAACCCACGGAGTCGGTTAATCACAGGCGTTGCCGGGGTGTCGTTCATGTCCCCCATGACGATGACATTCTTATCCGCCATCATCCCCTTTACAGCCTGCCGACGCACAACATTAGCTTGTGCAAGCCGTTTGGGATCGTTTGAACCACGACGAGAAATGAGGTGAGTGATCAGCACATAGTACGGTTGGTTGTCAATCCTCAGTTCGACACCCAGAATCTTTGAGGGGTTCACATCGCGTTCTTGACCATCTACAAAGTAAATCTCGCGCTCATCTGGAAAATTCGTCGCGCTCCCCGGCACAACCCGAAATTTCGTGAGGAGGGCGACATCTTGACCGGTATAGGTGTCCCTACCTTCATCGAAGGCAATTTGCCAATCATCGGGACTTGCGAGGTAATATTTGACTCTTTCAAGGACGGCACGGTTCTCAACCTCAACGAGCCCAACGATGTTCGCTTTGTGTGTATCAATAAGTTCAGCGATGGCTTTGGCTTTTGCCTCATATTGCTCTGCGGTTGGTACAGGCACCGATTTGCCGACAACCTCCCCATGCGGTTCCTTATGATCGAAAAAGAACTCGGTGTTCAGCAAGAAGATATCAATTTCAATATCCCCAATTGCTGAACCAAACGAACACAACATCAAGCAAATCGCTGCAAAAATTGCAGAAACGGGTTTATAATGCATCTCACTTCCTTCCATCAAAATACGCATTACGTTCAGCGTTTTATTTTTGGATTGTTTCCCAATCGAGGTTGCTCTCATTCCACTCAAATACATCAAGCTGCCCAAATTTCAGGTTAATCGTCAAACTTCTGGGGGTCGGCGAGCTGTCAAAACGATTGAAGTCACGGATAACCACATAGGTATGCTGCCCGCCCGAAATCTGCCCACAAGCATCAATAAAATCGTCGAGATTCCTAATCGCTCGTCCATTAATTTCCTGAATGACCACTTTTGAGTTACCGCTGCGCTCGCGGATGCCAACACGGGCAAAGCTACTCCCCGCATCTGCATGCGGGAGGTACACCCCAGCCGCCTCAAAGTAAAGTAAATGTCTTAGCTGAGGTGTTATGTCGTGGAAGACTGATCCGGCGAATCGGACGAACCGGCGGACTTTCTTTAATTCGATATCTTCTACTAAGACTTCAACTGTCACAGCCTTTCCATTGCGAAAGATATCCAAATTTACACTATTCCCGGCATTTTCGTTGAGGATTGCATCAAAAGTATACAGGTCATCACGAATTAACTTTCCATTAATCCTGTAGATAATATCGGAAGCAAGAAGGCTTGCGGCGCCTGTCGTTTTGGGTATGATTGACTCGATCTGAATCACTTTCGGCGTTCCCGAATCTGAAGGACCAATCTCTGCGCGAGAGGCTTCAGGTAGTCCAAAATGTTTAATCGCCTCACCAATCGAGATCAACTCTAAGTCCACACCAATCTCCCCACGTTGGATTGACTCGCCGCTTTGAATCTGTTTGAGTGCATCGATCACATAATTGATTGGTAATTCAAAGCTAGAGGTATCCGTTCCACGCGCATGGATGCCGATAACCTCGCCTTTTGTGTTCCACACTGGACTGCCGCTTGAGCCGCCGGTGCGATCAAACGTTGTATGGATATAGCTAGAATGCCGATCGCCTTTGTTCACGTTGAGGTTGGCAACCTTTCCCTCCTTGATGGAATACTCCTCTTTCTCATTATTGCCGATTAGAAGCAACTCGTCCCCCAGCGCAAGATCGTGCCATGAACCGAGTTGGACAGCTTGGAGCTCAAACAGGACTTCTTCGGGATCAATTTTATAAAAGCCAAAGTCGTGCGTTGGATCATAGTAAAGCACCTGTGCTTCTGTAAAACTACCGTCGTAGAAGTTGATCTTGACATAAGACGGGCTGCTGCCGGTGACATGCCGATTGGTCGCTATGATCCCTTGCGCTGCATCGACAATGAAGCCGGTGGCAAAACTAGTTCCTTTCGACTCCGTCTCAAACACAACCTCTGAAGAGGTCTCGACATTCACAACCATCGGTTTGAAAGCAGCAATCTGGTCTGTCCAATCGTGTTGTGCAGCACTTTCTAAGGCAACGCCGCTGCTTCCTAGAACAACTGCCAGAAACCAGACGACAATCTTTCGTCCAATTTTGGGTTGTCCAACTCTCAAATACATTATTATTCCTCCATTATTAGCTATTTGTCGCCCTGTTAGGGGTTTGGGATATTAGTGTTGGACATACTTTGCTTACACATTGTGCTCCTCTGGAGCGCGTGGATTGGTCCCATCACCCTTCTATAGACATATCGCTCCTCTAGAGCGAAAGGAATGAGGGCAACCCCAAGTTTCTTAATCCCAATTTATCGGGGGGTTGTCCCTACACGCACTCTAAGGTGGTATCAATTATGCAAGTTTCTCCCGGACGACATGTGCGCCTTCATTAATTGCATCAAAGAAATTTCGGACCTCAACACAGTCTCCCACCTCGTAAACCTCGCATCGCAGGTCAGCAGCTTCAATATCTCGCTTGAGCCCCCTTCGTGGCGTATAGCCTCGACTGATTATCAGCGTCTCAATGGGATGGAATTCCTCGTCCCCGTCGTCCGTGGTCAGCACAACACCCGTCTTGTCGACTTGCTTCAGTTCACGGCTTGCCAATATCTTCGTTCCTGACTCCCGGACGCCTTTTCTAAGCACCGCCAAGTTCGTGCCGTGTTCCTTTAATTTGATTACATCATCTTCGTTTCGACGGGAAACTAGAACGACATCGCGTCCCTGCTGTGCGGCAAACCACGCCACCTCATATCCGACGAGCCCGGCACCGAGTACCATGACCCGCTCACCAATTTCCAGTTCGTCCCAGCGAACTATGGCGTCAATTGCAGTGATAACGTTGTCTCCATCAATTCCGGGAATATCTGGAATAATTGCCTCGCCACCTGTCGCAAGGATAACTACATCTGGGTTGTCGGCTTTTAGTGTATCCAGCGTTACGGTCGTGCCTGCCCGAACCTCCAAGCCCACCTTCTGAACTTCCGTGATATAGTATTGGAGCAAGCGTTTAATATCCCACTTGAAATCAGGAATCGACGCCGAAATCATCTCTCCGCCGATCACATCCCGTTTTTCGTATACGATAACATCGTGTCCCATCTCTTTGGCACGCAAGCCAGCCTCTAGACCACCGGGACCCGCTCCGACGACGACTACCTTTTTGGGGAAGTCCGTTCTGTTGAACGCGATCAGTTTCTCTCTGCCCACGATGGGATTCGTCGTACACTGCACGCCGCCGCGATCCATGACCACAAACGTGTGGCAAAAATTGCACCGAATACACGGGATGATATTTTCTCCGGCGTGTGCTTTCTTCGCCCAGTGTGGATCAGCAATCAGCGTGCGACCGAGGGCAACCATATCAGCGCGCCCTTGGGAAATAATCTCCTCTGCGTGCACCGGATCAGTAATTCCACCCGTAGCAATAACGGGGATTTTTGCGCCATTCTGCTTAACTTCCTCTGCCAGATCAACCAGTGTATTGGGTTTGATATAGAGCGGTGGCACAGATGGGTGGGTACATTCCACAAACCCTTTAACCTGCATAATCGTTGCAGAAGTTGTTGCTACATGCAGGTAGGCGACACCGAGATTTTCCATATATTCCGCAATCCGCAGATGAAGATCATCTTTCACATGCTCGTCGTACCTGTCATTCACGCCGCCATGGAGATGCTCATGCGCGCTAAACTTAAAACCGACCGGAAAATCTTCGCCACAGACCTGCTTAATCCCTGTCACAATTTCGGTGCCGAACCGCATACGCCGTTCAAAATCACCCCCGTAGTCATCATCCCGTCGATTTGTATGAGGTGACATAAACTGCCCGCCGAGATAGGAATGTGCACAGTGATATTCCACGCCGTCGAAACCGGCTCGTTTTGCCCGTGTTGCGCCCAAAATGAACGCTTCTATTACCCTTTTAATATCATCCACCGTCATTTCACGCGGCACCTCGGTGTAGAGTTCGCTTTCGATTGCGGAGGGTGCAAACGGTTCAATATAAGATTTTCCACCCAGCACGGCAATCTGCATGAATATCTTGGATCCGGCAGCCTTGACCGCTTCTGCCATGCGCGTAAGCCCCGGGACGAACTTATCATCCCAAACCGCTGTGGTAATTACACGTTGTTCGGGCCAAACGGAAGTGAATTCAGTGATGATTAGGCTGGTTTCGCCCTTTGCTCGCTCAACCAGAAAATCTATATAACGGTCAGTGACTTGCCCTTCTGGATCATGCAGCCCGACATCAAGCGGCGCCAAGACAACGCGATTTTTTAATTCCAGTGAATCAACCTTTATTGGAGAAAAAAGGTGGGGAAACTGCATACCGTATCTCCTATTGTATAGATGAGCACTTCAAGTAATCACCAATCCTGAACCGAACCGTCCTCTCGTCGCAAATGTGGGGGTTCACCCGGTGTGGGAGGGTACGCGGCTGCGGCTTCTTCGTTCAGGTCGATGCCCAAGCCCGGTGATTCAGGAGCGAGAAGATAGCCATCCTCTGTTCGCAGGTCGTGTTGGATGACTTCGTCCATCCAACCTGACGATGGCGCGTATTCTTGCACCGCACAGTTGGGGATCGACATATTCAGATGCAGCATCGCTGCCGAGCTAACAGGACTTGAGGTGTAGTGACACGCTAATTCTTGATAGTGGACTTCTGCCATCGTTGCGATCTTCTTCCCTTCGGTGATTCCGCCGCTGTGACAGATGTCCACCCGAATGTAATCGATTAATTCCCCCTCAATCAGTTCTCGGAACATCCATTTCGTCGGAAGTTGCTCGCCTGTACCGATTGGGACATTTGTGTGTTCACGTAGCGTCGCAAACGATGCCGGATTCTCGGAGCGGATGGGATCCTCGACAAAGAATGGGTGATATTCCTCAATCGCATTGCACAACTCGATGGCACGGGTTGGCGTCAAGCGGGTATGCACCTCAAAGATGACCTCGGCCTCGTCACCGATTGCCTTCCGCAACGCACTAAAATGCTCAACGCCGCGCATGACCGCGAGTTTTTGATTGAATCCGCCCTCAATGGTATCAATCGGCGAAATTCGTAAGACTTTCCACCCCTCTTCCAACTGTCCCTGTGCTGTTTCAATGAGTTGTTCCGGTGTCCCTCCACCGGTATGTCGATAGACCAGCACCTTATCCCGCGTGGCACCGCCAAGCAGTCGGTAGGTTGGTACACCAAGTGCCTTTCCTGCTAAATCCCACAGCGCAATATCAACCCCGGCGAGTGCAGATTGTAACACAGGACCACCGCGCCAGAACGTCCCACGGAAGATGTCCTGCCATATATGCTCTATTCGGGTAGCGTCCTGTCCAATTAGGAGCGGTTTAATATGATGTTCCAATGCCGCGACAACAGCCAATGATCTGCCGCTTAACGAACCTTCTCCAATGCCATATATTCCTTCGTCAGTCACGATCTTAACGTATATGAACTGACTTACTGGAAATACTTTGAGATCTGTAATCTTCATCGTATTCTCCCCTGATTAGCTTGCTAGGAGTTGCCAAACGCAGAAAGACGCTTCCCGATCCCAATGATAGCATGACCATATATGCTGGTCAACCCCAAAATCAGGACAGCAACGGAGGTGTGGGCATCTATCATCGCGAGATAGATTTCACGTTTTACATCGAGATGCCGAGCAATCCACGCGTAAATTGGAAATCTGTGTTTCCCTTCCCATAGAGCTTGGGTGTGTAACGGCGCGAGGCGACCTCCAAGATAATTTCTAGCATTTGTGCTGAAAAACTCTCCGGCGTCCAATTCTCATCGGCGGGCAAGAGGTCCAGATCCGCTTCATAGATTGACGCTGTCGTCTCTTCGGTTGTAGCTTGGATGAGCGGAATCATACGATGCGCCTGAAGGGGATGCCCAACAACATGCGCGAACATCAGATCGACACCTGTTGCCCCCAATCCGGTTAACGTCTCCACAACATGATCGGTGGGTGTCTCCATAACATGAAATCCGGGTTCGGTGATAGATTGACCGTAAGATAGGGTATTTCTCACTTGAGAGCGATTGCCAAGAGCGCTTGCTACATAGGCAGGTGAAGTTAAAAAGGTCGCATTTGCCGGAATGACGACAGTCCCACCTGCACCGGCGATGGTTTGGGTAAGATATGCCAGACTCTGTGCAACCGTTTCTGTCACTTTCCCGCTGGATGTCAACCCGATCCGAAGGTGTTCCAAACCGACATCGGCGTAATCGGGTTGGGGCATTGACTCTAGGGATTGGCTGAACCAATCCTCGACCTTTTGGATTACAGCATCAATGCCGCCATCCAACTGCACACTCGCCCAACCGTATCGTTCAAGTGGGATATCCTGTTCCGTGAGTGCGTGGCGGAGGTAGTCGTTATGAGTTTTTTCACAACCGTGTTCTAAGGGCAAACCGAGGGCAACCATTGGATGAATCAGATGCCCGATGAGTGTGCGCCTGTATATGTCTTCCGAGTTACCGCCCGACACACCACACCCCTCCGTATGTGCCAACGCAACATAGCGCGAAATGCCGTGTTCGCGTCCGAGCCCTTTTTGGTTGAGCCGATCAACAATCATCTGGGCAATCTGACCGGAGCAGAGGCTTGTTGGCAAGACCAACCCGATCTGATCGCTGTGGTAACCGCTTCCGGTCTGTATCGCGCTAAAGGTGTGCTCTGAATGTGGGGCACTGAGTTGAATTGGGATCGGTTCACCGGTTGGAGCATCAGCTGAAACCACCGCTTCTGAATCGACAGGTCCCGTCTGCTTCCAATTCCGCCATATTGATACCTGCGAATGTCCTGCCTTTTCCCCGACAGATCGCTCTCCAGCAGCAACATTGACGGTGAGATCGAGCATCTGCTGCCCCAATTCCTCCATCGGTGTGCCATCTTGGTAAGCTCCGGCGTTGACATCCATGTCGTTCTTCAACATTTCGTATCGTGGGGTAGTGGTAACAATCTTGATTGTTGGGACAAAGGGGAAGTTCGTGATAGATCCGTTGCCGGTGACAAAGAAAATCATATTTGAACCGGATGCTACCTGTCCCGCAATGCTTTCAAGGTCGTTACCGGGGCTGTCCATGAAGTAATAGCCCGGTGCAAGCATCCGTTCACTATAATCGATAACGTAATCGAGACAGACCTCCGGATCGCGTTTCATCGCAGCGCCAATTGATTTGATGACAATGTTGTATAATCCACGAAAATTATTTCCGCCGGAAGGATTGGCTTCGGCCGTATGACCATGCCATCGCACTCGCTCCTTAAACCGCTCGATTGTGTCTAAAAACGTGCGAGCGGTATCAAAATCTCGGGCGTTCTGCAGCACATACGGTTCAGCCCCGATCAGTTCATCGGTCTCTGCGAGATTGGCGGCACCCCCGTAACGGATAACCTCTTTCGCAACGTAAGCTGCCAGTGGGTTGCCCGATACGCCGGAGAACGCATCTGAGCCGCCGCACTGAAGCGCAATTTTTATATTAGAGAGAGATTCCTCAGTACGCTGCATTGCGTTTACCGGTTCTAACCACTCTTTGATGATTGCCTCCCCCGCGTCTAAACTGGTATCAAAGCCTCCCTGTATGCTCAGAAACCGGTGTAGCACAGCCTCCAGTGGATAGTTATTTTCGGTCATATAACGCTGAAGCATCTGATTCGTCACCACTTCTGAACCGTAATCAACAGCGAGGATTGCCCCGATGTTTGGGTGGGTGGTAAAGCCGGCGAGTGTCCGAAGCAACATCTCAAGGTTATTGGGCGTTGTGCTCTCTCCGCCTTCGGTGTGCGTTACAGCAACGACCCCGTCGATGTTTTCGTGATTTGCGCTAACCTCTTTGTATCGGGCTGCAAGTGCCCTTGCATAGCCGGAGGTCTGGGAGGTTGTTCCCATGATAACGATATAATTTCGGGTTCCGACGCCTCGACCTCCATCCCGTCGATAGCCGAGGAAAGACCGATCGCGATCATATCGGGGAACTTGCGTCCCCGGCTGAAATGTGTCTTCATTGAGGATGTAGGGGGCGATCTGATCTTTGAAGTTTGGATGGGAGGGGAGTGCGAAGTCGATATCCCGTATCGCAAGCGCGTCAAGGATCTTCTGGTTACAAGCATAGTCACCGGAAGATAGGTCAGTGATTGCCACCCCGAAAGGCAGTCCCCACGACAACAGTGATTCCCCCTCAGGAATCGCCTGAATTGCGAATCGGTGCCCCTCTAAAATTGTATGAGATATGGTGAAACTATGACCATTGCAGTTAATTTCGGCACCAGCGTCTACCCTTCGTGTGGCGATTGCCACATTATCGTCCGACGCTGGTAGTCTGCCAACCTCTTGAAAGTCGTATTGATTTACCATAAAACACTCCTATGCCACATAATTTCAAAGTTGCATATATGATAACACATAACCCGTTTATACTGACACAAACTTTACAAATTCTCTTCCTATTTTTGTATTGACTGAATCCGCCCATGTATGTTAAGATGGGATTCCGTAAAATTATCAACCATTTCAAACATTCAGCACATACGGCCCTATGATTTCATACATTATTGGAGCAGTTTATTTCGTCCTTATCTTCGAAGTGCTGCTAATCATTAACTCATTCCGATATGCACGCCGGGAGAGAAATACCAAAAGACCAGATTATACCCCAAAAGCTGCTATCATCGCACCACATTATGGCTGGGACGACCAGACAGCAGAGAATGTAAAGCGGCTTCTGAATCAGGATTATGCGGGCGCGTATGAAGTGTTCTTTGTCACGCACACAAAGGGGGAATCCGGTTACGACGAGTCCTATCCGCATCTGCTTGAGATCGCTAAAGGACATCCCAATGTGCATACACTGCTTGCGCCCAACATCGTGGATAACTCTCTCCCGCGCTCGCAGAAGGTTCAGAACCTAATGACGGCAATCGAAACATTTCCAAATGATATTGAAATCATCGCTTTTGTCGATGCGGATGCGACCATTGAGCAAGATTGGCTGAAGCTGCTCGTCCAACCGCTTCAGGACAAAAAAGTTGGCGCGACGGTGGGGGCGAGATTTTATTTTCCGCATACCTTGAACACGGCATCGCTTGTCGAGGCAATTTGGATCAATTTTCAGATAGCGTTGCAAGGCGATCACCCATTCGCTATGGTTTGGGGCGGTTCCAACGCGATCCGTCGTGACTCTTTTGAACAAGGCACAGTATTGCAGCGTTGGGCTAATGCAACCATTGAAGACCACAATTTGACGCATACAGTGAGAGACCTTAAACGCAAGATCCATTTTGTACCGGATTGTATCGCAGTTACCCACACTGAGAAGCGGACATGGAAACAGGTCATAGAGTTTACCAACCGGCAAATGGTGATGACCTTTCGGATGGGGCTTAAAGCGCAGTGGTGGGGGACTTTGCTAGTACTTCTGCCGAAGGCTTTGCTTGTGATCAGTTCAATTCCTTTTACATTCTATGTCGATAGAAGATTTCTCCTCGTCCTGCTTGTTCCATTTATAGAGATTCAAAGCTTTCGCATCTTCTCGCGAAACTTGCCCCGCTGG
This sequence comes from Candidatus Poribacteria bacterium, assembly GCA_003635265.1. Taxonomy (GTDB): domain Bacteria; phylum Poribacteria; class WGA-4E; order WGA-4E; family PCPOR2b; genus PCPOR2b. The sequence goes on from PYIZ01000034.1 coordinate 156,996, forward strand.
CTGAGAGATATGCCAAAGATACGTGAAACCCTCCGCGCTGCCTCGCTTGTTGTACCGGTAGCGATGTTGCTTGCGGGCCTGAATGCGGTGTACGCAGCATTTCAAAAAAAGATTGTATGGGGCGGCGTTCGATACGAAATTCTTTCAGCGACAGAGTCTCGTGTTCTTGGAAGGATTACGGAAGCGGATAGAACAGAGGTGCCAAACGGAGAGGAATCAGTTTAAATATTCAAGAGCTTATAAGTAAATTTGGATTTTATGTCCCGTAACAGAGAGGAAGGCTATGGCAATTCGAAGTCGTGTTTCACCCCGTTTTTTTGTAAATGAACTTGCAACTGCAATGTCTGATGATTGGGCAACCTCCTATTCGCTCATGAAATATCAGATGGCAAAAGAAAGTTTTAACTGGAGGCATCCATTTGGTGCCAAACATGGGAAGGGCGACGATGTCCAACTGGTAAGCTTACGAATCACGGATATGTGTAACCTACGTTGTCACTCCTGTGGACAGTGGGGAGATAACGGATATCTGCTCGGCGAATCCCTCAAATCATTGAAGCAACGGGAGGTTCCTGTCGAATATTACAAGCGACTCGTCGATCAGGTTGTCGATGCAGGCTGGTCGCCTGTATGGTATATCTGGGGCGGCGAGCCGATGCTTTACCCCGGATTGATTGAACTGCTCCATTACATCAAAGAACGAGATATGCCAATCTCGCTTGTAACAAATGGGACCCACCTCGCCAGACGTGCCGATGACATCCTCGAAACATGCAAAATTCTGTATTTGAGCGTTGACGGACCAAATGAGGAAATTCATAACAATCAGCGTCCGGGGGTCTCGGAGAATTATGATAACTTCAAAGACGTAAAAGCAGCACTGGAAACATTAAGCGTAGAAAAGAAGCGGCGGAGTGTTGCGTTTCCATATATCGTCCCGCTCAGTTGTATTACGATGTACAACATCGACTATGTGGTTGACCTCTACAAATTCACGAACCAGTATGCAGATGCACAGATCTTGTACCTGACGTGGTGGATCGACTCACATTCCGCACAGGCGCACACCGAAGATTTCGAGGGACGTTTCGGGTTCAAGCCCCAAACCCACTACGGTTGGATTGGGACATGGAAAGATTTCGATCACGGTGTCATCCTCGATAAGTTCGAGGATATGGAAAAGCTCTCGAAAGAAACGCGGCGGTGTCCGCCGATGATGATGCCGAGGCTCAACACGCGAGATGAGATTCAACGGTACTATACCGACCACACAGAGGTTTTCGGTTATAATCAGTGCGTCAGTATTTACATGACAATGGAAATTGACAGCAACGGCGACGTTAGCCTCTGCCGTGATTACCATGACTACATTATTGGCAATATCAAAACGGATGCTGTCGAGGATATGTGGAATAACGCCGCCGCCCGCGAATTTCGCAATTCTATCAGCACCGATGGTCCGATGCCTGTTTGTCGTCGATGCTGTGGTTTGATGGGATTTTGAGAATAGACGTCCCCTATTGTGAGGCGGGAACAAGCCCTTTGCTTGTGAGGAGGGCAATGACACGCTCGGTGCATTCCTCGAGGTTCTGGGCGTCCGTATTTACGGTCAGTTCCGGCTGGTTCGGCGCTTCGTAAGGTGCGCTGATTCCCGTGAACTCTTTGATCTCGCCTGCCCTCGCCTTTTGATATAACCCCTTCGTATCTCGTGCTTCGCACACCTCTAACGGACAATCAACGAAGACCTCCACAAATCGCCCTTCATCAAGGAGGTCACGCGCATTGTCTCGATCTGCGCGGTAGGGCGAAATAAAAGCTGTCATCGCAATAACACCGGCATCGGCAAATAACTTCGCGACTTCCCCAATGCGGCGGATGTTCTCCTCCCGATCTTCCGGCGAAAAGCCGAGGTTCTTATTCAAACCGTGTCGGATGTTATCGCCATCAAGGACATAGGTGAGATGTCCACGCTGGTATAATTTACTTTCCACTTCCAAGGCAAGTGTGGATTTGCCGGAACCTGAAAGTCCTGTGAACCAGATGACACACCCTTTCTGATTGAGCAGCTGCTCCCTGTCTTTCTGGGCAACGTTCGCTTCGTGCCACGTAATATTCGTTGCCTTCTGTTCTGCCATATTATTCTCCTATTTTTTTAGATTTTGAAGGTGAAGAATCACTAGACAGTGGTAGCCAAAGCGATATTGTTGTTCCCTGACCAACAACGCTTCTACCCTGTATATCCCCACTGTGTTGTTCAAGAACGCGTTTCGCGTTTGCCAGTCCAAGTCCGGTTCCTTGTGATTTTGTCGTGAAGAAAGGTTCAAAAAGTTGATTTAAATCTTCCGGGGCAATCCCAATTCCCGTATCCATAACATCAATACGAACCTTGTCTACCCCCTGTAATGTCACGATTTCCAATGTACCGCCTTTTGGCATGGCATCCATAGCATTTAATACGATATTCATAAACGCTTGTTTCAACTTATCCCGATCCAACAAAACCGGTGGAAGGTTGGGGGCGAATTTCTTGACTAGCCCAATCTGATGATGATTCAGGTTGGCCCCCATCAGATCCAAGACCTCCTGTAAAACCTGATTCAGATCGTGGGGCGCGGGGTTCAGGGAGGCAGGGCGGGCGAAATCCATGAACCCTTTGACAATCACATCAATCCGTTCAATTTCCTCAAGGATATATTGCATCGACTGTTTTCGCCTTGCTTCTGGGAGATCTCCCTTTCGCATTAGCATCTGTGCTAGCATCTGCATCGATGAAAGTGGGTTCCGGATCTCGTGGGCAAACGAAGCTGCCATCTTGCCCGCAGTGGCGAGGCGTTCAGCGCTTATCAGTTCATTCCTCGAATTTCGTAGTTCACGCGTCATTTGATTAAACGCAACAGTGAGGTCGCCAATTTCGTCGTGCGTTTTCACCTCGCATTGCTCGTTCAAGTTACCCCCGGCAACCTTCCGCGTGAATTGTACCAGATCCTTGATCGGATTGGTAAGATTCCGCCCAATAAGATGACTGATAAGTGCAACTAACAAGATAACGACAGCGGCAATCCCGAACATCAACAGAGTTATGTGCCGTTTTGCATCAGCGATTTTATCTATAGGACGCATCAGGCAATACAACCGGTCATACACCTGCGGGTAATAGATAACTTTATAGTGTTTGCTGTTGACCGTCACATTTTGAGAAACAAAGTCCACGTTCGACTCCTTGATGCGTTTACGGACTTCGTTCAACTTCATATCATCGGCGAAATTCGCCCGATCTCCGGAGAGGGTGGTGTAATTTACTGTGTTGTCGCTACTCACGACTGTCACCTCTGCGCCGTATGCTTCCTTCACCTTCTCTGGCTGATGAATAAAGCCGGTATCCTCAATCGTCTCAAGCCATTCTTGGGTTTCACGGCTAACCTGCTCATCGTATTTTCGATCGAAAAGCGCAATCGTAATGACCGGTACGATGAGAACAACCACCGTAAAAAGCAGAATGAACGGAAGTACGATTTTGTTTTGAATACTATATCGGCGCATAAGAATTAATGGCAATAAACTTGCAATATTGTTGCGAAGTAAAACCGGATTGATTGTCTTTATTATTAGGAATTTCTGCCGGATTGACAGGCTGAATCATTACTATAGCCGAGATTTAAGCTGGATGTCAAGTTGAAAGCACTGACTAGAGCAATTCAGAAAATGAGAAAAATTTGATACAGTTTGGAACAATTTGATACAGATTGGTGTGTAATAAATGGATTGGTATCGGTGGCTGCGTCCTTGTACACACCACCCGTTTCGCACTACAGAGGAGAACGCAACATGATTCAACGTAATACTTTATCCACATCTTTAACATCTATGCCTCCGGCTACAGACGAAAAAGAACTGATCGAACGATTCCAGAACGGTGAACAGGAAGTTTTTAATGAACTAGTAAGCAAATATCAGGGGAAGATCTATAACTTGGTTTATAAGCATGTGCCTAACTCCGAAATTGCGAAGGATCTTTCTCAAGAGATTTTTATCAAAGCCTACCGCGCCCTGCCTCATTTCAAACGACAATCGGCATTCTATAGTTGGCTCTATCGGATTGCCGTTAACCTCTGTATTGACTTTATTCGTCAACAGAAACGGGGGCAGACTTTGTCGTTTGAGGACTTACCCGCAGGGAACAACGATGAAGTGGCGTTTAACGATGTAAGTCCACTGCCACCAGATCAGTTAGAAACCAAAGAACTTGGACAAATCATTGGTCAAGCGGTGCAGCAACTCCCACCCAAACAGCAGCACGTCTTTAACCTGCGATATCACGATGGACTTCAATTGAAGGAGATTGCCGCGCAATTGGATCGCTCTGAAGGCACAATCAAAGCGCATCTCCACCATGCCCATAAACGCCTCCGGACACTTCTGATTCCGTACTTGAAAAATGAAAAACTGGAATGGGCACTCAACCCTTAGCCGGGTTTTGCGAAAGAAAACTTCCCTAAAAATCATCGTTATGGTAAAATAGTCCTACCGAAACAAATGGTGTAAGTCGCTGCTGCTGAGACAACTGAATATAAAAATTCACAACAGATATCTCTGGTGAAAGCCGATTGGATGATGCCAAATTTTCTAGCATGAAGAACCCACAAGAGCTTCTACAAAGTATAGATGAGCTCCTCAACACACCGGGCGCCTCTCCCACATCCTCTTCAGTCTCAGTGGATAACACCCAAGATGAAGCCACAAACGAATTACTCCCAGCACTCCAAAAGTATTTTGGCTACACTGACTTCCGCGATGGACAGCGTCAAGTTGTAGAAAAGATTCTGAATGGAGAGAATATCCTCGCAGCGTTTCCAACCGGCTATGGCAAATCGCTCTGCTATCAGTTACCAGCGTTGATGCTACCGGGGATAACTGTCATTGTTTCCCCGCTAATCTCTTTGATGAAAGATCAGGTTGATGCGTTGCGTGAGCAGAAGATTTATGCGGTGGCATTGCTCAACAGCAGCCTGAGCTGGGAGGAGTACCGTGCGGAATTGGAACGCTTAGAACGTGGGGAGATTAAGCTGCTCTATATCGCTCCAGAGCGTTTTCGTAGTCGTCGGTTTCTGGATCTACTCAATTCACACCAAATCTCCCTGTTTGTGATCGACGAAGCACACTGTATATCTCAATGGGGACACGATTTTCGCCCTTCTTACCTTGCGCTGCGTGACGCCATCCGCGAATTGCAGCCGAGTTCAATTGCCCTGTTCACAGCGACAGCAACCCCTGATGTACGGGAGGATATTCGGGAGCAGTTAGAAATTCAGCCACCCCAAGCCTTCACTCGCGGCATTGAACGTCCCAATCTAAAATTCAGCGTTTGTGAGGCGTCGGGGGAGGCTGAAAAGTATCTGTTTCTCGATGAACACCTACAACAACTAAGGGGCAAAGGGATTGTGTATGCTGGGCGTCGGCGGGAGACTGAAGAAATCGCGTCGCATCTAAAGAAGCACGGGCACCGCGTAGATTTTTATCACGCTGGACGTGAAGATTTTGAGCGCAAACGGGTGCAAGAGCGGTTCTTCGACGATGGTCCTGAGGGACTCGATTTGGTTGTCGCTACCAATGCGTTCGGGATGGGAATTGACAAATCCGACATCCGATACATCATTCATTGGACGATGACGGGAACGCTGGAGCAGTACTATCAAGAAGCAGGACGCGCTGGACGTGATGGCGAAACTGCACACTGTATCCTGTTTTATTGTCCGGACGACCGAGGGTTGCATGAGTGGTTTGTCAAGGAGAGCGCACCCAATAAACCAGATCTCCTCAAACTCCTGAAATTGATTGAAACCTTCCCTTCGGTCGGTAGTCTTCGGATGTTTGCAGCGGAAGAATTAGAATGGCTGAGTAGTTTCAACGATAGTAAAATTCGAGTCGGAATTAGCCACTTGGAGAAACTCGGTTTCCTGCGGAGATTGTATAACGTCCCTTCAAAACTCTCGGTGAGAATACGTCCGTTTGAGTATGGCCTGACCGAGGAGATTGCTGACGAATCACAAAAGACTTTACTACGCCACTTGCGCGCTAAATCGGAATTAAATGTCTTAGATTTTTGCAGAGAGTTAAATCTGCGTCCTGACCAACTCATGGAGCAGCTAATTGACTTGCAGAGTGCAGGCTATCTGCGGTATTGGGGCGCAGAAGATTTGACATTGATTGAGTTGCTTGAAGACAGCGATCTGTTCGCCTCGATGTCTGCGGATCAGATGGGGTTTGAGGACTATCTTCGTATTAAAAACCGTCAGATCGATCAGATTGTCTTTTACGCGCTCGCAGAAGGATGTCGCGGGCGATTGGTACGAGAATATTTCGGAGAGGCCGTTGCGGCGGATTACCGTTGCGAAAGCTGCGATCGCTGCGATCCGAGCCTGCGACTAGCCCTTCCCAACGAGGAAAATGATGATGCCAACACCTGCTGATTCTATTGAGAGTAAACCGAATCTCGTTTTTGTCATCACCGATGACCAAGGCTACGGGGATTTCAGTTGTCATGGAAACCCGATAATCGAAACGCCGAATCTGGATGCTATGCACAGCGAAAGCCTTCGTTTGACCAACCTTCATGTTGGTCCCACCTGTGCACCCACACGCGCCGGTATTATGACCGGGCGTTACTGTAACTGCACCGGTGTGTGGCATACCATCGGCGGTCGCTCGCTTCTCCGCAACGATGAACGCACGATGGCGGATATTTTTCGGGCGAACGGTTATAAGACAGGCATGTTCGGCAAGTGGCATTTGGGAGACAACTATCCCTATAGACCCCATGACCGAGGTTTTGAGGACGCGCTCTATCACGGTGGCGGAGGGATTAGCCAAACCCCCGACCACTGGGGAAATGACTACTTCGACGATACTTACGCCCGTAATGGAGTCAAAGAACCGTTTGAGGGGTATTGCACCGATGTCTGGTTCGATCAGGCGATGCAGTTTATCGAACGAAACAGGGAGAATCCTTTCTTCTGCTATCTACCAACCAACGCCCCACACAGTCCATACCATGTCCCAAACGGCTACAGTGAACCGTATCATGGGCGTATCCCCGACGCTAGAGCTAACTTCTACGGTATGATTGTCAATATCGACGAGAATTTGTTGCGACTAAGGAATCATCTCCGACAGCTTGGGATTGAAGATAACACCATTCTTATTTTTATGACTGACAACGGTTCCGCTGAGGGTTGCACGCTCGACCAGAATCAATTCGTCAGAGAAGGCTTTAATGCTGGCAGGCGTGGGAAGAAAGGCTCGGAATATGAGGGAGGACATCGTGTCCCGCTTTTCATGTATTGGCCCAACGGTGGATTCACAGAAGGTAGGGATATTGACCAACTCACAGCGAACATTGATCTGCTCCCTACGTTGATGGATCTCTGCCAGCTGGAGGTTTCGGAGACTGACTTCGGAGCGGGTAGCTTTCACGGCATGAGTCTCGCACCACTTCTCAGAGGTGAAACGGAAACATTACCAGAGCGTGTAATCGTGACCGACTCTCAGCGCGTTGAACACCCTATTAAGTGGAAACAGAGCGCGACTATGACGCAGCGATGGCGCTTGATTAACGGTGTTGAACTCTACGATATAGAGGTAGATCCGGAACAACGAAACGATATCGCCGCTGAACATCCGGAGGTTGTCGAGGAATTGAGGGAACATTACGAAGCGTGGTGGGAACTGGTATCGCCGCGTTTTGGTGAAGATCCCCCGATTGTGCTAGGCACGGAGAACGAAAAAGTATCCGTCCTGACCACCCACGATTGGCATGGTGAACAACACGCTTGGAATCAAGGGCATATTCGTCAGGGGCTTGTGTGTAACGGGTATTGGGCAATCGAGATCGCCGAGGATGGGGAGTATGCCTTTGAGCTGCGACGGTGGCCCAAAGAGGAAGATAAGCCGCTTACCGCTGGGCTTCCCGGTGAAATCATCGATTGGTATAATGGCGGGAAAGCCCTCAACCTGAAAACCGCCCGTCTATGTGTCAGCGATCGGGAGGCAACACAATCGATCGATCCAGAGGCAGAGGGAGTTACGTTTACGTTTCGTCTGACCGCCGGTGAGATGCAGCTACGGACGTTTTTGACTGATGATGCGGGAGAGTCACTCGGTGCTTACTACGTTTATGTGACAAAAGTGGCTTAGTCGCGTGACAATCTGTGCCCTTTCGTTTTTGATAAAGGAATAAAAAAATGTCAGTTACAGCGAACCCCGATATAGGCGAAGAAGAACTGATCACAATCGCCAATTTTAGCCATCCCACCGAAGCGGATCCGGTTGTAGCGTGGCTGGAGTCCGAGGGTATCGAATGTTTTGTTACCAATGAGCACACCGTTACTATGAATTGGCTCTACTCAAATGCCATTGGTGGTGTTGGGGTACAGGTAAAAGCAGCAGATGTCGAGCGTGCGAACGAAATTCTCCAAGCTGTTTTGAACCCCAACGCAGTTGGGGATGAGCCAACCCCAACAGATTCTGAGATGGATCAGGAGGGTGACGCTACTAGTGAGATCCGTTGCCCCGAGTGTGGCTCGGAAAATGTGTATTATGAGAAATTCTCACGCCGTCTGGTGTTTGCTTCTTGGGTGATTCTAACCGTTCCCCTTCCGTTCTTTAGGAAAAAATGGAAGTGTCAGGAATGCGCACACCTGTTTAAGTAGTTTTTCATTGGTTTGAAAACTGGACCGATTACCCACCAACCCGCTGTTCAAGCGCACGAATCTCGTCCTCACCCTCCAGAATACCGATTTCCAGATGAAACTCTCGGATTTCGCCGGGTTGGATATATTGCAAATACCCGTGTTTGCGATTCCAAGCGCGTCCCAACATACTGACATTGCCGGGTTCAATGCCGGTTACATACGTGCCCCTGTGGAAGTGTTGCCAATGGGTAACGATAGGCATCTCCTCAATAGGGAATTTCCAGTAAAGTCCAAGTTGTAGATTGTCGTTAATCAGCCCGACATGTACGTTCCCGTCTGCGTCTGCGATGGGCCGGTGTATGTACACATCGTCGTGCGCTTCCAGTTGTGGTTCGAGCGCCACGGTGTAGTCTTCAGGGTTGACTTCCCGGTCTTCCAACCATTCGGTGCTTTTCTCGCTGTTGATTAACACACGGCTGCCGGCAGCCAAGATTGGAAAGCCGGGGTTGGTATGATAAACAAACATCAACGGTGAACGATCCACACTGAGATTCTCAATACGGTCATAAATCCGCAGACATTTTTCGCCTAGCACCGTAGAAATTTCTCGGGTCAGTTCCAGATTCGTCCCGAAGACCACCGCCTCGCGCATCTTTCCTCGAACACGCACAGCATAATCTTCACCTTCCCAACCACAATCAGCAACAACGCCTTTGGCTGGAATAAAGGAGAGGCGGCCATGAAGCCCAAGTTCCTCGTCTTCCTCTTCGGGATCCACTTCCGGATGACCCGTAAAGATCATACCGCAGCTGGTCACTAAGCCGCCAAAAAAGCCGCGCATCCACCCATAGCCTTGGGGTTCGTAAAAGGCGGGCCCCACATCGCCGGTACTGCCACGAAAGCCGAGCGACATCCCCTTGTAATGGGCGGAGGCAACATCAAGGGAACGCCCCGGCAGGATCGAAAAACAGAGACCAGACGCGTTAAAAACTTCAATCAGATCGGAACCTCGTTCGTTTCCCTCGACCAATTCTGCTCGACGGGCGCTTGCCAGTTGGGTCATATCGCCGACCAATTCCAATAGCTGCTGTTTAGTGTACTGCCGTCCGAAAAGTTGTGGCATGTTTATCCTCCTTCAGATGATTTACATTTGTGCAGGATCATTTAACGATTACATCAAATTTTCAAGGATCTTCGTCAACTCTCTTAGAGATGATATTTCAAAATCGGGTTGCTGCTCTGTTTCATTATCTCTACCCTGACGATTGAGCCAAACAGATCTGATGCCAGCTTGTTTCGCACCGATGATGTCATTTTGGAACGAATCGCCGACATGTAGCAACTGGCGTTTTGTGCACCTGGCACGATCAATAGCAATCTCGAAGAGCCGCGGATCGGGTTTTTGGATGCCGTGGTCCTGAGCAAACACCACGAATTGAAAGTAGCCTCCTAATCCGCACCGTTCTGGATAGGTGTTGCCATTAGACAGAAGTCCCATTGTATACCCCCCTTGTAGTGCATTCAGCGTGGGGAGCACATCGTCGAAGAGTAAGATATCTTCAAATCGATGTTTCAGGTATAGTGTGTTGAGATGAACGGCAAGATCGTCGTCAGGGTTATTGATAAATTGGAGTGTTTGCTTGAACGCTTCAAGCCGAATTGCTTCGTGTGTTAGTCCTCGATTCTTATGTTCCTCTGCGACCTGATTCCGAATGGCAATTAATGTTTCGACCAAGAGGGAATCAGGAGCGGCAGGAACGAGGCGGCGGAGTTCCTCCAACGCGCATTCCAGCGCATGATGCATCACGCCTTCAAAATCCCACAGCGTGCCATCCGCGTCAAATGAAATAGTTGCGATCTTATCCACTGTCGAGCCATCTCCTTAACATCTTTGCCCTTTCAACCCTTCCGAACTTCAAATAGGCTTGGTACTCGTATTCTAACGATAGAACCGGCACAAGCATTCCTGCAATCTCTACCATTTGCCTATAATGTGCTGGATTGACAATCTCCTCCCAGACCCCATCTGCTCCCCTTTTCTGAATGTCGCCCATAATCTCCACTTCAATACCATCAATTTGCAGTGCGCCAAAGTGGGATTTAATTCGCCCTGTAGCGGAAAACTTGACCTTCCGAATTACCACATCTGAAAACCGGCGTTCAATTTCATAGGCACCCGCTTTGTCGGTTTGGAGGTCAATATCATGGGGTTGGACGGGGACGCCCTGAAGGGCAAAACCGAGACTCCCTGTGACCACCCAATTCACATCTGTGTTGAACAACCGTGCGTGGATCTGGCGAAGGACGTTGAGGTAGACGAGATCAATCATCATTTCCTCCCCTTTAGCCTTTATCGTCGCCACAGCTCTGGAGCGAATAAAACCAAGACTGTATATAGCTCTAGGCGTCCCAGTAACATGCAGAAAGAAAGAATAAATTTGCCAAGCGTGGGAATATGTGCGTAATTGTCAATCGGACCAACGGATCCCAGGCCGGGACCTATATTTCCCATCGTTGCGATAGTAGCGGCAGCGGCACTGATTAGATCCAATCCTAGGGTTGCCATAACGCAGGTAACGATTGCGAAGATGCCGATGAAAAGGAAGAAAAAACCGAGAATGTGTGCCATCACCTCTTGCGGAACAACCCGGTCACCAAGTTTAACGGGGAGCACCGCGTGTGGGAGTATCAGCCGCTTAATCTCGACATATCCCTGCTTGATAAGTAGCAGAAGACGGACGTGTTTCATTCCGCCGCCTGTTGATCCCGCACATCCGCCGAAAAACATCAGGATAACTAAAACAAATTGTGACAGTGCGGGCCACTGCTCAAAGTTGAAAGTCCCGTAGCCGGTCGTCGTGATGATTGATACGACCTGAAAGGAAGCGTAACGTGCCGCAGTTCCAAACGAATCGAAAACAACCTGATCGCCAACCCTCGCGGTCATTGTGTTCCAGACAATCAACCCTATACACAGGAACAGCGTCAAGCCGTAGAAACGGAACTCCGGATCTCGAACGTAGCTTTTGAAATCACCGCGCAAGGCACGGTAGTGTAAGGAAAAGTTCGTTCCGGCAATGAACATAAAGACGATGATTACAACATCAAAGTAGACACTGTTGTATTGACCGATGCTCAAATTTTGGGTTGAGAAACCACCCGTCGCCATCGTTCCGAAGGTGTGGCAAATGGCATCAAACCATGTCATTCCACCGAGCCAGAGCAGCAGCATTTCGACAGCGGAAATAAGGACATAAACACCCCAAAGCAGTTTTGCAGTCTGCGCGATGCGTGGTGTTAGGCGGTCTTTTTGGGGACCGGGCACCTCCGCACGATAAAGCTGCATCCCGCCCACGCCTAACATCGGTAGAATGGCTAAAGCCAGCACAACAATACCCATGCCACCCAACCAATGTGTCAGACTGCGCCAGAACAGGATAGCGTGGGTCAGATGCTCGATTTCGGAGAGAACGGTCGCTCCCGTCGTCGTGAAGCCGGACATGGCTTCAAAGTAGCAGAACGAGAACTCCACCAACCAACCTCTGCCGACTTGTGCAAAGACACGATCGAAAAGATATGGAAGCGATCCAAACAGCGCTGTTACCGCCCAGCCCAATGAAACAACCGCGACTCCTTCTTTGTTACCGAGTCCTTGGTTCGATTTGGTCGTCAGACGGAGTGTCAATCCTACAATAAATGTGATGCAAAAAGAGAGGACAAATGCTTGGAGGTCAGATCCACCATCCGCCGTCCTACGGTAAAAGGCAATAAGCAACGGACATAGCATCGCCGCAGAGAGACAAATCAACAGATTACCGAGTGTATACAGAACTAATTTTAGGTTCACGGCGTCGTGGGATGGTTCATTTTCTTTTTCTGCCAATGAAACGCTTAGTCTTGGGTTCTACAAAGAGCTTTTCAACAACAGGGATAGAATCGGGCATTGTGAAAATAATCACGCGGTCTCCTGCTTGGATTACGCTTGCTCCGGTAGGAATAAGAACTCGATCCTGTCGCACAATAGCGCCTATTAATACGTCTTCGGGCAGCATTCCGCCGAGGTGTTGAAGCTCGTTGTATGTAATTTGCGAATTGGGTCCCGCGACCAACTCGATTACTTCAGCGTCAATCTCACGTAGGGTTGCTGCTGAAACAATCTCTCCCCGGCGGACGAGACGGAGGATGTTGCTGACCGCTGTCAAATGGCGACTCACAGCAGCATCAAGGGTTGGAATATTTTCCAAGATTGGCAGGTAACGTGGTTGTTGAACGAGGGCAAGCACACGAGCAGCACCGTGCTGTTTGGCAGTGACGCAAGCCATCACGTCGTTTTCGTCATCGCCGGTTGCAGAAACGAACCCGTCTACCCCGTCAACGCCAGCCTCTTCTAAGAAGCCGGGGGTGAGGTAGTCCCCATGTAAAACGGTTGTCTTTCTCAGAATTGTTGATGCAGCTTCAGCCTTCTCCCGGTCGGATTCAATTAGTTTCACCTGTGTCCCGTTTTGCTCAAGCGCTTGTGCCAAGGATATCCCAATCCGTTCGGCACCAACAATAATGACACGATGGATTTTTTGATTTAATGAAACGCCCGAAAGTTCAAGCAGCTTCGAAGTTGATTCACGACTGCCGATGACAAATACCTCATCGCCCTCACCAATGAAGTCCAGACCTTTGGGAACAATCGTCGTGCCATCTTTGCGCTTAATTGCTGTAACGCGTAGATCGGAGGGGATGCCGTGATCCGCTAGACGGCTGAGGGGTGTGCCTCGAAGTGGGTTGGTAGGCTTTACCTGAAAAGCGACTAACTGTACCTTGCCATCTTCAAATTCGACGATTTCACGGGCTTCTGGAATATTCAGTAAGCGATAGAATTCCTCTGCACAAAGCTGTTCGGGATTAATCAGCAGATTGATCCCAATATCCTTCGGGGATAAATCCGTTTCGTTGGCAAAGTAATCAGGATCGGATACACGCGCAACCTTTGTCTTCACACCATGTCGGGAGGCGATCACGCATGCCAGCATGTTGATCTCGTCGGAGTTTGTTACAGCTATCAGGAGTTCTGCTTCTTTAATTCCAGCTTCCACTAATAAGGTAGGTGAAGCACCTGCTCCTTCAAGTGTTATTAGATCCAACTGCTCTTGAACACGCTGACAAGCCTCTCTCGATTGATCGATGAGGATGACATCGTTATTGTCGTCTACCAGAAGTCTGGCTATATGAAATCCAACTTCTCCTGCACCAATAATGATTGCTTTCATTGGTTTATTCAAGAATTCATTAGTTCATTGATGAGCTAAACTAGGTTAATAAGAGTCGATCGGTGGGCAGGCGCAAATCAGGTTTCGATCCCCCTGAACTTCATTAATTCGTGCGACGGGGGGCCAATACTTGCGTTCGCGGACCCATGGTGCAGGAAAAGCTGCTTTCTCTCGAGAATATCCGTGAACCCACTCGGTCTGCGTGACTTGCACCGCAGTATGGGGCGCATTTGTGATAACGTTGTCGGATTGATCAGCTTGCCCTTCCTCAATTTCGGCGATTTCTTTCCGGATAGAGATCATTGCTTCACAGAAGCGATCTATTTCAGCCTTCGATTCGCTTTCGGTCGGTTCAATCATCATTGTTTCCATAACCGGAAATGATACAGTAGGTGCATGGAAGCCGTAGTCCATCAGACGTTTAGCGACATCGCCTGCTCCGATGCTAGCAGTTTTCTTGAAGTCACGGAGATCAATGATACACTCGTGCGCGACAAGATTTTTGCTTCCTTTGTAAAGGACGGAATAGTAAGGTTCTAACCGTTTGGCGATGTAATTCGCGTTCAAAATTGCGATTTCAGTTGCATGCTTGAGTCCCATCGCTCCCATCATTGAAATGTATGCCCAAGAGATTGGAAGGATGCTCGGACTGCCCCAAGGTGCTGCTGAAACTGGACCAATCCCATCTTTCCCACCGACCGGGACGACTGGATGGGTAGGAAGAAATGGGACAAGATGCGCTTTAACACCAATCGGTCCCATTCCAGGACCGCCTCCGCCGTGTGGGATGCAGAAGGTTTTATGCAGATTCAGGTGACAGACATCCGGACCAAAATCTCCCGGACGACATATCCCCACCATCGCGTTCATATTTGCACCGTCCATGTAAACCTGCCCACCGTGTTGATGAACGATTTCACAAATCTCCCGAATCTTTTCCTCAAATACCCCATGGGTCGAAGGATAGGTTACCATTGCCGCTGCAAGCTCATGGCTGTGCTGTTCTGCTTTTGCCCTAAGGTCCAGAAGATCAACATTTCCTTCCTCGTCACAGTCGACCACCACTACCCGCATACCCACCATCACTGCGCTAGCGGGATTCGTGCCGTGTGCAGACCGTGGAATTAGGCAGACATCCCGATGCTTGTCACCATAAAACTGATGGTATTTGCGTATGACTAGAAGCCCCGCATACTCGCCTTGCGATCCGGCATTCGGTTGCAAGGAGATGCCCGGAAATCCTGTCAATTCCCCCAACCACGCTTCGAGCTGCTCAAAAAGGATTTGGTATCCTCTTGTCTGTTCAAGGGGTGCAAACGGATGCGGTTGGCTGAACTCGGGCCAAGTAACGGCGATCATTTCGGCTGTAGCGTTTAACTTCATCGTGCAAGATCCGAGCGGAATCATTGATGTGGTCAGGGATAGATCCTTTTCCTGCAGTTTGCGGATGTATCGCAGCATCTCTGTTTCAGAGTGGTACGTGTTGAAGACTGGATGGGTGAGATAAGCACTTTTTCGTTGTAACGGCTCAGAAATTTCCGATTCCGCTTGAATTGCTAAACCTTCGACCGCAAAAGGGAGAGGACTCCCTAATGCGAAGATATCAAGGAGATCTCGGACCTCCTCAATGGTTGTCGTCTCATCCAGCGAAATCCCAACACGGGAATGGTCAAAAACTCTGAAGTTAATCCGATGTTTGTCGGCAATGGCAAAGAGATCTTCGGGAGTAGGTGCACTCCCCGGCTGTTGATTAGCTTCGATATTACGCAGATAACTCGAGTCCTTGAGTAGATTAAGATCGACGCTGAATGTATCAAAGTAACAGCTATCATCAAGCGCATATCCTAATCGCGTCAACCCTTCACGCAGAACACCTGTGAGCAGATGCACGCGTTCTGCAATGCGCCGAAGCCCATCGGGACCGTGATAGACTGCATACATTCCCGCCACGACTGCCAAAAGTACTTGTGCCGTGCAGATATTGCTAGTCGCTTGTTCTCTGCGGATATGTTGTTCCCGTGTCTGGAGCGCGAGACGGATTGCAGGCTGACCTTCGACATCCTGAGAAAGTCCTGCAATTCTCCCCGGCATTCTACGCTTAAACTCCTCTCGCGTTGAAAGGAAGGCAGCGTGGGGACCGCCATATCCTATTGGCACTCCAAACCGTTGGGTGGATCCAACTGCAATATCAGCATCGAATTCGCTGGGAGATTTCAAAAGCGTGAGACTCAGAAGGTCAGCAGCAACTACTAATAATCCGCCAGCATCATGGACCTTTCCAGCGAAATCAGTATAGTCATAAACCGGACCATCGCTTGCCGGATATTGGACAAGGGCACCCAGCAGGGGTGTATCAAACACAGCAGTCCGATGATCGCCAATTACTAATTCAATCCCTAGCGGTTCTGCACGGGTTTTCAAAACTCCGATTGTCTGGGGATGACAAGCTTCCGACACAAAAAACGTTTTGCTAGCACCGCGCTTACTAGCTGCAAGGCACATTCCCATCGCTTCAGCCGCTGCCGTGCTTTCGTCTAACAACGAGGCATTGGCAATTGGCAGTCCGGTCAAATCAATAATCATCGTTTGAAAGTTCAACAGGGCTTCAAGCCGCCCTTGTGCAATCTCCGCTTGGTACGGCGTATATGCAGTATACCATCCAGGGTTCTCAAGGATGTTTCTTTGGATGACAGGCGGTGTAATGCAGTTGTAATAGCCCATTCCGATAAAAGACCGCGAGACCTGATTCTGGGCTGCAATTTGCCTCAAATCAGCAAGCATTTCAGACTCTGTCTGGGGCTTACCGAGATTTAGCGGCTGATAGTAACGGATGCTTGCCGGGAGAGCGTCTTCAATCAGTTCATCAAACGACGCATACCCAACCTTTTCCAGCATCGACTCAATGTCTTCCAAACGGGGACCGACATGGCGGTCAACAAACGTGTCTGCAAAATTGAGGGATTGAAGCGGTTTATTCATTTTCCTCTGTTTCGATCATTACTTGGTATTCACGTGCGGACATGAGCGCCTCCAATTCGTCTGAATCGCTCATACGGATTTTAATCATCCAACCGGCATCGTATGGGGCTTCGTTTACTAACTCCGGCGCATCTTCAAGTTCTTCATTGATTTCAATGACTTCACCACTGACAGGGGCATTAAGATCAAACGCTGCTTTAACGGATTCAATGACGCCAAACGCTTTGTGCTGCTCAAGAATTGTTCCTACCTCTGGTAGCTCAACGTAGACAACATCTTGGATTTCTGCTTGTGCGTAGTCGCTGACACCAACGTCAACGATGTCACCTTCACGTCTCGCCCATTCGTGGCTTTCCATGTATTTTAGATCTGCAGGAAACATCTAACTTTCTCTCCTAAATCGGTGCCTGATAAAACGGCGTTCTGACCACCTTTGCGGGATGAAGTCTCCCACGAATTTCAATTTCAACTTTGGTGTTAATCTTGCTTATTTCAGTTGGCAGGTAAGCAAGACCGATATTACATTTCAGACTGGGTGCCGGGGCACCGCTCGTGACCTCCCCGACGCACCGATCTTTATGATAAACCGCGTGGTGCGCTCGTGCAATGCTGCGATCTAGCATCTGAAAACCCATCAAGCGGCGTTTAATTCCCTCATCATTTTGCCAAATCAGAGCTTCTCGACCAATAAAATCACCTTTGTCAAAAGCTACTGTCCACCGTAATCCCGCTTCCAATGGCGTCGTCGTCTCGTCAATATCGTTGCCGTACAGACATAACCGCGCCTCTAGTCGAAGGGTGTCCCTTGCGCCGAGTCCAACCGGCTTTCCACCGATGGCGTTGGTTGCCTCATAAACGGCAGCCCATAAATCTGCAGCGCGCCTAGCTTCGACATAAAGCTCAAACCCAATTTCTCCGGTGTAGCCTGTCCGTGAGATAACGGTTGGAATCCCAGCAACTTTTCCCTCCGTAAACCGGTAATAATTCACTGTTGATATGTCTACATCGGTAAGCGTTTGAAGGCACTGAGGGGCATTTCGCCCTTGTAGCGCAACGAGGGCAGTTTCGTCGCTCCGGTTTTCGATTTCTACCCCCGTTTCACTGTGAGTGTGTATCCACTCTAAATCCTTTTTGATATTCGACGCGTTAACGACGAGCATATACCGATCCGCTGCGAAACGGTAGACGAGCAGATCATCTACAATTCCGCCCGTTTCTGTGCACATCGGCGTATAGAGTACCTGTCCATCGACCAACTTGGCTGCATCGTTGGCAATCAACTTTTGGATCAGCGGCAGGGATTCGGGACCTCGGATTTCGAGTTCCCCCATGTGCGAAACATCAAACATCCCCACATTCGACCTGACAGCTAGGTGTTCGTCAATGATGCTGCTATACTGTACAGGCATCTCCCAGCCGCCAAATTCGATTAGCCTTCCACCAAGTTGTTTATGAACATCGTAAAGGGGCGTGCGATTGAGCTTTTCTGTCACTTCTAATTTTACACCAACCCATAAATCCGAGCCAAATTATCTCCAAAAATCAGCGCTTCTGCATCGTCTCCCAATTCAAGGCGACGGAGGGCGTTGATGACTTGGATTGGACGATATTCGGGGGTATTGGATCCGAAAACAATCTGTTCAGGTCCTAACTCATCCACTGCTTTCTTAACCTCAGTGGGAACGACTTGGTCCGGATCGGTTCCCCAACGGCGATGGAAGCGGAGGATTGTTGTACCTAAAGAGATGTTCGGATTCGCTTTTGCGGCTTCGATCCCAGCATCAAGGTCATCGGGAAATCCCATGTGATCCATGATGACGGGGGTTTCAGGAATCCAGCTCGCCACGTTGCCTATGCGTGTGGGGTGGCAATTTGCGGGTCCTGAATGAATCGAAACGATTAGCCCATTATCTCGCGCTGCCTCGGCGACCGGCTTGACCATCTCATCATCAACATCATATCCGTGAACCGCCGGCATCAGCTTAATGCCTTTCATACCCCATTCGGTTGCGGCTTTCCGGACCTGTCCAACAGGATCATCTTCGTTGGGGTGAATGAGCGCGCAACCGAGGGCACGCGGGTTGTCCTTTATCGCTTCACCAAGTTCCTGATTGTCCGGTTCAGGTTGGGTGTTGGGCATGATGACAGCAACATCCATGTCCGCTTCATCCTCAAGGACTAACAGTTTGTCTAAATCCAATTTCCCGTTCTCATCGCGGAACGAGTCGTTCAAATAGGCTTCAAAATCTCCTCGCATGGTTAATCTCCTTTTCAGTGTGTAAAACGTGAAAGGTGGCCATTTGTTTGCCACTAACAAATTAATTTAACGTAATTGTTTATTAGGCAATTCTTAATTACTATGTCTCACCACTTATCGCCCTTGTAGCCACATCTGCCTGTTTACTACAACCTCACTGTTCTCTAGCAACAACCCCATCGGCTTGGGTTGAGTCAACTGGCTTTGCGTTCGCCTCCAAGTGCTGGCGATAAATGTCATAGTCGGTTTTCGCCGCAGACTCAGTTTCATAGTGTAAAACAAATACTATCACTGTGTCGATCCAATCGGTAGAGGATTTTTTGTGTAGATATGCAGCAGAGCACCCGGTTACGTTTGGGCTGGATTCTAGCAAATGTTCGGGCAGGAAACGGTGGATTTTCTTCATGGTAGCGCCGGAGGGGAAGTATTTCTCGCTGTGAGGCACCCTATTCTCTGAAGGAAGCAGGGTCAGAATATGTGGTGTTGTCAATGGATCCTTGATGTGGTCAGCGGTAGCTTTAGCAAGTTCAACCATACCCTGTTTAATCTGACTTGCAAATTCGTATCCCTCAATTTGTACGAAGTATCTGCCTTTCCAGAAGTTAAGGTCTCGTCCAGAAACGATCGCTCTACTGCCGACCCATTCAAATTCATCCTGTGGATAGCGATTGCGACTATAGACACCGAACGCGTTCTCTGGGGTTCCCATGTCGAAAACCTCTAAAAGAATCAGCGGTTGAGATCCGAGTCGGGGGGTTTGATATTCGACAGAGGCTCCTTCGAGAAAGCCGTAGCTGTGATATAAATGGGGGTTTCCACCAATCACATTTTTGTATAAATCTTTCCCAACATCAACACTCGGTTTGCCAACTCTGACCCAGTGAGATGCCTCTCCATCTGTAGGTAATAAATCCAGCGGTTTTTCGGTTGTGATTAAGGAGAGTGAATCAATTTGAAGAAACCCTTCTGTCAACGTCTGGTCAATATGACGGGAGAGGTTTTTCGCTGCCTTAGCGGTTCGAGCTTTCGAGACGCCGTAGACATACTGACCATTCTGGCTCACAGCTGTATAATTGCCTTGCTCAGTCTGACACGAAAGAAACAGCAGTATACAAGACACGCAAACAATCCAAAGATACTGCCGCCGTCGATGAGAAATCTGAAAACGTGGAGTGTCAAACGTGAAACGCGATATGTGATAAGTCACAATCCTATGGTCTCGCAAGTGCTGTTCCGGGGGTTCTTGGCGTAGTCGGAACATGCATCTATCTGCCTACCATTGTTCGGCAAGCGTACTATATAAATCATCAACTAATTCTTCAACGAGTCGTTTTTGGGCTTCTTCCCGCGTTTCCGGCGGCTCACCTAGCCCTTGAACAACAAAGTATTCGTGAATTTGGACATAATTGTCTCTACGATCAATGATTTTGTTCTGTTTCTGATCCCGAAATTCATACTCAATCTCTAAACTCATGCGAAATTGCTCAGGCCTATTATTCGCATCATAACGAGAGGGTTCGAGATGGTAATCCAAAATAATTATATCAAGTCGTGCATCACTTCCATCGCGCCATTTTTGGTTAAAACGGTTAATAAGCGCGTTCCGAACGGCTTCATCTTGTGCGTTGCCAGCGGAATCAAACGTGAAATCGGGATCCTGAATCTCAATCTGTGAGATTGTAATTGTTTTTATATGACTGAGATAATCTGACGTTGACACATAACCGCACCCTGAAACGACAAAGATCAGTATTAAGCCGCCTATCGAAATCGCATTACGTAGTGTAGCAGCGAATCTCACAAAATTTCGCACGTTGGATGAGAAAAGCAAAGGAAGTTTCATTCCAAACCTCCGGAGTGAATACTTGTCGTATCTATTGGACTGGATGGGGAAGGGGTGGACTATTCTAAACCGAATCCCAGTATTACGGATTTAACAATCCACTTTGCTTGGTGGATTAGCCAGTCTCGACGGGTAACAGCAAGAACAAAAACGACTCCCAGAAGAACGAAAATAAATGTCAACAGGTAGGTCAACCACTTCTGATCAAGCAGATCTCTTTCTCTGTTAATTATCCTTCTTCTTCTCTGGGTGGGATCCTTGGTTTGCACTTGAGACACCCTCAAAAGTGTGCTGCGACAAATATCGCAGGATCTGCCCGGTGACTCTCGCCCTTTAATGAAACGCGAAACCTCAAACGTTACAAGTAACTCGTGAGATGTGAACGATCTCTCACATCTCACGCTATGGATGATATTTCGCCCAATGGGACGAACCGTCTCACCTATTCGGCAATCGTGGTACTGTACTAGAATCTGCCTTTAGGAATTCTTGGTGGACGACGATCTCGCGAATCACTGTTGCGATTGTGACGAGAGTTACGACCATCACGCGGCCCTCTGCTCGAACGGTTGTCTCGTGGGCGTGAATCGCCCCGATCTCGTGACTCGCCTCGCTCAGATGCAGTGGCATCTTGACTTACCGGGTTACTGGCAAGCGTCAGGTCAACCCGTCCCTGGTCATCAATTTCAATAACACGCACAGCCACTTCATCGCCGATGTTCATCACATCTTCAACCTGTCGGACGTACCCATCTCCCATTTGAGAGATATGAAGCAATCCATCTTGACCCGGTATAATCTCAATAAAAGCACCAAATCCTGTTATACGGGTAACTTTTCCGGCGTATTCTTTACCAACCTCAGGAATTGCAGTGATAGAGAGAATCATCTCTTCGGCTTTGTTAGCTGCTTCAGCATTGAATGATGAAAGCTCGACCCGCCCATCGTCCTCAATGTCGATTGTCACACCGGTTTCTTCTTGAATAGCCTGAACAGTTTTGCCGCGTGGCCCAATCAAGTCTTTAATCTTAGATGGCGAAATGTTGATTTCATAGATACGCGGTGCGTGCGGCGAAATCTCATCGCGTGGTTTATCAATAACTTCATTCATCTTATCGAGAACAACCATGCGTGCATCTTTTGCCTGATGAATAGCTCTTCGCATCAAATCCGGTGTCACACCATCAATTTTGATGTCCATCTGGATAGCGGTGATGCCATCCGGAGTGCCGGCGACCTTAAAGTCCATGTCACCGAGGAAGTCCTCCGTACCAAGCATATCTGTCAGGATAACCTCGCGATCACCTTCCTTAATCAATCCAACACCAACTCCTGCCACCGGTTTTTTAATGGGCACCCCCGCATCTAGTAATGAAAGGGTTACACCGCACACGCTTGCCATAGAGGAAGACGCGTTCGATTCAAGGATCTCGGATACCGCACGAATTGTGTATCGGAACTCTTCTCGACCGGGAATAACCGGTTGAATCGCTCTCTCAGCGAGAGCACCGTGACCGATTTCCCTGCGTCCGGGTCCCATAATTCTCTTGACCTCGCCGGTGCTGTATGGCGGGAAATTGTAGTGCAGGAAAAAGTATTTTCTAACTTCGCCAGTTAGGGTTCGGTTTACATCTTCATCACCTTTGGTTCCTAGTGTTGTTACACAAAGAGCCTGGGTTTGTCCACGTGTAAAGAGTGATGAACCGTGTACGCGAGGCAGGACGCCAACTTCACCTGAAATTTCTCGAATATCTGTGACTCCCCGTCCATCAACACGTTTTCCTTCATTCAAGATTGATTGGCGCATCTCTTCTTTCTCGATGTCACCTAATATGGACATAGTATCCTTTGTGACCTCGGGTCCATCTTCTTCTACCTCAACATCCTCCAGAATTTCCGACAGAATATCTGCTTGTACCTGTTCGAGATAGCCTTCGCGGTCCTGCTTTTGATCCATGCCAATGGATTCGCGAATTCGTTCTGTAGCAAGGTTTCGGATGCGCGAGTTCAACCCTTCATCAATTTCTTTCATTTTGTACTCACGGGCAGGCTTTCCACAAAGTGCTACTAAACCTTCCTGAAGTTTAGTGATCTCTTTAATTTCTTCGTGAGCTGCGACAATCGCATCAATCACTTCATCTTCAGGCACTTCGTGCGCACCACCTTCGACAGACATAACCGCATCGTTTGTTCCACTGACGAAAAATTCTAATTCACACCGTTCTAATTCTTCATAGGTCGGATTGATGCAAAATTCCCCATCTAAACGTCCTATTGTAACAGCACCAACAGGACCGTTAAAGGGTATATCAGAGATACTGAGTGCTGCCGATGTTCCGATGAGAGCAGGCACATCAGCGGGGTGGATCTGATCAGATGCAAGCACCGTACACATGACTTGCACTTCGACTTGGAAATCCTTAGGGAAAAGGGGGCGAATGCAATGATCAATTAGACGTGCCGTCAAGAGTTCACTCCCACCCGGACGTGGTTCACGTCTACCATAAACGCCAGGGATGCGCCCTGCCGCATAAGATTTTTCTCGATAGTCTACGGTTAACGGGAAGAAGTCTAGATTTGAATCCCTCCTATCAGCGACGACTGCCACCAAGACAACCGTTCCACCGTATTGTACCCAAACCGCACCATCTGCTTGTTTGGCAACTTTTCCTGTTTCGATTGAGAGGTTTTCACTCCCAAGCTGCATTTCAACTTTCAATATCTTTCCTCCTCACAATGTTCTACGGTGGTTTACTAGTTTCTCCTGCCTGAAATTGTGTCGCGAATTCCAAGTTGAGTAATCAGATTACGATACCGTTGAACATCTTGTCTGTGTAGATAACGTAACAGACGACGTTGTTTGCTTACGAGCCTAAACAGCCCCTGTCTCGAATGATGGTCTTTTCTATGTGTCCGAAAATGTTCCGTCAACTCCCGGATGCGAGTCTGGATAATTGCCACCTGAACTTCTGGTGACCCGGTATCGCTATCATGGGTCTTATATGCGTTGACCAATTCTTTTTTTTCCGCTGCTGCAAGTGCCATATATTCACCTCCTTTTTCATCTTTTCTTTTCGTACGCTATGCGTTTTTGAGATATACATATAGGTAAATATACCATATACCGGAGCGTTTTGTAAATCAAATTTTCTTTCGACCTAAGCGAGATTTAACAGCAATGGGCATTTCTGTGCTTCATTCGCCTCAAAATAGCTTTAGCCATAGTAACATCTTGCCTAATCTGATTAACTAACATCTCTGGGGTTGGAAATTTCCGTTCAGCCCGAATCTTTTTGATGAATGAGATTTCTATTTCTTCTCCGTATATCATCTTCTCAAAATCAAATAGGTGGGTTTCAATTTGGAATTTTTCGCCATCAAATGTAGGTCTGGTCCCCATATTGAGAACTCCAGCGAACATACAGTCCCCCAACTTCACCTGTACGGCGTAAACTCCACTTGGCGGCAACATCTGATTGCCAGCATCAATGTTAGCAGTAGGAAACCCAATCTGCCGCCCACGTCCCTCACCCTCTAGAACCTCACCCATAATTGAGTATTGGCGTCCGAGAAGGTCAGATACGAGGTCAAGGTTACCACCTGCAATCGCTTCACGGACTCGTGTACTATGAACGGGTTTATCGTGAAGTTGTACAGGACCAACAATCATCACATCAAATTGATACTGATCCCCAAGTTGCTTCAATGCTTCAGCGTTGCCAGACCGTCCTTTGCCAAACTGCCAATCATAGCCAACAATAACCTGTCTGGCATGTAATCGCTGCAGTAGAATCTGTTGGACAAAGGCATCAGGAGACATCTGCTGTAAATACGCATCAAAGCGTGCAAAAACCACAGCATCAACACCTAGCTGTTCTAATATTTCAATTTTCTTCGGAAGGGTTGTCAGGGCTGGAGGACATCTTTCAGGAGCAAGGAAAGCCAAAGGCGGCGGGTCAAAGGTCAGCACAAAACTCGCTAGGTTAAATTTTTTCGCTTGGGTCAAAACCTGTTGGATAACCGCTTGATGTCCAATATGTAGACCATCAAACACACCAACAGTAACAATAGACTCCTGAAACGACTCAGCCGGGGCTTCTAGATCATAGTAAATCTGCAAGATTCAATCTCCAAAGACCGACGATCAAAAATCATCAAGTCAATGCAACTGCCGATGCAGCATATCGTCCACCGCATCAATTGGGGTCACAGCCTCACGAGCAAATTCGGGGGTGCGTTTAAGACTATCCAGTGTGTGTGCCCCCTCAATTTTGAATACGCCCGAGCGTGTGCGGGTCAGTTCTGAAAGGTGAGCACCACAGCCCAACGCCGTTCCAATATCTGCAGCAAGGACTCGAATATAGGTTCCTTTAGAACAAACAACTCGGAAACGGACTTCCGGAATATTACAGAGTAGCAACTCGATAGACTCAATGAAGATCCGTCTCGACCGACGCTCGACCTCAATCCCTCGCCGTGCCAATTTGTATAGGGGTTTCCCTTTGTGCTTCACCGCGGAAAACATTGGCGGCATCTGCTCGATTTCCCCAACAAACTGCTGACAGGCGGATCGAATTTGATCAGCTGTTATCTGACTCGTATCCGCAGTCTTGATAATTTGTCCGTTGGCGTCAAGGGTATCCGTTGTGACACCCAATATCAGCGTACCTTCATATTCTTTCGTGCCAGCCTGTAACGCTTCAAATAGTTTTGTTCCATCTCCCAGACAGATGAGTAAAACGCCGGTAGCATCTGGATCGAGCGTACCGCCATGTCCCGCCTTTTTTACATCCAGTATGCGTTTCACGCGATCAACCGCTTGCCTTGAGGTAAGCTTTGGGGGTTTATTCAGATTAAGAACACCGTGAATGCCCATTGTCTATCAAGGCGGTTTCACCAAAGCAGTCCCATTAACCCAAACACCATTTTGTATGCATAATCAAACCCATAGCTGGCAGTGAAACCTAACCCAATCTCCTAACAAAATTTCATGTATCAGCGGTTGCTGTAATTCAGATTTATCGATTTTTCACTCGTTGCTGCGTTGCCGCCACCAATTGTGCAATCGCCTCTTCACAAGGCGCATCGATCTCGCAGCCGGCAGCGCGCTGGTGTCCACCGCCGCCAAACATGGCAGCAATTTCGCCAACATCAACAGACGCTTTGCTCCGCAGACTCGCCTTCGATTCACCGTATTTATATTCACTCACGAGGATTGCCACCTCAACGGTATCAATTGAGCGAATATGATTGATAAATCCATCCACGTCGTCACGGGCTGTTCCGGTTTTACGAAACATCTCTTGCGTTGCATACAACCATCCAATTTTACCATCAGGTGTGGTGCCAAGGGTTTGGAAAACTTCACTAAGCAACTGAAGAGTTCCGACAGGCAAACTCTCGTAGACAGCACGATATACTTCATCAACGGAGATCCCTTCCTGAATCAAATCTGCTGCAACACGGTGAGCCTTCGGCGTCGAATTTGAATATCGAAAACAGCCAGTATCAAACATAATCCCTGTGTAAAGGCAAAGTGCTCGTTCCTTTCCTATTGGAGTGCCGTGATGCCGAATCAATCGGTAGATTATTTCCGATGTCGATGATGCATCAGTTTCGACGAGATTATAATCTCCAAAGGGCTCGGCAGAAGTATGGTGATCAATGTTGACAGTTACTTGGGTCGGAATTAGGGAGCGAGACAGGTATGGCCCGATGCGTTTTAACACACCCGCATCAAGAACGACCAAAACTTCAGGAAAGTCATTCTGAAAGGCTTTGACAGGCAAAATGGCATCGTAGAAGGGAAGGAATCTGTAGTTCTGTGGCGCGGCGTCTGTGTTGAAGATTTTGACCTGTTTTCCGAGATCCTTAAGGAAGGAATAGAGTGCTAATTCAGATCCGAGTGCATCACCATCCGGATTGACATGTGTTGAGAGTGCAAAAGACTGATGTTGGTCAAAAATCCGCAAAATTGCTTGATAATCTTCCATAGCAGCTGAATTAATTAGACTCGATTGCTTCGTCATCGGCAGGGGATGAAACTTCTTCTTGGGTATGAATTCTTTTGAGAAGGCGATCTATTCGCATTAATTGATCTACAGAATCATCTAATTCAAAACGCAGTTCAGGGGCGTGGCGTAAGCCAATTCGTTGCACAACCTCACGCCGCAGGAAACCGGCGGCACTTTTAAGCCCCGTTATGGAATTTCGTTTCTGCCGTTTGTCACCAACGACACTCACCTTGACATCCGCATACCGCAGATCTGTAGAAACTTGAACTTGGGAAATAGTGCAAAAACTGACTCGCGGATCTTTAAGTTCCCGTTGAATGATGTCACTTAATTCCCTTTGTATGAGCACACCCACACGGTCGGTACGTCTTCCTGGCATTGTCTCCCTCAGGTCCCATATCATTAGGACAGAATTTCAATTTCGTAGTCCGTTAATTCTGCCAATAGCGCATCTTCAATAAAGTTGACAACATAAGACAAAACACGATTGAGATGCTTCGTATCATTTGAAATAGATACCACACCAAGCACAGCTTGCTGATGCCGGTCAAGTCGATCAACCTCGGCGACAGCAATGTTAAAGCGATTTTTCAGGCGGTCGGTGATGCTTTTAACCACCTTCCGCTTCTGTTTGAGCGAATGGCTATCTGGAATTGTTAACCAGATGGTACAAACACCAATATGCATAAGCGCAACGCAATTGATACAGGAGAAATGGTTTTAGGCACTCTCGGTACTATCTTCGCTTCTACCTCAGTGAGCGTGGTATGCGTTCGTGGGTATAACACTCCAATACATCGTCCACTTTGAAATCATCAAACGCACTGACGCCAATGCCGCACTCGTAGTTTGCCTGAACTTCAGTAACATCGTCCTTAAAATGTCGTAACGAATCAACCTGTCCTTCGTAGATTAAGCGATTATCTCGTAGGACGCGGAGGGCGTAGTTACGGATGATTCGCCCCCAATTCACATAACTACCTGCAATCGTACCCATGCGCGGCGTTCTGAATAACTCTCGAACAATTCCCCTACCGACAACAACCTCTCGAACTTCGGGTTCAAGTAATCCTTCCATCGCCGATTGAACATCAGAAATCAGGTCGTAAATCACACTGTAGGTCCGGACATCAATGTCTTCGTTCTCTTTGGCGATTAAGGCACCAGTCGTGGGGTGGACATTAAAGCCAACGACAATTGCGTTGGAGGCAGATGCCAATAAAACGTCCGTTTCGGTAATTCCACCAACAGCTTGATGAATAACATTAATCTTGACTTCATCCGTGCTTAATCGTTGCAAGGAATCAAAGACCGCTTCGACGGAACCTTGCACATCACCTTTAACGATGATGTTTAGCTCTTTAATATCGCCTTCCCGAATCTGGTCGAAGAGGTCGTCTAAACTTACACGGCTCTGGGGTCCGAGTTGTGTCGCCCGATGTTGCTCTTGTCGAGATTCGCTGAGTGCTCTCGCATCTCTTTCAGAGTCAACTGCAAAAAATTGGTCGCCAGCCTCTGGCACTCCGGTAAATCCAAGGACCTCAACCGGGGTTGAGGGTGGCGCATTTTTCACACGCTGCCCACGGTCATTTATCATGGCACGAACTTTCCCGTAATAACGACCAGCAACGAAGGCGTCACCAACTTGCAACGTCCCACTTTGGACAAGCACAGTCGCCACCGGTCCTCGTCCTTTATCCAATTTCGCTTCAGCGACTGTCCCACGAGCAGGCTTATTTGGATTGGCACTGAGTTCGAGCAATTCTGCTTCAAGGAGCAGCATTTCTAACAACTCTTCAATACCGATCCGTTCCTTCGCAGAGATTTCAACAAAAATCGTCTGTCCACCCCATTCTTCGGGGACGAGGTCATATTCTGCTAGCTGCTGCTTGACATAATCTGGCCTAGCGTTTTCGACATCCATTTTGTTGAGTGCAACAAGGATCGGAACCCCTGCTGCTTTTGCGTGATTGAGTGCTTCAACGGTCTGCGGCATCACGCCATCATCGGCTGCGACAACAAGGACGACAATATCAGTCACTTGCGCGCCGCGAGCACGCATCGCCGTAAATGCTGCGTGTCCGGGAGTATCAAGAAAAACAACACTGCCACTTTCCAATTCCACATGGTAAGCACCAATATGTTGGGTAATCTGCCCCGCTTCTGTATCCATGACATTTGATTGTCGGATGGCATCCAGCAAGGAGGTTTTGCCGTGGTCGACATGCCCCATAATCGTAATAACAGGAGAACGTGCGAGAAGGTTTGCTGCATCATCCGGCTCGTCCTGAAGGATTTGCTCTTCCAATGTCAACTTACGAACAGCTTCAAACCCAAACTGATCACTTATCGCTTGTAGGGTTTCATAGTCTAAACGTTGATTAATGCTCGCCATGATCCCCAATTTCATGAGACGCATAATCATTTCAGTTCCCTTAAATCCTATCTCGGAGGCAAGGAGACCAACAGTGACTCCTTCCTGGATTTGCGGTACAGTTGGAACTGTTTTTTCCTCACTGATTGTTGCGTCTTCTTTGGGAGGTTCTGTTTTTGCCTCAACAACTTTTGCTTCGTCGATAGTGGAAACTGCTGCAACTTTTTTAGATTTCTTCGTTTTCTTTTTCGTGCTAGTGCTAGGTGGTTCAACTTTGGCTTCAGGAGGTTCAGTGGGCGGTGGCTTTGCAGCGTTGCGTTCGGTCTCGATCAACTGGACAGTCTCCGGATCCAGCGTACTCATGTGGTTTTTGATGGGAATGCCATATCCATGCAGTTCTTCAACAAATTCTTTGCTGCTCACGCCATATTGTTTTGCTAATTCATAAACTCTAATCTTTTTATTTTTTGTATTCTCGCTCTGCTTGGTTTGACTACTTTTCATCATCTATACCCCCTTCACGTTTCCATGACTCACCAGACTAAGGAGTTCTTGTTTGAAAGAATCAATAACCTGCCTTGAAAGATTGCTTCGCAAGTGATTATTGATTTTCTGTGACTTGAAAGTAACATTAATGCACGCTTGTGACTGGCATACATAGGCACCACGTCCCGGCAACTTGCCTGTTGGATCTGTTTGGAGGCTTCCAGCTGCATCCCGCACAAATCGAAGCAAATCTTTCTTGGGAAATTTACCCCGGCAGCCGATACAGGTACGGATAGGCATCGCAG
This sequence comes from Candidatus Poribacteria bacterium, assembly GCA_003635265.1. Lineage (GTDB taxonomy): Bacteria > Poribacteria > WGA-4E > WGA-4E > PCPOR2b > PCPOR2b. The sequence goes on from PYIZ01000034.1 coordinate 187,202, forward strand.
CCATGTGACCCTCCTTAAACGCTGAGTAATCGCGCCCCTCTTGGTTTGACTTAACCCGAAAGTATTTGCGATGCAGCGTGATGGATCTTTTCAGCGGTCTTGGAACCAATTCCCGCCAATGAGGAGAGTTCTTCCAACGTTGCTTGAGCGATTGATTCAATTGTCGAGAAACCAGAATCCCTAAGGATCTCAGCAGTTTTAGTGCCGACACCTTCCAATTCGGTTAAATCAAGCCCAGCTGGGGAAGACGAATCAGTCTCAACAGGTTTGAACAATTCTTCTGCAATTTCTTCCTTAAATTGCACCTCCGCTTCAGATTCGCTCTTTATGTCGATTTTCCAACCAGTTAATTTTGCAGCGAGACGCGCATTTTGTCCACGCCGACCAATCGCTAGGGACAGTTGGTCATCCGGCACGATTACTTCTGCACCTGTATTTTCGTCCTCAATATTCACTCGCACAACGGTAGCAGGTTGCAAGGCATTCGCAATGAAGACCGCAGGATCCGGATTCCATGGAAGGAGATCTATTTTCTCGCCCTCTAACTCCCTTACAACTGTTTGGACACGTGACCCTTTGACGCCCACACACGTGCCAACCGCATCGATACTCTCATCTGTCGCAATCACCGCGACCTTTGCGCGGTCTCCGGGATCACGGGCAATTGCCTTAATCTGAACTAAGCCATCATAAACTTCGGGAACTTCTATTTCAAACAAACGGGCGATTAGACCATTATGTGTACGCGAAAGAATAATTTGCGGTCCTTTTTGATCTATGTTTACCTCCATGACAAGGCACTTCAGCGCATCACCCCGTCGATAATTGTGTGGGCGAGGCACCTCACTATAAGGGAGGAGACCCTCCGTCCGCTCCAAGTCGAGGATGAGATTCCCCCGTTCGGTTCGCTGGAAGTAGCCTGTGATGACTTCGCCTTCCTGTTCTTTATATTCCTCGTAGATCTGCTCGCGTTCTGCTTCCTTTATTTTTTGGACAAGGATTTGACGTGCTGTTTGGGCTTCAATCCTCCCAAATTCGCTTGGATCGATTTCAACCTCGATAACCTCATCTAGCTTGGCATCGGGTTTTATCTTTAACGCTTCCTCAATGGGAATTTCCGTAGCAAAGTGGTGCATAATCTCAACCACTTTTTTCGGGACAAAACATCTAATATCCCCCAACTCGGGATCAATTTTAATCGACACACCTCGTGTCGAGCCGTAGCGCCGCTTGGCTGCTGAGTATAGTGCTGCTTCGATTGCTTCAATAAAGATTGTCTGCGGCAGCTCCGTCTGATCCATAATCTGACGAACGGTCATGACTAGATCATTATTCATTGTATGAACTCCACCCTCCATCCAAAACTTTACCACATCAGTTGGATCTGGGCTTGAACAATATCGGCAATTGCAATTTGAACCGTCTTTCCAGAACATAGGGTCAGCAAGATTCGTCCATCGCTGACTTGGTTTAGGGTGCCGTTTAGCTGTGCACAATTTTCAGTCGTGGTAGATACCTCAACTTGAACCTTTTGCCCCAAATTCCTGCGGAAATCGGCTTCTGTAATAAGCGGTCGATTCAGTCCCGGCGAAGCGACTTCAAGATTGTATGCGCCTAGGATCATGTCATGCACATCAAGAATCGGGTTCGCAATTCGGCTGACCTGTTGGCAATCCGCGATACTTATGCCGCCGGGCTTATAAATCAAAAGCTTTAACGTCAGGGTATCAACTTCATATTCGACATCAACTAACTCAATTCCTTCATCCGCCAGAACGGGTGATAATAGATCGGAAACTGAGGATACTAATGAAGATGTCATAGAGTGTAACGTACGCTTGAGGTTGGGCTCCTTTAGCAGAAGATACCAACACACCTTTGAGAAGATTGGATTTAAAGCACCTTGATATTCACTGGCGTCGTTTGTTCCCAATCTTTTGATAAAAATAATAAAGAGCGGGAAACCGCACCCCACTCTTAAAAAGATCGAAGAGTAAAACTGTAATCAAGCAACGACACTAGATGCAATATCTTAGTGTTAAATCTCCAGTATTTCAATTATCTAGATGATACATAAAAAAACCGCGATTGGCTTTCCTCCTGAGAAGGATTTCTCGCGGCAGGTTAAATAGTATCTTGACGTACTCCCACACCCTAAAGGAGTTGGGGATTCTTCCCCGTTCCTTATAAAGCGTCGAATTGTGGTATCAACAATACTTGCACCCCGAGAGGTGTCTTACGGTATCTACTCCAATGGACAACGCCCTGCCCACTGCCAACAAGGGCAACTTTGGTGAGGTTATTAGGATATTCCAATACCCGTCGGTATATGCCAACTATTGCGGATTTTACCCCTGCTAATAGATAGTGGAATATCCAACCTCTAGGACAAATTATATCACATTTCACTTGTGGTTTCAACTTTTTTTATCAATTAAAGGGGCTTGGTTGACTACATAGGCTTCGCCCCAATTGCTCCCAACCTAAAGGATGGGGGCTTGTAAGCAAGATTCCATAAGGGGCGGAATTATGCAAGTAAAAATGGAATTTTGCTAATGGCTGTCCCCTTGATTAATTAAAAAACGCCGTGCTGCCAAGTTTGAATCTTTAAGGCTCACGGCGTTTTATCAGATGCTAAATTTGGAAAGCTATGCGACGCTATTAGAAATCATTTGAAGTGGACTCAATTGGAATTTCCTTAGACTCTTCTTTCTCTATCCTGACCGTTTTGAGCGAAGCATGTTTCACATCACCTAACCGGACAATACGAACCTCTGGCGATAGCGGACGTGTCAACTCGACGGGCGAAGGCTTTGTTGAATTAAAAAATGTCAACTTGACCATAAAGATTGTCAACATTAAGTAAAAGAGCATCGCAGTGTAGTTGACAAAGGTGGGATGGGGACCTAATTTCATTGCAACAAGGATACGCGCAATTGGATTCACTAGAAAATTCAATATGGAGCGGCGGTGAGTCTGACGGATTTGGGTCTGAATGCGCTCGACAAGTTCCGGTGGAGGAACAGGATCTGGAATACTTTCGAGCACAGCGGCTGTGTGTAACATCTCCTCATATTCGTTTTGACAAACCTGACATTCAAGGAGATGCCGTCTGTATTCAAACTTTTCTTGATTTGTCAGGTCCGGATGTTGGTGTAGACTAAAAAATTCGATAACCTGCTTACAGTCGAGACTCATGTCTGTCCCTTCTCTATCTTTTTTCATGGGAATAAGCATTCATATAACTTCTGCTTAATCTAAGTCCCTACTCAATTGAGTTTGGTCTATAGGACCATTTGCATTGTCGGCTCAATGGAGGCTTAAGCCTTCAAGCTTTGACTTAAGGTTCTTCACGGCTGTATTCAAGCGCGAAGCAACTGTACCTTCCGAGCAATCAAGCAATTCGGCAATTTCGCGATATTTCATCTGCTGCATATAGAATAGCGTAATAACCATCCGCTGCTTTGAAGGCAATTGATTAATCGCATGTTGTACCAACTGGTCACGTTCTGTTTTCAGGAGAACTCGATCGGGATGCTCGTTCGCATTTCGTCCTGTGCTTTCCTGAAGGTCTTGGGCATAAGATGTCAATGTGCGTTCACGAGAATCTGCCTTGCGTTTGTACTGTTGACAAACGTTGATTCCAACTCGGTACATCCACGTCAGAAATTTCGACTGGAATTGGAAGGATTGGATAGATTTATAAGCCTCAAGAAACGCTTCCTGCGTTGCGTCGGAGGCATCATCAGGGTTACCAAGCATTCGATAAGCAAGTCCATAAATCCTAGCATGGTGGCGTTGCACTAATTCATTGAACGCTTCGGCATTTCCTTCTATTGTTTTTTGGACGTAGATTTCGTCGGGAATCATCGGTCTGCCCACTTGAACGTTTGAGTCAGTACCATTATTACATTGGTGAGGAGATTTTACAATTTTCTTCAAATAAATTCAAATAAAATATTATAGCGTCCATGAGCCGCGCTGCTACGCATCTTCACCGCTATGACACTGTGCAGCACGATTTTCCTATTGACTTCCCAATCTGAATTTGTATAATGGAGGTCATTTAGGAAATTTTGCCTGCCGAAGTTTCAGGGATCCGTCGATGATTCGATTAAATTAGATTTTCTGCAAAAGCGATCCCGCTGAGAGGGAAGGATTCTAATGCGGATTGATTGCCAAAGTCACATATTTCCTCGGGCGTATATTAATGTGCTTGCCCAAAACCCCTATCCATCACAGATCGAACTCCGAGGCGCAGCACCAAGCAACTCCGATAGATCGGGTGGACAACATGGCGACGAGTTCGTTATCACTTACGGCGATGTCCAGCAGTTTCAACTACGGGAGGAGATGTACCTCCCCGAACGAAAACTTCAGGACATGGATAGGGCAGGTATTGACATAGCACTCATCAGTACCAATATCCCGGGCCCCTGTATGCTCGCTCCTGATTTGGCTGTCAAAGGCGCGCAGGCAATCAACGATGCTATTGCGGAAATGATTCAGCAATACCCCGACCGATTTGCGGGACTTGCTAGCCTCCCTTGGCAGGATGTGGATGCCACTATTGATGAGATGGACCGAGTACACGACTTGGGGTTCTGTGGCGTCATGCTGTATTCACACATCGGCGGACGTCCTGTGGATGACCCGGCTTTCGACCCGATCTACAGCCACGCCCAAGCAAAGAAGTTGCCGATTGTCTTGCATCCCACAGTCCCAACATGGGGTGAGGCGATCAAGGACCACTCCATGATTCCCATGATGGGGCTTCAGGTAGACACCAGTTTCGCGCTTTTACGACTAATTCTCGGTGGTGTGCTTGAGCGGTATCCTAGGTTGAAGGTTGTTATGCCCCATGTCGGTGGTGTTTTGCCGTACATGATGGGCAGGATCGAGCATCAAACGGAGGTAATGGGACGTGGACGGGAACACATTAAACAGCCTCCAAGTGCCTACATGCGTCGCATTTATTTCGACACCGTTTCTCCGTCCCCACAAGCGTTGCGATACGCTTACGATTTTTCTGGATCAGAGCATCTGGTGTTTGGCACCGACCACCCTTGGGTTGATCCGCAAATTTTTGTGACGCTCATTGAGGAAATGGATATTCCTGATGACGAGAAAATGCAAATCTTCGGCGGCAACGCCGTAGAACTGTTTGGTCTTAGGATTTGACGTGCTTTTTTTGAATTGAGTTTAAGAATTGAAAGGGGACCGCGACTATGAACTGGCAAGAACAGCATCCGTGGGGGGGGGTGTTTCCCGCAACTCTCTGTCCATTTCATGAAGATGAATCAATTGATGAAGAGGGATTGCGGGCATATATGCGCGAACTTGCAGCTGTCGATGGTGTCAAAGGACTTGTCTGTAATGGGCATACCGGTGAGATTACATCGTTGCGTCCGAGTGAGCGCGCACGTGTGACAGCGATTGTTGCCGAGGAAGCTAAAGGTCAGGTAAAGGCTGTCTCTGGGGTGAGTGCCGAAGGGAGCTTAGAGGCGATTGACTATGCCATCGCTGCAAAGGAGGCGGGTGGCGATGCAATTTTACTGATGCCGCCGCATCACTGGTTGCGTTTCGGTCGCACGAGTGAAACGGCAATCGGCTTTTTCCTAGATGTTGCCGAAGGATCAGACATCCCCATCATCGTCCACCAATATCCTGCATGGACGAAGGCAAGCTATAGCCTCGCAGAAATGTTGGAACTAGTGAAAATCCCACAGGTGGTGTGTATCAAGATGGGAACCCGTGACATGGCACGCTGGCGCTGGGACTATGAGCAGCTGAAAGACGCAGCACCTCATGTTCCTATCTTAACTTGTCACGATGAGTATCTGTTGGCTTCGTTGCTAGAAGGCTGTGATGGCGCATTAATCGGCTTCGCCGGATTTGTTCCAGAGTTGATGGTGCAGGTTGTGCACTCTGCCCTTAATGGTGACCTGATAGGTGCTCGCAAAGCGCGGCAGCTAGTGGATCCCCTATCCCGGATTGTGTACGACTTCGGCGAGCCGAGCGGTGATGCACACCAACGGATGAAGTGTGCACGCTGGTTGATGGGCAGATTCCCCTCCATGACGATGCGTCGTCCGCTCCGCCCACTGCCTGACACGGAAATTGCCAAGATCCGCCGGAATCTTGAGACCATTGGCTACGAGTGTGTACATTAAAACTATGTACGAAAACAGAAGGTGAAATCCTGTATTAAAGGAAGAAACATGTCCAATCTGAAACAGGAATTATTTGAAATTGATGTCTACGGCTTCACAATCCTTGAGAACGTCCTCGCTCCCGATGAAGTGGAAGAGATGAGAGAAGCGCTTATCCGGTTGATAGAGGAAAAAGGTGTTGATCGGGGAGACTGCATACATATCTCGAACCTGCCGACAATGTCTCCAGTCTTCTTCAAGACGATTGATCATCCGAGAATCTTGCCGTTGCTGGAAGGAACAATGACCAATCGTGTACCGCTGATTCTCGGTAGTCTCAACGCGCGTATCGTTCGGCCCGGCGATCCGGTGCAACGTCTGCATGGGGACATCCTTGAAGATCTAATGAAGAAAGATGGGAAGAATCCCGTCATGATGAACACTGTCTGGATGCTGGACGATTTTACACCGGAGATTGGCGCGACTCGGATAGTTCCCGGCACTCACAAAAGTGGGATAAACCTACCGCCCGAAAACGTGGCAATTCAACATGTGTTGACAGCAACTGCACCGGCAGGAAGTGTTCTTGTCTTTAACGGCCAATGCTGGCACGGCGGCGGCGCGAATACCGGGGATCGGGATCGTCATGCGATTTTCGGGCACTACCGGATTGGTCCGATGATGCGGTTTCAACTTGACCCGCACCATCGATTCCCGGAGGAATGGCTGGAGCTACTGACGGATCGTCAAAAGCAATTGCTGCGCATGGAGAATGGAGTAGGTGTCCTACATGGCGCGGATCACTATGAGTAGATCAGGGGCAAACTTACGTTGTAGCATCTGACCCGCTATTCGCTTGATTCGCTGTTCGTGAAATCGAAATGTAATTTTTCAAATTTACACATTTTACACACTAATGTGGGTATAGTGCAAAATCCGATAATTTTAGTTTTGACATACTCCGCAAACCTAAAGGATTGGGATTCTTATCCCGATAAATCGGGACTCCGAGAATCGGAGCGCGCCCTTTCCGATAGGAGAGCTAATTGTGCGGTCAAACACGGCTGCGAACCGAAGTCCGTCTTACATACCGCTAACGCAATGGACAATGCCCTGCCCACTGCCCACAAGGGCAACTTTGGCGAGGCTATAGGGTATTCCGATACCCGTCGGTATCATCAAACTATGGTGGATTTGACCCCGACTCATAGAAGGTGGAATACCCAACCGCTGAAAAGCAGTATACCACATTTTAATAGCAAGCTCAAGAAAAAACAGTGCTAAAGCAATCTGTATCCCAAGCGTAAACGCTTGGGTTTTAGACCTAAAGGAAGTTTCGATAAGCCATCATTACGGTTCGATTCAGCATTATCATCAATTCAGGGGGTAATTTATGTCTCGCTTGAAGTACGCCCTCATCGGTTATGGTCGTCGAGGTCGCTCACATCTTGAAACTGCCGCAGCGTTGAAAGAGACCTTTGAAATTGTAGCAGTTTGCGATGCCCACCCGGCGTCTGCGCAGGAAGGAGCAACCCAGTTCAACGTTAAGGCTTACACCGATGTTCGCGAGATGGTTGACCGTGAGAAACCGGATGTCTGCGATGTTGTCGTGCCCGCAGAACTTCATCATGTGGTATCTTGCTACCTATCGCGCTGCGGTATCCACCATAACGTTGAGACACCCCTCGCTCCGACACTTGGATTGATGGATCTGATGATCGAAGCCGCAGCCAAACACGGTGCCAAACTGCAAACCTCCGAAAACTTTCCGTTTGTCCCAGTTGAACAGTTTGTCTGCAAGCTCATCCGTGAAAATGTCATCGGACCTGTCCACAAATGTTACCGTCTCTTTTCAACAACAGGGTATCACGGTCTGGCTGCGATACGGTGCCGGCTGGATGCCACGCCTGTCGCTGTCAGCAGCATCAGTCATACGATGCCGGTTGTTCCCTATGTTGACCACGCCAAACGTAATTTTGATACCGAAAGCCTTGAATTCTACGCTGTCGATTTCGATAACGGGGGCATCGGAATCGCGATGGTTGGCAATAAAAACAGCCGTCTTGGTCGGAACTCATTGGTCGGTTTTGAGACCTGTGGTGAGCGTGGTACGATTGTGACCAACGGCAATCAGGGCGCGTCGGGGGGTGAAACGGTTAACGTGTGTACTGCCGCAGATATCGCCGAGCGGGCGGGGGAGGCGAGGACTTACGAATTTCAGCGCGAATATGCCACATCAAATGTCATCAAACGAATCTTTGTCGAGTTACCGGCGGAACTGGGCGGGACGATTGCATGGGAGAATCCGTATTTGGAGAGGGAACTCCAAGAGCGTAACATCTCTTTAGCAACGATGCTCGACGGGATTGGACGCGCTGTGCGGGAGGATACCGATCCACTCTGGACAGGTGAGATGGGGCGGGCAGATCAGGAGATGGTTTTGGCTGCTGGCAGATCGATTCGGACGAATAGACAGCCGGTTGCTTTGCCTTTACCGCCAGATCCATCTGAGGAAGAGGCGTTTGACCGGAATTTTGAGCAGCGGTTTGGCGTCCATCCCCGTGAGGATTTAGAAAAAGCGTTGGCAGTCAATTTTAAGGCGCGGTGATGCGTGTAGTAGAGAGTTTTAGCGCCCTCTCAGTGCAGTACCACTCAAGCTTGATTTCGTAAAATGAGGAGGATATCAATTTATGAATGATGCCGAAAAATATCTGTTCGATCTCAACGGTTATCTCGTTATTGAAGATGTACTCACGCCCGATGAGATTGCCTTTGCCAATGAAGCCATTGACCGCCATTCGGACCAAGGGCGCATCCGCCCCCGCGATCAGGCATTGGACGGCGGTTCCCCTGCACTCAGAGGTGATAAAGGACGCGGGGAGATGGGCAATATGCTCAACTGGGAAGAACCTTGGTGCAATCCCTTTCGAGAGATGTTAGCACACCCACGAATTGTCCCCTATCTCAACCAGATCCTCGGCAGAGGCTTCCGGATGGATCACCACATGTTTCTGCTATCAATGGACAAAGGGGCAGAAGGGTTCATTTTCCATGGATCTCCAGGACCGGGCTTTGATCCAAACCAATACTATATCTTCCGCAACGGTCAGATGCACTGTGGACTGACGGTCGTGGCGTTCCAACTTACGGATGTAAATCCGGGCGACGGTGGATTGATAGTTATCCCCGGCAGCCACAAGAGCAATTTCCCATGCCCTCAAGAGATACGGCGTTATGAGAACTATCAGGAGCATATTCGGCAGGTTGTGTGTAAAGCAGGTGGAGTCATTATCTTCACGGAAGCGGTGACGCACGGAACATTGCCTTGGACATCAGACGTACCGCGTCGGTCAATATTGACTCGTTATACGGCGGGGAACCTAGCGTATGTTCCTGCCTATCCCATGCCTGAATGGGCAAATGAGAGGCAGCGAGCGGTGATGGAGCCACCGTATCATACGCGGTTGGATCGGCCTGTGTTGGATGAATAGACACAGAAATCCCTCAGAACCTATCAACATAAGGAAAAGATGTCCAAAGACGCAATTTACCCATCGGAAGCCAAGACATTTGAGGATGCCCACACCGGTGCGAACATCCGGCAGGTAACCGATCATCCTTCAATTCATCATCATCCTTTCTTTTTTATTCCCGCTTATGACGATGCCATGCGCCGGCTGATTTTCATCTCATGCCGCACCGGCTCGCCACAGATTTTTGCCGAAGAACGTTCCACTGGCTCGCTTATCCAACTTACAGATCGATCCGATATCAGCGAATGGTCGGTTTACCCTTCACACGATGGACGTGCCGTTTTCTTTACCGCGGGAACAAGTGCGTGGCGGCTAGATCTTGAGACACTTGAAGAACGGGAGTTGGTCAACTTTGCCACAACACAGAACGAACGGGAGAGCACGGTCCAAGCCGTAGGAGGAACAACAGGACTGAGTTACGACGATCGGTGGTGGGCTGTACGTTTCAGTGTAGGTGAGGTTTCAGCGTTGACAATTATTAACACTGAGACAGGCGAACACGATACCATTCTCCACCGTGACAGCGTTGGTCACTTGCAATTCTGTCCGGACGATCCAAACCTTCTTTTCTATGCCGGTCCTCTGACTGACCGTGTTTGGGTGATTCAGCGGGATGGTAGCGATAACCGTCGGTTGTACGCTCGTAATGTCGCAAAAAACGAATGGATTACGCACGAGTCGTGGATTCCGGGCACACGCGAGTTGGCATTCGTTGATTGGCCCCACGGCATCCGTTGCATCCACGTGGACACAGGTGTTGAGCGTCGTGTCACGTCCTGTAACGCTTGGCACGCGATCTGTAACCGTCAAGGTACACTCATGGTCGCCGACACAAACTTTCCTGACATTGGTCTTCAGCTTTTCGATCCGCGTGATGGAGTCGGAGAACCTGTGACGCTGTGCTACCCAGAGGCATCATCTATCGGTGAACATTGGAGCGGTCCGTTTCCGTACGCGAAGGGACCAGTTAAGGTCCGCTCCGAGCAACATACTCACCCACATCCTTCTTTCAGCCCTGATGGGAAACTGGTGGTTTATACATCGGATAGGACTGGACACAGTCAGGTATACGAGGCTGAAATTCCGGGAAGTTTTTTAGTTTCTTAGACTCTTTCCTGTAAAAGTAGTCAATAACTGATGGGAAGAAGGATCTTGTCCGTTAGAAATTGTCTATGTTAGAATATAGACACCCTACCAAATATAATTCAAAAACTGATGTATCATGAGATCATTACGGTGAGATATGAGAGCTGTTATCCAACGTGTTAAATCTGCTAGTGTAACCGTCGAAGGGGAGGTCGTCTCGGAGATTCAGGTGGGATTACTCGTTTTTCTCGGTGTTGCTCAAGAGGATACCCCCGCCGATGTCGAGTATATGGCGAGCAAAATCGCCAATCTCCGAATCTTTGAAGATGATGAAGGACGAATGAATTTGTCGATTTTAGACATCGGTGGCGAAGCCCTTGTCGTCTCTCAATTCACCCTCTATGGAGATTGCCGCAAGGGGAGACGCCCTAGCTTCATTCACGCCGCCCGTCCTGAAAAAGCGGATCCACTCTACCAAGCGTTTATGGACGAGATTTCGCGGTTGGGTGTACCTGTCAAAGCTGGCATATTTCAGGCGATGATGGATGTCGAACTAATTAACGATGGCCCCGTCACGATGATGCTAGATAGCAATAAGCTGTTTTGATTCCGCAAATGCGCTTATTTTGGGAAGGAAGATATTATGGAATGTAAAATGGAACTGGGTTTGTATCTATTCGGCGAAGTGGACGAGGAATGGCTGACATTTGTCAATCAACTGGGCGTTGAGGCTGTGGTTATGGCTAACCCTCGACTGCCAGGCGAAGGTCGCTGGGAGTTTATGGACCTACTACAGATGCGAACAGCGATCGAAAATGTGGGTCCCCGGCTCGCCGCCATTGAGAATGTCCCACCCTCTTTTTACGATAAGATTATGCTCGGTTTGCCCGGACGGGATGAGCAGATTGAGAATATGGCAGCTACTATCCGCAATATGGGAGCGGCAGGCATTGATACTTTCGGCTATCATTGGATGCCCAACAGCGTATGGCGGACTTCCAACACAACGCCCACGCGGGGCGGTGCGACAGTTACCAGTTTTGATATGGAACTCGTTAAAGATGCACCACTCACCCACGGACGGGTCTTCACCGAAGAGGAAATGTGGGAATACTACGAATACTATATGAAAGCGATTCTTCCTGTTGCGGAGGAGGCAGGTGTGCGGCTTGCGCTCCATCCCGATGACCCACCGGTGGAATCGCTTGGGGGGATACCCCGTCTGTTTCGTAGCTTTGAAGGTTTCAAGCACGGCATATCGCTCGTAGACAGCTCTATGCACGGGCTTGACTTTTGCGTGGGGTCTTGGTCTGAGATGGGTCCCGGCGTCATTGATGCTGTCCGTTACTTCGGAGAGCGCGATCGGATTTTCTACGTTCATTTTCGCGATGTGCAGGGGTATGTCCCCAAGTTTGCGGAATCCTTTGTAAATGACGGGAACTGCGATATGTTTGAGGTAATGAGGGCATTAAAGGAAAGTGGATTCAATGGTTGGATGATTACGGATCATGTCCCGAACATGATAAACGACACGCCGCAGGGACACCGTGCACGCGCCTTTACGATCGGTTACATGGCAGCATGTCTTGAGAGATTGAACGCGACCGACTAGAGTATATGGGAGGGCGCTTTGAGTCGAACTCGAATTCTCTACGTTATCGATTCTATGGGCAGGGGCGGAGCCGAGACGCAGCTACTTAAGACTTTAGCGCGACTACCGCTCGATCGATTTGAAGCGTTTGTCGTATTGAGCCGTGAGTCCGGTGCTTCCTATGCGCAGCTTGCAGCACTGCCGATCGTCGAAGAAATTGTCGTGCTACATGATACAAATCGCTCTGAATCTCAATCCCATCAGAGCAGATTTCCTATACTATCCTTGGTGCGAAAGGCTTTCAGGCTAGCAGGTATTATCAAATCGGTCAAGCCAGCAATTATCCATAGTTGGCTATGGTATTCTAATCTCCTCTGTGGTATTATCCGCCAATTCTCTCTAACTCCTTCAGGGGTGAATCCGTCCTGTCCTCTGATTGTCTCACAGCGAGGCGACTATTATGCGCGATATGGTCGCACAAGATTGTGGTTGACAGAAAAAATCATCTACCGCAACGCCGATGTCCTCCTAACGAATTCCGATCGCATCCGAGACAACCTTCGGCATCGTTACCCCGACAAACGTATCCTAGCAATTCGGAATTTGCTAGACCTGCCTAGCCTAGCATCGCGATCGTCTTCTGATACTCCACCACCGTGGCATATCGTGAGTGTTGGTCGATTGACAGCGGAGAAAGGACACCAATATCTGATCGAGGCGTTGTATCTGCTCAACACAAAATTTAATCGGCAAGACTTCACAGCGACAATCTTCGGAGATGGTGCATTGAGAACACAGTTAGCACAGCTTGCCAACCGCTATCACCTGTCAGATCGGATACAGATGCCCGGTTTCTGCGACGATATTTTTGCTATGCTATCCACCACACACCTTTTCGTCCTACCATCGCTGCATGAAAGCTCACCAAACGCCCTGATTGAAGCGATGGGAGTTGGGCTACCGTGCATCGCTTCAAGTGTCGGCGGCGTTCTTGATCTGATTGACCATCAAGAAAATGGGCTACTTTTTCCACCACGGGCGAGCGACGCATTAGCGGCGGCAATCAATGATATTTTAACCGATCAGGAACTGGCAGTAGATCTGGGACGAAATGCAAGACGAAGAATTGAGGAGATGTTTAATAACGATAGATCTATTCAGCAGTTGCAGACGGTTTATCAGGATTACCTCTGTGTGACTTCCTGAAATCCCTTTAGATAAATTTGTCTCTTTAGGTGATGTTCTCTGTTATTCTCAGAGTATAACAACACAGCTAACAACCAAGGCTATACAAAGGAGACAATCCAGTGAAAAAGATCCCGCTATTTCTGCTTTTTGGTATTCTCTGTGTTGCCCTTGTTCTGAGCATTGTCAATAAGTTGTTTTGGCAACATGACAAGCAAATCAGTGTCTACACCGAAACTGGAGAAATCGCCCTCTACAACGAATCTTATGCCCTCGTCGTCGGAAACGGAAGCTATACAAACGGTTGGGATCCACTTGATGGAGTTCCCGAAGATGTGAAAGAGGTAGCTACCGCTCTTGAAAAACATGGCTTTACCGTTACACTGAAAACTAATCTCAAGAAGGCTGATTTTAATACTGCCTTTGAGGTGTTCATCAGGAAAGGAAAGGGGAAAGATAACCGCCTCCTATTTTACTACGGGGGCCACGGTTATACGGAAATCAATAAGCAGACAGGCGAAGAATCTGGTTATCTCGTCATGGTAGACTCTCCGATGCCGATGACAGCCAGCAAAATGGATGGGAGCCGAAACGTAAGCATACGATCACTGGCAGAAGGGGCAACACAGGTTGAAGCGCTCCATGTGCTGTATCTTCTCGATAGCAGTTTTTCTGATAGTATTTTCAACTTTCGGAATCGTCCACAACCGTGCACCGTTCAGGATAGCGTTAAATATCCCGCAAGGCAGTTTATCATTGCAGGCAGCGCTAATGAACCGATGCCCAAGTCTAGTCGATTTAAGGCAGCATTTCTGGATTTGTTGGAAGGGCAGGTTGCTGAACCGGTCCCTGACGGTTACGTTACAGGCGAAGAGTTCGGTCTATATCTGAATCACCATGTCCCAGAGTACCAGCACGCCCAAACCCCACAATACGGTAAAATCGACGATCCCAAGTTCAACCGAGGGGATTTTGTCTTTGTGTTTCAAGGTGGAAAGATCCCAACGGGCAACGAAAAAGGCTGGCTGAAACAGATTGTTGGAAAAGATGGGGCGAAAATGGTGCCTATCCTTGCGGGTGAGTTTAAGATGGGCAGCGACGACAGAGACGCCCATCCAGATGAGAGGCCTGTGCATATAGTCTACCTTGATGCGTTCTACATTGATATACACGAGGTGACAAATGCACAGTTTAAGAAGTTTGTTGATGCCAATCCCGAATGGAGTAAGAAGCGCAAAGCTAGTTACCACTATGGATATGGAAATTACTTAGCGCATTGGGCTGGGGACAACTACCTGAACGGTCAAGGCAACCATCCTGTCATTTATGTGAGCTGGTATGCTGCGATGGCTTATGCGGAGTGGGCGGGCAAACGTTTGCCAACGGAGGCTGAGTGGGAAAAAGCAGCACGAGGCGGCTTGACAGGTCAGAGATTTCTGCGTGGTATCAGCCAAACAAACCGAGGATTATGGACCCCGGTGGGAATATATACACCTAATCCGTATGGTCTATATGGCATGGAGGATCGGGTGTGGGAGTGGTGCTTTGATGAATATGATTATTACTTTTATAAAAATTCTCCGCGTGAGAACCCGATTGTAAGGGGAAATAACATGCAGTCCATAGATGGTTTCATAAACACTAAAAGAGACCGCGTGTTACGTGGTGGGAGGCGGTATCGGGGATACGTACGGATCGCCCATCGCTTCGAAAGGCGTCCGAAGGCCGTGGATCCTCATACTGGTTTTCGTTGCGTGATGCCTGTTATTCCTTGATTGTTTGTCCCTTCCAACTCATTGGCAGGAAAGACATAGGGAACAACGATCGTTGTTCTCTACGGACTCATTATCCATTGCACTACTTTATACTAAAAGGAGGAAGCTTCATGGCAAGTCAGCCGATCAAACTTGGTGTCGTTGGCTGTGGCTTTACAGGCAGACAAACGATTTTCGCAACCACTGTAATATCGCGCATGACCACCGTTGCGCTAGCAGATCTCGACCCCGCTCGGCGCGTAGAGGTCGCCGGGGAATACTCCGTACCACGCGCCTATACCGATTACCGGGAGATTCTTGAAGACAGCGACATTGACGCCGTATATCTCGGTACTGCCCCCGATGTTCGTCTGCCAATGGTGCTAGAGACACTTGCTGCGGGCAAGCATGCGCTAGTCCAGAAGCCTCATGCGATTCGGGCAGATGAGATTATAGAGATGGCGGATGCAGCGAAAGCAGCAGACAAGACGCTGCAATTCTGCTATTTTATGCGCCACTTCCCTAACAATCGCCAGATTCGCCGCGCGGTGCTTAACGGTAAGATTGGAAACCCGTACCACGCGCGGATTTTTGGGAAGTACAATCATATCCCGCCCCCGGATGATAACTATCGTTGGTTGCACGTCTACGGTCAGAAAGGGGGAGCGCTAGGACAGCACTATTCCCATGAGTTGGATCTAGCGTGGTGGTGGATGGGCTGTCCCAAGCCGGAGTGGGCGTTTGGTGCCAAGCATGTGGTCTACCCGGCATACGACGGCCCCGAAGGCGCCGCTGATGATTATTTCACGGGATTGGTCGGTTTAGAGGGCGGGAAAACGATCCAAATTGACTGCTCACGGATGGTACATACCCCAACCCCGACCATCATTGAACTTTATGGCAGTACCGGGGCAATCACAGGTGGCGGGATTTCGAGACACAAAGACGGTGAGTTCATCCGGGAGGAGATCGATGAACCGCTAGATATACAGCACAGCGAACCCCCTGAGCCCCGCCCCGTCTTCTTTTATGAGATTGAGCATTTCGCGATGGCGATCACCGGCGAGGTTGAGCCGGATGTTTCCGCTGCAGATGCCTACACGTTCATGACAATCCTCGACGCCCTTTACGATAGCGCAAAAGCAGGTGTGAAGATTTCAATTGAGTAGACTCAAAAGGAGGCTATTATGTCTAAACGCAAAGTGTTAATGGCAAGACGTGAAGATCCCGAAGTCGAAGCGATTCTTAAAGATGCGCCATCAGAGGTGGATATTCACTTCCCAGCACCGGGTGAGTCGTTGGACGATCACCTCGCAGATACCGAGATCATCTACGGTGGGATCCGTGAAGCAGATCTGCCCAAAGCCAAATCGTTGCGCTGGGTGCAGCAACCTTCAGCAGGCGTCGAAGGTACGATGTATCCCGCCTTCAAAGAAAGCGACGTAATCTTGACCAACTGTCAGAAACTGTATGGTCTTCAAATTTCTGAGCACGCCTTTGCACTCCTGCTCTCCCTGACCCGTAGTATTCCGGCACAACTGGAATTTATGAAGGAGAAACATTGGGAACGCGTCCCGTGCATCGAATTGGCAGGGATGACCATGGGAATTCTGGGGCTCGGCGGCATCGGTCGAGCGATTGCAGCGCGGGCAAAGGCGTTTGAGTTTAAAGTCATTGCAGTCGATTCGGAGCCGATGGACACACCGGATTGCGTAGATGAATTGGGCGGACTGGATTGGCTCTCGGAGTTTATGGCACAGTCAAATGTCGTGATGGTCTGTTGTCCAAGCACCCCCGAAACCCACAAACTGCTATCGCATGAGCAGTTTAATGCGATGCCGGACGGAAGCTATCTTGTCAACGTTAGCCGAGGTAAGGTCATTGACGAAGACGCTATGATTGCGGCACTTCGCAGCGGCAAGCTTGCTGGCGCGGGGTTAGATGTTACTTACACTGAACCGTGTCCACCGGATAGCCCGCTATGGACGGAACCGAATGTGATTTTGACCTCTCATAGCGCAGGGGCATCGCAGCATATGCGTTCCCGTGCAATGCGTCTGTTTGTCGATAATCTGCACCGCTACGTCAAAGGCGAACCGTTGGTCAACCTCGTGGACAAAGAAAAGGGATATTGAAAGGGGATCTAAAGGCGAGGGCTGGAGTCAGGTGTCGGGATTCGGAGATCCCTCCTACAGAAAAACCAAGTGCTCCCACGACCAGTAAAATAGTGATAGATTTTACGATTGGATCGTGCTATAATCACCCGCCATAGAATTGCAGATTTTGTAGGGTTTCGCGGATGATTCGTCGATGTGCCTTTACAAAATTCAGGTTTTCATACGAACTGTTCTTTTAACAACTATAAAGCCGTCACTACAGAACTGACGGAGTACGGGAGGAGTTTTTATTATGAGATGTGTCTTTGTCGGTATTGAATACGCTGGAAAATCAACTATAATCAAGCTGCTAGACGCTTATTATCGGCAGCGCAGACTACCTGTCCACGGAGATGACCATTTTACTTTGCCGGACGCGTCTTTGAGTGCAGAATCACGAGCGTTGATGGTCAACTTTCCCGATGACGTTAAAGAACGCTCACAACGGATGCAGATTCAGTACCATGTTGAAGTCATCAAGAATTATCCGAATACCCTGATCGCGGGATGGCATATAGAAGAAGCGGTCTATTCAGATATGTATGGCGATGATCCGGATAGCCCCTACTATAAGAATTACTCGTACAGGGCACAGCGGATTTACGAAGCACAGGTATTTGAAGCCCGTCTCCCGAATGTGGTCATGATTCATGTAACCGCCAGCGATGAGGCGATCCGGGAGCGGATGCAGGCAGATCCACACGAGTACCAGATTATCAAAGAGGGAGATATCGCGGAGGTCAAACAGCGTTTCGAGGAGGAGATCGAAAAGTCGCTCTTTACCCAGAATGGGCGTAAGATTGTGGTTGACACTACAGGGAAAACACCTCAAGAATCCTTGGATGACCTGCTCACGCTGTCAGAACCCTTAATTACTCAAGAAGAACTGGCTATCCGTGCTATACCCGTCCCTGAAGGAGATTATGAGGTTCGGTACGAAAACGGTGTGCGAAAGATGATTCCACTATAATAATCCGATTCGTCACCTTTCAATCGTCTCGCCATTTCTTCTAGACGGTTGACCTCACCTTCAATGCGATGGACAGGAACGAAGATTGGAAGGAAAGGAAAAAGGACTTTTTCTTTCCTTCCTCCTCTTTCCTTTTTAAGTTCCAAACGCAGCAATTACAGATCCTCACTAATTTCGCTTTCCTTTTCTTCACTCACTCCTACCCAAAACTGCTTCGTCTCATCGACAATTCGACGCGCTTCCTCCATCCGCTCATGGGCTTCTGGTTTTGTGGGACTGTACCGGGCAAACTTGACCAGATCGCAGTTAGAGAAACACTGCTGCACCAATTCTTTCGGGACATCTTCGGGCTGCAAACGGTCAAGTAACTCTTGGGTGGTCAGTTCAAGTGCAGGGATGCGATATCGTGCAGCGATATACTGACGGAGGACGTGAGAGATTTCGGTGTGGTATATTTTCATTTCGCCCTGTGCGACCCAATTCATTCCCTCAATTCGACTTAACTGTTCATAGGCAATTTCGTGAGGCTGACGTTGGGGCACTGCTTCAGGCTGTCGATCCATAGGTTTAACCCGCCTGCGAAGGTGAAGAAAGATAATCGTACCGATGGCAACGACCACCAGAAACGCCCCTAAAATGTAAAGAAACCAATTCGGTGGCGCGGACCAAGGTCCCTTGATTCCTTTCATCTCTGTGGCACCAGCAGGCTTGACAGCTTGGACTTCAAACAGGTAGGCAGGCGTCTGAATACTTCCACTATCTCCATCGGTGTCAGTGTATTTTATTGTCATGGGCGGAAGGGCGTGCTTACCGATAGCGAAGGCACGTAGTGGGTAGGTTACTTCATAGTGTGCTTTGCCCGTCGGTAAGTTTTCGGATTCAATTCGTTTCACTTGAGGTTTTTCTACCTCTATATACTCGTGCTCGCTGCGGTCTATTGGATCTAAGTAGATATGCAGGTTTTCGTCAACTTCGATTCGTAGCTGCAACTGAATGGGATCTCCGATTGTAATATGGTCCGGGTCAAAGTCGTGCGAAAGAATACGAATGGCTTCCTGAGCGGCTACTCCGCCCGAGAGCAATAAGATGGAAGCAACGATGAGCCAGAGCAGGCGTGAAGAAACAGACTGGAAGACTGAAGGATTGGAATGGGGCAAAAACGGGAGGAACCGTAGATACATTTTTAGTTTAGAATTTTATAACATGATAATTTGTGATGAGTTTAAGCCGCACCAATGCTGCAATCAAACAATCTCACACTCACCGTCAATCGTTTTACGCTTCCATATATTCCTGAATGGGTCGAATAACAATAGATTTTGGAGTTGTTGGGCATTGATACTGGCACACACCACAACCAACACAGCCAACAGAAAGGACTTCGATCCGACTTTCGGAGTCGAGTCGAATTGCCCTTTCGCCAATTGGACAGGCCTCAACACAGTCAAGGCAATCGACCCCGTTGGAGCGCAGACAGAGGTCATAATTGACCTCGGCTAAACCGATCTGAATCTCATGAACAGATAGCTTTTGCAAAGCGCCGCTTGGGCAGACCTGCATACATTCGAGTGTATCACAGACAACGCACGGTTGATCATCTGGGTCGATATAGGGTGTCTCTGCTAGATTAGGTTGGTCACTCGACAAGGGCTGGATGGCATCTGCGGGACAACTCTCGACACAGTTTCCACACCGCAAACAGGTTTCCAGAAACATCTCTTCTGTGAGTGCACCCGGTGGTCGTAACAGGGCTTTCTCGACGGGGAGACGCTCCCCAATCTGCGTATCTAAGTATTCGGCAACCGGCTGAACGATCTTTGTAAACGCCTCTCGGAAGAATGTACGCCTACCATGGGGCTTTTCATTGTCAGAATCCGCCATCTGATTTAGCCCTTTCGTTTTACCACTGATACCAAGACTGCATTTTTTTCATAAGAGTATTATGACAGTGGATAGTCGTAGATACGGTAGCGTTTATAAAGCGTAGCCCCCATGTTTTCAGCCGCGCGATTCATCAATGTATTGTCTTCCAAAATCCACGACATCTCCCCTCGCCGATACCCCTTTGCAACGCCGATTTTATAGACTTCGTAGTACATCAGTGCGTCGATCCCCTGTTGGCGGTATTTCTCCTTGATCCCAAAGGTTAGCACGCGAGCTGTGTCAATTTTACGTTTGTGCCAGAGAAGTTTGAGGAGTCCGAACGGAAACAGGCGTCCATTGGCATGCTTCAACGCAACATAAAAATCGGGTAACGCAAGGATAAAGGCCGCCGGTTCCCCTTCAATTTCGGCGAAAAGCAGCAGGTCCGGGTCAACAATCTGGATAAGCTCTTCCGCCATGTAATCAATCTCTCTGTCCGTCATTGGAACAAAACCCCAATTCTTCTCCCATGCGGAGTTATAGATCTCCTTGACCCGCTGAATTTCCCGATGGATCTGTTTTTTAACAAGGGGACGTATCGTGATTTTTTTACGCTTTTTGATCCATTGCACCGTTCGCTCAAGACGTTCAGGCACCTGTACCTCATCGGTTATCTCATAAGCGAGCAGGTCTTTTGCCTTCTTGAAACCGAAACCTTCAATGAGATTAGCGTAGTAGGGCGGATTGTACGACATCAGAATTACAGGAGGGGAATCGAAGCCATCGACAAGCAACCCGCAATCGTCATTTGTCGAGTAATTTACAGGACCGCGTATTACTTCAAGGTTGCGTTCTCTCAACCATTGGGCGGCATGGGAAAACAGTGTCGCAGCGACTTCTGGATCTTCGATGGACTCAAAGAATCCAAAGAACCCCACCTGTTCTTCGTGAAAATCGATATGGGCATCATTCTTGATCGCGGCGATTCGTCCCACAACACGTCCTTCACGTCGGGCAATCAGGAATTCCGCTTCGGCATGATCAAAGAAAGGATACCGGGATTTGTCAAGTCGCTTCTTGAGATCGCTGCGTAACGGTGGCACCCAATGGGGATCGTTACGATAGATTGTCCAAGGCAGGTTGATAAACGCTTTTAGATCGGCTGGGGATTGGACGGGGGTAACATCAATATCAGGGGATCGTCTACTGAAACGCATTTTGTGAACATTTCCCTACTTTTCTGGATAACCCAGCTTTCAGACCAGCCCCAGCTTTCTGCCCACTCTATCAAATGTCTCAAGGACAAAGTCGAGCTGTTCATCGGTATGGCTTGCCATATAACTGGTGCGCAAGCGCGAACCACCGGGAGGCACTGCCGGACTGACAACGGGATTGGTGAAAACACCTGCATCGAATAACTGTTTCCATAACATAAAGGTATTCATATCATCCCCAACAATCACTGGCACAACAGGGGTTTGGGTATCCCCGATGTTATATCCCATCAATTGGAGACCCTCCTGCATCTTTCGCGCATTTTCCCACAGCCGTTTGCGCCGTTCCGGTTCCGCCTTGATAATTTCCAGAGCGGCATGGACGGTTGCGACTGATGATGGCGGCATACTTGCGCTGAAAAGGAAGGTGTTTGCATGGTGTTTCAAGTAATCGATAACAGCGGCTTCCGCAGCGATAAATCCACCGATACATGCGAAAGATTTGCTAAACGTCCCCATAATTAAATCGACATCGTCTTCAACACCAAAGTGTTCAGCAGCACCCGCACCGGTTGGACCGAGGACGCCAACACCGTGCGCATCGTCAACCATCAGACGGCATCCGTATTTCCGAGCCACCTCTATGATACCGGGTAGGTCACCCATATCGCCTTCCATGCTGTAAACGCCTTCAACAACAACTAGTTTGCCTCTATCAGGATCAGCATTTTTCAATTTGTTATCCAGATCATCCAAGTCGTTGTGTCGGAATCTCATCATCTCTCCCCAAGAGAGGCGGCACCCATCAACGACACACGCATGGCTCAACGAATCAATGAAAGCAATGTTTCTGCGTCCCACAAGGGTATCAATAACACCAAGATT
Source organism: Candidatus Poribacteria bacterium (assembly GCA_003635265.1). Classification (GTDB taxonomy): domain Bacteria; phylum Poribacteria; class WGA-4E; order WGA-4E; family PCPOR2b; genus PCPOR2b. Next base: position 209,591 of record PYIZ01000034.1, read on the forward strand.
GACCTGAAATCCGGTGCTAAAAACCAATGCAGCTTCTTTGTGGACAAATTCTGCGAGTGCTTCTTCAAGTGCAATATGGATATCAAGTGTACCGTTTAGAAATCGGCTGCCCGTACAACCAGAGCCATATTTTCGCCCAGCCATCTCAGCAGCTTCGAGGACTTTCGGATGATGTGTCAACCCGAGATAATTATTCGATCCAATCATCACCTTCTTTTCGCCATTGATTATGACCTCTGTATCCGCAGAGGATTCAATTGGGATGAAATAAGGATAAATCCCTGCCTCGAGCACTGCTTTATATTCTTGTCCCCGCGTGCTCCTGCCATAGCTAAAATCATAGCATTTTTCAAATAGATCCATTCATTGATTCTCCCGATGTCTTAGGCGTTATAAATAAAAAATGATTGCATTTATCTCCAAATGACCTAAAAAAGGCTGAATCCCACGTACTTCTTGGGATGCGCTTCAATATCCGCAGCCAGTACCTTGAGATTATAAATTAGTGTTGAGAGCTCTTCAGCAGTTTTCTTATCGTTGGCAAGTTTACTCAGTGAACCTTCTCCAGTGTTAATCTTCACAAGCACGGTTTCCAACTGTTTCGTCGTTGCGGTTAGATGATTGAACAGTTCAGCTCCTGATGTCAGTTTGTCCAGCGTGTTTCCAGGTGTATTCAGTTTGTCGGTAAGTTGGGCAATTGATTCAGTAGAAGTTGTAATAGATTCTGCCAAAGACGGATCCGAAACCAGCTTACCAACTGTACCTTCCCCCGATTGCGCCTGATCAATTAACTGTTCTACCTTTTGGGAGGTGGCGACAGATTGATCGTACAGATCTGGACGATTGATAATTCGGGCTGCTGTTCCTTCACCGTCCTCGATTTTTTCGATGAGTGCGTCGGCAGAACTGATTAGTGCATCCAGTCGATTGAAACGCGCTTCAAGGCTTTCGAGGCTTTCCAAGATGCGTTCTGCTCGATTAAAAAGGGCAGGGTCTGTACTTAGCTTTCCTAACGTGCCTTTGCCTTGAACCGCTTGTTGCCCCCACTTTGCTGCCCAAGCGGTGCTTTGCGTAACATTCTCAGCAATCTCCTCCTTGGAGAGGAGTTGGGGGAGTAAACCGTCCCCTTCGTTTAACTCTCCTACGAACTCAGAGACATTGTTTGTCGCCTGATCCAGATTCGCGTAGAGCGCTGCGTCCGATAGCAATTTTGCAAAGGTCCCATCGCCAGATTGCAGTCGGTTCACAAGACTTTCAAATCGGGTCAAGGAGCTATTCATATTCTCGCTCACCGCAATCGCATGATTTAGTAGGCTGGACATTTCTGTTGGGATCGTTCCCCTTAAGGTAGCACCTTCAGATACCGGGGTGCCTTGGGGTGTGCCCAGTGAGATGTCCACATATCGGCTCTGAGTAAAACCGACCGATTTAATCTGAACAATTGAATCAGTCTTGACTCGTTGTGCGGCTTGGTGATTGAGATTCAGCTCTATTTGGATTTTTTCGACGCCATCTTGGCGAATGAATTCAACTGTCTTGACTGTTCCGACCTCGATTCCTGCTAAACGGACCACATCCCCCGATTTTAATCCAGACGCTGAATCAATAACAGTTTGCACAGTAAAGCGATTTTGAACTGCCCTTAGACCATTGGCAGCAAAAAGGGCAAGCCACAGTAAAGTGACGCCACAAATCAATGAGAAAATCCCGACGCGTAATTGTGACCACGTGACCTGTGATCTTTGCAATCGCATGAATATTACCTCCATCAAAATACTATAACTCGTTGCACCACAGCCTTTTTACAAAGGCACAAAATCGGTTGTCCGATAAGAACGACTCGGTGGCTGAATGAAGCGTTGAATATAAGGGTCTTTGGCTTCCATCAATTCATCGGCAGTGCCTTCAAAGATGATTTCGCCCTCGTATAGAAAAATAAAATGATTGGAGATTTGAAACGCTGCGGATAGTTGATGGGTAACAAGCACTGAAGTCATACGTTGCTGGATCTGTTGCTTTTGGATGAGATCGCAGATTAGCCCTCGTGCAATTGGATCCAAACCACTGGATGGCTCATCGTAAAGGATAACTTCAGGATATGAGGCGAGCGCCCGAGCAATCGCGATTCGCATCTGCATCCCGCCGCTGCATTGATCAATCGAAAGATCTGCCACACCGTGTAAATCAACCATCTCCAGTAACTTCTCTGCCTCTTCTCTCACCTTTGAAAGCGGCATTGTACCCTGTTCATAAAGTGGGAAGGCAACATTTTCCCAAACCGTGAGTGAATCAAAGAGGGCACCGTGTTGAAACACGATAGCCATTTTGCTCCGAACCTGCTGCTTGGTCTTCGGAAGTGTCGCTAGGTTTTGTCCGTCGATCCAGATTTCACCACTTGTCGGTTCATACAACCCTGCTATGATGCGAAGGAGGGTTGTCTTTCCAGATCCACTCGCCCCAATAATAGCGGTCACCTTGGCATCTGGAATGTCAAAAGTGATGTTTTTGAGGATATGTTGTGCGTCATCAGAAAAGAAGTTAATGTTTTTGAGTGAAATCATGGGAAATCTGTTATTTTAGCGCATAAAAATGTAAACCGACCTGTTACGTAAAATGAATCGTCGTTAAAATGCATGAACAAGCGTCGTCATGATAGAATTGGAAATCAGAATGAGAAGTACGCAAGCGACTGCTGCCTGCGATGCGGCGGCCCGAACCCCTGCGGTGCCGCCTTGGACGCGAAGTCCATAGTAACAAGCGGTTGAGACAACAATAAAACCAAATACGGTTGACTTGGTCAGTCCCCAGAGGACATCGCCGGGGGTGATACCACTCAGGGATTGATTCAGGAAAAACGGCAGACTCATTGTGCCCGAAAGTTGCGCCACCAAAGCGCCTGTAAGGATTGCAGCAATACCGTTGACTGTCGCTAACGCAGGAAACATAAGAGTGCCAGCAGCAATACGCGGAGTAATTAACTTCCGGAAGGGATCCACCCCCATTGTTACTAAGGCATCAATCTGTTGGCTTACCTGCATTGCGCCTAATTCGGCGGCAGCGGACGAACAGACGCGGGTCGAAACGATCATCGCTGTAAATACGGGTCCCGTCCCTCGTATAATCGAAAGCCCTGTCAATTTTCCTAACAACACGTTTGCCCCAAAGGTACGTAGCTCTGCGAGCGTTTCCAACGTGATTAAGGCTCCAATGCACCCTCCTGCAATGAGTACAATCGGAATCGATCCAACCCCCATGATGTCCATATGATCGAAGAAATCATGCCAATATCGAGGTTTCCTGTATAAGCCTCTTGCAACATTCGCCATGAAAATTACGAATTCCTGTATCTCGATAACTCGTAATTTTAGCCAGTTGTTGATGGAATGTGCAATTTGTTTCATGATAGGTGGTGCATGATGCGTATTAACCTATACGCTTTGCGGATTTAACGACTCGTCATGGAGATTGGCAAATCCAATAGGTCAGGGATTGGCAGCGTATCAATCGAGTATCTGTTTTCGCATCAACGGAGAGGGATTGAATGTTCAAAAGCCATCGGGGCAGGCTGTGAAAGGGAAGCTGGGTAAATTTTTGCGTTTAAGCCTAGACATCGTATTGAAACAGGAGCCTAGCATAAACTATATTCTTTTGAAAAAAAAGTGGATCGGTTCTTTTTCTATAATAATTATACAGCTGCAGAGTCTGCTTCATCTGCTTCCGAAAAAAAACTTTAATGAACCAGCTTTTTAGAGGCGCTATTGATGATATAAACTGATTTAACATTGTTACGCTTGGCTCGACATAACGCTCCATTGACTCGTATATAAACTCAATAGTCGGAAGTATGTTTTGCGTTATGTCAACATTTTCGGTTAATAACAAGCCGTGCTTCTCGGCGGTCTTTGCATAATCCTCAATGGTATTGGGAACCTCCGTAAATTCACTACCGCTATCTTTTCTAAACATCCCCGAAACAAGCAGATATCCTTTAGGTAATAGAAGCGTAGCGCATTGACGGAATCCGATTTCGGTTGGAAAATAGTTCTGAGATTCGCTCATGAGAATTAAATCGAACTTGCCATCAATCTTGAGGTCTTCAAATTTTGTCTGCAAGAAAGTTAGTTTTGAGAGATGATTCTCAAAATATTTCGCATGATTACTATCGGGTGAAATAGCGGTTACATTATATTCCAATTTTGAGAGCGCTCTCGACACATCTCCAATCCCACATCCAACATCTAGAATGCTCTTGACATTCTCAGGAATTGCATCTATGAGTATATCTGTATATTTTTGCTGTGCATCTCGCAGACAATCAAGTGTTAGTTTTGTACCGTCTTCTTCTGGCTTTTCGTTTTTTTCCCAATATCCGTAATGCAATGAATTCAATTTTAAGATTTCTGTGCAAAAAAACAGTTCCAAATCTAACCCATCAAATTCAGTGATATTTTGCTTCCCCATACGATTTTCTGCCTTAGGTTCTTTGATATTTCAGCGGAGCCAGATTAGATTCGAGGTGGATCGTAGCCAAACTGAATTTATTTGGTTCATTAACTACAAGCAATTTGGATACCACGGCTATCTTGAATTACCTAGAGAGATTGTGCAAAAAACCGAGTTTATTGGAAAACACTTTTTCCGGGCAACTCTACATTTGTTTTTGATAGGCACAGTAATCTCAACGGGAGCATTGTGATTACGTCACAACTGTTGAAACTCTGCCACACTGTCGTCGCAAAAATGCCACACCATTAATAAGTGTGGTTCAGACCTTCTAGGTTCAACGCGATGACCTCGAGGCGGCACCATCATAGTTAATTCAACCCCTCAATAGCGGCGATAACATCGTCAAAGTTATGCCTTTCGTCTCCAATTGTATGCTTGCTGCTATCGTCCATGTTCTAATTGTCTGACGCAGCGAGAATGGTCTGAGCTTCCTTGAGCTCTGAAGATCTGACTTTCAGCGTTACCCCTCGGGTGGGTTGTAAGTGAGGATGCATTCCGCCGGCATCGTCCTTGAATAGGGCAGAAAAAATTCCTTCGGCGTCCAACATCGACTTGACGATATTTGCTTCAGTTTCAGATGGAAATATGTGGAGTGTAACAAAATCATCTGACATTGGCTAGCTCCATTACAGATTTGGGTTTCCTAAAATCCTCATGTTGCTGAACTACCTTTCAAATAACGATTCAGCCACCTCGGCGTTAATTATGGCTTCGCTGAACGTGATCTCAGCAGATTGCTCGCCATTGTCGAACGAAACAGTATGAAAGGCAATCATCACGCCGGAAACTTCTCGATAATCGTCTAAGAACTCCTCTCGTTCCGCGGGTCCCTGCTCCGTTAGCGCCTGAAACTCTTTCTTAATAATATGCTTTGTCTCTTGGTCAACAAAGAGTTTTAGGGTATCCGCCGGCGTGTCGCTGATTAGAATGACATCTGCCATTTTACCTTTTACCTCTTCTGAGCCAAGATACTGAGCAGATACCTCTTCATTAGAAATATAGGCTAGCAGGGGAATACTGTCCCGAAAAATTTCTTTTTTCCCTTCTTCAACATAAGCTGTAGGGAGATCTTGAACCCTTCCCTGCATCACCATCCACGCAGATTGGCCATCAAAAATTCGACTTATCCGCATACCCATTGCCGGCATACTAAGATCAGCGCGCGTTTTGGCCGGTAATACTATTGTTACCTCCCCATCAAGCTCCATCATTCCACCGGGTGTATTCATAACCATTTTCCCTTTGGTAATAATGTTTTTCACCGACTTTAGTTTATCAAGTCCGCCGTGCGCTTCAATAACGTCGGCAAGGATTGCTTTAGCTTTTGCGGTTTCCGCTTCACCCGCTTCGGGGACAGGTTCAGGAGAGGGCGATGGAATCGTAATATCGACTTCTGTGACATCTCCGAGCGTACTCAACGGTTTATCAAAATCGCTAGCTTTGCCGACAGCGATGAGTGTGAATTTATCGGGATGCAGGTATTCGGTGGCAACGCGTTTGACATCTGCTTTCGTGACTTCTCGAATCCCCGCCATAAGTTGCTCAACGAAATCCTGTGGATAGTCATAGTATTCATACCTAAGCGCCCGAGACAGAATTTCTCCCTTGGTATCATAGTCGAACACAGAAGAATTCATGAAACCGTCAATTGCTTGTTTTAACTCCTCGTCGGTAACCTCTTCGGCTCGCATCTTTTCGACTTCAGCCAGAATCGCTCCGATTGCCGTTACAGTGGCTTCCGATTTGGTTCCGCATGCAATGAAAAAGACACCGGGAACATCGTAACCTGCGCCGTAATTGTTCCCAACAGAATATGCCAACCCCTTTTCAACTCGGATGCTGTTGATCAATCGACTGGAAAACCCGATTCCCAGAATTTGGGACATCACGACCAGAGCGGGATAGTCCTCGTTCTTGCGTAACCAGCCAATATGTCCCATACGGATATTGGTCTGGTTCACATCCTCCTTGTTTACGAGCGCGATTTTTTTTCCATACGTTTCGGGGACTTTCGGTTTTTCAGGGATGTTAATCTCCGCAGGTTCCCATCCCTTGAAAGCCTCCTGAATCTTTGCCAGCATAGTTTCGGAATCGAAGTCACCAAGCACACCAAGAATGATGTTGTTCGGATGGAAAAATTTCTGATAGAACGCAACAAGGTCGTCACGGGTGATACTGTTAATCGTATCATACTCGGTTGTGCGCGCATAAGGACTGTCTGCACCGTAGATGAGCCTACCAAATTCTCGCCTCGTGATAGCCCCCGGATTATCATTTCGCCGCGAAATGCCACTGCGATGTTGCACCTTCTCTAACTCGATTTTATCCCCTCGGAATGCAGGATTCATGAGAAGATCAGCGAGGATGGATAGTCCTGTATCAAGGTCCTCTTTCAACACCGACACGGACGCTGAACCGGAATCATCACCGATGCCCGTCTCAACGGATGCGGCTAAATTCTCCAGAATTTCATCAAGTTCATCTCCGGTTCTACTTGTGGTGCCACCTGTTCGCATGACTGCCCCAGTGATCGCTGCCAATCCAACTTTGTCGGCAGGTTCGTAGAGTGAACCGGTGCGAATCTGCACGGAAATGTCGATGATTGGCAGTTCATGGTCCTCTAGAAGATAGACAATCATCCCATTATCCAATTCAACCCGATCAGGGACGGGCGGTTGCGGTTGATTTAAAGGCGGATAAACGAGCCCTTCATGGGACTTATTCTGTGCCTCTCCAGTAGCAGTAACCAAAAAAATCAGGGCAAAACTCCATATTAGCCAATACAACGGATACTTTTTCACTGACTTTCCTCCTTTTCTTCATTGTCTGTCGATGTCACAATCTCTCCCACGGATCTGTTGGAATCCACGAAATATTCGTTTGCAACCCGCTTGATATCCTCGCTCGTGACCTTTTCGATCCGCTCAAGCGACTTAAACAATTCCCGCCAGTCACCTAGAAGGAATTCAGCGCTGCATAACATTCCAGCCAACCCGCTGTTAGAACGAAGCGAACGAATCAATCCAGCTTTTGCAAGCGTTTTGACTTTCTTCAGTTCCGCCTCCGAAACCAACTCCGTTTTGAGGAGGTCAATTTCAGCCAAAATCATTTCTTCGTTTTTCGCGTTCGTGTGCCCTTGCGCGGGAAATGAATAGAAGAGGAAGAGATTCGAGTATTTGTCGCCCGGAAATCCCGGGAACGCACCGGCAGAGATGGAGACCTTCTCGTCCCGAATTAATTTTTTATAAAGACGTGATGTTCGCCCCGATGCCAAGATGTCCGTTATTGCGCCAAATACAGCATTGTCCGGGTGTCTGACTTCCGGTTTGTGGTAGGCGATAGCGATGAATGGCTGCGTCTGTTCTACAATTTTGATGCGTCGTTCCCCTAGCTGTTTTGGCTCGGCGGTCTCTACGCGGGGTGGATTTGGGCGAGCGGGCATCCTTCCAAAGTATTTTTCCGCCATCTGGATAACTTCATCTGCATTAACATCACCGACAAGCGCAGCGACCATATTACCGGGGGTATAGTATTCCTTAAAAAATTGAAGGGCTTCTGCTCGCGTTGTTGTATTAATATCTGACATGTGACCGATGATTGGATGACCGTAGGGATGTGCTAGATATGCCAGTGCTTGGAGTTCTTCAATCAACCTGCCGATTGGACTGCTCTCAGTCCTCATCCGCCGTTCCTCTTTGATGACATCTTTCTCCTTGAAGAACTCTCGCATCACGGGATCAAAAAATCGCTCTGATTCGAGTGCCATCCACAACTCAATCCTATTTGAAGGCAAACTATAGAAATACGCGGTCCAATCAGCAGATGTGCCGGCATTGACACCGACAGCGCCCTCCTGCTCTAATATTTTGGTATATTCTTCACCATCGGAGTATTGAGAGGCCTCCTCTTGAAGCTGCTTAAATTCGGCTTCTAATTCACCTAGTTTTGTCGCATCCGCATAATCTCCCTTTGCCCATTGGGCTCTGAGTTCATCAAACACCTCATCCATTTTATCCATAAGCGCTTTTTCTTGATCATACCCTTTTGTTCCGAGGGTCGTTGTTCCCTTGAACGCCATGTGTTCAAAGACATGGGCAATCCCAGTGTTTCCATATACTTCGTCGGCGCTGCCAACGTTGACATAAATATATCCGGAAAACACTGGCGCCTCATGCCGTTCAAGGATGATGAACTTCATACCGTTGGACAAAACATGTTCTTTGATTTTTTGTTCGACATCTTCAAATCCGGCTGCATATAAGGTCGCTGCACACAAAGTGAATAGTAAACAAATGAGGCAGCACAGTATCTTTTGAGTCTCAGTTATAGTCTTTCTGGACCATTGCATTCCAGTTCTCCTTACAATATTGTGAAAACTTGTCCGTTCTAAAAAAAAGCCCAGAGACAGTGTCTCTGAGCATCTTAGTTACCGACGAGTTGCCATGTCTTACTCGTCATCTCCATTTTCTTTAACAACATCAAAGTCGTGAAAATCCCTACCGATTTCGTTTGAAATAATGCTTAAGGCTGCTGAGGCACCTTCGCCTGCGGAAATAATTGCTTGTGTCCGCTGACCACGAGTCAGCCACCCGATAACATAGAGGTTCTCAATGGCCGTCTTCCCCTCTCGATCGGCAACGATAGCATCATCATTATCGCTATCGGTATCAAGCCCAAGTGTTTCGGCTAACGCCTCCTCCAAACCGGTTGCAACAATAAGATATTTTCCCCGGTGGTTATCACCCGTTGCCGTACTCACGGAAAATTCCGCACCACCGGTGCCAATCTCAGTCACCTCAACATCAAGAATTTTGCCGCCGAATCCTTCGACCTGTTTACGTGCAATCTCTTGAAACTCAGTTCCGGTTATCTGAGGAATGCCCAAGTAGTTGTAGAGCATTGCGTCATGCATCAAAGTTTTATTCTGACCAAAAACGGTTACACTCATGTCATTTTTGGCTAGGAAGAGTGCGGCACTCAAACCGCCGGGACCATCACCAATAATTAGAATATCTGCCATCGTGTTTTTCCTCATAGTATCGTTTTGGAATGTAAGTGTTAATCGCGTTTACGCCCAAGCCCACAATAGAATTTATCCTTAACCATTTTTGCTAAAATTGTTTAAAAACATTGAATTGATTTTAGCACACCTCATTCGGAAATGCAAGCACTAAATTGCTTCAACATCGATCGCCCAATTGCTTGTTGTAGCAATGTTCGGCGCCATGAAATTGATGTAAGAAAAAATGAAACCTATTGGTATGGATACGTTTGAGAATGGTGTTTCGGCATCCGGAAAAATTGACCGCCGGTTTGTTTGGTTAATTTCCATTGCAAGTCGCCCTTTCCCGGTACACCGATGACATACGCTCGCACACCCAATGATTGGCAAAGTGTTATCGCACGTTTCGGTGGGACAGTGCCGGTTGTTGGCTCATCGGTTAACACAACGATGAAGCGACGAGCATCACGGCGAAAGCGAAATTGTGGCAGCCCTTTCACAATGGCATCCGCAAGATGTTCATCCCCGCCGAAGGGCAGCGCCATCAGGTCCCGTATCGCGGTTTCTCCGAGCGGCATCTGGATGACATCTGCGCCGTCAACTGATTTGATTGCATCCTTTGCCTCTGCGAAACGGATGAGTCCGATTTGATAGTCAATCGGTAAAAGCTGTAACCTCCCAATTAAGGCACTGATACCGAACATTAACGCTTCAGACTTGCCACCCATACTACGGCTATAATCGAGCATGATGACGATATCGGCTATTGGCCGTGCAGTAGCTTCTGGATGAACACCGAGGTAGATATTGAGTTTCTCATCTTCTTTCCGAATTGTATAGACTCGTCCGCTGCCATGATCGGCGATTACCCATACCTCGCCTGGTGACCTTACCAAGGTGGTAGCACTTTCAGCAAGTCGCCAAGTATCAGAAAGGATAATATTGTGCTTTTGAAATTCTCGACGCAGTTTGTTGGTGAGAATGTCCCCGTGATCGTCCAAAGCGGCTTGGAATTCGAGCCCAACGCTGAATAACAGTGCGCCAGCGTTTCGGCGGATATCGGTGGCAATTGTACGGAAGGTTCGAACAAGACCTCCCTTGCTAGTAGGTGAAGCTCGCAAACTAGCTCTCTGTCTGACCCCGCCGGGAATCTCTTGCCATAATCCGCCGGTTTCTTCTGCAAGACGTGTCTGATATTTCTCCGTGTGCCCTAGCACATTGACATGTAACTCATATAACTGGCAGGTATCAATAACCTTCTGACGGATCTCATCAAGGTCGAAATCCATTCCTAATTGGGTCGTGGCGGGTTCGTCCGTTACTAGTACAAGAAACTTATCGGCATTCGAACGAAACTCCATGGAATTGAAGGTGTCCATTATTGCATCAAGTGCGTACTCGTCTCCACTCAATCGAATCTTTCTCATCTGATGTCGAAGCATCCCAACATCCGGCACAAGCGGACGCCGCTTCAGCACTTGTCCCTCGTACCTAACACTAAACTCAGTCATACCCAGGAAATATTCGATATTAATCTCATCGAACGCATCAGTCATACTGAATAGATTGTCCGCGACCTGCTGAATGTTATCCCGCATACTCGCACTCGTATCGAGCACAAAAACGACATCAACCTGATCTCTCGTGCGCGTGGCAATGATATGGTCAGCGATGCGGCGTAAAGCCTCAGCAAAAGGACCATTAGAGGCATTATCGCTCGTGGTTGAGCCATCCCCATGACCCGAGCCGCGTTTTCCGGGACGATCGCCAACAGTCCCGATATCCGACGTACCGGTAGATTCCAGTGCATGGATGCCGTCCTTACCGTTCCCTTTCGCTCGCTGTCGATTGCTTTTCACACCTTTCCCGTCGCTTGTTTGGAAGCGCGTCGAAACTTCTTCATTAATCCGTGTTTCACGGCTATTGAGTCGTTCTGCGGCTGTTGCGACATCGGGAAGTTGGTCTTGGGGATTGCGTTGGTCGGGGGTTGCACTGTGAAGCAGGGGTTGTGCTGATGGATGAAGGGTCTCACTAATCGGATTTGCAGACGCCGTGATCTTGATTGTTTGGGGTTGATGGGCGATTGATGACTGGACCTGTCGTGGGACTCTAATCCGTTTCGGTGGAGGCGGCTTAAGCGTTTCTCGCCGTGATTTGAGGAGATCTTTCTCATCAAGCAGCTCAATCTCTACCAAATCTTCAAATCCTTCTCCATCTTGCTGATAATATATGAATGTCCACGTGATAGCAACGCAGAGATAGATAATCAACGAAATAAGTAGGGCATGGATTGATCTGCGGCGACGGTTTTGATATATCATGATCTCGTCCTTTTAGCTGCATTTAAACTACCCTCTGTTTCACACGACGTATTTTATGAACCTCGTGGGTACAGGTTGCCTAACCTGTACATACTGAAGTCATGACAACCGCACTACACCGACACAATCTGCCCATCCTTCATCTGAATCACCCGATCCGCATCTTTTTTTAAGCCCTCGTGATGCGTTACGATTGCGATTGTGGTCTGGTGCTCTTCGCGCAGCTCTCGAACAAGGTTCATCAGATTCGCACTCTGTCGGCTGTCAAGATTTGCGGTGGGTTCATCTGCAAAGATGATTTTCGGCTTGTTGGCAAGGGCGCGTGCAAAGGAGACACGCTGCTTTTCGCCACCTGAAAGTTGGGCCGGGCGATGGTGTAAACGTTGGTCCAACCCAACCTGAGTGAGAAGTTCTGCTGCGTGCTCTTCCGCCTCGTTGCCCTTCATGCCAGCAATATCCATGGCGACCATCACATTTTCTAACGCTGTTAGATACGGAATCAGGTTAAATAGTTGAAACACAAAGCCAATTTTCTTGCTGCGAAGTTGGGACAGATCGTGATTTTCGTAGTCGATCTGTTCTCCATCAATCCAAACATCACCTTCGCTCGGTGTGAGGATACAACCGAGCAGGCTGATCAGCGTCGTCTTACCACAACCACTGTCACCCATGAACATCACCAACTCGCTCTCTTCGATGGCGATATCAACTTGGTCAACAGCCACAACCCTCGCATCTCCTTCACCAAAATGTTTTATTAATCCTTTTCCTTCGACAACGATTCCCATCAGGTTCCTCCCTTAGCAATTCGCGTGCCGTCTCTCTCGGAGAAGGGACAGCGAAAAGCGACAACTCATGCTAAATCCAAACCGACAATCTGTATCAGAGATATATTCACCCTTCGCGCTTCATCTTCATAGATTAGACCTCTCCCCTAAATGCCACCATTGGGTCAACACCGATCGCCTTTCGCGCAGCGAGGTAACCGCCGGCACAACACACAACAAAACTAATCAGCGCGACAACACCTGATTCGACCGGGTGAATTGACACGAAGATTGGCGCAGCAACAGCAAAGATGTACGACAAAATCAGTCCACCAATCACGCCTACCACTGACATGATGACAACCTGCTTGATTATCAGCGACGAAATATAAAAATTGGATGCACCGATTGCCTTAAGGACACCAATCTCTTGCGTCTTTTCGAGCGTTGTGACGTAGGTGATCATTCCGACAATAAGTCCCGCTGCAATCCAGAGCATCACTCGCAGAAATTGAACAGCCTTCATCGGTTCATCTACATAAGTAGCAATAATATCGCGAAGTGTTTGTTTAAGGGTGCGCACATCAATGGTTTTGAGTTGTTCATCAAAGTTTTCGAGTTCCTTCGCGGCTTTTTCAGGTGTATATCCGTCCGCTGCTTGGGCTATCATCATATTGACGTGAAGTGAATTTTTAAGCAGCACTTCCTGTGCGGTCCGAAGATCCATAAATAGCAGCGGCGTGTCGAGAACGAACATCAGGCTTTTCGCCTTTCCAACCACTTTGAGGTCTTTGTTCCCGATTAAAATCCGCTCCCCGATTTCGAGATTCATTTTTTCATCAACGACGACTTCACGCGGCGGAATATCCGCCTCCGCCCAGCCCTCATATTGACTGGCAGTAACCAAGCGTCCTTCGGTTAACTCAAATTGCGTTGGTCCGCCCAATTTGTCTGCCTTGTATCCCACAACAACCGCTTTACCCAGTTTTCCACGAATTACAGGTCGCGCATGTGCGAAAACCAACGGTGACACTGAATTGGGTTTTAAGGGCTGTGCACCATCAAGGTAGGCAAGGTGTTCTGGAACAAGCAGCGAAAAACCGATAAATGCGCTGCCGGAGCCTTCTGCGGAGATCCAAATATTTGCCCCTGTGAATGTAGGGTATTGCTGGGCTTGGATGCGCATACCATTCATGATTCCCCCCAACATCAAAATAAGGGCGATTAGCACCGTGATGCCAATCGTAGTCAAGATGACCCTTGCCTTGCGATAAGCCATGTCCTTCAGAAACACGTTATTCAATTTTCGTTCTCCTTTCCATGTTCGCCTGCGCGTAGAGGGACACATTATAAGATCTTGCGATGATATGAAACGGTTGAAACACTACGATAGAATGGAACGTTATCCACTTGAATCAACCGCTTGTTATTTATATGAAACCGACTATTTAGGTGCATCACCGTTATCTTGGGTGCAAAGATTATACCATCGATTAGGCAAATGAATTTTTCGGTGCCTTGCGCTTTTTCGGTTGCCCCACACTGAATGAACAGCTCAACTCTGACGAGTATCGGGGCAATATATCAGTTGCTATTGAAGCAGTATCGGAGGATTTTCGAGTTATTTCGTGAAGTCTTGTAAGCAAAAACTGCCCAATCTATGGCATAGGCAAGTATTGATGCACCGTGATGTGCAATTTAGCGGATCCATTTTATCACGGATTACTAGTCGAGGCAAGAGATAAACCTGAATCTGACCGAGATTCAGGTTGACTTTGGGATACAGTAATGATATAATTTCGCCTGCTTTTAGCACTCACCATGAGAGAGTGCTAAAAGTTCCGGCTTTTGGAATTGTTATATTATCGACCTGTCTTTAGCAGGATTCACCGAGAATCCGCTCTATGGTTGGATTCTTGCCAACAAAGTGTACGGATTCAGTCTCAAGATGAGATGACACACACTCATCTCTTAAAATTGATTACAGTATACTAATTAAGGAGGAGCACTATGCCAGCAAAACAGCTGATCTTCGATGTAGAAGCAAGGAACGCCCTTAAGGAGGGGGCAGATGCACTAGCGAACGCCGTGAAAGTTACGTTGGGTCCCCGTGGGAGAAACGTTGTTCTCCAGAAATCCTTTGGGGCACCCGTGATTACCAGTGACGGTGTAACGGTGGCTAAAGAAATCGATCTCCCAGATCATTATGAGAATATGGGGGCTCAATTACTGAAATCCGTCGCAACTAAGACCAATGATGCAGTGGGAGATGGTACAACCACAGCAACCTTATTGGCACAGGAAATCGTTCATGAAGGACTCAAAAATGTTGCCGCCGGTGCCGATCCAATGCAGCTGAAAATCGGGATTGACAAAGCCGCCGAAGTTGTTGTTGGAGAACTCCAGCAACAGAGCAAATCGGTCAACACAAGCGATGAGATTGCACAGGTCGCATCAATTGCCGCCAACGATAACGCAAATCGCAGCGACATTGGACAGACCGTTGCCGATGCTATGGACAAAGTTGGCAAAGATGGCGTAATTACGATCGAAGATGGTAAAGGCGCTGAAACCGAGGTCGATATTGTTGAAGGTATGCAATTTGATCGGGGCTACCTCTCACCCCATTTTGCGACCGATCCCGAATCTATGGTTGCTGAATTAGAGGACCCGCTCGTCCTGATTAACACGGGCAAAATTAGCACAGTTACGGATCTAGTTCCGGTTTTAGAAAAGGTCGGTCAACTTGGACGTCCACTGCTGATTATTGCTGAAGATATTGAAGGAGAGGCTCTAGCAGTATTGGTTGTGAACAAACTGCGTGGTGGACTTAGGGTTGTTGCAGTGAAAGCTCCCGGTTTCGGAGACCGTCGCAACGAGATGCTTGCAGACATTGGCATCCTTACCGGTGGCCAAGTAATTTCAGAAGATGTCGGCATCCGCTTGGAAAATGTAGTGGTCGGTATGCTAGGAAGCGCACGGCGTGTTATCGTTGACAAGGATAACACAACGATCGTTGGCGGAACTGGTGCTGCAGAGGACGTTCAAGCACGGATTGGACAGATTCGACAACAGATCGAGGAAACAACTTCCGACTATGATCGGGAGAAGTTAGAAGAGCGCCTCGCAAAACTCGCTGGCGGTGTCGCTGTTGTGAATGTCGGTGCCGCGACAGAAGTTGAGATGAAGGAAAGAAAGGCACGATTTGAAGATGCCCTGTCTGCAACCCGCGCAGCCGTTGAAGAAGGAATCGTCACGGGCGGCGGCATCGCATTGCTAAGAGCAGGTTCCGCCCTTGAAGATTTTCATCTTGAAGGTGACCAAGAAACAGGTGTGAACATTGTCCGTAGGGTTCTGGAATCGCCTATCCGAACCATTGCGGAAAACGCAGGGTTGGAAGGATCCGTCGTTGCTGCGAAAGTTAAAGACGGTGCCGGAAGTTACGGCTTGAATGCCGCGACCGGAGAGTACGGAGATTTGCTTGAAGCAGGAATCGTTGATCCGACGAAGGTGGTGCGATCTGCAATCCAAAATGGCGCAAGCGTCGCAGGATTGCTGTTGACAACCGAGACGTTAATCACAGAGGTGGAAGAAGAGCCAGACGACCATGGACATCACCATCATGGGCATGGGCACCATCACCACCACCATTAATCACCACTAAAATCACCACTAAGTAACCACAGAAACCTGTCCCCACAATTCGTTTTCGGGGCACGAAAAAGCCATGCTGTCATATAATATGCAGCATGGCTTTTTTATTTCCCAATTGGTGGATATATCTTTTTCCTACTGTTGTGCTGTTGTGCCTTCGTCGTCCTCTCCCATTAACACGTGCGCTAAGAGTCACGAATATATTTTAGGTTATCCCATTCGCAATCGAGGCAGAAGATATCGGTTTGGCTTAGGTTCTGCACATTTTCACTTCCACATTGTGGGCATACCTGGATTGCTTTGGCTTCCGATTGATTCTCCTGAAAGATGTTCAGGTAGTATATTTTGATTTCTCCCTCGTAGCGGTGTCCCAACGGACAACGGATCCGTTTGATGGAACGGGATTCAATACGCTCAATCATCTCTCTCAGAAACGGAATGCGACGGCCACAAACCGGGCAAGGGTTTGGGTATAATCCTTTTACAACGATAATGTCTGTGTCCTCTTCTCGAATCGTGATTGGAATTGAGAAAGCTCCTTTAAGCGCAGATAGCGGATCCTTTTTTGCCTCAAGTCCCGGCTGGAAGTTCGATTCTTCCACAATCTTTTGATGCGTTTCAGGACTTAGGACAATCTCCGCTGGAATCATTTCTCCTCTGAAACTGAGCGTTATCGCGTAAATTCTATCTAATATGGGTGATGATTGAATTGACTCCACCCCCTTATTCGTGTGGCTCAAGACAACTATTTAGTCTAAAGGTGAGGTGTTGAGATTCCGAGATCCGTCTCCGCCCCGTCCCGATGTCGTTCGAATCTCGTTCCGAGGATCCCGATTTATCGGGAAGAGTTTTCAACCTACAGGAGAACCAAATGCCCCTACCTTCAAGCAATGAGTTCATATGCAGTCGGCTGAGTGAGGCAACGCTCATTCTACAGAAGATAGATTTTCTTGTCAACCCCTAAAAACGAAATTTTGGAGGATTAGTGAGTGGAAGTAGCGACAGACTGGAATCCTGTTGTGTCGTAATCCGCTCCAGTATTTCAGTTGACGGTGTTTTCGGTATGGGGTATAATTCATTAAATCACGAGAAATAAAAAAGGAACTTTGATGCGATTTACTTACCTGTGGCCATGGTGGGCGGTTGTGCTTGGACTCGCTATCATGGCTGGTATTACCGCGTATGGGTATCTCCGCTTGAATCGTCCAATGAGTCAAAGGTTTCGGGTGCTTCTCATCGTTTTGCGGATTTTAGCAGCGCTCGTATTGTTGATTTGTCTGCTTGAGCCGGTACTAATTGAGCGAAAAGATATCACCCCACCAACAAATTTGCTGGTTCTTGCGGATACCTCTCAGAGCATGTGGCTTAAAGATGTAGAACTAGGCGGACAGTCTTCAACACGATTAGACCTTGTGAATCACATCTTATTTAATCCAGCCAGTCACTTTCTCCCAACCCTAACCGATCGTTTCAATGTTCACCTATACCGTTTTGATAAACGGCCTCACCAGATTTCCGGTGAAGTGAACTCACTTAATCCAGTGGGTGGATTAACCGATATTGCCACCTCAATTGAAGATGCTTCTAAGGAGTGGCGCGGTCAACTGCTTGCGGGGATAGTCCTGCTCACCGATGGCGCACACAATGCCTCAACGTCCGTAGTTGAGAAGGTGACTGAAACGCAGATTCCCATCTATGCTGTCGGTGTTGGCGATCCTGAACCCCCAAGAGATCTTAAAGTCTCCAGAATCGAAGCCAGTCCTGTCGCCTATACGGAGCATAATGTACCGATTCGCGTTACTGTGGATCACACAGGCTATTCAGGGCACCAAGCCCGCGTTTCACTCATGATGGATAATCAGGTCGTGGATGCGGTGCCAATTGCACTAACGGACGAGTCGACGCAAACGATCGAGTTCGTGCTGACCCCTCAGGAGGAGGGTATTTTCCAATACGTGGTCGCCGTTCCCGTGTTTGAAGGTGAGCTAACCGCCGAAAACAATACACGAGCGATTCCACTGAAAGTGGTTAAGACAAAGTTACATCTGCTTTACATTGAAGGACAGCCGGGCTGGGAATACGCTTTTCTCAAGCGCGCGCTTGAACGCGACCCAAACATTGACTCGACCTGTGTTATCCTATCGAGCAAATCACCGAACCAACTTCGTGGAACGTTGTTAGCCCGTTACGATCGGTACTACCCACAGACAACTCAGCGATCCCGTATCCCCCAATTTCCGAAAACACTGGATGACCTACTATTTTACGATATACTCATCATCGGCGATCTCCGCTCAAGCACGCTAACCCCACAACAGCAGGCAGCGATTGTCGATTTTGTTGAAAAAGAGGGGAAAGCGGTTATATTTCTCGGTGGTCGC